>NZ_LDWR01000065.1 GCF_001039005.1 Burkholderia cepacia
TTAACTGAACGGCATTAGGGCTCGTGCCGGGTTTTTTTATCCGGCCGCCGCTCGCCCGCCGCCTACGCGAGCGCACCCAGTTCGCGCAGCCGCGCCTCGGTCGCCGCCGCGCTCGTGTGATGAATGCCGTGCCAGCCGAGCGCCGTCGCGGCCGCCGCATTCTTCGCGTTGTCGTCGATGAACACGAGTTCGTGCGGCGCGATACCCGGCAGGTGCGGGTCGATCCGCGCGTGCATCTCGCGGTAGATCGCCGGATCGGGTTTCACGAGCTTCACGCGGCCCGACACGACGATGTCCTTGAAACGCCGCAGCACCGGAAAGTTTTCCCACGCATACGGAAACGTCTGCGCGGACCAGTTCGTCAGCCCGAACAGCGGCATCCCCTGCGCGTCGAGCCGGTCGACGAGCGCGGCGCCTTCGTCGAGCACGCCGCCGATCATCTCGTGCCAGCGTACGTAGAACGCCCGGATCAGCGCCTCGTGCTCGGGAAACTTCGCGACGAGTTCGGCCGTGCCTTCCTCGATCGTCTGCCCGCCGTCCTGGCGGATCACCCAGTCCATCGCGCAGACGTGCGTGAGAAACCAGCGGCGCTCGGCGTCGTCGGGAATCAGTTCCCGGTAAAGGTACTCGGGGCTCCAGTCGATCAGCACGCCGCCGAAATCGAACACCACGGCCTTGATCGTCATGCGAACTCCGTGGCAAGCACGTCCGCGAGCGGACGCGGTGTCACCGCGTTGCCCGACAGTGAGTTGTTCTGCCAGACGAAGTGGTGGTGCGCGACGATCTGCGCGGCCGACAGGTGCGCACGCTCGTTCGTCGTGTGCAGGTCGGACACGACGGTCGTCCGGTAGCCGAGCAGCGCCGCACGGCGCGCGGCCGAATCGACGCAGAACTCGGTCGCATAACCGCAGATCAGCACCGATCGGATGCCGTGGCGCTCGAGCTGCGCCGCGAGCGGCGTATCGTGGAACGAGTCGCTCACCTGCTTGCGCACGCGCCAGTCGTCGCTCCCGACGACCAGCCCCGCATGCAGCTCCCAGCCCGACGTGCCGGGCACGATGTCGTCGTCCGCATCGCCGTCGTGCTGCACGAAGCATACGGGTGCGTTCGCCGCGCGCGCCGCCGCCGTCAACCGGTTGATGCCCGACACCACGTCGTCGAGCCGGTAAGCGGGCTGCGCCCGCTCCACCAGCCCGCGCTGCATGTCGACCACGATCACTGCGGTGTCCGCCATTTGTTGCCCTCGCTGTTGTTGTTCGGCCGTCGCCCGGCCGCTGAAGCGCGTTGCGTCAGATCGGCTGCGTGCGCGCGTCGAGCCACGCCCTGGCATCGCCGCTCAGATGCCGGCCGACGCGCTCGCGCACCGTCGCGTGATACGTGTTCAGCCACGCGCGCTCTTCGTCGTGCAGCATCTCGATCAGCACGCAGCGCGTGTCGATCGGGCACAGCGTCAGCGTCTCGAACGCGAGGAAATCGCCGAACTCGGTCTTCCCGGCCGCGCGGTTCACGACCAGGTTCTCGATCCGGATACCCCACTGGCCGGGACGGTACACGCCCGGCTCGATCGACGTGATCATGCCCTCTTCCATCGCCGTGTACGGCTCGGCCGGTGCGTAGTGCGAGATGACCTGCGGGCCCTCGTGCACGTTCAGGAAGTAGCCGACGCCATGCCCGGTGCCGTGGCCGTAGTCGAGCCCGGCCGACCACATCGGCGCGCGCGCGATCGCGTCGAGCATCGGCGAGCGGATGCCGCGCGGAAAGCGTGCGCGCGACAGCGCCATCATCGATTTCAGTACGATCGTGAAATCGCGCCGCTGCAGGTCGCTGACGGTACCGACCGGCACGACGCGCGTGATGTCGGTCGTACCCGTCGTGTACTGCCCGCCCGAATCGATCAGCAGCAGGCCGTCGCCGGCGATCGTCGCGTGCGACTCGGGCGTCGCGTGGTAGTGCGGCATCGCGCCGTTCGCGTTGAAGCCGGCGATCGTCGCGAAGCTCGGCGACACGTAACCGGGGCGCCGTGCGCGCGCGGCCGTGAGTTTCTGCTCGATCGTCAGCTCGGTGATCGTCTCGCGGTTCACCGCCTGTTCGAACCACGCGAAGAATTCCGCGAGCGCGGCGCCGTCGTGCTCCATCGTCACGCGCACGTGCTCGATCTCGGTGGACGTCTTGCGCGACTTCGCGAACGTCGACGGATTCACGGCCTCGATGAGCTTCACGCCGGCCGGCACGGCCTCGAGCGTGCCGAACGTCACGCGGCGCGGGTCGACCAGCAGCGTCGCGCCGTCGGGCAGGGCCGCGAGCGACGCGCGCGCGGCGTCGTACGCACGAACGTCGACGCCGTCTTGCGCGAGCGACGCGGCCAGCGCCGGCGACACCTTGCCGCTGGCGACGAACAGCGTCGCGCGATCGGCGCCGATCATTGCGTGCGCAACGAACACCGGATTGAAGTTGACGTCGGCACCGCGCAGGTTGAACAGCCATGCGAGATCGTCGAGCGTCGACACGAAATGCCACTGCGCGCCCTGCGCGTGCATCGCGCGGCGCACTTCGGCCAGCTTGCTCGCGCGCGTCGTATCGGCCTGCGGCGCGGCGTGCTCGAACACCGCATCGCCGGGCAACCCCGGCCGCTCGGGCCAGATCGCGTCGAGCAGGTCGAGATCGGTGCGCAGCGCGATGCCGCGTGCGCTCAGCGCGGCCGTCAACCCGCGCGCGGCCGCGACGCCGAGCACGGCGCCGTCGACGCCGACCGTCGCGCCCGCCGCCACGTTCTGCGCGAGCCAGTCGACGTGCGGCGCGCTCTGCTGCCCGCCCGTCATCTTCATCAGCTGCACGCCCGTGCCGGCCAGTTCGGCGTCGGCCTGCACCCAGTAGCGGCTGTCGACCCACAGCCCCGCGAAATCAGCGGTCACGACCAGCGTGCCGACCGAACCCGTGAAGCCGGACAGCCAGCGGCGGGCCTGCCAGCGCTCGGGCAGGTACTCGGACAGGTGGGGATCGGCGGACGGCACGAGATAGGCGGCCAGGCCCTCGCGGGCCATGGCGCCGCGCAGCAGCGCGAGGCGGGCCGGCACCGACGAGACTTCGGGGAGACGGGCATTCATGATTTCACCTGAGAGCATTCAGCGACGGGCCGACAGTGCGACCGTCACGGCTACGGCGAGGAACGCGACGCCGGTGCAGACCGGCCATTCGAGCGTCTCGCCATCGTAAAACAGTCCCGAGAGATTGCCGGCCATTCGGGCGGCGGCCGCGCCCGCGATGCCGACGAGTACCGCGATCCACCATGCCGGCCGGCTCGTGCGCCGCATCGGATGCAGCCATCGGCCGAACAGCCCGACGGCCGCTCCCAGGACAAGGATTCCAAACCAGTTCATTCGACGCCTTCGATAAATTCGGATTCGTCCCATAGGCGTGAACGTTGCCAGCGGCTAGCATCGATTCATCCATCGAACCCGAGACCAGCCGGGTGCCGCCAACATTCGAGTGTAGGGGCCGACTCGACGTTATGGCAAGCGCGCACCGGCTGCCGTAATGAAGAAATTCTCATGCGAATCGCTCTGATCGATCCGGAGGCGCGTCATGCCGCACTCCTGAATCGCCTGCTCTTTGCAGGCGGTCACGTGTGCCACGCGTTTTCGTCCAGTACGGCGTTCTTCGAATGGCTCGCCACCGACACCTGCGACATGCTGATCACCGGCAACTGGGCCGGCGACCAGCCGGCCGAGGAAGTCATTCCGCGCGCGCAGACGATCCTGCCCGGGCTGCCGGCCATCGCCGTGATGCAATTGCCGCGCGAAAGCGAAATCGTATCGTGCCTGCACGCGGGGGCCGACGATTGCCTCGTTCGCCCCGTGAGCGGGCCCGAGCTGCTCGCGCGCGTCAACGCGCTGAGCCGGCGCGCGGGCGTGCGCCGGCCGCCGACCCGCTCGCGCGAAATGTATGGGGAATACGCGTTCGACGCCACGCACGGCCTCGTGCGCTTCGGCGAAGCAATCGTTTCACTCACGCCCAAGGAGTTCCGCTTCGCGCAGCTGCTGTTCGCGAACCTGTCGCGGCCCGTGTCGCGCGCCCATATCCTCGAAACGGTGTGGGCATGCCGCCGCGACATGAAGTCGCGCACGCTCGATACGCACGCATCCCGGCTGCGCAGCAAGTTGCGGTTGCTTCCGGAGCGCGGCTACCGGCTGCTGCCGCTCTACGGCTACGGTTATCAGCTCGATCGCGTGCCGATCGAACCCCCAAATTCTCGCCCCCGCCACGCTGATGCCCGGTATGCATCGAGTGAGGAAATCGCTGAAACGCTATAATATGGGGCTAAACGATAGCCCTCGATATGCAACTCCTCACGATCGGAATCAATCACCACACTGCGCCTGTCGCCCTGCGCGAACGCGTGGCGTTTCCGCTCGAGCAGATCAAGCCGGCTCTCGTCACATTCAAGAACGTATTTCTCGGCCCCCAGGCACCCAATACGCCCGAAGCGGCGATCCTCTCCACCTGCAACCGCACCGAACTGTATTGCGCGACCGATGATCGCGCGGCACGCGAGGGCGCGATCCGCTGGCTGTCGGAGTATCACCGGATTCCGGTCGACGAACTCGCCCCGCACGTCTATGCGCTGCCGCAGTCGGAAGCGGTTCGGCACGCGTTCCGCGTCGCATCCGGCCTCGATTCGATGGTGCTCGGCGAAACCCAGATTCTGGGCCAGATGAAGGATGCGGTCCGCACCGCGACGGAAGCCGGCGCGCTCGGCACCTATCTGAACCAGTTGTTCCAGCGCACGTTCGCGGTGGCGAAGGAAGTGCGCGGCACGACCGAGATCGGCACGCAGTCGGTGTCGATGGCCGCCGCCGCGGTGCGCCTCGCGCAGCGGATCTTCGAAAAGGTGTCCGATCAGCGCGTGCTGTTCATCGGCGCCGGCGAAATGATCGAGCTGTGCGCGACGCACTTTGCCGCGCAGGGCCCGCGCGAACTCGTCGTCGCGAACCGCACGGCCGAACGCGGCCAGCGCCTCGCGGAACGCTTCAACGGCCGCGCGATGCCGCTCGCGGATCTGCCGGCCCGCATTCAGGAATTCGACATCATCGTGTCGTGCACGGCGTCGACGCTGCCGATCATCGGCCTCGGCGCGGTCGAGCGCGCGGTGAAGGCGCGCCGCCATCGGCCGATCTTCATGGTCGACCTGGCGGTGCCGCGCGACATCGAGCCCGAAGTCGGCAAGCTGAAGGACGTATTCCTCTACACCGTCGACGATCTCGGCGCGATCGTGCGCGAAGGCAACGCATCGCGCCAGGCCGCGGTCGCGCAGGCCGAGTCGATCATCGAGACGCGCGTGCAGAATTTCATGCAATGGCTCGACACGCGCAGCGTCGTGCCGGTGATCCGTCACATGCATACGCAGGCCGACGCGCTGCGCCGCGCCGAAGTCGACAAGGCGCAGAAGCTGCTCGCGCGCGGCGACGATCCGGCCGCCGTGCTCGAAGCGCTGTCGCAGGCGCTGACCAACAAGCTGATCCACGGCCCGACGAGCGCGCTCAACCGCGTGAACGGCGCCGATCGCGATTCGCTGATCGACCTGATGCGCGGCTTCTACCAGCACGCACCGCGCTCGAACGACCAATCCGGCCACTAGCGCCGGCCAGTCGCCCTGCCGCCGGCCGCGAGCCGGCCTATCCTTTCCGAATACCCTTGCCCGGGAGCGTCGCTCCACACCATGAAGACGAGCATGCAACGCAAGCTCGACCAGCTGTCCACACGGCTGGCCGAACTGAACGACCTGCTGAGCCGCGAAAACGTCACGGCCGATCTCGACCAGTACCGCAAGCTGACCCGCGAACATGCGGAACTCGGTCCGGTCGTCGAGCAGTACGCGCTGTGGCGCCAGTCGCGCAACGACGAGACGGCCGCGCAGGAACTGCTCACCGATCAGTCGATGCGCGATTTCGCCGAGGACGAGATCCGCAGCGCACGCGAAAGCATGACCCGCCTCGAGGTCGAGTTGCAGAAGATGCTGCTGCCGAAGGATCCGAACGACGACCGCAACATCTTCCTCGAAATCCGCGCGGGCACGGGCGGTGACGAATCGGCGCTGTTCGCGGGTGACCTGCTGCGCATGTACCTGCGCTTCGCGGAACGCCGGCGCTGGCAGGTCGAAATGATGTCGGAGAGCGCATCGGATCTCGGCGGCTACAAGGAAGTGATCGTGCGGATCGCGGGCCAGGGTGCGTATTCGCGCCTGAAGTTCGAATCGGGCGGCCATCGCGTGCAGCGCGTGCCGGCGACCGAGACGCAGGGGCGCATCCATACGTCCGCCTGCACGGTCGCCGTGATGCCGGAAGCCGATGAAATCGGCGAGGTCGAGATCAACCCGGCCGACCTGCGGATCGACACGTTCCGCGCGTCCGGCGCGGGCGGCCAGCACATCAACAAGACCGATTCGGCGGTGCGCGTCACGCACATCCCGACCGGGATCGTCGTCGAATGCCAGGACGACCGTTCACAGCACAAGAACAAGGATCGCGCGCTGAAGGTGCTCGCCGCGCGCATCAAGGACAAGCAGTATCACGAGCAGCACGCGAAGGAAGCCGCGACGCGCAAGAGCCTGATCGGCTCCGGCGACCGCTCGGAGCGGATCCGCACGTACAACTTCCCGCAGGGCCGGATGACCGACCACCGGATCAACCTGACGCTGTACCGGCTCGAGGCGATCATGGACGGCGATCTCGACGAACTGATCGGTGTGCTCGTCACCGAGCACCAGGCCGAACTGCTCGCGTCGCTCGGCGAAGCCGACTGAGGCCGCGATGCCCGACACCACCGCCGACGAACTGCTGCGCGCGTCGCCGCTCGACGCGGTCGATGCGCGTGTGCTGCTCGCGCACGCGCTCGGCTGGACCCGCACGCAGCTGATTACGCGCGGCGACACGCCGCTCGACGCGGCCGCGGTCGAACGCTACCGTGCGCTCGAAGCGCGCCGCGTGGCCGGCGAGCCCGTCGCGCAGCTCGTCGGAATGCGCGAATTCTTCGGCCGGCCGTTCGACGTGACGCCCGACGTACTGATCCCGCGCCCCGAAACCGAACTGCTCGTCGATGCCGCGCTCGATGCGATCGACGGGCTGCCGCAACCGGCCGTGCTCGATCTCGGCACCGGCAGCGGCGCGATCGCCGTGTCGATCGCCGCCGAGCGTCCCGATGCACGCGTGTGGGCGCTCGACCGTTCGCCGGCCGCGCTCGCGGTCGCGCAACGCAACGCGGACAAGCTGCTCGACGCGCACCGCCCCGGCGGCCCGCTGCACTGGCTGCAGAGCGACTGGTACGCGGCGCTCGACCCGGCGCTCGCATTCGACACGATCGTCAGCAACCCGCCGTACATCGCGCAGCACGATCCGCACCTCGCGCAGGGCGACCTGCGTTTCGAGCCGCGCGGCGCGCTCACCGACGATGCCGACGGCCTCAGCGCGATCCGCGCGATCGTCGCGGGCGCCGGCACCTATCTGAAACCGGGCGGCACGCTCTGGATCGAGCACGGTTACGACCAGGCCGAAGCCGTACGCGCGGTGCTCGTCTCACACGGCTTCGTCGCGGTCGAATCGCTTGCCGATCTGGCCGCGATCGAACGCACGACCGGCGGCCGCCTGCCGGGCTGATGCCCGGCCCGCCCGGTTGAAATCCGCTATCATTTCGATCTAACGCCCCGCAAACACGCAAGGTCAGTCATGGACACCCAACAACGTATCAAGCAAATCGTCGACGAAAACCAGGTCGTGCTCTTCATGAAGGGCAACGCGCAATTCCCGATGTGCGGCTTCTCGGGCCGCGCAGTGCAGGTGCTGAAGGCCTGCGGCGTCGACCAGTTCAAGACGGTCAACGTGCTCGAGGACGACGAAATCCGCCAGGGCATCAAGGAATTCTCGAACTGGCCGACCATCCCGCAGCTCTACGTGAAGGGCGAATTCGTCGGCGGCTCGGACATCATGATGGAGATGTACCAGTCGGGCGAACTGCAGCAACTGTTCGCCGCCGCGTAACGCTCCCCGTTCGATGGCATCTCCCAGCGCGCCGCCACGCCGGCTGATCGTCGCGATCACCGGCGCCACCGGCGCGATCTACGGCGTGCGGCTGCTCGATCTGCTGCGCGCCGCCGGCGGCGTCGAAACGCACCTGCTGATTTCGAACGCCGGCTGGCTCAACATCCAGCACGAACTGAAGCTGTCGAAGGCCGATGTCGAAAGCCGTGCGGACGTCGTGCATTCGGTGCGCGACGTCGGCGCGACGATCGCATCGGGATCGTTCGCGACCGACGGGATGGTGATCGCGCCATGCTCGATGAAGACGCTCGCGAGCGTCGCGCACGGGCTGTCCGACAACCTGATCACGCGCGCGGCCGACGTCACGTTGAAGGAACGCCGCCGTCTCGTGCTGATGGTGCGAGAAACGCCGTTCAACCTCGCGCATCTGCGCAACATGACCGCCGTCACCGAAATGGGCGGCATCGTCTTTCCGCCGTTGCCCGCGTTCTACGCGATGCCGAAGACGATCGAGGAACTCGTCGACCAGACCGTCACGCGCGTGCTCGACCTCTTCGCGCTCAGCGCACCGTTGACCACGCCGTGGGCCGGTATCCGGCACGCGCAATAAGCGGCCTGTCGCAGCCCGTTCTTCGCGCATCTTCGCCGATTCCTCCGGCAATTCATTCGAATTCACGCCTACGGACGCCTGCCCGCATCGGTGCGCGTCGCAGCGCCTCGATTATCAACAAATAAGCGTTAATCAAATTCCACGGCGTGGATTTATCAATACTCGGTGCGCGCCTATAGTCACAGGCAAATCCTTTTGCAGGCCACCACCATGAACCGCTTGCCTTCGCTCTACCTGTCCCACGGCGCCCCGACGCTGCCGATCGACCCGTCGCTGCCGTCCGGTGCGTTCACGCACCTCGGTGCCGAATTGCCGCGCCCGCGCGCGGTGCTGATGCTGTCCGCGCACTGGGGCACGCAGCAGCCGGTCGCGAGCGTCGCCGCGCACCCGGAAACGATCCACGACTTCTATGGCTTTCCGCGCGCGCTGTACGAGATTCGCTACCCGGCGCCGGGCGCGCCCGACGTCGCCGAGCGTGCGGCCGAGCTGCTGAACGCGGCCGGCATCGCGACCGCGACGAACGAACACGGTCTCGACCACGGCGCGTGGGTGCCGATGCTGCTGATGTTCCCGGAGGCCGACGTGCCCGTCGCGCAGTTGTCGATCCAGCCGCGCGCGGATGCAGCCCACCACTTCGCGCTCGGCCGCGCGCTGCGGCCGCTGCGCGACGAAGGCGTGATGGTGATCGGCTCGGGCCAGATCACGCACAACCTGCGCGCCGCCGATTTCGGCGCCGCGCCCGAGGATGCGGACCCGCGCGTCAAGGCATTCACCGACTGGTTCGAGGCGAAGCTTGCCGCGCGCGACGTCGACGCGTTGCTCGACTACCGCCGGCAGGCGCCGCATGCGGCGCTGATGCATCCGACCGACGAGCATCTGCTGCCGGTATTCACCGCGCTCGGCGCGGCGGACGACGACTACCAGCTCGGCATCCAGTCGCTCGGCACCTACCAGCGCGTGCTCGCGATGACGAACTACGTGTTCGCGAGCGCGGCCGCCTGAGCTCCGCGAGACAACCGGCGACCGCAAACAAAAAGCCCGCCCGAGCATTGCTCGGGCGGGCTTTTTTTGCCACGTTCCGCCACCGCCGAATCCGGCGACAGATCAGGCGTCAGGCACCGACCCCTTCGAGGATCTCGTCGTGCGACTCGCGCTCGTCGAGATACTTGGTCCGGTAGCCGGATTTCGCACCCCAGAAGTAGAACATCAGCGCGATTGCCGCGACGATCAGCATGTCCCAGCCGTACGGCAGGACGCCGTGACCGCCGAATTCCTTGCTGCCGATCAGCGACAGCACAGCCATCGTCGGCAGGTACGCGACCAGCCACCATGCGGCCCGCAGGTCTTCACCCCAACCGGTCCAGCCTGCCTTCGCCTGGAAGAAGAAGTACACCGGCAGCGCGACGATCATCAGCAGGATGATTTCGCCGGTCAGCGGCCACTTCGCCCAGTACAGGATCAGCGACGCGCAGACGAACGCGAACGGTGCAATCAGCTTCATGCCCGGGATCGACAGCGGCCGCTCGATATCGGTCGCCGCACGGCGCAGCGCCATCAGGCTGATCGGACCGGTCAGGTAGGAAATCACCGTCGCGACCGAAATCACCGCCGCAAGCGAACTCCAGCCGCGGAAGAAGAACAGGAAGATGAACGAGACCAGCAGGTTGAACCACATCGCCTGACGCGGCACGCCGTAGAGCGGGTGCACGTTGCCGAACATCTTCGGCATCGTGTTGTTGCGCTCCATCGCGTAGATCATCCGCGTCGTCGTCGCCATATAGGTCGTGCCGGTGCCGCTCGGGCTGACGAACGCGTCGACGTACAGCATGATCGCGAGCCAGTTCAGGTTCAGCGCGATCGCCAGTTCGGCGAACGGCGACTTGAAGTTGAAGTGCGACCAGCCCGCCGCGATGTCGGTCGGATTCACCGCGCCGATGTACGCGACCTGCAGCAGCACATAGATCACGAGTGCGATCAGGATCGACGTAATCACCGCGAACGGCACGCTGCGCGACGGATTGCGCGCTTCGCCCGCGAGGTTCACGGGGCTCTGGAAGCCGTTGAACGCGAACACGATGCCGCTCGTCGCGACCGCGGTCAGCACCGCCGACCAGCCGTACGGCGCAAAGCTTGCATTGGATGCGGTGCCGAGGTTTTCCGAGTGGAAGCTCGTCAGCATCAGGCCGAGGATCGTGAGGCCGGGGATCAGGAACTTGAAGATCGTGATCGCGGTGTTCGCCCGCGCGAAGGCCTTCACGCCCCAGTAGTTCAGCATGAAGTAGATGACGACCAGCACGGCCGACAGCAACAGGCCTGGTGTCGTCAACTCGCCGTTCACGAACAGCGCGTGCGCCCACGGATACGGCCACGTGCTCATGTACTGGATCGACGCTTCGGCCTCGATCGGGATCACGGATACGATCGCGATCCAGTTCGCCCATGCACTGATGAAGCCCACCAGCGAACCGTGCGAGTAGCGCGCATAACGCACCATGCCGCCCGACTCGGGGAACATCGCGCCCAGTTCGGCATACGTCAGTGCAATCGCGAGAATCACGACAGCGCCGATGATCCAGGCGCAGATCGCCGCCGGACCGGCGATCTTCGCGGCCTTCCAGGCGCCGAACAGCCAGCCCGAGCCGATAATCGAACCCAGCCCCGTCAGCATCAATGCAAACGGGCCGATGTTCCGTTGAATAGAACTCTTCACATCCTCTCCTGTGTCTCAAAAAGCATGGTCGGCCTGCGGTCCGGGATCGGCTCGGACAGCACCGCGCACGCATTCTTGGGGGGACGAGCCATCCGATCGGGGCAACCCGTCCACGCGGCGCGTAGTTTAACGGTTGCACCTCAAACGTGGCGCCTAAATCGTTCGGCCCCTACAAAAAATTCGCATCGCCTGCAAGCTTTGTAAACATGATCTACGCAATAACCCTGAGAGCATGGGATTACGGTTGACCATACGATCGATTAGCCGTATAAAGGACTTCGCAGGATTTCAAGCGGCGAGTGAATTGGTTCTTTCGTAGTTCGCCCATCAACGGTACTCCGGTTGGTCCTATTACCCCTTCCTTGATTTTCCGCACCCCATGGGCCTCGGCCCCGTTTTATCTTTTTAGGAACAAGTAACATGGCAACCGGTACCGTCAAGTGGTTCAATGACGCAAAGGGCTTCGGCTTCATCACCCCGGAAGGCGGCGGCGACGATCTGTTCGCGCACTTCTCGGAAATCCGCGTCGAAGGCTTCAAGACGCTGCAAGAAAACCAGAAGGTTGAATTCGAAGTGAAGACGGGCCCGAAGGGTCTGCAAGCTGCGAACATCCGTCCGGTCTAAGCTTGGCGCGATAATTCGTGTAAAAAAGCCCCGCTTCGGCGGGGCTTTTTGTTTTTCTGCGCTAATTCGGCACGGCGGTAATACCACCGCCTACGTTTAGCCAAACAGCCGCTGCGCGTGAATGCCGAGCCCCGTCGCGACACTCGCGAGGCGATCGCCGAACACCGGTTGCGCCTCCGGAAACGCGCCCGCAAGCGCGCCCGACAGGAACGCGAGGCCCGTCGAGCCGCCGGTGAAATACAGCGCGCCGACGTCGCGCGGCGCGATGCCCGCAAGCCGCACCGTCTCGCGCGCGGCGTCGACGATGCGCGCGGTGTCGTCGTGGCTCGCATCGACGAGGCGATCGGCATCGAACGCGATCAGCAGGTCCTCTTCCACGTCGTTCAGGTCGATCATCGTCTCCCCGCCCGCCGCGACGCCGATCTTCGCTTCTTCCGCGCGCGCCATCAGCGCATGCCCAAGCCGCTGCTCGACCACGCTCGTGAGCCGGTCGTACTGTCGCGCATCCTGGTACAGATGCTTCATCAGCTTCAGCTCGCCGACCCGCTTCGGCGTGTAGACCGTGTTGATCAGGTGCCAGGTCGCGAGATCGAAATAGATCTTGTTCGGCAGTTCGCGCCCTTCCGGGTCGAGCGAACGGTAGCCGAACGCGGGCAGGATTGCCGCCAGCTCGACACGCCGGTCGTAGTCGGTGCCCGCGACGTGCACGCCGTGGTGCGCCAGCACGTCGTCCTTGCGCTCGAGCCGCGCCATCCGTTCGGGCCCGACGCGCACCAGCGAGAAGTCGGACGTGCCGCCGCCGATGTCGGCGACGAGCACGAGGCGCTCGGCCTGCTGGCGCGATTCGTAATCGAATGCGGCGGCGATCGGTTCGTACTGGAAGTGAACGTCCGCGAAGCCGACCGATTGCGCGGCCGCCTCGAGCTGATCCTGCGCAAGGCGGTCGGCGCGCGGATCGTCGTCGACGAAGAACACCGGCCGGCCGAGCACCGCGCGGCCGATCGGCGCACCCGCGCGGGCTTCGGCCTTGCGCTTCAGGTGCGTCAGGAAGCGCGCGATGATTTCGGTGTACGCGATCGCGCTGCCGTCGCCGAGATCGGTCGTCGTTTCCGCGAGCGGCGAGCCGAGGATGCTCTTCATCGAACGCATCAGCCGGCCGTCGAAACCGTCGATATAGGAGGCCAGCGCCGCACGGCCGTATTCGACCGTCTCTTCGTCATTGTTGAAGAAGATCGCGGTGGGCAGCGTCAGGTGGTCGCCCTCGACGGGCGCGAGGCGCATGCCGTCGCCGTCGGGCAGCGCCACGGCGGAATTGGACGTGCCGAAATCGATCGCGCAGTAAGTCATGGGAAGTTGCCGCAGCAGGGCCGGCGCGAAAACGGAAAGGACGGGCTTTTTAACATGAAGCCCGCGGGATCACAACCGGGCCGGCCACCAGTGCCGCGGAACGGGCATCGGTGGCACCGGCGCGCGGCCTGGCGCGCCGGGGAGACGCACAGACGGGTTGCACGACGCAACCCGCCCGCCTGACGGATCAGGCTGCCGCGTCGAAACCCTTCTTCCACGCGCTCGCATACACGACCTCGCCGATCGCATGGCGCGTGCGCGGCGCCTTCTCGCGATCGCGCAGCACCGGATCGAGCTTGTCGACGTTGCCGTAGTGGCCGATCGAGATGATCGACGGGATCGCGACGTCGGCCGGAATCCCGAACGCGTCGCGGAACGCCTTCGCGTCGAAACCGCTCATCTGGTGCGCGGCCAGGCCCAGCGCGTGCGCCTGCAGCACCAGCGACATCGCGGCGGCACCCGCGTCGTACAGCGCGGTCGGCGCCGGCTCGCCCTTCGGCGTGAGCGTGTGCGCGGTCACCGCGATCAGCACGGGCGCCGGCGCATTCCAGCCCTGGTTGAACGGCACCAGCGTCGCGAACGCGCGCTTGAAGGCGTCTTCGTCCTGCGTGCGATCGAATACGATGAAACGCCACGGCTGCGCGTTGTACGCAGACGGGGCCCAGCGCGCGGCTTCGAGCACCGCGTGCAGATCGCCGGCGCTGACCGGCTCATCCGAATACGCGCGCGGGCTCCAGCGGCCCGCGATCAGATCGTGAATCGAAACAGTGGTGGGAGCAGGTTTGACGGACATGCGGTTCCTCGCTGACATCGATGAAGGGGCGCGAACGCCCCGGCAAACCGCAAGCATACCCGCTTGAGCCATTACGCGCCCGATCCTCCCGCGCTATGCAAATCATCGTGCCTGCATAGGCCGGCCGCAGGCCGCGCGGCCAGCCGGGCCGCCGCGGTCAGGCCGCCTGCGCGGCCGCACGCGACGGGCCGCGGTTGATCCGCAGCACGATCAGCGCACCGACGATGCAGAGCCCGCCCGAGATCATCGACGCGATCGTGTAGGTACCGAGGCTCGCGCGCAGCATCCCCGCGCCAAGCGCCGCGAACGCCGCACCGAGCTGGTGGCCGGCGACGATCCAGCCGAACACGACCGGCGCCGCGGCCTTGCCGAACACATCGGTGGCCAGCCGCACGGTCGGCGGCACCGTTGCGATCCAGTCGAGCCCGTAGAACATCGCGAACAGCGGCAACCCGAAGAAATCGATCCCGAACGCGTGCGGCAGGTAAATCAGCGACAGCCCGCGCAGCCCGTAGTACCAGAACAGCAGCACGCGGTTGTCGTAGCGGTCGGACAGCCAGCCCGACAGCGTCGTGCCGAACAGGTCGAACACGCCCATCGCCGCGAGCAGCGACGCGCCCTGCACTTCGGTCATCCCGTAGTCGCTGCACATCGCGATCAGGTGCGTGCCCACATAACCGTTGGTGCTCGCACCGCAGATGAAGAAACTGAAGAACAGCAGCCAGAAGTCGCGCGAACGGCTGGCCGTCAGCAGCGTGCGGAACGCGACCGCGAGCGGGTTCTCCTTCGTCGTGTCGGGCGCGGGCGGCGCATCCGCCGGCTCGCCGTACGGGCGCAGCTTCACGTCGGCCGGCCGTTCGGGCAACAGGAACGCGACCAGCGGAATCACGATCGCGGCCGCAATCGCGACGACCAGCACGACCGGCCGCCAGCCATGGTGCTGCGCGATCGCCGCCAGCATCGGCAGGAACACGAGCTGGCCGGTGGCGGTGCTCGCGGTCAGGATGCCCATGATCAGGCCGCGACGCGCATGGAACCAGCGCGTGACGAAGGTCGCGGACAGCGTCAGCGCAACGACGCCCGACGAGCAGCCGACCATCAGGCCCCAGATCAGTACCATCTGCCAGCTGTGCGTCATCATCGACGACAGCGCAACGCCCGCGCTCATCGTCACGAGCGCGGCGAGGATCGTCGGGCGCAGCCCGAAGCGCTGCATCGCGGCGGCCGCGAACGGGCCCGTCAGGCCGTACAACGCGATGTTCACCGAGATGGCCAGCGAGATCGTCGCGCGGCTCCAGCCGAGTTCGCGCTCGAGCGGCACCATCAGCACGCTCGGCGTCGCGCGCGTGCCGGCTGCCGCCAGCAGGATCAGGAATACCACCGCCGCCGCGAGCCATCCGTAGTGGAAGCGCCCGCCGATTCGTGTCACCACCCAATTCATCTTCATGCTCTCCCGTTGGCGGCTCCGGCGCCATCGCACCTGCTCCACCCCACCCAGGCCACCTCCGCCGCACACCGCATCGGCTGACCCGGGCCGATGCTTGGCATTTGTCTGTCGATCCGGCCGGCATTGTTACCGATCGGTCACAACTGTGTTGCGATCGTAGTTACCAGTCGGTAACATGTCAAGCAATTCATCACGCAGTCGAGGGTCATCATGTCGGGCATCGAGATCGCCAAACCGCTTGCGCGCCGCACGCGCCGGTCGATCGACGGAGCCACCGCGCAGGAGCACCTGCTGCGCGCCGCCGAGGAGCTGTTTTACAAGGAAGGCGTTCGCTCGGTGGGCGTCGAGGCGGTCGTGGAGCGCGCGGGCGTCAACAAGATGAGCCTGTACCGTCAGTTCTCGTCGAAGGACGAGCTGATCCTCGCGTATCTGGAGCGGATGGATGCGTGCTTCTTCGAGCGTCTCGATACGAGCGCCGCGAAGCATCCGGGCCAGCCGAAGGCGCAATTGATCCAGTATTTCGTCGATCTTGCCGAGCGCGCAACACAGAAGGACTACCGCGGCTGCCCGTTCGTCAACGTCGCCGCCGAATTCCCGGATGCGTCGCACCCGGCACGCGAGCGCGTCGCGCAGAACAAGGAGCAGTTGATGAAGCGGCTCGTGTCGCTATGCGAAGGTGCCGGCGCACGACAGCCGAAGGCGCTCGCCGATGCGCTCGCGCTGGTGGTCGAAGGCATCTACGCGGCGAGCCAGACCTACCGGCACGGCGAAACGCCGATCGGCACCGCGCCCGCGCTCGTCACGCAGTTGATCGAAGCCGCGTGCGCGTGACGCGCCACGCACGCCCGGCCCCGGCGTGCCCGCTACAATGCGGCCCTCGCCGCTCTTCCGCCCGACTGGTTTCACGATGACCGACACCCGCCCCGAATCGCACGACGACATCCTCGCCGCCACGCGGCACTGGCTCGCGCGCGCGGTGATCGGGCTCAATCTGTGCCCGTTCGCGAAAAGCGTCTATGTGAAGGAACAGGTGCGCTACGCGATCAGTGAAGCGACGACGCTGGAAGACGCGCTCGCCGAGCTCGAAACCGAGCTGCGCGCGCTCGACGCGGCGGACCCGCAGCAGGTCGACACGACGCTCGTGATCTTCCCGCATGCGTTCGCCGATTTCGTCGACTACAACGATGCGCTGTTCTTTGCCGACCGGCTCGTGCGGCAGTTGCGGCTCGACGGCGTGCTGCAGATCGCGAGCTTCCATCCGCACTACCGGTTCGAAGGCAGCGAACCCGACGACATCGAGAACTATACGAACCGCGCGCCGTATCCGATCCTGCACCTGCTGCGCGAAGACAGCATCGCGCGCGCGGTCGACGCGTTCCCGGACGCGTCCGCGATCTACGAAAGGAATCAGGAAACGCTGCGCCGCCTCGGCCACGATGGCTGGCGCGAATGGATGCGCCGGCCGGGCGACGACGTCTGACGCGGCGTGCAACGTGCGCCGCGCGGCACGGCGCCCGCCCGCGCGTCAGCCCTCGACCGGCTCGACGGCGTCGCCGTCCGCCGCCGTGGCTTCCGGCACGAAGAAGCGCTCGTTCAGTTCGGCCAGCCCGAACATGCCGAGGATCTCGTTCAGCCGCTCGCCGGGTCGCCGGCGCGGCAGGTTCTTGTACTGCGCGATGATCAGCTCGTTCTTCATCGAATGCTCCCAGCCGACCAGCTCGGTCACGCTCACCTGGTAGCCGTGCGCCTCGAGCTGCAGGCAGCGCAGCACGTTGGTGATCTGGCTGCCGAATTCGCGCGTATGCAGCGGATGCCGCCATACCTCGGTCAGCGCATTCGCGAGCGACTTGCCCTTGTTCCGGCGCAACACGCCCGCGACTTCCGCCTGGCAGCACGGCACGAGCACGATGTGCTGCGCGCGCTTCGCGAGCGCGAAGCGGATCGCGTCGTCCGTCGCCGTGTCGCACGCGTGCAGCGCGGTGACGACGTCGACCGTTTCGGGCAGCTGCGGCGACGTGATCGAATCGGCGACCGACAGGTTCAGGAACGACATGCCGCCGAACCCGAGCCGCGCGGCCAGCTCGGCCGAGCGCGTGACGAGCTCCTCGCGCGTCTCGATCCCGTACACGTGCGACGCAAACGCCGGCGTGCCGTGCCCCGGCTGCTGCTTGAAGAACAGGTCGTACAGGATGAAGCCGAGATACGACTTGCCGGCGCCGTGATCGACGAGCGTCACGCTGCCTTTGTCGGCCTGCACGCCGGCGAGCAGCGGCTCGATGAACTGGAACAGGTGATAGACCTGCTTCAGCTTGCGGCGGCTGTCCTGGTTCAGCTTTCCGTCGCGGGTGAGGATGTGCAGTTCCTTCAGCAGCTCGACTGACTGCTCCGGACGGATTTCGTGGGTCTTGTTCGACATCTGGAAGCGGCGCCGGGCCACGGTCGGTCGACCACGGCCCGGCGGCGGGAATTCGTGAGGAATGGCGACAGTTTACCGAAAATACGCGGTCAGGCTCGGGCGCCGAGCCGCCAGAGCGATGTGACCTCGGCGCGGCGCGCCGCGTGCAGCGGATCGTCGGCATCGGCCGACTTCGGATGCGCGGGGCGGATATCGTCGCGGCCGAGCACGACGAGGCCCGCTTCGTCGATCCATTGCAGCAGCGTGTCGCGCGATCGCAGGCCGAGATGCTCGGCGAAATCGGACAGGATCAGCCAGCCCTCGCCGCCCGGTTCGAGATGCGCGGCGAGCCCCGCGAGGAAACCGCGCAACATGCGGCTGTCGGGATCGTAGATCGCGTATTCGATCGGCGCGCTCGGCCGGGCCGGCACCCACGGCGGATTGCAGACCACGAGCGGCGCGCGGCCGGCCGGAAACAGGTCGGCTTCGACCACGTCGACCCGATCCGCATGACCGAGCCGCGCGACGTTCTCGCGTGCACAGGCCAGCGCCCGCGCATCCTGGTCGGTCGCGACGACGCGCTCGACGCCGCGCGACGCGAGCACGGCCGCGAGCACGCCGGTGCCCGTGCCGATGTCGAACGCGAGCGACGTCGCCGGCAGCTTCGCGCGCGCGACGAGTTCGACGTATTCGCCGCGCACCGGCGAGAACACGCCGTAGTACGGATGGATCGGCGCGCCGCCGAGCGCCGGGATCGGCACGCCCTTCTTGCGCCATTCATGCGCGCCGACGAGGCCGAGCAGTTCGCGCAGCGATACGACCGACGGCGCGCCGCCCGGCCCGTACGCCTCCTCGCACGCGGCGCGCACGTCGGGCGCGCGGCGCAGCGGGATCGTGTAGTCGGCGTCGAGCGGGATCAACAGCATCCCGAGCGTGCGGGCCCGCTGCGACTGCGCGAGACGATGTAGGTTGAACGCGTCGACGCCGGCCACGGCTTTCGCCTCTTTCGCCTTCTTCGGCTTGCGTTCGACACGGCGCGCCATCGCCTGCACGAGCTGGCGCGCATTCTGGAAATCGCCCTGCCAGACGAGCGCGGTGCCCTCGCAGGCAAGGCGGTAGGCCGCGTCGGCAGTGACGCGGTCGTCGGCGGACACCGCGCGCTTCGGCGGTTGCACACCGGCTTCGGAGCGCCAGCGCACGGCATGATCGGCGCCGTCGGCGTCGGTCCAGTGGAAAACGGGGAAATCGGTCACGCGAGCTCGGTTACGGTTGGCTTCAACAGGCGGCGGCGTCGCGCCGCGCGGCTCACACCATACCGTGCTTTGCCCGCGCGGCAAAGCGCGCGCACGGGCCCGCGACCGGGCGCGCCGTTCAGCCGCCCCACCCCGGCATCGCGGGCATGCGCAGCGTCCCCGCGTCGTTGAAGTGCACGGTGCCGAGCACGCCGCCCGCGAGCCGGCCGCGCAGCGCATACGGCAACTCGCCGTTCGCGGCCGCGCCGGGCAGGTTCCACGCCTGCCGCGCGGCCGCGAATGCCGACACGGAAACCGGCACGTCGAGCACGGCCTCGCCGAAACGCGGCACGGTGCCCGAGCGATCGCTGACGCCGCTCGCGAACGCCGTGCCGTTCAGGTCGAGCGCAACCGAGATGCCGTCGTATTCGATCGGCGCATCGCTCGGGTTCTGCACGCGCAGCTTCAGGCTGAAACGCATCTCGAGCCCCTGCCCGACGAGCGGGTCGAGCCCGACGACCGACACGCGCAAGGGTTCGCGCGACAGCGCCGCGCAACCACCGAGCAGGAATACCGCGGCGCACAGCAACAGCACGGCGCGCAGCGGCGCGATACGGAACAGGGCGTGTGACATGGGAGGGCCTCCTCGCGGCAATCGATGATCGAGTCGTCGATGCATTGTACCGAGCACGCCCCGGCGCGCCGGGATTCGTAGTTTTCGCGTCCGGACAAGATCGTTAATAGATTAAAACTACGAAAACACCAACTAAACGGAAAGCGCATTAATGACTTCCAGCATTCAATGAAGCGCGCAGAAATCAATAGGCGCACTTTCTAAATTTTTCGTTTCCTTTACCTAAAACCATCAAGTATATTTACGCATCCTTCGAGCAAGCCGACAAACCTTGAAGCCGCATGACGGTGATTTTACGGAATGGCGACACGCCTTCCTGCCGTCCGGCGGCCGGGCCCGGCCAGCCCCGTAGGTCGTCGATTCAAAGGGATTGCGCGCCCGTGCCGGGCGTGCGGCCCCGTGTCGTGCGCGCGAAATCAATTCAGTACAACACGCGTCCGGCCATTTTGAACCGGCAAGTTAACCGACATCCGGAAATCCAGAGGGGGCAGTAAACCATGATTACCTATACGTAGTCGGCCGCCGTCTTTTCGAATAATCCGTCATTAGCATTTTCTTCGCTGTTGATTAACGGCGAGGGGCTTGCTTTTGCCGGCGCTTTCGCAGCACTGAACGATTCTTTCTACAATCGAGGTTTCAGTCATGTCGATCAACATTCGCAAGATGCGTTATCTGCCGCTCGTTGCCGCACTCGCGCTCGCCGGGTGCGGCGGCGACGATGGCGGCGTGGGCTCGGCTTCCGCGCTCAGCTCCGCCGGCGCGCCGCAACCGGGCTCGTCGCCCGCCGTCAACGCGCCACCGAGCGCATCCAACGTCGACAAGAGCGTATCGCCTGTCGAACTGCCGGACACCGTGGTGCCCGTGAACTACCGGCTGTGGTTCCGCCCGAACGAAGCGCTGAACGCGTTCGACGGCCGCGCCGACGTCGAGATCAAGGTGCTGAAGCCGGTCAACAACATCGTGATCGCCGGCCACCGGATCAAGTTCACGAACGGCCGCATCACGCTGCAGCCGGGCAACATCCAGCTGATCGCGACGCCGCAGGACAAGGGCGACTTCTACCAGCTGCGCCCCGTGAGCGGTTCGATTTCGCCGGGCACCTATTCGCTGCACATGGAATGGTCCGGCATCATCAACTTCAAGTCGTATGACGATCCCGTCGCGAAGACGGGCGGCAGCTGCGGCAACGATCCGTATCCTGGCTGCTCGGCCGCGGAAGGCATCTTCCGCGTCGACCTGAAGGGCACCGACGGCACGACGAGCGGCGCGATCCTCACGCAGGGCGAAACCAACCTGTCGCGCCAGTGGTTCCCCGGCTGGGACGAGCCGGCGTTCCGCCCGACCTATGAAGTGACGGCCGAAGTGCCGCAGAGCTGGCGCGTCGTGTCGAACGCGGCCGAGAAGCCGTCGACCGGCATCGGCGGCGGCTACAAGCTCGTGCAGTTCGAGAAGACCCCGCCGATGCCGTCGTACCTGCTGTTCTTCGGCGGCGGCCTGTTCGACACCTACGAGGACGACTTCACCAGCCCGCTGCCTGGCGGCAAGGGCGGCCTGCACCTGCGCGTGTTCACGCCGCCGGGCATGAGCGACTGGGCGAAGCCGGCGATGGACCGCACCAAGCAGGCGCTCGACTTCTACTACCGCTACACGGGCATCGCGCTGCCCCTCACGAAGTTCGACACGGTGGCCGCGAACGACGCGTTCAAGGCGCAGAAGGACCTGAACTTCGGCGGGATGGAGAACTGGGGGTCGATCCTCGAGTTCGCCGACGACATCCTGCCGCAGCCGGGTCAGCCGATGTCGCACTACGGCAACGAGGTGCTGACGCACGAAGTCGCGCACCAGTGGTTCGGCGATCTGGTCACGACCGACTGGTGGGACAACGTGTGGCTCAACGAGTCGTTCGCGACGTTCTTCGAGACGAAGACGACGATCCAGTTCTTCCCCAACGAGTTCAGTTGGCTCGACCAGGTGAAGAACAAGTACCGCGTGATCAATCGCGACATCGGCCCGAACGCGTTCCCGGTCGCGCCGAACTTCAACGGCTGGGCGTCGAACGACTTCGTGCTGAGCGCGAGCGCGTTCACGTACGACAAGGGCGGCCACGTGCTGAAGACGCTCGAGAACTATCTCGGCGAACAGACGCTGCGCAAGGGTCTGCAGCAGTACCTGGTCGACTACTCGTTCGGCAACGGCACACCGAAGCGCCTGTGGGACGCGCTGTCGAAGGAGAGCGGCCAGCCGATCGGCCAGATCGGCGACAGCTATGTGCGCCAGACCGGCGTGCCGCTGATCTCGCTCGACACGCAGTGCGACCTGACGAAGAACCAGACGATCGTCACGCTGAAGCAGCAGCCGTTCCCGAACAAGAACGCGTATCCGGGCCTGCAGTGGACGGTGCCGATCACGCTCGCGTACGGCCAGGGTCTCGCGAAACGCACGACGCTCGCGCTGAAGGATACGCAGACGCAGACGCGGATCGACGGCTGCACGGGCGTGGTCGCGGACCCGAGCGGGCTTGACTACTACGTCGTGAACTACAGCGACGCGGCCTGGAGCGGGCTGCTCACGCAGGTCAACCGCTCGACCGATCCGGTGCTGCTGTCGAACCTGCAGAGCGAAGCCGCGCTGCTCGTCGCGAACAACCTCGCACCGGCTTCGCGCTCGACGTCGATCGGCTCGGTCGCTTCGCCGGCCGCGATGAAGCTGCGCCAGACGCCGACCTTCGACGGCATCGCGCCGACGACGAAGGAACGCCCGGCACTGCAATACCAGGGCATCTTCAAGCCGCGCAAGGTAGTGACGCAGTAACGGGTCGCGCCCGGCCGGTGCCGCCCAACTTGCGGCGCCGGCCGGCGTACCAGTCTCCCCGACCTTTGACGGGCCTCGCGAGCGAGGCCCTTTTTTTATTTCCGCGCGGCCCTGCCGCCGCACCGCCCCACGCGCCCGCTCGCCGTCACGCCCATGCGGCGTCCCACGCCGGCTGTGCGAACCACGTCGCCAGGAACGCGACGAGCCGCGACGCGCGGGCGCTGCCGCGCGCCTGCTGGCGCAACACGTGGATCGTCGCCGGCTCGGGTGCCGCCGCGTATTGCGGGAGCACCGCGCGCAGCCGTCCGTCACGCAGCGCGTCGCCCGCAAGCCAGGTCGGCAGGTGCGCAAGCCCGAGACCATCGATCGCGGCTTCGAGCAACGCTTCCGAATGATTGCTGCGAAACCGCGGCCGCGCCGGCACGTGCCGACGGTCGCCGAAGTGCCACGCGCCCGGCGGCGGTGCGCCCTGCCACGCGAGGCAGTCGTGCGCGGCGAGCGCGTCGGGCGAGTCGGGCTCGCCGCGCCGCGCGAGGTAGGCCGCGCTCGCGCACAGCACGCGCCGCTGTGGCGCCAGCACGGTCGCGACGAAACGCGTGTCCTCGAGCGGGCCGATGCGCACCGCGAGATCGACGTCGGAACCGAGCCGTGCGCCCTGCAGATCGACCATGCTGTCCGTCAGCATCAGGTCGACCTGCAGCGCCGGATGATGCTGCATGAACGCGGCCAGCGCGGCCATCAGGTGCAGCCGGCCGAACGGCGCCGGACAGTCGACGCGCAGTAGCCCGCTCGGCTCGTCGTGCTGGCTGTGCAGGTCTTCCTGCAGGCCGCGCAACTCGGCCAGCATCCGCGTCGCGCGCCCGTACAGCAACTGCCCGGCCTCGGTCGGCCGCAGCGCATGCGTGGTGCGATGCAGGAGGCGGATGCCGAGCTGTGCCTCGAGCCGATCGATGCGCCGCGTGACCGATGACGCGGCGACACCCAGCCGGCGCGCGGCCGCCGAGAAGCTCTGCTGGTCGACCACGTCGACGAACAGCGCCAGATGCGGGGAAAGGAAGTCGTCCATTCGGGGGCCTCGGGTTTTGCTATGCGTAAATCGCAAAACAATCATCCGCCTTTGCATATTTCCGCGTCAAATCGGGCCGACTAGACTGCATTCATCCTTTTCATCCGTTGCACGCGCCGGCCCGCCGGGCCGCACGGCAACCATCCTTCACGGAGATCATCATGCGCAGCATCCGCTTCGACGCGCCCGCCGCCGACATCGAGTCGCTCGACGCGCGCGTCAGGGAAATCGACCCGCCCGTGCCGGCCGACGGCCAGCTCCTGATCGAGGTGCGCGCGGCCGGCGTCAATCCGAGCGACGTGAAGGCCGCGCTCGGGCGCATGCCGCATGCGGTGTGGCCGCGCACGCCCGGGCGTGACTGGGCCGGCATCGTGCGCGGCGGTCCTGCCGAATGGATCGGCGCGCCCGTGTGGGGCTCCGGCGGCGACCTCGGCGTGGGGCGCAACGGCTCGCATGCGGAATGGCTCGTGCTCGACGCGGCACTGGTGCGCCGCAAGCCGGCCGTGCTGACGCTCGACGAAGCGGCCGGCATCGGCGTGCCGTTCGTCACTGCGTACGAGGGCTTGCGCCGGGCCGGCATGCCGGCCGCGGGCGACGTCGTGCTCGTGTTCGGCGCGAACGGCAAGGTCGGCCAGGCCGCGATCCAGCTCGCGACCGCGCGCGGCGCGACCGTGATCGGCGTCGAGCGCGGGCCCGGCGGCTATCGCGGCCATGCGTCGGGCGACGTGCACATGATCGACGCGTCGAGCGGGCCGGTCGCCGACGCGGTGCGCGCCGCAACCGGCGGCCACGGCGCGGACATCGTCTACAACACGGTCGGCAGCCCGTATTTCGAAGCCGCGAACGCGTCGATGGCGATCGGTGCGCGGCAGATCTTCATCTCGACGATCGACCGCAGCGTGCCGTTCGACATCTTCGCGTTCTATCGCGGCCAGCACACGTACGTGGGGGTCGACTCGATCCAGCTTGACGGCGCCGCGGTCGCGCAGATCCTCGACACGCTCGCGCCCGGCTTCGGCAACGGCACGCTGCGCCCGTTTCCGATCGGCGACGACTACGTGTACCCGCTCGAACGCGCGCACGACGCGTATCGCGCGGTGCTGGCCGGTGCGCGCGAGCGCGTCATCCTCAAGCCCTGACGCCCGACCGCACGGGAGACCGCCATGATCGATTACGTGACTTCGCTCGCGGTGGGCCTCGGTGTCGGCGTGCTGTACACGCTGCTGCACGTGCGCTCGCCGGCCCCGCCGCTCGTCGCGCTCGTCGGCCTGCTCGGGATGGTGATCGGCGAACGCGCGATCGCGCTGCTGCGTTGATGCGCCGATGCGGCGCCGGCGCTAACGGTCGTCGCGACGACGGAACGCCCACCATGCGGCGAGCCCGGTGAAGCCCGCGACGAGCAGCACCATCAGCCAGAAGCCGTGCTTGTTCTCCGAGAACGGCACACCGCCGACGTTCATCCCGAAGAAGCCGGCGACGATGTTGATCGGCAGCGCGATCACGGTCACGAGCGTCAGCGTGAACAGCGTCCGGTTGTTCTGCTCGTCGAGGCGCGACCCGATCTCTTCCTGCAACAGCTTGATCCGCTCGTTGAGCCCCGACAGATCGGCGAGCACCAGCGAGAACTCTTCGGTCGATTCGCGCAGTTCCTGCACGTCTTCCGCGTGCAGCCACGCGGGCGGCTTCGCAAGCAGCCGGAAGATCGACCCGGGCTCGGGCGCGAGCATGCGCTGCAGCCGCGTCAGCGTGCGGCGCATCGCACCGAGCTCGATGCGGCTCGACGTGAGCCGCTGCGACAGGAAGCGATCCTCGATGCGGTCGATGTCGACGCTCGTGCGCCGCATGATCTGGATCAGCAGATCGGCCTGGTCGCGCAGCAGGTGCACGAGCAGTTCCGCAGGCGACCGGAACTGCTCGCCGTCGCGCACGCACGCGCGCAGCGTGTCGACCGAGCGCAGCGGCTTGAGCCGCGCGGTGACCATGATGCGCCGCTCGACGTGGACGAACAGCGTCGCGATCTCCGACGGCGTCAGTTCGAGGTTGAACATCACGTCGTTGACGATCGCGCGCAACGCGCCGTCCTCCTGCTCGATGCGTGTCGAGCGGGAACCTTCGTGGAGGAATGCGAAGAAGCTGTCGGGCAGCGCGAGATGGGAGCGCATCCAGCGCTCGCTCGCGCCATGCGCGAGATTGAAGTGCAGCCAGACGAAATCGCCCGACACGGCTGCATCGTGCGCGCGGCACGTGTGCAGCCACTCGGCGGCCGCGTCGGCATCGAGCAGCGCGCCGGATCCGCCCGGAACGAAGCGGAATCCGCACACCATGCCGGACGTATCGGCGCCGTAAGTCTGTACGATCAGGTCCATCGTGTCGAAGGTCGTGCGGCGCGCGGCGCGCCGCATATCGCGGGTCGCGGGCCCGCGCCGGGAAGAGAAAGGAGACGTATGCCCGACGGGCGTGACGCACGCGTGACAGCGTCACGCGGCATCATACCGGCCGCTACCCTGCCCCAAAAGCAACGCGCCGCCCAACGGGCGGCGCAGGTACGGCATGACGGCTCGCGCAAGACGGGTTACTGCCGCGTCTCCGACTGCGCGGCGCTCGGGCACGCCGGATCCTTGCCCCAGTGGCCGTCGCAGACGCGCCAGCGGCACAGCTGATCCTCGAAGAAACCGCGCTCCGAACACTCCTTCACGCGCGCCCCGAGCGAGCCGGCCGTCGCCGCCGTCTTGGTCGGCACGGCCTGCCCCTTCTGCGCGGCGAGTTTCTTGTCGGCCGGCTTCGTGCGCGCGACGAGCGCCGCGAGCAGATCGGCATCCGGATCGTCCTTCCCGGCTGCCTTCGCGCTCGCGGTACGGGTCGACGTCGCATCGCGGCGCTTCTTCGCCTGTGCGAGTTCGGCCTCCTGTTCCTTGCGATGCTTGCGGGCTTCGGCCTTCGCATCGGCCTTCGTCTCTGCCTTGCCGTGCGCCGCGACCTTCGCGCTCGTCGCGGCGTCGGCCTTCGCGGTTTTGGTCGTCGCGGCCGCGGCGGCCGTGGCGGCTGCGGCAGCACCGGCCGTGGCCGCGCCCGATGCGTCGTCGGCGCCGCTGGCGAGCGCGCGCGACAGGCGGCTGTTGTCCGCGGCGGACGCGGACGATGCGGACGCAACGGTCCGGGAGGCCGAATCGTCGTTGACGATCGTGGCCGGCTGCGCGGCGGGCGCGGTATTCTGCGCGACCTGGACGGCGGTATCGCTGGCCGGTGCGGCCTTGGCCGGTGCAGCTGCCGCAGGCGCGGCGGCCGTGACGACGGCGGCCTGCTCGCCCGTATGCTGCTGCATGCGCCACGCGCCCCAGCCGCCGACGGCAACCACCAATGCGACGACGGCCGCGATCGGCGCCTTCAGCGAACGGCGCGGAGATTCGGCCGGCGGCGTGACACGTCCTTCCAGATTCGCGAGAATGCGCGACTGCTGAGCTCCTCCGCCGCCTGCCGGTTTAGTATCCGACAGCAGGCTGGGCGGAGTTTTCGAATTTGAATTTTCCGGCGCACTCATTCAGCGTCTCATTGAATCCTGGTTTAATTCACCGCGATAATATAGCCCGGCCTCTCGAAGCAGCCTGATTCTAAGAGCAAGCATTGCAAAACACAATCAATTCCAATTTCCGGGGATTTCGTTGATTGCCGTCGCACTCGTCGCCTATTTCGCCCTTGCCGTCGCGGTTGCGGCACTGTTGCTTTTACCGGGTATCCGCGCGACCGTTTTCGAATCGGTTGCCCAGTTTCACGGCCGTCTTACGCGCCGTGCGAACGATCGCGCCTCGCGCACGCGAAGTCAGATTGTTAAATCGGCAAGCGTTACGCGCGGCGCATTAAACGATGTGCAAAATTTACTGGTTCGGCGGCGCTTGATGATTACGGTATCGGCAGGTATTCTTGCGACGCCGCCATTGGTCGCCATTGCGTTACGCGGCCGGCAATTGTTCCAGTACGACGACACGGCGCGCGTGCCCGACGAGAAGATCGCCGCGCTGCTGCAGGGCGAACAGCTCGTGCCGCCGCCGCCGCTGCCGCCGGAAGTCTTCGCCACCAAGGAAGTCGAACAGGTGCGCCCGGCGCTGAAGGATGCGAGCCGGGACTGGAACCTGCTGGATCCGGATTTCCGTACGCGTTTGTTGCTGGTCTACAAGATCATGCACGAACAATATGGTTATGAAATGGCGCTGCTGGAAGGTTACCGGAGCCCGGAACGGCAAAACCGGCTGGCGCAGATGGGCGGCAACGTGACCAACGCGGCGGCCTTCCAGAGTTATCACCAATTCGGGCTGGCGGCCGACAACGCATTCCTGCGCGACGGCAAGCTGGTCATTTCCGAGAAAGATCCGTGGGCGATGCGCGGCTACCAGTTGTACGGCCAGGTCGCCGAGCAGGTCGGCCTGACCTGGGGGGGCCGATGGAAAATGATGGATCTCGGGCACGTGGAATACCATAAACCCGGTTTTAAACTGGGACGCGGCAGCTAGCCATGGCTGCCGGACAAGAAATAATGAGGGCGGCATGGGGCTTTTTAATATCCCGGCAGGAAACGATATGGGCGGCGTAA
The DNA here is from genome assembly GCF_001039005.1 of Burkholderia cepacia. Classification (GTDB taxonomy): domain Bacteria; phylum Pseudomonadota; class Gammaproteobacteria; order Burkholderiales; family Burkholderiaceae; genus Burkholderia; species Burkholderia theae. Next base: position 28,285 of record NZ_LDWR01000065.1, read on the forward strand.
AAGATCGGGCATTCCGGTGCGTGATTTTTTTCGGCCGCCACTTCCGTTTTAAATCTCACAGCGTCCTTTCATTATTGCGCGCGCCTTCTCCGATGCCGCGAGCGCATTGATGCCAGCCCCCTTCTTCATCCCGTTTGACAGCGTGGCGACACATCGCGGCGCCACCCTTGCCGCTCGGCGCGCCTGCGTCGCCTCACCGAATCGCACCGGAACCTGAACGTCCTATGCAACGCATCCTCAACGTGCTGACTCATCCGCGTACGCTCTCGATTGTCGGGATCGTCGCGCTAGCGGCCATCCTCTTCATCGTCGCCGACATGCTGCAGCTGCCGCTCCTGTGGGCGGCGATCGCGTTCGCGGCGATCCTCGCGCTGTGGCTGGTCGTCGCGCTGTGGCGCCGCTGGCGCGTGAAGCGCGCGAACCAGCAGCTCGGCCAGATACTGGAAGAGCAGGCGGAAACCGGCAAGATCACCGCGCCCGCCGCCGCCGCGCTCGCGCCCGACGCGAAGACGGCCGACCTCGACGTGCTGCGCACGCGCCTGTCGGACGCGGTGAAGACGATCAAGACGTCGAAGATCGGCCAGGTCTCGGGCGGCTCCGCGCTGTACGAACTGCCGTGGTACATCGTGATCGGCAACCCGGCCGCGGGCAAGAGCAGCGCCGTGCTCAATTCCGGCCTGCAGTTCCCGTTCGCGGACAAGAACAGCGCCGTGATCCACGGCATCGGCGGCACGCGTAACTGCGACTGGTTCTTCACGACCGAAGGGATCCTGCTCGACACGGCCGGCCGCTATTCGGTGCACGAGGAAGACCGCAGCGAGTGGCTCGGCTTCCTCGGCCTGCTCAAGCGCTATCGCCCGAAGGCGCCGATCAACGGCATCATCGTCACCGCGAGCATCGCCGAACTCACCGGCAACCGCCCCGAATTCGCGATCAACCTCGCGAAAAACCTCCGCCAGCGCGTTCAGGAGCTGACGGAAAAACTCGAGGTGTTCGCGCCGGTCTACGTGATGTTCACGAAGGCCGACCTGATCACCGGCTTCACCGAATTCTTCAGCAGCAACGACAAGCACGAGTACGACCGCGTGTGGGGCGCCACCCTGCCCTACGAGCCGGACGACAAGCGCGATGTCGTCGCGCAGTTCGACACGCACTTCGAGGAACTCTATGAAGGGCTGAAGGAGATCAGCGTCGCGCAGCTGTCGCTGTCGCGCGGCAACCAGCTGTCGCCGGGCCAGTTGAGCTTCCCGCTCGAATTCTCGACGATCAAGCCGTCGCTGCGCGCGTTCCTCGCGACGCTGTTCGAGAACAACCCGTTCCAGTACAAGCCGATCTTCCGCGGCTTCTACTTCACCAGCGCGCTGCAGGAAGGCGAAACCAACAGCGCGGCCGCGCAGCGCATCGCGCACCGCTTCGGCCTCGACGCGAACGCGCTGCCGAAGCCGCACAGCGCGTTCTCGAAGAACGGCTTCTTCCTGCGCGACCTGTTCTCGAAGGTGATCTTCGCGGACCGCCAGACGGTGCGCCAATTCGCCAGCCCGAACAAGACGCGGCTGCGCTACGCGACCTTCTTCGGCTTCGTCGCGGCGCTCGCGATCGCGCTCGGCGGCTGGACCTGGTCGACGATCGGCAACCAGCAGCTCGTCTCGAACGTGCAGGCCGACCTCGACAACGTCACGCGCTTGCAGCAGGGCCGCAACGACCTGCAGTCGCGCCTGCAGGCGATGGACATCCTGGAAGACCGGATCGAACAGCTCGAGCAGTTCCGCCGCGACAAGCCGCTGTCGGTGTCGCTCGGCCTGTACCAGGGCGACCGTCTCGAGCAGCACTTGCTGACGGAGTACTACAACGGCGTGCGCCAGATCCTGCTGGCCCCCGTGTCGCAGAACCTTGCCTCGTTCATGAAGGACGTGAACGCGCACCCCGAACAGCTCGTGCCGATGACGCGCCCGCCCGAGTCGGGTGCCGTGCAGGCCGGCGCGCTGCCGGTCTCGACGAACGCGGCAGGCGCCGCGCCGCTGGCCGGTGCCGCACTGGCCGCGTCCGGCACCGCGCCGGCCGCCGCGCCGCAACAGGCGGCCGCACCGCAGGGCGGCCTCTACAGCGACGCGTCGCCGACCAACGTGCAGGACGCGTACAACGCACTCAAGACGTACCTGATGCTGTCCGACAAGCGTCACGTCGAGCAGGCGCACCTGACCGACCAGCTCGCCCGCTTCTGGCGCGGCTGGCTCGAGACGAATCGCGGCAACATGCCGCGTGACGAGATGATCAAGAGCGCGGAGCGCATGATCTCGTTCTACCTGTCGCGTGTGAACGACGACGACTGGCCGATGATCGACGCGAACCTCGCGCTCGTCGACCAGACCCGCGAGAACCTGCGCCGCGTCGTGCGCGGCATGCCGGCCCGTCAGCGCGTCTACGAGGAAATCAAGGCACGCGCGTCGACCCGCTTCGCGCCGATGACCATCGCGCGCATCGTCGGCGACGGCAACCAGGGGCTCGTTGCAGGCAGCTACGCGATTCCGGGCACGTTCACGCGCGAAGCGTGGTTCGACTACGTGCAGCCGGCGATCCGCGACGCGGCGACCAAGGAACTGCAGGCGAAGGACTGGGTGCTGAACACGTCGACGCAGGACGACCTGACGCTCGAGGGCAGCCCCGAGCAGATCCAGAAGACGCTCGTCGGCATGTACAAGACCGAGTACGCGCAGCACTGGCAGAAGTTCATGCAGGGCATCGCGGTGCAGGGCTTCAGCAGCTTCGGCCAGGCCGTCGACGGGATGAACCGCCTCGGCGACCCGCAGGATTCGCCGATCCGCAAGATCCTCGAAACCGCGTACGACCAGACGTCGTGGGACAACCCGTCGCTCGCGAACGTGACGATCAAGAAGGCGCAGACCGGCGTCGTGAACTGGGTCAAGCAGTTGTTCTCGCGCTCGCAGGCCGGCCAGGTGGCGGCCGCCAACATCGACATCAACGGCAATCCGGCCGAGGTGCCGATGGGTCCGATCGGCCAGGAGTTCATCGGGCTCGCGCGGATCGTCGCGACGCATGACGGCACGTCGATGCTCAAGGGCTACATGGATTCGCTGTCGAAGGTCCGTACCCGCTTCAACGTGATCAAGAACCAGGGCGACCCGGGCCCCGGCGCGCGCCAGCTGATGCAGCAGACGCTCGACGGCAACGGCTCGGAACTCGCCGATTCGCTGAAGCTCGTCGACGAGCAGATGCTGACGGGCCTCACCGATTCGCAACGCAAGTCGCTGCGTCCGCTGCTCGTGCGGCCGCTGATGCAGGCGTTCGCCGTCGTGATCCAGCCGGCCAGCGCCGAGGTCAACAAGGTGTGGAACGCGCAGGTCTACCAGCCGTTCCAGAACTCGCTCGCGACGAAGTACCCGTTCGCGGCGAACGCGAAGGTCGAAGCCGGCGCCGGCGAAATCGCGCAGGTGTTCGGTCCGGACGGCTCGATCGCGAAGTTCGTCGGCACGACGCTCGGGCCGCTCGCGGTGCGCCGCGGCGACACGCTCGCCGCCCGCACGTGGGGCGACATGGGCGTCGGGCTCACGCCGGACTTCACGAACGGCTTCGCACGCTGGGTCGCGCCGCTCGCGGGCGGCGCCGCAGGCAGCGCGGCCGCGGCGTCCGAGCCGCAGACCGTGTTCCAGATCCTGCCGCAACCGAGCACGGGCACGACCGAATACACGATCGCGATCGACGGCCAGCAACTGCGTTACCGCAACACGCCGCCGCAGTGGACCAACTTCGTGTGGCCGAACCCGCAGGGCTCGCCGGGCGCGACGCTGTCCGCTACGACCTTCGACGGCCGCACGGTGCAGCTCGTCAACGAGCCGGGCCGCTACGGTCTCGAAAAGCTGATCAACTCGGCGCAGCGCAAGCGCCGTCCGGACGGCACCTTCGACCTGACGTGGGTGCAAGGCAGCGTGAACGTGTCGGTGACGATGCGCATCATCAGCACGTCGCAACCGTCCGGCGGTGGCGGCGACCAACCGCAGCAGCAGAGCCTGCGCGGCCTGCAGCTGCCGTCGTCGGTCGCCGACGCGAGCGCGGGCGCCGCTCAGAACGCGACCCAGTCCGGCACGGGCACGCCGGGCGCAGCGCCGGCCGTCGCGGCCGCCAACGCAACGAATGCACAGGGGGCGCAATGACGCAAACCGTACAGGCGCAAATCGCCTACTTCGGCAAGATTCCGTCGCGCGGCGACTTCGTGAAGAGCCCGCACAATCCGCAGTTGCTGCAGACGCTCGATCGCTGGATCGCGCAGGCACTCGAACTGCTCGCGGAAGATCCGCGCTGGAAACTCGTCTACGAGGATGCGAAGCCGATGCATTTCGCGTTCCTCGGCTCGCGCAGCAAGCTCGCGATCGCGGGCCACATGGTCGCGAGCCACGACGTGTCGATGCGCCGCTTCCCGTTCCTCGGCGCAACCGCGCTCGAGGTCGACCGGCCGCTCGCGTTCCTCGCGCGCAGCCCGCTCGCGTTCGCGCGGCTGTGGTCGCGCGTCGCCACGCAGATCCCGCCGCTGCTCGGCAAGGACGAGCCGCCCGGCGCGCTGCAGGCGCTCGGCGACACGCAGGTGCCGATCGACGTCGGCGGCCCCGGCACGTCGCATGACGGCACCTTCAACGATTTCGTCGAACACCAGTCGCTGTATGGGCTCCAGCAGATGCTGCTCGAAAGCGGGCACCCGGTGCGGCTGCGCGGCGCGATGCTCGCGCTCGGCTCGCTGCTGCGGCCGGTGATGCAGAGCGGCTCGTCGCACATTGAACGCGGCCTCACGCTGCCGCTGCCGGTCGATCCGTTCTACCGCAGCCTCGTCGCCGCGTTCTGGCTCGAACTGATCGCGCCGTTCGTCGCGCAGGCCGATTTCGAGCTCGCGATCTTCATCGGCACGATCGCCGAGCGCGAACGGCTCATCATCGGCTTCAACGGTGCGTCGGCGAAGACGCTGCTGAGCGTTGTCGACCCGCAGACCTACGCCGCCCACAACATCGACATCGACGATCCCGAGTGGATCGACGCCCATGCGCAAAACGATCACCAGATCAGCAAGCTCGTCAGCTACCTCGACCAACCGCAACTCTCGCTGCGGGTCGCCATCGACGCGTTCCGCGAAGCGTTCATCGGAGGCTGACGGGATGCATCGCACGATTCACGTCCGGCGCGCACGCTTCTCGCCCGCCCTCGCCGCCCTGCTCGCCGCCGGCCTCGTTGCCAGCGGCGCGAGCTTCGCGCAGAACACCGGCGCGACCGTCACGCCGGTCGGCAACGGCACGGTCACGACGACCGCGCTGCCGTCGTCGAACACGAACCCCGGCGCCGCGCCGTCGAGCGCGTCCGGCACGGTGGTGCGCGGCACGGCCGGCACCATCACGCCGCCGCCCGCGAACGCGGCGCCCGGCCAGGTGGTTGTCGGCGGCAAGGTGCCCGACGAGGCGACCAAGGCCGCCGTGCTGCAGAAGCTGCGCGACACCTACGGCGCGACGAACGTCGTCGACCAGGTCGAGGTCGGCGACGTCGCGACGCCGCCGAACTGGAGCGCGAACGTGCAGAAGCTGCTCGGCGCGCAGCTCAAGCAGATCAGCAAGGGGCAGCTGAAGATCAACGGCACGCAGATCGAGATGAAGGGCGAGGTGCACAACGAGGCGCAGCGCCAGCAGCTCGCGAGCGACATGGCGAACACGCTGAACCCGACCTACACGATCAAGAACGGGCTGCGTGTGTCGGCGTCCGAGCAAGGTGTGCTCGACCAGACGCTCGCGAACCGGACGATCGAGTTCGAGACGGGCAGCGCGACGCTGACGCCGCAGGGCAAGCTGATCCTCGACCAGATGGCGGCCGCACTCTCGAAGATGCAGAACCGCACGGTCGACATCATCGGCCACACCGACAACTCGGGGAACCGGACGTCGAACATCGCGCTGAGCCAGGCGCGCTCGGACGCGGTGAAGGGTTACCTGATCACGAAGAGCATTCCGCCGCAGCAGATGACGACGACGGGCGTCGGGCCGGATCAGCCGATCGCGCCGAATGACACGGCGGATGGACGGGCGCGGAATCGGAGAATCGAGTTCCGGGTGGGACAGTAACGGATCGACACGGGCCGCTCCGCATGGGGCGGCCCGGCAGGCAACGGGCGGCGGCAGTCATGCGCCGCCCGTTGTGCGTTTACGACTGCTCGTCCGGCCGCACGCCCAGCAACTCGCGAATATGCGACAGCGAGCCGTCGTCCTTGACGACGCTCTCGAGCCACTTGTGCAGCGGCATGTCGGCCCATTCGGCCGCCTTGTCGGCAAGATACGCGACCGGGCTGTGCGGCTCGGTCTGGCGGAAATAACGCGCCACCGCACGCAGCTGGTCGACGGCCTGCGCACGGTTCTGGATGCCGGCGATCATTTGCGTCATCGGGGGACGCGGAGCGGTCTGCGACTGCACGTGAGTCTCCTCGGTCTGGATCGAATTGCCGAAAACCGGCTCGATGCGCTCGGGCTGCGCCTGCGGCGCCGATGGCGCGTGCGGCGCGCTGCCCGTATAACCCTGCTCGCGCGCAAAGCGCTCGGCGAGCCGGTACACCGTCTCGAACGCGTCGCGCGCCTGCCGGAAGCTCGGCGCCGAATCGCCGGCGCGCTCGACGAGCCGCTCCTCGAATGCATCGAGCGCGAATTCGAACGCCTTCAGGTTCGCCAGCAGCGCCGTGTAGAACGCGATCGGCGTCACGCGCCGCGACGAATCGATCTGGTCGACCGTCGGCTTGCCGCGCGCGATGTCGTCCGCGTGCTCGGGGTCGCGCTTGATGGACTGCGCGACGTGCTGCGCCACTTCCCAGTCGAGCGTGCTGAACGCGTTCGACGCGCCGTCCGTCATCGGCACCGCGCGCAGCAGCTCGGCCGTGCGGCCGGAGAGCCACGCGACGTTGCCGAGCCGGTACTCGGTGTCGTCGCCTTCGGGCAGCGGATGCACGGTGTCCCAGAACTCGCGGCACAGGCCCTCGAGCAGCGCATAACCCTCGGTGAGGCCGGTGAGGCCGTCCTCGAGCGCGAGCGCCTCGGTCAGCCACACGCCGAGCCGCAGGTCCTTGGTGCGCGTGCGCAGCAGCTCGCCCGCATGGTCGACGACGAAGCCCCAGTCGGCCTCCTTGATCTCGGTCACCCATTCGCCCTGGTCGAGCGTCGGATCGTCGTAGCGCCGCGCGTCCTGGATCGCGTCGAATTCGTTCGAAAACAGCATGTCGTCGCCGCTGGGCGACACATCGCTGATCGGTGTCAGCAACTCGGGGAGATTGATCGGCATGGTTCGGTCAGTTCATCAATGCTTGCGTTGCGCGGCCGCGCTCATTCGACGGTGTACGCGAATTCGCCGGCCTCGTCCGCGCGCACCGCGATGCGCGCGATGGCCGCGCCGTCGGCGATCCGGCCGAGCACGTGGCCCGCGATCTCCGGCAGCAGCGTGCCGTTCAGGATATGGTCGACGTTGCGGGCGCCCGAATCGACCTCGGTGCAGCGCGCCAGCACCGCATCGACGAGCGACTCGTCCCATTCGAACGCGGCCTTGTGGTGCGCCTCGATCCGACGGCGGATCCGCTCGAGCTTCAGGTCGATGATCTCGGCCAGCACGTCGTCGGAAATCGGATAGTACGGCACGACCTTCATCCGGCCGAGGAACGCGGGCTTGAACGTCTTGTACAGCTGCGGGCGCAGCGTCTCGGCGAGCGCGTCCGGATCGGGCAGCTCCTCGGCCGGCTTGTTCAGGCACGCCGCCATCACCGCGGTCGAACCGACGTTCGACGTCAGGATGATCAGCGTGTTGCGGAAATCGATCTCGCGCCCTTCCGCATCGTCCATCGTGCCCTTGTCGAACACCTGGAAGAACATCTCGAGCACGTCGGGGTGCGCCTTCTCGACCTCGTCGAGCAGCACGACCGAATACGGGTTGCGGCGCACGGCCTCGGTCAGCACGCCGCCTTCGCCGTAACCGACGTAGCCGGGCGGCGAGCCCTTCAGGCCCGACACGCTGTGCGCTTCCTGGTACTCGCTCATGTTGATCGTGACCATCTTGCGCTCGCCGCCGTACAGGATGTCGGCCAGCGCGAGCGCGGTCTCGGTCTTGCCGACGCCCGACGGCCCGACGAACATGAACACGCCGCGCGGCTTGTTCGGATCCTCGAGGTTCGCGGTCGCGGTGCGCACGCGCTGCGCGATCGCGTCGAGCGCATGGTCCTGGCCGATCACGCGCGCGGTGAGCAGCGGCTGCAGGTTCAGCACGGTATCGATCTCGTCCTTCACCATGCGGCCGAGCGGAATGCCCGTCCACGCGGCGACGATCTCGGCGACGACATGGCCGTCGACCTGCAGCGGCACCATCGGCTCGGCGCCCTGCAGCGCATGCAGCGCCGCGACGCGTTCGGCGAGCTGGTCGCGCGTCGCCTGCACGTCGACCGGCTGGCCGTCTTCCGACGGGCCGCGCGCCTTGTCGAGCGTGTCGCGCAATTCGGTGATCTCGGCGACGATCACGCGCTCGGCTTCGTAGCGCGCTTCGTCCTTCGCGAGTTGCTCCAGCGCCGTGTCGCGCGTGCCGCGCAGCTCGGCGAGCCGCTCGTCGTGCGGCGCGCCGCCGGCCGCCTCGCGCTCCAGCGACGCGATTTCCGCGTCGATCCGCTCGATGCGCTTCTTCGTGTCGTCGATCGCCGCTGGCGTCGCGCTGTGCGCGAGCGCGACCTTCGCGCATGCGGTGTCGAGCACGCTGATCGCCTTGTCGGGCAGCTGGCGGCCGCTGATGTAGCGGTGCGACAGGCGCACGGCCTCGGTGATCGCATCGTCGAGGATCCGCACGTTGAAGTGCTTCTCCATCAGGCCCGACATCCCGCGCAGCATCGCGGCCGCGAGCGGCTCGCTCGGCTCCTCGACCTTCACGACCTGGAAGCGCCGCGCGAGCGCCGCATCCTTCTCGAAGTACTTCTTGTATTCGCTCCACGTCGTCGCGGCGATCGTGCGCAGCTCGCCGCGCGCGAGCGCCGGCTTCAGCAGGTTCGCGGCATCGTTCTGGCCGGCCTGACCGCCCGCGCCGATGATCGTGTGCGCCTCGTCGATGAACAGAATGATCGGATGCGCGCTCTTCTTCACCTCGTCGATCACGCTCTTCAGGCGATTCTCGAACTCGCCCTTCACGCTCGCGCCGGCCTGCAGCAGCCCCATGTCGAGCACGTGCAGCGCGACGCCACGCAGCGGCGGCGGCACGTCGTCGGCCGCGATCCGCAGCGCGAGCCCTTCGACAACCGCCGTTTTACCGACACCGGCTTCGCCGGTCATGATCGGGTTGTTCTGGCGGCGGCGCATCAGGATGTCGATCGCCTGGCGAATCTCGGCTTCGCGGCCGATCACCGGATCGATCTTGCCGTCGCGCGCGCGCTGCGTGAGGTTGGTCGTGTACGTGTCGAGCGCGGGCGTCTTCGACGGGCCGGCTGCGGGCGCCGTGCCATCGGCGGCCGGCGCCACGCCGCCGTCGTCGCTATCGGCCTGGCGCGGTTCGGCTTCGCTCGACCCGGCCACGATCTCGTCGAACTTGTGCTTCAGGTCCGTCACGTTCACTTCCGCGAACTGTGACGACATGCGCTGCGCGAACTGCGCGAGATCCGGCGCGGTCAGCAGTGCGAGCAGCAGGTGCCCCGAACGGATGCGGCCGAGATGCGAATCGAGCGATGCGATCAGCCAGGCCTGCTCGAACAGCGCGATCAGGTGCACGGAAAACACCGGCGTGCGCGTATTGCCGGTCTTCAGGCGCGTCAGTTCGCGCTCCAGATCGGCGCGCAGCGCATGCGGATCGACGCGGCTCGCGCGCAGCGCGAGCGGCAGGTCGCCCGCCGGCTCCTCGAGCAACGCGAGGAACAGGTGCTCCAGATCGACCTCGTAGTGGCCGCGCGCCAGGCACGCGCTCGCCGCACGCTCGGTCGCGTGCCGGCTCAGCGGGTTCAGTTTCGTGATCAGGGTCTTCAGAGGCGTGCTCATGGCGTCGATCTCAGGTTCGATTGTGTGTTTGTTGTTAGGGTCTGTTTACATATGGAACGCGCATGCGTTGCCACGAGAACGGCCGCTCGCGAGGCGCGCGACGCCGCGAATACTGACGTATTCGCAAGAAGCGCAACGCGGCGAGCGGCCGTTCTCGTGGCAACCCCAAATTAAAAAATTCATGTCACGGGAATGCCCGAAATCGCCCGCATGGCGGCGTCGCTCGTCGCTTGTCCCCCAAGGGGACTTCCTTCGGGGCGTTTGGCAAGGCCAAACGGCGCTCCTCACTTCTTGCCCGCGCCCCGCAAGGAAGTCCCCTTGGGGGACGAGCGATTTCGGGCATTCGCATGCGCGTTCCATATGTAAACAGACCCTTGGAATCAGTGAATCACGTGCAGTTCGTAGCGTGCGTCCGAGCGGTCGTCGATCGCGTCGCGCGTGCAGAGGAATGCGTCCCAGCCGAGCCGCGAGCCCGCGCCGAGCACGCTCGCGCCGACCTCGGTGCGCTTCAGCACCAGCTTCACCTCGTATTCGAGCGTGACGCCAGCGAGCAGCGTCAGCATCCGTTCGAGCGCGACAGCCTGCGGGCCGCCGGGCAGGAACGCCTCGTAATCGCGCTTGGACAGCGGGCCGACGACGATCCGCGCGCGCATGTCGCGCTGCCACACGCGTTCGCCGACCAGCGCCGTCGCGCCGAGCACCGCATTGACCTCGCCGAGCACGCTCAGCTGGTCGGGCGGCACGTCGTACCACTTGCCGACGAACTGATCGATCTTCACCGGCACGCGGAAATAGTCGGACAGCGTGCGCTGCAGGTATGCGGCCGACATCGGCCGGTGCCGCGCGGCCAGCGCGTAACCGGCGACGGCCTCGTCGAGCACGCCGCCGACGCCCGCCGCGAGGCTGTCGCGCACCTCGTCGCTCGGCACGCCCGCGATCGCGAGCAGCAGCGGCAGGTAGCGCTCGTCGCGGTCGAGCTCGTAATGGAACGGCAGCCGGTATTTCTTCCACGCCGCATAGAACAGCGCGGTCGCGCGGTTCGAAAACACATCGAAAAACGCGCGCGCCGCGTGGTCGCGCTTATGGTGCTCGCGCGCGACGATCTGCTCGGTGTAATGCAGCGGCAGCGCGCCCTGTGCGCCGAGCAGCCCGAAGAACGCGGGCGTCAGCTCGACGTGGCCGAGTTCGCCGGACGCGAGCGCGGCTTTGCGCTGCTCGTCCGAGTCGAGCAGCGCGCCGTCGTCGTCGAACGAGCGCACGCCCTCGATCTCGCTCGGCGGAAAACCGAGCGACAGCGTGTTGCGGAATTCGATGCGCTGCGCGACCACGTCGCCCTGTCGCCATGCGCCGGGCGCATCCGACGCCTGCCGCGCAAACAGTCCTTCGAGCACGCGCACCGCCTGGAAGAATTCGAAGCGGTGCGGTTCGTCGAGCAGCGCGTCGACTACGCCAGGATCGACTCGCCGGTCCGGGGCTTGCATCGGATGATCTCCTCGCCGGTGCGCTTCGACACGACGACTAGTTGAACGAAACTGTTGAGGTGGACGTAAAGCCCGAAGAAGCTGTCGAGCACGCGCACGAACGACGCAAGGCTCGCGCCGACGAAGTGCTCCTCGTCGATCGTCAGGCAGATCTCGATGCCGCGCACGAAGGTCGCGAACGGTTTGCCGGGCAGCCACTGCACGGCGCCGCGCTGCTCGATGCCGGCCAGGCCGTCGATCTGACGCATCGACACGGCGGTGCGCCGCAGGTCGTACAGCGTCAGCATTTCCTTCAGCGGCGCGAGGCCGTGCGCGACCAGCGACACGTGATTGAGCGCGAGGTGCGACACGAGCCGCCAGTGCGCGGCGCGGCCGCGCTCGAAGCGCACGCTCTGCGTCGGGCGGCGCAGCAGCGAGATGCCGCTCGTCTGCGCACCGCCTTCCTGGAACAGGTCGCCGCCCTCGAGGCCGAACGCGAGCATCGCCGGCAGGTCGCGGTTCGTGCAGGTGAGGTCGAGGCTCAGCGTGTCGGTTTGCGGCGACGTCGGCTCGAAGTCGATGTCGACGATCGAGATCTCCGTTTCGTAGCCGGGGCTCTTTTGCGCAACCCAGTCGTTGCGGCGCGCGAACCAGTAATGGCCGATCCGCGCCGATTCGCCGTGATGCAGCGAATAGAACGGTCGGAACTCGATCACCGATTCTTCATGCGCCTGCTGCCGCACGAGCTTCACCGAGTCGATCGAGTACACCTCGTACGCGAACGCACGGCGCGCCTCGGCAATCACCGGGTACGACACCGCGCGATGCGTGATGCGGATCGGCTCGCCGTGCTGGCGAAACAGGTTGACGATAGGCGTGCAGAACAGCCGGAAGTGGCTCGCCGTCAGCAGTTCGAGCAGCCGCGCGACGTGCGAATCGCTGCGCACGTCCTGCAGCACCAGGTGCAGCGTCGCGCGCTGGCAGCGGCCCGACGCACGCGCGATCGCCGCGAGGTCGAAATCGACGAAATCGAACTTGTCGGGGAACGCGAAGTATTCGGTGAGCAGGCGGTACGCGGGATGCGATTTCGCCGGGTAGTCGATCAGCGCGTCGTCCTCGCCGAAGCCGGCCTGCGCGATCGGCAGCTTGCGCAGCGCGGTCCAGCGGCCGTTGCGTTCTGGCTCGACATACGCGCCGAGCACGTTGACGAACAGGCAATCGGTCAGCGCGGCGACGAACGACTGCTCGCCGTGCAGGTGCGCGCGCAGCGTCGGCACCTTCAGCGCGCCGAGATCGAGCTGCGCGGCGAGCGATTCGAACGTGATCGAGATCACACCCGTCGCGTTGGACGGCAGCACCGTCGCGCTCGGCGCGAGCGCGACCGGCGTGTAGCGGGCTTCCGAGATACGGATGGGCGCGAGCGTCACGTCGTAGGCAGTGCGGAACCGGCACTGCACGCCGCGGATCGGGCGACTCTTCAGCTCGGTGCCGCGATCGATCACGACCGGTTCGGTCTGCTGGCCGGGCGACGCCGGCGTGAACTGCGCGATCGAACACGACGGAAACGGCCGCAGGTAGTGCGGATACAGCACTTCCAGCAGCGCTTCGGTGAATTCGGGATAGTCGTCGTCGAGCTTCTTGTTGATGCGCGCGCCGAGCAGCGCGAACGACTCGATCATCCGCTCGACGTGCGGATCCTCGCAATGCTCGCCGGATAGCGCGAGCCGTGCCGCGATTTTCGGATAGCGTTCGGCGAAATCTCGCGAATAGCGCCGCAAAAACGATAATTCGCGCTCGTAATACGGCAGCAATTCTTCCATCGACGACCCCGAACCTCAATATTTCCTGCCGGACCTGATCAACCACCGGGCGGTCCGGCCCGCTCGGCGGCTTGATTTACTGCATTCTCGCGGCGCGTGCGCGCGTGACCGAATACTGCAGCGTCGACGGCTGCAGCATCGCGTCGAAACTCACCGGCTCCTCGGCCGGGTGCACGACGAGCAGCGCCTGGATCGCGAAGTAGAGCGCGTTGGTCGCCTGCTCGTTCAGCTCGAACGCCACCTGGACCTGCTGCAGGCGCGGCTCATGGCGCGCGATGGCCTGCTGGATCGACTTGCAGATGAACGCGCGGTCGTAGTGACTCGCGAGGCTCAGCCCCGCGAAATCGTTCAGCCCGTAGGTCAGCACCGATTTCTGGCATTCCGGCAGCGCGGCCAGTTCGTTCTCGGTGTGCGCGATACGGGTGTTGAGGATCGCCTCGACGTCGCGGGCGACCGTGTTCTTGAGCTCGTCCAGCGACAATTGCCGCATCGCTGCCGAGGCCGGCAGGTGCGGTTCGTCGTCGAACAGCTTGTCGAGAAAACTGGGTTCGAATCGTTTCATCAGCCGGCATGCACTGCTAAAACGGCAACGGGTCGCCGCGCGCCCCGTTGCCGCAACCGACCTTAGACCGCGTAGGTCTTGTCGTTCTTCGTCAGGCTCCAGGCGCCCTGCGTGTTGCCGCCCTGGTTGCCGCCGATCTTCTGCTGGGTCTGCTTCCACTGCACGGCCGCGTACTTCAGCGAGAACGTCTCGATCGGCAGGCCTTCCTCGCGGACGCTCGGCGCGATGCTCGAGATGATCACGTACTTGAGCTTGACTTCCAGATACTGCACGCGCTTGCCTTCACCGTCCGCGCGCGAGAAATGGATCGTCACCTCGTCGAACGTCGTGCCGCCCGACGCGTGCTGGTACAGCAGCGGGCTCGCCGAATCGATTTCCTTCGAGAACACCATGTCGCCGTGTTCGCAACGCGTCTGCGTCAGGCCGCCGGCCGACGAAGCAGTCGCCGAGCGCGGCTGCAGGATCGAGTGATCCCACGACTTCAGCTCGAGCCAGCCCTGATGGTCCTTGTCCGCGGACTCGCCCTTGACTGCCGGGCTACCAAACTGCAAGTGAATGTGTAACATGGTCCTTCTACTCCCCAAAGAGGTGGTTTTAACGTCCTACCCAGGCGGCCCGCCCGGGCGATTTTGCTCGCTTATGAATTTGCCGATTTGGGCAGATCAGCGACAAGTCGCAGAGAAATCGAGAGTTCGTCGAGCTGAAAGTGCGGGCGCAGGAACGCGACCGAACGATACGAGCCCGGCTTGCCCGGAATCTCCGACACTTGTATGGATGCCTCACGCAGCGGGAATTGTGCTTTCTGTTCCTGCGAGGCGTTGTCGTCGAGCAGGACGTACTGCGAAATCCACCGGTTGAGGAAAGTTTCCACGTTCTGCGCCGATGCGAAGCTGCCGATCTTGTCCCGCATCATCGCCTTCAGGTAGTGCGCGACGCGCGATACCGAGAAGATGTACTGCAACTGAGCGGACAGGACGGCGTTCGCATTCGCGCTGTCGGTGCTGTATTTCTTTGCTTTCTGCACCGACTGCGCAGCGAAAAACGCGGCGTAATCGGAATTCTTGCAATGCACGAGCGGGATGAAGCCGAGGTCGCTCAGCTCCTTCTCGCGGCGATCGGTGATCGCGATCTCGGTCGGGCACTTCAGCGCGACTTCACCGTCGTCGGTCTTGAACGTGTGGGTCGGCAGGTCCTCGACGAGGCCGCCGCCTTCGACGCCGCGGATCGCCGCACACCAGCCGAAGTCGTCGAACGCGGCCGTCAGGCGCGCAGCGAATGCCCAAGCAGCGTTGCACCACAGGTACTTGTCGTGCTCGGTGCCGTCGACGTCCTCGACGAAGTTGAAGCGTTCCGCGGTCTGGCCATCCTTCGGATTGAACGGCAGGCGGCCGAGGAAGCGCGGCAGCGTCAGACCGACGTAGCGCGAATCCTCGGAGTCGCGGAACGACTTCCACTTCGCGTATTCGACCGTGTCGAACACCTTCGCCAGATCGCGCGGCTTGCCGAGATCGGAGAACGTCTCGAGGCCGAGCAGCTCCGGCGACGCCGACGCGATGAACGGCGCGTGCGCGGCCGCCGCGACGCGCGACATCTGCTCGATGAAGTAGAAGTCTTCCGGCTGGCGCGAGATCTCGTAATCGCCGATCAGCGCACCGAACGGCGAGCCGCCGAACGTGCCGAATTCTTCTTCGTAGACCTTCTTGAACAGCGCGCTCTGGTCGAACTCGCTCGCGCCCTTGAAATCGCGCACGAGGTCGCGCTTCGGCGCGTGCAGCGCCTTGATCTTGATCGTCTGGCCGGTGTTGCTTTCCTTGACCAGGTAATCCATGCCGCGCCACGTGCTTTCGAGGCGCTGGAATTCCGGCGCATGCATCACCGCGGAAAGCTGCGTGGAGATCAGGCGGTCGAGTTCCGCGACGCGCGCGTCGATCGTCGCCGACAGGTTGTCCGACACGATCACCGTGCCGTCGAGCACCTGGTGCACGAGTTCGCCGATCAGGTCCTTCGCACGTGCATGCTCGGAATCGGATTTCGCGACCTTGCTCTTCTCGACGATGTCGTCGAGCAGCGAGGTCCCGGCGGCGTATTCCGCGCCGCTGGCTTGGGCCGCAGCCGTTTGCTGGTTCATCTCAACACTCCGTCGTCATTCGCCGTCTTTGTCGCCGCCGGTGCCCTTGGCGAGCTCCTGCAGCTGCTGCGTGTTCTTCAGCACCTCGGACAGCAGATCCTCGAGCTTGTCGTTGCCGGCGAGCTTGTTGCGCAGGTCGGCGAGCTTCGAGCGTGCCTCGAGCAGGCGGCGCAGCGGCTCGACCTGTTCGACGACTTCGTCCGGGCTGAAATCCGACAGCGAGCGGAACTTCAGGTCGACCGCGAACTTGCCGCCTTCCGGGCTCAGGCGGTTTTCCACCTGGAACGCGGCACGCGGCTCGATCGCCTTCATCACGTCGTCAAAGTTGTCGCGGTCGATATTGACGAACTTGCGGTCGCGCAGCTTCGGCTGCTCGATTTCGGACTGGCCCGCCAGATCGCCGACAACCCCGACGACGAACGGCAGTTCCTTCACCTCGATCGCATCGCCCTTTTCGACCTCATAGGTCAGCTGGACGCGCGGCGGCCGTATTTTCTGCAAGCTTTTCTGAATGCTTTCTTTCTTGGCCATCGACGGCTCCCAGGTTGGTTGTAGTTGTCGCGTCAGTTGCGCAGTGCGCCGAACGGATCGCCGCCGCCCTTTTGCGGTGCGGTGGGCGGCGTCGGCGTGGTGGTCGCCGCTGCTTCGGCTGCCGGTGCGGCGGCGCCCTTCGGACGATGGACGATCCGGCGCGGCGGGCGCGGCTTCACGGCCTTCGTTTCAGGCGGGAACAGCGCCGATTCGCCCAGCGTGTCGCGCAGCTGCTTCGCGAGCGCCTGCGCATCGGACTTCGCGTCGCCCGCGAGCGACGAATCCTGGCGCAGTTCGCCGAGCGACTGCGTCGCGATCCGCAGGCCGGCGACGGCCAGCACGCTCTTCGCCTGACGGTCGGTTGCGTCGCGCTGCAGTGCTTCCTGGGCGGCAACGATTGCCTGGCCGTAATGGTTCTGGGCGAACTGGATTTGCGCGATGCGCGACCACGGTTCCTCGCGCGTCGGATCCGACTTCGCGAGCTGCTGGTACAGGCCGAGGGCCTTGTCCTGGTCACCCGCCTTCGCAACCGCGTCCGCATCGGCCAGCGACTTGTTGAACACCTCGGCAGTCGGCGGCGCGGGAGGCTGGCTCGCACAGCCGGCGATCACGCCGCAAGCCACTACTACCCCAGACAGTTTTGCGAAGAGACGGTCTTTCATCGTTATATCCACCGGCGCGTGAGTTTTAAAATCGTTGAGAATCTGGTTCTTTTGCTTTGCAAGAAGCGCGCGGGTATAGTACCGATCAATTTTTCATAATTCAATCGTCGTGTGAAGAGTAATTCCTTTTAAATCCGGGCGCTACCCCCTCGAATGGCCTTTCGCTGCGGGCTCGCAGCGGTTTTTCTTTCGGCCGGAATGCGCAAGTTTTACTGGTCTCGCGACGCGCCGCCCGGGCGGCGGAAAAAATTTCCGAGCGCTTGCCACGACGCGGGCGTGCTTAATAGTTGAACAGTGCAATGCCGGGGATACGCATTGAACGCGGAAATACCCAGCAGTTCTGACAGGGACAAAGGCGGCACGCCGGAAACACGATGAGATCGTCCATGATTCGCTACGCGCTGCCGCTGGTTGCCTGCGCCCTTCTGGCCGGATGCGCGGCCGCCCCGCTGCTCGGCTCGGCCGCGAGCGCTGTGTTGCAGGCTGCCGGCGTCGGCAAGCCCGACCTGCCGGACGCGCAAAAGCCGCCGCGCAATATCGGGCTCACGCTGGCCGCCGCGCCGAACCTGAATGCCGCGACCGACAACAAACCGCTCGCGCTCGTCGTGCGGCTCTACGCGCTGAAGGACCCGACGTCGTTCCAGCAAGCGCCGTTCGACGCATTTACCGATCCGACCAAGGAAAAGGCCGCGCTCGGTGCCGACCTGCTGAACGTGCGTGAAATCACGCTGATTCCGGGCCAGCGCTACACGGCGACTGAGAAGGTTTCGCGCGAAGCGCAGGCATTCGGCATCGTCGCACTGTTCCGCGATCCCGCACTACAACGATGGAAACTGACGTTCGATCCGGTAAAGTCGGAGAAATCCGGCATAATTATCGGCCTGCATAATTGCGCGATGACGGTCACCGACGGCACCGTCATCGCACCGCAACAAGGTGCGCCTTCGCAACCGCTGAATATGCTGTCTTCGGTCTCTTGCGGTTAAGCATGACGCACGAATGTCAATTAACAAGAGTTAACAATTGGCGATTTAATTCGGGCACGAACAAATCGATTACTTCGCAACGCGACATTAACCGGATTTGACATGAGTTATTCGGCCAAGGTGCTGTGGGGGGAAGGGCTGTTCCTCCGGCCTCAACACTTCCAGCGACAGGACGCGTACCACGAAGCGCGCCTGTTCGAATCGATCCAGGCGATCCAGCCTTACAACTGGGGCGTGCGCTCGGTGCGCATCGACCGCGACGCGCTCGGCAGCAACGTGCTGCGGGTTGCCGAACTCGCGCTCGTGTTCCCGGACGGCGCGCTGTATGCCGGGCCGCAGGCCGACGAGCTGCCGCCGCCGATCGCGCTGGACACGCTGCCCGAGGGCATCAACGAATTCGTGTTCTATCTCGCGCTGCACCCGCTGCGCGAGAACAGCACCAATTACAGCGACGATCCGGCCGCCGGCTTCATGACGCGTTTCGTCAGCGAGCAGACGAGCGTCGCCGACAATTTCACCGACGCGGCCGAAGCCGACATCACGTTCCTGAAGACGCAGGTCAAGCTGATCGCGCATAGCGAACCGCGCGACCAGTTGCTGTCGGTGCCGCTCGTGCGGGTGCGCCGCACCGCGACGTCCGGGTTCGAGATCGACGACAGCTTCGTTCCGCCGTGCCTCGCGATCGAGGCTTCGCCGATCCTGCACCAGCGGCTGCGCCAGCTGGTCGACGCGTTGCAGGCGAAGGTGAACGCGCTGTACGGTTTCCACCGCGAGCCGTCGAAGAACATCATCGAGTTCCGTTCGGGCGACATCGCGTCGTTCTGGCTGCTGCACACCGCGAACGCCGCGTTCGCGACGCTCGCGCACCTGCACCAGCACGCGGCGCTGCATCCCGAGCGGCTGTACCAGGAACTGCTGCGCCTCGCGGGCCAGCTGATGACGTTCTCGAAGGGCTATACGCTCGCCGACCTGCCCGTGTACCGCCACGACGATCCGGGCCCGAGCTTTGCGCGTCTCGACCTGATACTGCGCGAGCTGCTCGACACCGTGATCTCGACGCGCTACTTCTCGATCACGCTCGATGAAGTGCGTCCGTCGTTCCACCTCGGCCGCCTCGATTCGGGCAAGATCGACGACAAGACCGAGTTCTATCTGGCGGTGTCCGCGGACATGCCGAGCGTCGAGCTCGTCGATGCCGTGCCGGCCCGCTTCAAGGTCGGCGCACCCGACGACGTCGACAAGCTCGTGCTGTCGGCGATGCCCGGCGTGCGGCTCTCGTACACGCCGCAGGTGCCGCCCGCGATCCCCGTGCGACCCGGCGCCTGCTACTTCTCGCTCGATTCGCGCGGCGCGCTGTACGAGCGCATGCTGCAGGCCCAGTCCGCGATGATCTACGCGCCGACTGGCATCAATGACCTGAAATTCGAACTGATCGCGGTCACATCATGAGCTACGCGCCTTCCCTGTTCGGCGACAACGCGCCGGCCCCCATGCATACCCCGGCGTCGACGGATTCCGCATTCCAGGCCCGTTCGCTGGTCGACCTGCTGTACGACGGGTTCTTCATGCTGTTCCTGCTCAAGAACGGCCGCGAGCCGGACAGCGCGAGCGAGTTCAGCACGAAGATCCAGGAATTCCTGTCGGATTTCGAGCGCGGTGCGAAGAAGCTGAATATTGCCGCCGAGGACGTGTACGGCGCGAAGTTCGCCTTCTGTGCGGCCATCGACGAGATGGTGCTGTCGTCGCAGTTCAAGATCCGTGCAGACTGGGAACGGCGGCCGCTGCAGCTCGTGCTGTTCGGCGAACAGCTCGCGGGCGAGAAGTTCTTCCAGTATCTCGAGGAATGTCGTGCGCAAGGTGCGGCGCGGCTGCAGTCGCTCGAGGTGTTTCATATGTGCCTGCTGCTCGGGTTCCAGGGCAAGTATCTGCTCGAGGGGCCGGAGAAGCTCGCTTATCTGACGGCACGGCTCGGGGATGAGATCGCGCATATGAAGGGCAAGCGCGCGCCGTTTGCGCCGCATTGGCCGTTGCCGGATCAGATTGCGCATCGGTTGAAGCGCGAGGTGCCGGTGTGGGCGATCGGGGCGGTTTTTGCGCTGGTTGCGTTGCTCGGGTTCCTCGGGCTCAACACGTATCTGAAGGACAAGACGCTGCAGGCGCTGGCGCCTTATTCGCAGGTGATCAAGGTGGGGCCGGAGTCGGCTAATTTGACGATTTCGTTGCCGTGAGGGGTGCGGGTTGCTGCGCGCGAAAAGGACCGCTAAGCGGTCCTTTTTTGTTGCAGCGTGTCGTGGGCCGTCGAGGGCTTACCGCGATGCGTCATCGGCAGGCAAATCCACCCAGACATCTTCGTAGCCGGCGCCGTCGATGATGAAGCGCGCGCCGGGCGGTAACCTCAGGTACGGTCGAACCAACGGCAAGTACGTGGGCAGATGCGCGGCGTGCAGCGGCTGGTAAAAATCGGCGGCGTCGGAAAATTCGCCGCAATGAAAAAACCAGCCGATGTTGTCGCCTTCAGATAGCGCGATACGCGTGCCGTAGACAGGCATCTGCCCAAGCGTCGACATCGCGATGGCAACCATGTCTTCGGGTTCGGCGGCAGATAGGCCGTATCGCGTGCAGATAGCTTCCTGATGCGCAAGCAGTGCCGACGGATCGTCTGCCATGTTCATTCCATTCCTTTTCCTGTCGTGCGACGAGTTAGCCCGAATGAAAAGTAGGCCGGCGCCCGACGCGTGGTCGTTCCGGTCGCTCGATCGGTGCTGTTCCGTTATCGGTCGATCCACCAGTCGAGCAACGTCTCGTCGTCGGGATCTTCGAAGTTCAGGTAGATGTTCGCGTAGTACCACGCGAGACCGGTTCTCGCGGTAAAGCCATCGAATACTGCGCGAATTCGCTCGTCACCGGCCTTCGACGGCACCGATAGCGCAAGCGATCCACCGTGACGACCGTCGAGTTCGATCTCCACTTCGTGTGCGAGCCGGTCGATTTCGTCGTGTGGAATGGTGTCGCCGTAGACCTGGATGCAGTAGTTGCCGCCGCGCTTCACTACGGTCGCGGGGCGATCGGGATCGTCGATGCGGATGATGTCGCCTTTGGCGAGATTCAGCGTGAGCCGGGGGACGCCAGCAGTTCGTGGTCGCCTGGGGCGATTTCGCGCGCGGGGAGTTCTTCGTGAACCGGATGCCCGTCGCTGGAGCGGCCTGCGTAGACGTAGATCACTTCGAATTCGTGGTCGCGCATATCATTCGCACCATGTGTGAGGTCGTATTCCGGTCAAAAGCTTGCCGCACGTGCATAGCCGGCGCGTCTCATCGCGGCACGCGGGCGAAATCCATGAGGGATGGCGCGACGCGTAATGGTGCCCAGGAGCTGGCGCCGTAGCGGTCGAACAATGGGCATGCAGCACATCGCCGGGGATCGTCATCGCGCGACTAGCGCATCATCAGAACAGGATAAATGCGTCGTTCTCGACATAGAAGACGAACGCGTCGAGCAATTGCGTAACGCTCGGCTCGTCGACCTGGTCGTGCGCATTGATCACGATGTCCTCGATTGTCGCGCTGTCCAGAGTGACTTGCCAGCCGGGTTGGGTCGCGATGACGGGCGCCGTGTTTTCGTCGGTGTCTGCGTCCTTCGTGTCTTCGGAGAAGATGCCCTCGGTATCGAGCGTCCACGGCATCGGTGGCAGGCAGAGCCATCCGGAGAAATCGCCAGGGTGTTCAAGAATGTGCTTCAGCGACACTTCGGTCGCGGTGGAGATCGACATGGGTATTGCAGTTGTAACTGGGTGAATCGTCGGGGTTGCCGAGAAATCGCGGCGGCAAGCCATGATTATGCCAATTCCACGCTGATGGGCTTGGCCGGCTGTCTTTGGTCACGGACATTGCACGTTGCCCGGATGCTCCACAGCGCATTCCCGACGAACCGCAATCCGCTAGATCGGTTGCCCGAAATACACGATGTCGAATGCATCGATCCAGTCCGAGAATTCGTCTGGCAGCACATCACGCCAGATCCTGTCGGTGTCGATCCGTCTGTCGCATGCGAACTGCGGATTCAACCGGTCGAT
>NZ_LDWR01000066.1 GCF_001039005.1 Burkholderia cepacia
CGGCGCGCGCGCAGGCGCTGGCGCGACAGCACGGCGATCACCTGCTGGGTCGGTGCGCCGGACGGCAGCTCGTTGCGGATGCGATCGGGCACCATCGGCAGGCCCGCCCGCTGCCGGCGCAGCGCCTTGGCGATTGCCCGGCGGCATTCGTCCCCGTGGCAATCCCATTCATCGCGGATTCTCTGGCAATAACGGCATTGTTCCATGTGGGACAGTCTAACGCGTCTTGGGAAACGGCGAGACGCGCGGGCCGAACGCGATCACGCGCCGGGCGCGGCGCCGGCGAGCGCTTTCGCATGCGACTGGAAGCGGCGGTGTTCTTCCGGCGGAACGAGCGAGCCGCCCGTTGCCCAGATCACGTGCGTCGCCGCGCTTATGTCGATCGCGTGGCGGTGCAGGTAGTCGCGGCCGATGGAAGACTGCGTCAGCCAGCCGGGCCCGCCGACGGCAGCCGCGGCCGACGGTTCCAGTTCCACGCCGGTGGCGCGCTGAACCGCGAGCAACTGCGCGTAAAGCTGCTGATCGCTGACAGTGAAGACGCCCGACAGCAGCGACGCCATCAGCGGGCCGACCAGATGCGAGGCTTGCGCGACGGCCAGGCCATCGGCCTCGGTCCGGTTGTCGAGCCCCACGTCGTAGACGGACACCGGCTGGCGGGAGCCGGCGGCAAGCTGGACCAGCATGCACGGCGACGCGACGGGCTCGGCAAAAAAGCAATGCACGTGCTCGCCGAACAGCGCCTTGAGGCCGTACGTGATGCCGCCCGGTGCGCCGCCGACACCGCACGGGATATGGACGAAGAGCGGATGTGCGGCATCGACGCCGCGGCCCGCCCCGGCGAGCTGCGCGGCGAGATGCCGGGCGCTGGCGGCGTAACCCAGGAACAGCATCAGCGAGCCTTCGTCGTCGACGAAATGGCAGCGCGGTTGATGGCGCGCCTGCGCTCGTCCGGCCGCGACGGCTTGCGCATAATCGCCGTCGTGCTCGACCACGCGAACGCCGCGTTTTCTCAGGCGCGCCTTCTTCCACGGCTTCGCGTCGGTCGACATGTGAACGACCGACTCGAACCCCAGCGCGGCGGCCATCACGCCGATGCTCAGGCCGAGGTTGCCGGTGCTGCCCACGATGACGGTGTGCGTGGCGAACAGCGCGCGTGCGGCGGTCGACGCCAGGATCCGCCGGTCTCCCGCAGGTTCGAGCAGCCCGTGTTCGATCGCGATCGATTCCGCGAGCGCGAGCACTTCATGAAAGCCGCCGCGCGCCTTGATCGAGCCGGCAACCGGCAATGCGTCGTCGCGCTTGATGAACCACGCGCCGTGCGCGTCGGCCGGGTGCGACAACGCGCGCTGCAAGTCGTCCGCGGGCATCAGCGGCGACTCGATTTTTCCCGCACTTGCCGCAAGCTCGGGAAAGAGCTCGGCCATCAGCGGTTCGCATCGCGCCAGCCGGGCTTCCGCCGTCGCAATGGCGTCGAACGATGGCGCGTCCTGCGGCAGCGGGCTGCCGGTTTCGGGGTTCAGCCACAGCAGCGGATGGCGGGATTGCAGTCTGGCTAATAGGTCGGCGGGTTGGAGCGTCACGGTCATGGATCGGCCTTGTGTTCGTCAAGCGGGATGCTGGACGGCAATGCTACGATTCCCGCAGACTGCGCAAAAGCGCCGATTTCTAATGAATGTATTAGCGTGACTTATGTCTATGCGACTTGATGGTTCGATCCTCGGTGCGTTGCTCTGCTTTGAAACCGCCGGCCGGTTGCTGAGCTTCACGAAGACGGCGCAGGCGTTCAATCTGACGCAAAGCGCTGTGAGCCAGCAGATCCGGCATCTGGAAGACCGGCTCGGTTATTCGCTGTTCGTGCGCCAGGCGCGCGGGCTGAAGCTGACCGAGAAGGGCGGGATCCTGCTCGGGACGATGTCGAGCGCGTTCTTCGACATCCATCGCACGCTGCAGGCGCTCGACATGTCGGATGCGCCGCTGCAGGTGAGTTGTCTGCCGTCGTTTGCGTTGCAATGGCTGATGCCGCGCCTGACCGAATTTCACCGGCAACAGCCGAACGTGTCGGTTCGCTTGAAAGCCGAGTTTCAGGTGCTGGACCGGCAGGCCATGGAGTCCGACGACATCGACGTGGCGGTGCGCTACGACCCGGTGCAATACAGCCGGCTGCATGCCGACGTGATCCTCGACGAAACGCTGTTTCCGGTCGCCACGCCAGCGTATCTGGCGAAGCATCCGTCCTTCGCCAAAGGGAAGTCGCTCGACGGCATCGTCTTGCTGCACGACGCCGCGCCGTGGGTCGGCGCGCCCGAGTTCGTGGAGTGGCGCACGTGGCTGGAGGCAGTCCATCCGGCGTGGATCGCGCAGCTGGGCGGACCTCAGTTCAATTTCTCTAGCCTTGCGATCACGGCCGCGTTGAACCATCAGGGTGTCGCGATGGCGCGCGCGGCGCTGGTGCATGACGAGATTGCGAGCGGACGGCTTGTCGATGTGTTCGGCACGCACGTGCGTGCGCCGGCGCGCTATGTGCTGCTTTCCCGCAACCCCGAGGATCCGCGTACGGCGGCGTTTTCGGACTGGCTCAAGGCCGAGTGCGCGCGCTTCGACGAAGCGCGACCGCGCCTGCTTCCGAGCGGGAGCAGGCAGGCGTGACGTGTGTGGCGGGATTCGATGCGAATGGCTTGCGCATCGACGGGTGTTGCGCGCGTCAGCGGAGCGACCAGATTCCCCAGATGGCGATCAGCAGGCCAAGGCCGAATCCGCAGCCCAGCAACACATAGGTTTCCATTTCGTGCCTCTGAAAACGTGGCGGCGCCGATGTCGGCATCGGCGCGCGAGTAGCAAAGTCGGTAACGTATCGTCCGCATCGTTTCACGATGTCCGGTGCCGTCGGGTGCGGCGATACGTCGGGTCCGCGAATACTACGCCTTGCAGCTTTCAGAACGCATGCGCGATCGAGGGCGGTGCGGCACGCCGTTACTTCGCGACGGCGTGCCCGTTGCCCGTCTGGGTCACCTGCGATCCGCCGTGCCGGAATACGCCCGATTTCCAGATCATCTGCGATGCCGCGGCGAGCACGAACAGCAGGACGACCATCCTGAAGATCCGGGGCGACATCTTGTCTCGCAGCGGGCGCACGAGCCACATGCCGGCAATGGCCGGCAGGCTGGCCGCCGCCGAGATCGCGAGGTCGGCGCCGCTGGCGTGCGCGGCGCCGCTGAACGTCGTGATCAGCGTGACGATCGACACCACGAGGATGATCGCGATCTGCTTCGTGAACACGCGTCCGGTCGCGCCGGACGAAATCAGGTAGGTGGCCAGCAGCGGGCCCGGCACCGACGCGATGCTTTCCATCAGCGCCGCGCCGAACCCGAGCACGAAACCGACCGGCTTCTGCCACGCGTCCGGCAGGTTGAGCTTCGGCGCGGCGAGCATCAGCGTCGCGGCGAAGATCAGCAGCGCGCCGGATGCGGCCTGGGCGTGCCCCGGATTGAGCGACAGGAGAATGGCGACGCCGACGACATTCCCGATCACGGTGCCCGCGATCGGCGCGGCGATCTTCCGCGCCGTCGCCAGTACCTGGCCGCCTTCCAGCGCCTGCGGGATGTTGCCGAGGATGATCGGCATCGACAGCAGCAGCACCGCGTGCCGGATCGGCAGGAACTGGCTGAGTATCGGCATCGCGATCAGCGGCACGCCGATGCCCGTGATCCCCTTGGCCATGCCGCCCAACAGCAGCGCGACGGCGATGCCGGCCAGATCGAGCGGGGTGAGCGCCTGCAGGCTGGAGACCAGCACACCTTCAGTGAGATTGAAAGGAATCATGGCGTGGCATGTCGCGGGATATCCGGCAGCGAGCGCTGCCGATGGAGTCCGTTGCGGTCGCGTGCGTTTTGCATGGTTTCGTTCTGGATGGGCTTGAACCGGTCATTCGATCGCGTCGCAGCTTTTCAGACGGCCGGGTGCGCCTGCAATCGACGTGTCGATTCGACGACGCATCTTACCTGAGCGTCGCGGCGGACATCTGCGTCGGCCGCCGCGCAGTTGCAGTGACGTCTGCCGGTCCGTCGCACTGGTTCGATATCATTCATGACGGCTGGCCGTATCATGTACGGCGTACATACCTTGAATTGAGGAGACCCGATGACGCTTGCCCAGTTGCAGGCTCTGGCTGCCGTAGTCGAACTCGGTTCGCTCACGGCCGCGGCCGACCGGCTCAGCCGCAGTCAATCCGCGATCAGTCATGCGTTGACCGAACTGGAGGACATCACGCAGGTCAAGCTGCTCTGGCGCGACCGGCAGCCGGTCGTGCTGACGGCGGCGGGCGAACGCCTGTGGCCGTACGTCCAGAACGTGGTTCGGGAGGCGCAGATGCTGCGCCAGCAGTTCAGCCTGTCGCGCGGCAAGCTTGAAGGGAAGCTGGTGGTCGCGTCGTTGCCGAGCGTATCGCTGGCGTTCGTCGTGCCCGCGCTCGAGGCGTTGAAGGAGATGCATCAGGGCGTGTCGGCGGTGCTGCTCGAGGGCACGGACAGCGAAGTCGAGGGCTGGCTCGACGACGGTACCGCCGACGTCGGCGTGGTGGCCGGCACGAAGACGTTCGCTAACAATCTGCCGCTGCTCGACGAGGATTTCGTCGCGGTCGCGGCGGACGGCATGTTCGCCGGCCGCAAGCGCGTGTCGGCCAGGCAGTTGTCCGCGGCGCCGTTCATTTTCTCGAAGGCAGGGTGCGGGCCGGTGATCGCCGATTATTTCGCGCGTGGCGGCGCGCCGCTGCGGGCCGCGTTCAACGTGGTCGAGATGCGCACCATTCTTTCGATGGCGGAGGCCGGCATGGGCGTGTCGATCGTTCCGCGCATCACGCTCACGTACACGCCGTTCGGCGGCCGCGTGCTGGAACTGTCGCCGAGGCTGCATCGTTCCGTGCGGCTGTCGTGGAATGCGGCCGGCAACGCGATCACCGACGAATTCGTGAGGCTCGTCGACGCACAGCGTGCGAAGGCAGCGAAGGCGCTCCAGACCCGCGCGAACAAAGGCAGGTAACGCGCGGCCGGCGCGATGAAAAGCGTTCATGGGCGACTTGCAGCTTATTCATGATGTCGGTGGTCGAGATGCAATACATTGTTCGAACCTCGTCACCCTGACTGTGCTGCCCCGAAGGAGATTGCCGTGCCGGCGTTGCCCACCTTGTTTGCTTTCGGACTCGTGTCGCTCGGCATGGTGCTGACGCCCGGACCGAACATGATCTACCTGGTTTCGCGCTCGATCTGCCAGGGCCGCCGTGCCGGCCTGGTATCGCTCGGCGGGGTCGCGCTGGGGTTCGTTTTCTATATGTTCTGCGCGGCGCTGGGTATCACCGCGCTGGTGCTGACCGTGCCGTATGCGTACGACGCGTTGCGTTTTTGCGGCGCGTTGTATCTGTCGTACCTCGCGTGGCAGGCGCTGAAGCCGGGCGGCCGCTCCGCGTTCCAGGTCCGGCAGTTGCCGCATGACAGCCGCGTCAGGCTTTTCACGATGGGTTTCGTCACGAACCTCGCGAATCCGAAGATCGCGGTGATGTATCTGTCGCTGCTGCCGCAGTTCATTTCACCGGGGCACGGCAGTGTGCTCGCGCAATCACTGGCGCTCGGCTGCGTGCAGATCGCGGTGAGCATCAGCGTCAATGCGCTGATTGCGTGCATGGCCGGTTCCATCGCGGGTTTTCTCGCGGGGCGGCCGGTCTGGGCGTCGGTTCAGCGCTGGTTGATGGGCACCGTGCTGGCCGGATTGGCGGTGCGTATCGCGCTGGAGTCGCGAAGCTAACGATGACGGGATGAAAGCCACAAGCATCGCGTCGATGCTTGCCGCCGTGCTCCCGCTACGCGGCGGAACGGGCGTTCCGCTCGTTATACGCGTCGCTTGGGATTCCATGCCTTATGGACGAACTCGAGTCGGTTATCGTCGAAGTCCGCAACGTTGGCGGCGTAGTAGCCGGGCGCGAAGTAGGTGCGATCGGCCGGTTTTCCCTCGTCGGTGCCGCCGGCTTTGATCGCAGCCGCATAGGCGGCGTCGACCAGCTCGTTGCTGTCGCAGACGATCCCGAGGTACAGCCCGGTCTCGCCGGGATTGCGTCGACGCAGCCAGATGCTCGATCCGACCGCCGTTCCGTTGCCGTACATGTCGTCGCCGATGCCGTAAAGATCGGGGACGCCCGCGGGGCCCGACGACGAGTCGTAGTTGCCGAACAGGCGCCAGCCGAGCGGCTTCAACGCTTCAGCGTAGAAAGCCAGTGACTTGTCGATGTCGGTGACGGAGAGGTAGACGTGGTCGATCATGGGGGGGCCTTCGACGTGGGGGATGAGTCGCGTTTGTTCATACCGATATCTGACGCAGTAAACCGGCGGATGCACTGCATGAACCCGCATCCACCGCGTTTGCTCGTCTAACCGGAAACCGAACAAGTCGCGATGCCAATCTAGCATCCCGACGCGAAGCTGGCGAGCGCGCAGCAAGCGGCTTCGTCACCCGTGGCAGTTGCCCTCGGCATCCTTCCCGACCGGGACTGGCGCTGTTTTTTCACTGCGTCGGCTGCGTGTCGAGAGCCAGCACATGATCGACCCGCCGCACACCATCAACGCGCCTTGCCAGAATCCGATCGATAGCGGCGCATGCAGCAGCGTCGCGGCGAGCGCGGCGGCGAGCACCGGCGTCAAGTACGACGCGCCGACGATGATCGTCACGTTGCCGTGCATGATGCCGGTGTTCCACGCGGCGTAGCCGAACCCCAGCGCCGATGCGGCCAGCACGACATACACGATCGCGTGGAGGCTGAACGTCATGCCGCCGCCGCCTTCGATCGCGAACTTGATCCAGAGCATCGCGGCGACCGCTATGAAGAACGGCGTGACGCCGTTCTTGCCGTCGGCAATGCGTGCCGTCACCGTGCAATAGCCGGCCCAGATCAGCGCGCCGAAAAAAGCGAGGCCGTAGCTCAGCGGATTGTCCGCGACGTTGTTCAGCATGCCGGCCGGATCGAGACCCTGGTCGCCGCCGAGCACCCGGCAGATGCCGAGCATCGACAGCAGCACACCGGGCACGACGAGCAGGTTGGCGCGCTGTTTGTTGAACAGGATGGCCGCGACCAGCGTGAAGCTCGGCCACAGATAGTTGACCATCGCGACTTCGATCGCTTGTCGGCCGTTGCTCGCATACCCGATCGACAGCGCCAGGCACAGCTCGTACGAAACGAACAGCAGCCCGCCCCAGAGCAGGTACTTTTTCGGGAATCGGCTCAGGTCGGGAAAGCCGATCGAAAACAGTAGCAGTACCGACGCCACCGTATAGATCATCGCGGCGCCGCCGGTCGCACCGAGACTTTCGCTGACCCCGCGAACGAGGGCGACCACCGAGGCCCACAACAACACCGCGCCGAGCCCGACGAGCGTTGCCTTATTCCTGCGCTTCATGCTTCCTGCTTGTTTCGACATTCAAATTCGGGATTGGATGATTCGGTTCCGCTCGCGTGTGCAGCGACCGCGGACGGCAATTCAATGTGGCTGTTGCGTCCGGAGATGCGTAGTTTACAGGGGGCGAGCCGGCAGGGACGAATGGCGGGCGTTGATGGCGAGACGACGCCACGCGTGCGGCTGCTTCAGGCGAGTGGGTGAAACGGGGCAGCCGGTCATGCGTCGTCGATGTGCCATGCCGCGCCGATTGCCGACAACGCGCGTCCGATCGAGTCGAGCATCGCGTTTCGTGTCGGGCCGAGCGTCGTGACCAGGAAGAAGCCGTCTTCGTCGGCCGACAGGCCGATCAGCGGCCAGCCGCCGGTGTCGTCGCGAAGTTCAAGTTGACGTCGGTCGGGATCGATGTCGATATCGCCATGCGTTTGCCGCAGCGCACGCGCGATGGCATCGAATGCGTCGGCCGACGGAAGGGTGTGGATGCGGTATTCGAAACTCATCTGCATGGGCCGGTGTGCGAGGCGGGCAGTCTAACCTGCCCGACGGCATCCCCGTCCGTCGATGCGGACGCAACCGGCGCAACCGGCGCCCGCCGCGGCGGGCGCCCGCCCGATCAGCGCTCGTGCCGCTTCTTGCTCAGCTCGATCGTTTCGAACAGCTCGTAATCCGCGGTCGGGTGCTGGTCGGCGCCCGGCGCATGGTAGTAGCGCATCGTGATCGTCGTGTGCCCGCCCGGCTTGCCCGGGTCGTGGTCGAACACGGCGATCCCGTACCCGGTGCCCGTATCGCGGCGCGCGGACCAGATCGCATCCTCGAGCGCATCGGCCGGCTGGCGCACGAACGTGTTCGGCGCCGTACCCGGCACCGGCCGGTTCGGTTTCGTGAACACCTTGGCCCGTGCAAAGCCGGTTGCCGGATTCTCGCCGTACACGTCGAGCGGCGCGCTGGTGCCGCCGCCGCCGAGGATCAGGTGGATCGTGCCGTGGCTCGTGTCGAACTTCGTCCGGTCCGGGTCGTTCGATCCGACCGGACGCGGCTGCAGCGTCTCGACCACTTCGCCGGTCGACGCGTCGACGCCCGCGCGGTGATTGCAGCCGCGCACCGGGTAGCTGCGCTCGTAGTCGTGATCGTGGCCGCACAGCACGAGGTCGACGCCGTAGCGGTCGAACAGCGGCAGCCATGCCTCGCGGATGCCTTTGTCGGAACCGTTGCCCGTCTTCGACGAACTGAGCGCGTCCTGGTGCATCTGCACGACGATCCAGTCGATGTCGTCGTCATGTGCAGCATGACGCAGCGTGTGTTCGAGCCAGCGCGTCTGCTCGCCATTGCTGTAACCGCGCACGTAGAACGACGTGCCCGGTTCGATCGGCGGGCGGCCCGTGCTCGCGGCCGGCACGAGCGGGGCGGGGCCGCCGACGAACGCGGCGGCGTCCTGGTACACGACGTCATCGGCGTCGAGCGACACGAACAGCACCGAGCTCACGCGGAAGCTGTACCAGCGGCCCGGAAAGCGCGTGCCGTTTTCCGGCAGCGTATAGCGCGCGAGATACGAGTCGAGGCCCTGCGGGCCGTTGTTGAACTCGATCTCGTGATTGCCGGGGCACGGCATCCACGGGCGATTCGCGGCCGACGTCTGGTTGTTGTTGCCGAAGTCGCGCCACACCTCGGGCTGGTGCGCGGGGTTCAGGTTCGCGTAGCAGAGGTCGCCGTTCAGCAAGTGGAACAGCGGCTGGAACTGCTCGACGGCCTGCACCGCGAAGCGGCTTTGCGGCGACGACAGCACCCACGCGCCGTTCGGCGTTGCGAGATCGCCGTAGCTCGTGAAGCGGAACGGCGCGCGGCCGCGCGGCGCGGTCGAGATATTCGCGGAGAACGGCTGCGCGGCATTGCTGTCGTTGTCGGCCGTGATCTCGTAGCGGTAGTGCGTATTCGGCTTCAGCCCGTGCACGCGCGCGTGGTAGGCGAACACGGTCTCGCCGTTCAGGCCGTCCGTGTACAGGCGCTGGACGCCGTGCACGGTGCGCGGCGGCTCGCCGTCGGCGACGATGCGCGCGCGCGGATTGACGGCCGGCGCGAGCGATGCCCACGAGATCACGACCTCGGACGTGGGGTCGTTGCCCCATGTCAGGTGGACCTGTTCGGGCGTGCCGTCCGGATTCGACGCGGCGGCCCTGGCAGCTGCGAGGCCGCCCGCGGCGGTGGCGAGGCCGGACACGCCGGCGAGTTTCAGGAAGCCGCGACGTGACACGGACGCGGCCGGCTCGTTCGGCTGGGCGGGGAGATTGTCCTGGTTCGACATGGTCGTAATTTTCGTTGATGAGGACGCGAGATGTGGAACCGCCAGGTCGTGCGAAAGCGCGAGCACGGCCGGGGCGTGGGCCGGAAGCGAGCGGGATCCCGGTGTCACGCATTGTCGAAGGGCAGTTTTGCCGGGTTGTGACAGCACGGCAACCCGGCGGGAGTGTGCGCTGGCGCGTCACGATATCCAGCCCGCTCCGACGCGCATCCGGTCCGGCCGAATTTTTTTGCCGATACCGCGACGGATTTTTTTCGCCCGCGCCGTTTAACGCATGAACGGCCGCTTCCGGCCGATGCCCGTTACTTCGGAGTCTTTCATGAAACTTTCTGTTCCATTGCGGTTTGCCGCGGCATGCGTGGCCGCGCTGGCGGCGTCCGCGACATTCGCGCAGGCCGTCATCGTCGCGCCTTACGCGCCGCCGGCGCCGCGTGTCGAAGTGATGCCGGCGCCGCGCGCGGGCTACGTGTGGGATCAGGGCCACTGGCACTGGCAGCAGGGCCGCTACGTCTGGATTCCGGGGCACTGGCAAGTGGTGCGCGTCGGGTACCACTGGGTGCCCGGGCACTGGGCCGCGCGCGGCCCGGCCTGGCGCTGGGTGCCGGGCCACTGGGCCTGACGTGTACGCCGTCGCGCGGCACGCGGTGCCGGCGCGGCGGATCCTTCACGCAACGTCATGAGTCGAAGCCATGCCTTTTCGAACCATCGTGATACTGGCGGCCGCAGCCATCGTGCTGGCCGGCTGCGTCGTGGTGCCGGCGCGTCCGGCGTATTACCGGCCCGCGCCGGTCGTCGTATATTGAGCACGCCGGCCGCCGGTCGCGCGGCCGGCCGACAGGATCGAGATGCCGCTCGAACCGGATGTCGATGAAACGGACATGGCCGACGCCGTGTGCGAGGCCGGGCGCGAAACGCGCGGCGTCGCCGAACAGTCGGCGTGGCGCCGTCCGGTGATGGCCCGACGCATGCAAGGAGAGCACGACGATGAGCTTCAGCCGGGCGGCGGGCACACCTGCCGGCACATGGCGGCGCACGCGCGCCGCGCTGCGGAGCAGGCTGCGTTGAGCGATCGCGGCGACCGCGATCCGGACGCGGAACTCGTCGCGCGCGTCGGCGCGCGCGATTCGTCGGCGGTGCGCGTGCTCGTCGCGCGCAAGCTGCCGCGGCTGCTCGCATTGGCGACGCGCATGCTCGGCGACCGGAACGAAGCCGAGGACGTCGCGCAGGAGACGTTCTTGCGAATCTGGAACCAGGCGCCGCGCTGGCGCGAAGGCGAGGCGCGCTTCGATACGTGGCTGCATCGTGTCGTGCTGAACCTGTGCTACGACCGGTTGCGCGGCCGGCGCGAGGAGCCCGTCGATACGATGCCCGACGTGCCGGACCCGCAACCGGAGCCGGCCGCGCATGCGGAACTGCGTTCGCGCGATGCGCGCGTGCGCCAGGCGCTCGCCGCGTTGCCGTCC
This sequence comes from Burkholderia cepacia, assembly GCF_001039005.1. GTDB lineage: Bacteria > Pseudomonadota > Gammaproteobacteria > Burkholderiales > Burkholderiaceae > Burkholderia > Burkholderia theae. Next base: position 11,193 of record NZ_LDWR01000066.1, read on the forward strand.
CGGCAGCGGGAAGCGCTCGTGCTCCAGTACTATCAGGAAATGTCGAATGTGGAAGCGGCCAACCTGATGGGCATCACCGTCGATGCGCTGGAAAGCCTGCTTGCGCGCGCGAGGCGCAACCTGCGCGCGCAGCTGGCCGGCGACACACCTAGCGAGGACAAGCGATGACACCCGAACGATTTCGTACCATCGTCGCCGCATACGGCTCGGACGCGCGGCGCTGGCCGAGCGGCGAGCGCGCGGCCGCCGAGGCATGGGCGCACGCGAACCCGCGCGAAGCGCTGCTGGCACTGGACGATGCCGCCGACCTCGACGCATGGCTCTCGAACGACATGATCGCACCGCCCGCGCCGGCGCTCGTCGAGCGCATCGTCGCGTCGGCGCCCGCGCCGCAACGCGCGCGTCGGCGCGGCACCGTGTGGTGGTCGGGCGCGGCGTTCGCGGGCGTCGGCCTGGCCGGCGCATTGGCGGGCGCGGTGGCCGTGTCGATGCTGATGCTCGGCAGCGTGCCGCAATCGCTGCATGAACCGGGTTATCTGACGACGACCTTCGGCGGCCCGAGCGTCGATTGGAGCGACGAATGAGTGAACGCAGCTGGAAATTCATCCTCGTCGGCTCGGTCGTGCTGAACGTGTTCATGCTCGGCGCGATCGGCGGCGGCGCGTATCAGTGGTTCTCGACGCATCGCGACCTGCACGCGGAGGGTGCGCCCGCGCAACGTACCGCGTTGCGTTTCGCGGCGGACGAATTGCCCGATGCGCGGCAGCGTGAGTTCGCCGCCGCGCTGAAGGCGGCGCGCAAGGACGGCCGCGATTTCGCGCGGGAAGGGCGCGACGGCCGGATCACCGTGCTGGACCTGCTCGCCGCCCCGCAACTCGATCGCGCGGCGATCGACGCCGCGCTCGACCGCACGCGCGCGGCCGACACCGCGCTGCGGGCGCAGGTCGAGCGCAGCGTCGTCGATTTCGCGGCGACGCTGACGCCCGAGGAGCGCGTGAAGTTCGTCGACGGGTTGCAGCGCAGCGGCAACTGGCGTTTGCCGCCGAAGCTGCAGAAGAAACCGGACGCGCCGGCGAGCCAGTAAGAGACTGTTTCGAAAAGCGATCCGCTTGCCGCCTTGCAGGAGATCGGACAGAATCGCGACGATCAAACCGGCTCGGACGTCCGTTTCGCCCAGCGCGGCGGATTCGCATATTGGCGCTCATATGCCTCCTCTTGTCGAAGCAATCCTTGACTGGGTCACGGTATCGCTAGCCGCACTCGGTCTGCTCTGCATGATGATCTGGCCGATGACACCGGACCGGTGGGTGTTCGAGGCCGGCTATGCATGCGTTCCCGACGGTCGAAGCCTGATCCTGTCTCCGCGGCGCATGCGCTTCGGGCACTTCGTCTGGTGGTCGTTCGGCTTCGGTCTGGGCGCCATGGGGCTGGCCTGCGTGATCGGCGTACCCGCGTTGGCCGGGACCCTGACCGGAAACGCATCGCATGCATGGTACGAATGGCTCGGCCTCGGCGTCACCGGTGTGCTCATGATCGGTCTGGGTGTTCTGTTGATCTGGATCGGCCGCAAGCTGATGCGCGCGCGCTGGTTCGCCGGCCCGCTGCGTGAAACCCGCTTCTGCTGGCGCGACGAAGAGCGCTGGATCGATATCAGCACCACACGCCTGCTACGCAAGCCGGTGCTGAATACGTACGCGTGTCGCGATCTGGATCGCCTGCTGGTTGGCGGTCGACGAAGTTTCGACGGCGCGGTCGTGGGCGGCTCGCTGGTGACGATCCGGCGCGATCTGGTGCAACTCGTGCTCGTTTTTCGCAACCGTCGGCCGATCGATCTGATGGGCCGGATCGATGATGGTGATGAAGCGCGCCGCATGGCCAACATGATCGGCGTCTGGTGCGGCATCGACGTGCAGCGGGTCGACGGCTTGCCGGACGTGACGCCGTTCAACTTCGACCGGATCTGACCTTACCTGCCGTTGACGGTGCGCGCCATGGGGGCCCGTTGATTGCCATGCGTCATGCAGATGTAGGCCGATCCAGGCGCGGCCGCCCAATTCCTGATTGACTTGCGTCGTTGTCGCACATCGCCTCCGCCGACTCTCCCGTTCCTCGCTTTCCCGATCCCCCAAAAATATTTGCCATCCCCGCGACGGATTTCCCGGTGCCCCCGCGTTAAACGTGGGTACGCACCGCAAGAGAGCCCGTCATGGACCACCCGAACGACATCACGCCGGCCGCCATCGCGCTGAACCGCTTCGGTCTCGGCGCGCGGGCCGACGAAGCACCGCCTGCCGACCCGAAGGCGGCGCTGGTCGCGCAATTCGACCGTTACGACGCGCGGCCCGCCGCGTGGGCCGGCGAGCCCGACGCGGTGGCGCTCGCGACACGCTTCGCGAACGCGCGCAACGCGATGACGGGCGACGACGCGGCCGCGAAACGCGCGACCGCGCAATCGATCCGCCGCGACGGCTACGACGCGTATCGCAGCGCGGTCGCCGCGCGACTGAACAGCGCTCTGAACACGCCCGCGCCGTTCGTCGAGCATCTCGTGCATTTCTGGGCGAACCATTTCGCGGTATCGGTCGACAAGGGGCAGGTCGCCGCGTACGCGGGCGCATTCGAACGCGACGCGATCCGCCCGCACGTGCTCGGCCGCTTCGAGGACATGCTCGTCGCCGTCGAACAGCATCCCGCGATGCAGATCTTCCTCGACCAGGCGCGCTCGGTCGGCCCCGACAGCCCGGCCGCGATGCGCGCGCAAGCGCGCAATCCTTCCGCGAAGCGCGGGCTCAACGAGAACCTCGCACGCGAAATCATGGAGCTGCACACGCTCGGCGTGCGCACGGGCTACACGCAAGCCGACGTGACGGAATTCGCGCGTGCGCTGACCGGCTGGAGCATCGCCGGCGGGAACGGGCCGCAGCCGGGCGATGCCGCGCCCGGCGCGTTCGTGTTCCGCCCGAAGCTGCACGAGCCGGGCACGCGCACGGTGATGGGGCGCACCTACGACCAGCCGGGCGAAGCGCAGGCGCGCGCGATCCTGCACGACCTCGCGCATTCGCAGGCAACGGGCCGGCACATCGCATTCCAGCTGGCCCGTCATTTCGTCGCCGACAATCCGCCACCGGCGCTGACCGACCGGCTCGCCCGCGCGTTCGATGCGAGCGGCGGCGACCTGCCGACCGTCTATCGCGCGCTCGTCGATGCGCCGGAAGCATGGGCGCCGGTCAACCGCAAGTTCAAGACGCCGTGGGAGTGGGCCGTGTCGTCGCTGCGCGGGCTTGGCTGGCGCGACACCGGCGAGTTGAAGGCCGCGCCGCTGCTCACGCAGCTCGGCCAGCCGGTGTGGCGGCCGGGCTCGCCGGCCGGCTATGACGACGTCGCCGCGAGCTGGGCCGCACCTGACGCGCTCGTGCGCCGCGTCGAGATCGCGCAGCGCCTGGCCGCACGTACCGGCGACCGGCTCGATCCGCGCACGCTCGGCAACACGCTGCTGGCCGGTTCGATGAGCGCGCCCACCGCGACCGCGTTGTCGCGCGCCGAAAGCGCCACTACGTCGCTCGCGCTGCTGCTCGTATCGCCCGATTTCCAACGGAGATGAACATGGCACTGTCCCGCCGACAATTCCTCAGCGTCGCCGCCGCCGGCGCAGGCGCGATCCTCGTCGCGCCGCGGATCGTGTTCGCGAACGTCGCGACCGACCGGCGCTTCGTGTTCGTGATCCAGCGCGGCGCAGCTGACGGCCTGAACATCGTCGTCCCGTATGCGGAACCGGCGTATGCGTCGCTGCGCGGTGCACTCGCGATCGATACGTCGGCCGCGACGCGGCTCGACGGCACGTTCGCGCTGCATCCGTCGCTCGCGCAGACCGCGCAGTTGTACCGCGACGGGCAGGCGCTGTTCGTCCACGCGATCGCGTCGCCGTATCGCGACCGTTCGCATTTCGACGGCCAGAACGTGCTCGAGACGGGCGGCCGCGCGCCATACCAGGTGAAGGACGGCTGGCTGAACCGGCTCGCCGCGCTGCTGCCGGCGACGCGCGAAAGCGCGATCGCGTTCGCGCCGACCGTGCCGCTCGCGTTGCGCGGCACCGTGCAGGCCGCGTCGTATGCGCCGTCCGGTTTGCCGGCCGCACCGGACGACCTGCTCGCGCGCGTGTCGGCGCTCTACGAGGCCGACACGCAGCTCGGCCCGCTGTGGCAGTCGGCGATGGACGCACGCGGCCTCGCCGGCGATGCGCACGCGCGGCAGGATCCGGCGGGCGTCGGCAAGCTCGCGGCGACCTTCCTCGCGCGCGACGACGGCCCGCGGATCGCGATGATCGAGACGGGCGGCTGGGACACGCACAGCGCGCAGAACGCGCGCCTCGCGAATCAGTTGAAAGCGCTCGACACCATGCTCGCCGCGCTGCGCGACGGCCTCGGCCCCGCGTGGCAGCACACCACGGTGCTGGTTGCGACCGAGTTCGGCCGCACGGCCGCGGTGAACGGCACGGGCGGCACCGATCACGGGCAGGCGTCGGTCGCGATGCTCGCTGGCGGCGCGGTCGCGGGCGGTCGTGTGATCGCCGACTGGCCGGGGCTGCGGCCCGGCGACCTGTACGAAGGGCGCGACCTGAAACCGACCGCGTCGCTCGATGCGCTGATCTCGGGGGCGGCCGCCGAAAGCCTGCGGCTCGATCCCCGCCGCACCGCGTCCGCGCTGTTCGCGGAAAGCGGCGAGACGCGGCCGATGACCGGCCTGATCCGCGGGGTTGCGTGACGCGGCGCGTTGCCGCGTTCGTCCCCGTCGACCGATGACACAACAGGGAGAATCGAAGATGAAGCTCCGATCCGTTTCGCTTGCCGTGCTGGTGAGCGTGAGTGCCGCGCTGATGTCCGCATGCGTGGTCGAACCCGTGCGGCCACCGCAGCCGGCGCCCGTCGCCGAGGTGCCGCCGCCACCGCCGGCACCGGGTTATCGCTGGGCAAAGGGGCATTACCGCTGGGCCGGCAATCACTGGGCATGGGTGCCCGGGCACTGGGTGGCCGTGTACTGATCGGGCGTGACGTGCCGCGTGCCGCGTGCCGTGCGGCGCGGGTGCCGGGAAGCAGGGCGGCGTATTGAACCGCGATGCGCATTGGCCTAAGCTTCCGAATCCCGGCGACGGGCATTCGACGGCGGGCATTCCCGTTCGTCCATCACGGCGAGCCGATGCGCGGCCGCCGTTTTTTCTACGGCACCCACATGAAGGCATGGCTCGTTGCACTGGCCGTCGCGGCCGGCATGACCGGCGCGCAGGCTGCGTCGTTCGACTGCGCGAAGGCGTCCACGTTCGTGGAGCGCGAAATCTGCGGCAATCCGGCGTTGTCGCGTCTCGACGATGCGCTCAACGCGGATTACAAGCACGTCGTCGACGATTTCGCCAATTATCCGGTCGAGGATCCGCCCGAATATCACCAGTTCGTCGCGAGCCAGAAGGTATGGCTGAAGGCGCGCAACCGCTGCACGACGACGCAGTGCCTGATCGACAGTTACCGCAAGCGCATCGACGTGTTGTGCGGCCAGATCGACGTACCGGTGGAAAGCGACCGCGCGAAGTGCCGCAGCAACGGCGGTCTTGGCGGACTCGAACTCGTCCACTGAGCACCGGGACGAAACACGGGCCGGCGTCGACATCGACATCGGCGACACGCATTCGCGCGCAGCACGCGGAGCGTCTGCTATCTACCACCCGATCCGGTGCTTCTCCTCCGTCTCGCGATGGCGCCAGTCGTCGTCCGCGTGCAGGTACTGGCTCGTCGTCGTGAGCGATGCGTGGCCGAGGTTGTCGCGTACGAGCCGCAGGTCGACGCGGCCGTCGGCCATATGCGAGCCCGCGCTGTGGCGCAGCCAGTGCGCGGACGCCTGTTCGAGCACGCGCGCCTGTTCGTCGCCGGCCGCGCCGTTCGCGCGCAGCCGGTCGGCCGCGTGCTGGAACACCTGCTTGACGATCCGGTGCAGCGCCGCACGCGTGAGCGGTTTGCGCGCCTGGCCGACCGGCAGCACGAGCGGCGTGGGCTCGCCGTCGGACGGCAGCGCGGGCAGGCCGTGCGCGCGCCGGTAGCGCGACAGCTCGGCCATCATTTCGTCGGTGGCCGGCACGAGCCGCTGCCGGCCGCCTTTGCCCGTCACGTCCAGCCACCAGCGGTCGTGCCCGTTCGCGTCGCGCCGGCAGAAGAACTGGCCCATCGTCGTGTCGGCCGCTTCGGTGATGCGCAGCCCGCCGAGATACAGCAGCGTGAACAGCCAGCGCGCGCGATCCGCATGGAAGCATGCACGCGCGTCGTCGCGCGGCATCGCGGCGATCGCGTCCTTGACCGACTGCCACAGCGGTTGCCCGAGATGGCGCGTGACGCGCGGCGCGGGCCGGCGTTGCCGCTGCCGCGACAACGCGAGTGGATTGCCGGCCAGATAGCCGGCCTGCACGAGCCACGAGAACATCACGTTGAGGATCACCAGCGCCTGCCGCTGGCTGGCCGCCGACAGCGGCCCGTAGAACGGCCGCCAGCGCGGATCGTCGCGCGGATGCTTGCGGCCGCCGTTCGCGCACCACAGGTCGGCCGGCGCGGGCGCGAGCAGGAACTGCCTGTAGACGACGAGATCCTCGTGCGTGAGCGACGACAGCGGCTTGCCGCATGCGATCACGGCCCACAGCAGCAGGCGCTCGGCTTCCTTGCGGTAGTTCTGGAACGTGGTCGGCGTATCGACGAAACGCGCGAGCCATGCGCGCACGGCGTCGAGGTCGTTGGTCGCGGCAATCTGCGGGTGCGCGCTGCTCGAGCGGTTGGTGCCCGCGCGTCCGTCGAGCGCGGCCGGCACGGTCAGCGTATCGATCGGCAGCGGGCGCAGCGCGGCGTCGGACGGAACGGGTGAGGTCATGCGGAGGGTGGCGCAGTGCGTGCCGCGCGGGCGTGGTCGGGCGGACGAACGCAGCGCGACGAAGCGTATCGGGAAGCGCTGATGGTACACGATCGTCATGCGGTGAATCGGTCGTCGACGGCGCTCGCTAGACCGGCAACATGAGCGGCATGACTGCGCGACGAACGTATCGCGCGGCACGAACGCGTCACCCCAGCGACAGCACGCTATTCAACAACGTTCGCACGAGCGTCGCCTGCCGCGTCACCCCCGTCTTCGAAAAAATCGCGCGCAAATGCGAGCGCGCGGTGTTCTTGCTGATCGCGAGTTCGTCGGCCGCTTCCTCGAGCGTCTGCCCGTTGACGAGCGCGAGCGCCAGCGCGGTTTCGGCCGGAGTGAGGTCGAACAGCTTGCGCACGATGTCGTGCGACGCCTGCGACTTGCGTTCGGCATCGCGGATGAACACCGCGCACGCCGGCCGGCGCGGATTGTCCTCCGACCATTCGCTCAACGGCACCGCGCGGATCAGCACGCCGAGCCGCGGCTTGCCGGACGGGCGCGGCACCGCGATCGCCTGCACGACCGACGGCACGCCGCCCGCGCGTTCCGCGAGCACCTGGCGGATCAGCTTCTGCAGCTTGCGGTCCTCCAGCGGATACGACGCTTCGAGCGCGCCGCCGCGCACGCGCAGGCCGTCGCATTCGGCGAAGATCTCGTCCGCGACGGAATTGGTCTTCATGATCGTGCCGCGCTCGTCGAGAATCGCGGTGCCGACGAGCATGCGGTCGATCGTGCTCGCATACAGCGTGCGCTCGGATTCGACCATCCCGAACTTCGCGTGCAGCCGCACCGCGCGCTTCAGATGCGGCAGCAGCGCGTTGCAGGCGGCCTTGTCGGTCGCGGAGAACGCGGCGCCGCGATGCGAACGGCACACGCGGAAACGGCATTCGACGCCGTCATGCGTGCGCAGGTCGGCGCCCATCAGATAACCGACGTCGAGCGGTTTCAGGAACTCGGCATACATCGCGCTGTTGCGCCAGACGCCGACGCCGAGCAGCTCGTCGACGGTGACGACGCGATCGGTCGGCAGGTTCACGAACGGATCGAGCGCGTAATAGTAGTTGTTGTACGACGCGACACCCGGCAGCGGCGCACTGTGGTCGGACGCATTGATCATCAGCCCCGCATGGCCGCTGGCGGGCCAGCGCAGGATCATCGTCACGTAGTTCGCATGCAGATGCGCGCGGATCTGCTCCAGCGCGCCGCCCCACGGCACGTCTTCCAGCGGGCCCTCGTAGATTCTCGTGAGCAGCGCGTCGAATTGCTCGAGCGTCAGTTTCGATTGGGCAAGGTGCGGCGGAAGGGCCGCGGGCGCCGTGGTCATTCGGGTTGTCTCCTGTTGCGGCCGCCCGGTCGCAAGGCGCCCGGCGTGCACGTGCGGACCGCCGGCGGCGAGGCGCGCGGCTGAACCGGAACACGGTAACGTGTCGGCGTGCGCGCCACATCGCACGAATGAGGGGGGTGATTCGCTTCTCTTCTGTAAGCTATTTGTTAACTTTCTCGCCGCGCGGGCCGTCTAATCGGCCCTCTAACGCTCCCAGAGGAACATCAGATGATTCGCCAATCCAGAACGCTGCTCGGCGCGGCCGTCATTGCCGGCAGCACGCTCCTCGCCGGATGCCAGACCAACGCGGCCGTCACGGCCTCGAACGCGGCCCGCCCGGCCGACGGCCGGCCGGTGACCAGGACCGTCTATGTCGCGCCGCAATCCGCGCGCTGCACGGGCGTCGCGCCGATGGAATGCCTGCAGGTGCGCAGCAGCCCGAGCGAGCCGTGGAGCCTGTGGTACGCGGGCATCGAAGGTTTCGCATACCAGCCTGGTTACCTGTACACGCTCGAAATCGACGAATACCCCGTCGTGCAGCCGCCGGCCGACGGCTCGTCGATCCGCTGGGTGCTCAAGCGCGTCGTCGAGCGCCGCCAGGCGAACTGACGGCCGCGCTCACACGGACGGCCGCGACGCCACCGCACGCGGCGGCGCGGCCGTATCGATCCGCCGGAACACGACGGACGACAGCAGCGTGACCACGCCCATGCACGCGAACGACAGCATGAACCCGTGCGCCATCGAGCCCCAATAGGCGGCGAACAGGTTGACGAGGCCGCCGCCGATCGACACGCCGAGCCCCATCGCCAGCATCTGCATCATCGTGAACAGGCTGTTGCCGCTGCCGGCGTCGGCATGCGACAGCCCCTTGAGCGTCACGCCGTTCATCGCCGCGAACTGCATCGAGTTCGCGGTGCCGAACACGATCAGCAGCACGATCTCCAGCACCGGCGCGGGCCGCGCCGACACCAGCGCGAACCCCGCAATCGCGCAACCGACGATCCCCGTATTCACGACGAGAAACGCCGCGTAGCCGAAGCGCTTCACGAGCGGCGCGATCCAGCGTTTCGCGATGACGCCCGCGATCGCGGCCGGCAGCATCATCAGCCCCGACTGCAGCGGCGTATAGCCGAGCTGCACCTGCATCAGCAGCGGCAGCATGAACGGCACCGAACTCGTGCCGATCCGGCACAGCAGGTTGCCGAGCAGCCCCGAACCGAAGTTCGGCTCGCGGAACAGCCCGAGCCGGAACAGCGGCTGCGCGCGCCGCCGCGCGTGCGGCAGGTACGCCAGCGCGCTCGCCAGCCCGAGCACGGCGAGCCCGGCCGCCCAGGCGGCGCGGTGCGCGGACATCGGCGGGTCGATCGCGAGCGACAGCGCGATCATCGCGACCGACAACAGCGCGCAGCCGACGAAGTCGAACGGCGGCGGCTGCTTGGCCTGGTCGTGCGGCAGGTAGCGCTGCACGGCGACGTAGCCGACGACGCCGACCGGCACGTTGACGATGAACACCCAGTGCCATGAAATCGCCTGCGTGAGCCAGCCGCCGAGCGTCGGCCCGACGATCGGGCCGAGCTGGCCGGCGATCGACACGAATGCGATCGCTGCGACGTACTGTTCGCCCGGCACGCGGCGCAGCACGGCGAGCCGCCCGATCGGCAGCAGCATCGAGCCGCCGATACCCTGCACGGCGCGCGCGACGACGAGCTGGCCGAGCGTATGCGACGCCGCGCAGCCGATCGACGCGAGCACGAACACGAGGATCGCGACCGAGAACACGCGGCGCGTGCCGAACCGGTCGGCGAGCCAGCCGGACGCCGGCGTGAGCATCGCCATCATCAGCGTGTAGGCGACCACGACGGGTTGCATCGCAAGCGGCGACGCGTGCAGGCTTTGCGCGATCGAAGGCAGCGCGGTGTTGACGATCGTCGTGTCGAGCGACTGCATGAAGAACGCAGCGGCGACGATCCAGAGCAGCACGGAGTGAGTGGGTTCCCGGGACATGGCGAAATGGGTGGTGCGAAAGCCCGGCGCGGGCGGCGCCGCTGCGCGGTCGCGCGGCGCCTGCCGGTCTACAAGCGCTCGATGGTACCGATTCCGATGGTCATCGGGAAGCCGCCTGAAGACATTGACTGTCATCGTTTATGCCGATGACAATGCGGGATGCTCAATCCCGTCTGGCTCAAGACGTTCGCGACCGTCACGAACTGCCGCAGCTTCACCGAAGCAGGCCGGCAGCTCGGGCTCAACCAGTCGAGCGTCAGCGAACACATCCGTCGCCTCGAAGAGAGCGTCGGCCGGCGGCTGTTCGTGCGCGACACGCATTCGATCGCGATGACGGCCGACGGCGAGGCGCTGCTCGTGCATGCGAACGTAATACTGCAGGCGCTGAACCGCGCGGAATCGCAGTTCCGCAAGCCGCGGCTGCAGGGGCGCGTGCGTCTCGGCGCGTCGGACGATCTCGCGCTCGTCGCGCTGCCGGACGTGCTCGCGGCGTTCCGCGCCGCGCACCCCGACGTTGCGCTGGAGATCACGACCGGCATGACGAGCCGGCTCTACGAACTGATGGACGCGGGCGCGCTCGACCTGATGGTCGGCAAGCGGCGACTCGGCGAGCGGCGCGGCACGCCGTTGTTGCGCGCGCGGCTCGAATGGGTCGCGCGGCCCGGCACCGTCGTCGATCTGGAGCGGCCGCTGCCGCTCGTGCTGGTCGCCGAGCCGAGCGTCACGCGCGCGGTCGTGCTGAATGCGCTCGCGGAAAAGGGGATCGGCTGGGAGGTCGTCTGTTCGAGCAGCAGCCAGCCGGGCTGCATCGCGGCCGCCCGTGCCGGGCTGGGGCTCACCGCGACATCCCAGTATCTGTCGGCGCGCGGCCTGGCGCCGCCCGTGAACGGCGACGGGCTGCCCGTGCTGCCCGACGTCGAATTCATCGCGCTGGCCGCGAAGCGGCTCAGCCAGCCGGCCGGCACGCTGCTCGAACTGCTGGAGACCAGCGACCTGCGCGCATCGGGCGCGGACGCATAGCGCGCCTGCCGCGTCTGCCGCACCTGCCACGCGTGATCCGCGCGCATCCGGTGCCCGCACCGCGCATCGTCATGCCGACCGTTTCTGCGAAATCACGAGCAGCGCGCCGTTCTTGTCCTCCAGCACCGCGCGAAATTCGTGCGGCCCGGCCTGCACGGGCACGCGCACCGATGCGCCGGCCTTCACGACCCGCGCCATCGCCGCATACAGATCGTCGTCCTCGTCGACGCGCAGCGTGAGCGCCGCGCGCTCGACGATCTGCTCGTCGCCGGCCACCAGCGCGATCGTCAGCGGGCCGCCGTCGAGCGCGCAATAGCGGTCGCCGTCGCGGAACTTCACGGTCAGGCCCAGCCCGTCGACGAACAGCGGCAACGCCGTGTCGATGTCGTCGACCGGATACAGCAGCATCGATACCTTCATCCCGGATCTCCCTTGTCTTGATGTGGGCGGCGTGCAATGCGCCGCCGCTCGATGCTAGCGCGCCGTTCGCGCGCTCACGCAGTCCGATCGGATGACCGTGAAACCCCTCTGTCCCCGCAGGCATGCCGTTACTCCAAACAGACGATGCCCGCGCCCGCCCGCGCGCCGACACTCCCATTCGTGGACCGTCGCTATTGGTCCGTATCGTGCGGGCGGGCCGCACGACCCCGACTCGTCCAACAAACATGGAGACGCACGCAATGAAGTTTTCCCTCATCTACGAAGCCCAGACCACCGACGCATCGCGCGAGGGCGACCACCGGGTGTTCAAGGAGACGGTCGAACAGGCGCTGCTCGCCGAGCAGGTCGGCTTCGACACGATCTGGTGCGTGGAGCACACGTCGCTGACCAACTATGCGCACATGAGCGCGCCGGAAACCTTCCTTGCGTACCTGGCCGGCCGCACGACGCGCATCGGCCTCGGCCACGGCGTCGTGTGCCTGCCGCCGGCGATGAATCACCCGATCAAGGTCGCCGAGCGCGTCGCGCTGCTCGACATCCTGTCGGGCGGCCGCGTGCACTTCGGCGTCGGCAAGGGCGGCAGCCAGCAGGAAGCGGGCGCGTTCGGCTACGACCTCAACGAACTGCAGCCGATGATCGACGAGTCGATGTACCTGGTGCCGAAGATGTTCGTGCAGGACGAGATCGAGCACGACGGCAAGTACATCAAGATCCCGAAGCGCCCGATCCACCCGAAGCCGTTCCAGGATCCGCACCCGCCGATGTATCTCGCGTGCACGAACACCGACGCGCTGCTGCGCGCCGGCCAGCGCGGGATGGGCGCGCTGGTGCTCGGTTTCGGCGGCCCCGACGAAGTCGCGAAGAAAAACGCGGTGTACCGCGAAGCGTGGGCGAACCGCAAGCCGGAAGACCAGGTCGGCTTCCGCCCGACCCAGCACCTCGCGGCGCTGTGCCCGACGGTCGTGATGGCCGACGGCCAGGCGGCCCGCAAGATCGGCATTCGCGGCCAGCGCTATTTCATGGAATCGCTCGCGTACTGGTACACGGGCGGCGAGCGGCCGGACCCGGCGAAGTGGGGCGACGACCTCGTGCAGGCCGACACCGGCGAGATGGTGATCCGCTCGCGCTTCGCGTCGGAGGAAGTCGTCGTGAACTTCGCCGATCCGGCGCTCGCGATGATGAACCCGAACCACGCGTACGGCACGGTGGACGACTGCATCGGCTACGTCGGCCGCCTGCAGGAAGCTGGCGTCGACGAAGTGCTGTTCCTGTGCCAGATGGGCACGGTGCCGCATGAAGCGCAGATGGAGACGATCCGCAACATCGGCGAGCACGTGATCCCGTTCTTCAACAAGGAGAAGGAACGGGCCTGCGCGTAAGGCCGGCCGCGCCGCGCCCGTCGTCCCTTCGGACGATGCGGCGCGGGCGCGCGACGCCGACCATCGGCGGCAGGACCCATCGCTCGCGGCGCGGGCCGCGACGAACAACTTTGAGAGAGACCGGAGCAGGCGCCGCGGCGCACGCTCCGTTCCACAGGAGACATTCGTGCATCGCGACAACGATACGAACGCACTGGCCGCCACGCTGATCGCCCGGGCCGAGGCGCTTGCGCCGACGCTGGCCGGCCGTGCCGCGCAGGCGGAAGCGCAGGGCCGCATCCCGGCCGAGACGATCGCCGACATGCAGGCCGCCGGCTTCTTCAAGGTGCTGCAGCCGAAGCGCTACGGCGGCTACGAGCTCGATCCGCAGACCTTCTTCGACATCCAGATGGCGCTCGCGCGCGGCTGCATGTCGACCGCGTGGGTGTACGGCGTCGTCGGCGTGCACAACTGGCAGCTCGCGCTGTTCGACGAGCGCGCGCAGCAGGATGTGTGGGGCAACGACCCGGCGACGCTGATCGCGTCGACCTACATGCCGGTCGGCCGCGTGACGCCGGTCGACGGCGGTTTCCGCCTGTCGGGCCACTGGAAGTTCTCGAGCGGCAGCGAACTGTGCGAATGGGTGTTCCTCGGCGCGCTGGTGCCGGCAGCCGTTGCCGGCCAGCCGCCCGAATACCGGACCTTCCTGCTGCCGAAATCCGACTACCGGATCCAGCAGGACTGGGACGTGCTCGGCCTGCGCGCGACCGGCAGCCACGACATTGTCGTCGACGACGTGTTCGTGCCCGCGTACCGCACGCACAAGGCGATCGACGGGATGATGGGCACGAGCCCCGGCCTCGCGGTGAACGATGCGCCGCTGTTCAAGCTGCCGTTCGCGCAGATCTTCGTGCGCGCGGTGTGCACGTCGTGCATCGGCGCGCTGCAGGGCGCACTCGACGATTTCACCGGCTATGCGGCGACGCGGGTGTCCGCGAACAGCGGCGCGAAGACGACCGACGATCCGGGCGCGCAGAACGCGTGCGCGAACGCGGCCGTCGCGATCGATGAGATGAAGGTGGTGCTCAAACGCAATTTCGCCGAACTGATGGCATCCGTCACCGGCGGCCCGGCCGTGTCGATCGAGCGCCGCGTGCATTTCCGCTACCAGTCCGCGCAGGTCGCCGAGCGCTGCGCGCAGGCCGCGAACGCGCTGCTGCGTTACGCGGGCGGCAACGGCATCTACCACCGCAATCCACTGGTGCGCCGCTTCCTCGACCTGCACGCGGCCCGCGCGCACTACGCGAACAACGTGGACCGTTTCGGCCAGAACCTCGGCGCCGTGATGCTCGGCCGCGAGAACACCGACTTCTTCATCTGACGAGGCCGAGATGAGCGACCCGCAAGCACAGCAATACGTGTTCGACGTGGTGGTCGTCGGTTCGGGCGCGGGCGCGCTGCTCGCCGCGTGCCGCGCGGCCGACCGCGGCCTGTCCGTCGTCGTGATCGAGAAGACGGCGCTGTACGGCGGCACGTCGGCCGTATCGGGCGGCGGCATCTGGGTGCCGTGCAACCACCATATCGCGGCGCTCGGCGTGACCGATACACGCGAGGCCGCGCGCCGCTATATCGAAGCGTGCGTGGCCGGTGCGTCGACACCCGACAAGCTCGACGCGTATCTCGACCAGGCGCCGCAGATGCTGCGCTACCTGGAATCGAAGACGCCCGTGCGCTACCAGTCGTTGCCGAAGTACGCGGACTATTTCCAGAAGGTGCCGGGTGCGATGCCGGGCTATCGCGCACTCGATCCGCTGCCGTTCGACGGCGGGCTGCTCGGCGACGAGTTCGACCGGCTGCGGCCGCCGTCGCCTGGCACGCTGATCGGCGGGCGTGTCGCGGTGACGTCGAAGGAGGCGCACACGCTGTTCTCGCGCGGGCCCGGCTTCATGAAGCTCGCGATCGCGCAATTCGGCCGCTACTGGCTCGACCTCGGGATGCGCCGCCGCACGCGGCGCGACCGGCGCCTGACGCTCGGCAACGCGCTGATCGGCGGGCTGCGCCGCGCGCTGCTCGACCGCAACGTGCCCGTGTGGCTCGACACGCCGATGCGCGACCTGCTCGATGTGGACGGCCGCGTGACCGGCGTGCGCGCGCAGCGCTTCGGGCAGCCCGTGACGATCGCCGCGCGGCGCGGCGTGATCCTCGGCGCGGGCGGTTTCGAGCGTAACCAGCCGATGCGCGAGCGCTACCTGCCGCAACCGACGCAGGCGCAGTGGAGCGCGACGCCGCCGTCCAACACCGGCGACGCGATCGCCGAAGGCCACCGGCTCGGCGGCGCGCTGGCGCTGATGGAGCACGTGTGGGGCGCGCCGACGGTCGGCGTTGGCGGCGAGGAGAAGCAGCGCGCGCTGTTCGTCGAACGCAACCTGCCGGGCTGCGCGATCGTCAATCGTCTCGGCAAGCGCTTCGTCAACGAGGCCGCGCCGTATTCCGAATTCGTGCCGGCGATGTATCGCGACCATGCGCGCACCGGCGTGAGCGTGCCTGCGTGGATGGTGTTCGACGCGCGTTTTCGCCGCAAGTATCCGTGCGGGCCGATCATGCCGGCGTCGATGATGCCCGATTCGCGGATTCCGGCAGCGTTTCGCGACGTGCTGGTGAAGGCCGACACGATCGACGCGCTCGCCGCGCGAATCGGCGTCGACGCGGCCGGTCTGCACGACACGCTGCGCGACATGGCGCGCTACGCGGTCACCGGCATCGACGAAGCGTTCGGCAAGGGCGACAACGCGTTCGACACGTACTACGGCGATCCGCGGAACACGCCGAACCCGTGCCTCGGGCCGGTCGACCAGGCGCCGTTCTACGCGGTGCGGATCGACGCGGGCGATATCGGCACGAAGGGCGGGCTCGTCACCGACGCGCTGGCCCGCGTGCTGCGCGCCGACGGCGCGCCGATCGACGGCCTCTACGCAATCGGCAACACCAGCGCATCGATGATGGGCACGAGCTACCCCGGCGCGGGCTCGACGCTCGGCCCGGCGATGACCTTCGGTTTCATCGCCGCCGACCACCTGGCCGCGCAGGCGGCCGACGCCGGCGGCCGGCCAGCCCGGCCATCCACGACTGAACTTGACGGAGTCCGATCATGAGCGATCTCACCACCCACCCGCTGCGCACCGACATGCTGCTCGCGATGCGCCGCCTCGCGCGCTCCGTCACGGTCATCAGCAGCGCGCACGACGGCCGGCGCTACTCGATGTCCGCGACGGCGGTCGATTCGCTGTCGACCGATCCGCCGTCGCTGCTGATCTGCATCAACCGCACCGCGTCGTTGTATCCGCCGCTCGATGCGGGCGCGCCGTTCTGCGTGAACGTGCTGTCGGCGCGCCACGAAGGCATTGCGATCGACTGCAGCGGCCGCCTGAAGGGCGAAGCGCGCTTCACGACCGGCGACTGGCACACGTCGCCGCACGGCGTGCCTTATCTGCGCGATTCGCAGGCGAGCTTCGTGTGCGAGCAGGACGGCCGCTTCGAATACGGCACGCATACGGTGTTCATCGGGCGCATCCGCGAGGTGCTGATGAGCGGCGACGTCGATCCGCTCGTCTATCTCGACGGCGCCTACACGACACCCGGCGCACCCGCGAACCGCGTGGCCGCGTGACGGCCGCACGGGTTTTCCAGCATCCGCAAGAGACGAACCATGACACGCAGACTGAACGGCACCACCGCGAACGTTGACGAGGCCCGGCGCGATGCCGGCGCATCGGCCGCGCGCGAGATCGTGAGCATGCTCGGCGGTGCGGCATCGCAGGTGCTGAACGCGTTCGCGTGCGTCGCACCGGCGCTTGCGTCGAACGCGGCGCTGGTCGTTGCCGGTCGCGAAGCCGGCCACGGCGAGCGCGCCCGCCATCCCGCCGGCACAGCGTGAGGAGCCGGCGATGAGCGATTCGCGCTTCCACCGGCTGACCGTTGCCGAAGTGATTTCCGAAAGCGACGACGCGTGCTCGTTCGTGTTCGACGTACCGGCCGCGTTGCGCGACGCATTCGCGTACCGCCCCGGACAGTTCCTGACGCTGAACGTGCCGTGCGCGGACGCGACCGTCGCGCGCTGTTATTCGCTGTCGAGTGCGCCCGGCATCGACGCCGCGCCGAAGATCACCGTCAAGCGCGTGCGCGACGGCCGCGCATCGAACTGGCTGTGCGACCGCGTGCAGGCGGGCGACACGCTCGACGTGCTGCCGCCGGCCGGCGTGTTCACGCCGCGCACGCTCGACGGCGACCTGCTGCTGTTCGCGGGCGGCAGCGGCATCACGCCCGTGCTGTCGATCCTGAAATCGGCGCTCGTGCACGGGCGCGGGATGCTGACGCTGATCTATGCGAACCGCGACGAGCGCTCGGTGATTTTCCGCGACGAGCTTCAGCAGCTCGCGCAGCGCCATCCGGGCCGCGTGCGCGTGATCCACTGGCTCGACAGCGTGCAGGGCATCCCGCAGCAGCGCCATCTCGAGGAACTCGCGCGGCCGTTCAGCCAGCAGGAGACGTTCATCTGCGGCCCCGCGCTGTTCATGGAGAACGCGCTGGCCGCGATGCTCGGCCTCGGGCTGCCGCGTACGCGCGTGCACGTCGAGCGGTTCGCGTCGCTGCCCGATGCACCAGCGCAGGCCGATACCGCGGCATCGGCTGCGGCACCGGCGGCGTCCGGCGACGGCGCGGCGATCGAGACGGTGCTCGACGGCGACGCGTTCGCGTTCGACAGCGCGCCCGGCGAAACGCTGCTCGACGCGATGCTGCGCGCGGGCGTACCGGCGCCGAATTCCTGCCGGATGGGGCAATGCGGCGCGTGCATGTGCCGGATCGAGCGCGGCGAGGTCGCGCTCGACAGCAACCACGTGCTCGATGAAGACGAGATGGCAGCCGGCTGGACGCTCGCCTGTTGCGCGCGGCCCGCGAGCGATGCGCTGCGCGTGGTGTTTCCCGATTGAGCCGTGCCGCGCCGGCGGCGCGCACGGCAACCCTGATGCCTATGACGATGGACAATGAAATCCTGACCACGCCCGCGCTGATCGCGCGGGCTGCCGCGCGCCACGGCGCGCATCCGGCGATCGAATCGGAGCATGGCCGGCTGACCTACGCGGAACTCGATGCGGCGCGTCTCGATGCGGCGCGCGCGCTGCTGGCAAGCGGCATCGAGGCCGGCGACCGCATCGCGGTCTGGGCGCCGAACCTGCCGCAGTGGATCGTCGCGGCGCTCGCGATCCACACCGTCGGCGCGATCCTCGTGCCGGTCAATACGCGGATGAAGGGGATGGAGGTCGGCGGCATCCTGCACGACGGCGGCGCAAGGCTGCTGTTTTGCTGCGGCACCTTCCTCGGCGAATCCTATCCGGAGATGCTCGCGCCGCATCGGCCCGCGACGCTCGAGCGCGTCGTCGTGTTCGACGGCGAGCCGCCGCGAGGCGCGCGCGACGAGACCTGGAACGCGTTCCTCGCGCGCGGCGCGGCGGTGCCGCTGGCTGCGGTGCGCGAACGCGAGGCGCGGGTGACGCCCGACACCGTGATGGACCTGATGTTCACGTCCGGCACGACGGGCCGCCCGAAGGGCGTGATGACCGCGCATGGCCAGAACCTGCGTGCCGCGCAGGCGTGGGCGGCGATCGCGGGCGTGCGCCACGACGATCGTTACCTGATCGTCAATCCGTTCTTCCACACGTTCGGCTACAAGGCCGGCTGGCTCGCCGCGCTGTCGAGCGGCGCGACCGTGCTGCCGCATCTCGTGTTTCAGCCGGCCGATGTGCTGCGGCGCGTCGCCGACGACCGCGTGTCGGTGCTGCCCGGCCCGCCGACGTTGTACTACGCGCTGCTCGATGCGCCCGATCGCGCGACGCGCGACCTGTCGTCGCTGCGGATCGCGGTGACGGGCGCGGCGGCAATCGCACCGAGCCTGATCGAGCGGATGCGCGCGGAGCTCGGCTTCGAAACGGTGCTGACCGGCTATGGGCTGACCGAATCGTGCGGCTTCGCGACGCTGTGCCGTCACGGCGACGATGCGGAGACCGTCGCCTATACGTCGGGCCGGCCGATGCCGGATGTCGAGCTGCGCATCGCGGGGCCGGGCGGCGCGCCGCTCGGGCCGGACGAGACCGGCGAGATCTGGGTGCGCGGCTACAACGTGATGCGCGGCTATTTCAACCAGCCGGACGCGACGCGCGAGACCGTCGATGCGGAAGGCTGGCTGCATACCGGCGATCTCGGCTGCGTCGATGCGAACGGCAACCTGAAGATTACCGATCGCATCAAGGACATGTTCATCGTCGGCGGCTTCAACTGCTATCCGGCGGAGATCGAGCGGCTGCTCGCCGCGCATCCGGCGATCGCGCAGGTCGCGCTGGTCGGCGTGCCCGATACGCGGCTGGGCGAGGTCGGGCACGCATATGTCGTGCTGCGTCCGGGCGCGCATACCGACGTCGACGAACTGAACGACTGGGCGCGCCGCAACATGGCGAACTACAAGGTGCCGCGTTTTTTCACGTTCGTCGAGCAACTGCCGACGAGCGCGGCGGGCAAGGTGCTGAAGTACCGGCTGCGCGCGGCGACCGAAGCGGCGGCCTGATCGCTGCTGCCACATACGAACGGGATGAACGCATGAACGACAACGGGTTTCCGCAGGGCGCGGTGCTGGTGTTCGGCGGCAGCGGCGGGGTCGGGCAGGGCGTCGCGCTCGAGTTCGCGCGCGCCGGCGTGCCGGTTGCGGTGGGCTATCGCAGCAAGGCCGACGTGGCCGAACGCGTCGCGCGCGACATTCGCGGCGAAGGTGTGGCGGCCACCACGCACTGCGTGGACGTGACCGATCCCGCGCAGGTCGACGCCGCGCTCGCGGCCGCGATCGACGCGCATGGCCGCGTGCACACGGTCGTCTGGGCGGCCGGGCCGTTCGTGAACCAGCGCCATATCGGCGACATGATGCTCGACGACTGGCGGCGCGCGATCGAGGTCGAGACGATCGGCTTCTTCGTGGCGGCGAAAGCCGCGCTGCCGCATTTCCGCGCATCGGGCGGCGGATCGTTCGTGACGCTCGGTTCGGCCGGGCATCTGCGCTGGCCCGATCGCGACGGGCTGTCGGTCGCGCCGAAGGCGGCGAACGAGGCGCTGGTCAAGGGGCTCGCGCGTGAGGAGGGCAGGTACAACATTCGCGCGAATTCGATCCTGGTCGGCGTGATCGAAGCGGGGATGTTTCCGGTGCTGCTCGAACAGGGGCAGTTCGACCAGGCGTGGATCGACGAGACGCAGAAGATGCTCGCGCTCAAGCGCTGGGGGAAGGCGCACGACGTGGGGCGGGCGGCGGTGTTTCTGGCGTCGGACAGGGCGGATTATGTTACGGGGCAGCAGTTGAATGTTTCTGGTGGGTATGGGTTGTAGCGGGCGTGAAAAAGCCCGCTTGGATGAGCGGGCTTCAGATTTACTCAAGGTGTGTCAGATGCCCGGAACAGCGACATCACCGGTTTGTGCACTTTTTGTCAGTATGCACTTCTGGTACGCGTATCACGATGTCACGCATTCCTTGTCGTGACAATTTTCCTCCCGGAAATCCCGCTGTTGCACGAGCTGCATCGTGACAGATCGAAAATTCAGGAGTGGTTTTGGCCTTGACACAGTCGAAGGTCGTTTGTTGCAGTGGAGACGCCATCACATCGCTTGCGGGGTGGTTGGCAATCGGATGAGCCACGGGCGAGTTCGATTGGGTCAAAGGGACGTACGTTGACCATAGGGAGTCAGTTGTCCGGACACTGCATCCTCAATCATCGCGCCGATTAGCGAATTAGGTACAACCCGTAACGTTTCGGTTTGAAGAACCGATTTGCCATCCATGGTTTGCGACTTGGCGAAATCACACGGAGCCTTGCACGTGATGCGATTCGAAATGCTCGGATCGTCCTCGTCGACCAACAGCAGAATATAATTACCGTCCTTCAGGCCAATGTAGCGCATCATGACGAGGGCCTTTGTCGCTTTTCCTGCTCTCACGTCGTCTTCACTGAGCGCTGGCTCGTAACCATACGTGCCATCCTGACTCATTGCGTAGTTGTGTGACGGGGGCCGAGGTGCAGGCGAAGCAACTACCTGCGGTGGAGGTTGTTGTGTCGTGGCGGTATCGCTCGACGCGCCGGGGCTCGCTGCGGAAGATTGAGTGTTGTTGTCGGACTGATTCGAATTACAACCTGCTACCACGGCTGCAGCCAACAAAAGAAATACGATGCGATTCACATTTTCCCCGCTAGTCGATTGGTCTCATTTACTGCCGATGGCATCCCGAGTTACTGGAGAATGGCTGCGTCACCAGTGATTTTCTAGTGGTCAGGTTGATTGCCAAATCGGCCTGCTCTTGGTCGATGGATTGTACCAAGACACGCAGTTCACGTGTTGTCATAGGAAGTCCGTAAATCAGCACATCGTGATTGGATTTGCTTTACAGAGAGGCACGACGGTTTTCATGATGTTGAAGTTGAGGCGAATTGTGCATCATGACAATGCCATTCTTTTTTGCAGCTGCAGTTACCTCGCACTGGTCGTCACGTAATCGACGTCTTCATCGGTCCGCCGTTGTAATCTCGACTGATGTATTGATCCATTGACGGACAAGATGCATGCGCACGCATCGGTATTCACCCTGCCTCGTCACGCGCGATTGCGCATCGGCATCGCTTGCGCCCGGCGCGAGGTCACACCTTTGCAACGCTTCTTCGATGTATTCCGCCGCGCGCGATTGATCGCATTGTCGACTCGCGTGCGCTGACGGCCGTCTGGCCTCATTCGATACGCGTTTCGGCATCAACGCGCGATACGTCAAATCGCGTGTTCCGCCTTCGTCTGCCGAATACGGATACGTTCCTGAAACATTTCTCCCGATTCCGCCCCGCGTGACCGTCAGTGTCCGGCGGTAACGCTTGTCCCGCTTCGGTTTGCGCCGCATGGCACGCGCTTTGCAGTTGACCCGGTGCCGCCGGTGCAAACGAAATTGGCAAGAACGATGAGCGCATCGGCCGCATGCAACGACATCGAAACAAACGGGGAATCGGATCGGGTCGCGGGCGCCGCCTGTTGCGGTGTACGCGTCGCGCAGGTCGTATCGGCCATGCGCACGGTGTAACGCGTTCCCGATCCGTCGAACAGCAAGCTTGCTTGCAAGGTGTCGTGCCGGGGATCGCGCCACGCATTGCGCAAGGGGCGCATGCGGGGGGACGGCGCGCCCGGCACATGTCGGGGGAGGCGCCCGTGAAAATGACGGTGAGCCAATGGGCAGCCGCCGCGGTGCTGTTCGCCGCGAGCGCGCACGCGCAGGAAATCTACCTGCAGGGCGGCACGCAGGGCGTCGGCATCGGCGCGGCCGTGAGCTTCAATGCGATGCTCGGTGCACACGCGGATTTCAATGCGATCGATCTTTCGCATGACTTCACGGTGGCCGGCAATCGCTATCAGGACGACCTGAAGCTGCGCCAGGGCGGCTTGTACGCGGACATCTTTCCGTGGCGGGGCAGCGGTTTCCGCGCGACGGTCGGGATGCGCTTCAACGACGACGAGCTACGCGGCGTATCGGAGCCGACCAACGGGACTTACGTGTTCGGCGGCAAGCGTTATCCGGCGTTGCCGGGGATGTATGCGGTCGCGGAAGCGCGCTATCCGACCGTGATGCCGTACGTCGGGATCGGCTACGGGCATCGGCCGGCGTCGAAAGGGCTGGGATTCGTCGCCGACCTCGGCGTTGCATACGGGATACCGAAGTGTTCATACACGCTGTCGCCGGAGCTGGCGGCCGCTGCGGGACCGGCGAAGAGCCAGATCCTGGCCGCCAGCGGGCTGGACCAACTGCGGCAGGTGATGTCGCGTTATCGGTGGTACCCGGTCTTGCAGATCGGGATTTCGTATCGGTTTTGAGCGGGGGAGTTGTCGTTGAGCGTGTTGAGCGGTGTGTTGCCGATAGGGACGTGCCAACAAACATGTTGCCTGCGATTCGGCGGTCCTGGCCGGATGGACGGGGGCTGCCTTGCGTGATCCACCCGGACGCAGTGAATGCAGCCGCCCCACGGTGGTCTGCGCGAGCTTGCGCAGGCTGGACCGCGTCGATTAGCCAATCGGCCGTCTTTTCCGTTTTTCCGATCCGGCATACCTTGCAGACAGCAGTTCGACGTGTCGGGCGAGCGACGAAAGCCGAATGGATTCATGCGGCGGTTGCCGCTCGCCGACGCCAACCACCGTTTTCCCTCTGTCCATGACGATGATAGCAATGCTTGCATTTCACCGTCACGTTGCTATCATTGATAGCAATCTGGATGGAGGGACCTATGGCAAATCTTCTGGTGCGTAACGTGGATGACGATATCGTTCAGAGCCTGCGCGAGCAGGCTGCGGCAAATGGCAGGAGTGCCGAGGCCGAACATCGGGCCATTCTGGCCGATGCGCTCGGCCGGCCGAAGCGAAGGACATTCGCGCAAGTGCTGATGAGCATGCCCGATGTTGGCGAAGACACGGATTTCCAACGTGTTCAGGATTCCGGCGAGGTCAGGCGTGTTTTTGATTGATACGAACGTCATCAGCGAAATCAGGAAGGGCAAGCGAACCAACCGCGGCGTGCGGGCGTTCTTCAGGCAGGCCGAAGCCGACGCGAGCCCGCTTTACCTGTCCGTCGTGACAGTGGCTGAACTTCGGCGCGGCGTCGACCTGATCCGTCATCGCGGTGATCACAGCCAGGCGTCGGCGCTCGAGGCATGGATGGCGACGATCCTGTCCGGCTATGCGCCGAACATCCTGCCGGTCGATATCGAGACCAGCCAGATGTGGGGGCATTTGCGCGTGCCCGATCCGGCGCACGAACTCGACAAGCTGATCGCGGCCACCGCGCTGATCAACGATCTCACGGTCGTCACGCGCAATGTCGACGATTTCGCGCGCACCGGCGTCCGGCTGCTGAATCCGTTCGATTGATTCGGGTTGCCGCACCGCGGCAACCTGCGTCCGCTTCCCGTCTTCCCCTTCGCGCGTAGCCCGTTCCGCCGGGCTTCCGCGCTTCTCCGCGCCGTTACGATTCCCCGGCGCCTCTCGTCCCAACAGACGATGTAACACCACCCCCGACCGGCCAGAATCCTTTCACGAACAACGGATTCTGAACCAGGAGGAGGCCGACATGATCGATGTCCGTGCGCTTGGCTATGTCGTCGTCGAGGCGACGCGCGTCGATGCGTGGCGCCGCTACGCGGAAGACGTGCTGGGCATGCAGGCGCTCGACGCGCCCGACGGCGCGCTGTACCTGAAGATGGACGAGCGCGATTTCCGCTACGTGATCGTCCCCGGCACGACCGACCGCTATTTCGCATCGGGCTGGGAACTGCCCGACGGTGCCGCGTTCGACGCCGCGGTTGCGGCGCTGCAGCGCGCCGGCGTCGAGCCGATCCGCGCGACGCCCGCCGAAGCCGCGCTGCGCCGCGTGCAGGCGATGGCGTGGTGCACCGACCCGTCCGGCAACCGCCACGAGCTGTACTGGGGCGCGCGCTGCGACTTCCGCCGCTTCGTGTCGCCGCTGGGCGTCGCGCGTTTCGTCACCGGCGACATGGGGCTCGGCCACGCGGTGCTGCCCGCGCTGCAGTTCGACGCGACCGACGCATTCGTGCGTGGCGTGCTCGGCTTCGAGCTGTCCGACATCTTTCGGGTGAAGTTCACGGCCGATCCGGCCGAACCCGAGAAGCGCATCCATTTCATGCATTGCCGCAACGCACGCCATCACAGCCTCGCGCTGTTCGAGATGGCCGTGCCGTCGGGCTGCGTGCACGTGATGGCCGAAGTCGACTCGATGGACGAAGTCGGCCGCGCGCTGGACCGCGTCGCCGCGCACGACGTGAAGATGTCGGCGACGCTCGGCCGGCACTGCAACGACCAGATGATCTCGTTCTACATGAAGACCCCCGGCGGCTTCGATCTCGAATACGGCTTCGGCGGCCTCACGGTCGACTGGTCGAAGCACGCGGTATTCGAGGCCACCAAGGTGAGCCAGTGGGGCCACGATTTCAGCATCGGATACCGGTAAGCCAGCACGATGACGATGAAACCTCTCGACAAGACGATGTCCGCGCGCGACGTGGTCGCGCAACTCGCCGACGGCATGACGATCGGCATCGGCGGATGGGGGCCGCGGCGCAAGCCGATGGCACTGGTGCGCGAAATCGCGCGCTCGAACCTGAAGGACCTGACGGTCGTCGCGTACGGCGGCGCCGATGTCGGCCTGCTGTGTGCGGTGGGCAAGGTCCGCAAGGTGGTGTTCGGCTTCGTGTCGCTCGACGTGATCCCGCTCGAACCGCATTTCCGCCGTGCCCGCGAACAGGGCCGCATCGACGTGCTCGAACTCGACGAAGGGATGCTGCAGCTCGGCCTGCGTGCGGCCGCCGCGCGCCTGCCGTTCCTGCCGACACGTGCCGGGCTCGGCACCGCGCTGCTCGATCACGCGCCGGAACTGCGCACGGTGAGCTCGCCGTACGACGACGGCGAGACGCTGCTCGCGATGCCCGCGATCGAACTCGACGTCGCGTTGCTGCACGTGAACGCGGCCGACCGGATGGGCAACACGCGCATCGACGGCCCCGATCCGTTCTTCGATACATGGATGGCGCGCGCCGCGCAGCGCTGCTACGTGTCGGCGGAAACGCTCGACGCATCGATCGCGACGGAAGACCTCGATGCCGCGAAACGCAATCCGTTCGAGCGTTCGCTCGTCACCGGTGTCGTGCACGCGCCGGGCGGCGCGCATCCGACGTCGTGCGGGCCGGCCTACGGCTGGGACCTGCCGCACCTGCGCGCGTACTGCGCGAGCGCGGAAGACGATGAGAAAACGGCGGCGTACCTGCGCGACGTGGTCGGCCAGGACGAACGCCAGTACCTCGAAGGCGTCGGCGGCCTGCCGCATGTGACGACGCTGCCGTTGCCGATTCTGTAAAGGAGCGCCTGTGAGCGAATCTCTCGACCATTCCCTCGCGGAACTGATGATCGTCGCGTCCGCGCGACTCTGGCGCGACGACGGCGAAGTGCTGGCGACCGGTATCGGTACGGGCCCGCGGCTCGCGGCCGGCCTCGCGCGGCTCGCGTACAACAACGGGCTGATGCTGACCGACGGCGAAGCCTATCTCGTCGAGGAGCCGGTGCCGCTCGGTCCGCGCCCCGACGGCTATCGCGTGAAGGCGAGCGGCTGGATGACCTACGAACGCGTGTTCGACTGCCTGTGGCACGGCCGCCGCCATGCGCTCGTGATGCCGACGCAGATCGACCGCTTCGGCCAGGCCAACATCTCGTGGCTCGGCGACGACTACGCACGCCCGAAGACGCAACTGCTCGGCGCACGCGGCTTCCCCGGCAACTCGACGAACCACGCGAACTCGTTCTTCGTCAGCGGCCACGGCAAGCGCACGTTCGTCGCCGGCGAAGTCGACATGGTGTGCACGGTCGGCTACAACCCGGCACGCCGGTTGCCCGGGATGAAGACCTTCGTCGACCTGCGCAGCATCGTCACCGACCTGTGCGTGATGGATTTCGGCGGGCCGGACCACGCGATCCGCGTGCGCTCGCTGCATCCGGGCGTGAGCTTCGACGAGGTGCAGGACGCGACCGGCTTCCCGATGATCGCGCATCCGGAACTCGCCACGACGGCCGCGCCGAACGCGGAAGACCTGCGTATCGTCCGCGCGCTCGATCCGCACAACCTGCGCGCGACGATCGTGCGCAACAATCCGGCGCCGCGCCGGGGATGAGGCCTGACATGGAAGCGACCCAGGTGACGTTCGGCGACGGTGTCGTCGACTACGCGGTCGAAGGCGGCATCGCGACGATCACGATGAACCGCCCCGAGTATCACAACGCGCAGAACTCGAAGATGACGTATGCGCTCGACGCGGCGTTCCGGCGCGCGGCGCACGACGACGCGGTGAAGGCGATCGTGCTCGCGGGCGCCGGCAAGCATTTCTCGGCTGGGCACGACATCGGCACGCCGGGCCGCGACATCCACGAGTCGTTCGATCGCGCATCGCTGTGGTACGACCACGTCGACAAGGAAGGCGGCGAATTTCTCTATGCGCGCGAGCAGGAGGTGTACCTCGGGATGTGCCGGCGCTGGCGCGACCTGCCGAAGCCGACGATCGCGATGGTGCAGGGCGCGTGCATCGCGGGCGGGCTGATGCTCGCGTGGGTGTGCGACCTGATCGTCGCGTCGGAGGATGCGTTCTTTGCCGATCCGGTCGTGCGGATGGGGATTCCGGGCGTCGAGTATTTCGCTCACGCGTACGAGCTGAACCCGCGCATCGCGAAGGAATTCCTGTTCCTCGGCGAGCGGATGCCGGCCGAGCGCGCGTACCAGATGGGGATGGTCAACCGCGTGGTGCCGCGCGAGCGGCTGCGCGACGCGACCTACGCGATCGCCGCGAAGATCGCGACGATGCCGCGCCTCGGGCTGACGCTGACCAAGCAGGCGCTGAACCACGTCGAGGAACTGCAGGGCAAGCGCGCGGCGATGGATGCGGCGTTCGCGTGGCATCACTTCGCGCATGCGCACAACGAGCTCGTCAGTGGCGACCGCCTCGGCGGCTACGACGCGCGCAGCATGGCCAGCTCGCAGCGCCAGCCGAACGGCGCGGACCGCGGCGACGCACCGGCACCGGTCGCCGTCAACGGAGCCGCCGCATGAGCACGACGCTTCACAGCCAGCTTCGCAGCCCGCTCCATACGCCGTTGTGTGACCTGCTCGGCTGTCGTTACCCGATCGTGCAGACCGCGATGGGCTGGGTGGCCGACGCGCGGCTCGTCGCGGCGACCGCGAACGCGGGCGGCTTCGGCTTCCTGGCCGGCGCGACGCTCGAGCCCGAGCAGGTCGAGGCCGAGATCCTGAAGGTGAAGTCGCTGACGGACCACCCGTTCGGCATCAACTTCCACATGTTCCAGAAGAACGCCGCGCAGGTGGTCGATCTCGCGATCAAGCACCGGCTGCGCGCGGTCAGCTACGGCCGCGGGCCCGACGCGAAGACGATCCGCCGCTTCAAGGAGGCCGGCATCGTCTGCATGCCGACCGTCGGCGCGCCGAAACATGCGGCGAAGGCGGTTGAACTCGGCGCGGACATCGTGACGGTGCAGGGCGCGGAAGGCGGCGGCCACACGGGTTCGGTGCCGACCACGCTACTGCTGCCGAAGGTGCTCGACGCGGTGCGGGTGCCGGTTGTCGCGGCCGGCGGGTTCTTCGACGGGCGCGGGCTGGCTGCCGCGCTCGCGTACGGCGCGGCCGGCATCGCGATGGGCACGCGCTTTCTGATGACCGCCGAATCGCCGGTGCCGCGCGAAACGCTCGACCGCTACGTCGCGGTCGGCGACCCGGCGCGCATCCGCGTGTCGGACGCGCTCGACGGGCTGCCGCAACGCATGATCGACAACCCGTATCTGCTGAAGCTCGAACGCTTCGGCCCGCTGCGCCGCACGCTGTTCGCGCTGAAGACGGCCGAGGCGTGGCGGCGCCAGAACGGGCTGCGCGCGAGCGACATGCTCGGCCTCGCGATCAAGGCGCTGCGTTCGCACGACTACACGGCAAGCCAGACGCTGATGGCCGCGAACGCGCCGTTCCTGATCCAGCGCGCGATCGTCGAGGGCCGCCCCGACGAAGGCGTGCTGCCGAGCGGCCAGGCGGCGGCGATGATCGGCGCGATCGAATCGTGCGACGCGCTGATCGCACGGATCGTCGCGGAAGCCGGCGAGCGGCTCGATGCACTGGCCGCGCTGCGTGGCGCGGCAGCGGCGCAGGCCGCATGAAGAACATCACAGGGAGGCAATGGAGATGACAGCATCCACTCAACCGGCCGGCGCGCAGCCGTTCCGGATCGATCGCGCAGACGGCATCGCCGAACTGGTGATCGCCCATCCGCCCGTGAACGCGCTCGACGCGCAGGGCTGGCATGCGCTTTCCCGCGCGCTCGACGCGCTCGGCGAAGACGACGACGTGCGCGTGATCGTCGTGCGCGGCGAAGGCCGCGGCTTCTGCGCGGGCGTCGACATCAAGGAACTGGCCGCGCATCCGGAGCGGATCGTGGCAGTCAACGCGGGCAACTACGAGACGTTTCGCGCGGTGCACCGCAATCCGAAGCCGGTGATCGCGGCCGTGCACGGTTTCGTGCTCGGCGGCGGGATCGGCATCTGCGGCGCGGCGGACATCGTCGTCGCGGCCGATTGCGCGCGCTTCGGCGTGCCGGAGATCGACCGCGGCGCGATGGGCGGCGGCGCGCACCTGCAGCGGCTGTTCGGCGTGCAGAAGGTGCGGGCGATGTATTTCACCGGCGACATGATCGACGCGGCCGAAGCGTACCGGCTCGGCGCGGTCGAGCAGGTCGTCGCGCGCGACGCGTTGCGTGATGCGGCGCTCGCGATCGCCCGCAAGATCGCGGAGAAGAGCCCGGCGATGGTGCGGCTCGCGAAGGAGGCGCTGAACGGCGTCGAGGACGGCGATCTCGAGGACAAATACCGCTGGGAGCAAGGCTTCACGCTGCAGGCGTACATGACGAACGACTCGACGGAAGCGCGCGCCGCGTTCGTCGAGAAGCGCGATGCGCGGTTCGACGCCCAAGCCGAGGAGGCGCGCGCATGAACCTGACCTATACGCCGCAACAGCAGGCGTTTCGCGCGGAAATCCGCGAATGGCTCGCCGCGCACGTGCCGCGCGAGCGGCTGCCGAGTTTCGACACCGAGGCAGGCTTCGCCGCGCACCGTGAATGGGAGCGCACGCTGCACTCGGGCCGCTGGAGCATGGTCACGTGGCCGCGCGAGCTGGGCGGGCGCGGCTGCGACCTGATCGAGTGGCTGATCTTCGAGGAAGAGTACTGGCGTGCCGACGCGCCGATGCGCGTGAACCAGAACGGCATCTTCCTGCTCGGCCCGACGCTGATGGATTTTGGTACCGCGGAACAGAAGGCACGCTTCCTGCCCGCGATGGCGGCCGGCGAGCACGTGTGGGCGCAGGGCTGGTCGGAGCCGAACGCGGGCTCCGACATGGCCGCGATCCGCACGACGGCGGCCCGCATCGGCGACGAGTACGTGCTGAACGGCCAGAAGATCTGGTCGACCCGCGCGGTGTGGGCCGACTGGCTGTTCGGGCTGTTCCGCAGCGATCCCGAATCGTCGCGCCACCACGGGCTCACGTTCCTGATGGTGCCGCTGTCCGCGCCGGGCATCACGGTGCGGCCGATCCGGCAGCTCAACGGGCAGACGGGCTTCGCGGAAATCTTCTTCGACGACGTGCGCGTGCCGGTCGAGAACCGGCTCGCGGCCGAAGGCGCGGGCTGGCAGGTCGCGATGGCGACGGCCGGCTTCGAACGCGGGCTGATGCTGCGTTCGCCGGCCCGTTTCCAGCGCACCGCGCAAGCGTTGCGCGATCTGTATCTCGCGCACCGCGACAGCGCGGACCGCGACCCGACGCTGCGCGAGCGCGTGGTATCGGCGTGGATGGATGCACAGGCCTATGCGCTGTCGACCTACGCGACCGCGAGCCGGCTGTTGAAGGGCGGCCATATCGGCGCGGAGTCGAGCACCAACAAGGTGTTCTGGTCGGAGCTCGACCTCCGCATGCACCAGACGGCGCTCGACATCCTCGGCGCGCAGGGCGAGGTCGTCCCGCAGACGGCCGCACAGCACGCGACGCTCGGCCACTGGCTCGACGGTTTCCTGTTCGCGCAGGCCGGCACGATCTACGCGGGCACCAACGAGATCCAGCGCAACATCGTCGCCGAACGGATGCTCGGCATGCCGCGCGCGTAACGGCGCCGGCGACTCCCTCACTGAACGGACATCGTATGGATTTCGTATTCGATGAAGACCAGGAAGCGCTCGCGGACAGCGTGAAGCGCCTGCTGATGACCGAGATGACGCCCGAGCTGATCCGCGAGCTCTGGGCCACGCCGACCGGGCGCTCGGATGCGCTGTGGGCGTTGTTCGCGTCGCAGGGGCTGACCGCCGTGTCGGTACCCGAGGCGCACGGCGGCCTCGGCCTGACCGAAGCGGAATGGGCGCTGCTCGCGCAGAGCTACGGTTATTTCGGCAGCCCGGAGCCGCTGCTCGATACGGCGCTCGTGTCGGCTGGCGTGCTCGCGCGGCTGCCCGCGAGCGACTGGCGCGACGCGCTGCTGCGCGACATCGCCGAAGGGCGCGCGCGTGTCGCGCTCGTGCATCCGGTGAACCCGTATGCGGCCGACGTGCACGTCGCGCAAGTGCTGCTGTGCGAACACCGCGGCGAGCTGCATCGCGTCGATCCCGCGCAATGCGCGTGGCGCGCGGTGGACAGCGTCGACCCGTCTCGGCGCCTGTTCACGCTCGACTGGGAACCGTCGGCCGCCACGCGCATCGCGGGCGCCGCCGAGGCCGCGCCGCTGCTGGATCGCGCGCTCGACCACGGCGCGTTCGCGGTCGCCGCGCAATTGCTTGGCCTCACGCAGCGCGTGCTCGACGTCGCGATCGACTACAGCGCGCAGCGCAAGCAGTTCGGCAAGGCGATCGGCTCGTACCAGGCACTCAAGCATCTGCTCGCCGACGTCGCGATCCGCTACGAGTTCGCGCGGCCGGTGGTCGCGCGCGCCGCGCAGGCGATCGCCGACGATCATCCGCAGCGTGCGGTGTTCGTGTCGCACGCGAAGCTCGCGGCGACGTCGGCCGCGCAGCTGGCCGCGCGCCACTCGATGCAGGTGCACGGCGCAATTGGCTACACGTGGGAGCTCGACCTGCAGATCTTCATGAAACGCATCTGGGCGCTCTCCGGCAGCTGGGGCGACAGCGCGTTCCACAAGGCCCGCGTGGCCGACGCGATCCTCGGCGACGCGTTGCCGATCGGCCCCGCGCAGACCTTCGACCTCGAGGAACACAACTGATGAAACAAGCCTATATCGTCGACGCGCTGCGCACGCCGACCGGCCGCCGCAAGGGCGGGCTCGCACACGTGCATGCGGCGGACCTCGGCGGCTTCGTGCTGAAGACGCTCGTCGAGCGCAACGCGATTCCGGCCGATGAATACGACGACGTGGTGTTCGGCTGCGTCGACACGATCGGCCCGCTCGCGGGCAACATCGCGCGCACCTGCTGGCTCGCGGCCGGATTGCCGCTGCAGGTGCCGGGCGTGACCGTCGATCGCCAGTGCGGCTCGTCGCAGCAGGCCGTGCATTTCGCCGCGCAGGCGGTGATGAGCGGCGTGCAGGACGTCGTCGTCGCGGGTGGCGTGCAGACGATGACGCAGATCCCGATCTCGTCCGCGATGACCTGCGCGGCGTCGCTCGGCTTCACCGATCCGTTCTCGGGCAGCCAAGGCTGGCGCGCGCGCTTCGGCGACGCGCCGGTGTCGCAGTTCGTCGCCGCGCAGCGGATCGCCGATCACTGGAACCTGTCGCGCGACGCGATGGAGCGTTATGCGCTCGAAAGCCACCGCCGCGCGGTCGCGGCGATCGAGGCAGGCCATTTCAAGCGGGAAATCGTACCGCTCGAAGGCGTGATGCATGACGAGACGCCGCGCCCCGACACGTCGCTGGAAAAGATGGCGACGCTCGAACCGCTGACGCCGGGCGGCTCGCTGACGGCCGCCGTCGCGAGCCAGACCTGCGATGCGGCCGCCGCGCTGCTGATCGTGTCGGAAGACGCGCTGAAGCGCTACGGCCTCACGCCGCGCGCGCGCATTCACCACCTGAGCGTGCTCGGCGACGATCCGCTGTGGATGCTGACGGCGCCGATTCCGGCGACGAAGGCCGCGCTCGCGAAGAGCGGGCTCGACTGGTCGCAGATCGACGTCGTCGAGATGAACGAGGCATTCGCGTCGGTTGCGCAGGCCTGGCTGGCCGACACGCGCTTCCCGCACGAGAAGACCAACCCGAACGGCGGCGGCATCGCGCTCGGCCATCCGCTCGGCGCGACCGGCGCACGGCTGATGACGACGCTGCTGCACGAGCTGGAACGCACGGGCGGCCGTTACGGCCTGCAGACGATGTGCGAAGGCGGCGGTCTCGCGAACGTCACGATCATCGAGCGCCTGTGAGCGCGTCACTTTCACGATCCACGAGGCATAAGCATGGGAATCTGTAACGGACGCAGCGTCATCATCACCGGCGCGGGCGGCGGGCTCGGGCGCGAATACGCGCTCGCGTTCGCGGCCGAAGGCGCGGCGGTCGTCGTCAACGACATCCGGCACGAAGCCGCGCAGGCCGTGTGCGACGAGATCGCGCAACAAGGCGGCCGCGCGCTCGCGAATGCGGACGACATCACGCGCGTCGACACTGCACAGCGGATCGTCGACGCGGCGCGCGAAGCGTTCGGCGACGTGCACGTGCTCGTCAACAACGCGGGCATCTGCCGCGACAAGATGTTCACGAGCATGACCGAGCAGGACTGGGACGACGTGATGCGCGTGCACCTGCGCGGCCACTTCTGCCTGTCGAGCGTGCTGGCGCGCGTGTGGCGCGATGCCGCGAAGGCGGGCAATCCGGTCGACGCGCGGATCGTCAACACGAGTTCGGGCGCCGGGCTGCAAGGCTCGATCGGCCAGTCGAACTACGGCGCGGCGAAAGCGGGGATCGCCGCGCTCACGCTGATGCAGGCGGTCGAACTGCAGCGTTACGGCGTGCGCGTGAACGCACTCGCGCCGGCCGCGCGCACGTCGATGACCGAAGGCGTGTTCGCCGACATGATGAAGAAGCCGGAAGACGGCGGGTTCGACTATTTCGATCCGGCCAACGTCGCGCCGCTGGTCGTGTGGCTCGGCAGCGCGCTGTCGGCCGACGTGACGGGCCAGGTGTTCGAGGTCGCGGGCGGGATGATCGCGGTCGCGGAAGGCTGGCGTACGGGCCCGAGCGTCGATCGCGGCGCGCGCTGGGCGGCGGCCGAGGTCGGCCCGGCGGTCGCGCAGCTCCTCGCCGATGCGCGCCCCGCGCAGCGCGTGTACGGGAGCTGACCCATGGATCTGGCGCTCACCGACGAACAGGCGATGATCCGCGACGCGGCGGCCGACGTGCTCGCCGAACGCAGCGCGTCCGCCGACGTGCGCCGCGCGCTCGAGCAATCGGCCGGCCGCGACGACGCGCTGTGGGCCGCGCTCGCGGGCGAACTCGGCTGGAACGCGCTGGCGCTGCCCGAGGCGGCGGGCGGGCTCGGGCTCGGCGCGGTCGAGCAGACGGTGCTGATGGAACAGCTCGGCCGGCGCGTCGCGTGCGTGCCGTATTTTTCAACCGCGTGCCTTGCGGCGACCGCGCTGGCCGGCTGCGACACGCCGCTGGCGACCGGCTGGCTCGCGAAGATCGCCGAAGGCGCGTGCAGCGCGACGCTGGCGCTGCCGCTGGACCTGCCGGCTGGCACCGTGGCCTCCTGGTCGCTGCCGATCGTCGCGGAGGAAACAGCGGGCGGTTATGCGCTGTCCGGCGTGATCGAACAAGTCATCGACGGCGCGCGTGCCGACCTGTTGCTGGTGCCCGCGCGGATCGCGAACGAAGGGCAGTCGATCGGCCTGTTCGCAATCGACGCTGAAACGGTGTCGGGCCTGACCGTCACGCCGCTCGAAACACTCGATGCCACGCGGCCGATCGCGCGCGTGGCGTTCGAAGAAACTCGCGTGAGCCGCGACGCACTGCTGGCCGGCCGCGATGCAGCACAGGTGCTGGAGCGCACCGCGTGGTTCGCGGCGCTCGTGCTGGCGGCTGAACAGCTCGGCGGCGCACAGCAATGCCTCGACCTGACGCTCGACTACACGAGCCAGCGCGTGCAGTTCGGCCGCACGATCGCGTCGTTCCAGGCCGTCAAGCATCGATGCGCACAGATGATGGTGTCGATCGAATCGGCGCGCTCGGCCGTGCTCGGCGCCGCGCATGCATGGGACGCGGAAGCCGGTGCGACGCCAAGCGCCGCATTGCGCGCCGACATCGCGGCCGCGAAAGCCGCCGCAAACGACGCGTATGTGTTCTGTGCGCAGGAGGCGATCCAGTTGCACGGCGGCGTCGGCTTTACGTGGGAATACGACCCGCATCTCTATTTCAAGCGCGCGCAGGCGTCGGGTGCGCAGTTCGGCACGACGCCGCAACTGCTCGAGTGGATCGCGCGCCACGCGATCGACGGCAGCGTGGCGACGCGCGACGAAACCGAAACGGCTGGATCGGCCGCATCGCCGATCACCGCCGCAACACGCCCATCCGCCGCGCGCGCAGGAGCCCTTCAATGAACAGCGAAACGCGCGAACAGCAATTGCGGCACGAAGTGGCCGACTGGGTGCAGTCGCACCTGACCGGCGAATTCGCCTGCCTGAAATACCGCGGCGGCCCCGGCGACGAGGAAGCGTGGCCGGAACTGCGCAAGGCATGGGAACGGGAGCTGGCCAAAGGCGGCTGGACCGGGCTCGGCTGGCCGACCGACGCCGGTGGGCGCGGCTTCTCGGTCGCCGAGCAGGTGATCTTCCACGAGGAATACGCGCGTGCGGGCGGCCCCGGGCGGATGGGCCATATCGGCGAAGGGCTGCTCGGGCCGACGCTCGTCGCGTGCGGCACCGATGATCAGCGTGCGCGTTTCCTGCCCGGCATCCTGGCCGGCACGCAGTTCTGGTGCCAGGGTTATTCGGAGCCGGGCGCGGGTTCCGATCTGGCCAACGTGCGCACGCGTGCGGAACAGGATGCGGACGGCACGTGGCGCGTCTACGGCCAGAAGGTATGGACGTCGCTTGCGCACGATTCCGACTGGATCTTCGTGCTGGCGCGTACCGATCCGGCGTCGAAAGGCAACAAGGGGCTGTCGTTCCTGCTGATGCCGCTCGACCAGCCGGGCCTAGAGATCCGCCCGATCAAGCAGCTCAACGGTGGCGCGGAATTCAACGAAGTGTTCTTTGACGGCGCGCGTGCGGAGGCATGCGACCTGGTCGGCGCGCCGGGCGACGGCTGGCGGATCGCGATGACGCTGCTCGGCTTCGAGCGCGGGATGTCGACGCTCGGCCAGCAGATGCAGTTCGTCCGTGAGCTCGAATGGGTGATCGACGCGGCGCGCGCATCGGGCGCGGACCGCGATCCGGTGCTGCGCCAGCGGATCGGCCGCGCATGGGCCGGGCTGCGCGTGATGCGCTACAACGCGCTGCGGATGCTGTCCGGCGCGGACGACGCCGACGGCGGCGCGCCGTTGCGCCGCGAGGCACTGATCTACAAGTACTACTGGTCGAACTGGCACCGCGACCTCGGCCAGCTCGCGATGGACGCGCTGGGACCGCGCGCGAACGTGATCGATCCGGCCGACGAAAAGCTCACCCATCTGCAGCGCGTATTCCTGTTCTCCCGTGCGGACACGATCTACGCCGGCACCAACGAAATCCAGCTCAACATCATGGCCGAGCGCGGGCTCGGCATGCCGAGAGAACCGCGAGGACAAGCATGACCGAACCCCAGATCCAGAAAGCACCGGCCTACGTGCCGGGCCACCAGCTGCTCGCCGGCAAATCGGTGCTGATCACGGCTGCGGCCGGCGCCGGCATCGGCTTCGCGGCCGCGCGCCGCTGCGCGGAGGAAGGCTGCCGCGCGCTGTTCATCTCCGACATCCACGAAAAGCGCCTCGAACAGGCGGTGCAGACGCTGCGCGCCGAAACGGGGCTGCAACAGATCCATGGCCGCCCGTGCAACGTCGCGGTCGAGGCCGACGTGCAGGCGCTCGTCGCCGACGCGCAGGACAAGCTCGACGGCGTCGACGTGCTGATCAACAACGCCGGGCTCGGCGGGTCGACCCGCATCGTCGATATGGACGATGCCGAATGGTCGCGCGTGATCGACATTAGCCTTACCGGGACGTTCCGGATGATGCGCGCGATGCTGCCGCACATGCAGGCCCGCGGCCGCGGCGCGATCGTCAACAACGCATCGGTGCTCGGCTGGCGCGCGCAGGCGGAACAGGCGCACTACGCGGCCGCGAAAGCGGGCGTGATGGCGCTCACGCGCTGCGCGGCGCTCGAAGCGTCGCCGTACGGCGTGCGCATCAACGCGGTCGCGCCGAGCATCGCGATGCACGATTTTCTGAAGAAGTCGGCGCCGGCCGACTTGCTGAATCAACTGGCGTCGCGCGAAGCCTTCGGGCGCGCCGCCGAAGTCTGGGAGGTCGCGAACGTGATGGTGTTTCTTGCAAGCGATTACGCGTCGTACATGACGGGCGAAGTGCTGTCGGTCAGCAGCCAGCACGCATGATGGACACGACCCTCGACCCCGTGCGCGCGACACCCCGCGTGTTCGCGCATCCCGGCGAACTCGCGGCGGCCGTCGGCGAGATGCTCGGCGCGAGCGCGTGGCTCGCGATCGACCAGATCCGCATCGACGGCTTTGCCGATGCGACGGGCGATCACCAGTGGGTGCACGTCGATCCGGTGCGTGCGAAGGACGGCCCGTTCGGCGCGTGCATCGCGCACGGCTACCTGACGCTGTCGCTCGTCAACTATTTCCTGCCGCAGATCGTACGCATCGACGGCGCGCGGCTTGGCGTCAACTACGGCTGCGACAAGATCCGTTTTCCCGCGCCGGTGAAAGTCGGCGCGCGCGTGCGCGGCGTCGGCGAGTTGCTGCGCGTCGAGCCGCTCGAAGGCGGCGTGCAGGCGTGGATTCGCGTGACCGTCGAGATCGAGGGCGAAGGCAAGCCCGGCTGCGTCGCCGACACGATCAGCCGTTACTACTTCTAGATCCAGATTCAGAGAGCCAGCACATGGAAGACGCAGTCATCGTTTCCGTCGCACGCACGCCGATCGGCAAGGCGTTTCGCGGCATGTTCAACGACACCGAGGCGCCCGCGCTGGGCGGCCACGTCGTGCGCACGGCGCTCGAACGCGCGGGTGTCGCGCCGGCGGACGTCGACGACGTGCTGATCGGCTGCGCCGCCCAGCAGGGTACGCAGGGCTACAACATCGGCCGCCTGTCGGCCGCGGCGGCCGGGCTGCCGGCGTCGGTGCCCGGCATGGCGATCGACCGCATGTGCTCGTCGGGCCTGATGTCGATCGCCAGCGCCGCGCGCAGCATCGGCGCGGGCGATGCGCGGATCGTCGTCGCGGGCGGCGTCGAGTCGATCTCGCTTACGCAGAACAAACACAAGAACGCGTATCGCGCGCGTTCGCAGGCCGTGCTCGACCACCAGCCGGCCGCGTACATCGCGATGATGGAAACGGCCGAGATCGTGTCGCGCCGCTACGGGATCTCGCGCGCCGCGCAGGACGCCTACGCGCTGCAGAGCCACCAGCGCACCGCCGAAGCACAGGCCGCCGGCCGCTTCGACGCGGAAATCGCGCCGCTCGACGTGCGTCGCGCGCTGTTCGACAAGGAAGGCAACCCGGCCGGTCATGAAGACCTGCGCGCGGCGCGTGACGAAGGCGTGCGCGCCGACACGACGGCCGAGCGGCTCGCGGGGCTGAAGCCGTCGTGGAGCGGCGGCAAGGTCGTCGAGCAGGGCGAGTTCGTGACGGCCGGCAACGCGTCGCAGCTGTCGGATGGCGCGGCCGCCGTGGTCGTGATGTCGCGCAGCGATGCGACGCGCCGCGGTCTGACGCCGCTCGGCGCGTTCCGCGGCCTCGCGGTGGCCGGCTGCGAGCCGGACGAGATGGGTATCGGCCCGGTGTTCGCGATCCCGAAGCTGCTGGAGCGTTTCGGGATGACCGTGGCCGACGTCGGTCTGTGGGAGCTGAACGAGGCGTTCGCGTGCCAGGCGCTGTATTGCCGCGACACGCTCGGCATCTCCGACGACCGGCTGAACGTGGACGGTGGCGCGATCGCGCTCGGCCATCCGTTCGGGATGTCGGGCGCGCGGATGACGATGCACGCGCTGCTCGAAGGCGCGCGGCGCGGCGTGCGGCACGCGGTCGTGACGATGTGCATCGGCGGCGGGATGGGTGCCGCCGCGCTGTTCGAAGTCGGCGCGTAGCAGGCGCCGAATCGGCCGCCGGAGACGGCGGCCAGCCATTCAGGACCATTCGAGGCCGCGGCAAAGACCGACGGCCCGGAGATTTGCAGGCGACGGTGGTTGGCGCTTCTGCGCGAACCGCCGTCGAACGCAGACACAGGAGACAAGCATGAAACGAACTTTGCCCGGACTCGCGATGTCGGCGCTCGTGCTCGGCGCCGCGCTGTTCGCGTTCTCGCCGCGCCCGCTGCCGGCGTTCCCGGTCACCGCGATCCATGCGGACCGGCTGCAGATCAACGGGCTCGCCCGGGCCGGCGCGCGGATCGTCGCGGTCGGCGAACGTGGCGTGATCCTGCTGAGCGACGACGCGGGCGCCCACTGGCGGCCGGCGTCGGTCACGCCCGACCAGGCGTCGACGCTCACGCAGGTGCGCTTCATCACGCCGATGCTCGGGATCGCGGTCGGCCACGACGGCCGGATTATCCGCAGCGACGACGCGGGCGTGCACTGGCGCGAGGTGCACATGGACCACGCGCATTCCGATCCGCTGCTGTCGGTGTGGGGCACCGCCGACGGCCCGCTGTTCGCGGCCGGCAGCTTCGGCCAGCTGCTGCGCTCGGACGACGCCGGCGTCAACTGGCAGACGGTCAAGACGCCCGCCGGCGACCGTCACCTGAACGCGATCGTCGGCGACGGCCACGGCAGCCTGCTGATCGCGGGCGAGAGCGGCACGCTGCTGCGCTCGACCGACAACGGCGTCACCTGGGACAAGCTGCCTTCGCCGTACGCCGGCTCGCTGTTCGGCGCGTTGATGCTCGCGAACGGCGACTGGGTCGCGTACGGGATGCGCGGCAATGTGGTGCGCAGCACCGATCGCGGCGCGACCTGGACGCATGTCGACAGCCACGTGCCGGTGTCGTACTTCGGCGCGACCCAGCTGACCGACGGCGAACTCGTGCTGGTCGGTCAGGGCGGTGCGATCGTCGCGTCGCGCGACGGCGGGTTGACCTTCGACGTGCGCAAGCTCGGCGGCGTGCAGAGCCTCGCGGCCGTGCTCGACATGGGCCACGGCGCGCTGCTGCTCGGCGGCGAGGCCGGCGTCGCGCCGCTCGCCGCGGCGCCGTCCTGATGCGCGGCCACGGCGGCCGCAGTGGCCGCCGGTTTTCGTCCGCTTTGGTTCGTTTCGCATCGCCAGTCCGTACCGACACGAGAATTCCATGAACGACCTGTCACGCCCCCCTGAAGCCGTTCCCGCGTCGCGCCTCGCCACCTTCGTCGAGCGCTGCGCCAACACGATCATTCGCCAGCGCCGGCTGCTGATGCTGCTCTGCGTGGCGGTGACGCTCGCGCTCGGGCTGTCCGCGACGCGCCTGAAGCTCGATCCGGGCTTCAACAAGATGATCCCGATGCAGCACCCGTACATGCAGGTGTTCGAGCGTTATGCGGGCGCGTTCCCCGGCGCCAACACGATCCTCGTGAGCCTGCGCTGGAAGGGCGACGGCGACATCTACAACCAGACGTTCATGGACGCGCTGCGCCATGCGACCGACGATGTGTTCTTCATCCCGGGCGTGAACCGCTCGCGCGTGTTCTCGCTGTTCACGCCGAACGTCCATTACACCGAGGTGACCGAGGCCGGGTTTCGCGGCGACGTGGTCGTGCCGGGCCAGTTCTCGAGCGCGAACCCGGACGATCTCGCGAAGGTGCGCCGCAACGTCGCGCGTTCGGGGCAGATCGGCCGCCTCGTCGGCAACGACCTGAAGTCGGCGCTGATCCGCGCCGAGCTGCGCGAGACCGACCCGGCCACCGGCAAGCGGCTCGACTACAGCGCGGTCGCGCGCCAGCTCGAGGAGATCCGCGCGAAGTACGCGAAGCAGGGCATCGACGTGAACATCATCGGCTTCGCGAAGCTGGTCGGCGACGTCGAGAGCGGCATCGCGGGCGTGATGGCGTTCTTCGCGCTCGCGTTCCTCGTGACGGCCGCGCTGCTGTTCGGCTATACGCGCTCGCTGAAGACCACCGTGCTGGCGCTCGTCGTCGCGCTGCTGCCGGTTGTCTGGCTGCTCGGCGCGCTGCCGCTGCTCGGGCTCGGCATCGACCCGATGTCGATCCTCGTGCCGTTCCTGATCTTCTCGATCGGCGTATCGCACGCGGTGCAGATGACCAACGCATGGAAGCAGGCGCTGGTGCGCGGCGAGTCGTCGGTCGACGCCGCACGCGACGCGTTCCGCAAGCTGTTCGTGCCGGGCACCGTCGCGCTGCTGACCAACGCGCTCGGCTTCATGGTGATCATGCGGATCAGGATCGACATCGTGCGCGAGCTCGGCATCACCGCGTGCCTCGGCGTGCTGCTGATGATCGTGACGAACAAGGTGTTCCTGCCGATCCTGCTGTCGTACACGCGTCTCGAACGCGGCACGCTGGCGCGCGCGCAGCGCACGGCGGCGGCCGGCGGCAGCCGGATGTGGTCGCGCTTCGCGGTGTTCGCCCGGCCGGCGCCCGCGCTCGGCGTGTTCGCGGTGGCGCTCGCGCTGCTCGCGTACGGCACGCTCGAATCGCGCAAGCTGGAGATCGGCGACATCGGCACCGGCGCACCGGAACTGCGCGCGAACTCGCGCTACAACATCGACAACGCGGCGATCACGCACCAGTACAACATCGGCGTGGACGTGCTGTCGGTGATCGTCGAGACGACCGGCTTCGACGACGCGTGCCTGCATTACCCGGTGATGAGCGCGATCGAGAAGTTCGAGATGAACATGCGCGGCGTGGCCGGCGTGCAGTCGGTGACGAGCGTGTCGTCGCAGGGCAAGGTGTTCATCGCCGCGTTCAACGAAGGCAACCCGCGCTGGGCCGCGCTGCCGCGTTCCAGCGACGGGCTCACGCAGGGTTCCAACGCGTTCGACCCCGACAACGGGATGAACACCGCGAACTGCAAGGCGATCCAGGTGCTGATCTACACGAAGAACCACGAGGGCACGACCATCGCGCACATCGTCGACGAGATCAAGCGCTTCGCGGCCGAGAACCCGACGCCGAACGTCGCGTTCCGGCTCGCGGGCGGCAACGTCGGCGTGATGGCCGCGACCAACGAGGCGGTCGGCGACGCGGAAATCGCGATGCTGCTGTCGATCTTCGGCGCGATCGCGCTGCTCTGCGCGGTCACGTTCCGCTCGTGGCGCGCGGTGCTGTGCATCGTCGTGCCGCTCACGCTCGTGTCGATCCTGTGCAACGCGGTGATGGCGCGCCTCGGCATCGGGCTGAAGGTCGCGACGTTGCCGGTGATCACGCTCGGCGTCGGGGTCGGCGTCGACTACGGGATCTACCTGTACGAGCGCCTGCAGCACGACATCCGCCACGGCGCGTCGCTGCCGGACGCGTTTGCCGACGCGATGCGCCAGCGCGGCACGGCGGCGCTGTTCACGGCCGTCACGATGTTCATCGGCGTCGGCACGTGGGCGTTCTCCGCGCTGAAGTTCCAGGTCGACATGGGCGTGCTGCTCGCGTTCATGTTCCTCGTGAACCTGTTCGGCGCGGTGTTCCTGCTGCCCGCGCTCGCCGCGTGGCTCGGCGTCGAGCGGGCCGAGCGCCGCGCGACACAGTCGTCGCCGTCGCCGGTGGCCGCGCCGTCGCGGCAGCAGGCAACCGCGTTCGAACACGGCAATCCGATGCGCTGAGCGGCGCACCCCCATCACCCCGCGCGCGGCGGGCCGCCGCGCGTTCCCCACGAGAGGAGTCAACCCACATGTCCGCACGCCCTTACAAGATCGAAGCCCAGCCGCTCGCGCAGCGCTATGCGCGCGGCTGGCACTGCCTCGGGCTCGCCCGCGACTACAAGGACGGCAAGCCGCACACGCTGAACGTGTTCGGCCGCAAGCTCGCCGCGTTCGCCGATTCGACCGGCAAGGTCAATGTCGTCGACGCCTACTGCCCGCACATGGGCGCCGACCTGAGCCTCGGCACGGTCCAGGGCGACAACCTCGTGTGCCCGTTCCACGGCTGGGCCTGGAGCGGCGAAGGGCAGTGCGCGTCGATCCCATACTGCAAGCGGATTCCGCCGAAGGCGCGCATCGGCGCATGGCCGACCTGCGAGGAAAACAACCTGCTGTTCGTCTGGAACGACCCGGAAGGCAACGCGCCGCCGGCGGACGTCGCGATTCCGCGTCTCGACGTGTGCTTCTCCGACGAATGGTCGGACTGGGTGGTCGACAAGATGGTGATCCAGGCCAACTGCCGCGAGCTGGTCGACAACATCTCGGACGTCGCGCACTTCGCGACCGTGCACC
Organism: Burkholderia cepacia; assembly: GCF_001039005.1. GTDB lineage: Bacteria > Pseudomonadota > Gammaproteobacteria > Burkholderiales > Burkholderiaceae > Burkholderia > Burkholderia theae. The sequence continues at coordinate 54,497 of NZ_LDWR01000066.1, forward strand.
GCGCGCCGATCGACTATTTCGCGAACCTGTTCGAGGATCACAAGGCGACGCAGCTGATGGTCGGCCGCAGCGAGAAGCTCGGCGGCGACAGCCTGACCGCGCTGTCGACGTATTTCGGGCCGGCCGTGCACATCACGCAGATGACGGGGCAGAGCAACGGGCAGCCGATCCATTCGGTGCTGCTGAATTGCCACGTGCCGATCGACATGAACAGCTTCGAGCTGCGTTACGGCGTGATCGTGAAGAAGGTGGTCGGGCTCAGCGACGAGCAGAACCTGGAGATCGCGAACGCGTACGTGAAGGAAGCGCAGCGCGCGTTCTACGAGGACGTCGACATCTGGCACAGCAAGACGCGGATCGACAACCCGCTGCTGTGCGAAGGCGACGGGCCGCTGTACCAGATGCGCGACTGGTATTCGCAGTTCTATCTGGACGCGGCCGATGTGCGGCCGACGAGCGTCGCGCGTAAGGCATTTGAAATGCGGATTCGCGACGGCGCCGAGCCGCCGGCGTTGCATCACGTGTTCGAGCCGCAGTAAAAACGGGCGCGCCGGCCGAAAAATGAGGGGCGCATCGAAATGCGCGCCGTCGGCCGGCAACACCCGCCGCATAAGGCGCACGCGGCATTCGCGCGCCCGTGCTGCATAGAAAGAACTTGACGAAACGGCGGTTGCCGCGTAGTGTCCGTGACCGAAGTCTTCAAGAAGTTCGATAGCTCATCATTGGCCGCACTCCGTGCGGCGGTCGTTGGCCTTTCCCTCTTTGATTCTTTCTGTGCCTGTCGTGGGCGCATGTTCAATTATTCGTATTAAGGAAGTATTTGTGGATACCGGTACCGTCAAGTGGTTCAACGAAACCAAGGGCTTTGGTTTCATCTCCCCGGACAACGGCGGCGACGATCTGTTCGCCCATTTCTCGGAAATTCGCGGCACGGGCTTCAAGACCCTGGCCGAAGGCCAGAAGGTCAGCTTCGAAGTGAAGCGCGGCCCGAAGGGTCTGCAAGCGTCGAACATCACGCCGCAGTAAGCCGCAACGGCATCGGCCGCCAATCGGTGGCTGCTGCCGGATGGACTTTCGCGCGGGGCGCCTGTTTTATCGGCGGCCAGCGCGATTCCGATGCGCACGACCGATGCATCGCGTCATTCACGATGCATCGGTCGTGACGCCTCCCTCATCGCATGCCTGACCGGCGTGCGACGCAACGCCCTCGCGAAGCGCCCGCCGCTTCGCCAGCGCATCACCGCTTCAACGCATCAACCCGAGCAGACCGCCGCCATGCCGTAGTAGCCGGCGCGGTCCCGACTTGCGCGGCGCTCATTGCGCCGCCGCCACTGACCGCCCGAACGCCGCAACGCGCCGGGCTCCGATCGCAAGACAGGCCTGTGGCCCGTCTGAACGAACCGATACCCGGCAGCCTGCCAGCCGTCGTCCCGTTGCGGGAAACGGCGCCCGGCAGATCGCCGCGGCCGCGGTCAATCACCTTGTCTGGAGGAATTGGTTTGGCAAAAGAAGAACTGCTGGAACTCGACGGGATCGTCGACGAAGTGCTGCCGGACAGCAAATACCGTGTCACGCTGGAAAACGGCGTCGTGGTGGGCGCGTACGCGTCGGGCCGCATGCGCAAGAACCACATCCGCATTCTCGCGGGCGACCGCGTGACGCTGGAACTGTCGATGTACGACCTGACCAAGGGCCGTATCAACTTCCGGCACAAGGACGCGAATTCGCCGCGTCCGCCGCGAACCGGGCAACCGCGCCGTTAAGCGGCAACGATCGGGCGCGTTACACCGTACCGATCGACTCCCGTCCGGCCAGGCGGTCGGACGAACCGGATGGACAGCACACGTCGTGCCGTTCGTCGGTCGCCGGCGGCGTCGTCACGCCGCGGCGGCCAGCACCGTCTTCTCCGGTCGCGTTGCGTGTTCCACGCTCAAGCGGCCGCGTCCCGCAGGAAATCCTCGACGATCATCGCGAAATACGGCGGACATTCCTGCATCGGGTAATGACCGCAATTCGGGATCGTCACGAGCCGCGCGTTCGGGTGCCAGGCCATGAACGTCGCCTGCATCGCCGCTTCGTCGAGCCCCGGATCCTTGTCGCCGACGATCACCAGAAAGCGCGTGTCCAGCCCGCGTATGTCATCGACGAAATCCGTTCCCGTCAGCATGTCGAGATAGGCGAGCCGGCAACCCGGCGCCACGCGCTCGCGGTTCTGCCGCAGTTTCACGTCGGCCCAGCGCGCCGACAGACCACCCGTCACGAATCGCACGAGCCGGCGAAACGCGTCGTCGTTTTCGGCCGTGCTCGCGAAGAACGCGCGTGCATCGTCGTTCAGGCGATTGCCGGCCGCCGACACCGGGCACACGGCGATCGCGCTCTTGATGCGCGACGGCGCGTTGGCGGCGATCCGTTGCGTCGCCATGCCGGTCATCGAATGGCCGATGACGTGAAAACGCTGCCAGCCGAGCCGGTCCGCGAGCGCGAGGCAATCGGCCGCGATCTCGTCGACGGTGCAGGCGCCGTTCAGGTGGATGGAGGTTCCGTAGCCGCGCAAGTCGACGAAGACGTACGTGAAGGCCGTTTCGTCGAGATACGGCAATAGCGCCGCGTAGTTCGTCCGGTCGCCGAGCCAGTCGTGCATGACCATCACGCATTCGGGGCCGGTGCCGTGCCGCAGGTAGCCGAGGCCGTCGTGGTCGGCGTTCGGGCGCGAGGCGAGGGTGTCGACAGGGTTCATTTCAAGGGGTTTCCTTTTGGTGGGTGAACCAAAACGAAACGCCCTCCCGGCGGACCGGGAGGGCGTCTTGAAAGTGTATCGATCGTATCGGGCCGATCGGCGAAAGTCAACGTTCGGCGCACCATCGGGCCCGACACGTCGGTGCGCCGCGTATTGACCCAGAGGTTGCCGTCCGACAGCTGCGACGCGATCGTCGGCCCGATGTTCGTTACGCGGAAAACCGCGCCGGCCGGCCGCTGAACGCACGCGCGGCAGCGCGGTTCGCGTATGGCTTTACGTGCGGGCCGGCGCGGTCGTACACTCGTCGGCAATTCGCGGCTCGCGGGCATTGCTTTCAATTGCCTTCAATCGCTTTCAGCGCGCCGCCGATCGTGCCCGCCGGACATTCGTCGCGCGACGCCAGGAGGCGCCATGAGTGCAGACGCAGCCCCCGCAGCCCCGCCGGTTCAGCAGCGCATCCAGCACGTGTTCGTGCTGATGCTCGAGAACCGCTCGTTCGATCACCTGTTCGCGCTGTCGGGCATCGCCGACATCGTCGCCGCGTCGCCGGGCAACAGCAACGCGTACGGCGGCGCGGTCTATCCATTCGGCGGCGGTGCGCCGGACCGAATGCCGACCGATCCTTGCCACGAATTCACCGACGTGCTCGAGCAGCTCTGCGGCCCGGGTGTGCCGTTCGTGAAAGGACAGGCTTATCCGCCCGTCGCCAATTCGGGGTTCGTGTCGAACTACGCGACGTCGCATTCCGAGGGTACGCCGCCGCAGCCGGCCGACGCGGGCAAGATCATGCAGGGCGCTGACGTGCAGACGAACGCGCCGTCGCTGTACGCGCTCGCGAACGCGTTCGTGCTGTGCGACGCATGGCATGCGTCGATGCCGGGGCCGACCTGGCCGAACCGGTTCTTCCTGCACGGCGCGTCGTCGGCCGGGCTCGACCATTCGCCGACCAAGGAGGAAATGGGCGGGTGGGACACGGTCGACGGTTTCTCCTATCCGAAGGGTTCGATTTTCGGCGCGCTCGGCGACGGCAACTGGCGCATCTACCAGGACCAGACCGGCGATCCGCTTGGCCATGTGCCGCAGGTCGCGTCGCTGAAGGGCGTGAGCTTCTTCGACGTCGACGACCTCGCGCATTTCGAAGCCGATCTCGCGGCCGGCTACACGGCGCGCTATACGTTCATCGAGCCCGGCTACGGCGACATCGTGCACGGCACCTACGAGAACGGCAGCTCGCAACACCCGATGGACGGGCTGGCCGGCGGCGACCAGCTCGCCGCGCGCGTGTACAACGCGATCCGCAATTCACCGCTGTGGAACAGCAGCCTGCTCGTGATCGCCTACGACGAGCACGGCGGCTTCTACGATTCGGTCAAGCCGGGCGCCGCGCCGCCGCCGAACGATGGCGCGGCCGCGACGCTGAACGCGAGCGGCTTCGGCTTCGACGTGTACGGCGTGCGCGTGCCGGCGATCGTGATTTCACCATGGGTCGCGGCCGGGCAGGTCGACCACACGCCGTACGATCATGCGTCGGTGGCCGCGACGCTCGGCCGGTTGTTCGGCCTTGCGCCGCTGACCGACCGCGACCGCCTTGCCAACGACCTGCTGGCGCTCGTGACGGCGACGTGCCGGACCGACTGCCCGCAAAGGATCGGAACATGAGCACGACCCCGGCTCCGGACCCGCGCGATGCGCTGCCCGTGCGCGACGGCACGAGCCTGATCGCGTATCTGCACATCCTGAAGAAAGCGCATGCGGCGCTGGTCGGTCAGGACAAGGCCCATCAGCGCTTCAGCGAAATCGTCACGCGCGGGCAGGCGCGGCAATACATCGAGGAACTGATGCCGTCGCTGCAGCAGGCGCGTGCGGCGCATCGGAAGCGTCGGCACGGCGGGAAGCATCGCTGACGGGTGGTGCGGCGAGCGGATGTCGGTGGCGCGATCCGCCGAAGGAATTCCGGGCGAAGGCATACGGCGGACATGCCCGGTTGGCGCGCGTGATGGAAACGAAGCCGTGGGCCTCGGCTGTGGCATCCCGATTTCGTCACGAAATCGAGATGCCAGACTCACCGACTGACCGAGTATTTTTCGCTCACGCTCGGGCATCGATCAGCTGCACTACATCTTTTGGACTACGTATTGAACGGCTGCCCAGGTGTCGCCGGTTGCAAAGGACCCGGAACCACCAGCGAACTGCAGTTGCTCACCACGGGCTCTCCCGCCAGCACCTTCTTGATGAAGGGCAACGAGTCCACGAGCGAACCGTTCACCGCGCCGCTGTGCGTCAGGCCCGGATAATAGTGCCACTCGATGTCGACCCCAAGGCTGCATGCGGTAGAGATGAAGTTGTACGCGGCAGGCGTCCCCGTTAACGAGTCGGCGAGCCCGGTTCCCGTGAATAACGGGACCTTCACCGAGAAGCCCGCGATAGGCGTCGGGAAGCGACTCAGCACCGGTGCAACCAGGCTCGCGGGTGGCCTTGCCTTCAGGTAATTGGCCTCCGTAATACCTTCCGAGCTCTCCATCGTTTCGAGCGTGTCGATGCAATTCGTTATCGTTGCGGCGAACAGAGGCTTGGCGCTATCGGACAGATAAGGTGTGATGTCGAAGGCCGGATTTTCCGCGGGCGCGGTGCCGCGCCAAATGAGCATGTCTTCAAGCGCATCACCCGAGACGGGTAGAAGGCTGTTGCTGACGACGGGCGCGGGAATCTGCGGTGCCGGATTGGTGCCCGAAAACCCGAAGGCGACACCTGTTGCGACACCGCCCACGATGTGTACGTCAGGGGCATAGGTCGGCGCATATTGCAACGTGGCGATTGTGGCCCCCGAACCTTGCGACTGGCCGACCAATACCACCTTGTTTGCGAGCACGCCCGGAAACATCGCCAGCGCCGCACGCAGATTGTCGAGCGCGCTGTACGCTTCGGCGCGCGTCAACACGTAAGGGTGAGGGCCGGGCGTGCCGAGACCCTGATAGTCGGTTGCGACAATCGCGTAGCCTTGCGCCAGAAACGTGCCGAGGTAAGCCTTGTCGCGATCCGACCGCTGCGTGTACGACTGGGCGCACACGTCGGCTACGCCGACGGTGCCGTGCGTCCACGCGATGACGGGCCAACCGTTTGCCGGCGGGGTTCCCTTCGGAAAATAGACGGCACCGGAAACGGCAACGGGCGTTTTTCCGTCGACGCCGTCAGTCGACGTGTAGAGCATGCGAACGTTCTGCGACGGGTCCGAGTTGTCGAGCGCAAGATTGGCATCCAGCGGTTGCTGACGCAGCAGTTGGCCCGGTGTACCGGGCACTTGACTGGTCCACACGTAGAACGACGGGACGCCGCCGTCGCCAACTGCTGCGTTGGACACGGGAACAGGGCCGCTTGGCGGCTGGGGCGCGCTGTCCGCGCTTCCGCCGCAGCCCGCCGCCAGAAGCATCACCGCGCTACCGAGCAAAACCAGCCAGATCGAGTCTCCAAACCATCTGATTTTTTTCATATGTATCCACTTGAGTGGTCCATGAAATTACCTGGATTTCGGTCTCCGACGGAGAATGGCTACACTGACGTGCCGTTTTCGTCCGGACCGGCCTTCCGTGAAGGAGGCCGAAGAATAGTGGTGCGGAAAATAAACTCGCAAAAGACGCTTTTTTGGTACATGCGATAACCTGGGATTGTCGTCAATGAAATACCCGCAGGTACTGGCATTCGTTCGCGCTGCAACGTTGGGCAGCATTCGTGCGGCAGCGCGTTCCATGGACATATCGCAGGCTGCGGTAACGAAGACGATCAAGACGCTCGAAGAGGATCTCGGTGTCGCGCTGTTCTCGCGAGGTGTACGCGGCGCTACGCTGACTGCCGCCGGGGCATCGCTGTTACCGCGGGCGATGCTTATCGTCAGCCAGATGGAACTCCTGCCCGGCGACATTCGTTCTGATGAGCGCGCCCGCGTCTCGATGGGCGTTTTGCCTGTCGCAACGGCTTTGTTGCTTCCGCATGCGTTGCCCGCTTTTGTGGCGTCCCGGCCGCACGCGCCGCTGCGCATCGCCGACGGCTTTCTGTCCAGTGTCCTACCCGGCCTGCGAGACGGATCGCTCGACTTCGGCATATGTGCGATCGAATCCGATCAGCTCACGAACTTCTTCAGGTTCGAACCATGGTTTCGATCGCGCGCGGTGGTGGTCGCCCGACGAGATCACCCGTTGGCAGGGCGGCCATGCGGTATCGACGATCTGGTGCGCTATGGATGGATTTACGCCGGATCGCGCGCGAGCGTGCTTGACCTGTTCTTCAATCATCCACGCTCCGGTGCGGCCGACGAGCCGTTGATCATCGAGGCGCAGAACGTCACCGCAGGCATCGTTGCCGTGAAAAGCACGGACGCAATCTCGATAGCGCCCGGTGAGTTGGCCGCTCAGATCGTCGCCAATCCCGACATCGTGCTGCTTCAGGTGACCGATCCGCTGCCGGAGACGATTGTCGGCTTGCTGACGCGGGCGGACGGTGGTTTGTCGGCAAACGCGCAGATGCTCGTCGAGTTACTTAGGGCAGCGATGCAACGTATCCCGGGGCTCGAGCGTTGCTGATGCGTTGTTGCGTGAATCACGCCGGCAGACCTATTTCATCGAATGTAAGACAGGCCCCAGGGCAACCGGCGCGCAACCGACATGCCCGGCATGGCGATCCGTCGCTTCTTCTCGCCTCCATCAAAAGAAAACGGGGCTTGCACCCCGTTCACACCGCTTCCGGATGGATGCCGGCCACATTCGATTACGCCGCGACCTCCCGCGCCCGCACCATCGTCAGCGCCGCATCCTCGATCATGTCCTCCTGGCCGCCGACGAGCCGCTGACGGCCCAGTTCGACGAGGATGTCGCGCGCGGGAATCCCGTACTTCGCTTCCGCGCGCTTCGCGAACAGCAGGAACGACGAGTAGACGCCCGCATAACCGAGCGTCAGCGCATCGCGGTCGAGACGGATCGGCGCGTCCATGATCGGCACGACGAGATCCTCGGCGACGTCCGAGATCGCGAACACGTCGACGCCCGTCTCGATGCCCATTCGGTCGCACACCGCGACGAACACTTCCATCGGCGTATTGCCCGCGCCGGCGCCGAGGCCGGCCGCGGCCGCATCGATCCGGTTCGCGCCGGCGGCGACCGCCGCGACCGAGTTCGCGACGCCCATCGCGAGGTTGTGGTGGCCGTGGAAGCCGAGTTCCGTCTCCGGCTTCAGCGCGTCGCGCACCTGGCCGATCCGCGCGGTCACGTCGTCGGGCAGCATGTGGCCGGCCGAATCGGTGATGTAGATGCAGTTCGCGCCGTACGACTCCATCAGCTTCGCCTGCACGACGAGCTGCTCCGGCTGCGACATGTGCGCCATCATCAGGAAACCGACCGTGTCGAGCCCGAGCGTGCGCGCGAGGCCGATGTGCTGTTCCGACACGTCGGCCTCGGTGCAGTGCGTCGCGACGCGGATCGTGCCGACGCCGAGTTCGTGCGCCATGCGCAGGTGCTCGACGGTGCCGATGCCGGGCAGCAGCAGCGCCGACACCTTGGCCTGCTTCAGCTCCGGAATCACGGCGCTCAGGTACGCCTCGTCGGTATGCGCGGGGAAACCGTAGTTGACCGACGCACCGCCGAGCCCGTCGCCGTGCGTGACCTCGATCAGCGGCACGCCGGCCGCGTCGAGCCCGCGCGCGATGTTGCGCATCTGGTCGAGCGTGATCTGGTGGCGCTTCGGGTGCATCCCGTCGCGCAGCGACATGTCGTGGACGGTGATCTTCTTGCCTGCAAGTGACATCGCGTGGCTCCTCAACTCAAGCGGTGGCGGCCGTCGCGGCCAGCATCTGTTCGGCGAAACGCTCGGCCGTGGCGGCCGCGGCGGCGGTCATGATGTCGAGGTTGCCCGCGTACTTCGGCAGGTAGTCGCCGAGCCCTTCGACTTCCATGAACACCGACACGCGATTGCCGTCGAACACCGGGCCGTTCTTCAACGTGTAGCCCGGCACGTAGCGCTGCACTTCCTTGACCATCGCGTGCACCGACGCGGTAATGGCCTCGACGTCGGGTGGCCCGTCGGTCAGGCAGTGGATCGTGTCGCGCATGATCAGCGGCGGCTCGGCCGGGTTGATCACGATGATCGCCTTGCCCTTGCGTGCACCGCCGACCTGTTCGATCGCGCCGGACGTCGTGCGCGTGAATTCGTCGATGTTCTTGCGCGTGCCGGGGCCGACCGAGCGCGACGACACGGTCGCGACGATCTCGCCGTACGCGACCGGCTGCACGCGCGACACCACGTACACCATCGGGATCGTCGCCTGGCCGCCGCAGGTCACCATGTTCACGTTCATCTGCGCGCTGTCGAGATGCGCGTCGAGGTTTACCGGCGGCACGCAGTACGGCCCGATCGCGGCGGGCGTCAGGTCGATCATCCGCACGCCGAGCGCAGTGAGCTTGTCGGAGTTGTCGCGGTGCACGTAGGCCGACGTCGCGTCGAACGCGATGCGGATGTTGTCGGCGGCCACGTGCGGCAGCAGCCCGTCGACACCCTTGTCGGTGGTCTTCAGGCCGAATTCGCGTGCCCGCGCGAGGCCGTCGGAGGCCGGATCGACGCCGACCATCCACACGGGTTCGAGCACCGGCGAGCGGCGCAGCTTGTACAGCAGGTCGGTGCCGATGTTGCCGGGACCGATCAGTGCGCATTTGATTTTCTTCATCGGGAGGGTTCCTTTAGATAAAGCGGACGTCGCAACTGCCGATGCCGGAAATGTGCATCGACAGCGCGTCGCCGGCCGTGACCGGAATCAGTTTCGCGAGCGAGCCGGACAGCACGATCTCGCCGGCAAGCAGCGGCACGTCGTACGCGGCGAGCGTGTTCGCGAGCCACGCGACCGCGTCGGCGGGGTGACCGAGCGCAGCATCGCCGCGCCCTTGCGCGACGGGCTCGCCGTTCTTCTCGATCGACATCTCGCACGCGGCGAGATCGAGCGTGCGCGGGTCGACGCGCGCGTCGCCGAGCACGTACACGCCACACGACGCGTTGTCGGCGACGGTGTCCTCGATGCGGATCGCCCAGTCGCGGATGCGCGAATCGACGATCTCGAAGCAGGGCGCGACGGCGGCCGTCGCGGCGATCACGTCGGTGCGGTCGATGCCGGGGCCGCGCAGGTCGTGCGCGAGGATGAATGCGATCTCGCCTTCGGCGCGCGGCGCGATCAGCGAGTCGGCGGCAATTGCCTCGCCGGCCGCGTAGTGCATGCCCGACAGCAGGATGCCGAAATCGGGCTGGCGCACGTTCAGCATGTCCTGCACGGCCTGGCTCGTCACGCCGATCTTCTTGCCGACCACCGCTTCGCCGTGTTCGACGCGGCGTTCGATGAAGCGCTGCTGGATGCGGTACGCGTCGTCGAGCGACAGCCGGCGCGGGCGGCTCGACAGCGGCGCGACCGGCGCACGCGCGTGCCACGCGGCGTACAGCTCGTCGCCGAGCGTCGTATGCAGGCGGGAAGACATGAAAGGGCCCTCGAATGGAAAAGGCCGCCGTCGCGGGCGGCGTCGTGCGCCGGAGCAGGGCTCCGGCGCGTGGGTCGCGGGCATTCCGCGTCGCTTAGTTACCCGAACTGCGGATCGCGTCCGGCGAGAAGTACGCCTCGTTGAACTGCGGGCTGTTGTCGAGCTTCGGCATCGGGCCTTCGTTGGTCAGGCGGTCGGCCATGTATGCGCCCGAGATCAGGTCGTGGAAGAACACCGCGCTCGGGTAGAACACCTTCGCGTCATACGCGTACAGCGACGTCGCGACGTTGGTGCGCCACAGCTGGCCGCGTGCGTCGTAGTTGTCGGCGAGCAGCGATTGCCACGAATCCTCGTCGATGTACAGCACACGCTTCGCATACTGGTGGCGATAGCCGCTCTTCAGCGTCGCCTGCAGCACCCACACGCGATGCAGCTCGTAGCGGATATACGCCGGGTTCTCGTGGCCCTTGGTCAGCAGGTCGCCGTACTTCACCGCGCTGTCCATCACCTTGTAGTTGTCGTAGGGCACGTAGATCTCGCGCTTGCCGACGATCTTCCAGTCGTAGCGGTCGCCGGGGCCGTTGTACAGGCGGTCGTCGTCGACGGTGCGGAAGCCGCCCGGGCCCTGCGGCTGGTCATAGCCGTATTCGGGCGCCTGGCGCACGCGCCGCGTGCCGGGGTTGTACATCCACGTGCGCGACGAGTTGTCGGCGCCGGCCTTGTCCCAGTTCGTGAAGCCGACGATCAGCGAGCCGCGGTCGGACAGCGGCAGCTCCGTCGCGTTGCGGTAGTACGTGCGGTTGTTCAGGTCGCTCTTCACGTCGTACTTGCCGACGTTGCGCGGCGAGTAGATGTCGTAGCGCACCTTGCCCCACGCGATGTTGCCGTCGGAGTACACGACCGCCTGGTCGTAGGTGGCCTGCTCGGTGCCGATCGACGACGAGAAACGCTGGTTCCACAGCAGTTCGGCGGGGGTTTTCGGGATCGGGTAGGGCACCGTCGGCGGCGCGTTCGTGAGGCCGTTCGCGTCGGACGTCATCGTCGAATCGGGCGCGTATGCGCGGATGTCCTTGTAGACGGCATCCGGGTAGCGGAAGTCGCGATGGGTCGGGTAGACGATGATCTTGAACGTGGTCGGATAGCGCTTGAACATCGCCTTCTGACCGTCGGTCAGGTGCTCCGCGTACTGCGCCATGTTCTCCGCGGTGATCGTCGCGACCGGCTTCTCGCTGGCGAACGGATCGGGGTAGCGGCTGCCGCGCTTGTACTGCACGTCGGACGGCGCGCCGAGCCACTTGCCCGACCATTCGGGCACGCTGCTGTCCTTGCTCGCGGCGCGGACCGCACCCATCGGGGTCAACAGGCCGTCGAGCGCCTTCAGGTCGTCTGTCGTGACCTTCGGGTACGACGCCGTCGCGGCGAGCGCGCACGCGGCTATCACCGACGCGCGCAGGAGGGGGAGATGAATTCGCTTCATGACTAATCCTCTTCTTGCTGAGTGACGAGCGGCCGGGCCGCTCAGAAGTGGTAGGTCGCCGTGGCCAGTACGTAGTCGCGGTCCGAGAGCGGACGCGTGACCGGGTTCGGCGATCCGAGGAACTTCGCGTAGACGAGCGACAGCGACAGGTTGCTCAGGCGCGTGAAGGTGACGCCGGCGGTCACGCGGTGGTCGCCCTGGCCCGTCAGCGAGCCGAGTGCACCGGCCAGCGGCGACGTGCCCGCCAGGTTGTGCGTGTAGGTCAGCGGCACGTCGAGATCCCAGCCGTTGAACACGTTCTTGTAGCTGAGCGTCCATGCGACTTCGAGCGCGAGCGCGTTGCGCGTGTTCGCGAGCGTGGTCGACCCGCCGAGCTCCGAGATGCTGCCCGCGTGCACGTACGTGAGTTCGCCGATCAGCGACTGCGAATTCGCGAGGAAGCTCGGCCCGATCGAGTAGATGCCGGACAGGTTGGTCTGCACGACGTTCGCGCGCGTCGACTGCACGCCCGTCGGCGTGTTGACGAGGACGGATGCGCCTTGGCGGTACGATGCCTCGCCCGCGACGTTCACCGGGCCGATCTGGGTGGAGAAGCTCGCGCCCGTCAGCTTGATGTTGTTGAAATAGGTCTGCTGGTACTGGAGCGTCGGGTAGAACGACGTGACGACGCTCGGGTTCATGTCGTTGTAGTGCAGGTAGTACAGGCCGAGCTCGGTGTCGCCGAGCACGCGGAAGCGCGCGCCGATACCCCACTGGTTGCGTGCGCTCGGCTTCTCGTCGGCGCCACGCGGAATCAGCATCCCGCCCGGGCCGATGATGTACTGCGCACCGGGGCCGGTGACGTCCGAATAGCTCCAGTAGGAACCCGGCGCGGTCAGGCGGTTCTGCTGGAACGAGAACTGGTAGTACGCAAGCAGGCTCAGGCGCGGCGTGATCTGCCACTGCGTCGAGATCTGCGGCACCGGCAGCAGGATGTCCTTCACCTCCGCGCCGGCCATGTACGACTTGGTCGCGTCGGACGGCCCCTGCGCGCCCGCGATGTTCGGGAAGAACAGGCTTTCGCCCCACGCGACGACCTGGTCGCCGACCTTCACGTTCAGGCTCGTCGAACCGATGTGGAACGTGTTGTACGCATACGCCGCGAGCAGCGTCGTGTGGCCGCCCGACCAGTAGCGCGCGTCGCTCGTGAAGTTGTTGTACTGGCCCGAGTGGTTCACGGTGTCCGGTGCATCGTTGTAGTTCGGGCGGTGGTAGGCCTGGTCGTAGAACGTGTCCGCGCGGACGAACACGCCCCAGTCGTCGTGCTTCAGGTTCACTTCGCCGAGCAGGCTGACCTGGTTCTCGATCAGCTTGTTCTTCGCGAAGTTGCGATCGCCGTCGTCGCCGTTGATGTTCGCCGGCGTCAGCAGATTGCCGCTCGGTGCGCGCGTGCGCATGCCGAGGCCGTAACTGAGCGTGAACGTATAGTCCAGCGTCGTGTCGGCGCCCAGCTCGATCGTGCTGCCTGCATGCGCGCTGGGAACGGCGCATGTCAGCAGCGCGGCGGCCAGCGTCGACAGCGTGGCGGTTGCCCGCTTGTCGGTACGGCGCGAAATCCGTTGATGCATGGTGTCTCCTCTTGGGGGTATCGACGACGGTCGTCTATGTGTGTTGTCGTGAGAGGCAGAGTAGGGAGATCGCGGTAGCAGGGAATCGTCAAAATGAACTAGATGACTTCCCTAGGACTGGCAACGATTCGTCCTGCACCGCTTGCATCGCATGGTTCAACGCGCGGCCGACTGCGCGGCGCTCAGGAACGCCGGCCGCTCGCCGCCGCCGTCGAGCCGCAGGTTCGCGCCCGACGTGTACGACGCGTCGGGCGACGCGAGGAACAGGCACGCGGACGCGACGTCGTCCGGCGTCGCGAGCCGTCCGGCGGGAATCGTCGCGCGGATCGCATCGAGCGCGTTGTCGTCGCCGTAGTGACCTTCGGTGGCCGAATCGGTCTGCACGAGGCTCGGGCTGATCGCGCACACGCGCACGCGCGGCGCCCACTCGACCGCGAGCGACGTGACCGCGTTGACGAGGCCCGCTTTCGCGGCGCCGTACGCGGCCGTGCCGGGCGACGGCCGCGACGCGCTGACGCTCGCGATGAACAGCATTACGCCGCCGTGCGGCTGCGGCTGCATGATCGCATTCACGCGCTGCGCGAGCTGCAGCGGCGCGATCAGGTTCAGCCGTACGATCGATTCGGTGAAGCGCGGCGATGCGTCGGCCGCGAGCGCGAACGGCGAGCCACCCGCGTTGTTGACGAGCACGTCGAGGCCGCCCGCCGTATCGCGGATCGTCGCAAGCATCGCGTCGACCTGTTCGATGTCGCGCAGGTCGGCCGCGACGAACGTCGCCGTGCGGCCGCCGGCCATAGGCGGCGTGTCGGGCGCGCTGCGTCCGCAGACGAACACGCGCGCCCCTGCCGCGAGAAACCGTTCGGCGATGCGCCGCCCGATGCCCTTGGTGCCGCCCGTCACGAGCACCGTCTTGCCGCTGTAGTCGAATCCGTTCATCGTCAGCCTCCGTTTCGGTGGGCCGATGATAGAAAGAAGCGCGCGCGGCTTCGTAGTCTGAAAGGATGATGCCGGCCGGCGCCGGCGGCGCAATCATCGGGGCAAGCATCCATCGATCGACGAAGGAGACAACCCGCGATGACGATCCCCACGACGCCGCCGGCCGGCATCTTCACCGACGTACCGGGCGGCCTGCGCCTTCACCATTACGAGGCGGGCGAGGGCCGGCCCGTGGTGTTCATCCACGGCAGCGGCCCGGGCGCCAGCGGTTTCAGCAATTTCAAGCACAACGTCCCCGCGTTCGCGGCGGCCGGCTATCGCGCGATCGTCGTCGACCTGCCCGGCTACGGGCAGTCGTCGAAGCCGTCCGATGTGGCCTATACGCTCGATTTCTTCGTCGGCGCGCTGCATGCGCAGCTTGCCGCGCTCGGGATCGGGCCGGCCGTGCTGCTCGGCAACTCGCTCGGCGGCGCGATCGCGCTGAAATACGCGCTCGACTATCCGGACGAGGTGGACGGGCTGATCATGATGGCGCCGGGCGGCGTCGAGGATCGCGACACCTATTTCCGGATGGAAGGAATTCAGCGGATGGTGAAGCTGTTCACCAATCGCCAGATGAATGACGACACGATGCGCGAACTGCTGACGCTGCTCGTGCACGACCCGGCGATCGTCACCGACGCGCTCGTCGCCGAGCGGATGAAGGTGTGCGTCGAGCAGCCGACCGAAGTGCTGTCGACGATGAGCGTGCCGAACCTGACCGACGCGCTCGGCGACCTGCGCAGCCCGGTGCTCGGTTTCTGGGGCACGGACGACCGCTTCAATCCGGTCGGCGGCGCGCTGAAGTTCCTCGAACGCTGCCGCGACGCGCGCTTCGTGCTGATGAACCGGTGCGGCCACTGGGTGATGGTGGAACACGCCGACTATTTCAATCGGGAATGCCTCGATTTTCTTGCGGCGCGGAATACGCGATAACGCCGGATGCCATTGAAGGTCGCCCCGGCATGGGCGGCCCAGCTAATTACACGGAGACATCATGAAACTCATCGAAGAACTGTTCGACCTGCGCGGCAAGGTGGCTGCGATCACCGGCGGCGCGCGCGGCATCGGCGCGGAGACGGCCCGCACGCTGGCGGCCGCCGGCGCGAGCGTCGCGATTCTCGACGTGCTGTCGCAGCCGGCGGAAGCGCTGGTCGAGGAAATCCGCGCGCAGGGCGGCCAGGCGGCGTTCTGGTTGCTCGACGTCACGCAGGAGGCCGACGTGGCGCGCGTGTTCGGCGAGATCGTCGCGCGCTTCGGGCGCCTCGACGTGCTCGTGAACAACGCGGGCATCGAAGGGCACAACGTACCGACGCACGAGCTCACGCTCGCGCAATGGCAGCGCGTGCAGGACGTGAACGTCAACGGCGTGTTCCTGTGCACGCGCGCGGCGATTCCGCACATCGACGCGGCCGGCGGCGGGTCGATCGTGAACCTGTCGTCGATGTACGGGATTGTCGGCGGCCCCGACGTGCCCGCGTATCACGCGTCGAAGGCTGCGGTGCGGATGATGGCGAAGGTCGACGCGATGCTGTATGCGGCGAAGAACATCCGCGCGAACTCGGTGCACCCCGGTTATATCCGCACGCCGATGCTCGAGGAGGCATTCCGCCAGATGGGGCAGGACCCCGACAACGTGTTCGGTTATTTGCAGACGCACGTGCCGATGGCGAAGATCGGTAGCCCGCGCGACATCGCGGCCGGCATCCTGTATCTCGTGTCGCCGGCCGGCCGTTACGTGACGGGTGCGGAGCTCGTGATCGACGGCGGTTACACCGCGCGCTGACGCGAGACGGTACTGGCAACGGAACAGGAGACAGGCAGTTGAAAGTGCTCGTGGCAGTGAAACGCGTGGTCGACGCGAACGTGAAGGTCGGCGTGAAATCCGACCGGACCGGCGTCGACATCGCGAACGTGAAGATGTCGATGAACCCGTTCGACGAGATCGCGGTGGAAGAGGCCGTGCGGTTGAAGGAGGCCGGTGTCGTGACCGAGGTGGTCGCCGTGTCGGTCGGCGTCGCGCAGGCGCAGGAAACGCTGCGCACGGCGCTGGCGATCGGCGCGGATCGCGCGATTCTCGTCGAGTCGACCGATAGCGTCGAACCGCTGGGCGTCGCGAAGGTGCTGAAGGCGCTGGTCGGCAAGGAACAACCTTCGCTGGTGATTCTCGGCAAGCAGGCGATCGACGACGATTCGAACCAGACCGGCCAGATGCTGGCCGCACTCGCCGGCCTGCCGCAAGCGACGTTCGCGTCGAAGGTGACGGTGGCGGACGGCAAGGCAACGGTCGCACGTGAAGTCGACGGCGGCGCTGAAACGCTGTCGCTTCAACTGCCGGCCGTGGTGACCACGGACCTGCGTTTGAACGAGCCGCGCTACGTGACGTTGCCGAACATCATGAAGGCGAAGAAGAAGCCGCTGGAAATCGTGAAGCCCGAAGACCTGGGCGTGGATGTGACGCCGCGCCTGAAAGTGCTCAAGGTGAACGAGCCGCCGAAGCGCGCGGCCGGCGTGAAGGTGCCGGACGTGCAGACGCTGGTCGGGAAGCTGAAGACCGAAGCCAAGGTGCTGTAACAGGAAACGCAACGAAATGACGATTCTGGTATTGGCGGAACACGACGATGCGTCGATCAAGGCCGCGACGCTGAATGCGGTGGCTGCGGCGCACGCGCTCAACGCGGCAGGCGGTGGCGACGTTCACGTGCTCGTCGCAGGGCACAACGCGCAAGCGGCGGCCGAGGCGGCAGCACGGATTGCGGGTGTGGCGAAGGTGCTGCTGGCCGATGCGCCGCAGTTGGCCAATGGTCTCGCGGAAAACGTCGAAGCGACGGTCGTGAGCGTCGCGGCGCATTACTCGCATATCGTTGCGCCGGCAACCGCTTACGGCAAGAACGTCGCGCCGCGCATCGCCGCGAAGCTGGACGTCGCACAGATCTCCGAGATCACGGCGGTTGTTTCAGCGGATACGTTCGAACGCCCGATCTACGCAGGCAATGCGATCGCGACGGTGCAGTCGGGCGACGCGGTCAAGGTCGTCACGGTGCGTGCGACGGGTTTCGATGCGGTGGCAGCCGTTGGCGGAAACGCTGCGATCGAGAAGATCGAGGCAGCCACCGACGCCCGCGTGTCGCAATTCGTGAGCCGTGAAGTGACGAAGCTGGATCGTCCGGAACTGACCAGCGCGAGCATCGTCGTGTCGGGCGGCCGTGGCCTCGGCAGCGGCGAAAACTACACGAAGGTGCTGGAGCCGCTGGCCGACAAGCTGCATGCCGCGCTCGGCGCGTCGCGCGCGGCAGTCGACGCAGGCTACGTGCCGAACGACTATCAGGTCGGTCAGACCGGCAAGATCGTCGCGCCGCAGTTGTACATCGCGGTCGGCATCTCGGGTGCGATTCAGCATCTGGCCGGCATGAAGGATTCGAAGGTGATCGTCGCGATCAACAAGGATCCGGAAGCGCCAATCTTCAGCGTGGCCGACTACGGTGTCGTCGGCGACCTGTTCACGCTCGTGCCGGAAGCGGCCGCGGCGCTCTGACCGATGCCGCTGTTCGAATTCAACGGGATGCGGCCGCGCGTCGATCCGTCCGCATATATCGACCCGAGCGCGGTCGTGATCGGCGACGTGACGATCGGCGCGCGCTGCTACATCGGCCCGCATGCGAGCCTGCGCGGCGACTTCGGCGCGATCGTCGTCGATGACGGCAGCAACGTGCAGGACGGCTGCGTGCTGCATGTCGGGATCGGCGAGACGTGCCGGCTCGGTGTCAACAGCCATATAGGCCACGGCGCGATCGTGCATGGCGCGACGCTCGAACCGGACACGATGATCGGGATGAATGCGGTCGTGATGGACGGCGCGACGATCGGCGCGACGACGATCGTCGCCGCATGCGCGTTCGTGAAGGCCGGTTACGACGTGCCGCGCGGCGTGCTGCTCGCGGGTGTGCCGGGGCGGGTCGTGCGGCGCTTGAGCGATGCGGAGATCGACGCGAAGGCGAACGGCACGCGGATTTATCAGCAGCTGGCGGCGGATTGCTTGAGGACGATCAGGCCGATCGACGGGTGAGCGGGGCGGCGGCCAGCCGTCATTCCGCGGATGCGTGCCTGGTGGCGCGAAAACCTGTTGCCGTTGACCTGAACCCCGAAAATCCGAGACTGGAGACGGCTTGCCGAAGACGCGCCGAAAGTGGAGTGCCGTAGACCTCCAGAATCGAATAGCCGTCGCGATGCATTGTGCTGTTGTGGTGATCGTCCACGGCATCCAGTATTCCCGCGCACCAGCTTTCCCGGTCGCTTCCATATCGGAGGAAGGTGGTGATGCGACTTTCGCCGGCTTGCCCGGACAGGGCTGCTGACGCAATCCGGATCTGCTTGACCACGGCATCATTCACGGGGCTCGTCACGACCCACGTATGCCGCACGATTGCGGCGATGTCGTGAATCCGTTCGCCGCTGTCGGGATCGACGATCAATGCGATCGTGTCCTGCTTCCTCATCAGTGTTCCCCGTCGTTTTCGCCGCGATCGCGCATCGGTCGCACCCGCCGGTGGATCGGGCCCCTGCAGGATCGATTTGCGTCGCACGTCGCCGTTGGCTTAAGATCGGCAGCAATTCATCCCACGCCTTCAGCGCCAATGAAAAACAGCACACGCCTGCGGGTCGCCGTGATTATCTCCGCTTTCGCCGTGTTCAACGTTTACATGCACGTTCAGCAGTTCATCAGTGGTTGCATCTGGGTCAGGGGCCATCATCGCTGCAGTTTCGAAAACAGCACGAATTTCGAGGGTTGGATGGATCTCGACTTGATGATCACCTGTTGCTGGGTCGCTGCGGCGGTGGTCGGCTGGATTGCCGTCGTGGAGTCGGCGAGGAAGCCGGGTTAGGGGCGCGATGCACGTGCTCCGCGAAATACACACGATGCGGCGATTCGAACGAATCGACTCTGTCAATCCGTGACAACGTGTATCCGCTGGTCTTTACCGATTGCTCGATGCCGATGTCCTGCGTCGACGCCGAACCCGTGTTCCGGATCCATTCGAGCCTGCGGTTGGCCTCGGAGATCATGGCGATCCTGGGCGGGATGAGCGGTTGAGCGCGGCTCGCGCGCGTGGATGGCGGCCGTCGGCGGTCGTTGTGTTTTCACCTTCCGTGCCGGGATAATGATCCCGCGTCGCGCACGCGGCGCGAACGGAGGCTCCCATGCAATTTCCGACGGGATCGGTGGTCGCGCTCAGTTCGGCCGCCGCGACGATGTTTTCGCTGGGCATGCTGTTTCTCGGCTACTGGGGATGGCACGAGCCGCTGCCCTGGCGGTTCGGCGACTACATCGTGATCCTGCCCGCGCTGTTGGGCTTCGCGTGCCTCGCCAGCGTGCCGTTTCTCGCGACATCGCCGATGAAAACCCCCGACGACGAGTCGCGCATGTTCGTCGCGCGGCGCGTGTTTCTGTGCGGCGCGATTGCGGTGTGGTGTGCGATCGTCGCGTCGCTGTTCGTGTGAGATCCGGGTGAGACGGCGGTCGCCGGAACAGCCTCGCGCGACTGCTTCGAAAAGTCTTGCGTCACGCCGTGGCGCACGGTTTTCACGCGTCGAAGCGGGCCGCCGTTCCTGCTTTGATTTCACCGTGGCGTGCACTAGATTCGAAGCGTTCACATGTCACCGAGCGCGAGGTGGAGTCATGACGCCGTGGGAGATTCAGGGCACCGAATTGGTCAATTGCAATTGCTCATACGGTTGCCCTTGTCAGTTCAACGGGCTGCCGACCAACGGCGGCTGCGAAGCGATGGGCGCGATTTCGATCGACAGCGGCCACTACGGCGACGTGGTGCTCGACGGTGTCGCGATCGCGGTCGTGTTTCAGTGGCCGGGGCCGATCCACGAAGGCAAGGGCAAGTGCCAGCCGATCGTCGACGAACGTGCCAGTCCGGCACAGCGCGATGCGGTGCTGAAGATCATGACCGGTCAGGACACCGATCCGTTCGCCACGATGTTCTCGGTATTCGCGTCGACGCTCGAACAGGCGTTCGATCCGATCTTCACGAAGATCGATTTCGACGTCGATGTCGATGCACGGCGCGGCCGGATTCACGTCGATGGCGTGTTCGACGTCGAGGGCGAGCCGATCCGCAACCCGGTGACGGGCGACGAGCATCGCGTACGGATCGACCTGCCGCACGGCTTCGAATACGAGATCGCCGAAATCGGCTCGGGCACGGGGCGCTCGCAAGGCAACATCGCGCTGACCCTCGACGGCACCTATGCGCAGTTCGCGCGGCTGCACCTGAACAACCACGGGCTGATCCGGCATCGCGTCGCGGCATGATTCCCCTCGACAACTGGCTCGGGCGCGAGCGCGTCATCACGCTGCTCGGCATGGCCGCGCTCGTCGGCGTGTGCTGGTTCTACCTGTGGACGGGCGCGGGAACCGGCATGTCGGCGCTGGAAATGACGACGGTCGCGCTGTTTCCGCATCGGCTCGCGGACGACATGGGCAGCATGGATCCGTCGCTGCCGACCGTGATCGCGATGTGGTGGGTGATGATGATCGCGATGATGACGCCCAGCGCGGCGCCGCTCGTGATGCTGTACCGGCGCGTGCTGCGACATCGAGGCGCGGACGGTGCCGGTTCGGCGTTCACGTCGGTGTCGCTGCTGGCTGGCTATCTGATCGCCTGGCTCGCGTTCTCGATCGGCGCGGCGTTGCTTCAGAAGCTGCTGCAGCCGGCCGGGCTGATCTCCGCGATGATGCTGTGGTCGAAGAGCGCCGTCCTGTCCGCGATCGTGCTGGCGTTGGCCGGGTTCTATCAATTCTCTCCGCTGAAGCGCGCATGTCTTAGGCAATGCCGTGCGCCGGCCGGATTCCTGGTCGCGCACTGGCGTCCGGGCGTCGCCGGCAGTTTCCTGCTCGGCGCGCGGCACGGGATGTATTGCGTGGGCTGCTGCTGGTTGCTGATGGCGCTGCTGTTCGTAGGCGGCGTGATGAATGTCGTCTGGATTGCCGCGTTGTCGCTCGTCGTGTTCGCGGAAAAAGTCCTGCCCGGCGGCGAACGTATCGGCCGCGCGCTGGGCGTCGTACTGATCGCCTGGGCTGGCGTGACGTTGATCGTGTGATGCACTCGACAACATCGGGATGCCGCCGATGACGATGGCGTTCAAGGTCGCCGACGCGGCCATGATCGCGCCGCTTCATGTAGGCGACAGGGTCAGGGTGCGGGTCGAAAGCGTCAACGGCACGCTTACGATCGTCAAGCTTGTGAAGCGGCCGTGATGCAGATGCCGCGCATGCGCGGTCGTGGCAGGTTTTTTTCCATTCGTGCTACGTAACGCAGGGCCGATGTTACGTCGAGATTGCCGGGACGCCAGCGTCGATTGACCCGAAGGGCTGGGCTCGCTTGCGATGCGTCGTGCCGGAAAGGGCCACCGGCACGGTCGCTGCGGCACGATTGAAAGGTTGTTAACAACGCCGATAGAGATGGCACGGTAGCTGCTTGCTGAAATGATCGCGCTGAATAGCTTACGGGGGCTTCCATGCAAAATCATTTCATCAAGGCGAACGTTGCGCTCGCCGCCATCGCCGCGGCGTGCGCGCTGGCTGCGTGCGGCGGCAGTGACGTTACCTCACCGACACCGGGCGGTAACACCATCGGAACGACTGCGAACGGTACGTCAAGCGGCACGAGTGGCAGCAGCGGCACGAGCAGCAGCGGCACGAGCAGCAGTGGCACAAGCAGCAGCGGCACAAGCAGCAGTGGCAC
>NZ_LDWR01000067.1 GCF_001039005.1 Burkholderia cepacia
CGCTTACTCCTCGTTTTCCCGCCCCCGAAAGCCCCGTCCTCACGCGTGTCTGGCCCATCTTTCTCACGTATCACCTTCACAAGTTGCACTAGCTCATTCATTTATAACGGTTTTTGGTATGAGGGGTCGCATGAGCATGTGCGCGTAAGTCCTTGTTCTAACTAACAAAATTCGTCAAAAAAGCGGGCCGCTCCCTTGACCGTGCCACACCCTTCCTCTAAAGTGGGAGACAGTGTGAGAAAGTGTATTTTTGTGTGATTTAGCAGGCTGTTCCGGCTAAATTCTCAGCATTGAGCGGGTGCTTCGGTGCCCTGAACGGGAGAGCGGAAAGTGTTCCAAGGGGCGTCGGCGCTGACGCTCGATGCGAAAGGGCGGATGTCGGTGCCGGCTCGCTATCGCGAAGCGCTGCAAGGACAGGCAGAAGGACGGGTGACTGTGACCAAGCACCCGGACGGCTGCCTGTTGCTGTTTCCGCGCCCCGAATGGGAAGTGTTCCGCGCCAAGATCGCCGCGTTGCCGATGGACGCGCACTGGTGGCGGCGGATTTTTCTCGGCAATGCGATGGACGTCGATCTCGACAGCGCGGGCCGGATTCTTGTATCGCCCGAGCTGCGTATGGCGGCCGGACTGGAAAAGGAAGTCATGTTGTTGGGAATGGGTAGTCACTTCGAGCTGTGGGATTCGCAGACCTACAACGCGAAGGAGCAGGCAGCGATGGCGCAGGGCATGCCCGACGCGCTGAAGAATTTCACGTTCTGATTGCGGTGACGGAGACGCCCGCGATGGGAAACGAATTGCAGCATCGGACAGTGCTGTTGGACGAGGCGGTCGAGTCGCTCGTGACGCGCCCGGACGGCATTTATGTCGACGGCACGTTCGGGCGCGGCGGCCATAGCCGTGCGGTGCTTGCGCGGCTGGCGGCGGACGGGCGGCTGATCGCGTTCGACAAGGATCCGAGAGCGATCGAGACGGCGCAGGGCATCGA
The DNA here is from genome assembly GCF_001039005.1 of Burkholderia cepacia. Taxonomy (GTDB): domain Bacteria; phylum Pseudomonadota; class Gammaproteobacteria; order Burkholderiales; family Burkholderiaceae; genus Burkholderia; species Burkholderia theae. The sequence continues at coordinate 986 of NZ_LDWR01000067.1, forward strand.
GGATGCGCGCTTCTCGATCGTGCATGACAGCTTTGCATCGATGCGCGACGCGCTTGCGGCGCGCGGCGTCGAGAAGGTGTCGGGTGTGTTGCTTGACCTGGGCGTGTCCTCGCCGCAGGTGGACGATCCGGCGCGCGGCTTCAGCTTCCGCGCCGATGGTCCGCTGGACATGCGAATGGATCCGACGCGCGGCGAGTCGGCGGCCGAATGGCTCGCGCGGGTTTCGGTGCAGGAATTGACGGAGGTGATACGAGATTATGGGGAAGAACGGTTTGCTTTTCAGATTGCAAAGGCGCTTGTTGCTCGCCGGGCAGAGTCCGACCGTCTTGGGCCTCTCGACACCACGGGCGAGCTTGCCCAAATCGTGGGTCACGTCGTCAAAACCCGTGAGAAGGGCAAGGATCCGGCAACCCGCACCTTTCAGGCTATACGGATTCACGTCAATCAAGAGCTTGCGGACCTGCAAGTCGTACTAGACGCGGCACTGTCGTTGCTGGAGCAAGGGGGGCGGCTGGTGGTCATCAGCTTTCATTCACTCGAGGACCGGATCGTCAAGCGATTCATGCAGGCGCACGCGAGTGCGCCTGCGGTCGATCGTCGCCTGCCGATCCGTGCCGTCGACCTCCCGAGTCCGCCGCTCAAGATCATCAGCCGCCAGTTTCCGAGTGAAGCGGAAGTCGCCGCGAATCCGCGCGCCCGGTCCGCCGTGATGCGCATTGCGGAGCGCGTCACGCCATGAGCCGCTTCAACATCTTCCTGCTGATCATCGTGATGGGTTGCGCGCTGTCGGTCGTCAACTCGACGAACCAGCAGCGCCAGATCTTCATCCAGTTGCAGCGCGCGCAGTCGCAGGAGCATCAGCTCCAGCAGGACTACGCGCAGCTTCAATATCAGCAGAGCGCGCTGTCCAAGACGTCGCGCATCGAGCAGCTCGCGAACGATTCGCTGAAGATGCAGGCGATCACGACCGGCCGCACGCAATACCTGACGCTGGCGCCGGGCGCCGCGAAGGCGATCGACGCGCCGATCCCGGCTTCGGCCGATACGACCGGCAAGGGCAAGGGAGGCGCGCAATGAAGCCGTCCCCGAAGCGCCAGAACGTGAAATTCTCGTCGAGCCCCGTGCTGGGCGTGCATTTGCCGATGTGGCGCTCGAAGTTCGTCGTGTTCATGCTGTTCATGGCGTTCGTCGCGCTGGCCGCGCGGGCGTTCTGGATCCAGGGGCCCGGCAACGCGTTCTACCAGAAGCAGGGCGAGAGCCGCTACCAGCGCACGATCGAGCTGCCCGCGACGCGCGGCAAGATCCTCGACCGTAACGGGCTCGTGCTCGCGACGAGCCTGCCCGTGCGTGCGATCTGGGCGATTCCCGACGCCGTGCCGGACGATCTCGACGCCGACAAGGTCAACCAGCTCGGCAAGCTCCTCGGCATGACGCCGAAGGAACTGCGCGTGAAGCTGTCGGAAGACAAGGGTTTCGTCTACGTGAAGCGCCAGGTGCCGATCGACGTCGCGGACAAGGTCGCCGCACTCGACATTCCGGGCGTCTACCAGCGCAACGAATACAAGCGCTTCTATCCGGAAGGCGAGATCACCGCTCACCTGATCGGCTTCACGAACGTCGAGGACGAAGGGCAGGAGGGCGTCGAGCTGGGCGACCAGAAGATGCTGTCCGGCACGTCGGGCGTGCGTCGCGTGATCAAGGACCGGATGGGGCACATCGTCGAGGACGTCGCCGAACAGATCCCGCCCCACAACGGAACCGACGTCGACCTGTCGATCGACAGCAAGATCCAGTACATCGCGTACGCGAACCTGAAGGCCGCCGTCGACAAGTTCAAGGCGAAGGCCGGTGCGGCGATGGTCGTCGACGTGCGTACCGGCGAAGTGCTCGCGCTCGTCAACTACCCGACGTACAACCCGAACGACCGCTCGCGCATGACGGGCGAGCAGTTGCGCAACCGGATCATGACCGACGTGTTCGAACCGGGTTCGATCATGAAGCCGTTCACGGTGTCGCTCGCGCTCGATCTGCATCGCGTGACGCCGAACACGCTCGTCGAGACGGGCAACGGGCATTTCGTGCTCGACGGCGCGCCGATCACCGACGACGCGGGCTTCGGCACGCTGACGGTCGGAGGCGTGATCCAGAAATCGAGCAACATCGGCGCGACGAAGATCGCGATGACGATGCGGCCCGAGGAAATGTGGAATATGTATACGAGCATCGGCCTCGGCCAGGCGCCGAAGGTCGGCTTCCCGGGCGCGGTGGCCGGCCGCCTGCGGCCGTGGAAGAGCTGGCGCCGCATCGAGCAGGCGACGATGTCGTACGGCTATGGCCTGTCGGTGTCGCTGTTCCAGCTCGCCCGTGCGTACACGGCGATCGCGCATGACGGCGAGTTGATGCCCGTGACCATTTTCAAGACCGACCCCAATCAGCAGGTGACGGGCACGCAGGTGTTCAACCCGACCACCGCGCGCGAAGTGCGCGCGATGCTCGAGACGGTGGTCTCGCCGGGCGGTACGTCGCCGGACGCGGCCGTGCCGGGCTATCGCGTCGGCGGCAAGAGCGGTACCGCGTACAAGCATGAAGGCCATGGCTACACGCGCAAGTACCGCGCATCGTTCGTCGGAATGGCGCCGATGCCGAATCCGCGCGTCGTCATCGCCGTGTCGGTCGACGAGCCGACCGCCGGCAGCCACTTCGGTGGCGCGGTGTCGGGCCCCGTATTCTCGGCGATCGCCGGCGATACGATGCGTGCGCTGAACGTGCCGCCGAACATGCCGATCAAGCAGCTTGTCGTGTCTGACGATGCGCCGGCAGCACCCGCCGCATCGGGGCCGCAAAAGCTGGCCGCAGGTGGCGGTGCGAAGCATATGATCGTGTCCAGCACGACGCGTAATTCACCAGGAGTTGTTCGATGAGCGCCGCCCGCAGTTCCCATCCGGCGCATCAGCAGATCGCAGCCGCGCTTGCGTGGCTGCGTCAGCATGTGACCCCCGCAGCGCAACTGCATGCCGACACGCGCAGCCTCAAGGCCGGCGACGTGTTTCTTGCGTATGCGGTCGACGGGGCGGATAACCGCGCGTTCATCGCCGACGCCGTCGCACGCGGTGCGGTTGCCGTGCTGTATCAACCGGAAGGGCTGGCCGCCGCGCCGGCCGTGCCCGTCGCGCTCGCGGTGCCGGCGCTCGACCAGCTCGCCGGCGAGATCGCCAGCGGCTGGTACGGCGATCCGAGCGACAGCCTGCTCGCGGTGGGCGTAACCGGCACGAACGGCAAGACTTCGTGCACGCAATGGATCGCCACCGCGCTGACGGCGCTGCACCAGCCGTGCGCGGTGATCGGCACGCTCGGCAGCGGGATGCCCGGCCAACTCGTGCCGACGGGCTTCACGACCCCCGACGCGCCGCAACTGCAGCGCAGTCTCGCGCAGTTGCGCGACGCGGGCGCGAAGGCCGTGGCGATGGAGGTGTCGTCGCACGCGCTGCATCAGGGGCGCGTGAACGGGACGGCATTCGACATCGCGGTGTTTACGAACCTCACGCAGGATCACCTCGACTATCACGGCACGTTCGACGCATACGAGGCTGCGAAGGCGAAGCTGTTCGCATGGCGCGGCCTGCGCACTGCGGTCGTCAACCGCGACGACGCGGCTGGCCGGCGCCTGCTCGAGAAGCTGGCCGGTCGCGTGCGCACCATCGCGTACGGGATCGGCGACGCGCAGGCGCCCGACGCCGATCGCGAACTGGTCGCGCTCGACGTGCGCGCCACCGCGACCGGCACGGCATTCCGCCTGCGTTCGTCGTGGGGCGACGCCGACGTCGAAGTCGGCACGCTCGGCACGTTCAACGTCAGCAACCTGCTCGCGGTGCTCGGCTCGCTGCTCGCGGCCGATGTGCCGTTCGACGCGGCGATCGCCGAGATCGCGCGGCTCGAGTCGGTCAACGGCCGGATGCAGCGGCTCGGCGGCCGGCTGCAGAACGACGAACCGCTCGTCGTGATCGATTACGCGCACACGCCCGACGCGCTCGAAAAGACGCTCGACGCGCTGCGTCCGATCACCGCGGCGCGCGGCGGCCGGCTCGTCTGCATGTTCGGCTGCGGCGGCGATCGCGATGCGACGAAGCGGCCGCTGATGGGCGCGATCGCGGAACGGCTTGCCGACGAAACCGTCGTCACGAGCGACAACCCGCGCAGCGAAGATCCGCAGCGCATCATCGACCAGATCGTCGCGGGCATGACCGCGCCCGATCACGCACGCCGGATCGAGGATCGCGCGAGCGCGATCCTGCAGGCCGTGCGCGGCGCCGCACGCGAGGATGTCGTCGTGCTGGCCGGCAAGGGCCACGAGGCAACGCAGGAAATCATGGGCAAGAAGCGCACGTTCTCCGACCAGGATCACGCACGGCTCGCGCTTGCGGCGCGTGCGACGCATGGCAAGGGAGGCGGCGAATGACGATGCTCAGTCTCGGCGAAGCCGCTCGCCTGATTCCCGGCGCAACCGTCCACGGCGATACGGGCGTCACGTTCGACCGCGTGTCGACGGACAGCCGCACGGTCGGCCCGGGCGACCTGTTCGTCGCACTGAAAGGCGAGCGCTTCGATGCGCACGACTTCCTCGGCGATGTCGCCGCGCGCGGCGCTGCCGCGGCGCTCGTCGCGCACCTGCCGGAGGGCGTCGCGATGTCGGCGATCGAGGGCGGCGAAACGCGTGCCGCGCTCGGCGCGCTCGCGCACGGCTGGCGCAAACGATTCCCGCTGCCGCTCGTCGCGGTGACGGGCAGTAACGGCAAGACGACCGTCAAGGAAATGATCGCGTCGATCTTCGCGGCGGCGGTCGGCGCCGACGCGCGGCTCGCGACGGCCGGCAACCTGAACAACGACGTCGGCCTGCCGCTGACGCTGCTGCGCCTGTCGGCTGCGCATCGTCTCGCGGTGATCGAACTCGGCATGAATCACCCGGGCGAGACTGAAACACTCGCGCGTCTCACGGCGCCGACGGTCGCGCTCGTCAACAACGCGCAGCGCGAGCACCAGGAATTCATGGCGACGGTCGAAGCGGTCGCACTCGAACACGCGGCCGTGATCCACGCGCTGCCGCCCGATGGCGTCGCGGTGTTCCCGGCCGATGATGCGTACGCGGGCATCTGGCGCGTCGCGGCGACCGGCAACCGGATCCTCGATTTCGCGCTGCACGATGCCGAACGGCAGAACGACGCGCAAGTCACGGGCCGCCTTCACGGCGGTGAGCTCGCGATCGACACGCCGGCCGGTACCGTCACGGTGCGGCTGCGTGCGCTCGGCGAGCATAACGCGCGCAACGCGCTGGCCGCGACGGCCGCGGCGCTGGGCGCCGGCGTTGCGCTGTCGGCGATCAGGCAGGGCCTCGAATCGTTCGAGCCGGTCAAGGGCCGGCTGCAGGTGAAGCAGGCGAGCGCCGGCAGTCTTGCGGGCGCGACGGTCGTCGACGACACGTACAACGCGAATCCCGATTCGATGCGTGCCGCGATCGACGTGCTCGCCGCGCAACCGGCGCCGCGCGTGCTGGTGATCGGCGACATGGGCGAGGTCGGCGACGAAGGGCCGGCGTTCCATCGCGAGATCGGCGCGTATGCGCGCGAGCGCGGGATCGACGCGCTGTTCGCGCTCGGCGACGCATCGCGCGATGCGTGCACGGCATACGGCGACGCGGCCCGCCATTTCGGCGAAGTCGATTCGCTCGTGGCGGCGCTGCTCGCGGCGGGTTACGGCGCGCAGGCGACGGTGCTCGTGAAGGGTTCGCGGTACATGAAGATGGAGCGCGTGGTCGACGCGCTGACGAACCAACCCGCGGCGGGCACGGCGCCCGCTGCACACTGAGTAGAAGGAAGGAAGCATGCTGCTGGCGCTGGCGCAATGGCTGCAAGGTGACGCAAGCTTTTTGCGCTTGTTCACGTACCTCACGTTCCGGGCGGTGATGGCCACCATCACCGCGCTCGGGATCGGGCTCGTGTGCGGACCGTGGGTGATCCGCAAGCTGACGCAAATGAAGGTCGGGCAGGCTGTTCGCAAGGACGGTCCGCAGACGCACCTCGTCAAGTCGGGCACGCCGACGATGGGCGGCGTGCTGATCCTGATCGGCATCGCGGTCGCGACGCTGCTGTGGGGCGACCTGACGAACCGTTTCATCTGGATCGTGATGCTCGTCACGTTCGGTTTCGGCGTGATCGGCTGGGTCGACGACTACCGCAAGGTCGTCCACAAGGACCCGCGCGGGATGTCGTCGCGCGAGAAGTATTTCTGGCAGTCGGTGATCGGGCTGTTCGCGGCCGTCTACCTCGCCTTCAGCGTGTCCGAGGCGAACAACGTGCGCGTGTTCGACCTGTTCATGGCGTGGGTGCGCAGCGGCCTGTCGATGGGGCTGCCGGCACGCGCCGACCTGATGCTGCCGTTCCTGAAGTCGATCAGCTACCCGCTCGGCGTATGGGGCTTCATCGTGCTGACCTACTTCGTGATCGTCGGCGCGAGCAACGCGGTGAACCTGACCGATGGCCTCGACGGCCTCGTGATCATGCCGGTGGTGCTGGTCGGCGCGTCGCTGGGTGTGTTCGCGTACGTGATGGGCAGTGCGGTGTATTCAAAATACCTGCTGTTCCCGCACATCCCGGGCGCGGGCGAACTGCTGATCTTCTGTTCGGCGATGGGCGGGGCAGGGCTCGCGTTCCTCTGGTACAACACGCACCCCGCGCAGGTGTTCATGGGCGACGTCGGCGCGCTGGCGCTCGGCGGCGCGCTCGGCACGGTCGCGGTGATCGTGCGCCAGGAAATCGTGCTGTTCATCATGGGCGGCATCTTCGTCGCGGAGACGCTGTCGGTGATGCTGCAGGTTTCGTGGTTCAAGTACACGAAAAAGCGTTACGGCGAAGGGCGACGTCTGCTGAAGATGGCGCCGCTGCATCACCATTTCGAATTGTCCGGCTGGAAGGAAACGCAGGTGGTGGTGCGTTTCTGGATCATCACGCTGATGCTGTGCCTGTTCGGTCTGACCACCCTCAAGCTGCGGTAAAGGAAAGGTAACAAGGATGTCTGGCGAGATGTTTGGAGATCGGCAACGGCCGATGGTGCTCGTACTGGGGCTCGGGGAATCGGGTCTCGCGATCGCGCGATGGTGCGCGAGGCACGGGTGCCGGCTGCGGATTGCCGATACCCGCGAGGCGCCGCCCAACCTTGCCGCGCTGCAGGCCGAAGGCATCGATGCGGAATTCGTCGGCGGGGCGTTCGCGCCCGCGCTGCTCGACGGCGGTGTCGAGATCGTCGGGCTGAGCCCCGGGTTGTCGCCGCTCGAGCCGGCGCTCGCGGCGCTGGTCGCGGCCGCGAACGAGCGCGGGATCGCGGTGTGGGGCGAACTGGAATTCTTCGCGCAGGCGTTGCGCGCGCTCGGCACGAGCGGCTACCAGCCGAAGGTGCTCGCGATCACGGGCACCAACGGCAAGACCACGACGACGAGCCTCACGGGCCTGCTGTGCCAGCGCGCGGGCAAGAAGGTCGCGGTCGCGGGCAACATCAGCCCCGCGATGCTGGACCGGCTCGCGGGCGCGATCGACGAAACGGCGCTGCCCGACGTGTGGGTGCTCGAACTGTCGAGCTTCCAGCTCGAGACCGCACGCACGTTCGCGCCCGATGCGGCCGCGATCCTCAACATCACGCAGGACCACCTCGACTGGCACGGCAGCTTCGACGCATACGCGAAGGCAAAGGGCCGGATCTTCGGCGCGACGACGGCGCGCGTGCTGAACCGCGACGATGCCGCCGTAATGAAGTTCGCGCCGGCCGCGGGTGCGGCCGACGCGCCGCGCACGGTCACGTTCGGCCTGAACGAACCGGTGCAGGACGGCGACTACGGGCTGTCCCGCGACAACGGCATCGCATGGCTGGTGGAAGCCGTCGATCGCGACGCGCCGGATGAAGCGGCGACGACCCGCCGGCGCAAGCGCGACGCCGCGCATACGCCCGACATCGGGCAGAAGCGCCTGATGCCGGCCGACGCGCTGCGGATTCGCGGGCTGCACAACGCGGCAAATGCGCTGGCCGCATTCGCGCTCGCGCGTGCGATCGACCTGCCGGCCGCGCCGCTGCTGCACGCGCTGCGCGAATACCGCGGCGAAGCGCATCGCGTCGAAGTGATCGCGACGATCGACGACGTGGACTACGTCGACGACAGCAAGGGAACGAACGTCGGCGCGACGGTTGCCGCGCTCGACGGGCTCGCGCAGAAGATCGTGCTGATCGCGGGCGGTGACGGCAAGGGGCAGGATTTCGCGCCGCTGGTCGCGCCGGTCGCACGCTGGTGCCGCGCGGTGATGCTGATCGGCCGCGATGCGCCGGCGATCCGCGACACGCTCGCCGAAACGGGCGTGCCGCTCGCCGACCACGCGACGCTTGAAGGCGCGGTGCACGCGGCGGCCGATCTGGCGGAGCCGGGCGACGCGGTGCTGCTGTCGCCCGCGTGCGCGAGCCTCGACATGTTCAGGAACTACGCCCATCGCGCGGATGTATTCCGCGCGGCGGTCGACGAAATCGCCATCGACAAAGGAGCGACGCCATGAGCTGGTCCGATCGCATCGTCTCCCGTTTCAACGACCGGCGCGATGCCGGTGGCAATGCAGCGGGCGGCCGCGTCTCGTCGGCCACGCGCGCCGCGACGGGCGGCCTCGCGAGCGTCGTCAACGGCGTGCGCCCGAGCCGTTCGCGGATGCTCGACTTCGACTATTCGCTGCTGTGGGTGGCGATCGCGCTGCTCGGGCTCGGCGTCGTGATGGTGTATTCGGCGTCGATCGCGATGCCCGATTCGCCGAAATACGCGTCGTATCACGATTACGCGTTCCTGATGCGTCACTGCGTGTCGCTCGTCGTCGCGTTCATCGCGGCGGTGGTCGCGTTCCGCGTGCCGGTGTCGACGTGGGACAAGTACGCGCCGCATCTCTTCCTGATCGCGCTCGTCAGCCTCGTGATCGTGCTGATCCCGCACGTCGGCAAGGGCGTGAACGGCGCGCGCCGCTGGATTCCGCTCGGCATCACCAACATGCAGCCGTCGGAAATCATGAAGCTCGCCGTGACGATCTACGCGGCGAACTACACGGTGCGCAAGCAGGAATACATGCAGAGCTTCGCGAAAGGCTTCCTGCCGATGGCGTTCGCGGTCGGCCTGGTCGGCGCGCTGCTGCTGCTCGAGCCGGACATGGGCGCATTCATGGTGGTGGCCGCGATCGCGATGGGCGTGCTGTTCCTGGGCGGCGTGAACGGCAAGCTGTTCGGCGGCCTCGTCGCGACGGCGGTCGGCACGTTCACGATGCTGGTATGGCTGTCGCCGTGGCGTCGCGAGCGGATCTTCGCGTATCTCGATCCGTGGGATGAGCGCTACGCGCAGGGCAAGGCCTACCAGCTCACGCACTCGCTGATCGCGTTCGGCCGCGGCGAATGGTTCGGCGTGGGCCTCGGCGGCAGCGTCGAGAAGCTGAACTACCTGCCGGAAGCGCATACCGACTTCATCCTCGCCGTGATCGGCGAGGAACTCGGCTTCGTCGGCGTGCTGGTCGTGATCCTGCTGTTCTACTGGATCGTGCGCCGCGCGTTCGAGATCGGCCGCCAGGCGCTCGCGCTCGATCGCACGTTCGCGGGCCTGATGGCGAAGGGCATCGGCATCTGGTTCGGCGCGCAAACGTTCATCAACATGGGCGTGAACCTCGGGCTGCTGCCGACAAAGGGCCTGACGCTGCCGCTGGTGAGCTACGGCGGCTCCGGCATCCTGCTGAACTGCGTCGCGCTCGCGGTGCTGCTGCGGGTTGATTACGAGAACCGGGTGTTGATGCGCGGAGGGAAGGTATGACCGCGTCGCGACGCACGCTGATGGTGATGGCAGGCGGCACCGGGGGCCACGTGTTCCCGGGGCTCGCGGTCGCGCACCGGATGGAAGCGGCGGGCTGGCGCGTCGTGTGGCTCGGCAATCCGGCCGGGATGGAAGCGACGCTCGTGCCGAAGCACGGCATTCCGATGGAGTACGTGCGATTCGGCGGGCTGCGCGGCAAGGGCCTGAAGACCAAGCTGACGCTGCCGCTCAACCTGCTGCGCGCGTGCTGGCAGAGCCTCGGCGCGTTGCGCCGCGTGCGGCCGGACGTCGTGCTCGGGATGGGCGGCTACATCACGTTCCCGGCGGGCGTGATGACCGCGCTGTCGGGGCGCCCGCTCGTGCTGCATGAACAGAATTCGATCGCGGGCCTGACGAACAAGGTGCTCGCGAAACTCGCGAAACGCGTGCTCGTTGCGTTCCCCGGCGCGCTGCCGCACGCGGAATGGACCGGCAATCCGATTCGTGTGGAACTTGCGCGCACGGAACCGCCCAAAGCACGCTATGCATCGCGCAGCGGCCCGCTGAACGTGCTGGTCGTCGGCGGCAGCCTCGGTGCGGCCGCATTGAACGAAGTCGTGCCGCGCGCGCTGGCGATGCTGGCGCCGGGCGAACGCCCGCGCATCGTGCACCAGGCCGGCGCGAAGCACATCGACGCTTTGAAGGCGAATTATGAAGCGGCCGGTTTCGCGGCCGGCGAAGACGCACGGCTCGTGCCGTTCATCGACGACATGGCGGCCGCGTATGCGGCGGCGGATCTCGTGATCTGCCGGTCGGGCGCGATGACGGTGTCGGAGATCGCGGCGGTGGGCGTGGCGGCGCTGTTCGTGCCGTTCCCGTACGCGGTCGACGATCACCAGACGACCAATGCCGCGTTCCTCGCCGATGCGGGCGCGGCCGTGCTGGTGCAACAACGCGACCTGTCGGCGGAACTGCTTGCCGACTGGCTGCGCGGCCAGTCGCGGGCATCGCTCGCGGAAATGGCGGAACGTTCGCGCGCGTTGGCGAAGCCCGAGGCCACCGAAGAAGTGGCGCGCGTGTGCGCGAAGGCGGCCGGCGCGAACCTGGAAGAACTTAAATGAAACAACCCCCACGCTCACTTCGTTCGCTGCCCCCCGAGGGGGCGGTCAGCCTCCTTGGGGCGGCCCGGCGGAGGCTGACATGAAACACATCGTCAAACACATTCATTTCGTCGGGATCGGCGGCGCGGGCATGAGCGGCATCGCCGAAGTGCTCGTCAATCTCGGCTACGAGGTCAGCGGCTCGGACCTGTCGCGCAACGCGGTGACCGATCGTCTCCAGGCGCTCGGCGCACGGATCGCGATCGGCCACGACGCGGCGAACATCGAGGGCGCGAACGCGGTCGTCGTGTCGACGGCCGTGCGCTCGGACAACCCGGAAGTGCTGGCCGCGCGCCACAAGCGCGTACCGATCGTGCAGCGCGCGGTGATGCTCGCGGAACTGATGCGCCTGAAACAAGGGATCGCGATTGCCGGTACGCACGGCAAGACCACGACGACGAGCCTCGTCGCGAGCGTACTCGCCGCGGGTGGCCTCGATCCGACCTTCGTGATCGGCGGGCGGCTGATCAGCGCCGGCGCGAATGCGCGGCTCGGCACGGGCGATTTCATCGTCGCCGAGGCCGACGAGTCGGACGCGTCGTTCCTGAACCTGTATCCGGTGATCGAAGTCATCACGAACATCGACGCCGACCACATGGACACCTACGGCCACGATTTCGCGCGGCTCAAGCAGGCGTTCATCGAATTCACGCAGCGCCTGCCGTTCTACGGCAGCGCGGTCGTGTGCGTCGACGATCCGAACGTGCGCCAGATCATTCCGTTCATCTCGAAGACGGTGGTGCGCTACGGCCTGTCGCCCGACGCGCAGGTGCGCGCGGAAGACATCGACGCGCGCGACGGCCGGATGTATTTCACGGTGATCCGCGAAGGGCGTGCCCCGCTCGCGGTCGTGCTGAACATGCCGGGCCTGCACAACGTGCAGAACGCGCTCGCGGCGATCGCGATCGCGACCGACCTCGACGTGGCGGACGAAGCAATCCAGCAGGCGCTGGCGGAATTCAACGGCGTCGGCCGGCGCTTCCAGCGTTACGGCGATGTGCCGACCGCGGACGGCGGCCAGTACACGCTGATCGACGATTACGGGCATCACCCGGTCGAGATGGCCGCGACGATCGCGGCCGCGCGCGGCGCGTTCCCGGGCCGCCGCCTCGTGCTGGCGTTCCAGCCGCACCGCTACACGCGCACGCGCGACTGCTTCGACGATTTCGTCAACGTGCTGTCGACGGTCGATGCGCTGGTGCTGACGGAGGTCTACGCGGCCGGCGAGGCCGCGATCTCGACGGCCAACGGCGACGCGCTGTCGCGCGCGCTGCGCGCGGTGGGGAAGGTTGACCCGGTGTTCGTCGCGACGGTCGACGACGTGCCGGACGCATTGGCGAAGGTCGCGCAGAACGGCGACGTGGTGATCACGATGGGCGCGGGTTCGATCGGCGGCGTGCCGGCGAAGGTCGTCCAACACACGCAACAGAAGGGATGACATGAGCGGGATCGATCCGAAACGTTTCGGCAAGGTGGCGGTGTTGTTCGGCGGCGAATCCGCCGAGCGCGAGGTGTCGCTCACCTCGGGCCGCCTCGTGCTGCAGGGCCTGCGTGACGCGGGCGTCGATGCGCATCCGTTCGACCCGGCCGAGCGGCCGCTGTCGGCGCTGAAGGACGAGGGCTTCGTGCGCGCATTCAACGCGCTGCACGGCGGCTACGGCGAGAACGGCCAGATCCAGGGCGCACTCGATTTCTACGGGATCCGCTACACGGGCAGCGGCGTGCTCGGGTCGGCGCTCGGTCTCGACAAGTTCCGCACGAAGCTCGTATGGCAGCAGACGGGCGTGCCGACGCCGCCGTTCGAGACGGTGATGCGCGGCGACGACCTCGCGGCGCGCGCGCCGGAAATCGTCGCGAAGCTCGGCCTGCCGCTGTTCGTGAAGCCGGCGAGCGAAGGCTCGAGTGTCGCGGTGCTGAAGGTGAAGACGGCCGACGCGCTGCCGGCCGCGCTCGAGGAAGCCGCGACGCACGACAAGATCGTGATCGTCGAGAAGAGCATCGAGGGCGGCGGCGAATACACCGCGTGCATCGCCGGCGATCTCGACCTGCCGTTGATCAAGATCGTGCCGGCGGGCGAGTTCTACGACTACCACGCGAAGTACGTCGCCGACGATACGCAGTACCTGATCCCGTGCGGCCTGCCGGCCGAACAGGAAGCGGAACTGAAGCGCATCGCGCGCCGCGCGTTCGACGTGCTCGGCTGCACCGACTGGGGCCGCGCGGATTTCATGCTCGACGCGGCCGGCAATGCGTATTTCCTGGAAGTGAACACGGCCCCCGGGATGACCGACCACTCGCTGCCGCCGAAGGCCGCGCGTGCGGTCGGCATCAGCTATTCGGAGCTGGTCGTGAAGGTGCTGTCGCTCACGCTCAACGACTGACGCAGGAACGGAACGACGTATGTGGAACAACGTTCGCCAACTCAACCTTGCCGCCAGCGCGCTGTACGCGCTGCTGCTGCTCGTGTTGGCGGCGGCCGGCTGCTACTGGCTGATCCAGCGCCCGACGTTCGCGCTGCGCGAAATCCGGATCGACGGCGACACCGAGCACATCAACACGCCGACGGTGCGCGCGGGCGTGGTCGGCCGGCTGAAGGGCAATTTCTTTACCGTCGATCTCGACACGGCGCGCGCCGCGTTCGAGCAGATGCCCTGGGTGCGCCATGCGAGCGTGCGCCGGGTGTGGCCGAATGCGCTGGCTGTCACGCTCGAGGAGTACAAACCGCTCGGGACCTGGGGCAGCGACCAGCTCGTGAGCGTCGACGGCGAGCTGTTCACCGCGAACCAGGGCGAGCTGGATCAGGAACTGCCGGCGTTCGACGGCCCGGAGGGCAGTGCGAAGGAAGTCGTTACGCGGTATCGCGACTTCGGGAAATGGTTTGCGCCGCTGAAGGCGGCGCCGGAAGAAGTGACGCTGTCGGCGCGGTACGCGTGGACGGTGAAGCTGTCGAACGGCATGCAGGTGGAGCTGGGCAAGGAACGCAACAGCGACACGCTGCATGACCGGAGCCAGCGCCTTGTCGCCGCATGGCCGGCCGTCACGGAGCGTTGGGGCAACGACATCGAGTACGCGGACCTGCGTTATCCGAACGGATTCGCAATTCGTGCGGCAGGCATGCGGTTCCTGACCGATACCGACAAGCGCAAGAAGTAACGAGAGATCACACGCAAGAGCACTTTATGAGCAAAGACTACAAGGATCTGCTGGTTTCCCTCGACATCGGCACGTCGAAGGTGGTGGCCATCGTCGCCGAGCTGAAGGGCGAAGGCCACTACGAGGTGATCGGTCTCGGCCAGAGCGAGTCGAAGGGTCTGAAGAAAGGCGTGGTGGTCAATATCGAGGCCACCGTGCAGTCGATCCAGCGCGCGCTCGAGGAAGCCGAGCTGATGGCCGACTGCAAGATCACCAACGTGTTCACGGGGATCGCGGGCAGCCACATCCGCAGCTTCAACTCGAGCGGGATGGTCGCGATCAAGGACAAGGAAGTCACGCAGACCGATGTGGCGCGCGTGATCGAGACCGCGAAGGCGATCAACATCCCGACCGACCAGCAGGTGCTGCACATCCTCACGCAGGAATTCATCATCGACGGCCAGGAAGACGTGCGCGAGCCGATCGGGATGAGCGGCATCCGCCTCGAGGTGAAGGTGCACATCGTGACGGGCGCGGTGAGCGCCGCGCAGAACATCGTCAAGTGCGTGCGCCGCTGCGGGCTCGAAGTGAACGACCTGATCCTGCAGCCGCTCGCGTCGTCGCTGGCCGTGCTGACGGAAGACGAGAAGGATCTCGGCGTGGTGCTCGTCGACGTCGGCGGCGGCACGACGGACATCGCGATCTTCGCCGAAGGCGCGATCCGCCACACCGCGGTGATTCCGATCGCCGGCGACCAGATCACGAGCGACATCGCAATGGCGCTGCGTACGCCGACGCCGGATGCGGAAGACATCAAGGTCGGCTACGGGATCGCGAAGCAGGCGCTCGCCGATCCGGACGAGATGGTCGAAGTGCCGGGCCTCGGCGAACGCGGCCCGCGCACGCTGTCGCGCCAGGCGCTCGCGGCCGTGATCGAGCCGCGCGTCGAGGAACTGTTCTCGCTCGTGCAGCAGGTCGTGCGCGAATCGGGTTACGAAGAACTGCTGAGCTCCGGCGTGGTCATTACCGGCGGTGCCGCGATGATGCCGGGCATGGTCGAGCTCGGCGAAGACATTTTCCTGAAACCGGTGCGCATCGGCGCGCCGGAGTATGCAGGCGGCCTTTCCGACGTCGTGCGCAATCCGCGCTACTCGACGGCGATGGGGTTGCTCGTCGAAGGCAGCGCTCAGCGCATGCGCGGCCGCAAGGTCGCCGTGCAGTCCGGCAACGCGGGGCAGGTGTTCTCGCGGATGAAGGAATGGTTCCTGAGCAACTTCTGACGAACCGAATCGAAATTCGCGCCGGTGCCGGCGGCTGGCGCGCGACAGGGGGTTGCCCGATCTCCTGCCGAATAACGGCCGAGTAGCAGTAATTCTCTTGACGGAGGCAACATGGAATTCGAAATGCTGGAAACCGAAACCAACGGCACCATCATCAAGGTGGTGGGCGTTGGCGGCGCTGGCGGCAATGCCGTACAGCACATGATCAACCGCGGCGTGCAGGGCGTCGACTTCATCGTGATGAACACGGACGCCCAGGCGCTGTCGCGTTCGCGCGCATCGTCGGTGATCCAGCTTGGCAACACGGGCCTCGGCGCCGGTGCGAAGCCGGAAATGGGCCGTGCGGCAGCGGAAGAAGCGCGTGAGCGCATCGCCGACGCACTGCGCGGTGCGCACATGGTGTTCATTACGGCCGGCATGGGCGGCGGTACGGGCACGGGCGCGGCACCGGTGGTCGCGCAGATCGCGAAGGAGATGGGCATTCTGACGGTTGGTGTCGTCAGCAAGCCGTTCGAGTTCGAAGGTGGCAAGCGCATGCGCGTCGCCGAAGCAGGTTCGCAGCAACTGGAGGATCACGTCGACTCGCTGATCGTCGTGCTGAACGACAAGCTGTTCGACGTGATGGGCGACGACGCCGAGATGGACAAGTGCTTCCAGTGTGCGGACGACGTGTTGAACAACGCGGTCGCAGGCATCGCTGAAATCATCAATGTCGATGGCCTCGTGAACGTCGACTTCGAAGACGTGAAGACGGTGATGGGCGAGCAGGGCAAGGCGATGATGGGCACGGCGACGGTCGCCGGCGTCGATCGCGCGCGCCTCGCGGCGGAACAGGCCGTGGCGAGCCCGCTGCTCGAAGGCGTCGATCTGTCGGGTGCGCGCGGCGTGCTGGTCAACATCACGTCGAGCCGTTCGCTGCGCCTGTCGGAAACGCGCGAAGTGATGAACACGATCAAGAGCTACGCGGCGGAAGATGCCACGGTGATCTTCGGTGCGGTGTACGACGACGCGATGGGCGATGCGCTGCGCGTGACGGTCGTGGCGACGGGTCTGGGCCGTGCGGCGAAGAAGCAGCAGTCGGCACCGATGACGTTGCTGCGCACGGGTACGGACAACCAGCCGGTCAGCGCGGTCTCGCACGGTTATGCACCGGCGCATCACGTCAGCACGGCCGACTACGGCGCGCTCGATACGCCGGCGGTGTGGCGCAATTCGCGCGAAACCGCGGCATCGCACGTGCAGGCGCTGCAGGAGAAGGGTGTCGACACCTACGACATTCCGGCTTTCCTGCGCAAGCAGGCTGACTGACGCAAACACAGGCGAAGCCGCGGCGAAATCGCCGCGGTATCGCCGGCGTGACGGATGCTACGGACCACGACAGGCCGCGTCGGATACGACGCCGGGCCGGGAAACGTGCCCTCTTCGCTTCGGCGGGGCGGGATGGGCCGTGCTGTCCGCAACACGCTGAAAAACCGTATCGCTATGAGGGACCAGCCATGATTCAAGTGGGCGACGCGCTGCCCGACGCGCAATTGTTCGAGTTCATCGACGACGCGCGCGAAGGGTGCACGCTGGGGCCGAACGCCTACAGCGTGCGCGACCAGGTCGCGGGAAAGCGGGTGGTGATCTTCGGATTGCCGGGCGCTTTCACACCGACCTGCTCGGCGCAGCATGTGCCGGGCTATGTCGAGCACGCCGAGCAACTGCGCTCGGCGGGTATCGACGAGATCTGGTGCGTGTCCGTCAACGACGCATTCGTGATGGGCGCATGGGGACGTGATCTGCACACCGCGGGCAAGGTGCGCATGATGGCGGACGGCAGCGCGGCTTTCACTCATGCGCTGGGGCTGACGCAGGATTTGTCCGCGCGTGGCATGGGAATTCGTTCCCTGCGCTACGCGATGGTGATTGACGGCGGTGTGGTCAAGACGCTGGCCGTCGAGGCGCCGGGCAAATTCGAAGTGAGCGATGCGGCGAGTGTTCTCGCGACGTTGACGTCCTGATCGTGCGGTGCGCCGTTGCCTGCCGGCAACGCTGCTCACCGGCCTCAGGGCAGTTGTAACACGGGCTGATGACCGGAAACGCCTCCGTTCCGGGCATCGGCCCGTCCCGTATCGGCGCGGGTAAACTGCCGAAACAGATTGATACGCAGTTTCAAACAGCGTTGAATAGGGAATTACGCTATAATCCCGCCTATCGAATATAACTCCTGATTGACATCTTCAATCAAGACGAAGAACACCATGCTGAAGCAGCGCACCATCAAATCCATCGTCAAGACCGTGGGGATCGGTGTCCACTCGGGCCGCAAGATCGAGCTGACGCTCCGTCCCGCCGCGCCCGGCACGGGCATCGTTTTCTCGCGCGTTGACCTGCCCACGCCCGTCGACATTCCCGCCTCGGCGATGTCGATCGGCGACACGCGGCTCGCGTCGGTGCTGCAGAAGGATGGCGTGCGCGTGTCGACGGTCGAGCACCTGATGTCCGCGTGCGCGGGCCTCGGCATCGACAACCTGTATGTCGACGTGACGGCTGAAGAAATCCCGATCATGGACGGCAGCGCGGCGACCTTCGTGTTCCTGATCCAGTCCGCCGGCATCGAGGAGCAGAACGCGCCGAAGCGCTTCATCAAGGTGAAGAAAACGGTCGAAATCCGCGATGGCGACAAGTTCGCGCGTCTCGATCCGTATTTCGGCTTCAAGCTGAAGTTCTCGATCGATTTCCGGCACCCGGCTGTCGACAAGACGGGCCAGGAGCTTGAGGTCGATTTCGCGAATACGTCGTACGTGCGCGAGATCGCGCGTGCGCGCACGTTCGGCTTCGCGCACGAGGCAGAGATGCTGCGGGAGATCGGCCTGGCGCGCGGCGGCAGCATGGACAATGCGATCGTGCTCGACGAGTACCGCATCCTGAACAACGACGGGCTGCGCTACGACGACGAGTTCGTGAAGCACAAGATGCTCGACGCGATCGGCGACCTGTACGTGATCGGCCATCCGCTGCTGGCGTCGTACACCGCGTACAAGTCGGGCCACGGGCTGAACAACGCGCTGCTGCGCGAGCTGCTCGCGCATGAAGACGCGTACGAGGTCGTCACGTTTGACGATCCGCAGGCTGCCCCGCGCGGCTTCGCGTTCGACGCGCAGACGGCGTTCGCCTGACCGGCATTCGGTACCAGTAATGAAAAAAGCGGCCTGCGGGCCGCTTTTTTATTGGTCTGCCGCCGCGGGCGGGCGCGCTCAGCGCGGCGATTTCGCGCCGTGCCGTGCCGCCATTCGTGCGAGCGCGGCCTGCAGCGGTGACGGTGCGAGGTGATCGGCGAGGTCGCGCAATGCGGCGGCGCCGACCGAGGTCATCCGCGCCTGCTTCACGTGCGGCGGTTCCGGCGCGTCCTTCGGACGCACGCGCACGCGCAGCGCCGCGACGGGCCAGCCGCGCTTCTGCAGATCGGCGAGCAGCCGTGGCTCGACCTGCCGCAGCCGGGCGGCGAGTGCATTGTGTGCGGCAAAGAGGGTCAGGGTGCCGTCCTTGATGAAGCCCGGTTCGACATGATTCGCAAGATAGTCGGGCAGCAGCGCGCACAGATCGCGCTGCAGCGACGCGACCTGTTCGACGCCGACGCGCAGCGCCGTAAACGCGTCGGTGCGGTTGAGCACTTCGGACACGGGTTGGGGGCGATGTGCGGCGAGCGGGCCGAAACGCTTGGAAAATCGGTTCATCGAGGCATTCTTCGGGCGCGCACGCGCGCGGACGTTGACGCCGATTGTACCCGCGCGGGCCCGTGCACGGGCGGCTTTCGCCCCGTCGGCCCGGCCGTCGGCGCGTTATGCCCGTCCGGCCGAGACACGGGCGCACGCGTCCCCGCGTGCTAAAATTCACCGTTTGAGTCCACTAATTCGCTAAGCCGCCGAGGCTCGGGCGTCGGGGCGCGCAACACGCGCCGGGCGCCGGTGCTGCGACGCAGGATCCGATCCGATGACAACCGGTTTTCTCCAGAAAATTTTTGGCAGCCGCAACCAGCGGCTCGTCAAGCAATACCAAAAGACCGTCACGACGATCAATGCGCTCGAAACGCAGATCGAGAAGCTGACGGACGACCAGTTGCGCGGCAAGACGGACGAATTCCGCCAGCGGGTCGCGGCCGGCGAGTCGCTCGACAAGCTGCTGCCCGAGGCGTTCGCGGTCTGTCGCGAGGCGAGCCGCCGCGTGCTGAAGATGCGGCACTTCGACGTGCAGATGATCGGCGGCATGGTGCTCCACTACGGCAAGATCGCGGAAATGCGCACCGGCGAGGGCAAGACGCTCGTCGCGACGCTGCCCGTGTACCTGAACGCGCTGGCGGGCCGCGGCGTGCACGTCGTGACCGTCAACGATTACCTTGCGCAGCGCGACGCCGAATGGATGGCGCGCCTCTACAACTTCCTCGGTCTGTCGGTCGGCATCAACCTGTCCGGCATGGAGCACGACCAGAAGCAGCAGGCCTACGCGGCGGACATCACGTACGGCACGAACAACGAGTTCGGCTTCGACTACCTGCGCGACAACATGGTCTACGAGACCGACGCGCGCGTGCAGCGGGCACTGAATTTCGCGGTCGTCGACGAAGTGGACTCGATCCTGATCGACGAAGCGCGTACGCCGCTGATCATTTCGGGCCAGGCCGAGGATCACACCGAACTGTACGTGCGGATGAACGCGCTGCCGCCGCTGCTCGAGCGCCAGATCGGCGAGGAGAAGGCCGACGGCACGGGCGTCGAGAAGCCGGGCGACTACACGCTCGACGAGAAGGCACGCCAGGTGTTCCTGACGGAATCGGGCCACGAGAAGGCCGAGCGGCTGCTCGCCGAATGGGGCCTGATCGGCGAGGGCGAAAGCCTGTACGCGCCGCAGAACATCACGCTGATGCACCACGTGTACGCGGCGCTGCGCGGACACACGCTGTTCCACAAGGATCAGCACTACGTCGTGCAGAACGGCGAAGTGGTCATCGTCGACGAATTCACGGGCCGCCTGATGGCCGGCCGCCGCTGGTCCGACGGCCTGCACCAGGCAGTCGAGGCGAAGGAACACGTGAAGATCCAGAGCGAGAACCAGACGCTCGCATCGATCACGTTCCAGAACTACTTCCGGATGTACGCGAAGCTGTCGGGCATGACGGGTACCGCGGACACCGAAGCGTACGAATTCAACGAGATCTACGGCCTCGAGACGGTCGTGATCCCGACCAATCGCCCGCCGAAGCGGATCGACAAGCAGGACCAGATCTACAAGACGGCCAAGGAGCGCTACGACGCGGTGATCCGCGACATCCGCGACTGCTACGAGCGCGGCCAGCCGGTGCTGGTCGGCACGACGTCGATCGAGAACTCCGAGCTGCTGTCGCACCTGCTGAAGCAGGCCGGGCTGCCGCACGAGGTGCTGAACGCGAAGCAGCACGAGCGTGAAGCCGCGATCGTCGCGGAAGCCGGCCGTCCGAAGCGCGTCACGATCGCGACCAACATGGCCGGCCGCGGCACCGACATCGTGCTCGGCGGCAACGCCGAGAAGCAGGCCGCGTTCATCGAGGCC
Source organism: Burkholderia cepacia (assembly GCF_001039005.1). Lineage (GTDB taxonomy): Bacteria > Pseudomonadota > Gammaproteobacteria > Burkholderiales > Burkholderiaceae > Burkholderia > Burkholderia theae. The sequence goes on from NZ_LDWR01000067.1 coordinate 21,970, forward strand.
GACGACGCGATTCCCGCCGACGAGAAAGCGCGCCGCATCAAGCAGCTGCACGACGAGTGGGAAACGCTGCACGAGCAGGTGAAGGCCGCGGGCGGCCTGCACATCATCGGCACCGAGCGCCACGAATCGCGCCGGATCGACAACCAGCTGCGTGGCCGTGCGGGCCGCCAGGGCGATCCGGGCTCGTCGCGCTTCTACCTGTCGCTCGACGATCCGCTGCTGCGCATCTTCGCGGGCGACCGCGTGCGCTCGATCATGGATCGCCTGAAGATGCCGGAAGGCGAGGCGATCGAGGCCGGCATCGTCACGCGTTCGATCGAATCCGCGCAGCGCAAGGTCGAAGCGCGTAACTTCGACATCCGCAAGCAGCTGCTCGAATACGACGACGTGTCGAACGACCAGCGCAAGGTCATCTACCAGCAGCGCAACGAACTGCTCGAAGCACACGACATCACCGAGACGATCTCCGCGATGCGTCACGGCGTGGTTACGGAAGTCGTCCGCCAGTTCGTGCCGGAAGGCAGCATCGAGGAGCAGTGGGACGTGCCCGAGCTCGAGGAAGCGCTGCGCAACGACTGGCAGCTCGACCTCGCGATCCAGGAAATGGTGAACGAGTCGACGTCGATCACGGCCGAGGAGATTCTCGACGCCGTGATGACGGCCGCCGACGAGCAGTACGAGGCAAAGGTCGCGATGGTCGGCCGCGAATCGTTCAGCGCGTTCGAGCGCTCGGTGATGCTGCAGACGGTCGACCGCCTGTGGCGCGAGCACCTCGCGGCGCTCGATCACCTGCGCCAGGGCATCCACCTGCGCGGTTATGCGCAGAAGAACCCGAAGCAGGAATACAAGCGCGAAGCGTTCGAGCTGTTCGCCGCGATGCTCGAGGCGATCAAGCAGGAAGTCACGCGGGTCGTGATGAACGTGCAGATCCAGTCGCCGGAGCAGCTCGAGGAAGCGGCCGAGCAGATCGAGGAGCGCGGCGGCCATCTCGAGAACGTCGAGTACCAGCACGCCGAGTTCGCCGAAGCCGCTGCGCCGGTGGCCGGCGGGGCAGCCGTTGCGGCTGCTGCCGCGACGGCCGACATGGTCGGCAGCGCGATGGCCCACAGCGGCCCCGGCGGCGAGATGCCGAAGGTCGGTCGCAACGATCCGTGCCCGTGCGGCAGCGGCAAGAAGTACAAGCACTGTCACGGGAAGCTGTCATGATCGACGGCGGCGCGCGTGACGCGTGCCGCTTCGTTCGCAGCTTCGAATCAGTGATGTGAGTTGCGGCGGCCCGCGCGTGCGGCCGCCGGTTCTTCCAATCGATGCCGGCACGTGCCGGCATTTTCCATCCGGCAGGTGTGCCCCATGGCTGTCAATTTTCCGTCGATCGATCCCGCCCAACTCCATCCCGTCGCCGGCGTCACGCTCGGCTGGGCGGAAGCGAACATCCGCAAGCCGAATCGCAAGGACGTGCTGGTCATCTCCGTCGACGAAGGGGCGACGGTCGCGGGCGTGTTCACCGAGAACCGCTTTTGCGCGGCGCCGGTAACGGTTTGCCGCGAGCACCTGGCGAAGGTGCGCGCGGGCGGCGCGGGGATTCGCGCGCTCGTCGTGAACACGGGCAATGCGAACGCGGGCACCGGCGAACCGGGTCTCGTGAACACCCGCGAAACCTGCACCGAACTCGCGCGCCTCGCGGGCATCGAGCCGGCGCAGGTGCTGCCGTTCTCGACCGGCGTGATCCTCGAGCCGCTGCCGATCGACCGCCTGAAGGCCGGGCTGCCGGCGGCGCTCGCGAACCGCAAGGCCGCGAACTGGTATGACGCCGCGCAGGCGATCATGACGACCGACACGCTGCCGAAGGCCGCGTCGCGCCAGGTTGCGATCGACGGTCACACGGTCACGCTGACGGGCATCAGCAAGGGCGCGGGCATGATCAAGCCGAACATGGCGACGATGCTCGGCTTCCTCGCGTTCGACGCGAACGTCGCGCAGCCGGTGCTCGACACCCTCGTCAAGGAAGTCGCCGACCGCTCGTTCAACTGCATCACGATCGACGGCGATACGTCGACGAACGACTCGTTCATCCTGATCGCGTCGGGCAAGAGCACGCTGCCGGCGATCACGTCGACCGATTCGCCGGCCTATGCGGCGCTGCGCGATGCGGTGACGGAAGTCGCGCAGCTGCTGTCGCAACTGATCGTGCGCGACGGCGAAGGCGCGACGAAATTCATGACGGTGCAGGTCGAAGGCGGCATGAGCGTCGCCGAATGCCGCCAGATCGCGTACGCGATCGGCCATTCGCCGCTCGTGAAGACGGCCTTCTACGCATCCGACCCCAACCTCGGCCGGATTCTCGCGGCGATCGGTTATGCGGGCGTCGCGGATCTCGACGTCGGCAAGATCGACCTCTATCTCGACGACGTGCTCGTCGCGAAGGCGGGCGGCCGCAACCCGGCCTACCAGGAAGAGGATGGCCAGCGCGTGATGAAGCAGAGCGAAATCACGATCCGCGTGCTGCTCGGCCGCGGCGACGCGCAGGCAACCGTCTGGACGTGCGACCTGTCGCATGATTATGTGAGCATCAACGCGGATTACCGCTCCTGATCGGGAGCGCTCGAACGACATGGACAAGCTTGAACAGTTTCTGACACGCGCGGAAGCGCTGCTCGGCCGTCTCGAAGGGATGCTGCCGCCCGCGCCGGCCGCCGTCGACTGGAACGCTGCTCACGCGTTCCGCTGGCGCAAGCGCCAGGGGCGCGGATACCTGCAGCCGGTGCCGGCCGCATCGTCGATCACGCTCGGCGATCTGCACAACATCGATCGCCAGAAAGGGCTGATCGAGCAGAACACGCGGCAGTTCGTGCAGCAGAAGCCGGCCAACAACGTGCTGCTGACCGGCGCGCGCGGCACCGGCAAGTCGTCGCTGATCAAGGCGTGCCTGAACGCGTATGCGAAGGACGGGCTGCGTCTGATCGAAGTCGACAAGGACGATCTGCACGATCTCGGCGACATCGTCGATCTGATCGCGCAGCGCCCCGAGCGGTTCATCGTGTTCTGCGACGACCTGTCGTTCGAGGAGGGCGAATCGGGCTACAAGGCGCTGAAGGTCGCGCTCGACGGCTCGATCGCCGCGCAGTCGGACAACGTGCTGATCTACGCGACGTCGAACCGCCGCCATCTGCTGCCCGAGTATATGAGCGACAACGAGTCGTACAAGCATCTCCCGGATGGCGAGATTCACCCCGGCGAAGTCGTCGAGGAGAAGATCTCGCTGTCGGAGCGCTTCGGCCTGTGGGTCAGCTTCTATCCGTTCAAGCAGGACGACTACCTCGGCATCGTCGCGCACTGGCTGCGTCATTTCGGCTGCGAGGATGCGGAGATCGAGTCCGCGCGTGGCGACGCGCTCGTGTGGGCGCTCGAGCGCGGCTCGCGTTCGGGGCGCGTGGCGTGGCAGTTCGCGCGTGACTGGTCGGGCCGCAAGGAGCAGGCATGAGCGCGGATCTCGCACAAGGCGCCGTGCGTGCACCGGATGGCCGCAAGGTGACGGAAGTCGCGGTTGGCGTGATGGTGCAGCCGGATGGCAGGTACCTGCTCGCGCAGCGGCTGCAGGGCAAACCGTATGAAGGCTACTGGGAGTTTCCGGGCGGCAAGCTGGAGGCCGGCGAAAGCGTCGAGGACGCGCTGGCGCGCGAGCTGCACGAGGAATTGGGTATCGTCGTCACGGCCAGCCATCGCTGGCACACGCTCGAGCACGATTATCCGCACGCGTACGTGCGGCTTTATTTCTGCAAGGTGACGGGCTGGACGGGCGAGCCGCACAGCAAGGAAGGGCAGGCGTTCGTGTGGCAGCAACTGCCGGTCGACGTCGCGCCGCTGCTGCCGGCGGCACTGCCGGTACTCGAACTGCTCGAGAAGGAAGCGGCGTCGCACTGACGCCGCCACGCCCTGCCGAAAAGGCGGGCCATATCGGCGGCGGGCGGTGCCGCGTGCCGCTCAGCTGTCGCGGCGGCCGTCCGTGCCGTCTTCCTCCGACGAGGGGCCCTCGTCGGAGGTGCCGCCGATCCGGTACTTTTCCGCGGCCCATGCGCCGAGGTCGAGCTGCTTGCAGCGGGCCGAACAGAACGGACGGAACTGATTTTCAGGCGTCCAGCGCACTTCGACGCTGCACGACGGGCATTTCACAACGGTAGTCATACGAAAGCATTGATCCGGCGCGCGGCCGTTACAGATTGCACAGTGTCAGATGGAACGGCACGTCGATGTCCACCGCACGCGGCCGCACATCGCCGTCCTGCATGGTGAACCGTACCCACAGCATGTATTTGTTGGCGCTCGCTTCGGGAATGACGCGCAACTCCGGCGGCACGCGCACCTGCATCAACTGGTAGGTGCGGCCGGACAGCATCTGCTGGTAGCTGCCCTGCATTGCCATGACCTTCGATGCCTGACCCGATTCGCGCGCGAGGCGCAGCACGATTGCCGCGGCGTCGCGCAGCGGCAGCATCGGCATGATCCACTTCGCGATGTCCTGGCGCCGCTGCTCGGCGGGCCATTGCTGCCACGCGTAATACGACGGCAGGTCGAACTTGCACGTGCCGCCGGGAATGACTGCACGGCTGCGGATGCTGGCGAGCCACTCGTTGTCGACGAGGTGCTGGCCGGTCTTGCCCTGCATCTGGGCGAGATTCGCGAGCGTCTGCTCGATTTCGCCGAGCACGGCTTCGAGCGCGTTCTGCTCGATGCCCGGATTGCCGCGAAAGGGGGCGAGCGTCTGGCGTTGACGTTCGAGCTCCTTCATCAGATCCGATTTCAGGTCCGCGCGGCCCGTTACCTCGGCGATTTCGAACAGCGTCGTCAGCGCGACGTGGTGTTCACGCGGGTCCTCCTGAGCCAAAAAGAACGTGAAGCGCTCGAAGAGATCTTCGAGGCGCAACAGCGTGCGAATTCGCTCGTTGAACGGATACTCGTAAAGAATCAAGCGCGCTCGCCTCTTGGGTAGGGATTGAAACAATGCAGGACATTCTAATGCCCACTCTCTACCCTAGCAACGCGCCAATTTCGTACGCCATCAGGATCGCATGCAATGCTCAGTGCGCGGCGGCCGCGAATCCGAGATAGCGTTGGTGCAGTGCATCGACCTGCACGGCGAGCGCAGCGGGCGTCGTCGCGTCGTTGACGATTACGTCGTCGGCCGCCGCGAGTCGGGCTTCGCGCGTTGCCTGCCTCGCGATGATCGCCTCGACCTGCTCGCGCGTGAAGCCGTTGCGCTGCATCACGCGTGCGATTTGCGTTTCTACCGGGCAGTCGACGACGAGCACGCGATCGCTGCGCGCCTTCCAGTTGCCGGACTCGACGAGCAGCGGCACGACGAACATCACGTACGGGCCCTGCGCTTCGCGGGCTTCGCGATCGGTCTCCGCGCGGATCAGCGGATGCGTGATCGCTTCGAGGCGCCGGCGCGCGTCGTCGTCGCTGAAGATCAGGGTGCGCATCTTCGCGCGATCGAGCGAGCCGTCGGTGGCCACGAAGCCGCGGCCGAATGCCTGTTCGATCGCCGGCATCGCGAGGCCGCCCGGCGCGGTGATGCGGTGGGCAATCAGATCGGTGTCGACGAGCGATGCGCCTCGCGCGGCGAACAGGTCGGCGACGGTCGTCTTGCCGCTGCCGATGCCGCCGGTGAGTCCTACTGCGAACATGTCAGCCTCCGAGCGCCGCATAGAAAGGGGTACCGAAAAACAGCGTTGCGACGCCGCCTGCCGCGAGGAACGGGCCGAACGGAATCGGCTCCTCGAAGCGCATGCGGCCGCGCCAGGTCGCGACCAGCCCGACGATCGCTCCCGTCACCGCGGCGAACAGCACGACCTGCGGCAGTGCGGCCCAACCCATCCATGCGCCGAGCGCGGCAAGCAGCTTCAGGTCGCCGAAGCCGATGCCCTCGATGCCGCGCAACCATTTGAACAGCCAGTAGATCGACCACAGGAACAGGTAGCCGGCGATCGCGCCGATCACGGCCGAGCGCAGCGACGTGAACGTACCGCCGAGGTTCAGCACGAGCCCCGCCCAGAGGAGCGGCAGCGTCATCGAGTCGGGCAGGTAGCCGGTGCTGATATCGATTGCGCTCATTGCAAGCAGCGCGGCGCACAGCGCGAAGGCGGCAAGCGCGGCGACGGTCGGGCCGAACGCCGCGAGCGAGCCGGCGGCGAGCAGCGCGCACGCGAGCTCGACGAGCGGATAACGGATGCCGATCGGGTGGCTGCAGCGCCGACAGCGCCCGCGCAGCATCAGGTAGCTGACGACCGGGATGTTTTCCCATGCGCGCAGCACGTGACCGCAATGCGGGCATGCGCTACGCGGGCCCCACAGATCGTAGCGCGGCGGATAACCGTCGTCGGGGGCGGCGCCGGTGTTGCCGGTCGCTTCGGCGATCTCGGCCTGCCACGCGCGCTGCATCATCACGGGCAGCCGGTGCACGACCACGTTCAGGAAGCTGCCGACACAGAGACCGATGACGACCGCGAACGCATACTGCAGCGCGGGCGGCAGCATCGCCAGCGCGAGCAGCGTACTCTCGGGCGAATCGGGAACGGCGGACAGGGGCGCTGGCGTCATGAGGCTCAAGGTTCGGACTAAAAGGCGACAGAATCGGTTGCGATGCTACACCACGTTGCCGAGCTGAAGGATGGGCAGATACATCGCGATCACGAGGCCGCCGACGAGTGCGCCCAGCACGATCACGATCAGCGGTTCGCCGAGCGCGGCGAGCGTTTCGAGACGCGCATCGAGCTGGCGTTCGCACAGCACGGCGATGTCGGCGAGCATCGTGTCGAGCGCACCGGTCTCCTCGGCGACGGCGATCGGCTGCACGACGTCGTCGGGAAAGCAGCCGGCCGACTGCATCGCGTCGGCGAGACGCGCGCCGCGCAGCACACGTGCGGCGATTTGCGCGGTGGCATGCTCGAACACCGGATGGCCGGCCGTGCGCTCGAGCGTGGCGAAGGCGTCGGCAAGCGGCACACCGGCGCCGAGCAGCGTGGCAAGCGAGCGGCACCAGCGGGCGACCGCGAACCGCCCGAGCGCGCTGCCCGCGAGCGGCGCGTGCAGCAGGTGCCGTGCGACCGCGTGGCGCAGCGGTGCCGACCGCCGAAGCGCTTGATGCGCGGCAAGCCCTGCTGCCGCGGCACCGGCAACAAGCACGCCACCCCACGCCGACAGCGCGGAGGACACCGCGAGCAGCGCCCGGGTCGGCGCCGGCAGTGCGGCGCCGAAACCGTCGAAGATCTGCCGGAACGTGGGTACGACCCAGACCATCAACGCAGCCGAGATCGCGAGCGCGAACAGGATGACGGCCGCCGGATACGCGAGCGCGGCACGCAGCTTGCGCCACTGCGCGTCGGCGCGCTCGCGGTGTTCCGCGACTCGTGTCAGCACGATGCCGAGCGAGCCCGACGCTTCGCCGACCTCGATCAGCTGGCGATACAGCGTGCCGAATTGGGAGGGATAGCGTGCGAGCGCGTCGGCGAAGCGGCGCCCGCCGACGATCTCGCGAGCGAGGCCCGCCGCGATGCGCGGCAGCCCGTCGCGCGTACGTGTACGCGCGAGCATCTCGAGCGACGGCGCGAGCGGCAGCCCGGCTTGCAGCAGGCTCGCGAGCTGGCGCGTGAAGCGTGTGACGTCCCGTGCGCCGGCCGTCGGCGGTCGGGCCAGCCCGCGGACGTCGAGCGACAGTACCGCGATGCCGTCGCGCGCGAGCGCGGCGCGCGCAGCGGCGGCGTCGAAGGCAATGACATTCCCGCGGCACGGCGTGCCGTCTCGGCGGCGGCCGCGCCACGCGAAGCGGGTTTCGCGCGGCGGCGTGCGCATGCTCACACTGCGGGTGTCGCGGCGACGGCTTCCGCGATGCTCGTTGTGCCGTCCCGGACACGTGCGAAGGCCGCGTCGCGCAGGCTGCGCACGCCTGCGGCCGCCGCGCATTGCGCGAGTTCACCGACGCTCGCCCGCGCGACGATGCGCTCCGCCAGCTCGGGAGAAACCGGCATCGTCTGATGCAGGCCGATACGGCCGCGATAGCCGATACCGTGACAGGCATAACAGCCCCGCGGGACGAACGGCCGCCATCCGCCTGCCAGGGCCGCAGGGTCGCAGCCGGCTTCCCGCAGCACGCGCGCCGGTGCGTCCGAGTGCGCGCGACAAGCGGTGCAGAGCCGCCGGACGAGACGCTGCGCCGTGACGAGGTGCAGCGCGGCCGCCAGGTTGTACGGCGCGACGCCGATGTCGAGCAGCCGCGCGACGGCTGCCGGCGCGTCGTTCGTGTGCAGCGTCGACAGCACGAGATGGCCGGTTTGCGCAGCCTTGATCGCGACGTCGGCCGTTTCCGCGTCGCGAATCTCGCCGACCATGATGATGTCCGGATCCTGCCGCAACAGCGCGCGTAGCGCGGTCGCGAAGGTGAGCCCCGCCTTTTCGGCGACACCGACCTGGTTGATCCCGTCGAGCTGGATCTCGGCGGGATCCTCGACCGTGCAGACATTGTGCGCATCGCGATCGAGCATCTGCAGCGCGCAGTAGAGCGACAGCGTCTTGCCGCTGCCGGTCGGGCCCGTGACGAGCACGAGGCCATGCGGTACGCGTATCGCGGCCTCCATCGCGGCCGCCTGCTGCGCGTCGAAGCCGAGGCGGGCGAGCGTGAGATCGGGCGGCAGCGTGTCGAGGCGCCGCAGCACGATCTTTTCGCCGAACAGCGTGGGCAGCGAACTGACCCGGTAGTCGCCGCGCGTGCCGCCGTCGATCGAGATGCGCAGCCTGCCGTCCTGCGGGAGCCGTCGCTCGGCGATGTCCATGCGCGCGAGTACCTTGATCCGCGTGACGAGCGCGTCGCGCAGATGAAAGGGCGGCCGCGCATGTTCATGCAGCACGCCATCGACGCGCAGGCGGATGCGCCAGCCGGCTTCGAACGGTTCGACGTGGATGTCGGACGCGTCGCGCACGCGTGCCGCGTGCAGCGTGTCGGTCAATAACCGCACGGCCGGTGCATCGTCGAGCTGGGCCGCGTCGAGCGCGCGTGGCGCGGCGGCGGGCGACGCGTCGGCGTGGAGGGGCGGCTGCGGGCGCAGTGGCGCCCCGGGAGGAGGGAAGTGCATGTGAGCCGGCATGTTGGCCGCCTGTTGACCGTGACCTGCAGATGGTCGCGCGTCGCGGGCGGCGCCGGCAGTCGGCCGTTCGGCTAGCGCGTGGCGGCGCGTGCGGTGCGCGCGCCGCGCGGCTTGAAGATCTTGACGGTGCGCACGGCCTGATCGTCGCTGCGCATCACCTCGAGCATCACGTCGCCGATTTTCACGCACACGTCGTCTTCCGGAATTTCCTCGAGGATTTCGAGAATCAGCCCGTTCAGCGTCTTCGGCCCGGTGGTCGGCAGCTTCAGGTGCAGCCAGCGGTTCAGCTCGCGCAGCGGCATGCTGGCCGAGACGATGCATTCGCCGTTCTCGTCCCAGCCGCCAGCACGTTCGCTGCGCGGCATCGACGTCGTGAATTCGCCGATCAGTTCCTCGATGATGTCTTCGGGCGTGACGAGCCCTTCGAGCTCGCCGTACTCGTTGACGACGAGCGCGGTACGCTGCCGCGATTCCTGGAAATACTGGAGCTGCTGGACCACCGGCGTGCCCGACGGCACGTAGTACGGCTCGGCCAGCAGCGAGCGCAGCGTCTCGCGGTCGAAATCCTGGTTGTGCAGCGCGGTGAGCGTCTTGCGCACGTGCAGCACGCCGAGCACCTTGTCGATGTCGCCTTCGTAGACGATCAGGCGGTTGTGATAGCAGGTTTCGAGCTGATGCAGGACGTCGTCGAGCGGCGCGTAGAAGTTCAGCGCCTCGATCTGGCGGCGCGGCACCATCACGTCGTCGACGGTGATGTTCTCGAGGTCGAACAGGTTGAGCAGGATGCTGCGGTGCTTGGTCGGCATGAAACTGCTCGACTCGAGCACGATGGCCCGCAGCTCGTCGGCCGACATCCGCTGGTCGCGGCCCTTCTTCGTATTGATGCGCAGCACCCACAGCACGCCGTTCGCGAGCGCGTTGATGAACCAGACGAGCGGCTTGAACACGCGCATCAGCGGCGCGATAACGAGGCTCGCGGGCAGTGCGATGCGTTCGGGGAAGGTTGCGCCGACGATCTTCGGCGCGATTTCCGCGAACACGATGATCAGGAACGCGACGATGCCGGTCGCGATCGACAGCGCGAGGTTGTTGCGGCCGAACGTATGGAGCGCGAGCGACGTCGTCAGGACCGGGATGATCGTGTTGAACAGGTTGTTGCCGATCAGGATCACGCTGAGCAGCAGGTCAGTCCGCGTCAGCAGGCCCTGCGTGGTTTTCGCGCCAAGCACGCCTTGGCCGGCGAGATGCTTCAGCCGATGGCGGTTGAGCGCCATCATCGCGGTCTCGGAAATCGAAAAGAAGCTGGAACAGAGAAGAAGCAGGAAGACGGCGCCGATTTGCGCCCATAAGGGAATTTGGTCCACGCGTCGGAAAGGGCAGTGAAGGACAGGCATGGAGGGAATATAGCAGAGGCCGGCGACCGCGATGTGTCGTGCGCGACACGATGGGTCCGCTGCGGCCGGACAAAAAAAAACCGTGCACGCAGTGCACGGTTTTTTACAAATCTGGTCGGGGTGAGAGGATTCGAACCTCCGGCCTCTACGTCCCGAACGTAGCGCTCTACCAGGCTAAGCTACACCCCGATTTGTACTCTTCCGATTTCGCCGTCTTTTTCAAGACCGCTGCGTCGTCGAGCAAGAACGTAACTATAACGACGTTTTTTCGAAAATGGAATACCTTGGCGAAGAAAATTTTCGAGACGGGCGATTGCCCCGTGTCGGACATGCGTCGTCACGGCGGTGGCGACGACGCATGCGATGCGCTCAAGACTGCCGCGACGTCGAGTACGAGCACAGCGCGAGCAGGCTTTCCTTATAGATCGAATCGGGGAATGCCGCGATCGCTGCCGCTGCCGCCTGCGCTTCCTGGCGCGCGCATTCGAGCGTGTGATCGAGCGCGCCCGAGCGCGTGATCGCTTCGAAAATCGTGTCGAAGCGATCGGTGCCGCCCTGTTCGATCGCCTCGCGAGCAAGCGCCGACTGTTCGGGCGTGCCGCGTTCAATCAGATGGATGAGCGGCAGCGTCGGCTTGCCTTCGCGCAGGTCGTCGCCGGCATTCTTGCCCATTGCCTCGACGGTGCCCGCGTAGTCGAGCCAGTCGTCCATGATCTGGAACGCGGTGCCGATCCGGCGGCCGTATTCGGCGGCGGCAGCCTCGGTCGGCGCATCGGCGCCCGAGAGCACCGCACCCAGGCGCGCCGACGCCTCGAACAGCTTGGCCGTCTTGTAGCGGATCACCTGCATGTAGCGCGTTTCGTCGACGTCCGCGTCGTGCATGTTGAGGAGCTGCAGCACCTCGCCTTCGGAAATGATCGTCGTCGCTTCGGACAGGATCTCCATCACGCGCATCTTGCCGACGCCGACCATCATCTCGAACGAGCGCGAATAGAGGTAATCGCCTACCAGCACGCTCGCCGCGTTGCCGAACAGCGCATTGGCGGTCTGGCGGCCGCGGCGCAGTTCGGATTCGTCGACGACGTCGTCATGCAGCAGCGTGGCCGTGTGGATGAACTCGACGACGGCAGCCAGCACGTGCCGCTGATGCGACGTTTCGCCGAGCGCGCCGGCGACGAGCAGCAGCAACGCCGGACGCAGCCGCTTGCCGCCCGCGCCGATGATGTACTCGGCGATCTGGTTGATCAGCAGCACGTCGGACGCGAGGCTTTGCCGGATAACGCGATTCACCTGCTCCATGTCGCTGGTGATCGGAGCGAGCAGGTGGGCGGCGCTGAGGGTGGGGGAGGCGGTGGACGACGACATGATGATGGAATTGGGTGATGCCGCGGATTATAAGTCGAATCCGCGATATCCCGGTCTGTCGGACGCGCCGCAGCCGTGATTTTGGCCGTCCGGCCGAGGCCCGCGCGCGGTAATCGTCGATCGGTTTTGACTTCGGTGCTAACCCCATGTATAATCACGTGTTTTCCGCGCGTGGTGTGCGGAAAATTTGGATCCAGAGTGAGGTTCTCAATGTACGCGGTCATAAAAACCGGCGGCAAGCAGTATAAGGTTGCCGTTGGCGAAAAACTCAAAGTAGAACAGATACCGGCTGACATTGACGCTGAAATCACGCTCGACCAGGTTCTCGCAGTGGGCGAAGGCGAATCGATTAAGTTCGGTACGCCGCTGGTCAGTGGGGCTTCCGTCAAGGCCACCGTTGTGTCGCACGGTCGTCATGCCAAGGTCACCATCTTCAAGATGCGTCGCCGGAAGCACTACCAAAAGCACGGCGGCCACCGCCAGAACTACACTGAGCTGCGCATCGACGCGATCAACGCGTAAGCGCCTCGGTAAAGGAGCAATCAGATGGCACACAAAAAGGCAGGCGGCTCTTCCCGGAACGGCCGCGACTCCGAGTCGAAACGTCTCGGCGTGAAAGTGTACGGCGGCCAGGCAATCAATGCCGGCGGCATCATCGTGCGTCAGCGCGGTACGCGTATGCACGCAGGCGAGAACGTCGGCATGGGCAAGGATCACACCCTGTTCGCGCTGGTCGACGGTCACGTGAAGTTCGCGACGAAGGGCGCGGACAAGAAGCATCTGGTCATCGTTGTCCCGGCGGCTGCCTAAGTTTATTTAGGCACCAAGGGCTTCGTAGCCGAAAGGCCCCGCAGTCTTCGCGGGGCCTTTTTTTATTGGGTCGCCGGGCGCATGTGCGTGCCGGCGACCGTCGCGCAACCGGCGTACGATCGGCCGAACGGCAGATTGTTCAAGCGCGCCGGCGCGCGGCACAATAGCGGAAATACTGGGCGGAGTGACGAATGAAGTTCATTGACGAAGCACGAATCGAAGTCATCGCCGGCGACGGAGGCGATGGCAGCGCTTCGATGCGCCGCGAGAAATTCGTCCCGTTCGGCGGGCCGGACGGCGGCGACGGCGGCCGGGGCGGTAGCGTTTACGCGATCGCCGACCGCAACATCAACACCCTGATCGACTACCGTTACGCGAAGAAGCACCTGGCGCGCAACGGCGAAAACGGTCGCGGCTCGGATTGCTATGGCAAGGGCGGTGACGACGTCACGCTGCGCATGCCGGTCGGCACGATCATCAGCGACATGGATACCGGCGAGCTGATCGCCGACCTGACCGAGCACGACCAGCAGGTGATGCTCGCGCAGGGCGGCTCCGGCGGGCTCGGCAACCTGCATTTCAAGTCGAGCACGAACCGCGCGCCGCGCCAGAAGACGGACGGCAAGCCGGGCGAACGGCGCATGCTGAAGCTCGAGCTGAAGGTGCTCGCCGATGTCGGTCTGCTCGGCATGCCGAACGCGGGCAAGTCGACGTTCATCTCGTCCGTGTCGAACGCACGGCCGAAGATCGCCGACTACCCGTTCACGACGCTCGCGCCGAATCTCGGCGTGGTGCGCGTCGGCCCGAGCAAGAGCTTCGTGATCGCCGACATCCCGGGGCTGATCGAGGGCGCCGCCGAAGGCGCGGGCCTCGGGCACCAGTTCTTGCGTCACCTGCAGCGCACCGGCGTGCTGCTGCATCTGGTCGACCTAGCCCCGTTCGACGAAAGCGTCGATCCAGTCGCTGAAGCGACCGCGATCGTCGGCGAGCTGCGCAAGTACGACGAGGCGCTCTTCGAGAAGACGCGCTGGCTGGTACTCAACAAGCTCGACATGGTGCCGGAAGACGAGCGCAAGGCGCGCGTCGCCGATTTCCTCGACCGCTTCGGCTGGGACGGCCCCGTGTTCGAGATCTCGGCGCTGACGGGCCAGGGCTGCGAAGCGCTGTGCTACGCGATCTACGATTACCTGTCCGAACATTCGGACGCGCATCGCGCGGCGGAGGCGGAAGATCTCGCGGCGGACGTGCGTTTCCGCGATGCGCCGTCGCCTGCGGACGGCGGTGCAGTGCCGGGCGACGACGCCTGAGCGGTTCCGGAACGCGCCGGGCGTGCCCGCCCGGCGTCGGCGTTCAATCGCGCCCGGCCGAGCAGGCATCAGATACAGGAGACAGTGCAGGATGCGTTCGATCATCGCGGATTCGAAGCGATTGGTGGTGAAGGTGGGTTCCAGCCTCGTGACCAACGACGGCAAGGGGCTCGATCATGCTGCAATCGGCCGCTGGGCGGCCCAGATCGCTGCGCTGCGCGCTCAGGGCAAGGAAGTCGTGCTCGTCAGTTCGGGGGCGATTGCCGAAGGGATGCAACGGCTCGGCTGGAGCAAGCGGCCGCGGGAAATCGACGAGTTGCAGGCCGCCGCCGCGGTCGGCCAGATGGGGCTCGCACAGGTCTATGAGAGCCGCTTTACCGAGCACAACATCCGCACAGCGCAGATCCTGCTCACGCACGCCGACCTGGCGGACCGCGAGCGTTACCTGAATGCGCGTTCGACGCTGCTTACGCTGCTGCGGCTCGGCGTCGTGCCGATCATCAACGAGAACGACACGGTCGTCACCGACGAAATCAAGTTCGGCGACAACGACACGCTCGGCGCGCTCGTTGCGAACCTGATCGAAGGCGATGCGCTGATCATCCTGACCGATCAGACGGGGCTGTTCACGGCCGATCCGCGCAAGGATCCGAACGCGACGCTCGTCGCCGAGGCCAATGCGGGCGCGCCGGAACTCGAGGCGATGGCGGGCGGTGCGGGCTCGAGCCTCGGCCGCGGCGGGATGCTGACGAAGATCCTCGCGGCGAAGCGTGCGGCGCATAGCGGTGCGAACACGGTGATCGCGAGCGGCCGGGAGTCCGACGTGCTCGTGCGTCTGGCGGCCGGCGAGGCGATCGGCACGCAATTGATCGCACGTACCGCGCGAATGGCAGCGCGCAAGCAGTGGATGGCAGACCATCTGCAGGTGCGCGGCCATGTCGTGATCGATGCAGGCGCGGTCGAGAAGCTGACGGCCGGCGGCAAGAGCCTGCTGCCGATCGGCGTGATTGACGTGCAGGGCGCGTTCGCGCGCGGCGAGGTGATCGCGTGCGTCGGTCCCGACGGGCGCGAAGTGGCGCGCGGGCTCACCAACTACAGCAGCGCGGAGACGAAACTGATCCATCGCAAGCCGAGCGGCGAGATCGAGGCCGTGCTCGGCTACATGCTGGAGCCGGAACTGATCCATCGCGACAACCTCGTGCTGGTGTGACCGCCGGCTGCGGTTTCGGCAGTCAAATAAAAAAGCCCGCATCACGCGGGCTTTTTTCATGCGGCGGGACGGGCGTGCGGCCCGCACCGCGCGCCGTCAGCGCAACTGCGTCATCGCGGTGCGGTGAAACCGGATGTTCTCCAGGATTTGCTGGGTCGAGCCCTGCGGCATCTTGTTCGAGCAGAAGTAGTCCTGGTAGAGCGACGAGTGGTAGGCATTCAGTTCGCCGTTCTCGATGCGCTGCCAGTCGTTTTCGACCGTGCGGTCCCAGCCGTCGTGATCCGAATTCAGGCCGGCGTACTGTCGCCATTCATAGGTGTCGCAGCGGATGCCTTCGTAGTTCACATTGCGCGCGCCGGCCGGGCTCGTGATGACGACGGCGTAGCGCACGACGCCGTCGGTGCCGACCGCGAGCGACTTCGCATCGACGAAGAACTTGAGCGGCGTGTTCTGCGATACGTTGAACGGCAGCAGGTCGCCCGCCTGCGGCAGCGGCGGCAGCGTGTCGACCGCGTTTTCCTTCCAGTTGCCCTGACGGTCCAGCAGATACACGAACTCGCTGTCATCCTTGTTGGTCGGCGTCTTCGAATTCGCGCAACCGGCCAGGGTGGCCGCCGCGGCAATCGATGCGAGCGCGAGAGCAATCGCTTTCAAAATGCATTCCTCGTAAAAAAAGGGCGCGACACCAAGGTCGCGCCCGGTCATGCAGTCCGACTCGTTATTTGCCGACGATCACGCGGGGCGGCATCTCGTCCAACGTGCCCGCTTCCACTTCGATCTCCGAACAGACTACCGATGTGTCGACAATCGTCAGCGTCTGCTGGGCCTGTACGCCGATGACGCGCGGATAGCGCGACAGGCGCGGGCCACGCGGCTTCTCGGCTCGCTGCGCCGGGTGGCGCAGGAAGCGCGACAGTTCCGTCAGCGCCAACTGATAGACATCCCGCTTGAACTCGATCACCGCATCGAGCGGCACCCAGTACTCGTTCCAGCGCCACGCATCGAACTCCGGGTGATCGGTCGCGCGCAAGCAAATGTCGCAATCGCGTCCAACCATCCGCAGCAGGAACCAGATCTGCTTCTGGCCGCGGTAATGACCGCGTACTTCGCGTTTGATGAACTTGTCAGGCACCTCGTAACGCAACCAGTCGCGCGTGCGACCGATTATCTTGACGTGTTCCGGATGCAGGCCCGTTTCCTCGTGCAATTCCCGGTACATCGCCTGCATGGGGGTCTCGCCGTACTTGATCCCACCTTGAGGAAACTGCCAGGAATGCTCGCGGAGCCGCTTGCCCCAAAACACCTCGTTGCGCGCGTTCAAGAGGATGATGCCGACGTTCGGGCGAAAGCCTTCACGATCCAGCATACAACCACCTTCGAATCCTTTAAAATTGCTTTGATTATAAACAGATAACGGGCGCTGCGCACCGTGACGGAGCGAATCCGCGCGGGGTGTGCCGGTTGAATTGTCCCTGATTGGTCTGCTAAGTCATCTGCGCCATCGTCGTTCGTCGCGCGCAGCTTTTTCACCTTGAAACTTTTTCGGGCGCCCCGCCTGGGGGCGCCGTTTTTGGAACCGTCCGCATGAAAGCTTCCCGTTTCTTTATCGGCACCCTGAAAGAAGCACCCGCCGACGCAGAGATCGTCAGCCACAAGCTGATGGTACGCGCCGGCATGATCCGTCGCGTCGCCGGCGGCATCTATAACTACCTGCCGGTCGGCCTGCGCTCGATTCGCAAGGTCGAGGCGATTGTGCGCGAGGAAATGAACCGGGCGGGCGCGATCGAGCTGCTGATGCCGGCGGTGCAGCCGGCCGAACTGTGGCAGGAGTCGGGCCGCTGGGAGCAGTATGGCCCCGAGCTGCTGCGCTTCAAGGACCGCAAGGACAACGATTTCGTGATCGGGCCGACGCACGAGGAAGTCATCACCGACATCGCGCGCAACCAGATCAAGAGCTACCGGCAGATGCCGGTGAACTTCTACCAGATCCAGACGAAGTTCCGCGACGAGATCCGTCCGCGCTTCGGCGTGATGCGCGGACGCGAATTCATCATGAAGGACGCGTACTCGTTCGATAAGGACGCGGCCGGCCTGAACGAGTCGTATCGCAAGATGTACGACGCGTACGTGCGCATCTTCACGCGCCTCGGCCTCGAATTCCGCGCGGTCGCGGCCGATAGCGGCTCGATCGGCGGCAACTTCTCGCACGAATTCCACGTGATCGCCGATACCGGCGAGGACGCGATCGCCTACTGCCCGACGTCCGAGTTCGCGGCGAACATCGAGGCGGCCGAAGCGCTGCCGCTGATTGCCGAGCGCGCGGCGCCGGCCGAAGCGATGGAGAAGGTCGCGACGCCCGGCAAGGCGAAGTGCGAAGCCGTCGCCGAACTGCTGGCCATCCCGCTCGAGCGCACGATCAAGTCGATCGTGCTCGCGACCGACAACGAAGGCGCCGAGCCGATCATCTGGCTCGTGATGCTGCGCGGCGATCACGACCTGAACGAGATCAAGGTGTCCAAGCTGCCGGGCCTGAAGAACCACCGCTTCGCGACCGAGCAGGAAATCGTCGAGTGGTTCGGCACGCCGCCGGGCTATCTCGGCCCGGTCGGCACGAAGAAGCCCGTGAAGGTGATCGCGGACCGTACGGTCGCGAACATGAGCGACTTCGTCGTCGGCGCGAACGAGGTCGACTATCACATCGCGGGCGTGAACTGGGGCCGCGACCTGCCCGAGCCGGACGTCGCCGACGTGCGCAACGTGAAGAAGGGCGATCAGTCGCCGGACGGCAAGGGCGTGATCGACATCTGCCGCGGTATCGAGGTCGGCCACGTGTTCCAGCTCGGCACCAAGTATTCGGAAGCGATGGGCGCGACGTTCCTCGACGAGTCGGGCAAGCCGCAGCCGATGCTGATGGGCTGCTACGGCGTCGGCGTCACGCGTATTCTCGGTGCGGCGATCGAACAGAACTTCGATGACAAGGGCATCATCTGGCCCGAGTCGATCGCGCCGTTCGAGGTCGTGCTGTGCCCGATGGGCTATGACCGCAGCGACATGGTGCGCGAGTCCGCCGACAAGCTGTACGCGGAGCTCTCCGCGGCCGGCATCGACGTGATCCTCGACGACCGCGGCGAGCGCCCGGGCGTGATGTTCGCCGACTGGGAGCTGATCGGCGTGCCGCATCGCCTCGTGATCGGCGAGCGCGGCCTGAAGGAAGGCAAGATCGAGTACCAGGGCCGCCGCGACGCCGAAGCGACGCTGCTGCCGGCCGATGAGGCTGCGGCGACGGTCGCGGAGAAGATCCGCGCCGCGCTCGCACACTAAGCACGGCGACGGGGGGGACACGATGGAATACACGTTCCTGTCGGCCACCGTGCTCCTGGTGCTGATCACCGATCCGCTCGGCAACATCCCGCTGTTCATTTCGGCGATGCGGGATGTGCCGCGCGAGCGGCGCGTGAAGCTGATCCTGCGTGAAGTGGGGATCGCGTTCGTGATCCTGCTGTTCTTCATGGTGGTCGGCGACCGCTTCCTGCGGATGATGAGCCTCACCGACCTGTCGTTGCGGCTCGGCGGCGGGATCGTGCTGTTCCTGATCGCGTTGCGGATGATCTTCCCGCATCCGGACGGCGCGCTCGGCAGCGATCCGCGCGCGGGCGGCGAACCGTTCATCGTGCCGCTCGCGATTCCGGCGCTGGCCGGGCCGTCCGCGCTGGCGACGGTGATGCTGCTGACGTCGCAGGCGCCGGGCAAGATGCTCGAGTGGGTCGGCGCGCTGACGGTTACGATGATCGTCTGCGCGATCACGCTGGTCCTGGCCGAACGGATCCAGCAGTGGCTCGGCGAGCGGACGGTCGCGGCGTTCGAGCGGCTGATGGGCCTCGTGCTCGTCGCGATTTCGGTCGAGATGCTGCTGGCCGGCATCCGCGCGTTCGTGCACCAGTTATAGCGCGGGCGGCATCCGCACAAAAAAAGCGGCGCTCCGGGAAACCGGAGCGCCGCTTTCTATTTACGGGGCGGGCAGGGCGATCAGACGTTGGTGGTCAGCGCGCGGATCGTCGGCAGGTTGCGCCAGTATCCCTTCGCATCCATCCCGCAGCCGAACACGTAGCGGTCCGGCACCGGGAAGCCGCAGAAGTCGGGGTGCAGCGGTTTCGCCTTCGCGAGCGTCTTCTCGCACAGCACGGCCGACATGAAACGCTGCGCGCCCATGTCGAGGATACGGTCGCGGATCGCGGCCATCGTCTCGCCTTCGTCGAGGATGTCGTCGAGCACGAGCACGATCCGGTCCTTCACCGATTCGCGCGGTGCGACGCGCCAGTGCATCTCCGGGCTGCCCTGCGTCGTGTTGCGGTAGCGGGTCAGGTGGATGTAGTCGAATTCCAGCGGGAAATCGAGATGCGGCAGCAGCATCCCGGTAAACACCGCGGCGCCGCCCATCACCGAGAGAACGAGCGGGAACGCATCGCCGATCTCGGCGCGGATCGCGTCGGCCATCCTGGAGATCGAAGCGTTGACGGCGTCGGCCGAGACGATCTCTTCGGAGTGGTTGAAAATGTGGAGGGCTTCTTCGCGGTTCATGTGTTCTGGCGGGCAGTCGGTATACAAATAAGAATGAAGCAGAACGGACGGCGCGCGCTACAGCAAAAACCCGCGCGCCGGCCGACGGGCGGAATCAGCGCATGCCGGGCATCATGCCCTTCAGGCCGCGCATCATCTTCTGCATGTTGCCGCCCTTCAGCTTCTTCATCATCGTACGCATCTGGTCGTACTGGTTCAGCATCCGGTTGACTTCCTGCACCGGCACGCCCGCGCCGGCCGCAATGCGGCGCTTGCGCGTCGCCTTGATGATCTCGGGTTTCGCGCGTTCGGCGGGCGTCATCGAGCTGATGATGCCTTCCATCCGGCGGATCTGCTTTTCGGCCTGGCCCATGTCGGCGCCGGCCGCCGCCTGCTGGAATTGCGCGGGCAGCTTGTCCATCAGCGACGACAGGCCGCCCATGTTCTTCATCTGCGAGATCTGCGCACGGAAATCGTTCAGGTCGAAGTCGCCGCCCTTCTTGACCTTGTCGGCGAGCTTTTGCGCGGCCTGCACGTCGACGCCGCGCTGCGCCTCCTCGACGAGCGCGAGGATGTCGCCCATGCCGAGGATCCGGTTCGCCATCCGGTCGGGGTGGAACACCTCGAGGCCGTCGAGCTTCTCGGCAACGCCGACGAACTTGATCGGCTTGCCCGTGATGTGACGCACCGACAGCGCGGCGCCGCCGCGCGAATCGCCGTCGAGCTTGGTCAGCACGACGCCCGTGAGCGGCAGCGTGTCGTTGAACGCCTTCGCGGTGTTGACCGCATCCTGGCCGAGCATCGCGTCGACGACGAACAGGGTTTCGGCGGGCTTCAGCGTGTCGTGCAGCGCGGCGATTTCCTGCATCATCGCCTCGTCGATGCCGAGGCGGCCGGCCGTATCGACGATCAGCACGTCATGGTAGTGGCGCTTCGCCCAGTCGACGGCCGCGATTGCAATGTCGACGGGCTTCTGGTCCGGCGTGGACGGGAAGAAATCGGCGCCGACCTGTTCGCTCACCGTTTTCAGCTGCATGATCGCGGCCGGGCGATACACGTCGCACGACACGGTCAGCACCTTCTTCTTGTACTTCTCGCGCAGCAGCTTCGCGAGCTTGCCGACGGTCGTGGTCTTGCCCGCACCCTGCAGGCCGGCCATCAGGATCACGGCGGGCGGCGTGACCGCGAGGTTCAGCTCGGCGGCCTTGCCTTCGTAGTCGCCGCCGATCACGGCGGTCAGTTCCTTCTGGACCACGCCGACGAGCGCCTGACCCGGCGACAGGCTGCTGATCACTTCTTCGCCGAGCGCCTTTTCCTTGACCTTGGCGATGAATTCGCGGACGACCGGCAGCGAGACGTCGGCCTCCAGCAGCGCGAGACGCACCTCGCGGAGCATCTCCTGGGTGTTCGCCTCGGTAAGCCGGGCCTCGCCGCGCAGCGTCTTGACGACGCGCGCCATCCGTTGAGTGAGATTGTCGAGCATGGGGAGCGATGGACAGTGGGGCCCGAAGGCGCGGCGGAACCGAACAAAGGGAGCCGTCGCGGGAAGGGGGCCTAGTGTAAACTTCGAACATGGATATTGTACTGTATGCCCTCACCGCATTCCTGTACGGCGGCCTCGCCGTCGCAGGCTGGCGCACGCACCGCCAGGGCGCGACGCCGCTCGTCGCGAGCGTGCCGGCCGTGCCGGTTCCCGCGTTCGCCGCGTCCGGGATGAGCGGGGCCGGCCGCGGGCTGCTGTTCGCCGCGCTCGTCGCGCACGGCGTGCTGCTCCATACGACGATCTTTCCGCACGACGCGATGGTGTTCGGTTTCGCGTTCGCGCTGTCCGCGATGTTCTGGCTCGGCGCCGGCATCTACTGGATCGAGAGCTTCTTCTTCCCGCTCGACAGCCTGCGCCTGTTGGTGCTGCCGCTCGCATGCGGTGCGTCGCTGCTGCCGCTGATGTTCGGCGGCGTGCGGGTGCTTCCTTATGCCGCAGCACCGCTGTTCAAGCTGCACTTCCTGATCGCGAACATCGCGTACGGCCTGTTCGCGATCGCGGCGCTGCACGCGATCCTGATGCTGATGGTCGAGCGGCGCCTGCAGTCGCTGCGCAGCGGCGGGCGCGACGGCTCGACGGGCTGGATCGCGAGCTGGCTCGAAACGCTGCCGCCGCTGCTCACGCTCGAGAAGCTGCTGTTCCGCCTGATCGGCGCCGGCTTCGTGCTGCTCACGCTGACGCTCGCGTCGGGCATCCTGTTCAGCGAGCAGGTCGATGCGCGCGCGCTGCGGCTCGACCACAAGACCGTGTTCGCGATCCTGTCGTGGCTGATGTTCGGCGGTCTGCTGGTCGCCCGCAAGACGTCGGGCTGGCGCGGGCGCGGCGCGGCGCGCTGGGTCCTCGTGTCGTTCGCCGCGCTGCTGCTCGCGTATGTCGGCAGCCGGTTCGTTTTCGAGGTGCTGCTGCACCGTTCCGTGGTTTGACCGCAGGTTTCCGATGCGACAGATTCTTCTCCTGATTCTTCTCTTCTTCGCGGGTTCGTGGATCGCGCGCAAGCTGCGCCAGGCGCAGGAGCACGCGCAGGCGCGTACCGGCCGCGGCGCGGGTCACGACGGCACGCCCGGCTCCGGCGCGGCCGGCGCGGCGCGCCCGAGCGGCGACGCGCGGTCGCTGCCCGAGCCGATGGTGCGCTGCGCCGAATGCGGCGTGCATGCGCCGAAGGGCGATGCCGTCGCCGCGGGCGGCGAATACTTCTGCAGCGCCGAGCACGCGCAGCGCCACGCGGCGCGCGCGAGCGGTCACGACGCACGATGAACGACGCGCCGCTGCTGTCGGTCGACGCGAACGGCTGGGTGCGCGAAGCGCGCCATGCGCCGTCGCCGAACTTCGAGGCGCGGCCCGCCGGTGCGGTGCCGACGCTCGTGGTCGTCCATAACATCAGCCTGCCGCCCGGCGAATTCGGCGGCGACGCGATCGAGGCGCTGTTCCTGAATCGCCTCGACTGCGACGCGCACCCCTATTACCAGAGCCACCTGCGCGGCGTGCGCGTGTCCGCGCACTTCCTGATCCGCCGCGGCGGCGAGCTCGTGCAGTTCGTGTCGTGCGACGAGCGTGCGTGGCACGCGGGTTCGTCCGAGTTCTTCGGCCGGCTGCGCTGCAACGACTTCTCGATCGGCATCGAGCTCGAAGGCGCGGACGACGTGCCGTTCGACGACGCGCAGTACGCGACGCTCGCCGCGCTTTCCCGCGCACTCGCCGCACGCTATCCGGTCGACGCATTCGCCGGGCACTCGGACGTTGCGCCGGGCCGCAAGACCGACCCGGGCCCGCACTTCGATTGGCAACGCTTCGCGAGCGATGCCGGCTTTTCCGCCGAATACTTTCCTTTCCGTCAGCACTGACCGCGGGGTTTTTTGACCGGAGAAAGTTTTTTCTCCGACCAATGCCTTGTCGTGTCGGCGCGTGAGCGATGTCAAGACCTCCATCGCAAATTATCCGTTTGGACGTCGTCCGAATGTCCACTATACTTGGTGCCAGTTGAGCAGTTCTGCACTAGATATAGTGTGTGTCGCAGGGGAAACCCGAGCGGCACCGGCCGGCGGGCAACGCCGGCGGACAGGGTTCTCAGGGCGGCGCGTCAGGCCGGCGGTCCGGGCGTCGCGATCAGCGCAGCGAACTTCGACGGGGCAGGGGATACATGACGAAGCACACGACCGGATCGGTTGTCGCGCATCGACCGAACCGGCTTCCCCGGCGCATCGCTCGCCTCTTACCGCTCGCGCACCGCGTTGCGCAGCGTTCGTTTTAATCCGCGGTTCTCTCCGCACCATCCAACACCAGGAGCTTTGCACATGCAAACCACCGACAACGCGACGTCCCAGTACGAGAGCGCCTCGAGCCGTCCGCTCGGCGGGACCGAACAGGGCGCAAAGGCGCTCGCGCCGCAGGCCACGTTCGCCGACTACAAGGTGATCCGCCGCAACGGCAGCGTGGTGTCGTTCGAGCCTTCGAAGATCGCGATCGCGGTGACCAAGGCTTTCCTGGCCGTCAACGGCGGGCAGGGCGCGGCATCGGCTCGCGTGCGCGAGCAGGTCGAGCAACTGACGCACAACGTCGTGCGCGCGCTCGTGCGCAGCCGCCCGAACGGCGGTACGTTCCATATCGAAGACATCCAGGACCAGGTCGAACTCGCGCTGATGCGCGGCGGCGAGCACAACGTCGCGCGTGCCTACGTGCTGTATCGCGAGAAGCGTCACCTCGAGCGCCAGCATTCGGGCGAGGAAGCGGCGGTGGGCGGCGAGTCGAACACCGGCATCAACGTCGTCGACAACGGCGTCACGCGTCCGCTCGACATGAACGCGCTGCGCGCGCTGATCGCGTCGTCGTGCGACGGCCTCGGCGCTGCGGTTAACCCTGAGCCGATCGTCGCGGAGACGGTGAAGAACCTGTACGACGGCGTGCCGATGAGCCAGGTCTACGACTCGGCGATCCTCGCTGCGCGCACGATGATCGAGAAGGATCCGGCATACAGCCAGGTCACCGCCCGCATCCTGCTGCACACGATCCGTCGCGAGATCCTCGGCGAGGAAGTGGTGCAGGCCGAGATGTCGGCTCGTTACTCGGAATACTTCCCGCAGTTCCTGAAGCGCGGCGTCGACGCCGGCCTGCTCGACGACAAGCTGCTGCAGTTCGACCTGAAGCGCCTCGGCGACGCGCTCGACGCGAGCCGCGACATGCAGTTCGGCTACCTCGGCCTGCAGACGCTGTACGACCGCTACTTCCTGCACGTCGAAGGCACCCGCATCGAAATGCCGCAGGCATTCTTCATGCGCGTCGCGATGGGCCTGTCGCTGAACGAGATCGACCGCGAAACGCGCGCGATCGAGTTCTACAACGTGCTGTCGAGCTTCGACTTCATGAGCTCGACGCCGACGCTGTTCAACTCGGGCACCCACCGCTCGCAGCTGTCGTCGTGCTACCTGACGACGGTCGCGGACGATCTCGACGGCATCTATGAAGCGCTGAAGGAAAACGCGCTGCTGTCGAAGTTTGCCGGCGGTCTCGGTAACGACTGGACGCGCGTGCGCGCACTCGGCTCGCATATCAAGGGCACGAACGGCAAGTCGCAAGGCGTGGTCCCGTTCCTGAAGGTCGTCAACGACACGGCCGTCGCGGTCAACCAGGGCGGCAAGCGCAAGGGCGCGGTCTGCGCGTACCTCGAATCGTGGCACCTCGATATCGAGGAGTTCCTCGAGCTGCGCAAGAACACGGGTGACGATCGCCGCCGGACGCACGACATGAACACGGCGAACTGGATTCCCGACCTGTTCATGAAGCGCGTGATGGAAGGCGCCGACTGGACGCTGTTCTCGCCGTCGACCTGCCCGGACCTGCACGACAAGTTCGGCGCGGAATTCGAGGCGGCTTACACGGCTTACGAAGACAAGGTCGCGCGCGGCGAGATCAAGCTGTTCAAGAAGATCCCGGCGGCGCAGCTCTGGCGCAAGATGCTCGGCATGCTGTTCGAGACGGGCCACCCGTGGATCACGTTCAAGGATCCGTGCAACATCCGCTCGCCGCAGCAGCACGTCGGCGTCGTCCACTCGTCGAACCTGTGCACGGAAATCACGCTGAACACGAGCGACACCGAAATCGCGGTGTGCAACCTCGGCTCGGTGAACCTCGTCGCCCACCTGGTGAAGCAGGCCGACGGCAGCTACGCGCTCGACCACGACAAGCTGAAGCGCACGATCAGCGTCGCGATGCGCATGCTCGACAACGTGATCGACATCAACTACTACGCGGTGCCGAAGGCGCGTAACTCGAACCTGAAGCACCGTCCGGTCGGCATGGGCATCATGGGCTTCCAGGACTGCCTGCACCTGCTGCGCACGCCGTACGCGTCGGAAGCGGCGGTCGAGTTCGCCGACCGTTCGATGGAAGCGGTCTGCTACTACGCGTACCACGCGTCGACCGAGCTGGCCGAAGAGCGCGGCCGCTACTCGAGCTACCGCGGCTCGCTGTGGGATCGCGGCATCCTCCCGCAGGACACGCTGAAGCTGCTGACGGAAGCGCGCGGCGGCTACGTCGAGGTCGACACGTCCGAGTCGCTCGACTGGACGACGCTGCGTTCGCGGATCGCCGCGCACGGCATGCGCAACTCGAACTGCGTCGCGATCGCGCCGACGGCGACGATCTCGAACATCATCGGCGTGTCGGCGTGCATCGAGCCGACCTTCCAGAACCTGTACGTGAAGTCGAACCTGTCGGGCGAATTCACGGTGGTGAACGAGTTCCTGGTTCGCGACCTGAAGGAACGCGGTCTGTGGGACGAGGTGATGGTCTCCGACCTGAAGTACTTCGACGGCATGCTGTCGCGCATCGACCGCATCCCGGCCGACCTGCGCGCGATCTACGCGACCGCGTTCGAAGTCGACCCGACGTGGCTGGTCGAGGCGGCATCGCGTCGCCAGAAGTGGATCGACCAGGCGCAGTCGCTGAACATCTACATGGGCGGCGCGTCGGGCAAGAAGCTCGACGAGGTCTACAAGCTCGCATGGCTGCGCGGTCTGAAGACGACCTACTACCTCCGCACGATGGCGGCGACGCACGTCGAGAAGTCGACGGTCGCACATGGCGCGCTGAACGCAGTGCCGACGGGCGGTTCGAGCAGCGGCGGCGCGCAAGGTGCGACCGGCGGTTTCGGTGCGGCAGGCGGCGATGCGTCGTCGGGCGCGATCAACGCGGCGGCACTCGCGCCGGTCGAGGCCGACGGTCCGGTGTGCACGATGCGTCCGGGCGATCCGGGCTTCGACGAGTGCGAAGCGTGCCAGTAACGCAGTGCGTATGACCTGAAGATGTGCCGGGCGGCGTGCACGACAACCGATCGAGGTTGAAGTGTGCGCCGCTCTCTACTAAAAAAATGATAAGGAATCTGTAACGCGGCACCTGCGTTGCAGGCAGTGACAAGCGATCGAAACATCCCCGACGACGTCGCGTTTCGATCAGCGTTCGATGCGTCGAATGCACCTCGCGATACACGCGCGACACACGTCGCGCTCTGCATGAACGACGATGCGTTGCTCAAAGTGTTGTATCGAGGTCGCAACGCGAATCGAAAAAAGGATTTTTCGTGAGCGAACCCTTTTATCGCTCAGGAAAAGATGGTACAAACCGTTCTAAATTGATGGTGAGAATTTATGCTCAACTGGGATGAAGAGAAGACTGCCGTAACTCCCGCGAGCGGAGCGCAGCAAAACGCGATGCGCACCTCCGCCGGGATGGCTGTCGGAATGCAGGCTGCAACGCCTGCCGCCCATCAGGTCCGCGACATTTTCGAAGGCGATCTTGCGGTGCCGCCGCAAGCATCGGCTGTTCCCGCCGGCGGTTCGGAAGCGCGGGTCAATGTCGCCGACAAGCGCATCATCAACGGCCAGACTGACGTCAATCAGCTGGTGCCGTTCAAGTACAAGTGGGCGTGGGAAAAGTATCTGGCCGGTTGCGCGAACCACTGGATGCCGCAGGAAATCAACATGTCCCGCGACATCGCACTGTGGAAGGACCCGAACGGTCTGACCGAGGACGAGCGCCGCATCGTGAAGCGCAACCTCGGTTTCTTCGTGACGGCCGACTCGCTCGCGGCGAACAACATCGTGCTCGGCACGTACCGCCACATCACGGCGCCCGAGTGCCGGCAGTTCCTGCTGCGCCAGGCGTTCGAAGAGGCGATCCACACGCACGCGTACCAATACATTGTCGAATCGCTCGGTCTCGACGAAGGCGAGATCTTCAACGCGTACCACGAGGTCTCGTCGATCCGCGCGAAGGACGAATTCCTGATTCCGTTCATCCACACGCTGACGGATCCGGCCTTCAAGACCGGCACGCTCGAAGCGGATCAGAAGCTGCTGAAGTCGCTGATCGTGTTCGCCTGCATCATGGAAGGCCTGTTCTTCTATGTCGGGTTCACGCAGATCCTCGCCCTCGGCCGCCAGAACAAGATGACGGGTGCTGCAGAGCAATATCAGTACATCCTGCGCGACGAGTCGATGCACTGCAACTTCGGCATCGACCTGATCAACCAGATCAAGCTCGAGAATCCGCATCTCTGGACCGCGGAATTCCGCGCCGAGATCCGCGAGCTGTTCAAGCAGGCTGTCGAACTCGAATACCGCTACGCCGAGGACACGATGCCGCGCGGCGTGCTGGGTTTGAACGCGTCGATGTTCAAGAGCTATCTGCGCTTCATCAGCAACCGCCGTTGCCAGCAGATCGGCCTCGATCCGCTGTACCCGAACGAGGAAAACCCGTTCCCGTGGATGAGCGAGATGATCGACCTGAAGAAGGAACGCAACTTCTTCGAGACGCGTGTGATCGAGTATCAGACGGGGGGCGCGCTGTCCTGGGAATAACCCGCAGCAGCGAACCCGTTACATGATGGAGCAGCCGGCGGCCTCTCGGCCCCGGCCCAAGGTTTAGGAGCAAGAACGCCTGATGCAAAGCATGCCCGGTGCCTTAACGGCCCAACGATACGACAGGCACTTTGCGAACCCTTCAGTGGGATGGGCAAACTTCCCTCCGGATAAAGCGGACGGCCGTGTGGCGGTCCGCTTGATCAAGCGATTAGGGGTAGCGGCGCGAGGTGCGCCGGCTACCGACTTGATTTGGCGCGCGAGGCCGGGTGGTCACGCGCGCCATACCGTATTCATTAGCGTAAGCGCGTGGTATCCGCGTACGCCGATGAATAGCCCGCTTCGAAGCGCACGTCCTGAACAGCGTCCGCGGGAAGCGGGTTTTGACGAAGGGTGTAGTTTGAACTGACTCTCATCTGAACCTGAAGGAGAACAACATGGCTACTGCCAAGAAGAAACCGGCTGCTAAGAAAGTTGCTGCCAAGAAGACCGTTGCGAAGAAGGCTGCCGCTCCGGCGAAGAAGGCCGCTGCGGTGAAGAAGGTTGCTGCGAAGAAGGTCGCGGTGAAGAAGGTTGCCGCGAAGAAGGCAGCACCGGCGAAGAAGGCCGCTGCGAAGAAGGTCGCAACGAAGAAGGTTGCAGCGAAGAAAGTCGCAGTGAAGAAGGTTGCTGCGAAGAAGGCAGCACCGGCGAAGAAGGCCGCTGCGAAGAAGGTTGCAGCGAAGAAAGTCGCAGTGAAGAAGGTTGCTGCGAAGAAGGCAGCGCCGGCCAAGAAGGCTGCTGCGAAGAAGGCAGCGCCGGCCAAGAAGGCTGCTGCGAAGAAGGCTGCGCCTGCTAAGAAGGCTGCTGCGAAGAAGGCTGCGCCCGCCAAGAAGGCTGCCCCTGCGAAGAAGGCTGCCGCTCCGGCGAAGAAGGCCGCCGCTCCGGCGAAGAAGGCCGCTGCTCCGGCGAAGAAGGCTGCTGCTCCGAAGAAGGCCGTCGTGAAGAAGGCTGCACCGGCAACCACCGCGTCGACCGCATCGGTTGCGCCGGCATCGGGCGTGAAGACCGCGCTCAACCCGGCAGCGGCATGGCCGTTCCCGACCGGCAGCCGTCCGTAATCGCGGCTGACCAGCACCACCCGGACACTCATGTGGTGTCCGTGGGTTGAGTAGCGCTACTCAATCAGTCCCGCCATCTGGCTCAGGTGGCGGGCTTTTTTTTGTTCGCGTTCTGTTCGTTCATGCGTCGGCCGCGCCGAGTACGGACGAAAAAAAACGCATGTGCAGCTTCGCACATGCGTTCGACCGCGGCTTGCGCCGCGTGCTGAGGTACCTGGTTAGTGCGTGACGCGCGTGACGCCGCCGCTCGACAGCAGTCGCACACGCTCGCCGGCGCGGAAGGCTTCGCCGCTTGCTGCCTGCGTGATCGAGCGCAGATCGCCGTTGTCGAGGCGCACGGTGATTTCGACACCGTTCGCCGTGCTGAGGTTTTCGCCGACTGCGTTGCCCGCGACCGCGCCGACGAGACCGCCGGCGATCGCCGTCAGGATCGATCCCTTGCCGCCGCCGATCGCGCTGCCCGCAACCGCGCCGAGTGCGCCGCCGCCGAGCGTGCCGATCGCGCTGCCGCCGCCGTCGGACTGGATGCGCACCGCACGAACGCTTTCGACCACGCCCATGCGGACCGTCTGCTCGCGCTGCGCCTGGCCGACGCTATAGACATCGGCCGAACCCGGTGCCGTGAAGCAGCCGGCGAGGGTCAGCGTGGCCGTCAGCATGGCCGCGAGCGTGAGGGTTTTTTTCGTCAACATCTTTGCTCTCCCACAATATTCATTTGAGACTGTACCCGAAGGCAGCCTCGAAGCGCGCGTCGATCTCGGCGCGCGTCAGTACGTAAGTCTGGGGCCCCTGGTGGGCGATCTTGAGCGAGCCCATCAGGCTCGCGAGGCGGCCGGTGGTTGCCCAGTCGAGGCCGTTCTCGATGCCGTACAGCAGGCCGCCCCGGAAGGCATCGCCGCAGCCGGTCGGATCGACGACGCGCTCGGCACCCACGACGGGAATCTGTTCTTCGCCGTTTTTGTGAAGAATGGTGGAGCCGTGCTCGCCGCGCGTGATGATCAACGCCTGAACCCGGCTGGCGATTTCCTGTTCGGACCAGCCCGTCTTGTCGCTGACGAGCTTGCCTTCGTAGTCGTTGACCGCGACGAACGTCGCGAGTTCAATGATGCGGCGCAGCGTCGCACCGTCGAACAGCGGCAGGCCCTGGCCCGGATCGAAGATGAACGGGATGCCGGCCTTCGCGAATTGTTCGGCGTGCTGGACCATCCCGTCGAAGCCGTCCGGCGCGACGATGCCGAGCTTCACGCCCGGCACTTCGTCCGCGCGGTTCAGGTGCGACTGCATCATCGCGCCCGGGTGGAATGCGGTGATCTGGTTGTTGTCGAGATCGGTGGTGATCATCGCCTGCGCGGTGTGCGTATCGGGCACCACGCGCACGCTTGCCTTCGACAGGCCGAGGCTGTCGAGGCGCTCGAGATAGCGGTCCGCGTCGTTCGCGCCGACCGTCGCCATGATGCGCGCGTCGCCGCCGAGCATGTGCAGTGCGTAAGCGATGTTCCCCGCGCAGCCGCCGAATTCGCGACGCATCGTCGGCACGAGGAAGCTCACGTTGAGAAGGTGAACCTGGTCGGGCAGGATGTGCTCGCGGAACCGACCTTCGAAGGTCATGATGTTGTCGTAGGCGAGCGAGCCGCAAATCAGCGTAGTCAAGGCGTGCGTTCCTGTAGAGAGCAAAGGGAAGCGCCGCCCGGCCGGCGCGCGGAGGGCCCGTCGGGCCTCGCGCGGCAGGGCCGGGCGGCAGCGGATTACTTCAGTGCGGCGAGCGCGGCGTCGTAGTTCGGCTCGTCCTTGATCTCGCCGACGAGTTCGGCGTGGATCACCTTGTCCTGCGCGTCGAGCACGACGACCGCACGTGCGGTCAGGCCGTTCAGCGGGCCGCTCGTCACGTCGACGCCGTACGCATTCGCGAACGCGCGGCCGCTGCGGAACGTCGAAGCCGTCACGACGTTTTCGAGGCCTTCGGTCGTGCAGAAGCGCGTGGCGGCGAACGGCAGGTCGGCGGACACGACGACCACGACCGTGTTGTCGAGCGACGATGCGGCTTCGTTGAACTTGCGGGTCGACGTCGCGCAGGTCGGCGTGTCGAGGCTCGGCACGATGTTCAGCACCTTGCGCTTGCCGGCGAAGCTGGCGAGCGACAGATCGGCGAGGTCCTTGCCGACCAGCTTGAAATCGGCGGCTTGCGCACCGACGGCCGGGAACGTGCCGGCGAGATCGATCGGGTTGCCACCCAGCGTAACTTTGCTCATGTTCGTGCTCCGAAATAGCGCGCCGCTCGGGCGCGCGGGTTGAGACGGGCGCGCCTGCGCGCGCCGCGGCGCGTCACGGATAGAAGATCTGGACGCGGAAATTCGAGGCGGGCGTGCCGTTCGTTTCGAGGCGGACGACCATCGTCTGCGTCGTACCGGGCGGCAGCCCGGCGTCGATCGGCGTGCCCGGGCGCACGTAGTCGCGCGGCGCGAGCACGCGGCGCACGGTCACGTGATTGGTGTCGTCGAGCAGCGTCAGCTCGAGCGACGGATACGCCAGCGCGACGCGATAGCGGTTCGTCAGCGGTACCTTCAGTTCGAGTTCGCGCGGGCCGTCGAGCTGGCGCAGGTCGGTCGCGTCGAGCCGCAGGCCGTCGATCGCGCGCGGCGGCGCGACCGTGCAGCCGAGCGGCGTGCAGGCCTGCCGGAACCAGCCCTGCGTGACGGGCCAGTAGATCATCAGCGTTTCGCGTTGCCACCACGCGAGTTGCGCGACGAGCAGCACGGCCAGCACGGCGGCGACCAGGCCGCCGAAAAAGCCGCCGAGCATCCCGCGCCGCTGTGGCGCGCGCGTCTCGCGCGTGACGGCGAAGTGCGGGCGATCGTCGTCGGTCAGCGCGGCGGGGAACGGGGCGACCGGCTCGTCGGTGGCCGCGGTCTGTGTCTTGTCGTGCCGGGGGATGCTGGCGTCGGGTTCGGCTTCGGTTACAGCCGGTGCCGGAGCGAACGCGAAACGCGGTTCGCGCGGCGCGCGTTCGTCTTCCGGCACGGCGAAGTGCGTGGTGCCGACGGGTTCGGCGTCATCGGCAGCGGTATTCACGTCCGACGGAACGTGAGCGACGAAGCGGGGTTCGCGCGGGTCGCGCTCGATGGGCGACGACTCGACGGGGGTGGCCGGAACTTCTGTTTCGTGTTGCGGCTGCGTCGAATGCGCTTCGGTCGGTGGCTCGATGGCGGCGGAGACGTCCAGTTCGGCCGGGGAGGATGCGATCGGCGCGGGCGTACCCGACAGGTGAACGACGCCGGCTTCCGTGGCCGGGAGCGCGAGCGGCACCAGCGGCTCGGTGCGCACGGTCTGCACGCTGTGCTGCAGCGACGGATCGACGCCGGCGTCGAGCCACGGCGCCCACATGTCCCAGCCTTCCGGCTTGTAATCGGTGTCGGATGGCGACCCGGTCGGCGCGCCGATGAACAGTCGTGGCGGCGCGGCCTGCTGGTGCGCGTCGCCGTCGTCCGGCGCGGCAGCCGTTTCGGTCAAGGCCGGTTCGGGCTGCTGCGTGTGCTCGGGAACGAGCGATTCGGACGCGTTGAAGACTTCGTGGCAATGCCCGCAGCGCACGAGCCCTTGATGCAGCGAGAGCTGTTCCTGCTGCAGCCGGAAGACGGTTTCGCAATGAGGGCAGCGCGTCGCAAGAAGCATGTCGAGCCGGGCGGCCTGCTGGCCAGAGTGAAGGACAGCGCTATTCTAATGGCTTTCCCGCCGGGTTCCGGCGAGGCATACCCAACCTTCGTGTTCGCGCCAGACCGCGATGTCGACGTAGCGCGCGTAGACGGCCGCGACTTCGTCCGCCTGACGCGCGAGTACGCCCGACAGCGCGATGCGCCCGCCCGGTTTGACCTTCGACGCCAGCATCGACGCCATCAGCTTCAGCGGGTTCGACAGGATGTTCGCGACGACGATGTCGAATTCGCCTTCGGGGCATGCATCGGGCAGCCCGTACGTGACTTCCGCACGGTTGCGTTCGCTGTTCTGCCGCGCCGATTCGACCGCCTGCGGATCGATGTCGATGCCGATGACGGGGTTCGCCCCGCATTTCTTCGCGAGGATCGCGAGGATGCCGGAGCCGCAGCCGTAGTCGAGCACCGACTGGCCGGGCTTCACCGACTGCTCGAGCCATTCCATGCAAAGGCGCGTGGTCGGGTGGCTGCCGGTGCCGAACGCGAGGCCGGGGTCGAGTTCGAGGACGAGCGCGTCGGGATCGGGCGCATCGTGCCACGACGGCACGACCCAGATCCGCTCGCCGATCGGGATCGGCTCGAACTGCGATTGCGTGAGCCGCACCCAGTCCTGTTCCTCGACTTCGCGAACGGTGAACGTCGGCGTCTCGGCGACGCCGATTTCGTTCGCGGCCGCCGCGAGCAGCACGGCCGGCTCGTGGTCGGCCGACAGCAGCGCGACCACGCGCGAGTGTTGCCACGCGGTGCGATCGGGCACGAGGCCCGGCTCGCCGAAGAGCGGCTGTTCGTCGGGCGTGTCGGCGTCGGCGTCCTCGACGGACACCGACAGCGCACCGAGTTCGAGCAGCGCGTCGGACAGCGCCTCCGCATGCTCACGGGCCAGTTCGACGACGAGTTCGCGATAACTCATGCTTACGCTTCTTCCGGTGCGACCTGCTGCTTCTGCGCGAGCCGGTTTTCGAGGTAATGGATGCTGGTGCCGCCTTCGACGAACTTCGAGTCGATCATCAGCTCGCGGTGCAGCGGGATGTTGGTCTGGATGCCTTCGACGACCATTTCCGACAGCGCGATGCGCATCCGGCTGATCGCCTGCTCGCGCGTGGCGCCGTAGGTGATCAGCTTGCCGATCATCGAATCATAGTTCGGCGGCACGAAATAGCCATTGTAGGCGTGCGAGTCGACGCGCACGCCGGGGCCGCCCGGCGTATGCCACGACGTGATCCGGCCCGGCGACGGCGTGAACTTGAACGGATCCTCGGCGTTGATCCGGCATTCGATCGCATGTCCGCGGAACTGGATGTCGCGCTGGCGCAGCGTGAGCTTCTCGCCGGCCGCGATACGGATCTGTTCCTGCACGATGTCGACGCCCGTGATCAGCTCCGATACCGGGTGCTCGACCTGCACGCGCGTGTTCATCTCGATGAAGTAGAACTCGTTGTTCTCGTACAGGAATTCGAACGTGCCCGCGCCGAGGTAGCCCATCTTCTTGCATGCGTCCGCGCAGCGGTCGCCGATGCGGTCGATCAGGCGGCGCGGAATGCCGGGCGCCGGTGCTTCCTCGATCACCTTCTGGTGGCGGCGCTGCATCGAGCAGTCGCGCTCGCCGAGCCAGATCGCGTTCTTGTACGCGTCGGACAGCACCTGAATCTCGATGTGGCGCGGGTTCTCGAGGAACTTCTCCATGTACACCTGCGGGTTGCCGAACGCACGGCCGGCTTCCTCGCGGGTCATGTTGACCGCGTTGACGAGCGCGGCCTCGGTGTGCACGACGCGCATCCCGCGACCGCCGCCGCCGCCGGCGGCCTTGATGATGACCGGATAGCCGATCGCGCGCGCAATCTTCACGATCTCTTTCGGATCGTCCGGCAACGCGCCTTCCGAACCCGGCACGCACGGCACGCCGGTCTTGATCATCGTCTGCTTCGCGGTGACCTTGTCACCCATCATGCGGATCGTTTCCGGGCGCGGGCCGATGAACGTGAAGCCCGACTGTTCGACGCGCTCCGCGAAATCGGCGTTTTCCGACAGGAAGCCGTAGCCGGGGTGGATCGCCTCGGCATCGGTGACTTCCGCGGCGCTGATCAGCGCCGGCATGTTCAGGTAGCTCAGGTTCGACGGGGCCGGGCCGATACAGACGGCTTCGTCCGCGAGGCGCACGTACTTGGCTTCCTTGTCGGCTTCCGAGTAGACGACCACCGTCTTGACGCCGAGCTCGCGGCACGCGCGCTGGATGCGCAGCGCGATTTCACCGCGATTGGCAATGAGGATTTTTTCAAACATAGCGAGTATTCGTCTCTTCGAGGGGCGCGCGAACGGCGCCTGGCGAGCATCGGCGGCGCGCGGCCGGCTGGCCGCGCGGCGGGCTTAGCCGATCACGAAAAGCGGCTGGCCGTATTCGACGGCCTGGCCGTTCTCGACGAGGATTTCCTTGACCACGCCGGCCTTGTCCGACTCGATCTCGTTGAGCAGCTTCATCGCTTCGATGATGCAGATCGTCTGGCCTTCCTTGACCGTGTCGCCGACCTGGACGAACGGGTCGGCGCCCGGCGACGGTGCGCGATAGAACGTGCCGACCATCGGCGACGTCACGACATGGCCCTGCGGGACGGCGGGCGCTGCAGCGCCTGCCGCCGGCGCAGCGGCACCTTCGGCCGGCAGCGCGACCGACGGAGCGGGCGCGCTGAATTGCGGGGCATACCCAGCCGTCGGCTGTACGTAGACCGGCGGCGCGTTCTTGACGATGCGCACCTTGCCTTCGCCTTCCGTCACTTCCAGCTCGGAGATGCCGGATTCGGAGACGAGGTCGATCAGAGTTTTCAGCTTACGAAGATCCATCGGGAATTCCCCTTTCAATACGTAAAAGCGCCGGTTAGGGGCCGGCGCTGAATCTAGATCGCGAAATCAGCCGCGCGACGTGCCTTGCAGCTTGTCCAGCGCGTACTCGAGCGCGTACAGATAACCTTTCCAGCCGAGCCCGCAGATCACGCCTTCGGCCTGGTCGGAAAAGTAGGAGTGGTGCCTGAACGCTTCGCGGCGATGCACGTTCGACAGGTGAACCTCGACGAACGGGATGCCAACGCCGGCGATCGCGTCCCGGATCGCGACGCTCGTATGCGTATACGCGGCCGGATTGATCAGGATGAAATCGGTCTGTTCCTCCCGCGCGGCCTGGATGCGGTCGACCAGCGCACCTTCATGGTTGCTCTGGAACGACGACAGTTCGGCACCGGCTTCCCGGGCGCGTGCGGCAAGCGCCTGATCGATCTGCGCCAGCGTGACGCGGCCGTACACCTCCGGTTCCCGGGTGCCGAGAAGGTTCAGGTTGGGGCCGTGCAGCACCAGCAATCGTGTCATGGTCGCTTCTATTTCTGCGGAATTGCGCGAACTTTAGCGCTATTTAGAGAATTTTGTCTAGTTTCGCCGAACGGCCGCGCGCGCCGGACCCGCAAGAATTACCGGTGCGGATGCAAAGTATCGGCGAATTCACGTGAAATTGCGGCGATCGACCCACAAATCGCCGCCAACGTGCGGGCTGCCGTTCGGGCAGATTACAGCGCGTCGAGCGTCTTTTTCAACTCGGCCGGCTGGATTTGTCCCAATTTTGTCTCGCGAATCTTGCCGGTCTGGTCGATGACGACCGTGAACGGCAATGCGCCGGCGGTATTTCCAAAATTACGGGCCAGATCGGCGCCGGCATATCCACTGACGAAAACCGGATAGTCGACCTTCACTTTCTGCAGAAAGTTCTTCACGTTCTGCCCGGAATCGACACCGATCCCGATGAAACGGATGCCTTTCTGCTTGTACTGGTGCGACAGCGCGACGAGCTCGGGCATCTCCTCGACGCACGGGCCGCACCACGATGCCCAGAAATTGACGACGACCTTCTGGCCCTTGAAGGCCGCCAGCGTGGCCGGCTTGCCGTCGACGTCGGTCAACGACGACGCCCACAACTGGTCGACCGGGTTGCCCTGTGCGGCGGGCGCGGCGACGGCGATACCGACGTCGGTACTGCCGCGGAACCAATGGCCGGCGGTCATCCCGCCGGCAACGGCGGCGGCCGCGACCACCGCGAGCGTGATCATGCGTTTCATCATCATCGTTGAATCATTCCGGTTCGGAAGGGGCCTTGCCTGCCTCGACGAGCGCGCGCAGCGCGGTGGCATCCGCGCGGGCGACGCGGCCGCGCGCGTCGGCCTTGACCGCGCCGCGCAGGTCGTCGCTCGCATAGAGCGCGAGGTGGATGCCGATTGCGTCCACGTCGCGCCGCGGGCGCCACAGGAAACTCAGCGTCTCGACGTCGTTGCGGCCCGCGAAGTGCCGCGTCTCGGACACGTCGTACTGGACGTTCTGGTTCAGCAGGTAAATGGAGACGTCCTTCGGGTTGTCGGTGAATGCCTGCAAATGAATGTCCGAATGCGCGTTCGCGGTGCCGTTCAGCACGGCGCCCGTCACATAAGGACGGAACTCGGCGAGCCGCTGCATCCAGTCGAGCGCGACCTCGCGCAGGCGGCGCAGTTCGTCCGGCTGCGTGTCGCTCTGGAACAGGGCGAGGTACTCGCGCAGTTCTTCCTCGATCTGGTCGTTATCCGGCAGCCATTCGCCGGCAACGCGCGAATCGCCCAGCAACTGGCGCGCGGCCTTGCGTTTCGCGCTGGCGTAGTCCAGGCCGTCCTCCGCGATCAGGCGGGCGGCGGACTGGGCGATTTCCTCGCGGACGCGCCGCGGGTCGACAAGAGGTTTGCGAGACATGATCCGGCAATCATACTCGATCGCTGCAGCGCCCGAGCACGGGTACGGCCGCCTGCCGCCCGGCGCGCAGGCGCCGTTCGCGCGCATCGTTCGGGCCGCCGGGCATGGCAGGCCGTCAGTTACAATACTGCTCTTTGTGTCGCGGCGACGAGCGCCGGTCGCACGGCCTGTCCGGCGCGCCGCAGACGCATCTTTTCCGAATCGACGGCGCCCGGCGGCGCGAAAGCATTCATCTATGCACATCCACATTCTTGGCATCTGCGGCACCTTCATGGGCGGTCTCGCCGTACTCGCGCGCGAGGCGGGCCACACGGTGACGGGTTGCGACGCGGGCGTCTATCCGCCGATGAGCACGCAGCTCGAGGCGCAGGGCATCACGCTGACCGAGGGCTACGGCGCCGAACAGATCGACCTGAAACCGGACCTGTTCGTGATCGGCAACGTCGTCACGCGCGGCAACCCGCTGATGGAGGCGGTCCTCGATCGCGGCCTGCCTTACGTATCGGGCCCGCAGTGGCTCGGCGAGCACGTGTTGGCCGGCAAATGGGTGCTGGCGGTGGCGGGTACGCACGGCAAGACGACCACGTCGTCGATGCTCGCGTGGTTGCTGGAAGACTCGGGGCTGAACCCGGGTTTCCTGATCGGCGGCGTGCCGCTGAACTTCGGCGTGTCGGCGCGGCTTACCGATTCGAGCTTCTTCGTGATCGAGGCCGACGAATACGATACGGCGTTCTTCGACAAGCGCTCGAAGTTCGTCCACTACCGGCCGCGCACCGCGGTGCTGAACAATCTTGAATTCGATCACGCCGACATCTTCCCGGATCTCGCCGCGATCGAGACGCAATTTCATCATCTCGTGCGTACCGTGCCCGGTGTCGGCCGGATCGTCACGAACGGTCGCTCGGACGCGCTCGAGCGCGTGCTGGCGCGCGGCTGCTGGAGCGAGGTCGAGCGGTTCGGCGTCGACGGCGGCTGGCAGGCGCTGCCGGCCGAGGATGGCGTGCCGGTCGACGAGCGCTTCGCGGTGTATTCGCACGCCGAACGCGTCGGCGAAGTCGCGTGGCAGGTGCAGGGCGATCACAACCGGATGAACGCGTTGGCGGCCATCGCCGCCGCGCGCCACGTCGGCGTGCCGCCCGCGCAGGCCGCCGCGTCCCTCGCATCGTTCCGCAACGTGAAGCGCCGCATGGAAGTGCGCGGCAGCGTGGATGGCGTGACCGTCTACGACGACTTCGCGCACCATCCGACCGCGATCGAAACCACGATCGCCGGCCTTCGTGCGCGCATCGGCCGCCAGAATGCCCGTATCCTCGCGGTGCTTGAGCCGCGCTCGAACACGATGAAGCTCGGCGTGATGAAGTCGCAATTGCCGGCGAGCCTGGCCGATGCCGATCTCGTGTTCGGTTACGGCGCGCCGACGGGACGCGACGCGCTCGGCTGGAATCTTGCCGAGGCGCTTGCGCCGCTCGGCGGCAACGCGCGCGCGTTCGACGATCTCCACCTGCTGGTGAAGGCCGTCGTCGAGGCTGCCCGCCCGGGCGACCACGTGCTCGTGATGAGCAACGGCGGCTTCGGCGGCGTGCACCAGAAGCTGCTCGATGCGCTCGGGAGCCGCACGTGATCCTGTATCTGCACGGCTTCCGGTCGTCGCCGGAATCGCAGAAGTCGCGGCTACTCGCCGCGCGCATGGCCGAACTCGGCCGCACGGACGAGTGGCGCTGCCCGTCGCTGTCGGTGTCGCCGCTCGAGGCGATCGCCGTCGCGGAAGCCGAGGTCGCGGGCGCACGCGACGTGACGGTGATCGGCAGTTCGCTCGGCGGCTATTACGCGACCTGGCTGGCCGAAAAGCACGGCTGGAAGGCCGTGCTGCTGAATCCGGCCATCGTGCCGCAGCGCGATCTCGAGCAGCATCTGGGCGAACAGCCGCTGTGGCACGGCGGCGGCACGATCGTCGTCGAGCGCCATCACCTGCACGAGCTCGACGCGCTGCGGGTGCCGGCAATCACGCGTGCCGAACGCTACTATCTGTTCGCGGCGACCGGTGACGAAGTGCTCGACTACCGCGAGATGCTGGCCCATTACCCGGGCGCGAACACCCGCGTGATCGACGGCAGCGATCACGGGATCAGCGAATTTGCCGATTATGTCGACGACGTTCTCGCGTTTTGCGACGGAAAAGCGCGATAAACCGGCCCTGTGCCGATCGAATCCCCATCATCATGCGGCGCCGCCGACGCGGCGCCCGGCAGTCTGAACGAGAGTACTGAGTGAACGTTTTCTTCGAGGAATCGGGCAGTTTCAAGGCGGGCAGCGTGCTGTCGCGCCAGGGCGACGCATTTCAGGTCGAGTTGCCCGGCGGGCGGCGTGCGAAGGTGCGCGCGAAAGACGTGCTGATCGAATTCGACAAGCCGGCCGCGGGCGAACTGATGCAGGAGGCCGACACGGCCGCGCAGCAGATCGATCTGGATTTCCTGTGGGAATGCGCGCCGTCCGACGAGTTCGCGTATACGGCGCTGGCCGCGGAGTACTTCGGCGCGACGTACGGCCCGGTCGAGCGCGCGGCACTGGTGCTGCGGCTGCACGGCTCGCCCGTCTATTTCCGCCGCAAGGGGCGCGGCCAGTACCAGCGCGCGCCGGAAGAGCAGCTCAAGATGGCGCTCGCGTCGCTCGAGCGCAAGCGCCAGCAGGCGCTCGTCCAGGTGCAGTATGAAGAGGAACTGAAGGCCGGCAAGCTGCCGGACGCGTTCGCGGGCAAGGTGCTCGGGCTGCTGACGCGGCCGGACAAGAACGCGATCGAATACAAGGCGATGGAAGCCGCGGCCGGCGCACGCGGCGTGTCGCCGGCGCGCCTGATGCTCGACTGCGGCGGCATCGCGTCGCCGCGCGCGTTGCACGAGGCGCGCTTCCTCGCGGAGTTCTTCCCGCACGGCACGGGCTTTCCGCCCGTCACGGTCGGCGCGCTGCCGGACGACCTGCCGCGCGCGGACGTCGAGGCTTTCTCGATCGACGACATCACGACGACCGAAATCGACGACGCGTTCTCGGTCGAGCACCTGTCCGACGGCCGCGTGCGGATCGGCGTGCACATCGCTGCGCCGGCGCTCGGCATCGTGCGCGGCGACGCGGTCGACGCAATCGCGCGCACGCGCCTGTCGACCGTCTACATGCCGGGCGACAAGATCACGATGCTGCCGGACGACGTCGTCGACGTGTTCACGCTGAAGGAGGGCGATTACCGCCCGGCGCTGTCGCTGTACATCATCGTCAACCGCGAAACGCAGGACATCGTCGCGAACGAGACGCGCGCCGAACTCGTGTTCGTGAAGAACAACCTGCGTCACAACACGCTCGACGAGCTCGTCAACGAAGAGACGCTCGCGGCCGGCACCGGCGAGTATCCGCACAAGGACGACATCGCCGTGCTGTGGCCGCTCGCGCAGGCGCTGTTCGAGAAGCGCCAGCTTGCGCGCGCGGGCTACGGCCTGAAGCGCGAAGTGCAGCGCAACACCGACTACAACTTCTACGTCGACGGCGAGCACGTGTCGATCACGCCGCGCCGTCGTGGGTCGCCGCTCGACCTGATCGTGTCGGAGCTCGCGATCCTCGCGAACTCGACCTGGGGCGCGTTCCTGCACGACCACACGGTGCCCGGCATCTACCGCTCGCAGCGCGGCTTCGGTGCGCCCGGCCCGAAGCGCACGCGGATGCAGACGACGGCCGCGCCGCACGAAGGCCTCGGCGTGCCGCAGTACGCGTGGAGCACGTCGCCGCTGCGCCGCTACGTCGACCTCGTGAACCAGTGGCAACTGCTCGCGTGCGTGCAGCATGGTGTCACCGCGAAGCTCGCCGCGCCGTTCAAGCCGAAGGACGCCGACCTGTACGCGGTCGTGCAGGGCTTCGACGATACCTACACGGCCTACGCCGACTACCAGCGCCGGATGGAGTATTTCTGGTGCCTGCGCTGGCTCGCGCAGGAGCAGAAGAAGCAGGTCGTCGCGGCGGTCGTGAAGGGCGATCTCGTGCGCCTCGAGGAAATTCCGCTGCTGCTGCATGTGCCGGGGCTCGGCGTGCATGCGCGCGGCACGCGCGTGCTGCTCGACGTGATGTCGCTCGACGAGCTGACGATCGAGGCGTCGGTGCGGTTGCTGAACGTGCTCGATGCGCCGACCGTGACGAGCGGCGATGCGGCCGAGGAAGAGGATGACGCCGAAGCCGGCGACGACACGCTGATCGACGCGGAAGACGCCACGGCGGAAACCGAGGCGGAAGCGCTGGCCGAAGCGGACGGTGCGACGGCAGGCGTCGACGGCGAAGCCGCGAGCGGCAACGGCAACGATAGCGAAGAGGGGCGCGCATCATGAATGCGGCTGCGTCGACGAGCGGCGCCGACCGCTACGTAGTGTTCGGCAACCCGGTGGCGCACAGCAAGTCGCCGTTCATCCACGCGCAGTTCGCCGCGCAGACGGGCGAGCCGATCGACTACACGCACCGGCTCGCGCCGGTCGACGGCTTCGAGGCGGCCGTGCGGGCGTTCGTCGCCGAAGGCGGTCGCGGCGCGAACGTGACGGTGCCGTTCAAGCTCGAAGCGCATGCGCTCGCCGATATGCTGTCGCCGCGCGCGGCGGCGGCGGGCGCGGTGAACACGTTGCGCATCGACGCCGACGGCCGTATCCACGGCGACAACACCGATGGCGTTGGCCTCGTGCGCGACATCGAGTCGAACCTCGGCGTGTCGCTCGCGGGCGCGCGCATCCTGCTGCTCGGCGCGGGCGGCGCCGCGCGCGGCGTCGTGCTGCCTTT
Organism: Burkholderia cepacia; assembly: GCF_001039005.1. Lineage (GTDB taxonomy): Bacteria > Pseudomonadota > Gammaproteobacteria > Burkholderiales > Burkholderiaceae > Burkholderia > Burkholderia theae. The sequence goes on from NZ_LDWR01000067.1 coordinate 64,503, forward strand.
GCTCGACCGCGCACCGCTGTCGATCACGATCGTGAACCGCACCGCGAGCAAGGCCGAGGCGCTCGTCGGCCAGTTCATGCAGGCCGCGCACGATGCGGGCTGCACGCTCGCGGGCGGCGGCCCCGACGTGGTGCGCGCGGAGCCGTACGACGTGATCGTCAATGCGACGGCCGGCAGCCTCGACGCGGCGCTGCCGGCGTGCGACCCGGCCGCGTTCGGCGCGGGCACGCTGGCGTACGACATGATGTACGGCGCGCAGCCGACCGTGTTCATGCAGCATGCTGCGTCGCTCGGTGCGCGCACGGCCGATGGGCTCGGGATGCTCGTCGAGCAGGCGGCCGAATCGTTCTTCATCTGGCGCGGCGTGCGGCCGGACGGTGCACCGGTGCTTGCCGCGCTGCGCCAGGCGCTCGCGGCGAGCTGAACGGAGCGCGGCAGGTGGCGGCGGTGAGCGGCACGCAGCGCACGCGGACGGTCAGCCCGGCCCGCTGGATCGTCTATGCGGGGGCGGTGTTCGCGGGCGCGTGGCTCGCGACGCAACTGTTCTATCTCGCGCAGATCGCGCTGTGGTCGTTCGTGAATCCGGGCTCGACCGCGTTCATGCGCACCGACGCATGGTGGCTGTCGCGCGAGCAGCCGCCCGCGCAGATCCAGCACCAGTGGGTGCCGTACGACCAGATCTCGCGCAACCTGAAGCGCGCGCTGATCGCGTCGGAAGACTCGACCTTCGCGACCAACAACGGCTACGACGTCGACGCGATCCTGCAGGCGTGGGAGAAGAACAAGGCGCGCGGCCGGATTGTCGCGGGCGGCTCGACGATCACGCAGCAGCTCGCGCGCAACCTGTTCCTGTCGCGCGAGAAGAGCTACATCCGCAAGGGACAGGAGCTCATCATCACGTGGATGCTCGAAACGGTGCTCGACAAGGAGCGGATCTTCGAGATCTACCTGAATTCCGTCGAGTGGGGGCGCGGCGTGTATGGCGCCGAGGCGGCCGCGCGCTATTACTACAAGATCCCCGCGAGCCGGCTCGGCGCGTGGCAGTCGGCGCGCCTCGCGGTGATGTTGCCGAAGCCGCGCTGGTTCGATGCACACCGCGGCTCGGCCTACCAGGCGCAGCGCGCGGCGATCATCGCCCGCCGAATGGGCGCGGCCGCGCTTCCGCAATCCGAGTGAGCGGCGCGTTCGCGCCGCCGCATTGTCCGTTTCGCCGCCGACGCGCCGTTTGTGCGCTGCGGCGCATTCGTGTCGCGCGCATTTCGGGCCATATCCTTTAGACGAATTCGTCTATTTCGCTTTACTGAGCAATGCGCGCGATCGCGCGATTTTATTGGGCGATATGGCACGAAATCCGCGCTTTTTTAGTATTGCCGAGTAAACGCGAAAATCGATGAAAGGCGCATGAAATGCAACGTTTCATGAATCGAAGTGTTTCTGAAAGGTGTGCGCTGCACCGGTCTCCCGCCAAATATTTCAAAATTTTTCAAAGCTGACGGGCTCGCGTATATTGGCCAGCGCCTCGGCTTATCGGCCGCAATCGAGGCGGGGGGCGGCTTATCCGGCTGCTCGACACAAAAACATCCGAGAAGGAAAGCAACAATGCCAGCGAGCAAAGCCAAGCTGTTGTTGGGGGTTGTGTTCTCTTCGCTGATTCTGACGGCCTGCAACGACGACGTGACGTCGTCCGCCGCGACCAGCGCCGACAATTCAGCTGATCCCGCCAGCCAGGTGGACAGGGCGTACAACGATCCCAACAGTTATTCGTCGAGCGCGACCGCGTCGCTCGACGCGTCCGCCGCGGTGGAAAAGGCCGCCGTCACGCATCACCAGATCACGCTGAACGGCAAGACGATCCATTACACAGCCACGACCGGCCACCTCGTCGCACGTAATCCGCAGACGGGCGCGCCCGAAGCGTCGTTCTTCTACGTCGCCTACACGGCCGACAACCAGCCCGCGGCGAAGCGGCCCGTCACGTTCCTGTACAACGGCGGCCCCGGCTCGGCATCGGTGTGGCTGCACCTCGGCTCGTTCGGCCCGCGGCGGATCCAGACGGGCGACCCGAACGCGAACACGTCGACGTTCCCGTTCGTCGACAACCAGGAAAGCCTGCTCGACACGACCGACCTCGTGTTCGTCGATGCAATCGGCACCGGCTTCTCCGAAGCGATTGCGCCGAACACGAACCAGTCGTTCTGGGGCGTCGACCAGGACGGCGGCGCGTTCCGCGATTTCGTGGTCCGCTACCTGACCGTGAACCAGCGCAACGATTCGCCGAAATACCTGTTCGGCGAGTCGTACGGCACGCCGCGCACCGACGTGCTCGCAAACCTGCTCGAGACGGCCGGCGTGAAGCTCGCCGGCCTCGTGCTGCAGTCGTCGATCCTGAACTACAACACGAACTGCGACATGGCGAGCGACTACATCGGCAACTCGAACAACGGGTCGAGCCCGGTGAGCTGCGCGGGCTTCGTGCCGTCGTACGGCACCGTCGGCGCGTACTACCAGCTCGACAACCCGAACCCGTCGAACCTGCCGCAGTATGCGGACCAGATGCGGCTGCTGACGGCCGGCAGCTACGCGCCTGCCGTGAACGCGTACCTCGCGAGCCATACGCCGCCGCCGCCGAATCTGGTCACGACGATGGCGAACTCGACCGGCGTGAAGCAGGCGCTGTGGAACGCGAACTTCAACGTGATCCCGACCTTCTTCGACAACAGCTTCCAGTTGTCGCTGGTCCCGGGCACGCTGATCGGTCGCTACGATGCGCGCGTGAACGTGCCGGTATCGAGCCCGCTGGCGTCGGGCGGCGATCCGTCGAGCACGTACATCACGCAGCCGTTCACCGACACGATCGGCCGCTACCTGCCGAACGAGCTGAAATACACCGCGCAGTCGGCCTACTCGTTGAGCAGCAATGCGATCAACACGTGGGACTGGACGCACGACGGCCTCGCGATGCCCGACACGATCCCCGATCTTGCCGCGGCGCTGACGCTGAATCCGTCGCTGAAGGTGCTGTCGCTGAACGGGTATCACGACATCGCGACGCCGTTCTACCAGACCGAGCTCGACCTCGCGCGGCTCGGGTCACAACCGAACCTGACGATCAAGGACTATCAGGGCGGACACATGGTCTATCTCGACGATACGTCGCGTCCGCAGGAGAAAGCCGACCTCGTGACCTTCTACAACGCGGCCGCGCACTGATGCGATGCGCGAGGCCGGCGACCGGCGCCCACGGTGGCGCGTCGCCGGCCGTCGACGACCTCATTCCAGACTGGAGCCTGATATGAAGAATCGTTTCATCGTCGTTGCCGCGGCGCTCGTTTGCGCCGGCGCCGCAGCATCCGTATCCGCGTTCGCGCAGGCGAGCGACACCGCCGCACCGGCGCGCGCGCGCCAGGCGCAGCTCGGCGATCCGTACGTGCCGCCGGCCGCACGCAAGCCGACGGCCGGCACGCAGACGACGGGCGCCGCGCTGCATGCGCAGGTGGTGCGCAAGCTCGCGCGGCAGTTCGACGCGGCCGATACGCAGAGCACGGGTTCGATCACCGAGGCGCAGGCGCGCGCGGCCGGCCTCGGTTATGTCGCGAACCACTTCCGGCAGATCGACTCGGGCGGCAATGGCCGCGTGTCGTTCTCCGACGTGCAGCGCTACATGCAGGCACGCAGCACAAGCCAGCAGTAAGCGCGACGTATGTGGACAAACGGGGGCGGAACCTGCGTGACAGCGGGTTCCGCCCCCGTGCACTTGGCGCGGTCGTTTTATCTCGCATGTGGCGGATGTCCGCCGAATTCTCATTATCTGGGCAACGCATTCAAATATTGGAGGCAAGTGCGTGCGCTCCTACAATCCGAAGCACATCGACAGCTTCGGACCCACGCATCGCGCGGCGCCCGACGCACACGGAGACACATTCCATGAAGTTCGCCGGGCGCTTCCCTCGGTGCATCGACCGCCGCCACGCCGCAGCACCGGACGCAGTTCCGGCGCCGCGCGAGCGGCTTCACCGATTCCGTTGAAGAAGCCCGCTCCATGACCAAGATGCCCGTACCCCTTGCCCTCGACACCCGGCGCGCGACGCCGGACGATACGTCGCTGACCGACAGCATCGGCGCGACCAGCACGCCGCTCGATCTCGCCGCGCAGCAGGCCGGCACGCAGACGCTGCTGCGCGGTCTCGCGATCCTCGAGGCGATCGCGAACGGCGCGCGCGACATGCGTGCGATCGGCGCCGCGCTCGGCACGACGCGCAGCACGACGCACCGCCTCGTCAGCAGCCTCGTGCAGGCGCGCTACCTGCGCCAGGTGCAGGGCGGCTACCTGCTCGGTCCGAAGCTGATCGAGCTCGGCACGATCGCGCTCGAACAGATGCCGCTCACCGCGGTGGCGCGGCCGCATCTCGAAGCGCTCGCGGAAGCGACGCTCGACACGATCCATCTCGGCGTGCGCGACGGCGACGACGTGCTGTACATCGACAAGATTCCCGGCACGCGAGGCCTCGAGATGCGCTCGCGCGTCGGCCACCGGATGCCGCTCGCATCGACGGGCATCGGCAAGGCGATGATGCTCGACCTCGATCCCGATCTGTGGCGCTCGCTGTTCGAGGCCGCACGGCGCGCGCTGGCCGGCGTCAATTTCAAGCCCGACAACCGGCCCGAGACGAGCGCGTTCCTGCAGCGCATGGCCCATTACGCGGCCGGCGGCTATACGTTCGATCTCGAGGAGAACGAGGCGTCGATCCGCTGCGTCGCCGCGCCGATCCGCGACGCATCGGGCGCGGTGGTCGCGGCCGTATCGGTCGCAAGCACGATTCCGTACATGCCGCATGACCGGATGGACGAACTGATTCCGCTCGTGCAGCGCGAAGCGCGAGCGATTTCCGCGGAACTGGGCTGGAGCCCGCCGCAGGGTACCCGCAGGATCAAACGATGACGACTTCGACCCGGCCCGTTCCGGATGCCAGCTCCGCCACCCCGTCGCTGATCGCGCTCGACTGGGGCACGACGTCGCTGCGCGCCTATCTCTACGATGCGCATGGCGCGCTCGTCGACTCGCGCAGCCGTGCGGCAGGCGTGATGCATGTCCCGGGCGGCGGCGCGCGCGCGTTCGACGCGGTGTTCGAGGAAGCGTGCGGCGACTGGCTCGACCGCACGCCCGGCCTGCCGGTGCTCGCCGCCGGAATGGTCGGCAGCGCGCAGGGCTGGCGCGAGGCGCCGTACGTCGCGGTGCCGGCCGGTGCCGACGCGCTCGTCGCGGGCCTCATCACGGTGACGACGTCACGCGGCGCGACGGTATCGATCGTGCCGGGCGTGATCGCGACGGGCGAATTGCCCGACGTGATGCGCGGCGAAGAAACGCAGATATTCGGTGCACTCGCGAGCGATCCCACGCTTGGCACCGATCGTTCAGGGGTACTGATCGGCTTGCCGGGCACGCACGCGAAATGGGCGTGGGTGAAGGACGGGCTGATCGAGCGCTTCCAGACCTTCATGACGGGCGAGCTGTTCGCGGTGCTGCGCGATCACACGATACTCGGCCGCACGATGCGCGCGGGCGCGTCGCCCGACCACGCGGCGTTCGTGCGCGGCGTGTCGGTCGCACGCGGCGCGCAGCGCACGGGGCTGCTCGCGACGATTTTCAGCACGCGCACGCTCGGGCTGACCGACCGGCTCGCGCCCGATGCGCAGGGCGACTACCTGTCGGGCCTGCTGATCGGCCATGAACTCAATGCGCTCGACGCGATGCTCGCGGAGCGCGGCATCGCGCTCGCGGCCCAGCCGCTGCTGTTGATCGGCGACGACGGCCTGTGCGCGCGCTACGTCGCCGCGCTCCGCGAATTCGGCCACACGCATGCACGAGTCGTCGCGCATGCGACCGAGCGCGGCCTGTGGCGGATCGCGTCGCGCGCCGGGCTCGTGCGTGCGGACGGCGAGCCCGTCTTCGCCGACCAATGAACCGATTGCAGAGGAACCCCGTCATGCCGTCCGACCTTACGTTGCCCGCGCCGTACACGCCCCACGCCGCACTGATGCGCGCGTTCGATGCGTGTCCGCTGATCGCGATCCTGCGCGGAATCACGCCCGCCGATGCGGCCGACCATGGCCTTGCGCTCTACGAAGCCGGCTTCCGGATCGTCGAGGTGCCGCTCAACTCGCCGGACCCGTTCGGCAGCATCGCGGCGCTGCGGCGCGCGCTGCCCGACGACGCGATCGTCGGTGCCGGAACCGTACTGCGCGCCGAGTATGTCGACCGCGTGCAGGACGCGGGCGGCGCGCTGATCGTGATGCCGCACAGCGACGCGGCCGTGATCCGCCGCGCCCGCGAGCGCGGCCTCGCGAGCGCGCCGGGTGTCGCGACGCCGACCGAAGCGTTCGCGGCGCTCTCGAACGGCGCCGACGTGCTGAAGATGTTCCCGGCCGAGCAGCTCGGCGTGATCGTCGTGAAGGCGTGGCGCGCGGTGATCGACCGCGCGGTGCCGCTGATCCCGGTCGGCGGCATCTCGCCCGACAACATGCAGCCGTTCCTCGCGGCCGGTGCGAACGGCTTCGGGCTCGGCTCGGCGCTGTACCGGCCCGGCCAGCCGGCCGACGCGACCGCGGCGAACGCGCGCGCGTTCCAGGCCGGATTGCGCGTCGCGCGCGGCGGAGCCGCATGATGGGCCGCCTCGCGGGCAAGGTCGCGATGGTGACGGGCGCGGGCCGTGGCATCGGTGCCGCGATCGCCCGTGCGTTCGCTCGCGAGGGCGCGGCTGTCGCGCTCGTCGATCTCGACTTCCCGCAGGCGCAGCACACGGCCGCCGCGATTGCGCACGACATCGACGGCGCGCGCGTGCTGCCGCTGCATGCGGACGTCGCGCGGCAGGATGCGGTGCGCGCCGCGCTCGTGCAGACCGAGGCGGCGTTCGGCCCGCTCGACGTGCTGGTGAACAACGCGGGCATCAACGTGTTCGCCGATCCGCTGACGATGACGGACGACGACTGGCGCCGCTGCTTCGCGGTCGACCTCGACGGCGTGTGGCATGGCTGCCGCGCGGCGCTGGAAGGCATGGTCGAACGCGGCCGCGGCAGCATCGTGAACATCGCATCGACGCACGCGTTCAGGATCATCCCGGGCTGCTTTCCGTACCCGGTCGCGAAGCACGGCGTGCTGGGCCTCACGCGCGCGCTCGGCATCGAATACGCGGCGCGCAACGTGCGGGTGAACGCGATCGCGCCGGGGTACATCGAGACGCAGCTCACGCGCGACTGGTGGGACGCGCAGCCCGATCCGGCCGCCGCGCGCGCCGAGACGCTCGCGCTGCAGCCGATGAAGCGGATCGGCCGGCCGGAGGAAGTCGCGATGACGGCCGTGTTCCTGGCGTCCGACGAGGCGCCGTTCATCAATGCCGCGTGCATCACCGTCGATGGCGGGCGCGCGGTGCTGTATCACGACTGACGCAACGATTCGAAAGACCGCACGTGCGAAGGCCGCGCGCACGCTGCGTCGAAACCAACAAGCGGCTGCATCCTGTTCGATGAAGACAAGGAGACACTGGAGATGAAACGCAGAACGTTCGTTACGCTGGCCGCTGCGGCCGCGGTGGTGATGGGGAGCCCGGTCGCGCACGCGGCCGATCCGGTCAAGATCGGCTTTCTGGTGAAGCAGCCGGAAGAGCCGTGGTTCCAGGACGAGTGGAAGTTCGCCGAGGCGGCGGCGAAGGAAAAGGGCTTCACGCTCGTGAAGATCGGCGCGCCGTCCGGCGAGAAGGTGATGAGCGCGATCGACAACCTGTCCGCGCAGCAGGCGCAGGGCTTCATCATCTGCACGCCCGACGTGAAGCTTGGGCCGGGCATCGTCGCGAAGGCGAAGTCGCACAACCTGAAGATGATGACGGTCGACGACCGCCTCGTCGACGGCGCGGGCAAGCCGATCGAGTCGGTGCCGCACATGGGGATCTCCGCGTACAACATCGGCAAGCAGGTCGGCGACGGCATCGCGGCCGAGATCAAGAAGCGCGGCTGGAACATGAAGGACGTCGGCGCGATCGACATCACCTACGAGCAGCTGCCGACCGCGCACGACCGCACCAGCGGCGCGACCGACGCGCTGGTGGCCGCCGGTTTTCCGAAGGCGAATGTGATCGCGGCGGCACAGGCGAAGACCGACACCGAGAACGCGTTCAACGCGGCGAACATCGCGCTCACGAAGAACCCGCAGTTCAAGCACTGGGTCGCGTACGGCCTGAACGACGAGGCCGTGCTCGGCGCGGTGCGCGCGGCTGAAGGGCGCGGCTTCAAGGCGGACAACATGATCGGTATCGGCATCGGCGGTTCCGATTCGGCGCTGAACGAATTCAAGAAGCCGCAGCCGACGGGCTTCTACGGCACCGTGATCATCAGCCCGAAGCGCCATGGCGAGGAAACCTCGGACCTGATGTACACGTGGATCACGCAGGGCAAGGCACCGCCGGCGCTGACGCTGACGACGGGCATGCTCGCGACGCGCGACAACGTGTCGAAGGTGCGCGAGGAGATGGGTCTCGCATCGAAGTAAGCGGCCCGCCGGCTGCCGCGGCGATGCGGCGGCCGGCGGTCGATCGATTTCGGAAGTGGGGAGACGACGTGTCAGCGGCACTGCGTTTTGACAATATCGGCAAGGTATTTCCCGGCGTGCGCGCACTCGACGGCATTTCGTTCGACGTGCATGCGGGCGAGGTGCATGGCCTGATGGGCGAGAACGGCGCGGGCAAGTCGACGCTGCTGAAGATTCTCGGTGGCGAATACCAGCCCGATGCGGGCAGCGTGCTGGTCGACGGCCAGCCCGTGCAGTTCGCGAGTGCGGCCGCGTCGATCGCGGCCGGCATCGCGGTGATTCACCAGGAGCTGCAGTACGTGCCCGACCTGACGGTCGCGGAAAACCTGCTGCTCGGCCGCCTGCCGAACGCGTTCGGCTGGGTGAGGAAGCGCGAGGCGAAACGCCATGTGCGCGAGCGGCTCGCCGCGATGGGCGTCGATCTCGATCCCGACGCGAAGCTCGGGCGGCTGTCGATCGCGCAGCGGCAGATGGTCGAGATCTGCAAGGCGCTGATGCGCAATGCGCGCGTGATCGCGCTCGACGAACCGACCAGCTCGCTGTCGCATCGCGAGACCGAGGTGCTGTTCAAGCTCGTCGACGACCTGCGCGCGCAGGGCCGTGCGCTGATCTACATCTCGCACCGGATGGACGAGATCTACCGGCTGTGCGACGGCTGCACGATCTTCCGCGACGGGCGCAAGGTCGCGTCGCACGCGTCGCTCGACGATGTGCCGCGCGAGCGGCTCGTCGCCGAGATGGTCGGGCGCGAGATTTCGGATATCTACCATTACGCGCCGCGCGCGCTCGGCGATGTGCGGTTCTCTGCCGAAGGCGTCGACGGCCCGGCGCTGCGCGAGCCCGCGAGCTTCGCGGTGCGCGCGGGCGAGATCGTCGGCTTCTTCGGGCTGGTCGGCGCGGGCCGCAGCGAGTTGATGCGGCTGGTGTACGGCGCGGACCGCCGGCGTGCGGGCGTGCTGACGCTCGACGGCGCGCGCATCGACGTGAAGCGCACCGGCGACGCGATCCGCCACGGCATCGTGCTGTGCCCCGAGGACCGCAAGGAAGAAGGGATCATCGCGATCGCGTCGGTGGCGGAGAACATCAACATCAGCTGCCGCCGCCATTCGCTGCGGGCGGGGCTCTTCATCGACCGCAAGACCGAAAACGAAACGGCCGACCGCTTCATCCAGCGGCTGAAGATCAAGACGCCGAACCGGCGGCAGAAGATCCGCTTCCTGTCGGGCGGCAACCAGCAGAAGGCGATCCTGTCGCGCTGGCTCGCGGAGCCCGACCTGAAGGTCGTGATCCTCGACGAACCGACGCGCGGGATCGACGTCGGCGCGAAGCACGAGATCTACGACGTGATCTATCGGCTTGCCGAGCGCGGTTGCGCGATCGTGATGGTGTCGTCGGAACTGCCGGAAGTGCTCGGCGTGTCCGATCGCATCGTCGTGATGCGCGAAGGCCGGATCGCCGGCGAGCTGCCGCGCGAACAGGCGAACGAGCACGCGGTGCTGAACCTCGCGCTGCCGCAGACGAGCGCCGCCCAGGCGGCCTGACGCGGCGCACGACATTCGAATCGACCAGGCGCGGCGCGGGCCGCGCGATGCAGGAGCAGGAGACACAATCATGCAAGTCAGGGAAAACCTCGCCAGCGCAGCCGTGAAGCCGTCGGCCGACACGCTGGTACCGCAGCAGAACGACCGCCAGAAGTGGTGGCAGCATCTGACCGAATACAGCCTGATCGCGATCTTCGCGGTGATGTTCGTGACGATGTCGCTGACGGTCGATCACTTCTTCTCGATCGACAACATGCTCGGGCTCGCGCTGTCGATCTCGCAGATCGGCATGGTCGCGTGCACGATGATGTTCTGTCTCGCGTCGCGCGATTTCGACCTGTCGATCGGCTCGACCGTCGCGTTCTCGGGCGTGCTGTGCGCGATGGTGCTGAACGCGACCGACAACACGTTCGTCGCGATCGTCGCGGCGGTCGCGGCGGGCGCCGCGATCGGCTTCGTGAACGGCGCGGTGATCGCATACCTGCGCATCAACGCGCTGATCACGACGCTCGCGACGATGGAGATCGTGCGCGGGCTCGGCTTCATCGTGTCGAAGGGGCAGGCGGTCGGCGTGTCGTCGGATACCTTCATCGCACTCGGCGGGCTGTCGATGTTCGGCGTGTCGCTGCCGATCTGGGTCACGCTGCTGTGCTTCATCGCGTTCGGCGTGCTGCTGAACCAGACCGTGTACGGCCGCAACACGCTCGCGATCGGCGGCAACCCGGAGGCATCGAGGCTCGCGGGGATCAACGTCGAACGCACGCGCGTGTACATCTTCCTGATCCAGGGCGCGGTGACGGCGCTCGCGGGCGTGATCCTCGCGTCGCGCATCACGTCGGGCCAGCCGAACGCCGCGCAGGGCTTCGAGCTGAACGTGATCTCGGCATGCGTGCTCGGCGGCGTGTCGCTGATGGGCGGCCGCGCGACGATCTCGGGCGTCGTGATCGGCGTGCTGATCATGGGCACCGTCGAGAACGTGATGAACCTGCTGAACATCGACGCGTTCTATCAATACCTCGTGCGCGGCGCGATCCTGCTCGCGGCCGTGCTGCTCGACCAGCTGAAGAACCGCGGCGTACGCGACTGACCCGACCCGCCTTCACGGAGACGAACCGCATGACCATCGACACGTCCGCGCACGACCCGCTCACCGCGAGCCCTGCGCGTTATGCAAGTTACCCGAGCCTCGCGGATCGCGCGGTGCTGATCACGGGCGGCGCGACCGGCATCGGCGCGTCGTTCGTCGAGCACTTCGCGCAGCAGGGTGCGCGCGTCGCGTTCGTCGACCTCGACGCGGCCGCCGGCACGGCGCTGGCGGAAAGCCTCGCGCATGTGCCGCATGTCCGTCACGCGCCGCTGTTCATCCAGTGCGACCTGACCGACGTCGACGCGCTGCGCCATGGGATCGATGCGATTCGCGCGCGGATCGGCGCGATCGCGGTGCTCGTGAACAACGCGGCGAACGACGCGCGCCACGCGATCGGCGACGTGACGCCCGCATCGTTCGACGCGGGCATCGCGGTGAACCTGCGTCACCAGTTCTTCGCCGCGCAGGCGGTGATCGACGATATGAAGCAGCAGGGCGGCGGCTCGATCGTCAATCTCGGCTCGATCAGCTGGATGCTGAAGAACGGCGGTTATCCCGTCTACGTGATGGCGAAGGCGGCCGTGCAGGGCCTGACGCGCGGCCTCGCGCGCGACCTCGGCCCGTTCGGCATCCGCGTGAATTCGCTGGTGCCCGGCTGGGTGATGACCGACAAGCAGCGCCGGCTGTGGCTCGACGACGCGGGCCGCGCGGCGATCAAGGCCGGCCAGTGTCTCGACGCCGAACTGCTGCCCGGCGACCTCGCGCGGATGGCGCTGTTCCTCGCGGCCGACGACAGCCGGATGATCACCGCGCAGGACGTGATCGTCGACGGCGGCTGGGCCTGACCGTTCGCACCGACCTGCATCGTTTCTTCGACGAAGGAAAGGAGCTCATCATGACCGCCACGTCCTCGCACGCGTCGTCGTCCACCAGCCAGTCGCGCCGCGCCCGGCTGGCCGCCGCCGCGCAGCCGGTCAGCCCCGGCCCGCAGACGGCCGCCTTCGCGCAGGGCGTCGGCGCCGCGCATGCGGCGGCCGTCACGCTGTCGAACGCGTCGCTGCGGCTCGACGTGCTGCCGCACCTGGGCGGCGGCATCGCGCGCTTCGACTGGCGCGGCGACAACGGCGCGCTGATGCCGGTGTTCCGCCGCTGCGAGCATCCGGAAACGGCGACGGACCCGAACGAGCTCGCGTGTTACCCGCTGCTGCCTTACTCGAACCGGATCGGCGACGGGCGTTTCGAATGCGATGGGCGTAGCGTCGCGGTGCCGCGCAACCGCCGCGACGAGCCGCTGCCGATCCATGGCGACGGCTGGCTCGCGCCGTGGCAGGTGGACGATGCGACTGACACGACGCTGCAGTTGTCGCTCGATCGCACCGGCGGCGCGCCGTATGCGTTCCGCGCGATCCAGTCGTTCGAACTCGACGAGGCGACGCTGTCGATCGCGCTGTCGATCGAGAACGCGGGGCGCGCCCGGCTGCCGTTCGGCCTCGGCGTGCATCCGTTCCTCGTGCGCGATGCCGTGACCGAGCTGGCCGCGGCCGCGGGCGGGCTGTGGCTGTCGGGCGCCGATTTCCTGCCGGTGCGGCACGTGAGCGTGCCGCCGGCCTGGCAGTTCGGCGTCGCGTATCCGTTGCCGGCCGCGCTCGTCAATCATGCGTTCACCGGCTGGGGCGGCCACGCGACGGTGAGCTGGCCGCGCCGCAGGCTGTCGCTGACCGTCGCGGCCGACACCGACGCGTACGTGCTCTATACGCCGCCCGGCGAGGATTTCTTCTGCTTCGAGCCGGTCGATCATCCGATCAATGCGATGAATCTGCCGGGCGGCGCGGTCGCGCACGGGATGACGCTGCTCGCGCCGGGCGAGCGGCTCACGCGGCGTTTTGCGTTCACCGTCGAGCGCGCCGATGCGCGCAGCAATGCCGCGACACGCGAGGGACGCCGGCGACGCGGGTAAAATACGCGGTCTACCAACGGTTTGCCGCGAGTACCCGCCATGTCTTCCCCGCTTACTTTCATTGAATCGCTGCGCGCCGCGTGGCAGCGCACCAACTCGCTGCTGTGCGTGGGCCTCGATCCCGAGCCGTCGCGCTTTCCCGTGCAGTTCGACGGCCAGCCCGACGCGATCTTCGAATTCTGCCGGCAGATCGTCGACGCGACCGCGCAGTACGCGAGCGCGTTCAAGCCGCAGATCGCCTACTTCGCCGCGCATCGCGCGGAAGACCAGCTCGAACGGCTGATCGCGCACATCCATCTCCAGCATCCGGGCCTGCCCGTGATCCTCGACGCGAAGCGCGGCGACATCGGCAGCACGGCCGAGCAGTACGCGCGCGAAGCGTTCGAACGCTATCGCGCGGACGCGGTCACGGTGAACCCGTACATGGGCTACGACTCGGTCGAGCCGTATTTCGAGCATGAAGGCAAGGGCGTGATCGTGCTGTGCCGCACGTCGAACCCGGGCGGCTCCGACCTGCAGTTCCTCGATACGAACGGCCGGCCGCTGTACCAGGTCGTCGCGGATCTCGCGGCGAACAAGTGGAATGCGAAGAACGGCCAGCTCGGCCTCGTGGTCGGCGCGACGTTCCCGAAGGAAATCGAGATCGTGCGCGGGATCGTCGGCGACATGCCGCTTTTGATTCCCGGCATCGGCGCGCAGGGCGGCGACGTGCAGGCGACCGTCAACGCGGGCCGCACGGCCGACGCGACGGGCATGATGATCAACTCGTCGCGCGCGATCCTGTACGCGAGCAACGGCGAGGATTTCGCCGAAGCCGCGGCGCTCGCCGCGCAAAAGACCCGCGACACGATCAACGCGTATCGCTGAAATGTGCAGGCCGCCCGCCCGGGCGGCCTGTTGCCGAGCCCGCGCCTAGCGGGCCGCGCTTCAGCCTTCGCGCTCGTCGAGCAGCTTCAGGAGCCCGCGCAGCGCATGCGCGGCCGCCTGCGTGCGGATCTGTTCGCGGTCGCCCTTGAACACGAGCGTCTCGACGTCGGTATGCAGCCGGTTGCTCCAGCCGAACGACACGGTGCCGACCGGCTTCTTCTCGCTGCCGCCCGCCGGGCCCGCGATGCCCGTGACGGACAGCGCGACCTGCGCGCGGCTGTTGCGCAGCGCGCCTTCGGCCATCGCGCGCGCGACCGGCTCGCTGACGGCGCCGTGCTTGTCGATCAGGTCGGGCGGCACGCCGATCATCTCGATCTTGGCCTGGTTCGAGTAGGTGACGAAGCCGCGCTCGAACCACTGGCTGCTGCCGGAGATGTCGGTGATCGCCGCAGCGATCATGCCGCCCGTGCAGGATTCGGCGGTGGCGAGCGTCAGGTGCTCGTCACGCAACTTGTTGCCTGCGCGGATCGCAAGCTGGTGGACGACGGAATCGGTTGGCATGCGCGTCGGGAAACGGGAGTCGGGAAATCGGTCAGCCGACGACGGAGCGCCACAGGGCGATCACGAGCAGCGTCATGAACGCGGCGATCAGGTCGTCGACCATGATGCCGAGCCCGCCTTTCAGGCGACGGTCGAAATAGCGGATCGGCGGCGGCTTGAGCATGTCGAAGAAGCGGAACGCGACGAACGCCCACAACTGGCCGATGAACGTCGCGGGCGTGACGAACAGCATCACCAGCCAGATCGCGACGATCTCGTCCCAGACGACGGGCCCCGGATCGGACGTGCCCATCTTCCTCGCGGTGAAGCCGGTGATCCACGTGCCCGCCACGAAGCCGGCCGCGATCAGCCCCCACCATTCGGGCACCGTCAGGTAGCGGTTGAGCACGACGAACGTGAGCCAGCCGAACAGCGAGCCGAACGTGCCGGGCATGATCGGCGCGAGCCCGCTGCCGAAGCCGAGCGACACGATGTGCGCCGGGTGCGACAGCATGAAGCGCGCGCTCGCGCGTTTCGGCGCGTTTTGTGCGGCGTCGGGCTCAGCCGCGGCGTGCGCGGACGTCGGGTCAGTCTGCATGGAAGTGATCGAAACCGTGCAACGTGAGAGCCAGGGGGGCGCCGGCGGCGTCGCGCCACGCGATCGCGGGCTGCTCCGACGGGGCGGACAACGCGCGTATTGTACCGACTCGCGTGACCGGAACGCCGGCCGTTGCGCCGGCCGCTTCGACCGCCGCGCGGGCCGCGGCCGGCGCGGTGAAGCACAGCTCGTAGTCGTCGCCGCCCGCCAGCGTGCAGCGGTGCTGCACGTCGGGCGGCAGCGTCGCGAGCGCGGCCGAGCGCGGCACCGCATCGGCGTCGATCTCGGCGCGCACGTTCGAGCGCGTGAGGATGTGTTGCAGGTCGCCGGCGAGGCCGTCCGAGATGTCGAGCGCCGCGTGCGCGACGCCCGCCAGCGCAAGGCCGAGCGCGACGCGCGGCTCGGGGCGCTCGAGTGCGCGCCGGAACGCGGCCGCTTCGTTCGCACCGGCGGCCCATTCGCCGCGTGCGACGCCGAGGCCGGCGCGCGCATCGCCGAGCGTGCCGGACACCCAGACGTCGTCGCCGTCGCGCGCGGCGTCGCGTCGCAGCGCCGCGTCGGGCGCGACTTCGCCGAAGACGGTCACGCACAGGTTCAGTGGCCCGCTGGTCGTGTCGCCGCCGATCAGCTCGCAGCCGAACCGTTCGGCGAGCGCGAACAGCCCGTTGCTGAACGCCTCGAGCCATGCCGCATCGGCACGCGGCAGCGCGCACGCGAGCGTGAACGCCCGCGGCTCGGCGCCCATCGCCGCGAGGTCGGACAGGTTGACCGCAAGCGTTTTGTGGCCCAGCGCGTCGGGCGCGACGTCAGGGAAGAAATGACGGCCTTCGACCAGCATGTCCGTCGAAATGGCCAGCAATTTCCCAGATCGGGGTGTGATCAGCGCGCAATCGTCGCCGATGCCGAGCGTCGACGCGCGCGTGCCCTGTGCCGCGCGGCGCGCGAAGAAGCGTTCGATCAGCGAAAACTCGGAGAGGGCGGCTGGCACGGCGGATGGATCCGATACGGTTGAAGGAACGGCATTGTACGAGGCGAACGGCGGGTGTTCGTGTACCGTTCTGGACATTTTTGTCGCGGCTGTCGCACCCGAAACGCCGGTCTGGCGGCCGGTGATTGGCGCTACAATGCCGTCGAAGAGTTATTCTAATCCGCCCGTCAAGAGACACATGTCCACGCAAGCCTCCTCCAAAGCCAAGCTCCGCGAAGCCGCGCTCGACTATCACGAATTCCCGACCCCCGGGAAGATCGCGATCGCCCCGACCAAGCAGATGATCAACCAGCGCGACCTCGCGCTCGCGTATTCGCCGGGTGTGGCGTTCGCGTGCGAGGAGATCGTCGAGAATCCGCTCAACGCGGCGCGTTTCACTGCGCGCAGCAACCTGGTCGGCGTCGTCACGAACGGCACGGCGGTGCTCGGTCTCGGCAACATCGGCCCGCTCGCGTCGAAGCCGGTGATGGAAGGCAAGGCGGTGCTGTTCAAGAAGTTCGCCGGGATCGATGTGTTCGACATCGAGCTGAACGAGTCGGACCCGCACAAGCTCGTCGACGTGATCGCCGCGCTGGAGCCGACCTTCGGCGGGATCAACCTGGAAGACATCAAGGCGCCGGACTGCTTCATCGTCGAGCGCGAGTGCCGCAAGCGGATGAAGATCCCGGTGTTCCACGACGACCAGCACGGCACCGCGATCGTGGTGGCCGCGGCCGTCACGAACGGCCTGAAGGTCGTCGGCAAGGACATCAAGAAGGTGAAGCTCGTCGCGTCCGGCGCGGGCGCGGCCGCGCTCGCGTGTCTCGACCTGCTGGTCGACATCGGCCTGCCGATCGAGAACATCCTGGTGACCGACCTGGCCGGCGTGGTCTACAAGGGCCGCACCGAACTGATGGACCCGGACAAGGAGCGTTTCGCACGCGAAACGGAAGCGCGGACGCTGGCCGAAGTGATCGACGGCGCGGACATCTTCCTCGGCCTGTCGGCCGCGGGCGTGCTGAAGCCGGAGATGGTGAAGGGCATGGCCGAGCGCCCGCTGATCCTCGCGCTCGCGAACCCGACGCCGGAAATCCTGCCGGAAGCGGCGCTCGAAGTGCGTCCCGACGCGATTCTCGCGACCGGCCGTACCGACTACCCGAACCAGGTCAACAACGTCCTGTGCTTCCCGTTCATCTTCCGCGGCGCGCTCGACGTCGGCGCGACGACGATCACGCGTGAAATGGAGATCGCCGCCGTCAACGCGATCGCCGAGCTCGCACAGCACGAGCAGAGCGACATCGTCGCGACCGCGTACGGCATCCAGGACCTGTCGTTCGGGCCCGAATATCTGATTCCGAAGCCGTTCGATCCGCGCCTGATCGTGAAGATCGCGCCGGCCGTCGCGCAGGCCGCGATGGACGGCGGCGTCGCGACGCGCCCGATCGAGGACATGGACGCGTACCGCGTCCACCTCCAGCAGTTCGTGTATCACAGCGGCACGACGATGAAGCCGATCTTCCAGATCGCGCGCGCCGCGCCGGAAGAGAAGAAGCGCGTGGTGTTCGCGGAAGGCGAAGAAGAGCGCGTGTTGCGTGCCGTTCAGATCATCGTCGACGAAAAACTCGCGACGCCGATCCTGATCGGCCGCCCGTCGGTGATCGACCACCGTATCCAGCGCTACGGCCTGCGCCTGAATCCGGGCGTCGACTTCACGGTCGTCAACACCGACCACGACGAGCGCTACCGCGACTTCTGGCAGACGTACTACAAGCTGATGGCGCGCAAGGGCATCAGCGAACAGCTCGCGCGCGTCGAGATGCGCCGCCGCACGACGCTGATCGGCGCGATGCTGGTGAAGAAGGGCGAAGCGGACGGGATGATCTGCGGCACGATCAGCACGACGCACCGCCACCTGCACTTCATCGACCAGGTGATCGGCAAGCGCCCGGGCTGCAGCGTGTACGCGGCGATGAACGGCCTCGTGCTGCCGGGCCGCCAGATTTTCCTGGTCGACACGCACGTGAACGTCGATCCGACCCCGGAACAACTGGCCGAGATCACGATCATGGCCGCGGAAGAAGTGCGCCGCTTCGGCATCGAGCCGAAGGTCGCGCTGCTGTCGCACTCGAATTTCGGCACGAGCAATGCGCCTTCGGCGAAGAAGATGCGCGATACGCTCGAGATCCTGCAGGAACGCGCACCGGAGCTGAAGGTGGACGGCGAGATGCACGGCGATGTCGCGCTCGACGCGGCGCTGCGCAAGGAAATCCTGCCGGAATCGACGCTGGAAGGCGAAGCGAACCTGCTGATCCTGCCGAACATCGACGCCGCGAACATCGCGTACAACCTGCTGAAGACGGCCGCTGGCAACAACATCGCGATCGGGCCGATCCTGCTGGGCGCTGCCCAGCCGGTGCATGTGCTGACCGAATCGGCGACCGTTCGCCGCATCGTCAACATGGCGGCGCTGCTGGTCGCCGACGTCAACGCCACGCGCTAAGCAAAAACGAACGCGCCAGGCCGGTCGAACCGGCGTGGCGCGTCGGGCAAAATTGTAAACAAAAGAAAAAAGCGGCGTGCCCGCAATGGGCACGCCGTCGGGCAGGGCGCAAACGCGCTTCCCTCAAGCAACAGCAGCATCTCTCACCGCTCCGGGTAGCGAGCGTGGCAAGGAGGCAGGTCTTGCCATGGAGAAATGCCGCTTGTATTTTATCCTGTGCAAGATAAATGTAGTGTAATTTCGGTAAGAAATGCGCAAATCCGCGCGTCGTCGGGCTTTCGATTCCCAAACGGACATTGATTCGCGCGGCCAATAACGCTACGCTAACGCCTTTGTTGGTCGTCAACTACTTGATTTAACAGCGGGAACCCTGGTTCATGGCACGCAAGTGGCTCCGCAACGGCGCGCTCGCGTCCGTCTTCGCGATGTTCGCGATGGGTATCGTCGGCACGCCGACGGGCAGTCTGGTTTCCGCCGCTTACGCACGGGAGGCCGTTTCGGCCGACGTGGCCGCGAGCGGGCTCGATACGATTCCGACCGCCAGTCTTCCGCGCGAGGCCGTGACCACGCTGGGCCTGATCGGCGCCGGCGGTCCCTATCCGTACGAGAAAGACGGCGTCGTGTTCGGCAACCGCGAGCGGATCCTGCCGAAGGCGAAGCGCGGCTACTACCATGAGTACACGGTGCCGACGCCGCGTGCCCGCAATCGCGGCGCGCGCCGGATCGTCTGTGGCGGGCCGTTGCGCCGGATCGACAACTGTTATTACACGGGCGACCACTACAACAGTTTTAAACGTATTGTTGAATGACTTCGGGATGAATGGCATGAGCGACTCCATCTACGCGCACGATACGGCGACGGCGGCGGAACTGTTCGCGACCGGCGACGGCAATCTGTTTCAGCGCGTGATCCAACTTCACGCGGCGGCGCAGGCCGGCAGTGCGCCGGAGCAACAGGAAGCCGAGCCCGGGCTTTCATCGAACGAGGAGCCTATGAGCCTTTTCACGAGCGTGCGACCTAATCTCGTGCAGTCGATCCGCGCGTTCCGCGTGCAGGATCTCGCCGACGAAGCCACCCGGCTCGGCCAGCATTTCCTGTACGCGTTTTGCGGCGCCGCGCAGTCGAAGCAGGAAGTGATGGAAACGATCGCAACGTCGTTCCTGTTTCCGAAGCATTTCGGGAAGAACTACGATGCGCTGTACGACTGCCTGACCGACCTCGTCGCGAAGGCCGGCGCGCAGCCCGGTTTCGTGATCGTGCTCGAAGGGCTGCCGATCGCGCAGAAATTCGACAAGGAAGGGCGCGAGACGCTGCTCGACGTGTTCCGCGAAGCGGCCGAGTTCTGGGCCGAGCGCAAGGTCGCGTTCCGGGTGTTCTACTCGTTCGCGTAAGCGCGAACCGGCCCGCAGCCGACCCGGAGAAAAGCCCGCTTCGAGCGGGCTTTTTTGCGTCCGTGCCCCGGGAGATTTCTGTCGCCGGTCTCATCCCGACGAAGTCCTTTCGTCGCGCCCCTTTTATATGGACAATCGCATCCGTCCCGGACGACTGATTGCGTCGCCGGACGACATTCGAACAATCCGAGAGAGGGCCGTATTCCCATGAATCAACCCCGTTTCGCGCCGGGCGTCGTCGCTCGCCGTCCGCGTGCACGCGCCGTTCGTGCGCTCGTGGTTTCCGCGCTGGTCGTTGCGGCAGGTGCCGTGCACGCCGCGCCGCTGACCCCCGAGCAGACCGTCGACCTGTATCTGGGCATGTTCGTCAACGGCGATGCGTCGAAGGCCGCCCAGTACAACGACGCGGTTCGATCACAATACGACGGCAAGGACCCGATCGATACCGATGCGATTGCGCATCTTGGCGACGGCATGAAGAAGGAGATGGCCGACGGGATGCTGTCCCGGATGCCGCCGAAGACGCGCGCGGCGCTACGCGCGCCGGTCGATGCGATGGTCACGTCGTATCTGCGCGCGCTTCAGCGCACGCAGTGCAAGTCGACCGGTTCGACGCAGGCGCCGAACGAATACATCGAAGGCCAGCAGATCGCGACTGTCGCGTTCGAATGCCGCGTCGCGGATGTGGAGCCGGGGGCGAAGGCGCTGCAGGCACAACTGGGTGGACGCAAGCCGAAGGGCGACAAGGCGATGATCGCCACGTTCACGGCGATCTACTCGGGCATGACGCGCATCTTCGACGATGCGCCGATGAACCGGACGGTATCGTCGAAGTTCGACGTTTATGGCACGAACGGCAAGGGCTGGTTCAACGGCCGGCCGGGCGAGGTGCTGTCGCCGGTCATCGATGCGCTCGTCGACCCGATTCCGGTGCCGGGCGACGCAAAGTAGTACGCGGCAGCGGGCGGGCTTACCACCCGCCCCAGCGCGCCGCGAGCGCCGCGAGCACGGCCGCGCCGGCCGTCTCGGTACGCAGCACGCGGGGTCCGAGCGACAGCGCGGTGAACCCGCGCGCACGCGCGGCGTTTTCCTCGTCGGGCGACAGCCCGCCTTCGGGCCCGATCAGCAGCGTGACGGGCGCCGCGGGCGGCGTGCCGGGCAGCGACGCGAACGGGATGCTCGCGCGCGGCGACAGCAGCAGACGCAGCTCGCCGTCGGCCGGCACGGCCGGCAGCGCATCGAGCCATGCGTTGACGCCGAGCACCGGCGCGACGTCGGGCATGCGGTTGCGCCCGCACTGTTCGCACGACGCGCGCACGACGCCGCGCCAGTGCGCAACGCGCTTGTCCGCGCGTTCGCCGGACAGCTTCACGACGCCGCGCGCGGTCGACAGCGGCACGACTGCCGCGACGCCGAGTTCGACGGCCTTCTCGATCACCCAGTCCATCTTGTCGCCGCCGGCGATCCCTTGCGCGAGCGTCACGCGGTAGGGCGGCTCGGCCTCGGCCGGCTCGAATGCATCGATCTGCGCGATCGCGCTGCGCTTGTCGATCTCGACGAGCCGTGCGCGGTACTGGCCGCCGGTGCCGTCGAACAGCGCAAGCACGGCGCCGGGCTGCAGGCGCAGCACCTGTGCGTGGCGCGCGACGTCGGCCGGCAGCGCAAGCGTGGCGTCGGCGCGCAATGCCGCGTCGACGAAAAAGCGCGGCACGGCCGCGGTGGTGGTGGCTTCGTTCATGCGTGTGGCGATTCCGCTCATGCGTCGAGACGGCGCGCAAGCGCCCATCGGTAGCCGTCGAGATCCTCGATCTGTGCGAACCGGTCGCCCCAGAACTGATCCTGCGGCGCGGACAGCGATTTCGCGCCCGTATCGAGCGCGCGCTGCCAAGTGGCGTCGACATCGTCGACGTACAGATAGAACGATTGCGGCGCGGTGGCGTTCGCGCTCTTCGGCGTGAGCGCGGTCGAGCCGAACGCGCCTTCGGGCGCGAACATCACGATCAGTTGGCCGCGATAGGCCATCTCGACGTGCATGATCGCACCGTCCTCGTCGTGCACGTCGCGCAGCTCGAAGCCGAATGCGGCCTTGAAGAAATCGATGGCCGCGCGCGCGTTGCGTACGGCCAGGTAGGGCGTCAACCAAGGCACGTTGGCCGGACGTGGATCGGTCATCGGTAGTTCTCCTGCGTGGGAAAGCGGAACGGCTCGGCCGCCCGGGTGCTCAGCGGCGAGCGCCCAGTGTATCGCGCAGCGCGCAGGGCAGGGCAAAGAGGGACGCATGCAGCCGCGCGTCGTAGTAGCGCAAGCCCTGCACGCGGCGGGCGGCGAGGCGGTCGTCGATGTCGTGCGCGAACAGCGCGGCCGCATCGAGCGTGTCGCTCGCGATCGCCATCAGCCACTGCGAGCCGTACAGCGGCACGTGCGCGGACAGCGGATCGACGACCGCGAAGCTCGCGCGCAGGTCGTCGAGC
The DNA here is from genome assembly GCF_001039005.1 of Burkholderia cepacia. Lineage (GTDB taxonomy): Bacteria > Pseudomonadota > Gammaproteobacteria > Burkholderiales > Burkholderiaceae > Burkholderia > Burkholderia theae. The sequence goes on from NZ_LDWR01000067.1 coordinate 87,001, forward strand.
AGCGCGGCGATGCGCGTCGCATGGAACACGGGCGAGCCGAGGTGCATCGAGATCGCGCCGCACGGCGTGAGGATCCGCTTGAGCCGCGCGTAGAACGCGCGCGTATAGAGGCCGGCGGCCGGCGAATCGGGCGGCGTGAGGTCGAACACGACGAGATCGAAATGCTCGACGGTCGATTCGACGAAATGCGCGGCGTCGCCGATCACGACCTCGACGCGCGGGTCGTCGAGCGCCCCCTGGTGCACGTCGTCGAGATAACGGCGCGCCATCCCGACCACCTCGTCGTCGAGTTCCGCGATCACGATCCGCTCGATGCACGCGTGCTTGAGCAACTGGCGCGCCGCGCCGCCGTCGCCGCCGCCGAGCACGAGCGCCTTCCTGGGCGACGGATGCGCGAGCGCGGCCGGGTGCGTCATGCACTCGTGATAGACGTACTCGTCGCCGACCGACGTCATCGGCTGGCCGTCCAGCGTAAACAGGCGACCGAGCTGCGGCGTTTCCCAGACCTCGATCTGCTGGTGCGGGGATGCGACATGCGCGAGCCGCCGCGCATTCGGGAAGCCGTAGGTGGCGTCGGGCGTAGGGTGAAAGAGAAGCGTGGTGCTCACGGGCGGGGCCGCTGAGGGCAGGCAGTTCTGACGTCTGAATTATAGGAGGCGCGCGGTTTGACGGAAAACCGTGCCGGAACACTACGCGCGGACAAGGGAAATGTCAGCCCATCTGTTAAAATGACGAGCTTTGCAGCCCCGTCCGTAGGCTCCGTCCGCTTCGCGTCCGTCAGGCGCCGCACCGCGCGCCGGGAACGATTGACGCTCGAGCTTCCGGATGCCGCCGTGCCCCCGTTTCCTCGACTCGTTCTCCGGACTCGACATGACGACTTCGTCTCCCGCCTCCACCACCCTGATGGCCAACGCGATCCGTGCGCTCGCGATGGACGCCGTTCAGCAAGCGAACTCCGGCCACCCCGGCATGCCGATGGGCATGGCCGAAATCGGCGTCGCGCTCTGGTCGCGCCACCTGAAGCACAACCCGACGAACCCGCACTGGGCAGACCGCGACCGCTTCGTGCTGTCGAACGGCCATGGCTCGATGCTGCTGTACTCGCTGCTGCACCTGACCGGCTACGACCTGCCGATCGAAGAACTGAAGAATTTCCGCCAGCTGCACTCGAAGACGCCGGGCCACCCGGAATACGGGATCACGCCGGGTGTCGAGACGACCACCGGCCCGCTCGGCCAGGGTCTCGCGAACGCGGTCGGCATGGCGCTCGGCGAAGCGCTGATGGCCGACGAGTTCAACCGTGACGGCGCGAAGATCGTCGATCACCACACGTACGTGTTCCTCGGCGACGGCTGCCTGATGGAAGGCATCTCGCACGAAGCCTGCTCGTTCGCGGGCACGCTGAAGCTGAACAAGCTGATCGCGCTGTACGACGACAACGGCATCTCGATCGACGGCGACGTCGTGAACTGGTTCCACGACGACACCCCGAAGCGCTTCGAAGCGTACGGCTGGAACGTGATCCCGAACGTGAACGGCCATGACGTCGACGCGGTCGACGCGGCCATCGCGAAGGCGAAACTGTCGGACAAGCCGACGCTGATCTGCTGCAAGACGGTGATCGGCAAGGGCGCGGCGACCAAGGCCGGCGGCCACGACGTGCACGGTGCGGCGCTCGGCGCGGAAGAAATCGCGAAGACGCGCGAAGCGCTCGGCTGGAAGTGGGAGCCGTTCGTGATTCCGCAGGAAGTCTATGCGGCATGGGACGCGAAGGAAGACGGCAAGCGCGCCGAGACCGAATGGGATGCGACGTTCGCGCAATATCGCGCGCAGTTCCCGGCGGAAGCGGCCGAATTCGAGCGCCGGATGGCCAACCAGCTGCCGGCCGACTGGGCCCAGAAGGCGGCGGCGATCATCGCCGGCGCGAACGAGCGCGCCGAGACGGTTGCGACCCGCAAGGCGTCGCAGCAGGCGATCGAAGGTCTGGCAGCCGCGCTGCCCGAGCTGCTCGGCGGCTCGGCCGACCTGACCGGCTCGAACCTGACCAACTGGAAGGCATCGAAGGCCGTTCGCGCGAATCCGGAAGGCGCGGGCGTGCTGCTCGGCAACCACATCAACTACGGCGTGCGCGAATTCGGCATGAGCGCCGCGATCAACGGCCTCGCGCTGCACGGCGGCCACAAGCCGTTCGGCGGCACGTTCCTGACGTTCTCCGACTACAGCCGCAACGCGCTGCGCGTGGCCGCGCTGATGAAGGTGCCGTCGATCTTCGTGTTCACGCACGATTCGATCGGCCTCGGCGAAGACGGCCCGACGCACCAGTCGATCGAGCACGTGTCGAGCCTGCGCCTGATCCCGAACCACGACGTCTGGCGTCCGGCCGACACGGTCGAAACCGCTGTCGCATGGACCCACGCAGTCGCCGCGGATCGTCCGTCGAGCCTGATCTTCAGCCGCCAGAACCTCGCGTTCAACCCGCGCACCGACGCACAGATCGCCAACATCGAGAAGGGCGGTTACGTGCTGAAGGACTGGGACGAAGAGATCGTCGCGCGCAAGATCATCCTGATCGCGACGGGCTCGGAAGTCGAGCTCGCGATGAAGGCCGTCGAGCCGCTCGCGCAGCAGGGCATCGCGGCGCGCGTCGTGTCGATGCCGTCGACCAACGTGTTCGACCGCCAGGATGCCGAATACCGCGAACGCGTGCTGCCGCACGGCGTGCGCCGCGTCGCGATCGAAGCGGGCGTGACGTCGTTCTGGCACAAGTACGTCGGCCTCGAAGGCGGCGTCGTCGGGATCGACACGTTCGGCGAATCGGCGCCGGCCGGCGTGCTGTTCAAGTACTTCGGCTTCACCGTCGAGCACGTCGTCGAGACCGCGAAGGCCGTACTGGCCTGACTGTATTCGCGACGCGCGCCACCCCTCGCGCGCGTCGCACCGTGAAGCTGCACGAAACGAATTTTTTCAGCCATCAGGAGATAGACCATGACGATTCGCGTCGCAATCAACGGCTACGGCCGCATCGGCCGCAACACGCTGCGCGCGTTTTATGAAAACGGCAAGAAGCACGATCTCGAGATCGTCGCGATCAACGACCTGGGCGATGCGAAGACCAACGCGCACCTGACCCAGTACGACACCGCACACGGCAAGTTCCCGGGCGAAGTGTCGGTCGACGGCGACTACCTCGTCGTGAACGGCGACAAGATCCGCGTGCTGGCGAACCGCAACCCGGCAGAACTGCCGTGGGGCGAGCTCGGCGTCGACGTCGTGATGGAGTGCACGGGCTTCTTCACGACCAAGGAAAAGGCAAGCGCGCACCTGAAGGGCGGCGCGAAGAAGGTCATCATCTCGGCGCCGGGCGGCAAGGACGTCGACGCGACGATCGTCTACGGCGTGAACCACAACGTGCTGAAGGCCGAGCACACCGTCATCTCGAACGCATCGTGCACGACGAACTGCCTCGCGCCGCTCGTCAAGCCGCTGAACGACAAGATCGGCCTCGAAACCGGCCTGATGACGACGATCCACGCGTACACGAACGACCAGGTGCTGACGGACGTCTATCACGAAGACCTGCGCCGCGCGCGTTCGGCCACGCATAGCCAGATCCCGACGAAGACGGGCGCTGCTTCGGCCGTCGGCCTCGTGCTGCCGGAACTGAACGGCAAGCTCGACGGTTACGCGATTCGCGTCCCGACGATCAACGTGTCGGTCGTCGACCTGTCGTTCATCGCCAAGCGCGACACGACGGTCGAGGAAGTCAACGCGATCATGAAGGAAGCGTCGGAAGGCGCGCTGAAGGGCATCCTCGGCTACAACGACGCACCGCTGGTGTCGATCGACTTCAACCACAACCCGGCTTCGTCGACGTTCGACGCGACGCTGACCAAGGTGTCGGGCCGCCTCGTCAAGGTGTCGAGCTGGTACGACAACGAGTGGGGTTTCTCGAACCGCATGCTGGATACGGCTGTCGCGTTCGCGAACGCGAAGTAATCCCGCACGTTGCGCGGCCGCCGCAACGCGGCGCGCGCGGCGAACGAGCCCGGCCCGGGTTTCCGGCCGGGCTTTTTTTATTGCGCTGACGCTGCCGTCACCTGCTCGAGCGCGTCAACGAAGGCGCGCTTCAGCGGGCTGTCGAGGTCGGTCCATGCGAGGCCGATGCCGGTCCGGTGCCCGGCCAGGTCGAGCGGCCGCGCGAGCACGTTCGGCGGCAGCGCGCTCGCGGCTTCCGCCGGGATCAGCCCGATGCCCATGCCGGCCGCGACGAGCGCCAGCATCGTCGTGAATTCCCCGAACTCCTGCGCGATCTCGAGCGTCGTGCCCGCGCGGCTCAGCGCGAGCAGCATGTCGTCGTGAAAGCCGGGTGCGTAGCGGCGCGCGAGCACGAACGCGGGCTGGCCGCGCAGCGCGGCCGGCGGGATCGCGTCGTGGGCGGCGAGCGGGTGGTCGAGCGGCAGCGCGACGACGAAACCTTCCTCGAGTACCACGCGCGTGTCGATGCCCGCATACGCGGCCGGCAGCCGGATCATCCCGAAATCGATCCGCCGATCGCGCAGCGCGGCGATCTGGTCGGGTGTCGGCATGTCCTTCAGTTCGAGCGCGATCAGCGGATAACGCTCGCGCATCGTGCGCAGCACGGCCGGCAGCAGCGTGGGCAGCACCGACGACACGAACGCGATCCGCAGCGTGCCGATCTCGCCGCGGCTCGACAGCCGCGCCATCTGTTCCGCGCGCGCGGCCTGCTGCAGCGTGGCCCGCGCTTCCGGCAGGAACACGCGCCCCGTATCGCTCAGTTCGACCTTGTGCCGGTCGCGCTCGAACAGGCGCGCGCCGAGTTCTTCCTCGAGCGCCTTGATCTGCATGCTCAGCGCGGGCTGCACGATGAACAGGCGCTGCGCGGCGCGCCCGAAATGCAGCTCTTCCGCGAGCGTGACGAAGGCGCGCAATTGCTTGAGTTCCATGGGCGGCGGGCAGGCGAGGGCGGTAATCAGATTTCATGATAACCGCATCAAAAAAGACCATTGGCGCGGTGCCCGGCCGGCAGCCGAAGATACCGTTAACGAGAGACCGGCCGCGACGGGCGCCCGGCTCCACCGGCACGAGGAGACATGCATGACGAACGCGCTTGAACGGTTCCGCCTGGACGGCCGCCGCGCACTGATCACGGGTTCCGGACGCGGGATCGGGCTGACGCTCGCCCGCGGGCTCGCGGAAGCCGGCGCGGCGATCGTCATCAACGATCGCAATGAGGAAAAGGCCGCGACGCTCGCGCGCCATTTCCGCGAGGAAGGTTTCGCGGCCGACCATGCGGTGTTCGACGTCGCCGAGCATGCGCAGGTGCGCGCGGCGATCGACGATTTCGAGACGCGCGTCGGCGCGATCGACATCCTCGTGAACAACGCGGGCATCCAGCGCCGTGCGCCGCTCGACACCTTCGAGCCCGACGACTGGCATGCGCTGATGCGCGTGAATCTCGACGGCGTGTTCAACGTCGCGCAGGCCGTCGCGCGTCACATGATCGTGCGCGGCCACGGCAAGATCATCAACATCTGCTCGGTGCAGAGCGAGCTCGCGCGGCCGACGATCGCGCCGTACGCGGCGACGAAGGGCGCGGTGCGGATGCTGACGAAAGGGATGTGCGCCGACTGGGCGCGCCACGGCATCCAGGCGAACGGCCTCGCACCCGGCTATTTCGAGACCGAACTGAATCGCGCGCTGGTCGACGACGCGGCGTTTTCGGACTGGCTGTGCAAGCGCACGCCGGCCGGCCGCTGGGGGCGCGTCGACGAGCTGTGCGGCGCGGCGATCTTCCTCGCGTCGGCCGCCTCCGATTTCGTGAACGGCCAGACGCTGTTCGTCGACGGCGGGCTGACCAGCGCCGTATAGGAGGACGTTATGCGTATGCGTTGCATGTGTGTCGTGATCCACGGGCCGAACGACCTGCGGGTCGAAGAGCAGGATGCGGGCGAGATCGGCCCGGGCCAGGTGCGCGTCGACGTCGCGATGGGCGGCATCTGCGGCTCCGATCTGCATTACTTCCGGCACGGCGGTTTCGGCGCGATCCGGCTGCAGCAGCCGATGGTGCTCGGCCACGAGGTTGCCGGCACGGTCGCGGCGGTCGCGCCGGACGTGACGTCGGTGAAGGTCGGCGATCGCGTCGCGGTCAATCCGAGCCGGCCGTGCGGCGCGTGCCGCTATTGCCTCGAAGGCCTGCCGAATCAGTGTCTCGACATGCGCTTCTACGGCAGCGCGATGCGGATGCCGCACGTGCAGGGCGCGTTTCGCAACGCGCTCGTGTGCGACGCGGTGCAGTGCGTGCCGGTTGCCGATCACGTGCCGCTGTCGCTCGCGGCGCTCGCCGAGCCGTTCGCGGTCGGGCTGCATGCGGTGTCGCGCGCGGGTCCGCTGATCGGCAAGCGCGTGCTGGTGTCGGGCTGCGGGCCGATCGGCGTGCTGGCGGTCGCGGCGGCGCGCGTGCACGGCGCGGCGGAGATCGTCGCGACCGATGTCGTCGATGCGCCGCTGGACGTGGCGCGCGCGCTCGGCGCCGACCGCACGATCAACGCGGCGACCGATGCCGGATGGGTCGCGCGCTACGCCGCCGACAAGGGCACGTTCGACGTGATGATCGAGTGTTCGGGCAATGCGCGTGCGCTGCGCGACGGTCTGGACGTGATGCGTCCGCGCGGGGTCGTCGTGCAGCTCGGGCTCGGCGGGGATGTCAGCCTGCCGCAGAACGTCGTGGTCGCGAAGGAGCTGTCGATTTGCGGATCGTTCCGCTTCCATGCGGAATTCGCGCTTGCGGTGCAGTTGATCAACGCGGGGCGCGTCGACCTGCGGCCGGCCGTGACGCGTGTGTTCCCGATGCGCGATGCGCATCTGGCGTTCGAACTGGCCGGCGACCGGCAGCGCGCGATGAAGGTGCTGATCGATTTCGCGGACGAGTCCGCCTGATCGTCCGGCGCCAGTCCACAACACGACGGCGCAAGCAAAAAGGCACGCCCGCGGTTCGCGCGGCGTGCCTTTTTTCGTGGCGATCTGGAAACGGATTACTGCGTGACCTGCCGTACGCCGACGCGCTGCGAAGCGAGCCACAGCGCGATCAGCACGCCGGCAAGCGCCGCGCCCGCGATACACACGCCGCGCCAGCCGTCGATGCCGTAGGCGACGCTCGCCGCGAACGACCCGAGCGCGCCGCCGATGAAGTAGCTCGTCAGGTAGATCGTCGTCACGCGGCTGCGCGCGTTGCCCGCCAGCGCATAGATCACGCTCTGGTTCGAGATGTGCATGCCCTGCACGCCGACGTCGAGCAGCAGGATGCCCGCGATCAGCGCCGCGAGCGAGTGCGCGCCGGTCGCGATCAGCGCGAACGACGCGAGCACCGCCGCCGCGAACAGCCCCGTCGCCGCATTGCCGTGGCCGCGATCGACGAGCCGGCCGGCCGACGTCGCCGCGAGCGCGCCCACCGCGCCGACGATCCCGAACAGGCCGATCCGACCTTCGGAATAGCTGTACGGCGGCTGGCTCAGCAGGAAAGTGAGGCCCGTCCACAGCAGGCTGAAGCACGCGAACACGAGCGCGCCATAGGTGGAGCGCAGCGCGATCAGCGGTTGCGCGCGCACCAGTGCGACCAGCGACTTCATCAGCGCCGCATAGTCGACGCGCGTATCGCGGCGATCCTTCGGCAGCTTCACGGCGAGCACGCCGGTCAGCGCGAGCACCATCACCGCGGCGATGCCGTACACCGCGCGCCAGCCGAACCCGTCGGCGATCGCGCCGGCCGCGACGCGCGCGAGCAGGATGCCGAGCAGCAGCCCGCTCATCACGGTGCCGACCGCGCGGCCGCGCGAACGTGCGTCGGCGAGCGATGCCGCGAACGGCACGAGCAGCTGCGTCGAACAGGTGACGAAGCCGACCGCGACGTTCGCGACGACGAACATCGTGAAGTTCGTGCTGAACGTGACCGCGACCAGCGCGACGACGTTGAGCATCAGGAGCCGCACGATCAGCGTATGGCGGTTGACCGCGTCGCCGAGCGGGACGATCAGCAGCAGGCTCGCCGCGTAACCCAGTTGCGTCAGCGTGACGAGATAACCGAGCTCGGTCGGCGCGCGCCCGAAGCTTCGCGCGATCGCGGCGAGCAGCGGCTGCGCGTAATAGATGTTGCCGATGACGATGCCGCACGCGCAGGCGAACAGCAGCGTCATGCCGCGGGTCAGGGGAGGATGGGTGTCGTGATGCGGTTCCATGGTCGCGAAAAACAGCGGCGCCGGCCGGCGGCACGGGGCCGTTGGCTGCGCGGGGTGACGGAAATCGGGGCCGGCGTCGACGGATCGGCGGTGAACCGATGCGCGCCGGGCGGATCGCGGCCGATGCCCGGATCGGGCGGGCGGCGAATCGCCGTGCGGCGGGCGAGGGCAGGCGGGCCCGGGCGTGCCGTTCCGGTGCGGCCAGGCGCGGTGCAGCGGAACGGATGTGCGTATGATGCGGGAATCGAACCATAGCGTCCAAGACTGGATCGTTATGGTATTCATTGGTAAAACCAATACGTTGACCGCGATGCTTCTCCGCCATATCCGCTATTTCCTGGCCGTCGCCGAGCAGCGTAGTTTCACGCGCGCGGCCGACGCGCTGCACGTGTCGCAGCCGACGCTGTCGCAGCAGATCCGCCAGCTCGAGGAAACGCTCGGCGTGCAGCTGTTCGACCGCTCGGGCCGCACCGTGCAGCTCACCGAATTCGGCGAGGTCTATGCGCGCCACGCGCGTGCCGCGCTGCACGAACTCGATACGGGGCAGCGCGCGTTGCACGATGTCGCCGATCTCGGCAGCGGCTCGTTGCGGCTCGCGATGATGCCGACCTTCGCGGCCTACCTGAGCGGATCACTGATCGACGCGTTCCATGCCGATTATCCGAACGTCGCATTGACGATCGACGCGATGCCGCAGGAGCGCATCGAGGCGCTGCTCGCCGACGACCGGCTCGACGCCGGCTTCGCGTTCGTGCCGCCGCGCGCGCCGGATATCGACGCGCTGCCGTTATGGGACGAACCGCTCGCGCTCGTGACGGGGCGCACGCACCGCCTCGCGCGGCGCCGCCGCGCGCTGACGCCGGCCGAGCTGAGCGGCGAGCCGCTGGTGCTGCTGAGCCGCGCGTTCGCGACGCGCGAGAGCATCGACCGCTATTTCATCGAGCATGACGCGCGGCCGTTGATCGCGATCGAGACGAATACGATCAGTGCGGTGCTGGAACTCGTGCGCCGCGGCCGGCTCGCGACGGTGTTGCCCGATGCGGTCGCGCGCGAAAGCGCCGGCCTGTGCGCGCTGGAGATCGATCCGCCGCTGCCGACCCGCACGGCCGCGCTGCTGACGCGCAAGGGCGCATACCGCAGCGTCGCGGCGCGCGCGTTCATCGAGCGCGCGCTCGCGTATCGCGATCCGTCGGGAGGTTGACCGGTACGACCGGCTTGCGGCCCGGGCGCGTTACGCGCCCGGTGTCGGGAAGAAGATGCCCGCGCGCTGCGCGGCGTTCGCGATATGCGTTTCGATCGCGGTGCCCGCGGCGGCCGCATCGCGCGCGATCAGCGCGTCGACGATCGCGCGGTGCTCGTGCCACGTCGACAGCAGCAGCTCGCGCCGGTAGAACGGCATGCGCTGGCTTTCCTTCATGATGTCCGCGCTGCTGCGCAGGACCGATTCGATCGCCGCGTTGCCGGCGAGATGGATGATCCGCATGTGGAAGTCGAAGTCGAGCTGCGACGCCGCGTCGAGTGCGCTCTCGGTCAGCGCGACGTGCAGGTCGGCGAGGTTGTCCTCGAACCATGCGATGTCGTCATCGCTGACGACGTGCGCGGCCATCCGCGCGGCAAACCCTTCGAGCGCATAGCGCATCTGGTACGTGTCGGGCGGCGACGATTGCTCGGCGAACCGCCATGCATGCGCGGCCGTTGCCTGCGCGCTTTCGACGTACACGCCCTTGCCCGCGCGGATGCGCAGCATCCCGAGCGCCTCGAGCGTCGACAGCGCCTCGCGCAGCGACGCGCGGCTGATCTCCAGCTCCTCGGAGAGCTGACGCTGGGCCGGCAGCAGGCTGCCGACCGGATAAACGCCTGCCTCGATCCGGTCGCGGATCGTCGCGATGGTGGCGTCGGTCACGGTATGCGGAACATTTTTCATGATGTGAACGATGGCCGGTCTGACCGGCATTGTAATCCGCACATGCGCGGTGCATGACCGCCCTACGGGTAAGCCACGATCAGGCACGCTTTCGGGGCAACGGGACGCGTGCGGAGGGGGGGCGGGAAATCCCTATTTTGTCCGTCCTTGACGCCACTATATCGGCTTCCTACTATCCTCCATAACATCACTGGTCTTACCAGTATGAACAGACGAAACTGCAACCGTTGGATCGGGAGAGCGCCGTGTCGAAATTCTTCAATTCGCTGTTTGGCCGGGTAGTCGTCGCATTGATCCTGGGGGTCGCGCTAGGCGCGTTCTTCCCGCATTTCGCCGAGTCGTTGCGACCGCTCGGCGACGGCTTCCTGAAGCTCATCAAGATGGTCATCGGCCCGATCGTGTTCTGCGTCGTGGTCAGCGGGATGGCCAACGCGGGCGACCTGAAGAAGGTCGGCCGGGTTGGCCTGAAGGCCGTCATCTACTTCGAGATCATGACGACGCTCGCGCTCGGCATCGGCCTCGTGCTCGCGTGGCTCACGCGCCCGGGCGTCGGGATGAACATCGACCTGCGCTCGCTCGACGCGTCGTCGCTCACGTCGTACGCGAAGAACGCCGAAAGCCTGAAGGATACGGCCGGCTACCTGATGAAGATCATCCCCGAGACCGCGATCGACGCGTTCGCGAAGGGCGACATCCTGCAGATCCTCGTGTTCGCGGTGCTGTTCGGCTCCGCGCTGTCGCTGCTCGGCGACAAGGCGCAGCGCGTCAACTCGCTGATCGAGGAACTGTCGCACGTGTTCTTCCGGATCATCGGCTTCATCATCAAGCTCGCGCCGCTCGGCGTGCTCGGCGCGATCGCGTTCACGACCGGCAAGTACGGCGTCGCGTCGCTCAAGCAGCTCGGCTACCTGGTCGCCGTGTTCTACCTGAGCTGCTTCGTGTTCGTCACGGTCGTGCTCGGCATCGTGATGCGGCTCGCGGGTTTCTCGGTGTTCAAGCTGATCCGTTACCTGCGCGAGGAACTGTCGATCGTGCTCGGCACGGCGTCGTCGGATGCGGTGCTGCCGCAGGTGATGCGCAAGCTCGAATACATGGGCGTCAAGGATTCGACGGTCGGTCTCGTGATCCCGACCGGCTACTCGTTCAACCTCGACGGCTTCTCGATCTACCTGACGCTCGCCGTGCTGTTCATCGCGCAGGCCACCAACACGCCGCTGTCGACGCATGACCTGATCGTCGTGCTGCTCGTGTCGCTCGTCACGTCGAAGGGCGCGCACGGCATCCCGGGTTCGGCGATCGTGATTCTCGCGGCGACGCTGTCGGCGATCCCGGCGATTCCGGTGCTCGGCCTCGTGCTGATCCTGCCGGTCGACTGGTTCGTCGGCATCGCCCGCGCGCTGACCAACCTGATCGGCAACTGCGTCGCGACGGTCGTCGTCGCGGTGTGGGAGAACGACATCGACCGCGCCCGCGCAACACGCGTGCTGAACCGCGAACTGCGCTACGTGCCGGCCGAAGAGGAAGGCCGCACGGCGCCGGTCGCCGGCGACCAGGCCCACGCGCTCTGAGCGCGCCGCCGCGCGGGGCGTCCCCTGCCCCCGGTAGTCCCGCGCGATCGTAAGACATGCGGCCGGCGCCTCGACGCGCCGGCGCTTTTAAACATAGTGGAGACGACATGGCAGCCCCCATCCTCGATCCGAACGCGCCGGCGTTTACGCGGCGTTACATGAACCTCGCCGACCCGCGCCTCGGTGCGCAGGCGCTCTTCGCCAGCGACGAATTCTTCGCGCCGAAGGAACGCATGCTGAATCCCGAGCCGGCCGTGTTCATTCCCGGCAAGTACGACGACCACGGCAAGTGGATGGACGGCTGGGAAACGCGCCGCAAGCGCACGACCGGCCACGACTTCTGCGTGGTCCGCCTTGCGCGCCCGGGCGTGATCCACGGCGTCGATCTCGACACGAGCCACTTCACCGGCAATTTCCCGCCGGCCGCGTCGATCGAAGCGTGCAGCGCCGACGGCGACACGCCGCCCGACGACGCCGAGTGGCGCACGATCGTCCCCGCGACGACGTTGCAAGGCAATTCGCATCACTACGTGAGCGTCGACGACGCGAAGCCGGTCACGCACTTGCGCGTGAACCTGTATCCGGACGGCGGGCTGGCGCGGCTGCGCGTGTACGGCCAGCCGCAGCGCGACTGGCGCGACGTGCCGGCCGGCGAGCTCGTCGATCTCGCGGCGATCGAGAACGGCGGTCATCTCGTGGCCGCGAACAACCAGCACTTCGGCCCGGCATCGCAGATGCTGATGCCGGGGCGCGGCGCGAACATGGGCGACGGCTGGGAAACGCGGCGCCGCCGCGAGCCCGGCAACGACTGGGCGATCGTCGCGCTCGCGCGGCCGGGCATCATCCGGCGCGTCGAGGTCGATACGGCGTTCTTCAAGGGCAACTTCCCCGACCGCTGCTCGCTGCAGGCCGCGCGGGTCGCGGGCGGCACCGACGATTCGCTCGTCACGCAGGCGATGTTCTGGGCCGAACTGCTCGGCGAGCAGAAGCTGTCGATGGACCACGTGCATACGTTCGACCAGCTCGCGGCGCTCGGCCCCGTCACGCACGTGCGTTTCAACATCTTCCCGGACGGCGGCGTGTCGCGCCTGCGTCTGTGGGGCGAGCCGGCTTGAAGGGGGTAACGGCATGAGCGGACCACACATCCTGCGCGTCGAGCGCCTGACCCGCGAAGCGTTCGCGCCGTTCGGCGACGTGATCGCGCTCGAAGGCGCGCGGCATTTCCCGATCAACGGCGGCACGACCGAACGCTTCCACGATCTTGCGACGATCGACGTCTGTGCGGACGGCGGCCGGCCGCTCGTCAGCGTGTTTCGCGCGCAGCCGCGCGCGCTGCCGGTCGCCATCACGCTGATGGAGCGCCATCCGCACGGCAGCCAGGCTTTCATCCCGCTCGCGGCCGTGTCGCGCTACGCGATCGTGGTCGCGCCGGCCGGCGAATTCCGGCCCGACGCGATGCGCGCGTTCCTGGCCGAAGGCTGGCAGGGCGTGAACTATGCGAAGGGCGTCTGGCACCATCCGCTGCTCGCGCTCGACGCGGTCAGCGATTTCGTGATCGTCGATCGCGGCGGCTCGCAGCCGAATTGCGACGAGATCCCGCTCGACGTCGCATGGGCGCTCGAGTTCGAGCCGGCCTGCGCGAGCACGGCCTGACGCGACGCGCAGCCGGCGCCGGGTTTCGGGCGCGGGCGGCGTGAGACGGCCGAAGGGCTTTCGTAAGCGTTCCGAACCGGTCCGCGCGCGGCGCGCGGCACGATCCCGAAAAGAACACGGCCCGGGCGGCGAAATGCCGGCCGGGCCGTGCTGCGTGCGCGGGTCGCGCGCTTCAGTGCTTGCGGTGCGGGCAGTTTTCGGTGGTGCAGGAACCGTACATCGCGAGCGAGTGTTCCTGGAGCCGGAAGCCGCGCTCCTTCGCGATGGCCTGCTGGCGGCCCTCGATCTCGGCGTCGAAGAATTCCTCGACGCGGCCGCAATCGAGGCACACGAGGTGGTCGTGGTGCGAACCTTCGTTCAATTCGAACACGGCCTTGCCGGATTCGAAGTTGCTGCGCGTGAGCAGGCCGGCCTGCTCGAACTGCGTGAGCACGCGGTAGACGGTGGCGAGCCCGATGTCGAGCTGCTCGTTGAGCAGGTTGCGGTAGACGTCTTCGGCCGTCAGGTGGCGCACCGGACTCTGCTGGAAGATCTCGAGAATCTTGAGGCGCGGTAGGGTGGCCTTGAGCCCAATATTCTTGAGATCCGTCGGATTGGTCATGGCTAGGCATCCCTAGAGTACAATGCAGGGCTTCAATGTTACCGGCTTTTCGCCGTTCCAGAAACACGCGCGGCCTGCACACGGGCCAGCACGGTGAAGGAAATGATCCCAGAATCGCTTTCGCACTTTCAGAGGAGTCGCATGCGGAGTGCCATCATCGCTGCCGCCGCCGTTGCGGCGCTGGCTGGTTGTTCGTCGTACGACAGCGTGACGCAGCGCATCGCGCAGAGCATCACGCCCTATCGGATCACCGTCGTGCAGGGCAACTTCGTATCGCAGGAGAAAGCCGCGCAACTGCAGGTCGGCATGACGCGCGAGCAGGTGCGCGCGTTGCTCGGCACGCCGCTGCTGGCGGACATGTTCCACGCCGACCGCTGGGATTACCTCTTCTACTTCAAGCGCGGCTCGACGGCGGTCGTCCAGCAGCGCGATCTCGTCGTGACCTTCGCGGGCGATCGCCTCGCGGGCTGGACCGGCGCCGACAACCTGCCGTCCGAGCTCGACCTGCTGGCCGACATCGACGGCGACCGCGGCGGCAAGAAGGCGAAGGCGGCCGCGGCGGCGAGGGCCGCTTCCGAGGCGGCTGCCGCGCGCGCTGCGCAAGCGGCGAGCGCGCCGGCGCCGGATACCGTCGCCAGCCCGTCCGTCGTGCCGGCGTCCGGCGCGGTGGTCGACCAGGATGCGAACGCGCAGGCTGCCCGCGCGGCAAACCGCGCGACCAACCAGGTGTCGGGTCAGGGCTCGAACGCGCGCCGCTTCGCGCCGTCCACGCAGGCTGCCGGCGGTGCGCCGGTGCCGGGCGGCCAGCCGCCGGGCGCGGTTCCGGCGATCCAGCCGCAGTTCCAGTTCCATCGTCCGCCGCAGCCGAACGTGTCGAACGAGGCGGCGCCGCCGGTCGGCCCGCAAGGCTCGGACACGCTGCAGAACCAGCCGATCACCGCGCCGGCCCAGTCGCAGTAAGCGGCCGGCAAGCGGAAACAGGGCGGCATGTGCCGCCCGCCTTTAGACCTGTCGTGTAGAAAGCCATGAAGATTGCGATTGCCGGCGCATCGGGCCGTATGGGCCGGATGCTGATCGAAGCCGTTCTCAATGATCCCGATGCACAGCTCGTCGGCGCGCTTGACCGCGCCGATTCGCCGTTCCTCGGCCAGGACGCCGGCGCGTTCCTCGGCAGGGAAACCGGGATCAAGCTGACCGACGACCTCGACGCCGTATTCGCGCAGGCCGATTACCTGATCGATTTCACGCGTCCGGAAGGCACGATCGCGCACATCGAGGCCGCGCTGCGCCACGACGTGAAGCTCGTGATCGGTACGACCGGCTTCACCGCCGAGCAGAAGGCCGAACTGCAGGCCGCGGCCGGCAAGATCGGCATCGTGTTCGCGGCGAACATGAGCGTCGGCGTGAACGTCACGCTGAAGCTGCTCGAATTTGCGGCTAAGCATTTCTCGCACGGCTACGACATCGAGATCATCGAGGCGCATCACCGCCACAAGGTCGATGCGCCGTCGGGCACCGCGCTGATGATGGGCGAAGCCGTCGCCGGCGCGCTCGGCCGCTCGCTCGACGATTGCGCGGTGTACGGCCGCCACGGCGTGACGGGCGAGCGCGATCCGTCGTCGATCGGCTTTGCCGCGGTCCGCGGCGGCGACATCGTCGGCGACCACACCGTGCTGTTCGCCGGGATCGGCGAGCGCATCGAGATCACGCACAAGTCGTCGAGCCGCGTGTCGTACGCGCAGGGCGCGCTGCGCGCGGTCCGCTTCCTGTCGGCGCGCGGCGCCGGCCTGTTCGACATGCAGGACGTGCTCGGCCTGCGCTGACACAATGGGGAAACTCCGATGGCGATTCCCACCGGCGTTGTCCACTACCTCGAAAGCGGCGATGCGATCACGCACGCCGTCGCCTATGTGCTGCTGGCGATGTCCGTCGCCAGCTGGTGCTTCCTCTTCATGAAAGCCTGGCTGCTGGTCCGCGCGAAGCGGCAGGGGCCGCGTGCGCTCGCCGCGTTCTGGCGCGCGCCGTCGCTTGACGCGGGCATCGCCGCGCTCGCCGGCGCCGATCGCGAGCGCGTGTTCGTGCCGCTCGCCGAAGCCGCGCGCGATGCGGCCGACGACCACGACCCGGCCGCACTGGCCGCGCGCGTCGAACGCAACGAACGCGTGCTGCGCGCGTTGCGTCACGCGATGCTGCGCTCGCAGCGGCGTCTCGAATTCGGTCAGGTGCTGCTCGCGTCGATCGGCAGTACCGCGCCGTTCGTCGGGCTGCTCGGTACCGTGTGGGGCATCTACCATGCGCTCGGCAGCATCGCCGCGAGCGGTCAGGCGCAGATCGAGAACGTCGCGGGGCCGGTCGGCGAGGCGCTGATCATGACCGCGTTCGGGCTCGTCGTCGCGATTCCGGCGGTGCTGGCCTACAACATCCTCGGGCGACTCGTGCGGCAACTCGCCGAGGAACTCGACGGCTTCGCGCGCGACCTGCACGTGTTCGTGTGCGCGCAGGAATCCTGACGCGCCCATCCCGGAGGAGCAACCATGGCATTCGGCGGACTCGAGCACCACAAGACGTCCGCGCCGATGGCGGAGATCAACATGACCCCGCTGATCGACGTGATGCTCGTGCTGCTCGTCATCTTCATCATTACCGCGCCGCTGATGACGCACGCGATCCGGCTCGACCTGCCCAAGGTCGCGGCCAGCGTCGCGCGCGACACGCCGCAATCCGTCACGCTGTCGATCGACGACGCGGGCAAGCTGTACTGGGACGACGCGCCCGTCGCGCTCGACGCGCTGCCGGCGCGCTTCCGGGCCGCCGCCGCGGGCGCCGCGCCGCCCGAGCTGCGGCTGCGCGCGTCGCGCGCGACCCGCTACGACGTGATCGCGCAGGTGATGGGGGCCGCGCAGGCCGCGGGCCTCACGCGGATCGGCTTCGTGACCGACATGCCGCCGCAGGCGGGCGCCGCCGCGCCGACCGCCGCCGGCGCGAAACCCTGACACCTCGTCGTGTTGAGGGCCCAGGCCCGCGAGACCGGCCGTGCGGGCCGGCGCGGGCGGTATAATCGACGTTTTTCCCGGTCTGCAGGGTTTCCCTGGTCATCCGGAGCTCGTCCGGGCATTCCGGGTTCTTCCGGCAACCGCGGTCGGGCCTGGAAACCGCCAGCCTGTTCCCGCGCCGGGCAAGCGCGATTTTCGATCCACACCTGCGCGCGAGCCGTCGCGCCGCTTAAAGCCTAGTCCGAACCACACCATGCACGAGAGATACGTACCCGCCGACGTCGAAGCCGCCGCCCAGGGCGACTGGCGCGCAGCCGATGCCTACAAGACGAAGGAAGATTCGCAGAAGCCGAAGTTCTACTGCGTGTCGATGCTGCCGTACCCGTCCGGCAAGCTGCACATGGGTCACGTGCGTAACTACACGATCAACGACGTGATGTACCGCTATCTGCGGATGAACGGCTACAACACGTTGATGCCGATGGGCTGGGATGCGTTCGGGATGCCGGCCGAGAACGCCGCGATGGCGAACGGCGTGCCGCCCGCGAAGTGGACCTACGACAACATCGACTACATGAAGGGCCAGATGCAGTCGATGGGCCTCGCGATCGACTGGTCGCGCGAAATCGCGACGTGCAAGCCCGACTACTACAAGTGGAACCAGTGGCTGTTCCTGAAGATGCTCGAGAAGGGCATCGCGTACAAGAAGACGGGCACCGTGAACTGGGACCCGGTCGACCAGACCGTGCTCGCGAACGAGCAGGTGATCGACGGCCGCGGCTGGCGTTCGGGCGCGCTCGTCGAAAAGCGCGAGATCCCGATGTACTACCTGCGGATCACGCAGTACGCGGATGAGCTGCTGAACGATCTCGACGGCCTCGGCTGGCCCGAGCGCGTGAAGATCATGCAGCAGAACTGGATCGGCAAGAGCTTCGGCGTGAACTTCGGCTTCCCGTACGAGCTCGACGGCGAGCAGAAGCTGCTGCGCGTGTTCACGACGCGCGCCGACACGATCATGGGCGTCACGTTCTGCGCGGTCGCGGCCGAGCACCCGCTCGCCACGCGCCTCGCGCAGGACAAGCCCGAGCTGCTGGCGTTCATCGACGAATGCAAGCGCGGCGGCGTCGCCGAGGCCGACGTCGCGACGATGGAGAAGAAGGGCGTCGCGACGGGCTTCTCGGTCAAGCACCCGCTGACGGGTGAGCCGGTCGAGGTGTGGATCGGCAACTACGTGCTGATGAGCTATGGCGAAGGCGCGGTGATGGGCGTGCCGGGCCACGACGAGCGCGATTTCGCATTCGCGAAGAAATACGACCTGCCGATCAAGCAGGTGATCTCGGCCGAAGGCCAGGCTTATTCGCTCGACGCCTGGCAGGAGTGGTACGGCGACAAGGAAACCGCGGTCTGCGTGAACAGCGGCAAGTACGACGGCCTGCGCTATGCGGACGCGGTCGACGCGGTGGCGGCCGACCTGAACGCCGGCGGCTTCGGCGACAAGCAGGTCACGTGGCGCCTGCGCGACTGGGGCGTGTCGCGCCAGCGCTACTGGGGCACGCCGATCCCGATCATCCACTGCCCGTCGTGCGGCGACGTGCCGGTGCCCGAGCAGGATCTGCCCGTCGTGCTGCCGGAAGACCTCGTGCCGGACGGCTCGGGCAACCCGCTCGCGAAGTCGGAAGCGTTCGTGAACTGCGCGTGCCCGAAGTGCGGCGCGGCCGCGAAGCGCGAAACCGACACGATGGACACGTTCGTCGATTCGTCGTGGTACTTCTCGCGCTACACGGCGCCGGACGCCGAGACCATGGTCGACGCGCGCACCGACTACTGGATGCCGATGGACCAGTACATCGGCGGCATCGAGCACGCGATCCTGCACCTGCTGTATTCGCGCTTCTGGACCAAGGTGATGCGCGACCTCGGTCTCGTGAAGTTCGGCGAGCCGGCGAAGAACCTGCTCACGCAGGGGATGGTGCTGAACGAAACGTTCTACCGCGAAGACGCATCGGGCAAGAAGACCTGGTACAACCCGGCCGACGTGACGGTCACGCACGACGACAAGGGCCGCCCGGTCGGCGCGACGCTGAACACGGACGGCGAGCCGGTCGTGCTCGGCGGCATCGAGAAGATGTCGAAGTCGAAGAACAACGGCGTCGATCCGCAGGTGCTGATCGACCTGTATGGCGCCGATACCGCGCGCCTGTTCACGATGTTCGCCGCGCCGCCCGAGCAGCAGCTCGAGTGGTCGGGCGCGGGCGTCGAGGGCGCGAGCCGCTTCCTGCGCCGCGTATGGAGCTTCGGCTACGGCAACAACGAAGCGCTCGCCGCGCGCGCGGGCTTCGATGCGGCCGCGCTCGGCGAAGCCGACAAGGCGCTGCGCCGCGAGATCTACAGCGTGCTGAAGCAGGCCGATTTCGACTACCAGCGCCTGCAGTACAACACGGTCGTGTCGGCCGCGATGAAGATGCTGAACGCGATCGACGGCGCGAAGGGCGCGACGCCCGGCGTGCTGCGCGAGACGTACGGCGTGCTGCTGCGCGTGCTGTACCCGGTCGTGCCGCACGTCACGTTCGAGCTGTGGAAGACGCTCGGCTACGCGGACGAATTCGGCACGCTGCTCGATGCGCCGTGGCCGAAGGTCGACGAGGCTGCGCTCGAGCAGGCCGAGATCGAACTCGTGCTGCAGGTGAACGGCAAGGTGCGCGGTGCGTTGAAGGTCGCGAAGGACGCGAGCCGCGAGGCGATCGAAGCCGCGGCAGTGGCCGACGACGCGTTCGCGAAGTTCAGCGACGGCAAGCCGGCGAAGAAGATCGTCGTCGTGCCGGGCCGCCTCGTGAACATCGTCGTCTGACGGCCGCCGGCCGTCGGACGTACACAGAAGGAGCGAAGGTGATCCGCAGATCGTTTTTGATGCTCGTCGGCAGCGCGGTCGCGCTGTCGGCATGCGGCTTCCAGCTGCGCGGCCAGCAGGACTACGCGTTCAAGCACCTGCTGGTGGCCGGCGCGTCGGCGCCCGTCGAGGCGCGGCTGACGCGCCTCGTCCAGGCCGGCAGCGACACGAAGATCGTCAAGTCGGCGGATGACGCCGACGCCGTGCTGCGCATGTGGGAGTCGCGTGGCCAGAACACGCTGACGCTCAACCAGTTCGGCTCGGCGCAGGAATACGCACTGTTCTATACGCTGAACTACACGCTGACGAGCAAGGACGGCACCGTACTGATCCCGCCGAGCGCGATCGCGCTGAACCGCGCGATGACGTACAGCGACCAGTACACGAACGCGAAGGCGCAGGAAGCCGACATCCTGTACGGCGACATGCAGAACGATGCGGTCGACCAGCTGATGCGGCGTCTCGCGATCGTCCACTCGCTGACGCCGGCGCCGGAGGACGTGGTGCCGGGCGTCGCGCCGCGCGCGCCGCTGCCGCCGCCGCCGCTCTGATCGACGGCGCACGCACCGATGCAATTGCGACTTGATGCGCTGGAGCCGCACCTCGCGAAGGGGTTGGCCGGGCTCTATACCGTCTACGGCGACGAGCCGCTGCTCGCGCAGGAAGCGTGCGACCGCATTCGTGCGGCCGCGCGCGCGGCCGGCTTCACCGAGCGATCGGTGCATACGGTCGAGCGCGGCTTCGACTGGAGCGTGCTGCTCGGCGCGACTCAGGCGATGTCGCTGTTCGGCGAGCGCCAGCTGATCGAGCTGCGCATTCCGTCGGGCAAGCCCGGCAAGGAAGGCGCCGATGCGCTGAAGACGCTCGCGGCCACACCCAACCCCGATGCGCTGATGCTCGTCACGTTGCCGCGCCTCGACGCGGCCACGCAGAAATCCGCGTGGTTTACCGCGCTGCAGAACGGCGGCGTCGCGCTGAAGATCGATCCGGTTGACCGCGCGCAACTGCCGAACTGGATCGGCCAGCGTCTCGCGATGCAGGGCCAGCGCGCCGCGCCCGGCGAGGACGGGCGGCGCGCGCTGCAGTTCATCGCGGAGCGCGTCGAGGGCAACCTGCTCGCCGCGCACCAGGAAATCCAGAAGCTCGGGCTGCTGTATCCGCAAGGCGCGCTGTCGTTCGAGCAGGTGCACGACGCGGTGCTGAACGTCGCGCGCTACGACGTCTTCAAGCTGAACGAAGCGATGCTCGCCGGCGACGCCGCGCGGCTCGCGCGGATGATCGACGGGCTGAAGGGCGAGGGCGAGGCGATCGTGCTCGTGATGTGGGCCGTCGTCGAGGAGTTGCGCACGCTGCTGCGGATCAAGCGCGGTGCGGACGCCGGCAAGCCGTTGGCGACGCTGCTGCGCGAGAACCGCGTGTGGGGGCCGCGCGAGCGGTTGATCGGCCCCGCGCTGAACCGCGTGTCGGCACCCATGCTCGAGAAGGCGCTCGCGTTTGCCGCGAAGCTCGACCGGCAGGTCAAGGGGCTCACGGCCGTCATGCCGGGCCGCCGCACGCAGGACGAGCCGCCGCCCGATCCGTGGGACGGGCTGTTCCAGCTCGCGATGACGGTTGCGGGCGCACGCGGCGAACGACCGCCGACCGCGGGTCGCGTGCGGCGTTAAGTCCCTCCGGGCCGTCAGCGCGCACTGCGCAACCCGCTTACAATGCTTCGATGGTCGGGGCGGCCATCCGGCCGCCGCCCCACATGCTTCCCCACGAATTCATGCCGCCCAGCGCGGCTCGCTTCTCGAGTCACACGATGGATATCGATCAGTACATGACCGACCTGGGCCGCCGCGCCCGGCACGCTTCCCGCGCGATGGCGCGCGCCAGCACGGCCGCGAAGAACGCGGCGCTCGACGCCGTGGCGCGCGCGATCGAACGCGACGCGCAGGCACTGAAGGAGGCGAACGCACGCGATGTCGCCCGCGCCCGTGAAAAGGGGCACGATGCGGCGTTCATCGACCGCCTGACGCTGTCGGACAAGGCGCTGAAGACGATGGTCGAGGGCTTGCGCCAGGTCGCATCGCTGGCCGATCCGATCGGCGAGATCGGTAACCTCAAGTTCCGCCCGAGCGGGATTCAGGTGGGCCAGATGCGCGTGCCGCTCGGCGTGATCGGCATCATCTACGAATCGCGCCCGAACGTGACGATCGACGCGGCCGCGCTGTGCCTGAAGTCGGGCAACGCGACGATCCTGCGTGGCGGCTCCGAAGCGCTCGAATCGAACGCGGCGCTCGCGAAGCTGATCGGCGAAGGTCTCGAGGCGGCCGGCCTGCCGCAGGATGCGGTGCAGGTCGTCGAGACGGCCGATCGCGCGGCGGTCGGCAAGCTGATCACGATGACCGACTACGTCGACGTGATCGTGCCGCGCGGCGGCAAGAGCCTGATCGAGCGCCTGATCAACGAGGCGCGCGTACCGATGATCAAGCACCTCGACGGCATCTGCCACGTGTACGTCGACGATCGCGCCGATCTCGACCGCGCGCTCACCGTCTGCGACAACGCGAAGACGCACCGCTACGGCACCTGCAACACGATGGAGACGTTGCTCGTCGCAAGCGGCATCGCGGCGACGCTGCTGCCGCCGCTCGGCAAGCTGTATCGCGACAAGCAGGTCGAGCTGCGCGTCGATGCGGCCGCGCGCACGGTGCTCGCCGATGCGGGCGTCGGGCCGCTCGTCGATGCGACCGAGGAAGACTGGCACACCGAATATCTCGCGCCGGTGCTCGCGATCAAGGTCGTCGACGGCCTCGACGCCGCGATCGAGCACATCAACCATTACGGCTCGCATCACACGGATGCGATCGTCACCGAGGATCACGATCGCGCGATGCGGTTCCTGCGCGAGGTCGATTCGGCGAGCGTGATGGTCAACGCGTCGACGCGCTTCGCGGACGGCTTCGAATTCGGCCTCGGCGCGGAAATCGGCATCTCGAACGACAAGCTGCACGCACGCGGCCCCGTCGGCCTGGAAGGGCTGACGTCGCTGAAGTACGTCGTGCTCGGACACGGCGAAGGCCGCCAGTAAAGCGAGGCGCACAACCGATGGCAATGCTCTGGGTCAAGACGTTCCATATCGTTCTGATCGCCGCGTGGTTCGCGGGGCTCTTCTACCTGCCGCGCATCTACGTGAACCTGGCCATGGAGACCGATCCGGCCGCGGTGCGGCGCCTGCTGCTGATGGCGCGCAAGCTGTTCCGCTTCATGACGATGATCGCGGTGCCGGCGCTGGCCTGCGGGCTGTGGCTCTGGCTCGTGATCGGCATCGGGCAGGGGCAGGGCTGGATCCATGCGAAGGTGACGGTCGTGCTGCTGCTCGTCATCTATCACGCGTACTGCGGGCACCTGCTGCGGGTGTTCGAGCGCGGCGAGAACCGCCGCACCGACAAGTGGTATCGCGTGTTCAACGAGCTGCCGGTGCTCGGCATGCTCGCGGCGGTCGCGCTGGTCGTGATCAAGCCGTTTTGAGCGGTGTGGCCGGCGAGGCTGCTGGCGTCGATCCATGCGCAACGGCGCCCTGCGGGGCGCCGTTTGTCGTTTACGCGTGGTTCTTTTTCAGTCCTTCGTGCCGTCGTCGATCCGGCGGCGCGTGATCGCTTCCTTCGCGCGGCCGACCCGTTCCATCAGCGCGGGGCCGCGCGACAGCGCGACGCCGACCGCGAGGATGTCGCCGATCGCGAGATGCGACATCCGCGACGTCATCGGCGAGAACACGTCCGTTTCCTCGGCGACGTTCGATGCGAGGCTGACCGTCGCGAGCTTCGCGAGTGGCGAATGGCTCTGCGTGATCGCGACGACCTTCGCGCCGCACGCGAGCGCGGAGCGCGCGGCGTCGACGATGTCACGCGTGCGGCCGGTGTTCGAGATCGCGACGACGACGTCGTGCGGGCCGAGCAGCGCTGACGACATCGAGAACGTATGCGGATCCGAATACGCGACGCTCGGCACGCCGAGCCGGAAGAACTTGTGCTGGATGTCCTGCGCGGCGATGCCCGAGCCGCCGGCGCCGTAGAACTCGATGCGCGACGCGTTCGACAGCAGCGCGATCGCGTCGGCGACGCTACCGGCCGACAGGCTGTTGCGCACCTCGATCAGCGCGCCGATCGTGCGATCGAACACCTTGCCGATGATGCCGGGCGCCGGTTCGTCGGGTTCGACGTCGCGATACACCGACGACACGCCCGGCGCGACGCTCTGCGCGAGCCGGATCTTGAATTCGCGAAAGCCGCTGCAGCCGAGCGCCTGGCAGAAGCGTGCGATCGTCGGCTGGCTGACGCCCGCGCGCGTCGACAGCTCGGTCATCGCGAGGTCGAGCACCTCGCGCGGCGCGGCGAGGATGTAGTCGGCGAGCTTGCGCTCGGACGGGCGCAACTCGGCGCGGATCGCTTCAATGCGAGGCAGCATGGGACGGCAGGCGGTAATCTGGTTCGGATGAGCGAGTGTATCGCAATCGAATTGTAGAAAATCTACATAAAAATACTAGCTACATTATTGCTCTTTCGTGGTGTCGTGGGTGGAGGTGGTTAGGGTTTTCACTAGGTAAAGCCTTGCTGGTGGCGGGAGTAAGGGGTGCGAGTGAATCGATCCGCATTGCATGCGTGTAGTTTTTCTACTAGACTGACTTCGTTCTGTCGATGCATTCGACCGTCCCCACGATTCCAACCGCCGGTGTCGGCCGGCATACAGGAGCGCCCAGCATGACGTCGCTGCACCCCACTCTGGCGAAGGTCACCGAACGCGTGATCGCCCGCAGCCAATCGACCCGTTCCGCCTATCTGCAGCGCATCGACGGCGCGCAGGGCAAGTTCCCGGCGCGCGGCGCGCTGTCCTGCGCGAACCTCGCGCACGGCTTCGCGGGCCTCGAGGGCAACGACAAGTTCGCGATCAAGGCGATCCGCGAGCCGAACATCGGCATCGTGTCCTCGTACAACGAGATGCTGTCCGCGCACGCGCCGTACAAGGATTTCCCCGAGATCATCAAGGCCGCCGCGCGCGAGAACGGCGGTGTCGCGCAATTCGCGGGCGGCGTGCCGGCGATGTGCGACGGCGTCACGCAGGGCAATCCGGGGATGGAGCTGTCGCTGTTCTCGCGCGAGGCGATCGCGATGGGCACGGCGATCGCGCTCACGCACAACATGTTCGACGCGGCGCTCTGCCTCGGCATTTGCGACAAGATCGTGCCGGGTCTCCTGATCGGCGCGCTGCAGTTCGGCCACCTGCCGACGATCTTCGTGCCGGCCGGCCCGATGACGAGCGGCCTGTCGAACGACGACAAGGCGAAGATCCGCCAACAGTTCGCGACCGGACAGGTCGGCCGCGACGCGCTGCTCGAAGCCGAATCGGCCGCGTATCACGGCCACGGCACCTGCACGTTCTACGGCACCGCGAACAGCAACCAGATGCTGATGGAGCTGATGGGGCTGCATCTGCCGGGTTCGGCCTTCGTCCATCCGCACACGCCGCTGCGCACCGCGCTGACGGCCGAGGCCGCGCGCCGCGTGCTCGACCTGACCGTCGAGCGCGGCCACTACACGCCGATCGGCCATGTGATCGACGAGAAGGCGATCGTCAACGGGATCGTCGCGCTGCTCGCGACGGGCGGCTCGACCAACCACACGCTGCACCTCGTCGCGATCGCGCGCGCGGCCGGCGTGCTGATCGACTGGAACGATTTCGACGAGCTGTCGGCCGTCGTGCCGCTGCTCGCGAAGATCTACCCGAACGGCAAGGCCGACGTGAACCATTTCCACGCCGCGGGCGGCGTCGCGTTCCTGGTGCGCAACCTGCTCGAAGGCGGGCTGCTGCACGAGGACGTGACGACGGTCGCCGGCAAGGGGCTGTCGCACTACACGAAGGAGCCGAAGCTGATCGACGGCAAGCTGACGTGGGTCGACGGCGCGGCCGAGAGCCACGACACGAAGGTGCTGCGCGGTATCCGCGACCCGTTCCAGCCGGACGGCGGTTTGCGCCTGATGCAGGGCCGGCTCGGCCGCGGCGTGATCAAGATCTCGGCGGTCGCGCCCGAGCACCGCAAGGTGACGGCGCCCGCGATCGTGTTCGATTCGCAGGAAGCCGTGCAGGCGGCATTCGATCGCGGTGAGCTGAAGCGCGATTTCGTCGCGGTGGTGCGCTTCCAGGGCGCGCGCGCGAACGGGATGCCCGAGCTGCACCGTTTGACGCCGCTGCTCGGCGTGCTGCAGGATCAGGGTTTCCACGTCGCGCTGGTGACCGACGGCCGCATGTCGGGCGCGTCGGGCAAGGTGCCGGCGGTGATCCACGTGTCGCCGGAGGCGCTGCTGGCCGGCCCGCTCGGCAAGGTGAAGACGGGCGACACGCTCGTGATCGACGCGGAAGCCGGCGTGCTCGACATCGAGGTCGACGACGCCGAGTGGCACGCGCGCCCGGTCGCGCAGCCGCAGCATCAGGCCGAGAATGAAGTCGGTTTCGGGCGCGAACTGTTCGGCGTGTTCCGCGCGGCCGCGGCGCCGGCCGAGCAGGGCGCATCGGTTTTCGGGACGCTGGTCGGCGAAACGGCCGTCCACGTCGCCGCTTGAATTTCAAGGAGTGTTATCGATGAAGACGATTGGTGAAATCGTGAAGCTGGGCCCGGTCATTCCGGTGCTCGCATTCGACTCGGTCGAGCAGGGCGAACAGGTGTCGCGCGCATTGCACGCGGGCGGCGTGAAGGTGCTCGAGATCACGCTGCGCACGCCGGCCGGCCTGGAAGCGATCCAGCGCGCGAGCCAGCTCGCGGACGACATCGTCGTCGGCGTCGGCACGATCACGAAGCCCGAGCATTGTGCGCAGGCGAAGCGCGCGGGCGCGAAGTTCGGCGTGTCGCCGGGCCTGACGAAGGACCTGCACCTCGCGTCGCTCGACGCGGGCCTGCCGCTGCTGCCGGGCGTGATGACGCCGAGCGACATCATCCAGGCGCTCGAATTCGGCTACGAGATCGTGAAATTCTTCCCCGCGCAGCAGGCGGGCGGCGTGCCGATGCTGCAGGCGTTCCACGGCCCGTTCCCGGCGCTGAAGTTCTGCCCGACGGGCGGCATCACGGTCGAGAGCGCGCCGAATTTCCTGAAGCTGCCGAACGTCGTCTGCGTCGGCGGCTCGTGGCTCACGCCGAAGGCCGCGCTCGCCGCGCAGGACTGGGCCGAAGTCACGCGCCTCGCACAAGCCGCGAGCCAGCTGCCCCGCTAAGACTTGTACGAAATGGTAGTCCGACCCTCGGAGAACAAGCGCTTAGTGCTTGTTTTACTGAGGGTTTTTGCTGATGGAACCGGTTCTATCCGTGGACCGTAAAGAAAAGTAAAATTCAGCGTCCTGACGGCGGGTGGGGGACCTCCCGTGTTTCGGAGACCTGCATAGCCGGGCATACTCGCAACGACTCGCCCGGTTCGAACAATTCTAGGAGGAGTGCCACATGGGGGCTGTCCAAGGCAGCATGCTGCTCGTATTCACGCTGATCGCGATTGCCGCGCTGATCCTGATGATCGCGCGCTACAAGATCTACCCGTTCCTGGTGCTGATCATCGTTTCGCTCGGCCTCGGTCTCGTCGTCGGCATGCCGATGGACAAGATCGTCAAGTCGTTCGAGACGGGCACCGGTGGCACGCTCGGCCACATCGCGATCGTCGTCGGCCTCGGCACGATGCTCGGCAAGATGATGGCCGAATCGGGCGGCGCCGAACGGATCGCGACCACGCTGATCGACTGGTTCGGGGAAAAGAACATCCACTGGGCGATGATGTTCGTCGCGATCATCGTCGGCCTGCCGGTGTTCTTCGAAGTCGGCTTCGTGCTGCTGATCCCGATCGCGTTCAACGTCGCGAAGCGCACCGGCAAGTCGCTGCTCGTCGTCGGTCTGCCGATGGTGGCCGGCCTGTCCGTCGTGCACGGCCTGATTCCGCCGCACCCGGCCGCGCTGCTGGCCGTCCAGCAATACGGCGCCGATATCGGTAAGACCATCGCGTTCGGCCTGCTCGTCGGCGTGCCGACCGCGATCATCGCGGGCCCGATGTTCGCGCTGATGATCTCGAAGTTCGTGAAGCTGCCGGAACATAACCCGCTCGCCGCGCAGTTCGTCGATTCGCACACGGATGGTCGCAAGCGCGAACTGCCGAGCTTCGGCATCACGCTGTTCACGATCCTGCTGCCCGTCGTGCTGATGCTCGTCGGCAGCTGGGCCGACCTGCTGTTCACGCCGAAGTCGCTGCCGAACAACCTGCTGCGCTTTGCCGGCAACTCGGACGTCGCGCTGCTGATCGCGGTGCTGGTCAGCTTCTGGACGTTCGGCGCGAAGCAGGGCTTCAACCGCGACCAGATCCAGAAGTTCTGCAGCGAGTGCCTGGCGCCGATCGCCGGCATCACGCTGATCGTCGGCGCGGGCGGCGGCTTCGGCGGCGTCCTGCGCGACAGCGGGATCTCGCAGCAGATCGTCGAGACCGCGAAGCACGCGCACCTGTCGCCGCTGCTGCTCGGCTGGTTCGTCGCGGCGCTGATGCGTCTCGCGACGGGTTCGGCGACGGTCGCGATGACGACGGCCTGCGGCATCGTCGCGCCGATCGCGGCGGCGGCCGGCACGACGGTCAGCCCGGAGCTGCTGGTGCTCGCCACGGGCTCGGGCTCGCTGATCTTCTCGCACGTGAACGACGGCGGCTTCTGGCTGATCAAGGAGTACTTCGGGATGACGGTCGGTCAGACGTTCAAGACCTGGTCGTTGCTCGAAACCATCATCTCGGTGCTTGGTCTTAGCTTCACGCTGCTGCTGAGCCTGGTTTTGTAACAAGGGGTAGTCAATGATTCTGATCGCAATGGGCGTGTCGGGCGCGGGCAAGTCGCGAATCGGCGAAATGCTGGCGGAACGCCTGTCGTGCAGCTATACCGACGGCGACGCGTTTCACAGCGCGGCGAACAAGGAAAAGATGCACCACGGCATTCCGCTGACCGACGACGACCGCTGGCCGTGGCTGCGCGCGATTCGCGCGGCCATCGAGGAAAAGCAGCGCGCGGGGGAGACGGCCGTCTTCACCTGCTCGTCGCTGAAGCGGTCGTACCGCGACGTGCTGCGCGGCACCGACGCCGACGTGCGGTTCGTGTATCTGCAGGGTTCGTTCGAGGTATTGCACGAGCGCCTGAAGACCCGCACCGGCCATTTCTTCGATCCGTCGCTGCTGAAGAGCCAGCTCGACACGCTCGAGGAACCGGGCCCGGACGAAGCGATCGTGGTCAGCATCGAGCTGACGCCCGAGCAGATCGTCGATCAGGTGATAACGAAGATCGACGGCGCGCATCAGCACTGAGCGCGGTTCGCGGCAATACGTGATGAAAAAGGCGCCCTGCGGGGCGCCTTTTTCGTTGGCGGCCCGCCGGCCGGTCAGGCCGCGTGCGCGCGCTTCGCGATGCCGTCGAGCAGCACGTCGAGCATCGTGTCGTGCACGGCCGCCGGATCGAGCTGCGCATAGAGCGGCGCGGCCGACCGGACGAGCGGGTGCTCGGTGTCGGACAACGCGTGCATTTCCGCGAGCTCGACCTCGTTCGCGGGCCGCGTGAGCCCGCCGGCCTCGGCGGCGGCGAGCCCGATCACGCTCGCATACCAGCCGACGCACACGGCCGGCAGCGCCGCGCGCGGGATGCCGGCGTCGACCAGCGCGCGATGCACGGCCTCGATGTGCGCGAGATCGGCGGGCCCCGTGCTCATGTGGCGCTGCAGGAGCGCGAACGCGGCAGGATGGCGCAGCGCGAGCGCG
The DNA here is from genome assembly GCF_001039005.1 of Burkholderia cepacia. Lineage (GTDB taxonomy): Bacteria > Pseudomonadota > Gammaproteobacteria > Burkholderiales > Burkholderiaceae > Burkholderia > Burkholderia theae. The sequence continues at coordinate 116,673 of NZ_LDWR01000067.1, forward strand.
CGGTACTGGCGCGCGAGGTCGCGCAGCCGGTCGCGCCACGGCAGCGCGTCGTCGACCGGCACGAGCGAGCGCGACAGCGCGTTCGCGATCGCGCGGCTCAGGCCATCCTTCGACTTGAAGTGGTACAGCACGCTCATCGGATCGCAGCCGACCGATTGTGCGAGCTTGCGCACGCTGAACGCGGCTTCGCCGACGTCTTCGAGCAGCGCGAGCGCGGCCGCGACGATCGCGTCCTTGTCGAGGCCGCGCGGGCCCTGGGCGGGTTTGTCTTTCATCGATGCGGGCTGGTGGCCGGCGCAGGCCCGGCCGTAAACTTGACGAAAGCTTATTCTACACTGTAGAATTATTTCTGCGATGTAGAAATTGGGTGTCCCGGCACCTTTCAATACGTGCTTTCGCACAGTCCGGGATCCAGGCGGCACGAGCGTGCCCGCCGTCAACACGGGCCATTGCGCCCCTTTTCTCGTTGACACCCATGTGGAACCGGCTGCCCCACACGCAAAGCCAGAAGGCTCTTCGACAGGCGGCCCAAGACCATGCAAGTGCAATCATGATCTCCAGCAATCAACCCCTGATCCAGGGCGAATCGCGTTTCGAGCAAACGCAACTGAACATCGAAAAAGACAACTGGAACTGGTGCGATCCGGCCCGCTACGACGGCGAACGTCCGGCCAACTGGTACGAGGCGTCGCTGTCGCGCCACGCGAACACCGCGCCGCTCGCGCACGACGCCGTATGCGACGTGCTCGTGATCGGCGCGGGGCTGCTCGGCGCGTCGGCCGCGCTGCATCTCGCGGAAGCGGGCGTCGACACGATTCTCGTCGACAAGCATCACGTCGGCTCGGCGGCATCGGGCCGCAACGGCGGCCAGCTCACGCCCGGCCTCGCGCGCTGGGAAGCCGCCGACATGATCGATCACCTGTCGCACGACGATGCGAAGCGGCTGTGGCGCTTCGCGTCGACCGAATCGATGGGTCTGATCGATGCAATCGGCGCGCGTTACGCGCTCGATCTCGACCGCAAGCGCGGCCACATCACGGCGGCGGTCCACCCGGGCCACATGAGCGCGCTGCTCGACGGCGCGGATGCGCGCCGTCATCTCGGCGACGCGGGCGTGACGCTCGTCGGCCGCCATCAGCTGCATGACGAATACGTGCGGTCGGGGCTGTACCACGGCGCGGCGATCGACTCGATCGGCGGGCAGATTCACCCGCTCGCGCTCGTGCGCGGCCTCGTGCACGGCTTCCGGCTGAACGGCGGCGCGCTGTTCGAGGGCACCGAGGTGCTCGAGCTCGACGACACGCCGGCGGGCGTCGTCGCGACGACGCCGGGCGGCACGATCACCGCGCGCAAGGGTGTCGTGCTCGCGCTGCACAACACGACGTTCCGGCTGCTCGACGACGGCGCCGCGACGACCGTGCCGTTCTTTACCTACGTGAGCGTGACGGCGCCGCTCGACGTCGACGTCGCGACGCTGATGCCGGCCGGCATGCCCGTGTACGACACGCAGTTCCAGATCGACTACTACCGGCCGGTGCGCGGCAACCGCCTGCTGTTCGGCGGGCAGGGTACCGGCAGCTGCTGGGCGCAGCCCGACGTCAACGCGTATCTGCTGACGCGGCTGAACACGGTGTTTCCGCAGGTCGACGGCCAGTTCGCGCTCGACTACTGCTGGAGCGGCGTCAGCGATTTCACCCTGAACGGCGCCACCGACAGCCGCAAGACCGACGGCCGCGTGCCGATGTACATGGTGCAGGGCTGGAGCGGCCACGGCGTCGCGCAGACGGTGCGGATCGGCAAGGCGATCTGCGACGATTTCGTCGGACGCAACGACGATTTCTCGATGCTCACCGGCATCGACCACCGCGCGATTCCGCTCGGCCGTCAGTTGTCGCCGATCGCGATCCCGGCCGCGAAGGCGGCGATGAGCGTGATGAGCGCGCTCAACCCGGGCCGGATGATTTCGTTCTGAGCGCCTGAAAGGAAAAAAGCCCGATGCGATTGCTCGCATCGGGCTTTTTCGCGTCTGGCGACGGCGGCGCTTACGCGATCCGCTTCGCGAGTTCGACGGCCTTGCCGATGTACGACGCGGGCGTCATCTCGAGCAGGCGATCCTTCGCATCCTGCGGGATCGCGAGCGTGCCGACGAACTGCTGCAGCGCTTCGCGCGTGATGCCCTTGCCGCGCGTCAGTTCCTTCAGCTGCTCGTACGGGTTCTCGATGCCGTAGCGGCGCATCACCGTCTGCACCGGCTCGGCGAGCACTTCCCAGCAGTTGTCGAGATCTTCGTTCAGGCGCTGCGGATTCACTTCGAGCTTGTCGAGGCCGCGGATCAGCGAGTCGTACGCGAGCAGCGAGTAGCCGAGCGCGACACCCATGTTGCGCAGCACCGTCGAGTCGGTCAGGTCGCGCTGCCAGCGCGACACCGGCAGCTTGTCGGCGAGGTGGCGCAGCGTCGCGTTCGCGAGGCCGAGGTTGCCTTCCGAGTTCTCGAAGTCGATCGGGTTGACCTTGTGCGGCATCGTCGACGAGCCGATTTCGCCGGCCTTCGTCTTCTGCTTGAAGTAGCCGACCGAGATGTAGCCCCACACGTCGCGGTCGAGGTCGAGCAGGATCGTGTTCGCGCGTGCGACCGCGTCGAACAGCTCGGCCATGTAGTCGTGCGGTTCGATCTGGATCGTGTACGGGTTGAACGTGAGCTTCAGGCGGTTTTCGATCACGTCGCGCGAGAACGCTTCCCAGTCGAATTCCGGATACGCGGACAGGTGCGCGTTGAAGTTGCCGACCGCGCCGTTCATCTTGCCGAGGATCTCGACCTTCTCGATGCGGACGATCGCACGGGCGAGGCGCGCGGCGACGTTCGCGAGTTCCTTGCCGAGCGTCGTCGGGCTGGCCGGCTGGCCGTGCGTGCGCGACAGCATCGGCTGTTCGGCGTGCGCGTGTGCGAGCGCGACGAGGCGCTGGTAGACCGTGCGCAGCGCCGGCACGATCACGTGTTCGCGCGCGCCGGCGAGCATCATCCCGTGCGACGTGTTGTTGATGTCCTCGGACGTGCACGCGAAGTGAATGAATTCGCTCGCCTTCTCGAGTTCGGCCTGGCCCTTCACCGATTCCTTCAGCCAGTATTCGACGGCCTTCACGTCGTGGTTCGTCACGCGCTCGATTTCCTTGATGCGTGCGGCGTCGTGCGCGGTGAAGCGCTCGGCGAGCTGCAGCAGGAACTGCTCGGCGGCGTCGGAGAAGCGCGGGACTTCCGCGAAGCCGGCGCGCGACAGCGCGATCAGCCAGTGCACCTCGACGGTGACGCGGTGGCGCATGAAGGCGGCTTCGGAGAGCCAGTCGCGCAGCGCTTCGGTCTTGCTGGCGTAGCGGCCGTCGATGGGCGAGAGCGCGGTGAGGGCGAAAAGCGTATCGGGACGAGTGTCGGACATGATCGGGCGGGCCTTGAAGCCGGGGCAGCGAGGGGAGGAGAATCCGGTATTTTACCATCGGCGCGGGACGATCCCGGCCGCGGCCGGCCGGCGGGTGCCGTCGCGGGCGAACGCCGCGCCGGCGCCCGTCCGCAGCGGGCCGCCGGGCCGCTCGCCACGCCGCCGGCCGGGCCCGGCCGCCGGTAGAATGCAGGCTTCTACCCGACCGCCGCCCGCCGCGCCCGCCTGCATGGAACTGAAATGGCTCGAAGACTTCGTTTCGCTCGCGGAAACGCGCAGCTTTAGCCGGTCCGCCGAACTGCGGCACGTGTCGCAGCCGGCGTTCTCGCGGCGCATCCAGGCGCTCGAGGCATGGCTCGCGACCGAACTGATCGATCGTTCGGTCTATCCGACGCGCCTCACGCAGGCCGGCCAGATCTTCTACGAGCAGGCGCTGACGATGCTGTCGCAGGCGCACGAGGCCCGGACGCTGTTGCGCGGCCACGTCGGCGCGCCGGTGCCGACGATCGAGTTCGCGGTGCCGCACACGCTGTCGCTCACGTATTTCCCGCGCTGGCTGCAGCGGATCGAGGCGAAGATGGGTCAGGTCCACACGCGGCTGCGCGCGCTGAACGTGCACGACGCGGTGCTGTCGCTCGTCGAGGGCGGCTGCGATCTCGTGATGGGCTACCACCACCCGAGCCATCCGGTCGCGCTCGACCCGGCGCGCTACGACATGCTGGTCCTCGGCAGCGAGCCGATCAGCCCGTTCTCGGCACCCGGCCGCGCGGGCCGGCCGCGTTATACGCTGCCCGGCACCGCCGACGCGCGCGTGCCGTACCTGTCGTATACGCCGAACGCGTATCTCGGCCGGATGACGGAAGTCATCGTCGCGAACGCGCCGACCCGGCTGTTCCTCGATCGCGTCTATGAAACCGACATGGCCGAAGGGCTGAAGGCGATGGCGCTCGCGGGCCACGGTGTCGCGTTCCTGCCGCACAGCGCGGTCGAGGACTCGGTTGCCGGTGGCCGCCTGATCCGGCTCGACCGGTCGGTGCGCGGCGGCGCGCATCCGTTCACGCTGACGATGGAGATCCGGCTGTACTGCGACAAGCTCGCGCTGCAGGGCGATGATCCGCGCCAGAAGCTGGTGCGGGCGCTGTGGGACGTCGTGCGCGACGAGCTGCGCGATACCGACGCCTGATTGTGGCCGCCTGAAGGCGGCGGGCTGACGGCGACCTTGCGGCGCCTGTCGGACGGCTGTCCGGTGGCCGGCCCGCACACGGGCAACACGATTTTTCGCGGACGCGATGCATGACCGATCGCGTGCGTTCTTGCGCAAATCGACCGCAGATTTGCGAAAAATCGCGATCATGCAAGAAACGCATAATCGAATAAGCAAACGGCATTGGATAAAAAAAACGGGTTTTTCGACAATGTGCGCACCTGTTGACCGTTGGAGCATCCATGTCTTCGCAATTGCAGTCCATCCCGTCCTACCTGCACGCCGACGATCTCGGCCCGTGGGGCAACTACCTTCAGCAAGTCGATCGCGTCGCGCCGTACCTCGGTTCGCTGTCGCGCTGGCTCGAGACGCTGAAGCGTCCGAAGCGCATCCTGATCGTCGACTGCCCCATCGAGCTCGACAACGGCACCGTCGCGCACTTCGAAGGCTATCGCGTGCAGCACAACGTGTCGCGCGGCCCGGGCAAGGGCGGCGTGCGCTACCACCAGGACGTGACGCTGTCGGAAGTGATGGCGTTGTCCGCATGGATGTCGGTCAAGAACGCGGCCGTGAACGTGCCGTACGGCGGCGCGAAGGGCGGTATCCGCGTCGACCCGCGCAAGCTGTCGCGTGGTGAGCTCGAGCGCGTGACGCGCCGCTACACCAGCGAAATCGGCATCATCATCGGCCCGAACACCGACATTCCGGCGCCGGACGTCAACACCAACGAACAGGTGATGGCGTGGATGATGGACACCTACTCGATGAACCAGGGCCAGACGTCGACCGGCGTCGTGACCGGCAAGCCGATCGCGCTCGGCGGTTCGCTCGGCCGCAAGGAAGCAACGGGCCGCGGCGTGTTCGTCGTCGGTTCGGAAGCGGCGAAGAAGAAGGGCCTCGAAATCGCAGGCGCGCGCATCGCGGTGCAGGGCTTCGGCAACGTCGGCGGCATCGCGGCGAAGCTGTTCCAGGAAGCGGGCGCGAAGGTGATCGCGGTGCAGGATCACACGGGCACGATCTACCAGCCGGCCGGCCTCGATTCGAACAAGCTGCTCGACCACGTCGCACGCACGGGCGGCGTCGCGGGCTTCGAAGGCTCGGAACCGATGCCGAACGACGAGTTCTGGACGGTCGAGACGGACATCCTGATCCCGGCGGCACTGGAAAACCAGATCACCGAGAAGAATGCAGCGAAGATCCGCACGAAGATCATCGTCGAAGGCGCGAACGGCCCGACGACGACGGCGGCGGACGACATCCTGAGCGCAAACGGCGTGCTCGTGATCCCCGACGTGATCGCGAACGCGGGTGGCGTGACCGTGTCGTACTTCGAGTGGGTGCAGGATTTCTCGAGCTTCTTCTGGACGGAAGACGAGATCAACCACCGTCTCGAGCGCGTGATGCGCGATGCGTTCGCCGGCGTGTGGGCGGTCGCGGAAGAGCACAAGGTGTCGGTGCGCACGGCGGCGTTCATCGTTGCGTGCAAGCGCATCCTGATGGCGCGCGAAATGCGCGGCCTCTACCCCTGATCGTCGACTTCGATCGATTCATGACGCAATCCATCCGATTGCGGATATGAACCCTCGCGGGCGGTGCCGGATCCGGCACCGCCCGCGCGCGCATTCGGGGTGCCCGGAGCCGGGAGGAAGGCTTCGCACGGGGCGATTCGTAGTGCGGTAAACAACCAGTACTTTCAAAAATATTACTTTGATACACTGGCGCGGGTTTTAGCCAAGGAGATGACCAAAATGAAATACCAAAAGGCTGTCCTGATGATCGCGGCGCTTTGCGCATTCGCAAGCGGCGCGCATGCTCAGGAGACGGGCACGCTGAAGAAGATCAAGGACACGGGCGTGATCGCGCTGGGCCACCGCGAATCGTCGATCCCGTTCTCCTACTACGACCAGAACCAGCAGGTGGTCGGTTATTCACGCGAATTCCAGATGAAGGTGGTCGACGCGGTGAAGAAGAAGCTGAACCTGCCGAACCTGCAGGCGAAGAACATTCCGGTCACGTCGCAGAACCGCATTCCGCTGGTGCAGAACGGCACGGTCGACATCGAGTGCGGCTCGACGACCAACAACGCCGAGCGTCAGCAGCAGGCCGCGTTCTCCGACACGATCTTCGTGATCGGCACGCGCCTGATGACGAAGAAGGATTCGGGCGTCAAGGATTTCGCGGACCTGAAGGGCAAGACGGTCGTGACGACTGCCGGCACGACGTCCGAACGCCTGCTGCGCAAGATGAACAACGAGAAGCAGCTCGGCATGAACATCATCAGCGCGAAGGATCACGGCGATTCGTTCAATACGCTGGAATCGGGCCGCGCGGTCGCGTTCATGATGGATGACGCGCTGCTCGCGGGCGAGCGTGCTAAGGCGAAGCAGCCGGGCGAGTGGGTGATCGTCGGCACGCCGCAATCGGAAGAGGCGTACGGTTGCATGATGCGCAAGGGCGATACCGATTTCAAGAAGGTCGTCGACGACGCGATCTCGCAAGTCGAGAAGTCGGGCGAAGCCGCGAAGATCTACGCGAAGTGGTTCGAGAACCCGATTCCGCCGAAGGGGCTGAACCTGAACTTCCCGCTGTCCGATTCGATGAAGAAGCTGTACGCGAACCCGAACGACAAGGCGCTCGACTGACCGCACGGCCGTTGATGCAGAAATGACGCTAATGAGACGGAAGAGGCCACGCTTCTTCCGTCTCTTTTTGCTGGAGTCTTGCCCATGTCTTACCACTGGAACTGGGGCATCTTCCTGAGCCCCGTGTCGACCGGCGAGCCGACGACTTATTTCGGATGGCTGATGTCCGGCTTCTGGGTGACGATCGAAGTGTCGCTCGCCGCCTGGGTCATCGCGCTGATCGTCGGATCGCTGTTCGGCGTGCTGCGCACCGTGCCGAACAAATGGCTCTCCGCGCTCGGCACCTTGTACGTGTCGATCTTCCGGAACATTCCGCTGATCGTGCAGTTCTTCGTCTGGTATCTCGTGATACCCGAGCTGCTGCCCGCGTCGATCGGCACCTGGATCAAGCAGTTGCCGCCCGCCACGCAGTTCTTTACCGCGTCGATCATCTGTCTCGGCCTGTTCACGGGCGCGCGCGTGTGCGAACAGGTGCGCTCGGGCATCAATGCGCTGCCGAAGGGCCAGCGCGCCGCGGGCTTCGCGATGGGCTTCACGCAATGGCAGACGTACCGTTACGTGCTGCTGCCCGTTGCGTACCGGATCATCGTGCCGCCGCTCACGTCGGAATTCCTGAACATCTTCAAGAACTCCGCCGTCGCGTCGACGATCGGCCTGCTCGACCTGTCCGCGCAGGCGCGCCAGCTCGTCGACTACACCGCGCAGACCTATGAGTCGTTCATCGCGGTCACGCTCGCGTACGTGCTGATCAACCTGATCGTGATGGCGTTCATGCGCTGGATCGAAGGCCGTACGCGGCTGCCCGGCTATATCGGAGGCAAGTGATGCATCAGTTCGACTGGAGTAGTATTCCCGGCGCGCTGCCGACGCTGTGGACGGGTGCGATCGTCACATTGCAGATCACGCTGATCGCGATCGTGATCGGGATCGTCTGGGGCACGCTGCTGGCGCTGATGCGGCTGTCGGGCGTCAAGCCGCTCGCGTGGTTCGCGCAGGGCTACGTGACGGTGTTCCGCTCGATCCCGCTCGTGATGGTGCTGCTGTGGTTCTTCCTGATCGTGCCGCAGCTGCTGCAGGGCGTGCTCGGGTTGTCGCCGACGATCGACATTCGCCTCGCGTCGGCGATGGTCGCGTTCTCGCTGTTCGAAGCCGCGTATTATTCAGAGATCATCCGCGCCGGCATCCAGGCGGTGCCGCGCGGGCAGGCGAATGCCGCGTTCGCGCTCGGCATGAACTACGCGCAGGCGATGCGCCTCGTGATCCTGCCGCAGGCGTTCCGCGCGATGGTGCCGCTGCTGCTCACGCAGGCGATCGTCCTGTTCCAGGATACGTCGCTCGTGTACGTGATCAGTCTCGCGGACTTCTTCCGCACGGCCGCCAACGTCGGCGATCGCGACGGCACGACCGTCGAGATGGTCCTGTTCGCCGGCGCATGTTATTTCGTGATTTGCTCGTTGGCGTCTGCTCTCGTCAAGGGTCTCCAGAAAAAGGTCACACGATGATTTCCATCAAGAACGTTTCGAAGTGGTACGGCCAGTTTCAGGTCCTCACCGACTGCACGACCGAGGTCAAGAAGGGCGAAGTGGTCGTCGTGTGCGGCCCGTCAGGTTCCGGCAAATCGACGCTGATCAAGACCGTGAACGGCCTCGAGCCGTTTCAGCAGGGCGAGATCCTGGTGAACGGCCAGTCGGTCGGCGACAAGAAGACGAACCTGTCGAAGCTGCGCTCGAAGGTCGGGATGGTGTTCCAGCATTTCGAGCTGTTCCCGCACCTGTCGATCACCGAGAACCTGACGCTCGCGCAGATCAAGGTGCTCGGCCGCGGCAAGGACGAGGCGAACGAGAAGGGCATGAAGCTGCTCGATCGCGTCGGCCTGAAGGCGCATGCGCACAAGTTCCCGGGCCAGCTGTCGGGCGGCCAGCAGCAGCGTGTCGCGATCGCGCGCGCGCTGTCGATGGACCCGATCGCGATGCTGTTCGACGAACCGACGTCCGCGCTCGATCCCGAGATGATCAACGAAGTGCTCGACGTGATGGTCGAACTCGCGCAGGAAGGGATGACGATGATGGTCGTCACGCACGAGATGGGCTTCGCGAAGAAGGTCGCGCATCGCGTGATCTTCATGGACAAGGGCGCGATCGTGGAGGACGACCGCAAGGACGATTTCTTCTCGAATCCGAAGTCGGAACGCGCGAAGGACTTCCTCGCGAAGATCCTGCACTGAGCGTTCGCGTATCGCGTGCGCTTCATGCGCGCCCATGCGAAACCGCCCGGCCGAACGCCGGGCGGTTTTTTTTCGCCGGCTGCCGTTGCTCGCAGCCGGCGGACGGGGCCGTGCGCCGTTCGTTACCAGCTGTACCGGTAGCCGACCTGCCCGACGACGCCGCGCCGATACGCGCCGCCGATGTTGCGCGCGATCTTCGCATTCGCGTACAGCTCGCCCGACTTGCCGAAGCCCGCGGTGACGCCGACGCCGAGCTCGTACCACGTGCGGCCGAGATGCGTCGCGAACGGCGTGCCGCCGACGACGGTCTGGCCCGGCGACAGGAAGTCGTGCAGCACGTCGGCCGTGAAGTACGGGGTCGCGGCGCCGCCGCCCGAATCCGCGGCGAGGTTCGGCCGGAAGATGCGCACGCCGACGCGGCCGCGCAGCGCGTTGGTCGTCGTGCCCGACACGGCCGACACGTTGTCGTTGAACCCGTTCAGTTTCAGGTACTGATACATCAACTGCGCCTGCGGCTCGACCGCGATCGGCGTGTTGCCGATCGCGAACGGCTTGCCGACCTCTTGCGACAGCGCGAAGCCGAAGCCGTTCTGCGACGCCTCGTTGCCGTAGCTGTCGCGATAGCGGTTGCCGTAGTGCGTGACCTGACCGACGCTGTCGAAGTACGTGCCGTCGGAGAGATAGCGCGTCCAGTAGCCGCCGACGCTCTGCGCGTGCATCTCGACCGAGCCCGTCGACGTCGACAGGTTCGGTGAGCCGGCGCGCGCCATGTCGCTGAAGCTCGCGTTCGACACGCCGATGCTGGCCGTCACGCCCGCATGCGTGCTGCCGCCGCCGTTCGGCGCCTGGTCGAGCGTCCAGTCCTTGCCGAACTGCGCGAAGAACGTGCGTTCGTCGGCCGCGAAGCGGCCCGCGTCCGCATCGAGGCTCTCGCCGCCGATGCGCCCCCACACGCCGTCGCGGTTGCCGGGCTGCTGCTTCCCGAGGTTGTCGATGTCGCCCACGCGCTCGTGCAGCTTGCCGAGGGTCGAGAAGCCGTAGTCGGCGTTCAGCAGCGGCGTCAACGCGTAGCCGGCGACGCCCGGGCGATACGCGAGTGTGCCGCCGTTGCCATTCCCGTTGCCGCCACCGCCGCCGTTCGTGGTGGACGGATCGATCGGGTCGCCCGGGTCCGTCGAGTCGAGTTGCGAACGCAGGTACCAGTTGTTCGTGCCGCTCTGGCCGCCGCGGTAGAGCCGGTACTCGTAGGCGCCGGCCTGCACGGGGCCCGCCAGCTGGAATGCCGATGCCGTGGTGGTGCCGCCGTTCGTGGCGACGACCACCGGAATCCCGTCGCCCTTGGTCTGTGCGCCGGTGCCGGCCGTATTGGCGATCTTCAGGCCGGTCGTGCCGCTCGCGGCACCGCCGTTCACGATCAGCTGGTCGGTCGGCGACGCATCGGCGCCGAGATACGTGTTGAGCGCAATTGTGCCGCCGTTGCCGACGTAGCTGCCGGTCGTCAGCGTCTTGTAGCTGCCCGAGAGCGTCGGCGAGCCGACCGGCGCGGCGAACGCAACCAGGCCCGCGTTGTTCAGGCTGCTCAGCACCGAGCTGCCCGTCATGCGCCATGTGCTCGTGCCGTCGATCGTCAGCGCGACCGGATCGATCTTGCCCGTCAGCGTCGTGCCGTTCGCGAGGAACACGTTGCCGGTGCTCGATGCGTCGGAGACGATGTCGCCGGCGAGGTTCACCGCCGACGCGTTGAACGTCACGTTGCTGCCGTTCACGAGATTCAGCAGCGTACCGTTGCCGGCCGTCACGACCGTGCCGTTGCGCACCGCGATGTCGGCCGTGCCGCCGCGTGCGAGGAATGCCGGCCCGGCGGTCGACGTCACGCTGCCGCCGTCGACGAGTACCGAGCTCGTCGCGCCGTTCGCCAATGTGTCCGACGTCAGCACGCCGGCCGTCGCGCCCTTGAGTGTTGTGCCGGTCAACGCGAGCACGCCGCCGCTGTCCGCGGTCGCGCCATTGCCGGCCGCGCTGGCGATCGACGACCCTGCATCGGCGACGCGGCCGCCGTTCTGCGCGACGACGCCATCGGCCGCGCCGCCCGACGCGGTGATGGTCGCGCCCGACAGCAGCGCCGTCGCACCGCCGTCCATCACGATCGCATGCGCGCCGGCGCCGGTCGTGGTGACGGTCGTGCCGTTGGCCGCGAGCGTCGAGTCCGCGCCCGACACGAACAGGCCGCGCGCGTTGGCGCCGGCGGTGCGGACGACCGTTGCCGCATCGGTCGCGATGCGTGCGCCCGCGCCGGTCGACGTGAGGCCATCGGCGCCGTTGCCGGTGGTGGCGACCCGCGTGCCGGACAACGCGATCGTTGCATTCGCACCGAGGTTGCGGATCCCGCTGCCCGATCCGCCGACCGCGATCGACGTCGCGCCGGCCGCGAGCCCGCCGCCCGAGACGGTCGCGTCGATCAGCACGCCGTCGGCGCTGCCGTTCGCGATGACGGTGCCCGCGCCCGACAGTGCGACCGACGCGCCGGCGCCCGTCAGGCGCACGCCCGCGATGCCGTCGTCGGCTTCGATCGAACCCGTGTTGGCGAGCGTCGCGGACGCGCCCTGCACGAGCGCGCCGGTGCCGTCGGAGACGCGGATCGTCGACGCGTTGTTCACCGTGCCGAGCGCGCCGGCCACGACGCCGGTCGAGCCGGCGCCCGTCAGCATCACCGTGTCGCGGTTCTCGAGCGTGCCGAGGTTTTGCGCGACGAAGCCCGTCACGCCGGCGGTCGACGACGTGACGGCGGCGTCGTTGATCAGCGTCGTCGCGGCCGGCGCGCCGGCATTCGCGCCGGTGAGGTCGTGCGCCTGGCCGTCGACGACGCCCGCGATCGCGCCGGCCGCGTTCAGGTTGATCGTCGCACCTGCGTCGATCGTGCCCTTCGCGCCGCCTTCGACCGCGATCGCGATGCCGTTCGCGCCGTTCACGTTGTAGATCGCGTTGCCGGTCGACAGCGTGGTGCCGGCGTCGGTCGCGAGCACGCCGTGCGCGCGCTGGCCGTTGACGTCGGTCGTCAGCGCGCCGGCCGTCGACGCGCCGGTGTAGGCCGCGCCGCCCGCGACGCGGAACAGCGTCGAATCGTCGGTGTCGACGCTGAGGTGCTGTGCGGCGACGTTGATCTTCGAGCCCGCGCCATACGCGTAAAAGCCGATCTGGTTGGTGCCCGACATGAACGCGGGCACCGCGTTCGTGCCGACGTCGATCGTCGCGCCCGAGCGTGCGTGCACGCCGATCGCGCCGGTGCCCGTCAGGTTGAGCGCGCCGTCGAGCGTGGCCTTTGCAAGCGGCCCTTCGGCCCACACGCCGTAGTTGCGCGTGCCCGATGCGGGATCGAGGCCGCCGGCCACGTTGATCGTGCCGGTCGAGGTCGCGGCGGTCGCGTTCGTGCCGGTTCCGACGACCATGATGCCGATGCCGTTCACGCCGTTCAGCGTGATGGTGCCCGTGTTGGTCACGGTCGCGGCGGTGTCGGAGGCCAGCATGCCGACGTTGGCGAGCGGCGTGCCGGGCGCCGCGCCGTTGACGACGATCGTGCCCGCGTTGCTCAGCGTGCCGGACGACGAGCCGATGCTCGCCAGCGCGGCGCCGTTCTGCGTCTGCGAGCCGATCACGATCGTGCCGAGGTTGCTCGCGGTGCCGGATGCGCCGAGCAGGATGCCGTACGCGTGCGCGGACAGCGCGACGTCGTTCGCGGCTTCCGGCGACGCGGCGTCGTACTGGGCCGCGCGGCCGAGGTAGATCGTGCCGCCGGCTTCGTTCGTGAAGCTGCCGCCGTCGACGAGGCCGCCGATCACCTGGCTGTCGAGCTTCGTTGCGTTGACGCCGACGTTGATCGTGCCGGCGTTCGATGCGCTCGCGCCGCCGGTCGCGGCCACCGCGTAGTTCTGCAGGTCCGGGCGCGTGCTGTTGAAGCTCCACGCGCCGACGTTCATCACGCCGTGGTTGACGAACGTCGTGCCCGCACCGTTCGCGTAGACGCCGTTGCCTTCGGTGTACGCGTTGAGGCTGAAGTTGTCGGGCAGCGCGGTGCCGCCCGTGTTGAAGTTGTCGCCGGCGGCGTAGCCGGACGAGATCACGCCCTTGTTGACGCCGCTCGCGCCGGTCAGCAGGCGCACGAGCGTGAAGTCGCCCGACAGGCGTCCGTCGTTGACGAAGTGCGCGCCGTTTTCCGCGAGGACCGCCGAGCTCGAGGCGATCGTATTGGTGCCGCGGAAGTCGATCTGGCCGTCCTTGCCGATGTGCAGCGTCGCGTTCGCGCCCGTGCCGTGCAGCACCGACAGATAGTTCAGCGGCAGCGCATTCTTGTCGCCCGGCGACACGTTGTTCGCATACTGGAAGGATTGCGTGGAGAACGTGACGGCCTGGCTGAACGCGTTGTCGTAGGCGGCCTGCGAACCGAGCGCGCCGTTCTGGACCGACCGCACGAGAAAGTTGTTGTACGCGGCGAGCGACGCGGCATCGGTGACGGTCCACGCGCTGCCGTCGAACGCGGTGAAGGTGCCCGCATAGGCCGGCACGTCCAGCAGGACATGGCTGACGGGGCCGCCGCTCGCGAGATAGTCGCCGGTGCCGAGCCAGATCTGGTTGCGCGAATTCCAGTTGACGACGCTTTTCGCGGCGCCCGTGCCGTCCGCGACGAACAGGTCGCTGTTCTTCGGCGCCATCGTGATCGCGTTGCCGGCAGCCGCGGGCGAGCCCGCCGGGTTACCGATCGACACGTCGAGCGTGCCGCCGGAGCTGTCGACCGTCCCGATCCGCGTGTTCACGTACTGGTTGCCGTTCACGTTGTGATAGACGGGCACGCTGGTCGAACCCGCGCTCGACGCGGCAAACGCGGTCGAGTCGTAGGTGGCGACCGACGCATGGCCGCCGGTGATCGCATCGGGCGTGCTGACGCTCTGCGTCTTGCCGCCGATCGACAGCAGCGGCTGGTTGAGGTTGCCCGACACGACGGACGTGCCGCTGAGCGGCGTCAGCGTGTAGCCCATGTCGCCGGTCGCGCCGGTCCATGCGCCCGTCAGGCCGACCCGGTCGCCGCCCGACACGGTCGTGGCGCCGGCCAGGTTGTCGTTGACGGTCGGGCTGAAACTGCCGAGCGCGCAGTTGCCGCCGCTCGCGACCGCCGCGCCGCTGCCGCACGTCGACGCATACGCGGAGCCGGCCGACAGCGCGGTCAGCGCGGCGCTCAGTGCCGCGACGCGAAGCGGCGACCGGCGCGCTGCCGCGCGTACTGCACGGCGGCTTGTGCCCGATTCGCTGCCCGAACGCTTGCCGCGCGCCCGTGTCGTTTCCGCAACCGCGACCCAGCAGCCGGCGGTCTGGCTCCATATCGATCGAAATGAGTGATTCACGACAAGCCTCTCTTTCTTTTTTTGAAATGGTATTCACCGCGCTGCGGTGAAATCGCAATCCGCGGTGGAGAAATGGCCTGAATGGACGTGCAGCGGCCGTGGCCGTTTCTGCGCCAAGCGTGATTCGTTACACCGAGGATGAGCGGAGTCTACTGATCGAGAGGGCGCTCGATTATCAAAAAAATAATGAATGTGGTGATAATGCCGACTTCTGGCGGTATATTTTGATTGTGTGATGAATCGAACTGAAAGCCTTTGTGGATAAGGCTCATGGCGATTTTATCGACATCAATGAATGAATGCCGGATCGGTGGGGTGGCGCACGGTTTGTGTCGGGATGGTGCGCTAAAATATGGCTTCCGGATTATATATATTGCGAATCCGCTGATTTATTTGTTTTTTATTTATGTTATTTTCGCTTGGAAATTAATTAAATCAAGCGAATGTTGTGCGGTGTTGATTCGATACGTCGGATTGTGGTTCGGATGAAACGAATTCGGCGCCGGGCGAGCGATTTTCTCCGGCCGCGAAGGTCGCCGCATCGCGTGCGCACGCAACCGAACGCCGCAACCGGGCGTTACGGGCGATTGTCTTGCGGTGTCGTGTCGTCGCGGAAACGGAAGAAAAGGGCGCCGCCGCGCCGCGCTCAGAAGTCGATCGCGTCGTCCGAATCGCCATCGGCCGCGGTTGCGAGCGCCTCGCGGGCGTCGCGCGGCGCCGATGCCGACGCGTCGAGCGTCGGATTGCGCAGCTTCTCGAGCACGCGCTCGGGCACCGGGATCTGCATCCGCGCGGCGACGTCGCCGCACTGGAACATGATCAGCTCGCCCGGCTCGAACGCGGTCCAGACTTCGTTGTCGGTGAGCGGCTGCGTCGCGATCACCGCGACGCGATCCTCGGGCGTCGTGTATTTCGCGAAGTCGATCGACAGGTCTTCGTCGACCAGATGCGCGGTCGAGAACGGCCAGCGCCGCACGAGGTAGTGCAGCCGCGTCGAGCAGTGTGCGAAGAGCGCCTGACCGTTCGACATCAGGAAGTTGAACACGCCGTGATCGGTGATGCCGCGCGTCAGCTCGCCGACCCGCTCGAACAGTTCGGGCAGCGGCGGCTGCGCGCCGGGAAATGCCTCGCGCAGCCCCTGCATCAGCACGCAGAACGCCTGTTCGCTGTCGGTCGTGCCGACCGGATGGTAGACGCTGCCGTCCATGTCCGGTGCGTAGTCCTGCAGGTCGCCGTTATGCGCGAAGATCCAGTGCCGGCCCCACAGCTCGCGCATGAACGGATGGCTGTTCTCGAGCAGGATGTGCCCTTGCGTCGCCTTGCGGATGTGCGCGATCGTGTTCTTGGACTTGATCGGGTAGCGCTTCACCATTTCGGCGATCGGCGAGGTGGCCGATGCCTGGTGATCGATGAACAGGCGGCAGGCCTTGTCCTCGAAGAACGCGATGCCCCAGCCGTCGGCATGGTGATCGGTAAGCCCGCCCCGGGCCGCGAAACCTGTGAAGGAGAATGTGACGTCCGTCGGCGCGGCGCAGTTCATTCCTAAGAGTTGGCACATTTTACTTGGGGCGGCAGGCAGAGGCGGGGGGTAACGAACCGGGCGAACCCCGGTACAATGCGGCTTCTAGCATATCACCGAGCCCTCAGCGGTAAAAAGCGGATTCCGCCGGCCGAAGGCCTCGTGTTGCGGTTTGCCGTCAGTCGGCCCGCGCACGCGGGTTCCGGCCCCGCCGATGGCCGGCACGTTCCTCACGATGCCTCCTATGACTGCCTCGAACGCTTCCTCCCCGGCGACGCTCTCGTTCGCCCGTCCCGACGACTGGCACCTGCACCTGCGAGACGGCGACATGCTGGCCGCCGTGCTGCCGCACACCGCGCGCCAGTTCGGCCGCGCGATCGTCATGCCGAACCTGAAACCGCCGGTGACGACCACCGCGCAGGCGCAGGCCTATCGCGAGCGCATCCTGGCCGCGCTGCCGGCCGGGATGACGTTCGAACCGCTGATGACGCTGTACCTGACCGACAACACGCCGCCCGACGAGATCCGCCGCGCGCGCGAAAGCGGCTTCGTGCATGGCGTGAAGCTGTACCCGGCCGGCGCGACGACGAATTCCGACCATGGCGTGACCGATCTCGCGAAATGCGCGAAGACGCTCGAGGCGATGCAGCAAACCGGCATGCCGCTGCTCGTGCACGGCGAGGTGACCGATGCGTCGATCGACCTGTTCGACCGCGAGAAGGTCTTCATCGACCGCGTGATGACGCCGCTGCGCCGTGATTTCCCGGGCCTGAAGGTCGTGTTCGAGCACATCACCACGAAGGACGCGGCCGACTACGTGCGCGATGCCGACGCCGCGCCCGGCCTGCTCGGCGCGACGATCACCGCGCATCACCTGCTGTACAACCGCAACGCGCTGTTCGTCGGCGGGATTCGCCCGCATTACTACTGCCTGCCCGTGCTGAAGCGCGAGACGCATCGCGTCGCGCTGGTCGAAGCCGCGACGTCGGGCAACCCGCGCTTCTTCCTCGGCACCGACAGCGCGCCGCATGCGCGCGACGCGAAGGAAACCGCGTGCGGCTGCGCGGGCTGCTACACGGCGCTGCACGCGCTCGAACTGTATGCGGAAGCGTTCGACCACGCCGGCGCGCTCGACAAGCTGGAAGGTTTCGCGAGCTTCTTCGGCGCCGATTTCTACGGGCTGCCGCGCAGCGCCGAGACGGTCACGCTGCGCCGCGAGGCGTGGGAGCTGCCGCGCGAGATCTTCGCGGGCGATACGCCGGTCGTGCCGTTGCGCGGCGGCGAGACGATCGGCTGGAAACTCGCGTGACCGGTGCGTCGCCGCGCAAAGCTGGCCACACGGCCGGCAGCGGGGCGGCGAATTTCGCGCGGACCGACTCGTTCCCGCCGTGGCTTGCGCATGTCGCGGAGCCCGGCCGCGTCGCGCAGTGCTAGAATGCGCGTCGCAAAGCAGGCCAGGCAGTCGCGGCCTCGCCGCCTTCGGGCGCGCGGGGGCGAGGAAAGTCCGGACTCCACAGGGCAGGGTGATGGCTAACGGCCATCCGTGGCGACACGCGGAACAGGGCAACAGAAAGCAAACCGCCGATGGCCCGGCGCAAGCCGGGATCAGGTAAGGGTGAAACGGTGCGGTAAGAGCGCACCGCGGCGACGGCGACGTTCGCCGGCACGGTAACCTCCACCCGGAGCAATTCCAAGTAGGCAGGCGCGCATTTTCGGATGCAGGACGGGGCCCCCGTCTCGTCTGCGGGTAGGAAGCTTGAGCGCGTCAGCAATGGCGCGCCTAGAGGAATGGCTGCCACGCGCTGTGCGCTTCGGCGCGCAGCGTGCACAGAATCCGGCTTATCGGCCTGCTTTGCCGTTCGAATGCGAAAGGGCCGGCGTCTCCTTGCGGAGCGCCGGCCCTTTTTTCATGCGCGCGCGCCGTGGGTTCAGGCGGCGACGATGTCGAACGAGTGCGTGAGTTCGGCCGTTTTCGCGACCATGATCGACGCGGAGCAGTACTTGTCGTGCGACAGGTTGATCGCGCGCTCGACCGTGGCCGGGCTCAGGTTGCGGCCGGTGACGGTGAAGTGGAAGTGCACCTTCGTGAACACCTTCGGATCTTCGCTCGCGCGCTCGGCCTTCAGCGTGACCGAGCAGCCGGTAACTTCCTGGCGGCTCTTCTTCAGGATCAGCACGACGTCATAGGCCGTGCAGCCGCCGGTGCCGAGCAGCACCATTTCCATCGGGCGCGGCGCAAGGTTGTGGCCGCCGCCTTCGGGCGCGCCGTCCATCGCGACGAGGTGCCCGCTTCCGGTCTCGGCGGAAAACGCCATGCCGTCCTGACCCATCCAGCTTACTTTGCATTCCATGCTTGCACTCCAGCGTTGCCTGATTCGGATTCGATCCGGCATTGTAGCCCGCAGCGCAACGCTCGGCTGATGCACCGCACGACGTGAAATGCCGGACCCGGGCGGGCGCGGCGCGGCAGCGCGTCGGACGACAATTTCCTTGCTGTTTTTAGGGGTTTTACTCTAGGTGGGGCGGATTTGCGATGGCGTTATCGGGCCTTATGCCACTGATTTCAAAGAAGAAATGCTTTTTCGAAGCGCCTTGTCATAAATTCCACATTATGGTGTTTGATTTCGTAATGCAAATTTTCTTGTGAAGTCGGCGACGCGTTCGTATAATGAGCCTCATTGGTTGTCGCGCTGCGGCAACCTCCGCATGTCTCCTCCACCCTCCTCCTAAGGTGGATTAAGCCCGAACCAGCCGTTCGGGCTTTTTTTCGTCCCATGCAAACATCGTCGCGCGGTTTGCGCGCCCCGGCATCGTCATGCGGGCTGTCGTGCGGCCGGCTGCGACGTCGCGTCGGGCGCGGTGACGCGCGAGCGTGCATCAGGCGCCGGCGCGTGGACGGCCGACGCATGGCCGTGGCCGCGTGCGCAGAAGTGGCGTACGCGTTCGCGCACCGCGCGCAGGCGGGCGACGCGATCCTCGGCATGGGCGGTCCGGGCTTCGGCAATGCGCGCATCGAGCGCGTCGAGCTTGGCTTCGCAGCCGGTGTGGGCGACGGCAGGCGCCGCGGCGGCCAGCAGCGTGGCCGCGAAGAAGGGCGTAAGTCGTTGTTTCATCATGCTTGCTTGTTGTTTTCCGTGTTCGGCCGGTCTGGCGCGGCAAGGTCATGTGCCGCACGTCGATGGGTGCCTCCCCGGGCGCTCGGATCGCCTGGCTTGTCGGGGCACGAACGGATTTTGGCCCATTTCGGGCGCCGCGGACACGGGACGTGGATTCCCTTTGACCGCGTTGCCGTATTTCCTTTATAATTCAGAGCTTTTCCGCATTCATGCCCACGGAAAAAGAACAGGGAGAGCCTGCACCGCGCCTCGAAGCGCACACAGACAAGCAGGAAGAACACACCGGGCAAAGCATTTTTTTTGGATCGATCATGAAGACGTTTTCCGCAAAAGCCCATGAGGTGACGCGCGAATGGTACGTGATTGACGCGACGGATAAGGTTCTCGGCCGTGTTGCCAGCGAAGTGGCACGCCGTCTGCGCGGCAAGCACAAGCCTGAGTTCACCCCGCACGTCGACACTGGTGATTTCATCATCATCATCAACGCCAGCAAGTTGAAGGTCACGGGCAACAAGACTCTGGACAAGAAGTACTACCGTCACTCGGGCTACCCGGGCGGCATCTATGAAACGACGTTCGGCAAGATGCAAGAACGCTTCCCGGGCCGTGCGCTCGAGAAAGCGGTCAAGGGCATGCTGCCGAAGGGCCCGCTCGGCTACGCGATGATCAAGAAGCTGAAGGTCTACGCAGAAGCGACGCATCCGCACTCGGCTCAACAGCCGAAGGCGCTCGAGATCTAAGGGGACCCACATGATCGGTAACTGGAACTACGGTACGGGCCGCCGCAAGAGCGCAGTCGCTCGTGTCTTCATCAAGGCTGGCAAGGGCGACATCGTCGTCAACGGCAAGCCCATCGCCGACTACTTCTCGCGCGAAACGTCGCTGATGATCGTGCGTCAACCGCTGGAACTCACGAACCACGGCCAGACGTTCGACATCAAGGTGAACGTGAATGGTGGCGGTGAAACGGGTCAGGCAGGCGCAGTGCGCCACGGCATCACCCGTGCACTGATCGACTACGATGCGACGCTCAAGCCGTCGCTGTCGAGCGCAGGCTTCGTGACGCGCGATGCGCGTGAAGTCGAGCGTAAGAAGGTCGGTCTGCGCAAGGCACGCCGCGCCAAGCAGTTCTCGAAGCGTTAATTTCGCTTCATGGCTTCGCCGCTTTCGGGCGGCGTCCGCCGGAAAAACCGCCAGCTTTCACGCTGGCGGTTTTTTTATGCCCGCTTGCATGCCCGTGCCGCGGCGGTCCGCACGGGCCCGTTTGATGAAATCGACAAGAACCTATTGATTTCATGGACTTCAGCACGATCTTCTGATCGGCCCTACAATAGCGGCTAAAGCTTTTTGGAGAGTTCGCAATGAACGCTGTTACCGAATCCGCAGCAACGACGGCCGAAATGCCGGTTCCGTTCGTCTTCACCGACGCCGCGGCCGACAAGGTCAAGCAACTGATCGACGAAGAGGGCAATCCCGACCTGAAGCTGCGCGTGTTCGTGCAGGGTGGCGGCTGCTCCGGCTTCCAGTATGGCTTCACGTTCGACGAGGAAGTCAACGAGGACGACACCGTGATGAACAAGAACGGCGTCCAGCTCCTGATCGACTCGATGAGCTACCAGTACCTGGTCGGCGCCGAGATCGACTACAAGGACGACCTCAACGGCGCCCAGTTCGTGATCAAGAACCCGAATGCGAGCACCACCTGCGGGTGCGGTTCGTCGTTCTCGGTCTGAGCGCACGGCAGATTCTTTCCGGTTCGCCGGAGTGAAAAACGGGGCTTCATGCCCTAATGCCGTTCAGTTAAGCA
>NZ_LDWR01000068.1 GCF_001039005.1 Burkholderia cepacia
CGGGCGCGATGGACCTGGGAGAGAAGATGAACAAGAACGAAAAGCCGGCCGCAATGCGCAGGCAAACCAAAGCGGGGCATGGCATGCGCCGTCTGGCATTCTGGCTACTGACGCTGGCGGCACTGATGCTCGGCTTGGGCACACGTCCCGCGTTCGCCGCGGGAACCATCAGTTGCTCGGGAACGGCGCAGACGGTGACGCTGTCGATGCCGTCCTCGGTGACGATCCCGCGCGATGCCGCGGTCGGCACCCTGCTGACCGGCTGGTTCAGTACCTCGAACGTTCCCAACTACTACACATGCACGGTATCGGGTGTGGTCGTCGCTGGCATGGTCTTTGAACCGCAGTCGCTGACCAAGGCCGGCATGACCGTGGCCGGGCCAAGTGGTGCGACCTATACAGTCTGGAATACCAATGTGCCTGGCGTCGGTGTCGCGATCGGTGTGACGACTTACGCGAACCAATGCGGAACCCAGCCCTGGATCGATCTTTCCAAGTCGACTGCTTCGCAGATCCCCCTCCCATGGGCAGGCTGGGTCTGCAACACGAGCGGCATCGTTACTTCGATCACCAACGGTGGCCAGGTCCAGGCGGCGCTGGTCAAGACTGGTCCGATCACGGCGGGCACCGTGACGGGCGGCGTGCTGGTCGTGGGAGCGTCAGCAACGGGCACCGGTGGTAGTGCCCCCTATACGGTCGCCGCCTCGCCCCTCGTATCGTTCTCGCTAACCCCGACCATCGTCAACGTCGCGGCGTGCACCACGCCGAACGTGACGGTCAACATGGGTTCACCCCTGCAGTCGGAATTCACGGGTATCGGCTCGACCAACAAGCAGGCCGTCTCGCTCAACGTGGCGGTCAACGCCTGCCCGACAGGCCTGAACTCGATCCAGTACCAGTTCATCCCGGTCAATGCCGTACTCGACAGCACCAACGGCGTGCTGGCGCTGTCGAGCGGTTCGACGGCCACCGGTATCGGACTGCAACTGAAGGACGGCAGCGGCAACGCGCTGAAATACAACACGCAGTACACACTGACGAGCTACAGCAAATCGACAGGCGGCTCCTACACGATCCCGCTCACGGCCAGGTACTACCAGACGGCCGCCAGCGTGAAGGCCGGCAGCGCGAACGCGGTGCTGACCTTCACCATGACGTATCAGTAGGCCGCGCACAGCGAACCTCGATGTCTGCGGAGGCGGCCCGGACTTGCGCGGGCACGCCCGGACGCGCGGTCGCATCGGTCGTTCGACTGCTCACCGGGCCCCTGGGTAAAAAAGCAAGGGCGCCCTCGGGCGCCCTTCATGCAACTGAACTCCGGACCGCGCAGCGGCCGTCAGTTCGTCCGCGAATTGTGCTTCTGCAGATACGCGATCAGCCCGGCGATCCCGCCCGACGCGAGCTGGCTCTTGAACTGGCCCTGGTAGACCTGGATCAGCCACGCGCCCGACATGTCGATGTCGTAGATCTTCCAGTCGTTACCGACCTTGCCGAGACGATAACCGACCGACTGGCTGTCGCCCGGCGTCGTCACCGTCGACTGCACGAGCGCGTCGGCGCCCGACGCGCCGCCGGCCTTGAACGAGAACTTCGCATCCTGGCTGCCGAGCTGCGCGAGCGACGCGGCGTAGGTGCGCGTCATCAGCAGCTTGAACTGCTTGTACAGCTCCTGTTGCTGATCCGGCGTCGCCTGCTTCCACGCGTCGCCGACCGCGATGCGGGTCGTGCGCTCGAAATTCGTCGCGGGCAGGAAGCGCTGCTCGACGACCTGCGTGACCTTCGTCATGTCGCCGCCGCGTGCCGACGGATCGGCCTTCATCGCGGTGACGGTGCCCTCGACCGCATTGCGGACGATGTCGACCGGCGCGCTCTGCGCGAAAGCGGAAACCGACACGGCGGCGGCCGCGAGGAAAGCAAACAGATGACGTTTCATACGAATATCGCGCTCAATGGGAAAAAACGGCCGGCTCCTTGCATCGGCCGGTGCAGCAAAGTATACCGGGCCTGACGCCCGGTTGCCGCACCGTGACCGACTGTTACCTTTCAGCTGCGTTTGTCACAGGCGCGGGCCGGGGCGCGGCTGTCATACCCGGATTCAGATGT
>NZ_LDWR01000069.1 GCF_001039005.1 Burkholderia cepacia
GCTCGCGTTCATGGGCAGCGCGGGCGGCTTTCTCGCGCCGGTGCTGCTGTCGACCGGCCAGGGCAACCACGTCGCGCTGTTCAGCTACTACGCGCTGCTGAACGCGGGCATCTTCGCGATCGCGTGGTTCAAGGCGTGGCGTCCGCTGAACCTGCTCGGCTTCGTGTTCACATTCACGATCGGCTCGGCGTGGGGCGTGACGGCTTATCGCCCCGCGCTGTTCGCGAGCACCGAGCCGTTCCTCATCCTGTTCTTCCTGATGTATGTCGGCATCGCGCTGCTGTATGCGGTGAAACGCGAGCTGGCACTGCGGCATTACGTGGACGGCACGCTCGTGTTCGGCACGCCGATCGTCGCGACCGCGCTGCAGGCGTCGCTCGTGAAGGACATGCCGTTCGGGCTCGCGTGGAGCGCCGTCGCGCTGTCGGCGTTCTACGTCGTGGTCGCCGCGTGGCTCGCACGGCGCCGCGACCGCCTTGCGCTGCTGTTCGAAGCGATGCTCGCGCTCGCGGTGATCTTCGCGACGCTGGCCGTGCCGCTCGCGTTCTCGGGCCCGACGACCAGCGCCGCATGGGCGATCGAAGGCGCGGCCGTGGTCTGGCTCGGCGTGCGCCAGAAACGCCTGCTGCCGTTCTGCTTCGGCCTGCTGATGCAGGTCGCCGCGGCCGGCGCGTTCTTCACGAGCCTGCTCGGGCCCACCGACGCCAACGCGTTGCCGGTGCTCAACAGCCCGTATATCGCGATGCTGCTGATCGCGCTCGCCGGCCTGTTCACCGGCTGGTGGCTGCACGGGCGCGGCGAAGCGCGCGCATGGCACGCGTGGATGCCCGAGATCGGCGCCGCGGCCGCGGCGTGGGGGCTGCTGTGGTGGGTCAGCGGCGGGCTGCACGAGATCCTCGTCTACGCGAGCCATCACGTCGACCTGCATGCCGACCGTTTCGTCGTCGATACGACCGCGCTGTTCGCGGCCGGCACCGCATGGCTCGCGTACGTCGCACGCCGCCGGCTGGCATGGCCGCTCGCCGAATGGCCGGCGCTCGCGCTGACACCGGTGCTGGCGCTGCTCGCGTTGCGTGTGTTCGATGCGCATGAAGCGCCGCTGTCGGGCCTGGGCGCGTTCGCGTGGCCCGTCGCCGTCGGCGCGGGCCTTGCGCTGCTGTGGCGCCAGTCGCGCGGCACGGACGGCGCCGATACCGCGAAGGGGGCGGTGCCCGGCGTCGTGCAATCCATCGCCGCCGGCGTGATCGCGCCGCTGCATACGCTGATGTTCTGGACCCTGTGCGTGCTGCTGTCGCTCGAAGGTTTCTGGCGCCTGCGCGCATTCGTGCCCGAAGGCGCGTGGAGCTGGAGCGCGTGGGCCTACGGCTTCGGCGCGCTGCTCCTGCTGGTGTCGGGCCCCGGCTCGCGCCTGCGCTGGCCCGTCGCTGCGTTCCCTCGCGCGTACCAGGTGTGGGGCGCGGCGCCGCTCGCCGCGCTGCTGTGGCTGTGGAGCATCGCGAGCATCATCAGCGACGGCGACGCTTCGCCGCTCTTCTGGCTGCCGCTGCTCAATCCGCTCGACATCGCGCAGTTCCTCGTGTTCGTCGCATTCGCCGCGTGGCTGCGCCGCCTGAAGACGCTCGGCATCGCGTGGCATCCGCGCGTCGTCGACTATGCGGCGATCGCGACCGTGTTCCTGTGGTTCAACGCGCTGATGCTGCGCACGCTGCATCACCGCTTCCACCTGGCCTACGACATCGACACCGTGCTGTCGTCGTTCGGCATCCAGCAGGTGTTCATGGTCGGCTGGAGCGTGTTCGCATTCGCCGGGATGTGGCTGACGCGCCGCGACGGCATCGCTCGCGTGTGCGCGCTCGCGTCGCTGCCGCTCATCGTCGTGATGTGGGTGTGGACCTTCTACGCGAACTTCACGCAGGACGGCGGAAGCTGGGCGCGCGTGCCGCTCTTCAACCCGCTCGATCTCGTGCTTGCGGTGGTCTACGCGCTCGCCGCATCGTGGTTCGTCCGTGCGCGCAAGCTCGGCTGGGCGTTCGACGCCTATCGCGTCGAACTGCTGAGCGCGGCCGGCGCGACCGTGTTCCTGTGGCTGAATGCGATCCTGCTGCGCACGCTGCATCACTGGACCGGCGTGCCGTACGAATTCGGCGCGATGGCGGAATCGACGCTCGTGCAGGCTTCGGTATCCGTGTACTGGACGGTCTGCGCGCTCGCGACGACGATATGGGCCACGCGCCGCGGGTTGCGTCCGCTGTGGTTCGTCGGCGCCGCGCTGCTTGCGCTCACGGTCGTCAAGCTGTTCCTGTTCGACCTGTCGCACGTGACCGGCATCGAACGCATCGTGTCGTTCATCGGCATCGGCGTGCTGCTGCTGTTGATCGGCTATTTCTCGCCGCTGCCGCCGAAGGCCGCTGCCCAACGGGACGACCGGCAATGAAGCGACTCGCCGCCCTGCTCGGATTGAGCCTGCTCGCGTCGTTCGCCGCGGCCGACGGTGCACCGGACGCCGAGCGCGTCGCGCAGCGCTTCTCGCTCGACCTCGACGGCAGCGCCGCGTACTACCAGCTCACCGTGCCGCAGCCCGTGTATGCGACCAGCCGGCGCGACGATCTCGGCGACGTGCGCATCTTCAACGGCGCGGACGAGCCGGTGCCGTATTCGCTCGACGCACCGGCTGCGGCCACGCCCGCCGTGCCGCGGTCGCGCGCGCCGGTGCACTGGTTCCCGCTGCCGCCGGTGCGCACCGACAACGGCAACGCAACGCTCGGGGTGACGGTCGGCCCGGACGGCTCGCTGCGCGCCGCCGTCGCCACGCCGCCGCCCGCAAAACGCGGCGCGGATCTCGTCGACCTGTCGCGTGCGGACGGCAGCCTCGATGCGCTGCTCGTGCACGTGGGAGACGACAGCTACCAGGGGCGCGTCACCGTCGACGCGAGCAACGACCTGCGCAGTTGGCGATCGCTCGGCAGCACGCAGTTGCTGAAGGTCGGCCACGGCGACGACATGCTGGTGCAGGAACGTATCGCGCTCGAAGGCGCGACGCCGCGCTACCTGCGGCTGGACTGGCTCGACGGCGCGCCCGCGATCGCGTCGATCGACGTCGAGACGCATCCGCGCGACGCGCGCGGAACGGACACCGCCTCCGTACCGCGCCAATGGCGCGACGCCGCACGCGTCCGGGCCGGCGGCGCGCCCGGCGAGTATCTGTTCGACACCGACGGCGCGTATCCGGTCGATCGCGTGCGGATCGACCTGCCGCAGCCGAACACCGTCGCGCGCGCGACGCTGCAGAGCCGCGCCGACGCGCAGGCACCGTGGCGCGACGTCGCGAGTGCCGTGCTGTTCCGGCTGCAGGGCAAGGGCGGTGAGCAGCGCAACGCGCCGCTCGAGTTCGCGGCGGACACGGATCGCGCGTGGCGGATCGTCGTCGACATGCGCAACGGCGGGTTCGGCGGCGGCCAGCCGGCCGTCGCAATCGGCTGGCATCCGGCCGCGCTGACCTTCGTCGCGCGCGGCGCGCCGCCGTTTACGCTCGGCGTCGGCGACGCGTCGCTCGTGTCGTCGGCCGTGAGCCGCGATGCGTTGCTGGTCGGCATGGCACCCGAAGTGCGGCCCGCACGCGTCGGCGCGGCGCTGCCGGTAGCGGCGGTCGCGCCGGCGCCCGCCGCCGATACGGACGCGACGCGCCGCTACGTGCTGTGGGGCGCCCTGATCGTCGCGGTCGGCGTGCTCGGCACGATTGCATGGCGTCTCGCGAAAGGCGGCGGCGAGCCGCGCGACCGCGACGAATGATGCCGCGCGGCCACCCCGTTCGCGGGTCGGACGTCTTTACGCGCCGTTTATCCGGCGCGCCTGTTTCTTTCGACGGCCGCAACGCATAACTGCGTACAGTCGTTGCATCGGAACCACGATGCGACGACATGCAGGAAACCTATTCATCGCATGACCAGCCGGCGCCGCGTACACGCCCGGCGCTACCGCTCAAGCGGCTTCTGCTGCTCCTCCCGATCGCGCTGTCGCTGTCGGCCACGCTCCCCGCGCAGGCCGACGACACGCCGGCGGCGCCGGTCACCGCCGCGAGCGCGCCCGATACATCGCTGCCCCCGACCCTCGACACGATCGTCACGACGCTACGCAATCGCTTTCACATCGCGTATGCCGAAGCGCGCACGATCGCCCGAGCGGTGCAGACCGAATCGGATCGTTACGGGCTCGCACCGGCGCTGCTGCTCGCGATCATCGCGGTCGAATCGGGCTTCGATCGCCATGCGGTCAGCGTCGTCGGCGCACGCGGGCTGATGCAGGTACTGCCCACCGCTCATCGCGACCTCGTCGCGCATGTCAGGGACCTGTCCGACCCGGCGACCAACGTGCGGATCGGCGCAGCCATCTTTCGCGGCTATCTCGACAATGCGGACGGCGACGTCGAAACCGCGCTCGTGCGCTACAACGGCGGCACGAAGCGCTATGCGCAGCGCGTCGCGTTGCGCGTGCAGCAATTCGATGCGCAGCTGCACCGTTCGACCGGCGCGGCGGCCGACGAACTGCGGACGGCCGCGAACCCTTGAGCATACCGAGCTACGCGGCGCCCGCGAGACGATAGCCGACACCCGTCTCCGTCACGATGTACTCGGGCCGCCGCGGATCGCACTCCAGCTTGCGCCGCAGGTGGCCGACATACACGCGCAGGTCATGCGCATCCTTGCCGTGCGCCACGCCCCACACCTCGCTCAGCAGGCGGTCGTGCGTGAGCTGCCGTCCCGCATGATGCGCGAGTACGGCCAGCAACCGGTATTCGATCGGACTCAGATGCACGCGCGCACCGCCGCGCAGCACCTGGCGCTCGCCGAGATCGACGGTCACGTCGCCGAAGCGCACGCGCATCGCATCGATGCGGCCGCCGCTCGCCTGCCGCCGCAGGTGCGCCCGAATCCGCGCGATCAGCTCGGCCGCGCCGAACGGCTTGGTCAGGTAGTCGTCCGCGCCCGCATCGAGCGCGGCGACCTTGTCGCTTTCCGCGTTCAGCGCCGACAGCACGATCAGCGGCGCGGCCGAGCACGCACGCAGCGCACGAATCAGTTCGGTGCCGCCGAGATCGGGCAGATTCGTGTCCGCGACGATCAGGTCCGGACGGCGTGCGGTGACGGCCGCCACGCCCGCCGCGCCGGTCCCGGCCTCGCAGACGTGCATGTGTTCGGCCTTCAGCGCGACACGGACGAAATGCCGGATGAACCTGTCTTCGTCGACGATCACGATGACGACGGTCGGTTCGCTCATGCGGCAGCGCCTCCGTCCGGAGTGTCATGCGGACTGTCGCGGCCGGCATTGTGCGCGTCCACGTTCAGGCCCATCCGCATGCAACCAGCACCATGTCGATCAGCTTGATGAACGGGAACGGCAGCAGCACGCCGCCGAGGCCGTAGACCAGCAGGTTGCGGCGCAGCAGCGACGCGGCGCCGAGCGGGCGATAGCGCACGCCCTTCAGCGCAAGCGGAATCAGCGCGACGATGATCAGCGCGTTGAAGATCACCGCCGACAGGATCGCCGACGCCGGCGACGTTAGGTGCATGATGTCGAGCACACGCAGTTGCGGGTAGGTCGTCGCGAACGCGGCCGGAATGATCGCGAAGTACTTCGCGACGTCGTTGGCAATCGAGAACGTCGTCAACGAGCCGCGCGTCATCAGCATCTGCTTGCCGATCTCGACAATCTCGATCAGCTTCGTCGGATTCGAATCGAGGTCGACCATGTTGCCCGCTTCCTTCGCCGCCTGCGTGCCCGTGTTCATCGCCACCGCGACGTCGGCCTGCGCGAGCGCCGGCGCGTCGTTCGTGCCGTCGCCCGTCATCGCGACGAGCCGGCCGGCCGCCTGGTGTTCGCGGATCGTCGCGAGCTTGGTTTCCGGCGTTGCCTCCGCGAGGAAATCGTCGACGCCCGCTTCCGCCGCGATCGCCGCCGCCGTCAGCCGGTTGTCGCCCGTCACCATCACGGTCTTGATGCCCATCTTGCGCAGCTCCGCGAAGCGCTCCTTGATGCCGCCCTTCACGATGTCCTTCAGCTCGATCACGCCGAGCACGCGCGCGACGCTGTCGCGTCGCTCCGCGACCGCCAGCGGTGTGCTGCCGCGACGCGCGATGTCGGTCACGACCGCTTCGATCTCGCGCGTGACGCGGCCGCCGTGAGACTCGACGTAGTGCACGATTGCGTCGGCCGCGCCCTTGCGGATCTCGCGGCCGGGCAGATCGACACCGCTCATCCGCGTCTGCGCGCTGAACGACAGAAAGACGGCATGCAGCGCCTGCATGTCGCGCTCGCGCAGATTGAAGCGCTGTTTCGCGAGCACCACGATGCTGCGGCCCTCCGGCGTTTCGTCGGCGAGCGACGACAGTTGCGCGGCGTCGGCCAGCGCTTCCTCGGTCACGAACGGCGCGGGCACGAACGCCGACGCCTGGCGGTTGCCGAGCGTGATCGTGCCGGTCTTGTCGAGCAGCAGCACGTCGACGTCGCCGGCCGCTTCCACCGCGCGGCCCGACGTCGCGATCACGTTCGCCTGCATCATCCGGCTCATCCCGGCCACGCCGATCGCGGACAGCAAGCCGCCGATCGTCGTCGGGATCAGGCACACGAGCAGCGCGACGAGCGCGGTGATCGTCACCACGTGGCCGGCCTTCATCGCTTCGACCGCGAACGTCGAGAACGGCAGCAGCGTCGCGGTCGCGAGCAGCATCACGATCGTCAGCGCGACGAGCAGGATCGTCAGCGCGATTTCGTTCGGCGTCTTCTTGCGCTTCGCGCCTTCGACCATCGCGATCATCCGGTCGAGGAACGCCTCGCCCGGATTGACGGCGACCCGCACGACGATCCAGTCGGACAACACGCGCGTGCCGCCCGTCACCGACGAGAAGTCGCCGCCCGATTCGCGGATCACCGGCGCGGATTCGCCGGTGATCGCCGATTCGTCGACCGACGCGACGCCTTCGATCACATCGCCGTCGGCCGGAATCGTGTCGCCGGCTTCGATGAGCACGACGTCGCCCTTGCGCAGGTCGGTCGATGCCATCACCTCGACGGCGGCCTGCGCATGCGGCGCCGCGAGCTTTTTCGCGACCACGTTGTGTTTCGCGCTGCGCAGCGACGCGGCCTGCGCCTTCGAGCGCCCTTCGGCAAGCGCTTCGGCGAAGTTCGCGAACAGCACGGTGAACCACAGCCACAGTGCGATCGCGACGATGAAACCGGCGGGCGCCTCGGCCTGGCCGAACAGCGCGGCGATCCACAGCAGCGTGGTGAGGATGCTGCCGACATACACGCAGAACATCACCGGGTTGCGGAACTGCGTGCGCGGTGTGAGTTTCTTGAACGAGTCCACGATCGCCGGGCGCACGAGCGCCGGATCGAACATCGAACGCACGGCCGTGCGCGCATGGCCGGAATGCTCCGGGCGCTGGCCGGTCACGGGTGCGAGAGACATGGCGGTTTTCCTTTTGCCGGCGCAGCGGCGCGGCGGCACCCGGCGTCGGTCAGACGAGCCGGCTGCCTTCACGCTTTCGCGCGTGCGGCTTCCGTTTCCACGCAACCATCTTATGAAGGTTCGCGTGAAGATCGCGGCAAAGGATCGCGTCGGAGCATAAAAAGCGCGTAAACGTCGGTTTCGCCGCGATGCGGCGAGGGTGTCTCATGGGCCGTACACGAGCGGAAGCGCCACACTCCGCTCACGCGACGTTACGCGGTCAAAGCAGGAAAGCGAGTCAGGGCGCGGCGCTCAGCCGAACGTGTGGCGCCCATGCTGGCGCGGCCGCCACGGCGACGAACGGCAGCTCGCGGCACCGGCCGCGCGGCGCGCGGCCAATCCGGCGCCACGGCGCACGCGCAGGTCGCGCCGGGCCACCGTGGCAATGCGCGACGGCAGTGCAAACGCCAGGCGCCGCACGGCCGCCATGCGCGCAGCCAGCCGCGACGCCGGCGACATGCGGCGCACGACATGTGCGACAGGCCGCTTGCAAAGGATCGCGCTGTCGTAGCGCTTGCCGGCGAAGCGCATCACGTCGACGACATCGAAACCCTGCGCACCGTAAAACGCCAGCAGATGCGAAGCGGGATGCGGCGTATCCAGCGCGAGCAGCGTATAGCCGCGCAACGCGGCCCACTGCTCGGCGAACGACAGCAGCAGCGCGCCGATCCCGCGGCTCTGGCAATCGGGATCCACGGCCACCTGGCGCACGCTCGCGACGC
This sequence comes from Burkholderia cepacia, assembly GCF_001039005.1. Lineage (GTDB taxonomy): Bacteria > Pseudomonadota > Gammaproteobacteria > Burkholderiales > Burkholderiaceae > Burkholderia > Burkholderia theae. Next base: position 8,227 of record NZ_LDWR01000069.1, read on the forward strand.
CTTCCCGGCGGTACAGCGAGCAGGCCGAAGACGGATCGGTGCCATACAGCGTGGCCGTGCCGATGACGCGCCCGCCGCACACGGCGACATAACACTCGCCCGCTTCCGCGCGGCGGTGCGTGACGTCTTCGTCCTGGTCCACGCACGTGCAGTTGAGCCCCATCGCGCCGAGCCGCGCGAACGCGCGATGCAGCATCGGCGTGAGTTGCGCATAGCTGTCGACTGCCGGATCGAAACGCCGTACGACCACCCGGTCGGCGCACACGGAAGGCGGCGCAGCGGGGAGACGTTCGGCCATCGCGTTCCAGGGTATCGACATCGCAGTGCTCCGTGGTTGGGATGCTCGAAGTCTATGAGCGCGCCGACCGCCCTCGCAAGAAAAAATGTCGTAAAAGTTTGGGGGAATGCGTGCGGAAGAAGCGGTGGAAACGGTACGTACGGCCGCTCCGCATGCATCGTTGTGGACGCACGAAAGAACGCCGATCGTTGTTCGCGCAAGCAACGTATCCCGCAAGTGCATCGAGGCCGGACCCGCTCGCCGTTGACACATGCGGCGACGCCATCCAGACTCGCTGCTCCCCCACCGCACCGAGAGCGCTCATGATCACCTGCTTCCTTCGTTACGTCGTCGATCCGTACAAGCTCGACCAGTTCGAAACCTACGGCAAGATGTGGATTCCGCTCGTCGAGCAATTCGGCGGCACGCATCACGGCTACTTCCTGCCATCCGAAGGCGCGAGCAATATCGCGCTCGCGATGTTCTCGTTCCCGAGCCTCGCCGAGTACGAGCGCTATCGCGAACGCTCGAAGGACGATCCGGCCTGCCAAGCCGCATTCCGCTACGCAGAGGAAACGCGCTGCATCGTCAGCTACGAGCGCAGCTTCTTCCGGCCGGTGTTCGAGTAACGGCCCGAGCATCGCGCCCCTGCTCCCCATCGGAACAAAATAAAAGTACATCGCGGATTTCCGGGGGAACGCGAGGCTGACCGTCGACGTTCCGCAAGTTGCGGTCACCTGCGCGTCCCTGCGGACTCAACTCGTCGCTACCACACGTTGCGTCATCGGCAAACACGGACGTTCACCATCACGATGGCGGCGTTGCACGCCGAACGTCGTTTTCATTCGTCGCCACACGTCACGTCAACACCGCATCTCCCGATTCCCTCTGAGGAAATGGAGGGCACACCCAAAGCGAATTAGCCTGACAAATCCCTATGCGTTAACGCTGAATATCGGTAGTAGACCGGACTCTAGTAACCAATGACGCGCACCGTTAACCGATTCATGTACAGAGTCGGTTTCTCTGCCGAAAATCTTTGGAGTCTCGCTACGACCTGCTATGACCATCAAGTTAAAACTTCAGATTTTGATGCTCGTCACGCTGATGGCCATCGGGGGCGGTATCGCTGTGACGTCGTTCGGATTCGGTTCCGTGAGCGATGCGGAGGCGGCCTCGCATCGCCGGGAGACGCAGGTGCGCGGCATAACGGAAATCAAGGCAAGCGCGCTATCCACGGTCGAGCTTGACCCGGCGTCGGACGATACCAAGAAGATCTTTTCCGAAGCAGAACGAAACATTGGCAAATGGGCCGAGATCGTTGGCCCGCTGTTCGATTCCGTGGATCAACAAGCAAGGCTCAAGACGCTGCGCGCCCAATGGAATGCGTACGACCAGAAATCACGACAGCTGATCGAACTGGCTGCCCGTGATCCCAAGGCGGCCAACGATCAGGTCGGTTCGCTCTACCACAACGACTTTCAGCCGCTCAGTGCGTCGATCGAGGCGACCATCACGGAAGTAGGAAATCGTGGCCAGCAAGCCGCGGAACTTGCCGACCGCGTCAGCACGAATGCGGTCAGGACGGTCATGACCGTATTGGTCGTGGCGATGGCGATTGTCGTCGGATGGATTCTCCTGCTGTCCCGTTCGATCCAGCGCGCGCTGGGCGGCATCCAGGGGACGTTGCAGCAAGCGAGCGAATCACTCGACCTGACAAGGCGTGCGTCCGTTCAGGGTAAAGACGAAATCAGCCAGACGGCTGCTGCTTTCAATCACCTGATGGGCCGGATCGCCGAGGTCATGGGCGCGGTGCGGGACTCCGCGGAATCGGTGAGCACGGCTTCGAAGCAGATTGCCGCAGGCAATGTCGATCTGTCGAGCCGCACGGAAGAGCAGGCCGCTTCGCTTCAGGAGACGGCTGCGAGCATGGAGGAGTTGACCGGCACGGTGCGACAGAACACGGAGAATGCGCGGCAGGCCAATGGGCTGGCGCAGTCATCCGCGACCGTCGCGGTCAGGGGAGGCGACGCGGTGGGCGAGATGGTCGCGACCATGGGAGAAATCAACGCCAGCTCGGCGAAGATCGTCGACATCATCGGCGTGATCGACGGGATCGCTTTTCAGACCAATATTCTCGCGCTCAATGCCGCGGTGGAGGCCGCCCGCGCAGGCGAACATGGCCGGGGTTTCGCGGTGGTAGCCACCGAGGTGCGCACGCTCGCGCAACGCTCGGCGGCAGCGGCCAAGGAAATCAAGACGCTGATCGAAAATTCGGTGCGCAAGGTCGAAACAGGCACAAAGCTGGTCGACCAAGCGGGCAACACGATGGAGGAGGTCGTGACCAGCATCAAACGGGTGACGGACATCATGGGAGAAATTGCCGCAGCCTCCGATGAGCAAAGCAAGGGAATCGATCAGGTTGGGCAGGCAGTCACGCAGATGGACGAAGTCACCCAGCAGAATGCGGCTCTGGTGGAACAGGCTGCCGCAGCGGCGCAGTCGCTGGACGATCAAGCGAGGAAGCTGCACACAGCGGTCAACGTTTTCAAGCTCTAGGCTCGGCATGTTGCGTGCGCCAACACGCGCAACACGGCTTTCCCGCGATGAACAAAAAAAAGCCCCGCCAGCATCCGCCCGGCGGGGCCAACCCATGTCAGTAGAGACATCATGGAGGAGACGGGCCCATCTTATCGAGCGCGGCGTACCGTCCCAACCAAGCATTTCTGCTATTGATCTGCGCGGCCACGCACACGATTGCCCCCGCTGCACGGCATATCGATAGAACGAAAAGTCGTTTTCAGAGTGGCAACGGGGTCGTTACCATCTGGTTTTAAGCCTGTGCTTAGCCGGGCAAGCCATCCCCGAGGAGCGCCCCTTGACTGCATTCGATCAACACCGCCGCCCGTTCGTCGTCGGCATCGGCGGTACCACCCGGGCCGCGTCGTCCACCGAACGCGCGCTGTCGTTCGCACTGCGCGGCGCGCAAGCCGCCGGCGCTCGCACGCGCCTGTTCGACGGCCCGTTCCTGCATACGCTGCCGCACTACGCCCCCGAACACAAAACGCTGACCGACGCGCAGCGCGAACTGATCGACGCCGTGCGCCAGGCCGACGCGATCATCATCGCAACGCCCGGTTATCACGGCGGCGTCTCCGGTCTCGTGAAGAACGCGCTCGATACGCTCGAGGAACTGCGCGCGGACGATCGCCCCTATCTCGACGGCCGCGCGGTCGGCCTGATCGTCACCGCCTACGGCTGGCAGGCGGCCGGCACGGTGCTGACGTCGCTGCGTTCGATCGTCCATGCGCTGCGCGGCTGGCCGACACCGTTCGGCGCGACCGTGAACACGCTCGAAACGCGCTTCGAAAGCGCCGACAGCTGCTCGGATCCGAAGGTCACCGCGCAACTCGAGACGGTCGGCGCGCAAGCGGCCGAGTTCGCGCTCGCGTTCGCGTCGCATCGCGCGGCCACGCATGCGGCTTCGGTCGACGCGCTCGCACCCGTGCTGAAGATCGCCAACCACCCGTAATCCCCCCGCATTCCGCCGCCCGCGTCCGGCCGACCCGATTCGCCGCACGCGGGCGGTGCGTCTTCGGACGCGCGGCGATGTGCCGTGCGTGCCGCCGCTTCGCCGCCGTGGTCCTTTCCCTGCGTACCGCCCCGATAACGATTCAGCCTGCTGCGTGATTTGCATTGCCCGAAAGATTGGTTCACGCGGCCGGCGGGTTTTCGTACGCTGAAAGTCCGAACTTTCTCCGCACACGCCATGAACCGTACGATCCGCTACAAGGGCTATGAAGTCGCCCCCGCTGCCGCCCGGTTGCCGAACGGGCTGTTCGCCGCCAACCTGACGATCGAGCGGGCGGGTGGCGGGCCGTCGCCGCGCTCCGTGTCGTTCGACGCCATCGATTTCTTCTTCGAAGAGGAACACGCGCTCGCCTACGCGTCCCGCTGGGGCCGCCTCTGGGTCGACACGCACGTGTGACGCGCGCCTGGCCGGCGTGCTATCGTTTGTCAATAAAGTTGAGCGGTGTACATGAATAAAATCAATGGCTTGCAAAAAACTTTGCCATGATTGCTCGCTTCATTTTGCCATACAAGGTGAGCAAAAGCCGCTGAATTGACAAGAAATACGAGCACTCGCTAATAGGCTTGATTCTTCCCAAGATGGGGCGGTCTATCGATCGATTTTCGTCAAGATAGGCCGAGCACTATAGCGGAAGTGGCCTCCCACGCCACCTCCGCTCACAACTCTAGTCGGCGGGACTAGCATTGACCGGAACCATCATCAAATGCGTCAAGGCTTCCGCCACTTGTCCGGCTTCCCGGCACTCGTAGTACGCACCCGCTCCACCAGCACAGGGCCGCTCGGGTTGAGTTCGCGTGCACGTTCAATCGCTTCGCGTTGCGTCGTGGCAGTTGCACTTGCCCGTTGCGAATTCGGACGACGAACTGCGTAATCGCCTTCATCGAGGCGACGCTCAACAAAGATCTTGTTGGTCATTGGTCTACTCCGTAGCTGATTGAAGTTGCTTACCGGTCAGGAAGCGCAAGCAAGTTGTCGGTCCAGCGCCCATCGGCGACCGTTTGCACATACTTGGTCCTCCCGTTGTTGTTGACGTGTACCCATGCTCCTTGTCGTTGAGGGTTGCGATCCGGGCACCAGACGGAATTGTTCCCCTGACGCTCGATGTACGAGACCATTTGATCGCGAGTGAAAACCCCGCTTTCACCGACAGCTCGATCGCCGTCCCACACTTGCCACCACAGATGCGTGATGTGTTCGTGGCCTGCACCGCCGCCCATCCGTTTCGCTACGCACTTCAAAGTCCTTGCCATGGTTGGCACCTCTTCAAAAATTGAGGAACGCGCCAACAAAATGTTCGGAGTAGGCGCACAAAAAATATAGGCGCCTCGAATTCACTTGTCAAGCATGAAAAGTGCGCCTACTCTGAACATCGGGTAGTCAAGAATGGGGGGCCCCTACCCATTCGCGTGACGCGTTCCCATCATCGGCCGCCAGCGAGCGTGCGATCTATACAGGAGAGTGAAGTGGCAACCCCCTTGGGCGAAAAGATTCGAGCCGAGCGCAAACGTTTGAAATTGACACTGGATGCGCTTGCCGAGAAGACAGAGTCAAGTAAGAGCTACATTTGGGAGTTAGAAAATCGCCCCGTAGTGCGCCCGTCTGCAGACAAGATCTCTAAGATTGCGGCGGTGTTGGGCGTGACAGTGGAATTCTTGCTGGACGATGAGAAGCAGGAAGCATCGCAATCGGATGTAGACGAGGCTTTTTTCAGGCGTATCGGTCGCCTTGATGCGACTAAACGTGCCCAGTTGGAAAAATTTCTCAAGGCGATAGACGACGATGAGTGAGCCGACGACGCCAGCCGCGTGGGGTATCCAGTTGTCGAAATTGTGGACGCAAAGTGGTCAATCTTTCCCGGTCGACGTACAGGTGCTCGCGCTTGAGGTAACCAAGGCCAAATTTTCGGACCCGGTTGGCGTCATCAAGCCTCACGGTGTTGCCGGCATCGACGGCATGCTCTCAAAGAGAAAAAGCAAGGGCGACTGGTGCATCTCATATGACGCGGCGGTAACCATCCCCGGACGTATCAATTTCACGCTGGGGCACGAACTGGGCCACTACTTTTTGCATCGAGCGATGCGCGATACCTTTACGTGTGGCCAACTCGAAACGATGGGCTACAACGAAGGGGAGTCGAAAAAGCAGGAATCGGAAGCCAACAAATTTGCGTCGTTCCTGCTCATGCCAGCGGACGATTTTCGGCAACAAATTTCCGGACAGCCGATTACGGTTGATCTGCTCGGCCACTGCGCTTCTCGGTACGACACATCGTTCACCGCCACCACATTGAAGTGGCTGGACATCACGGACGAAGCAGCCATGCTCGTGGTTGCGCGGGATGATTTCATATGCTGGAGCTACCCCAGTGCCCGCGCATCGAAGTTGGGCTGCTACATGCCTCCAGGAGCACCCGTACCCTCCGCGTCAGTCGAGCGCTTGGCAGAAGCAAATGCCGCGAGAGACCGGATCGTTACGGTGCCCGCAGGCGTGTGGCACCCATCGTTCGAAGCAGAAGAGTCTCTGATCGTCTCCGACCAGTTCGACCTCGCCATCTTCTTGGTTCGATTTGTGTCGCCTGGACATATCGAACATGCCGAGGATGCGCCCTCTGACGCGGCCGACTTTCTGACTGAACGAGCGAAAGGATTGAACTGGACGCGCCAATAGCTTAGTGCGTGTTCTACCGTATCGCCACAAATTACAAAGGAAACCGGAATGTTCGATCCAATGTTGCCGAATCGAGAGATGTTCATCCAGGACCCAGCCGGGTACAGCCTCTCCGGATGGAGCCGTTGGGCGATGCTGGCCGCAGCCCATGGTGCTGACGTCGATCCGACCAATGCTCCCAGCAGCGACGATCTAAAGAGTCCGATTTTGTGGCTGACTCAAGCCGAGGCGATGGCTCAGGCAGCGGTAACGCTCGTAAAACAGCAACCGAATTTCGACAACATGCCGACCGAACTGCGGGGAATTTGCGATTCTCAGTACTGCGCAGTCGCCCTCATGTTAGTTGGTTATAGCTTGGAAGTCTGCCTGAAAGCGATGATCATCCTCCGCGCAGGAGTTGCCGCGTACTCTGAAGCTGAGCGTGACCACAAGCATCACGAACTTCATCGTCTCGCGAATTTTATCGATGACCTCTCCCCCAAAGAACTAGCAACACTTGAACTTCTCACACACTTCGTATATTGGGCGGGCCGCTATCCCGATCCGGGCCAGAAGGGTATTGGCAAGCACGACAAGATATTCCAGATATCAGAAGAGAATCGGATTACTGCACACGATCTATTTGAAGTCGCAGCGAAGGTGATGTTTCATGTCAAGAAACTCGTCGGTGCTTGAAACTGCCCAGTTCAGACGAGCCCACTAATTTACGAGCGATGTACTCGAAGGGCAGGCGTGACAGTGTTCATCACAATCTTCTCAAGTATGCCGATACGTCAAACCTTTCCGAAGTCGGACAGGGTAACCGGCTTGAGTGCGGATACGCCGTATGAGGGACGCGAGATCGTGGGGTGGCCAATCGAAGTTTACAGCGGGGGGCGGTGTGTCGTTCGGGACAACACCCTGCAGGTCGAGGCCGGTACCGGAGTCCATATGTCCGTCCCGGTCATTCTCCGCCTGATCGAGGAATTTCCGTCAATCGAGATATTCAGCCCTCGCTGCCGAGGTCATGGTCGGCGATGCGCCGGAAGCCCTCACTTTCGGACCGGGGAGAGAAAACACCGGAGTGGCCCCGTTCACTGGGCACTTTTACCGTCTGCCATCTGCGTGCACGGCCGTCAATGCATGCCGCCGGTTGCCAGAAGCATTTCCCCCGTCATCCAACGAGCCTGATCGGAAGCAAGGAAGACAGCAATGTCTGCGACGTCGTCGGGCTGCCCCGCACGCCCGAGGACCGTTCTGGCAATCATGTCGGCCTCGGCATCCGAACCGGGAAAGCCGGCGCTGCGTGTCCCCTCAGTCACCACATAGCCCGGGTTGATCGAGTTCACGCGAATTTTTCGCGAACCCAGCTCGTGAGCCAGAACACCGGTAATCGCATCAACTGCGGCCTTGGTGCCTGTGTAAACCACGCTCCCCGCTCGCGGGACGTGGGACGCGGCCGACCCAATGTTGATGATGCTCGCGCCCTCGGCGAGATGCTTCACTGCAGCCTTCGTTACCAATAAAAGTCCAAGCACATTGGTATTGAACTGACGGTGGAACTCCGCTTCCGACACCTCTTCTATGGGGCCAAACGCATAGACTCCGGAATTGTTCACCAAGATATCGAGGCACCCGAATTCATCAATGGCTGCGATCGAGGGAGGCGGTGGTTCAGGCGATGGAGACGTTGCTGCTGGACCTCATGGGTCTACGTCAGCCGAACGAGCATCCGGTGCGAACAGTCCAGCGTATTGGAATGGATCGACGCGCACATCGAAGATGCGCGCTGGGTTTCCTTATGAGTCTTCCCAAAGCGTGTGGAAATGCCGATGCTGATCGGCTGGCCTGGATTGCCCGTGTTCACGCGGAGACAGAACGGCTGAACCTGCCGCTGCCGGCCGGCGTGACCGTACGGAATTTCTTTCGGCGACCGACCAATGCACGATGGTCTGACCATCTTCAAATCGCGCTCGATCTCGGTCTTAGATGCGCCAAGATTCACGAGGCGAAAGGTCGTGAATATGGCGCCGTGTGTGTCGTGATTCCACCCAATCGTGCCCCTGAAAATCGAGGGGAGGCCCTGTTTGAATCGTGGGAGGCCCGCACCGATTCAGAGGCCAAGCGCGTCCTCTACGTTGGCCTGACGCGCGCCCGGCATTTGGCTGCACTCGCGGTGCCAGTCGCCTTCGCCGATCGTTGCGTTGCCCTGTTAGCCGCTGGTCAAGTGCCTCACACAAGAAGGGACCTATACGCGGTCCTGCTCAAGGGGGCCTCGACCGTTATGCCTGCGCCGCATAAAGCCGACTTCCGGGGAGGCGATCGATGCAATCTCGTGCTCAGGATGGGGCACGGAGAATCCAGATTGCCTCCAGTTTATATCGTGAGAGCGAACGGCCGTTCATCGCCGAACTGGGTCAGACGATCTGACGCTGTCTGTTTGGCCTAGTCCAGCCTTATACATCTAATTGCCAGGTAAATCTGGTTAGATCGTGCCCATGATCAGCGATCGTGGGCACGATCTAACGTGATCCACACGGAATTCTCCAACCTCTCACATCATGCTCCACGCGCGCGTGAATCGGGGACTGGCCGCGCCGAGCCGCTTACTTCCTCTGGCACCACACGTCCGGAGCTATACATGCATGGGATCTGCTGTGCAAGATCTCGCCAATCGCGACCGAACAACTTATCCATATCGAGTCCAACGTAATGCACAATCGACGAACGTTCGGATGGGATACTTCTGAGGTAACGCCCAACGAACATCGGCGCTAACTCTGGTATTCCGAGATCCGATACTCCTCCCCTTCGAACCCTCTCATGAAACCATCGCTGGAATACGATCATCTGATTTGCGATCTCATCGCAAATAGGACTAGACGGCGCCGTATGCAAGGGCGTCGCACAATGGTAGCAAAATGAAGTCTCCCATGTCGCCACTTGACCTGGCCTGCATGGGAATTTCCAAGTTAAATCGACCCTCCTCCCGCAATGCACACAAGCGTCGAATAATGGGCAACGATGGATTTCGCATACAAAGCTATACGCGAACCTCCACGAGATTCTGAAGTGAGATATTTCATCCCCCTTCAAACAAGCCGGACAATATCTATATATTGGGCGAGATTCATAAAAATCGTTAATCAAGCAAGAAAATCTCGTGTTCCCTAGAATGGTGTGATCGAGGTACGTCGCCTCATCGAGGTCCTCCATATTGCACATCGTAGTCGAGGCGATCCTCAGTAGAATAGGCCGGCCGATCGGATAGAAATCAAGAGCTGACGCGGGAGCTTCGATTCCCCACCTACGGATCAAACTGCCCGGCTTGATCCCATGATGCATGCATACGCGGTGAACCCACCCGCTTAACGCTTCATCTGGCATGATAGAAGGGGATCCTATCAACCGGGGGGCTGGATAGACGTCAATCTTTACGTTTCTACCCCATAATGCGAAAGTTTGATGACGCAGCTTATAAATTCGATTAGTCAAATGGCAACTCCTTTTGATTTAGGCAAATTTTCAGAGAATTATTTCTCGCTTTTTGAGTTACATACGAACGCACATAATTTACAAAAGCACCTCGCATATCAATTACGTCGCTACGACTTGTTAGTGTGACAATTTGTGCCCACACTGCCCTAAGCACTCTATCGACCATTTCGGCATCTCGACGACTACGCGTTCGATGCAATCGATCTAATCGACAAAAGAATGACCCCGGCCAATCGCGCATAATTTGCACCGCTTCGTCACAGACGGAAATCGCTCGAATTTTACTCATCGTGCTTTGGCCGCGCGTTGGAACACCTGCAACGAGCGTAGGGAAGGTTGCACCGAAGAACCAGAAGTATCGTAAAGTAGACAACAAATTGGTTTGGGCAGAAATTCTGTTCACCACATCGATTTCCGACAATAAATTCGATCCAGCGCCCCTCCAAATATCATTCTGAATATCGCACGCAATCTCGATCGCACCGCAAGATACGAGTACCGGCTTTATGGATCGATAGTCGTGACCACATCGACACTGACACACTTTGTTTCGTCGAATACTAACCAGCAACCCACATCGCGGACATCTATCGACGAGCATGGTCCTATGGCATGGGCAACAACAGACCAACGCAACGTCCCATATCGCTTTCGAGTACGGAGCTTCATCAAGGCAAACCGGGCAAAGTGCCGAACACGAACGCACCACATGCGGTCTTCTAGGTATCCACCATTCGCCTATCATGTTTTCATCTATACCATCACGTAATCGCCAGTACCCGGAAAGTCCGCAAACAGAAGCTGGATCAGATCGACAGAAATCTGCAAGGTCGCCTGCCTTTTCGAAAGTGAATCTGGATTTGCTACCAAACACCACTTGAAGAAGATGCTGCGCTGACCACCCCAAGTTCACCTCGGAAATGCGCAACATATATCCGCCAACAGATTCGTCACAATATGGGGTGACAGAGAAAAATGGTGTGGGACCTAGCATCACGGTTACCTCACGATGCATTCAAAGTGACATTACGTATCTTGCTCTTTCAAAGTTATCAGACGTAATTAACTGTCTACCATCTGCGCAAGCTAAGCGCACGCATTCGCTCAAATAGGACTTTAAAATTCTAAAATTTCCATGTGTAATCTGATGAATACAGCCGGCTCGCGCGGCTTCCCCGAGGCCGGACTTCTGCTCCATCGGCAGCGCCTCGTCGATCACATCAAGTAGAACTTTCCACGTGTCGTCATATTTGTACTCTGTGAGTCGGATGGTTCCCGGCCATCGACTTTTAAATTGCTTATCTGCATCAAACAAATCTCCCAAGCTTGGTCTACCGCTCCAAACGAACGGCAATTTACATTTATCATAAAGATTTTTGGCGACATCACCCAATTCACCACCCAGCCGCTCTTTATTCCTTCGAGATCCAGACGAAGGAATAAAATGATGAGCCTCATCGATCATGATTATCTTAACAGAGCACTCGATTAATGCTTTAAGTAATATCGGAGTCAGTTTTTTTAGCGGTATGTCATCGCGAACAGATCGATACCCGAGTGCCGTCAGCAAATCAGCGACCAGCTGACGCGGAGTCGGCGTGGCAAAAAACTCCATCGCCAGGACGGGGCAAAAAGTACGCAACGCCGTCTCTTCGATTGGATAACGCTTAATAAAATATTCACTAATGAAACTCTTTCCCGTCCCTCCATCACCGATTATGCATAGCCCCCCGGGACAGGATAGTGCCTCTGAGCGCTGCATTAAAGATTCAATGGTCGCTTCAGCCTGCTCGAACTCCGCAGTTCTAATCAGCATCGCCTCTACGTACTTTGCACGTTCAAATGGACTTCCGGCCAACGCCTCCATACGCACTTCATGTGGCGACTTCTTCACTTCCTTATTAAAAACGAAAGGCGGTTCGAATAAAGTTCGTTCGCGCTCGATGACGTCCATTGAGCAATCCTCCGCATGCTGACATTAGGCCCGCACCGCGATCATCAGATAATATCCCAACGCGGCCGTCGAATATCGGAAATTGAACTAACAACTTCGGTCGTCGAATCGGATCGAGCTCTGGAAGGTGCTAATGGATCGAGAATTGTTCTACCCTCGCCACTCAAAGTAGCCTGAGAGTTGATACCTGCAAGGCGAGCCAGCGTCGTCTTTGATCTTGTATTCTTCGCTGCCAACTCATCTCTAACTCTCGCGTGGATTTCCGCCTTTACTGAAACCAGCCCGTCTATCGATGATTTTTTATATTTTTCTCGGCAAATTTTTTTCATCCATCTATGCTGAAATAGTGAAAGTCCGTTCGCATAGTCCGGCCGCGTATTTGGAATCGGGATATTCTTGTTATTCCGAGGATCCAGCACGTATGCAACCCCCATATCGTTCGCCGGAACTGAAAATGTAACGACCGCACCTGGACCGAGATCCTTCATCAAATCGCGCAAATAGCTATCCGAATACGTCATATTTTCATATCGCAGACCGACGTTCGAGAGGTGACTGGAAGCCACGTTGCCGAGGACTACTTCCAGTTGATCTAGATTAGCTGGTAAACTGGGAGGTGCAGTAATAATCCCCTCGTTCCATAGATCAATAGGACGAGCACCGGATCTACTGTTGGGGAATACGTTGTGGAAATCTGCAGCCCACTTGTGAAGCAGATATACAAGAACTGAAAATCGTATCACCGCGGTTCCAGACGAATCGTAATCCATACGGTTCGCAAGACAACGGAACGTTTTTCCTGGCAGACTCTCAAGAAATGTTGTTTCGACAGTTCCAAAGAATCTTTCGATTGATGCTTTGTGCCATGGGGTTCTGACTTCGCAATACTGGTATTCAGCACCAAGGCTTCGTATGGCCATCCGGTATCGAAGTGAGCGATAGTCCGATCCGCGGTCGGAAACATATGTCGCAGCGAGTCCGGACGACAACCAAGGATTCTCTATATCCGGCCACTTGAGCGTCGCTAGATGGTGACCTTCCAATGAATGTCGAAGTAGCCCGAATGTACTTTGTAGACTGGGGGGAGAAAAGGTTAGATACAGGCCGAGTAGCACTCCAGAAAACCGATCTTTCATTGCCGATAGCCACGGTTTACCTAGTGGTAGATATGACTCGTCATCGATAACAAACAGGTTGAGCGGCGTATGGTCGGACTCGGCGTAATCCAACGGGTGACTCGCTGGCAGATGCCCTTCGATCATGGTGTAGCGCCGCTTCGCAACCTGAGCTCCGAATCGGGCCATATCTACTTCATACTTTGGGCGCTCGTCGATGCGGCGCACGTATGTTCGGTATGAGATGGGTACAAGAGGATCGAGCGAGTCCGACAATCGCTCGCGATTCTCTGTCTCGAGGTTCGACCGGTACCACCGGTACGCGCTCGTCCTTGACGGCCTCGTCGGCAATAAGTAATGGTCGTCGATTGATGTTTGGATAATATCTTCATGGTCAGGCCCCGTCGACTTCCGGCGAGATTTCGTGGCGAAGCCTGACACAACGGACGCGATGTCCCGACCGGAACCCTCGAACTTGCTCATCCATTTTCCTACCGTCGAAGGAGCGGGCGGCTTTTCCAAGTCTCCCAATTTTTTGGCGATTTCACGGAGCACCGCGCGCATTTGCGTACGCTGCCCACACGTTATACCTCGGCGATTCAGTTCGCCCATGTAAAATGCCTTTTTATCAGCATCTTCTTGCCACCTTTCAGCTAACTGGGTGATATTTTTATCATTATTTGTATCCAGATCTGACTTTCCCTCCTCGTAGAGTAAATGTGTGGGCGTCGACGTCGCCTCTACTATGCAGATTTTTCGCGATCGAAATTCGCCCCAGAATTCAATCTCGGTGACTTGAATAACGGCCTGCGTTAGGACGTCTCTAAAGTAGAAAATGCCTGTAGCGCGTGAGATGTATTCACATACCGCCCCTTTCCATTTGATAACCAGTCCTTTCGCTATGATGAAATTTCTCATTACGCTCTCCTTCTTCGCTGCAGATTGCTCGGAGAGCGTGTTCGGTTTCGAGCAGTTCGTCGGGAGCTAGAGTTTCGAAGTACATCGTCGGGTTCGTAGATACGACTTTTGCTCTTTTCGCTCGGAAAACCTCCAACAATTGATGGTCCTTCAGAAGTACGGCCTCGTTGTCCATCAATCTTCGCAAGCTCCAACATTCGTTGATCCTGCGGTCGATGGCCCATAGCGAGTTGTGCCAAAAGAGGATAAAACCGACCCGAATTGATAAGCGTCTCAAACGCAAGCCCCTTGTTGTCGGATGTGGGTGTCGTCACGCTGGATCGGAGTGTGACTGTCTGGTCCCAATCGATAGTCAGATATCGCCTCGCGACCATCGTGTAGATCTCTCGGATGCTCACCTCGCAACACTCAGTCAGTTCGCTGATAGATAGCGCACCGTCCGAGAGGCGTTGGAGAACGGTACCGCTGCGCTGCTCGTCGAGTACACCGCTGATGTACCGACGCATCAGCATGACGTTCTCAACTCGCTCTTTCTTGGAAAGAATCTGTTCATCCGTAAGGAATTCTAATCTTTTTCCGTTGATCCGCAGCTTTCGTGCTATTTCTGCGTATCTGCACAAGTTGTCGTCTCGGACGAGGATAGCTAGCGGCTTCACCTCGACGTAGTATTCGCCGCTGCTGCACCGTACAAATAGATCCGGGTAGTACCGGCGTGGCACCCCATCCAGTACATACTGCAACTCATCCGGTTGGGATGCCATCCACTCGACGTCCCGTGACATCGCCAAAGTTGCGTAACAAACTCGCTCCAGATACGACTCCCACTCGAGCGCATATGGCGCCCGACCTGGTAGGTCGAACCCTCCGACGATTCGATGTGGCACCACGGAAATGATCGACCGCGCTGGTTGCTTGTTTTTCTCGTCAGCGGGCAAAGCATTGAGATCGTCCCACTCGGCACTATCGTGGTCGCGCGATGCTGGCCTGCGCCTGGCTGCAAATGGCATATCTCTGCTCCATTTATGGGAGCACGGAGTTCCATTTCCTTCGCTCCCGTATTTTTGAGCAAAAAGAGCCCTTGACGTGCGTACCAGCGAGGCCACATACTGAAAACTCTCACGTGCTCAGTGCGGCATTGCTGGGTACACACGGCGGGGGGACTCGAAAGGGTCTTTCTCGCCGTTTCTCGTTTACATGGACTCCTCCGTGGTGACCGGGGCGTCGCTATCTGCGACGGCCTTCAATATCGACGAAAGACATCTGAGTTGGGTTGCAGACAGCATGGGGACTGCTGCAAGAATTTCGCTTCCCTCTTGCGGCCAATCCGGTGGTGCTCGATGGTCCACATAGGATTGGAGGCCATGAACAAACGCCAACCGATGTAATTGCCGCCGCTCCTCTGCTGTCGCACCGATAGCATCCAGCAGACGGTTCATCACCTCCGACGACGGGGGGTTCCGGCGACCAGTCTCAAGGGAGGCGAGGTACGACGGGTCCATGCCACTTCGATGAGCGACAGTCTTCTGCCGCTGCCCGCTGCGACGGCGGATTGCAGTGAGGTAGTCAGCGAACGATATCTGCGTTCGTGCAACGAGCATAAATGAACTCGCTTTTGACAATTTCGAATACGTTATCTCAGCGGCCATTCGACGTCAAACACTACGACAAATACTACAATTCAAAAAAATATCTGTTTTTTTATCCACCGAAATCCACTCGCCTTTATAAATGTTGAAAAGATATATTTACCTGCACTTTTCATCAGAAACCGTAGATACCGACGCGTCGAACATGGCATGGCACTCAACTCCACGCCGAGCCAATTTCTTGAAAGCGCGGCTTTTTGGGGTACGATTGACCCGCGACCTTGCCAGGTGGAGTGGCGTCAACTTTCCACGTCCGTTAAGTCATACAACAGCTGCGTGATCGCCCGTAACCATTGCTTTTGGGTTCACAGGCCATGGCCAGTGCTTCGCGAAAGGCAATTTTCTGCAAATCGGTCTAGCCGCCTTTGGGCTAGATGCGGTATCGTTGAATGGCACGGAAGCTACCCGTCAACACCAAGTGACCTTCCCCATGGCTGCCATCAGTATTCGTTACTGGCATGAACTGATCCGATCGTTCGGGATCGGCAGCCTTGCATTCGCACGCCTCGTGCGAAATTCGATGCGAACTGACTGCTGAGTTCTCAGCATCAAACCAAATCGCGACCTAGGCGGTTTGGATGTCGCGGCTACCAGGCCGCTACGTCGCATTTGGAGAATCCGTCATGTCGGTCTCGAAACAACATGCCGAATGTCCAGCAGGATTTGCCCCACTTGGTGATCTATCAACCATCCAGTGTCGCGATTCGTGGCGGCTACTCGTTCCACTGAGCACGCACGACGAGCTTGCTACGATCCGAAAGACTCAGCGAACGGCCTCTGAGCCAACGCAGTCGCCGGTGGGCTCCGAATTGAAGCTCGCGGCAAAGTCGATAGCAAACAAGCCTTCACGTCGACCCAGGGCACGGCATGTCCATATATTCTCGCCAGATGCACTTGAGCAAGCAAACGCTGCTCTGGACGGCACCGACGCGAGTCAACAGCAGTACGCACGACCGCTGCTTGAGAAGGCCGGCAGCAACGAAGGCTGTCGAAAGCTTCCCGATATTCAGAAGGCACTGAAGAGACTTGATGTTGCACGCAAAAGCTTCACAAACCTGAGTGAGCCCATTGGAAAACTGATGGTCGATCTCATGCTTGCAAGTGCCATGCGTAGCAAAGAGTTTCGCATTCGCCCCATTCTGCTCATGGGCGAACCCGGCGTTGGTAAAACGCATCTCGCGTCCAAGCTCGCCGAGGCGCTCGCGGTGCCAATGCGAAAGTGGTCCGCTGGAAGCGCACAGGCGAGCTTCCAACTCGTGGGCGGGGACAGTGGATGGCGCCAAGCTCGGCCCGGGGCAATATTCGAAGTCCTTGCCAAAGGAGATTCGGCAGCTCCGGTTCTGATACTCGACGAAGTAGACAAGATCGGAAGCGGTAGCAACTACCCTGTCGTTCCTGTATTGCTTGACCTCCTTGAGGCAGATACGGCTAGAGCGTTCCACGACGCGTTCCTTCGCATGGAATTTGATGCAAGCCGAATGATCATTGTACTCACGGCGAATGATCTTGATAGGGTACCGCCCCCTCTTCTAAGTCGTGCCGAGGTGTTCGATATCCCAACACCTGATCCGGAACAGCGAATGCAGATCATTCTTGCGAAGATCCAGCACTTGCGAAGATCGACAGGGAAGCATATACAACTCGAAGAAGATGGCGCAACGGGCCTTGCGGAGCGCACCGACCTCGATCTACGCCAACTTCATCGCATTGTGATCGATGCATTCGCGATTGCGCTAGCGACGGGAAAAGGCATTGCCATGCCGGTGCTACCCCCCCCTACTAAGCGACAACCAATCGGGTTCACGCGTCACGGATAGCCGCTCAGTCATGGAAGAGGTAACGACCCACTTCGCAATGGCGGACGATCTGAGCATCCCTGTCGAGACGCAAGGATGCAGACAGGTTCCGATTCTCGGATTGCTTCTGCTGCTTGAATTGGGGCGTGCTCGTACGGCTGCCGGTGGCAAACTTGTCACGGTACTGCAATAACCAGAGCACGGTACGGCGTCAGTGCGTGAGTTGCATCGCACACAGCCAGTGTGCGCTCCACTTGTCGAGTTCGTGGTCACCTGCCCCATCAGTAGGGCCAATGGGCTTCTAGCACAGTCCCTTTAAACCAGTTCCTGGAAAGCGACAGGAGCAACCGCTGTTGTCCGCTGTTCCGCCGCAAGTTCTGCCGGCGAACGATAGTTCGGTGCACGCTCCTTGTAGACCACTGATTGGCGTTCTGTCGTGCACGCGTCCAGGATCCCTGCCTCATTCCGGCCAGAGGCTCTCGTCTTTAAAACGGAGCCTCAAACATCTCCGTATCAGTCAGGTACAACAGTAATAGCGTTTCGCCAGAACGCCCCGGCATTGCGTTTTCAAAAAAAAGGGCAGCGAATCGCCGCCCTCAATATACATCTATCGATCTATTTGAATCCTGGGTTCAACGCCCCCGAGTTAGAACTTGAAAAACGAGCTGGTGAACTTCGAGGCGTCGAACCACGAACGTCCAACGACCACCCCAGCACCGTTATTGCTCGAGCTCGTGGGCGAAACGGGGCGACCATTGATCGTCACGTTGGCGCCCTTGCCGACACCGATGGCAACGCCGACACCATTATTCCCTGACGTACCAGCGTTGCCGGAGATACCTCCGGCGATCACCAGCCCGGCGCCAGAAATCTGCCTTGCTTCAGAAACATTCAATTCACGCATGTTATGCAATCCTCTATTAACGACGTGTGCTGAAATTATCAACTCAGATACCGACTGTATGTCGGCTGCAGCACCATTGCAATGTAACGAACCAACGAATCAAGCGCAATTGGACAAGTTCGATTTCGACCACGAAGCACGCAATTCAGCAGAACTATCGCACAAAATGTCGCAGACGGAGAACAGCTGCACGGGCGTCGTCGATTCTTGATTCCGGCCTCCGTAGTCGTATCCGCTTGGAGCTGGTTCAGGCAAACGCGGCGCAGGATCGCAAAATTCTGGGCGGCGTCGATGATGCGAATCCTGCATTGATCTTCCCCCAACTCGATCTCTAACCTGCGTTCCGTTATGACACGTTTGTGATTATTTGTTGCGGGACACCTTTTCGGAGTCAACTCGTTCTGGCGGCAGGTTGGCCCCACGCAAACGATGACTCCCTGTGTTCCAGCGCCGCTTCGCAAGCGCGACGTGCAGATGCGCGAGTGTCACGGGCTTCGTCAAAACACGGTGCACGCCAGCTTGCACGTAGCGGCGCTTCTCGTCCGGCAACATATGTGACGTCACGACCAGCACGTCACAGGCGAACTCGCGATCGCGAACGGTCTCGGCAAGCGCGAGCGCCGACATGTCGGGAAGGTCGGCACCGATCATCAGCACGTCCCAAGTGCCGGTGGCCAGCGAATCGAGTGCAGCCTGCGCCGAGTCGACTTCGAACCCTGTGCAACCAAGCGCCTGAAATTGCTCGCTCAGCAGAGAGCCGTGGAGGACCCGATCGTCCGCCACGAGCACCCGCAATGACCCGCCAATCGCATAATGCGCGGAGGCTTCGAGCCTCCGAGAGGGACTTTCCATTGGGAAGTCCCTCCCCACCTCAGGGCCCCCATGATCGCTTTGCATCAGGGTCAAGTACAAGCCACAGAGTGAATAACATGACACGCGAACTACGTTCCCCGTGTAATACGGCTCGAGCGGGCCATCGCGCGTCGCCAGGATGGTCCAGCTGTACACACCGTCGAGATCCACATGCGGCCACATATCGGGATCGCCAACCAGTATTACCGTGCCAAGCCGATCGATGCCGTGGTGCTGCACATCTAGCGGCCCGTCCTGGATGCGGACGTCGAAGCCCCATGACTTCAAATGCGGCAATACAAAATCTCGCCACTCAGGATGAGTGGCAACGAGGGTCAGGGTCCGACCGTTCGTCGCACGTCGCGCGTCGAATTTGGAAACGTCTACTCCAAGCGGAAGCCGCACCGTGAAGCAGCTTCCGACGCCCGGCTCGCTCTCAACCGAGATTCGTCCGCCCATCGCCGTGACAAGCCGGTCACACAACGCGAGTCCAAGTCCCGTGCCACCGAATCGCCGCGTGATCGACATGTCAACTTGTGAGAATGGCCTAAACAACTTGACCAAATGCTCCGCGGCTATTCCGATGCCTGTATCCTCAACCTCGAACACAATTTCCGATGCATCGCGGCCGTCGACGGCCACGCTGACTCGCGATGTAATACTGCCCGCGGAAGTAAACTTGATCGCGTTGCTCAGCAAGTTGCCAAATATCTGCGCTAGACGGGTCGGATCGCCACGCATTCGCTGGGCAACAGATGCGTTGATCTCACAAAACAACTGCACCCCCTTTTCCTTCGCGACAAGCGAAAACGCGTCTAGCTCACGCTCGATCATTGCGATCACATCGAATTCGATTGATTCGACCGACATCGAGCCGGCTTCGATCTTCGAGAAATCCAATATGTCGCTGACGATAGCGAGCAGGTTCGTTGCCGACGTACGCAGCGCACGTATACGACCATGCTGGGATGCGTCGAGTGCCGAACGCTCGAGAAGTTCCAGGTTTCCGAGGACAACATTCAGCGGCGTGCGGATCTCGTGACTCATCGCAGCGAGGAACGACGATTTCGCGGCATTTGCGGAATCGGCTGCGCGAACGGCTTCTTCAAGTTTCTGAAACAGCTGCCGCTTTGCAGTCACGTCGGCAAACACGGTGATCAACACATCCCTTCCCTGATAGCGTCCACCACACACCATGAACTCGATGTGAGGATTTGCCGCTTCCACACCGGGCAACAGGATGTCGCCGGCGAGCACCTCGCAATCCGCATCGCCTACCTGCCAGGCACCGACCACCTGGCTCGACAGCACGTGATATTCACCTCCAATCCGTTCGACCATTTCTTTTAGGGCAGGGCTCGCGAGCATGAAGTGCTCGTCGTCGCGCGCGATTAGACCAAGCCCGATCGGCGCCATCTCGATGACGCTTCGACACAGCGCTTCGCTATCGAATACGCGCTGCGATCGTACATATAGCGGCACGAACTCGCGCCTGTGAAAGCGCAACAGCAACGTCCACATGACCGCGAGCGCCGCCAGTGTTGCCGCCGCGACCGTTCCGGCGGGCCACGCCACGCCGCGCACGATATCGCCCCATGACAGTGCGTACGTGAGCGACCAGCCGGTCGAACCTAGATGATCGCGAAACAGCAAGAACCCGCCGCTGAGCATGGGAGCGCCCGGCGACGTGTCGTCCTGCATCCGATTCAGTTGCAGCAGGTACTGCACACGCTCGTTCGAGCCCACGACTCTCGGGTCCATCGATACCACTCCACCGTCGCTCGTCGTAATATAGAAGACGCCTGCGCGGCGGTAATTGTCGAGCCAGGACAACAGATATTCTGGGGAATATTCGGTTACCAGTACCGCAAATGGCTTGCCATGATCATGCGCCTCGGCCGCGATCCTGATCCTCGACTGCCCCGTCACGGGGTCGATGAAGGGCGGCAGCCAACGCACCTGCGGCCGCGCCTCATCGGCACTCCGAGATGGCTCACCGAATTGGATGCGTAACGCATCGAACACGCGAGCACGACCTTCCGGTGAATCCAGGGCCGGATAATCGTGCTGCCGGTTCGGTACCAGCGCGAAGGCACCCGTGCGTGTGCTGTAGTGATAACCCTCCAGCGTGTGCCCTCGATTGATCGAACTGGCCGCGCAAATGCGAGCTAACAGCGCCGACATCGACAGATATCGCGCGACTTCGACACGATTGGTGGTTTGCTCCGGCACGCCGAGTACGAGCGACGAATAGGGCTTGGTCGCAAACTGCTGACCGCTTCTGAAGAAATCGCCGAGCATGGACGCCGGCGCATTGCCAACCTCCCGCCAGATGAGCTGCACGTTCGAGACGCTGTTACGGAACGACGTCTCGCTCACCTGGATTGCGTTCATTGTCTGCTCCAGCCCGTTGAGATAGGTACGCCGCTCTCCTTCTGCATAGGTGTAGACGATCCACGTCATGCCGAGTCCGCTGGCAAGCAGAATCAATATTGTGACAATGATTCCGCCACCGAACACTGAAATGCTCTGGTAGCGGCGTAATGTTTGGAGAGTACTGTTTGGCATGGTGCGTCATGGCGGAACCCGCGAGCGCGGTGAAGCAATGGTGAGCTGACATTGCGTCCGTCGTATTGTCGACCTGTTGAAAGACGTGGTTGCTAATATGCCAAACATTTCGCCCGCCGTATGGGGTCGGCGAAGCATTTCATACACGTCAAGTCCTCCGAGACCGTAATTTCGAACTTGACCTATGCTTTATCGTCACTGGCCCTGGTGTTCTTCTCCGCTGTTATCTGAACTATGTTGACACCAGCTGAATGGGAGATACCGGTATGCCGATTGGTCGACGGCGGAGCCAGTGCCGATCCAGAGCATGCAAGTGGCTTAGCTAACCTCGCACGCTCATCGTCACATACCAACGATAGATACTTCTTCGCCCGGTTCCTTTCAACATGCTCAAACTTAGGTTGTCAACGTGAGTGCTGACTCTCAGACCGACCACAGACTCTGACTCCTTCTTCCCACTCGTGGATAGCATGTCGCCGCTGTGCGTGCGACATCATTAAATATTCGATAACTTCTATAAGAAACGTCCTTCTCGATTTCTCAGGAAGTAACGCGAACTCCAACAGTAAATTCAGTATCTTCACTTTTTGGCGCACAGAACTATCTCCTCCTGAGCTGATACAACGCGACGTGAGTCGAGCCCGTCCTACTACTTTCTCTTACCGAATCACCAAGTGACTTTTCAGATTTTGTCGCTACTGACATCAATTCCGTTACAAGCCGTGCCTCCAAAGGCAGCTTGCTTGCCCACGTCAGCGCCACAGTCGACTTGATTTCGGAGAGTTCGCCACGGTTACCGAAACCGTCACTTCCAATGATCAGACTATCGTCGAGGGTAGCGCCGACTTCCAAAGGCATCAAACACTCTCACAATGTTCGCTCCGAAAACGTGATACAACAAAAATTCGACGAATCGAGATGATCTCGACAGCAATCCTGGTCTGCGACTAGATCTTGCGGATCTGGAATTCTGCTCTACGGCGATTGCAATCAGGTACGACGTGCTCACACAGATCCGGCTTAGATCTACTGTCCGAATCGCCTCTCGACAATCCGTGTCCCTCTATCGCAGCCTCCCTTCACAAAATGGCTGTAGTCCATCGAGCACACTTAGCATGTTACGGGCTGCGCTCGACGCTGGAGTGATGGACCGATGCAAGGTTGACGCTCAGCAGAGACCCGATCTTAGAATTGTTAGTGTCCCAGCACCATTGGACAAATTCGAAATTTTGGACTTTAAGTACGAGCAAACATGGCAATCGCACGAAATTTATAGATCGTTATGGACGGCTTATGCTTGCTAAAAAGCCAGCCCAAAGCACGATGTAGTGACTGATGCGCCGTAGAGAAGAGCCCGTTCGACAGCCCATCTTGCAGCAGGATGGTATTGACTATCAAAGAACCAATCGACAGTTTTCCGGATTTGCGTAGCCCCCCGTCCCCGCATGATTTTTGAGAGATCCATTTTGTCTCGCTGGATGCGATTTCTGTCGGGGACGGATAGCCGGGTTGCGATCCAGATCTGGGGCGAATCGAAGCACGGTTGATTGTGCCGGTACGGGTCGCTGGAGTGCGGAATACCGTCGCACGATACGCTCAGTCGCGTTTCGCGGCGCTCGATCCGCCGGGGTCGAAGCTTGTTTCATTCGCTGAACGCCCGGACTCTGTCCTGCACTGGGCGACGAAGAGGTGACGATCCATGGCAGGGCCGGGCGAGGCTCACGCAGCGCAAACCGGCGTGGCATCGACCTGGCGTCGGCAAGGGCAGGCCAAATGGGTACCGCAGGGGCAAGTGTGGAGCATTGACAAGAGCCCCGAAATCACAGCCATCTCGGCGCGGCTCGAGGTGCTGCTGCTCAAGGGCGTGATCGTCAAGTTCGATGGATGGGATGCCAGTGCCAAATTTCCAGGAGCAACGTCAAAGCAAGCGGGGCTACGTTGGCGGTAACGGACAATCATTCGACGTTGCTGGGGCGGATCCGCTATGCACCTGCGTGCCATACCGTCGGGCATCACGGAATTGACAAGGATCAAGGACGTATCGAGACGTACCTGTGTACCGCCAGTGGTGTCCCGGTGTGCAGGGATCCCGATCCGAACTTATGGCCCAGGGAGTCAAGTTCGATCGTGGTGGTCGGAGCCACTCGGGAAATCGGTGACTACTAGATGACCGAGCGGAGTTACTACGCGTCACAGCCTGCCTCCCGACGAAGTTCGAATTGCGCAGGCCGCGCAGGCCGCGCGGGCGTGCTGGCGTGCTGGCGTGCTGGCGTGCTGGCGTATCGAAGACAGCATGCACTGGGTGCTGGAGATGCCCTTCGGTGAAAACCAGTGCTGGGTTCGCGTCGGCAACCCCGTCCAGAATTTTTCGATTCTTCGCCGCATCTACTTGAGCCTTCCCATACGGATAGGACTACGAAAGATTGCATCAAGAATCGACGGCGCAAAGCGGGCGCCAGCGACGGCTACAGGGCCGCTATTTTTCGGTTCCGACATATCGTCGATTGCCCTTGTGGCGCGTCGCTTCGAACGAAAATTCGTACACGTCCAATTTCATTTATCCCCACCCTTCGCTACTTTCCTCAATTCACACGAAACCCAGAAGAGGCAACAATGCGATACAGGCATCAACGCGCCGGCGGGCTACCTGCGTCCGGCGCAAGGCGGCTCGTGCGTTCCGCGCTAATCGCCGGCGCCGTGCTGCCGCTCGCTGAGGCCACGGCCGGAGGCGCACAACGCGCGGACGGAATCGCGCTCGAGGTCGCGCCGGGCGACTACGCAACGACGATGTCAAGCCAGCATGTGCTGTACGCGGCCAACGGCGGCATACTGACCACGGCCGGCAAGGTACAACTGGCCTCGGCGGGGGCCGGCGCCGCCGGTGCCTATGCAACAGGGGTCGGCTCACGCATCTCGCTCGGCGGCGCGGAAATTCGGATAACGAACACGGGCGGTACTGGCTTTCAGGCTCAGTTCGGCGGCACGGTAACGGCGCGCGACGTCACGATCAACACCGAAGGTGCCAGCGGACATGGTCTCTATATCGACAATGGCCGCCCGGACGGTAGCACGCCAGGCCGGATCGACTTCGCCGGCGGCACAATCCAAACGCGCGGACGCGAAGCGGCCGGCATCATGATCAACTTTGCGCCGGGATCGTCGATCAACGTGACGGATGCACATATCCGCACCACTGGCGACTTCGCAAACGGCGTGTTTCTCAGCTATGACGACATCGGCGTGACGCTCGAGCGCGTGGATCTCGGCACAACGGCCGACTTCGCATCGGCCGTCTTCATGCCGGGGCAGTCGACGGCTACGATACGAGACTCGCATTTGCGGACCAACGGCAACCTGTCTCTCGGCGTGGACACCCGCGCGGCCAATATCGAACTCGCGCACACGCGTGTACTGACGCAAGGCGTGAGCGCGCACGGACTGTACGCGTCGATGGAGTATGCGGCAACGCCGACGGTGCGGGCGACTGATACTGACGTCGTAACAACCGGCAACCGCTCGATCGGTGCGGTGGCCCGACTCGGCGGCCAGGTCACGCTATCGGGCGGCAGCATCGAAACCTTCGGCGAGCGCTCGTACGGGTTGTTTGCCTCCGGCGCAAATTCGCTCGCGTCGCTGAGCGGCGGCACGCTCACGACGCATGGCGCCGGCGCCCCGGTCGTCTATGCGGGCACGCGCGCGCGCGTCGAATTGCACAACACGGACGCGCGCGCCGCGGGCGACGGCGCGTGGGGAGCCATCGTCACTGGCGGTTCGTTCTCCGTCGACGGCGGCTCGCTCGCGAGCGAGCGCCACGGCGCCATCGCGGCGGCCGACGCAACGATCGCACTAAAGAACGGCGCGCGCGTAACGGGCGGCAACGGCATGCTATTGGCGGTTGATGCCGTAGCTGGCGGACCCGTCCGCCTGTCGCTCGACGGCAACGCGCATGTCGCCGGCGATATCGTGAACCTGCTGAACGACGATGGTCGGGTGTCGCCCTCAGTGACGAACGTCACGCTATCGAACGGCTCGACGTGGCGCGGCGCAAGCGACGCGGTGCGCACGCTGTCGCTCGACGGCGGCAGCAACTGGCACATGACTGGCGATTCGACGATCGGCCCGCTGTCGCTGAGCGACTCGGCCATCAGTTTCGCACCGCCGGCGCCGAACGCATTCCGTTTGCTCGTCGTGGCAGGCGACTACGCGGCACGTCATGGCCGCATCGTCGTCAACACCGTGCTCGGCGACGACGCGTCGCCGTCCGACCGGCTCGTGATCGACGGCGGCCGTGCATCAGGCGATACAGCCATCGTTGTACGGCGCACCGGTGGTGACGGCGCGCAGACGAGGGTCGGCATCCCGTTGGTCGAGACCCGCAACGGCGGCACGACCGACGCGACCGCATTCACGCTCGATGCCGGGTCGGACGGCTACCGGAAGGGCTTCGGCACGCTGTCCGCGGGCGGCTACGACTACATGCTCGCGCGCGGCGGCAACGGCGGCCATGCCGAAGACTGGTATCTGGTGTCCGCGGCGAAATCTGTCGAGCCGCCGCCTGCACCCGATCCAGGCGAAGACAACTCGGGCCTCCATCCGGAAACCGTCGATCCCGCTCACCCCGCCGCGGTCGCGCCCGAACCAGACGCCTATCTCGCGAATGCCGACGCAGCGGCGACGTTGGCGATCCACACGCTGCGCCAGCGCGAGAATCTCTCTCTGCGCAGTGACGGCCCTGGCTCAGGCCAGCTCGACGGCGCTGTCTGGATGCGCGCGGAAGGGGAATTCGCGTCACATTCCGGCGGCGGGCGCAGCGTGCGCGGCAACGGCCGGGTCGTGCACGCGGGCGCCGACCTGCTGCGCTTCGACGACAGTCGCGGTGGCAGCTTCCGGCTCGGTGCGATGGGGATGTACGGCAGTTTCACGAGCTGGTCAACGCGCACGCTGTGGAACGCCGCCGAGCAACGCGAAGCGCCGGCAACCGCACGCGGCAGCGTCGACGGCTACAACATTGGCTTGTACGGTACGTGGTACGGCAATCGGGACATCATGTCGGGGCTGCATGTCGACACGTGGTGGCTCTACGGCGCATACCAGAACACGATCGGCGGCAGCCTCATCGGCGATTCGTATCGGTCGAGCACGGTAACGGGTTCGGTCGAAGCAGGCTATTCCCTGCTGTTCTACGAGCATGGCCCATCGCGCTTCTTCGTCGAGCCGCAGGCGCAGCTCGTCTATTCGCATTACCGTGCATCGGCGCACAACGCACCATCCGGGCACATCGGGACGCAACACGCAAACAACATGCTGACGCGGCTCGGCGTGCGCGTACATGGCGCGACGGCGATGCCGGCGGGACGCGAACTGCGGCCGTTCGTCGAAGCGAACTGGTGGCACGGCCCTGGTTCGCGCTCGCTGACGATCGATGGCAACACGTTCGACTACGCCGTGCCCCGCGATCGCGCCGGGCTCACGGCCGGCGCGACAGGGCAGCTGTCGAAGCGCATGAGCGTATCGTCGAGCATCGGTGTCGATACGGACTTCGGCGGCTACGCGGCCGTGAAGGGGCAGCTCGCAGCTAAGTACCGGTGGTGAAGGCGCGCGGACGCCGCGGATTTGTTCCGGAAGATGGAGGCCGCGTGGCGCCAACTGGTCGCTGATCGCCAAATTCCAGTGATCAAGGGTCACTTTTCTTCCGCGTACCTGTACCGGGCATCCTCCCCATGAAAATTTTGCCGAGATAGGCGCACACGTGGAGAGCTACTTCGCGTTCGGTGTTCTACCGCTGCGTGTGCAAGCGGACATCGAGGCTGGAAAGTCCATTGCTGAGATCGCGCGTGATCAGTGTGGCGGCGGCTCGGGCTGGAAAATCTGCGCCGACCGAAGGCGCGAGCGACCACATACAGAGGATGCGAGCCGCAGCCGAGGTTGTTGTGGGCCAGCTAATCTTCCCGTCCTCCGGATCAAGACACTCGTTGGCTATCGGTGGAGCTTCGCTGCGATGTCGTTGAACCAGTCTCACAAGCGGATCTCGCGGTCATCAAGGCGAAGCCCTAAGCGTCGCCGAGTTGTGTAACCGTGGCCAGGCGGGCGATCCGGCAAGACGGTTTCATGGGCAAATACCACAGCGTGCGAAACCGGGGGCGGTGATTAGCACAGGTCGAACAACTTCTAAGTTCGTCCGTGTCCGCAAGGAGGAATCGGCAATGTGGCGTTAAATTGCTGCCACGTTGCTCGTTTGAGTTTAAATACCACACTCACAACACGTCTTACATCTATCGGCCCGGGTGTCACATGTCTGGCGGCCGTGCACAGTTCCCCCGAAAGCGCTCAAGCGTCATATCTCACCGATAGATATCAGGAGTGCCGGAACGCGGATTCGAGGCTTGTCAAGCGGCGCCGACGCCCACTATTGAACTCGGTGAGGCTCGCAGCGCCGGCCATTGTCATCCCTGGCGATAGAAAAGGGGGCCGATGCACTTGAGGTTTCGCGCGGTGTCCTCCGTGCGCGAGCAATACCCGCGAATACAGTTTCATACAAGTCATATTTACCGCCACGAAAGTTGTTGTTCAAATGGCGGTCAACAAATCGGTCGGTTGCCCTGCCGTCCCGTCGAAGTTCCCGATCCGGGGTACAAGTGGCAATACGCACACTTGCCCATCTTAATTGACATATCCGCGAAATTGCTGACGATGAAGAAGATCCTGATTGCCGCCGTCGTTCCTTTCATCCTACCCATCGGGTCGCAAGCGATCGCTGGTAGTCTGAACTGCGCCGAACGAATCCGGGCGATTCAGGCGCAGATAGACAATGCGAAGCGATACGGTAATACGCATCAGGTGATCGGCAAGCAGGCCGCACTCGCACATATCAAAGCGAGTTGCACAAGCACTGGCCAATTTTCCAGTATCGAGCGCAAGCTCGCGGACAAGCGACGTAGCGTGCGCAGCGCACAGGATGACGTCCATCAAGCAGAGGAGCGCTTACGTGAAGCCCAATCGTCAGCGGATACGAATGAGATCGAGAAGAATCGGAGGAAACTCGTCGAGAAGCAGGATAAGCTGCGTGACAAGACAAGCGACATGCGCGAAGTAGAAACCTACGTCGAAACGCTGAAGCGCTGATACGATACGGTCCCCGTCGGGGAAGCCCGTACCCAGAGCAACAGTGCCGGCCAATGCGCGGCCGGCCCGCGCATCGTCTGTGGCATCACGCCAGGTGTCATCTGCACTTCGCGCTCTTAGAACCTCACGAGCGCACAAGTACAAGACTCATTCGACAGCACAGCAATGACATGCACAAACATTAACGCCTCCCGTCGATATCGGTGCGACGTCGACGCACGGTACCGCGACAGCGAAACGAGGCCATTGTGCATGCCCTATGCGGGACCACGCCACGAAAGTGTCCCGTTCGGATGTTCGCGTCGAATGAGACTTCGACCGAACAGGGAACCATGCCAAGTGTGATGGCCTTCGACCGAATCGGCGATGTCAAGACGGATACAACTGGCCTTCACCGGCTGGCAGACACGATGTCGCCATCCCGTGCCTGATTGGGCTGCCAGCGATCAACTCAAAGCAGCAGTTTCGGTGGCACCGGCAGGAGATCCATCGAATCCCCGTTACACCGTCAGACGGCGAGGCCACTTCGGTAGGACCAAGCTGCCTCCAGTTCCCCAGCGTCAGTAGTGGCACGCCTGGCCCGCGGGCCGACTCACCTTGTCCAGCAGATTTCGCAGCTTGACTCTTCCCGCGTTGAACTCTTCGGTGTATCGCCGCTTAGACACCAATTTCTCTGTCGTCCATCTCTCCATACTCGCGTCAGCTCGCAAACATTCGGCTGAAAGGGAAAATTTGGCAAAGTTGATCACGATTTGGTCGCCATCGCGAAGGACTGAACTCGGTCTGACGCGCTGCATTTCCCAACCTAGGTCAATCCAAGCCGATTGAAGGGTGACAAAGCGCCTCCGCAACATCCATATCATGCTCAAGAGTCCCTCATCGAACTCACCTAGGCTCAGCGCCGGTAGGCTAAGCCCGCTGCGATCCACCCGGTTTGCTTATGGCGAATCATCTTGCGCATCTCCACTCGCCAGACGCCTCAACCCCAGCGTAACCGCTTCTTCGAGTGACGGCCAGGTTCGTTTGAGCGCGTCTTGGCCATTGTCACGCAGGATCGACTCAGCATGCGCACACGCATCCCGTGCAACGACGTCACGAACCAGCGCGAAGCCACCTCGCATCGAATGTAGTTCGATCTTGATCGCGTCCATGTCGCCGCTCATCAGCGCTGCGTTGATTATCATGAGCGAGCGTTCTGTCGACGTGTGTAGTGAATGGCGAATCTCATCAGTGACCTCCACTTGGCGCACCGAACTCCTCTGCAACATCGGCGCCGCGGCATCACGCCCCGCGTGCCGCCGCAATGCCGCATCGAGTGCGTCGATCGATAGCGGCTTCAACACAACTTCCGCGACGCCAACTTTCTCACAACGCTGGCGGTCTTCATCGGTCGCATGAGCGGTCATCGCGATCACCGGCACCCCTGTGCCTTGTTCGCGGAGAAAATTCGAGAGCGTGAAGCCGTCGAGTTCCGGCATCCCGAGATCGGTCAACACAATATCGTATGGCCGTTCAAAGTACTCTCGCATGGCCTCGATGCCGTTGGTAACGATCGTCGCATCGTAACCTAGTGCGTCAAGTTGGTCGCGCAGCAGCACGCGACCCGCGGGATGATCCTCGGCGACCAGCACACGAATCGGCTCACCGCCTTCGCTTCCCTCCTCGCCAATTTCGTCCGCCACCGGTTTGGCGTAAATATCAGATACGGACGCTGGGTCAGAGCACGTGTCGAGATCCAGCAGCTCAGTGCGCCAGCCGGGCGGCGCATCCAGCAGCGGGAGCGTAACAACGAAATTCGAGCCTTCGCCGAAACGGCTGTCGACGGAAAGTTCTCCATCCATTAGCTCGACGATACGCTTACACAGTGGCAGCCCGAGCCCAGTTCCACCGAAACGCCGATACGTCGACGCGTCGGCTTGAATATAGACATCAAACAGCGTGGACATACTTTCCTTCGGAATGCCGACACCCGTGTCGCTGACGGCGATCTCGACACGCTGGTTCCCTGTCCCGACCCGTGAGAGCCGCGCGTCTACCGTCACGGTGCCATGTTTCGTGAACTTGATCGCGTTACTAACAAGGTTTGTGACGATCTGCCGTAGTCGCACGGGGTCGCCGACATAACCATCGGTCAACTCCGGCGACACACGGCATATGAGTGTCAGATGTTTTGCATCTGCGAGCGGCTGGAAGATCGCGGCGACGTCTTGCAGCAGGACGTGCAAGTCAAACGCAATATGCTCAAGGACCATCTGGTTGGATTCGGCCTTCGACAGGTCAAGCACGTCATTGATCACACGCAGCAGCGCGTCCGACGACGACATGATCGTCCCTAGCCGGCGCCGCATCGAAACGGACATCTGGGCACGCTCCATCAGTTCAAGGTTGCCGATGATCGCGTTGAGCGGCGTACGGATCTCGTGACTCATCGTTGCGAGAAACGTAGATTTCGCCTTGTTTGCGTACTCGGCCGACTCACGCGCTTCGCGCAGCTTCTCCTCCATCTCCTTTCGGACTGTGATATCGACCAACGTACAAAGAAGTACGTCGACGCCACGATATCGCGTCCGCACGATGTTCACGGCAAAGTACACTACCCGCTGGCCGGAAACGTGGACGGCCACCTCCTGCATCATGACGCGCGGCACATCAGGCGCCCGCGTTCCGTCCTGATACGCATGCCAGATTCGTTTGCCGAGCGACATACCCGAATTTGTGTCTTCGTACTGGAGAAAGGCGTCGTTGCGCACCATCGTCTCACCGTCAGCCAGCGACAGCAAAATAATTCCCGCAGGAGCTGCACGAATCAACGTGCGGTTGAGGGCCTCGCTTTCAATCAATCGAATTGCCCGGCGGTTCGCGGGACGCAGTGCCCGCCGATCGAAGCGGACGATTCCGATCCAGAGAGTTGAAATGGCAATCAACGCAATTCCAGCCGTCAGGCTGACTGTCTCGAGGACGGCAGCCGCGACGCTCCGCCACGAGAGAGTAGCCATCAACATGAGATCGGAGCTTGGCAAGTAGTCCCCGATGACAAAACTGGTGCCGACGCGGCGCGCAGTCACATGATCTCTATACGGGATGCGCGCATGGTCGATTGCATTGGCTATCATCTCGCGGCTCGGTGCCACACCTACCAGCACATTGGCACGCGCATCGATCAGGGCATATTGTTCGTCGCCGGACTGCGATGCGAGAATATCGTCGATAAGCGCACGACAGTTCATGATCGCCCAGGCGAACTGCTGCCCCTTGTCATCGTACAGGCGCTGGGCAAAGCGCAGCACGCGACGCCCCAACAACGGATCGACGTGGGTCTCGATCAGGAGAGCATTCTTGTCCGCGTTATCTTGAGAGCCGGCGGTGAAGTTCACGTCCGATGGCGTGACTTGTCGCATCAGCGACTTCAACGAGAACCCGTGAGGCAAGGCGAGTGCGCGGTCGACAAGCTCGGGATTGAAAATGCCGAGGAATTCATCGTTGGTCGCGACCATATAACCGGATCGGCCTTTCTCGTTTGAAGTATTATTTGCCGCGACTTTGAAATGCGGTATAGCTGTCGAAATATAACGAGCATACTGACTCGCCGGATGCTCCGGCGTAACATTAGCTATCCCAACGTACCAGGCATGGCCGCGCCGATATCCGACTATGCGACCTTGGTCATCGGCGAACTTCTGCAATACCTCACGCGGGACGGGCTCTGCCGCTATGAAGCGCCCCTGCGCAGTGTTGACGAATTGACCGAACAACGATTGTGTCGACATCAACTCAGCGTGCAGCTGAGCCTCTCGCTTCAGAAACTCCCCTCGCACCTGCGTGAAGTAGCCGAGTACTTCGAGCCGCGCAATGAGCACCACACACACTAGGATGAACACCGTGATTGCCACGCCGCTGCTGTACAACAAAGATTGCTGCTGACGCCGGACCCGGTCCGGTTCGTATGGTTTGCGACCTGCGGCCGCGATCCTGGCGCCGTGTCGCTTCGATTTTTCCTGCATGCGTATCATCCGATGTATTCATCACGTATCGCAAAGCAACCACTCGCGCAGATCCGATTTCATCCACAATGGTCCAGTCTGTGATAGGTGAGCGAGTCAGTGGTGTCGCGTGCACGCCGTGCAATCGCGCAGGATCCGCATGCGCTATTCCTCTGTGAGAGGCGTGCCCGGCGCGGGCGAATTGGTAAATATTACCGCATCCGCATAGCGGAGTAGATCGATATCGCGCGTGATTCCGAGCTTCTTCATTGCGTTTGCTTTTTGCGAACTGATGGTCTGCTTACTACGATGAAGCTGTTCCGCGATTTCACCCACTGTATTCCCGGCACAAAAAAGACGAATTACTTCGATCTCGCGTGGAGACAGCCGCCGCACAACAGGTTTGGCGTCTGCGTCGTCTTGAAGCAGGTTCTTGATGGCTGGAGACAGGTAATGTGCTCCTACATATGCGGCATGTACTGCCCCGATAATATGCGATACCGCATCCGACTTGCTCAGGATACCATTCACCCCCTGGCTTTGAATCGCACGTAAGATGGTCGGTTCGTCGAGCATCGTTATCGTCACGATGCGCAGTGCCGGGTAGCGGCGCTGCAGGAACGACAGCAGTGCGAGTCCGTCACCGTACTTGCCGCCCGGCATCACGTAGTCAAGCAGCAGCACATCACAGGGATGGTCATCAAGGGCCGCGACCAACTCTGTTGAGTTGGAAACTGTCTGCACGATTTTGATCGTGCTGTTTCTCTCGAACGCTTGTGCGATCCCAAGTGCCGAGGCCGGATGATCGTCCGCCACCATCACGCGCAAAAAGAATTCCTTCATGATTCCGTTTCCTTAATGACATCGGGTACGTAGCCCGTTTGTCGACTCAGCCGACAAACGTACTCGTGCCGTCATGTGGAAGAATAGCTACTTTCGATCCGCTGAATAGAATGTGACCGATAACGAGAAAAAAGTAGCGTCGATTTCCCCTACTGTGTCGACTAACCCGTCGACTTTCCTTGGTTGGGTGACCGGCGCGCCTCATCGAACGCACAAATAGACTCGCGTCCCACGCACTGATGTGCCACTGAAACATCTGGCAAAACACGGCTAACTGCCGTCGAAGCTCCGCAGTTGACTCCAGCGATCCGCCTGCAGGGCGGCGGTCGAAACACCGCTGTGGATGCGCCGAACGCACCGCCACAGAACGCGGAAGGAGCGCCCGCCGAACGATTCAGGCGAGCGATCATTCCATCGTAATGTGTCTCGCCGGCCGCCTGGTTCCGCATCGAATATCAGGAGTTATGCCACAAGCACTACTGGCCTGCGACGCACGTCGAATAGAGTTGGCGCAGGCCACGAGCAGCCGAACCACGTTTCGCAATCGGGAGCGTGTACTGAATCGAGCATATTTGGTCGCCCGCGTCGTTCCATCGCACCGTTAACGTGCCACTGTCATCGAGCCCGCGTGCGAGGATCCGACTGCCTTGGCCGACGACGCCAACTTCGATGCCCTGATCATCGACGACCGCCGCGCCGAACGGCAGTGCGCTGCCGTCGCTGAGGTGTGCATCGATCAAAGCCGACTTACCCGACACCGTTGAAAATTCGATCAGCGGTACGGCGCCCGCGCGGGGTGCGACCTGCTGCGTCGTCGCCTTCAACTCTACGTCGGTAGACAGGCCTTCTGGGTTAAGCTCGACCGAATTCAGCGAATACGGCGTTAGGAACGGAACGATCGCGTAGCCGCGCCCGTCGACGCGCGCGCCCGGCGAATTCATCACACGCGCGCCGGCTGCATCGTCCGCCTTGACGATCGCGAAGGTTTCCGACAACGGCTGCGACAGGGTGATCCCGCCGCGGTGTGCAACCATCCCGCCACGGATGCCAATCGAACCCTGCTGGTATCCCGATCCCGCGCCAGCCGTCGCCGACAGTTCGCCGAACGCGCCACGATAGACGACACTGCCGCTGCCGTCGTTGCTCGCGTTTCCGGTACCCGACGCCCGGTTCGCGGTGACGCTGTACGACACATTTTCGTCGCGACCCGCCGAACCCGAGATTGTCGCGAGCGCCTGGTTCTCGCCGGTCGTGCTGTGCGAGAAGCTTGTCGTGGCCGTCACCGGGGAAGTGCGGCCAAGCGGGATCGTCGCGCTCACGTAGTACTGCGTGTCGCTGCGACCCATGCTGTTTTGCTGACGCAACACCGATACGCCATAGGTAATGCGTTTGAACGTATTCGAGTACGTGGCCGAATACGTGATGTCGGTACCGGCGCGGTTCCAGTAACTCGTCGCGGATGCGCTGAGCCCAAGTCGCCCCCGGCGTTCGCCGAAGGCTTGGTTGACCGTCAGCGACGTACGGCTGCGCTGCCGCGCGACCGAATCGACGGGCCCGCCGTTCGCGACGCGCTCGCGCGCGAGCATCGCGTCGTTCAGTCCGAAGAAGCCGCTCGTCGAGTAGCGATACGCAGCGAGCGCGACGTCGGTCTGCGTCTGCGTGATCGACTTCGCATAGCTGAGCCGGGCGCTGGTGCCGCTGAAGCGTTTCATGCCCGGTACCGACGTGCTCGCCTGCGTGACATCGAAGCCGAACGCGCCATATCGCGTGTTGAGCGCGACACCGATCATGCCCGACAGGTATCCTTGCGCGACGGTCGCGCCAGTGTATCCCGTCACCATATTCGTCAGGCCCTGCTGCCACGTCGCCTGCACGAATAGCGGACTGCGGTCGCTCTGCGTGTCGCGGACCGTACCCGCGACGAAACTGTAGCGGTGAACGCCAGGTCGCAACGACATCGGCACGGCCGCATATGGCACACTGAATTGATGGACCGATCCGTCGGCTTCGGTCACTTGCACGATCAGGTCGCCGCCATAGCCCGTCGGATACAGGTCGTCGATTTCGAACGCGCCCGGGGCGACCGTCGTTTCGTAAATCGTCAACCCGTTCTGACTTATCTTCACCTTCGCGTTGCTATTCGCGACGCCCCGCACGACGGGTGCGAAGCCGCGCACCGAGTCCGGCAGCATCCGGTCGTCCGACGCGAGCTGTACGCCACGGAATTGCGTCGAATCGAACAGCTCGCCCGACGTGTACGATTCGCCGACTGTAAGCTGGGACTTCAGCGCAGTGAGGTCGCGCCGCGCATATGTCGCAATGTCCTGATAGCGCCCAGCACCGCCCGTCGACCAGCTATACGAGCCCTCGTGACGAAAATGCCATGCGCCAACGTTGACGCCACTCGTCAGTCCGACGTAGCCCTGCGTGAGCGTCGGGCCCCCGTTGCTGCGGCGGCTGTACACGTTCGCGTTGTAGTTGAGTATGCCGGCCGTGACGCCGTTGTCCCATCGCTCGGGACCCACGTAGCCACGCGGGCTACGGCGCAGCGCTGTCTGCGGGATACTGAGGCGCAGACGCTGCTCGCCGAATTCGAACTCTGCACGGGCGTCGGGGATCGCGCTACCCACTTCGACGCACGCGCGATCGTCGCGCAGTCGCGACAGCACGCCTGGCACGAGCCGATCTACATCGACACCAATCGCTTCCAATTGCGCTTCGTCGAAGCACGGCTGTGCGTCGGCCGATTGCGCAGACGCACGGAACGTGATCTGCATCGTCGCGGCGAGGTTTTCGTTCACGTATACGTCGGCGCCATATGTGCCTGGCGCAGTCGTGTTCCCCTTTTCAAACCGTGACACGTCGACCTGCCCGCGGGTATCCCGAGACAAGAACCCACTGTCGAACTCCACGCTCACCACCTGCGTAGCAGCTGTTAGCGATTCGGCATGCAAGTCGGAATGTACGGTCGCGGCATCCGCGTGGGCCGTCCAGCCCGCGAGCGCGGACAGCACCATCGAATAGAGTACATTCTGACGTGGCATACGGAGTGTGCTTTCGTTCGCTTGGGAAAATAGGTTCATGGTCGATTTATTATTTAGTTAGTTATACGAATATATTGATGGATCGCTCCGCAGGAAGAATTTCCAGATACCAACAACCAGGGTCGAATGGCCTACGATCGAGTCGCCAGACCACGCCATCGACTCGCCGCGCGAACCACTGGGATTCCACGCATCGCAGTCAATCAGTTGTGCGTCGCTCCTCCAACCCTACTGTGTTTAAGCGGCCTGACGGTGCCCCAATCGTCGATATAGCTATATTCGACGACTGCGCTCGCGGGTGCGACCACGTCTGCCGGCAGCGGAAACTCCGTCGTTTCACCCGGCCGCACGAAATTCGGTTTCAGTTCATGCTTTTGGCCACCTACGTCGACATTGACTACACCGAGGTTCACGACGTACGGCGACGGATTGGATGCCTCCACCGCATATCCACTGCCGCCCATCTGGCGTACAAGCTTCCATTTCAATTGATCTGCCGCCGCCTCGGGATGCCCGGTTAGGCCGCTCGGGCGATACATCACCTTGATTCTTGACCGGAACGCGAGTTGGACTCTATTCGCGGAATCTTCGACACTCGCTTTCGGCGGAATCTCCAGCACATTGAGCCAGAACAGCGATTCGCGATCTGCGGGTAACGACTCCTGCGTCTGAATCAGGCGCAACGATTGCCCCTTACCAGCATCGAGCCGAAACATTGCCGGCGTAAGCACGAACGGCACCGAAATCTGCTCCGGCGCTTCCTTCTCGTTGCCGGTATCAATCCATGTCTGAACGAGCGCAGGCGCATTGCCATCGTTCATCAGGCGCACGGTTACTTCACGGCTGTCGCCAGGAAAGATCACGCGGGTACCAGTAATGACGACGCTGGCATGCGCGCCCCCGCTCCATAGTGTTGCCAATAATGCGAACGCGGCCGCCGCCTTCGGTAGATTCCAGTTCATTTGTCTTCCGTTGGAATTATGTGCCGACGATCACTCCGCATGGAGGTGGCCGACGTGAGTATTGGTTGGATGCCGCCCGGCACTGCGCCAGGCGGCCCATTGGCGGATTACTGGTAATCGAGCGAGTACTGCACACGCGTGTTTGCCGAACCGGCGGCTGATTTGCCGGTGGCGTAGTACTCCGCGAAGTAATTCAGCGTTGCGCCGCCGTCAGTCAGCGCAACAACTTGCGAATTCTGCTGCGCCCCCGGGTAACCCGCGGCGATCGGTTGCTGCTTGTCGTTCAGTAGATTGATCTGGACGTTTGCCGCCACCTTGTCTTCGGCACCGGCAGACACAAGATTCAGGCGGCCGCTACCGCCGTCGACCGTGTCTCCAGCCTCGAAGACGGTCGACACTTTGGTCGAATCACCCGTGCAACCGCTCAGCACGATCGAAAACGGCGTGCGACCTGCAACATTGCCTGCGTTCGCGAGTGCGCTCGCAGATACGCTGGGCAGTTTCACGGTCATGTTTTTGTTGCCAGTGGCGCCGCCACCTGCACCGATCGAACAGGTTGTCGACAACACCTTGCCGGTGAACGCGATTTCGCCATCGGCCGCCATTGCGGGGGACATCGACACAAGGATACCTACCGCTGCCATTCCCTGAACAATACGAGCGACGTTGATTTTGTTCCGCATGTGATTACCTCAAATATGATTGAATAGAAACGTTGATTCGAAAGCAACTCGCAATAAAATAATTACGAATCACATTTCAATAACTATTATCCATATCCGGTGAAGTGATGGATATTTGACAAGTACGGATTTGTCAAAATATTGCCTCGTACTTGTACGAATTCCACCCGGGCATCGCGCCACAAGGCAGTCGTGCCCCGGACTGGGTCTATCTCAGGCGCGGCGACTGATCCAGCCTGACAGAAGCGAAAAAAGGAAAGATGTATGCGTCGTTGGAGGTGAGGTGAGTCGGATCGAATAATCCGAATGATAAGAGGCTATTGCAAACGACGGAGGATCAAGGATGCGCACGGATGGAAATTAAATTCAACTCAAGGCGGGCAGCAACGAAGACAGAGATCCAATGCCACATTTACACACGGCATGACGAATATAGCGCTCACGACAATAATGATCATTTACACGCTAAAATATTGTCCGGTGCTGCATTTTTTCTTACAGGGTGGCGACTGATCGGTGCGGTTGTCCCGACTCTCGTCGAGCGGCCCGGGTGATGCTCTCGTTCGGCTCGGCTGGCAACGCACGGTACCCACGCTGATCGAACTCTAAACCCCGGGGAACTCGCATGCCGCCTTTGTGGCACACAACCATTGAGAACGCTGGCGATGTTTCGGTGAGTCGGTTGGAACGACACGTCCACCCGATCGACATCGTCATATCAGGGCGGACGTACAGGCCTATTGGTAATCGAGCAACACGAGCGCGCCCGCCTGGACGGTTCCGCCAGTGATCGTTTCCTCGGTCTGCACGTACTCTGCGTATAGCGGGATATCGATCAGTGGCGCCGCGCTCCCGTTGTAGGGGGTTGCGATCGAACGATCAAAGACGAGCGGCTGCTGGGTCTTCGCGTCGCTTAGCCTGACCCCCACTCCGCTCGCGGTCGCATCGGGCCGCAGCTTCAGTGCGCCAGGGATGCCACTCACGGAGCCATTCAGCGGCGATACCTGATAGCCAATTCGGTTATAACCCGCGGGGCAGTTGGTTAGACGAAGTGCAAACGCTCTGCCGCCGGCAGTCGAGCCTACACCCCGTAAGCTTGTGCGAGAAATGTCAGGCAAGTTGACAGTCTGATTCGGAATGGAACACGTGCCATTGATAAAATTGACATCGGCCGCAAGATAAATCATCGCCAGATCGCCCAACAATCCAGATTTGTAGCGAATCGTGAAGTAGTTGCTTAAAAAGCCGGGTTTGAGCGTGCCATTCTTTGGGGCTCTACTATCCCGGAATAATTGAACTTCGATCACGCTTCGCACCGTTTGCCTGACTTTTGAAGTCATCGGAGCCCCGTCCAACAAAACACGCGTCGATAATCCATCTGCAGTCGTTTCGATCTCCGGACCATCCCGTGGTCCGGCAATTGATGCCTTGTTGTAAAGAGAGGCACTAGTTACTTCGCAAACATCCTTCTCGCATAGATCTCTTGGCGTAAAGTACTGGCGCGCAACAATAGTATTCGTCGCCGTATTAGACGGCGCCGCTATTCTTGTCGCCCCAAATGCCGTAAGATTCGGGCCACTCTGCGCGCTCCAAGGCCAAAACGCGCAAACTGCCAAAAAACACATTTGCAAGCACTTCGTGTCAATTTTTCGAGATGACTCCATATATGCGCCTCGATACCATAAGGTGCGCCAAACGGCCACTATCGCGGACAGCGAACCCTTCGACAAATCTGCGAATTGAAAATTCTTTATTTTTAGCAAAATAGATCTCCGGCGAAAGACATTTCTGTGTGCGCGCTCGCGCCACTACATCAATACGATGATTAATATTCTATGGCGCCATCGACGCACAAAAAATAAGACGCGTCCGAAAATGCCATTAATTGGCATCGTACGAGTACGATTCGGATTCAAGAATCCACTGCGGCATCAAAAATTAATGCATAGTTCACCACGTAACACGAATATCGGCACGGCGGCATCCCCGTTTAATGGATGCGATCCACGCAAAAATCCATCTACCGATATTCGATGCCGCATCAAAACATTTTTGACCGACCGGGTATTTAATCCGGCCACCGATCAGCCGATGTGAATCTCATAATTTCCAAAATAATCCTGGACAGCAATTGATGGTGCTGCATATGTGGACCAGTGCGAAATCGATCGCACGTTCGAAGTAATAGTATTCGCAACGAACAAATCCGCTTCTCAGTCGCAGCGAACACAGACAAGATGAATGTGAAACATTGGATGCAACTGGCGGTCGCGCTTGTGCCGCTTTCCGTGGCATCGCCGACGCTAGCCGCGGACTTGCTCGACGCAGTTGATGCCGCTTGGAGGTTCGACGCCGGCATCGCGGCCGCGCGCAATGCGCGACTCGCGGGCCACGAGAAACGCTGGCAAGGACTCGCGGGCCTGCTGCCGCGCGCGCAGATAGACGGCAACTACACGCAGCAGGATCAACCGAGCGCGCCGTACGCGGCCGCCGTTCGCCGGCATACAGTGTCGGCCACGGTCACCCAACCAATCTTCGACATGGCCAGGGTTGCCGACTTCAAGCGCAGCGGTACGCTCGCCGACCAGGCCGACATCGAATTCGAGAAGGCACGGCAAACGCTGATCACGGATGTATCGGACGCATATTTCGACGTGTTGTACGGTGGCGAAGTGCTGCAGGCGGCCAAAACCGCGCGTCAGGTATTCCAGCGGCAGCTCGACCAAGCGCAGGCCGCACTGCGGATCGGCGACGGTACCCGCACCGACGTCGACGAGGCGCTCGCGAATCTCGACGACGCGCACGCACGTACTGTTAACGCGCAGAACGATCTCGAAGTCGCCAGCGGCGCGTTGAGGCGGCTCACAGGCCTCGCGGTCAATGCGATCGCGCCGATCGAGTGGCAGTGCGCGTCGCTGGCGCCGCCCGTCGATCTTGCAGCCGCAATGGATGAGGCCGCTCGTTACAACGTCGACGTCCGCATCGGCGAAAAGCAGGCCAAGCAGGCGGAGGCCAACGTG
The DNA here is from genome assembly GCF_001039005.1 of Burkholderia cepacia. Lineage (GTDB taxonomy): Bacteria > Pseudomonadota > Gammaproteobacteria > Burkholderiales > Burkholderiaceae > Burkholderia > Burkholderia theae. The sequence continues at coordinate 49,647 of NZ_LDWR01000069.1, forward strand.
GTCGAGGCGGCCGCCGCGAACCTGCCGGTCGTCAATCTGCAGGCGAGCTACGGCACCAACTGGAGCCGCGGGTCCGGCGAAAACGACTGGGACCAGGTATTCGGCACGACATCAAAGACGCGTTCGTTGATAGTCGGCGTGACGGTCACGATTCCACTATTCGCGGGCGGCGGCCAATTGTCGGCAAGCCGCGAAGCCTACCGCCGCCGCGAGCAGTCACGCGACGCGCTCGAGGATGCGCGCCGTAAGGCGCGCGAACGCGCGCGCACCGCGTATCTCGGCATCACCAACGGCGTCGCGCTCATGCGCGCGCGCGAACGCGCGCTCGCGTCGGCCGACAGCAAGGTGAGATCGACCCAATTCGGCCGCGAAGTGGGGTTACGTACGCAGCTCGATGAGCTGAACGCACAGCAGCGCTACTTCGAGGCGATCCGCGACCTCGCGGACGCACGCTACCGCTATCTGCGCGCGCGACTGCAACTGTCGGCCGCGCTCGGCACGCTTGGCAACACAGACGTCGCCGCGATCGCGTGCCGCAACGGAGACTGACCATGCGCATCTCGCCGCTCTTCCCTCTCTCCGCTTTCGGGAACTGCACATGACAGATTCGCTGTTTCGACAGGAAGCGCTCGACGCGACCAGGCACAAGCTGATGGGTACCGTCAGCCTGTATTCGCCCCCGTGGCGCTGGGCGATGATTGGCGTCGCAACGGCAACGACCATCGCAGTCGTCCTGTTCCTCGTGTTCGGCACGTACACGAAGCGCGAGCGCGTCTCTGGCCAGCTTCTGCCCACGAAGGGGCTGCTGACGGTCGCTCCGCCGCTGATGGGCACGGTGACCGGCACGCGCGTACACGAAGGGCAATCCGTCGCTGCCGGCGACGAGCTGATGGGCGTATCGGCCGAGGTCGCGACCGAGCTCGGCGGCACGCGCGAGCGCGTCGGCGATCAACTTCGGCTCCAGCGTACACGTCTCAAGGCGGATCTCGCGAGCCAGTCGCAACTGAGCGACGAGGCAAATCGCGGGTTGCGAGCGCGCGCAGCGGCGCTGAACGACCAGCTCACGCAGATCGCGTTGCAAAAGACTCAGCGCACACGGCAAACTGAGCTCGCTCAGCGGCAGCTCGACAAGCTGCAATCGATGCGCGAACAGGGTTATGCGTCGAACAGCCAAGTCGAGCTGCAGGAAACTGCGCTGCTCGACGCCCAAGCGCGTTTGCAGGATCTCGCGCGCCAGCGGCTCGACGTCGAGCAGCAGCACGACCAGATTCGCCAGCAATTGCGGGAGCTGCCACTCAACACGCGCAACCAACAGAACGACATCGAACGCAAGCTTGCCGACGTCGACCAGTCGATCGCCGAAAACGAGGCACGCCGCGCTGTGATCCTGCGCGCGCCACAGGCGAGCGTTGTCGCGGCGCTGCTCGCGAAGCCGGGACAAGTCGTCAACGCGGGGCAGTCTGTCGTGTCGCTGCTGCCGCAGAGCGCGCAGCTCGAGGCGCAGTTGATGGTGCCGAGCCGCGCGATCGGCTTCGTGCGTCCGGGCGCGCGCGTCGTGCTGCGGTACCAGGCCTACCCGTTCCAGAAATTCGGCCAGCAGTTCGGGCGCGTAGCAGAGGTGTCGCGCACCGCTCTGTCGCCACAGGAGGTCGCGCACCTGACCGGGCAAGCCAATGTGCCCGAGCAACTTTACCGCGTGGTTGTCGCGCTCGATCGCCAGGACATCCTCGCGTATGGAAAGCGCGAAGCGCTGCGTCCGGGCATGGCGCTCGAGGCCGACGTGCTAATCGACAAGCGCCGGCTGATCGAATGGGTGCTCGAGCCGCTGTACGCGCTCGGCCGCCGCGCATCGGCATGACCGCACCCCGCGCATTCCGCATTCGTTACGGAGCCCGTTGAACAATGAAATGGATAGATGCCCTGCAATTCGGCTGGCGCCAGCGCCTGCCCGTCATGCTGCAGACGCAGGCGGCCGAATGTGGGCTCGCGTGCGTCGGGATGATCGCGAACTATCACGGCCACGATCTCGACCTCGTCAGCCTGCGCCGGCGCTTCAGCCCTTCGCTGAAAGGTGCGACGCTCAACGACGTGATGCTGATGGCTTCCCGGCTCGATCTCACGTCGCGCGCGCTGCGGCTCGATCTCGACGAACTCGACAAGCTGAGACTTCCCTGCATCCTGCACTGGGACATGACCCACTTCGTCGTGTTGAAGTCGGTGTCGCGCGGCAAGATCACAATCCACGATCCCGCGCACGGTGTGCGCGACGTACCGCTCTCCGACGTGTCCGACCACTTCACCGGCGTGGCGCTCGAATTGCTGCCGTCGCCGTCCTTCACGCGCTCGAAAGCGCGCGAATCGATCTCGATGGCAAAGCTCGTCGGCAGCGTCACCGGTATCCGCTCAGCGTTTGCGCAAGTGCTGCTGCTGTCGATCGCGCTCGAAGTGTTCGGCATAATCACGCCGTTCTACATGCAGTGGGTGATGGACGAGGTGCTGGTGTCGGCCGACGCCGATCTTCTAACACTGCTCGGCATCGGATTCCTGCTTGTCATGCTGTTCCAGCACGCCGTGTCGGCCCTGCGCTCTTGGGTCGTGACGTGGTTCTCCAGTCTACTCGGCGTACAGTGGACGGCGAATGTCTGCTCGCATCTGTTTAAGCTGCCGATGACTTACTTCGAACAGCGCCACATCGGCGACGTGGTGTCACGCTTCGGTGCGATCAACACGATCCAGAGCACGCTCACCACTCAGTTCGTCGGTGCGCTGCTCGACGGTGTGATGGCGATCGTGACGCTCGCGATGCTGTTCGTCTATAGCTCGACGCTGACGTGGCTCGTGCTCGCCCTGTTCGCCGCTTACGGCGCGATCCGCTGGATCGCGTATCAGCCGTTCCGGCAGGCGAACGAGGAACAGATCGTGTATGCGGCGCGCGCGCAATCGAACCTGCTCGAATCGATCCGCGGCGTGCAGGCGATCAAGCTCGCTAACAAGCAGGAGGCACGCGTCGCCACGTATGCGAACGCCGTCGTCGAGAGCACCAACAAGCACGTCGCGATCGAGCGGCTGTCGATCGGCTTCTCCACACTGCAGGGTGTGATTTCCGGCGCGGGCCGCGTGATGCTCGTTTGGCTCGCGGCGAAGCAGGTGCTCGACGGCCAGTTTTCGGCTGGGATGCTGGTCGCGTTCATCAGCTTCGCCGAGCAATTCATGGCCCGTGGCGCTGAACTGATCGGCACGCTGATCGATTTCCGGATGCTACGCCTGCACGGCGAGCGTCTCGCCGACATCGTGCTGACCGACGTCGAAGCCGACATGGAGGCGAAGATTGCCCGGCCGTCGGCGGCTGCGGGACATGCGGCACCGCCCGCAATCGATGTGCGCGACGTGCGCTTCCGCTACGCGGAAACGGAGTCGTGGGTGCTCGACGGCTGCTCGTTCTCGATCGCGCCCGGCGAATCGGTCGCGCTCGTCGGCCCGTCGGGCCAGGGAAAAACCACGATGGCGAAGCTGCTGCTCGGCCTACTGAAACCCGAACAGGGCAGCGTACACGTCGACGGCGTCGACATCCGCAAACTCGGGCTGCATCAGCATCGCGAGCTGATCGGCTGCGTAATGCAGGACGACATCCTGTTCGCCGGCTCGATCGCCGATAACATCAGTTTCTTCGATCCGCATCCGGATCAGGCGCGCATCGAGGACGCCGCGCGGCTCGCACAGATCCACGACGATATTGTCGCGATGCCGATGGGCTACCAGAGCCTCGTCGGCGACATGGGTTCGTCGCTGTCGGGTGGCCAGTGCCAGCGGGTGCTGCTCGCGCGAGCGTTCTACCGCAAGCCCGCGATTCTCGTGCTCGACGAAGCGACGAGCCATCTCGACGTCGAGCGCGAGCGGCTGATCAACGACGCGGTGCACGCGATGAATGTCACACGGATCATCATCGCGCACCGGCCGGAAACGATCCGGAGCGCGGATCGGGTGATCGTGCTGGCACACGGATGCGCACGCGAACAGGACCACGACGCGTGGGAGAAGCTGCCGCAAAGAACTGTAGCGACGCGTCGCTACGAAGCTTGATCCTCAGGGTGAGCCGTCCATGCTGGTCGGCTCCGGCGATGCGAAACGTCGTCTTCCCCAGGTCGACACCGTAGACGGCACAGCTGTAGGGAACGATACGCATGATCATTCTCCAACGGTTTCAGGCGCTTCAGTATCGCCCTTCTGGGAGGGGAGACCATCCTATTAGCTCTGAAGCCTTCCCGGTGCCTTGAAGTGATCACGGACTTGATGCAGCGTTTCGGAGCGAGTCAGCGACAGACGTGTTCGTTGCTGAATCTGTCCCGCACGGTCGACCGCTATAAGTCAGTTGCTCGACACCAGAGTGCGTTGGAGATGGGCATCACTGAGATCACTTAAGTGCGGGGCATTACGGTGCCCCCCCGTGTACGCGATGCTTCGCCGCAAAGGCTGGCTGGACAACCATAGACGCGTCGAACACGTGTATCGCGAACTCGGGCATTCGTTGCGTCAAATGACGACCGCGGCGCAACAAGTCGGCAAGGCGCCGGCAGCCGAAGCAGTCCGTCAGTGCCATCACTGAAGTCTGGAGTATGGATTTTGTCGCAGATGCGCTTTTCGATGGCCGACGGCTACGCACACTTACGATCGTGGATAACTACTCGCGGGAATGTTTGGCGATCGAGGTCGACGGTTCGGTGCGGGGCGAGCATGTTGTCGTAGCGCTGACCCGACTTGCCCAATACAGCTCGCTTCCCCGCAATATCAAGGCCGGCAATGGCAGCGAATTCATTTCGAAGGCGCTCGACAAACGGGCGTACGAGAATGGCGTGGATATCAACTTCTCGCGCCCAGGCAAGCCGACCAACTCCGCGAAGAATGAGTCCGTCGACGGACACTTCAGGGAGGAATGCCTCAATGCACATTGGTTCTTGTCGTTGCAGGACGCCAGACTCAAAATTGAGGTTTGGCGCGAGCACTATAACGAGGCGCGTCCTCATTCTGCGCTGCAATGGATGATGCCAGCGGAATTCGCCCGCCAGTGCACCGTCCGAGCCGAGTCGGCCCACCCCAAAGAGCCGGAAATTTCCAACGAAGGCCGGGACGGAAATTGGGCCAGAATCAGACCCGACTCCCTGTCATTGGGGTCTGATTGCAGGTGCCCACGCGAACACTCAGCTTCAGACCTTCCATCGTTCATTGGCAGGGCGTCGTTAATCGACGGCTTCCGATGTAGATAATCGCCAGTTACTGATAACTCATCGTGAACGTCGCGAGACCGTTGGCCGTTCCGGGCGTGATCTTAGGTGCTGTCTGAACATACCGCGCGGTCAGCGGAATGGTAAATGTCCCATTCCCGCTTGTACCCGCCTTCCACTGGTTCGTGTTACCTGTAGCGCTGGAATCCGGGCCATATTTGATCACCGTGGTCCCGTTTAGCACCTGAATTCCAACACCAGTTGCTATAGAATCCCTTGCAAGCGTCAGTGTGTCCGACACATTGCCCGGATTGGTGTGATCCGTGAGCGTTGTATAAACATTGGTGTAGGTACCCGCGTTGCCGCCCGAGCACTCCAGCACGATATTGAAGGGCTTGCTGGGCGAAGGTGTACCGACCCCGGCAAACGTACTTGCGGGTATGTTCCCGAGAGGGACCGTAATCGACGGAGTGGTCACACGACATGTGGGTACCTGCGGTAGAATCGTAATACCTCCACTTACCCGAAACGACGCGAGTTGCTGCCCGTCAGATCCCCCATACCACGCTCCTATCTCACCACCCGTGAGTACCCCCCCTGCCGTGATCGGGCCTGTCTTGATAAAATTGAAGAACCACCCCACCTTGTCGAACACGGTCATTTCTTTGTTGGTACGAACGCTCAAATCAGTGGGCCAATAATTCAGCGCTCCCCCGCCCATATGTACCATCCTATAAATCATCCCTACGCCGGGTACCCCTGTCGCATATATGTCGGCAACGTGACCGTTTACGCTAGTGTACTTACCAACAACGGCTGTCTTGCCTCGATGTTGAATTACTCTGGAGGTGCCTCCAAGGCCTTCAGGACAAGAGATCTTGCCCCCGGTGGTAGATAATTGCACCCTAAACGCCGTCGCTTCAGTTGTTCCACCGAGCATCGAACCGATTGGGACGTTTGGGTTAAATGGACCTATCTGGAACGCAGGTATATAAAGCACAATAGGCGCGGACGATGCCACGCCGCCTGTTGGAGTCATGAGACATGCTGCCCGCGCGCCACCAGATATCGCAAAAACGGCAGCAATCAAACCCGCACGATAAAACATTTTTACCGCCCTTTAAAAATTAAATGCATAAACGCGGCAAGTCATTCGAACGATGAATCGCTCCACCACATACACGTATGTGACAAGCCATACATCTTTACGCCACTTATTAACAGATGGATTTATGCCAACCCCGAATATCCAGATTGATCATTCAAACAATCGAATTCAGCCGCTCCCGAGGAATAGAGTAGTGCGGCAAGCGCCTGTTACGGGACACACACTGCGTCCACCACCGTCCAATGCGCTCGCCCGTTTTCCGGCACCTTCGGCAGCACGACGGACATCCTGCATTGTTCGTTGACGCCATCTCCCCACTTCACGCTGAACTCGCCAGAATCGCCCTTCATGCTGCGCACGATGATCCGTCCGGCCTGGGCGACCGTGCCGACCTCCTGGTTCGATGAATCAAACACCTGACCGCCGAACGGGAGCGGCTGGCCGTCGGCGGTCTTCGCCCGAATGATCGCCGAGCGCCCACCGCCTTCTGTCTCGAACTTGAGCCGCACGACGGCGCCCGCCGTCGGCATCGTGTATTGAGAGGTCGACTTGATCTCCACGCTCAATGGCAGGCCCTTCGGGTCGATCTCCACGTCGTTCTTCGCAAATGGCCTCAGGCTGGACACCACGGCATGTCCCCAGGGATCGACGCGCAAGCCGGAGCCGTTCGTCACGCGAGCGCCGCTCGCATCCTTGGCCTCGACGATCGCCATGGTTTCACCCAGTTGCGGCGAGAATGCGATGCCACCGCCATAGGCGACGATGCCTCCCGACACCCCTGCGCCAAACTGCGTATAACCCGTCCCGGCTGACGCACTGCCTTTCACCGACGCGACCGGCGTCATGTACCCCACGTTTCCGGCCACATTGGTCGTGGTGCGCGTCGAACCACCGCTCATGCTGCCGATATTCATGCCGTACGTCAGCCCGTTGTCCTCACCCAGCGCACCGGACAGCGATTGCTGAACCTGCGTGACGCCCCGCGAGTCGCGCTGCGCATTGGTCGACGAATAAGGTGCGTGCATACCGCGCCCAAGCGGCATGCTGACGCTCAACATCACCGTGTTGTTCCACTTGCGCTGCGTCAGGTCGAACTGGCGCGACATCGACACGCCGTAGTTCATCCGCTTGAAGCTGTTGTTGTATCCGCCCTGGAATTGCGTGTCCCGCCCTGCGCGGTTCCAGTAATCCTGAGTCGAACCCGACAGATAGAACGACCCGTACCCTTGCGGTAGTGTCTGGTTGACCGTGAGCTGCAACCGGCCGCGCTGCACACCGCTCGACAACATGTGGTCGGTCAGGCCGCGCCCGGCGAGATCCCGCAACGCGCTGGCGTCTGGCAGGCTCAAGAAGCCGCTGCTTGAATAGCGGTAGGCGGCCACTGTGATGTTCGTGTTTGTCGGCGCAAGCAGCTTGCTGTAAGTGATCCGCACGCTTTGCCCGCTGCGATTCGGCTGGTTCGGCAAGCGCGTATTCGACTGCGTGATGTCCAGACCGACCGCGCCAAGCTCGGTGTTCAGCGAAGCGCCCAATGCTCCGGCAAGATAGCCGTCGCTTGCCTGAAAGCCGCCATAGGCCGTAATCGCATTCGTGAAGCCATGCGTCACCGTGCCCTCGAACATCAGCGGCGATTCGCTCTGCTGCTGGTTGCGGTACTTGCCCACCGTGACGCTAAAGCGGCTGCTGCCCGGGCGCAACGCATTGACCGGCGAGGCGTAAGGCACCCGCGATACATGCTTGCTGCCATCGGCCTCGGTCACCTCGACTTCGAGATCCCCGCCGTAGCCCGTTGGATACAAGTCGTCGATTACGAAGGAGCCCGCAGCAACACTGGTTTCGTAAATTATGTTGCCGTTCTGACGGACCTTGACCAGAGCATTGCTGTTCGCAATCCCATGAACCGTCGGTGCATAGCCGCGCTGAGACTCCGGGTACATCCGGTCGTCCGACACCAACTGTGCGCCGCGAAATCCGACGCTATCGAAAATCGTACCGTTGGTGTACGCGTCTCCAACGATGAACTGGCTTTTCAGCCGCGTGATCGAACGTGCGACATTGGTCTGCACACTCTGGTAGTGCGTGCCATTGCTCGTGTTGTACGAAAGGCTGCCGCTATGCCGAAACCGCCACGGCCCCATATTGAGGCCCAGGGTCAACCCGGTGTAAGCCTGCGTCGATGAAATTCCCGCCGTGTCGGTACGGTATACGTTTGCGTCGTACTTCAGCAGCGCGGCCGGTACGCCGTCGTCCCAATAACGCGGATCGACATACTCGCGGGCGTTGCGAATCATCGATGCCTGAGGCACGCTCACATCGAGCCGCTGTTCGCTATTGTCGAACTGCGCAGTTGCGTCCGGCACCAGTTCCGGCAAGGTCACGCACACGCCGGCAGCATCCGCCGCGGCGCTGTCGATCAATGCCTGCGCCTCTTTCGAAAATTTCGAAAGATCGGCACCAACTCGGTCGAGCATTGTGCGATCGAAACACGGCTGCACGCTATCGCTATCGGCGCCCCGCTGCTTGAGCGTGACATTAGAGCGACCTAACCACGTCTGGTTGACGTAGATATCCGCGCGGTACGTGCCAGGCGCCGCTAGGTTGCCCTTGTTGTAACGGCTAATGTCGACACGAGTCGCACCCGACTGCTGCAGGAATAAATCATTGAACTCCACCTCGCCACTCGTCTTGGCACCGGTGGTGTCATTTGCGGATGCTTCGGTACAGGCGAGCATCGCATACGCCACCAGTGCGCAGGGGCGCAGAGCAAAGGATATTCGATTTTGATTTCTTCGTTGCATGGATAGCCTAGGCGGGGAAATCTGCGACAAGGCCAATCCGTGCAGCAAATTCGCTAAGGAAAATTGAGCTCTTGTAGCAAGAGTGAATAAGCAGACGCCGTGGGGCGGCGTTTAATCGCGCGGCAGCGTGCGCGCAGCCGCGTCACCTTGCTGCAACGCCGAGTTTCCCTCGACAGCACCGCCAAAGTCGTTCAGCGTCGTGTAATGGACTTTCAAGTCTTGCGTTGCGGGTGCATCGCCTTTCAGCGGAAAGATCCGGCTTTCCTGCGGGTTGACCATGTCGGCAACGGCCGTTGAGGCCTTGCCGCCGGCGCTTGCGCTGATTGCCGTGAACGAAACGTGGTAAGGCGTCGGATTGCGTGCCTCGAGTGCCGGGCGACCGTCTTTCCGCGTTAGACGCCATTCAATCAGCGCCGGTGAATCTTCAACCGCGCCATTGAGGTCTGCCGGCCGGTAAAACACCTTGATCCGCGTACGGAGGACCAACTGCAGCTTGTTCGCGTCCTCTGCCGCCACCTTGGGCGGCGCCTCCAGCACGTTGAGCCAAAACAGCGACTCCTTCTGCTGTGGCAGCGGCTCTCCCATATAAACAACGCGCAGCGTTTGACCTTTGCCGGGATCAATACGCGAAATCGGTGGCGTGACCGTGAATGGCGCGTCGATATTCGACGGTGCAGCTTTTATATCCCCGCTATCGATCCAGGCCTGTACCAAGGCTGGCGACTGACCTTCGTTCGACAGTTTGATCGTGACTTCCGGCTCCTTTTCGTTATAGACGATACGGGTTCCAGCCACGACGACAGATGCCTGCGCATCCAGAGCCCCTGCCAATCCCAGCAAAGCACATCCGCATGCAATGAATATTTGAAAGGAGTGCTTAATATTCATAGACGTTTTCCCTGGTAATAGACGTGATGGATGGGGGAGGCAGTGAGATGTCTGCCTCACCCCACGGTGGGCGGGGCGCGGCCCCGCCCCCCCCTGCTTTATTGGTACACGAGCGAGTACATGACGGAGCTGTTCGCCGTACCAGCCGTTGCGGCGCCACCCGTCGCGACATAGCGCGCGTAGTACTGCAGCGTCGCGCCGTTGTCGACAATGGAAACCGCCTTCGAGTTCTGCGACGCATCAGCGGCGCCGGCCTTGATCGGCGAGAAGTCGGCGTTCGTCAGGCCGATCTGGACGTTGGCCGCGCTACCCCCGCCAGCGGTGACCATCAGGTTGCCCGTCGACAGATCGGTCGTTGCACCCGGCTCGAAGAACGTGTGGACGCTGCCGCTCGGCGACGAGCATTTGCTCAGCGTGATGTTGAACGGCGTCTGGCCAGCAGTTTGCCCTGCGGCGGCCAGCGCACCGGCGGAAACCGGAGGCAGTGCGACCGTAAAGTCCTTCGCACCCGTGCCGTTGCCGTTGATCGTGCAGGTTTGCGACGAAATGCTGCCGGTAAAGGTGATGGTGCCATCGGTCGCATGCGCCATTGCGGGAATTCCACCCATAATGGCGATTGCTGCTGCGGCGACACTTGCTTTAAAAAAACTCATAATTGGCCTCTAAATAGATTGATTTTCGGAACGAAATAGCCACGGCACATTAATTCCAAGCCTCTTCTTGGTGATCAGTCTCGTTGCGTATTTCGATGCACATTATCGAAACCCGAAGCCTCGGTGACTATTGGATGAAGTACGATTTTTGCGTTGCCGAGCCTATGATTTGTATGAAAAAGCGCCGATCTATCTGGCTGGTCTCGCGCGAAGTGTCACAAACGTAAAACGACGGCACGACCGGGAGCGCCGGCGCCCTCTTTGAGCTATCGATTCTTATGCCGCCCTGGTCGTTGCGTCTGCTTTGAGTAGACTCAGGCAGATGCGTCGCAAGATCGCAAAGTTCTGCGAAGTATGACTCACGCGAACCGTGCGTTGATCTCCACCGAAGGTCGTGTCTAGCACCCGGCGCATGTTGTTCTCGATGCGCCAATGAGCACATATGGGCCGAACGATTCGTACAGCGTGAGGAGGCAGGTTCGACACGCAATTGCGACGCTCGGTCGATCTGGCACTGTCGATTTCCACGAGTGACCAAAATCATCACGATCAAACATAGACCGAGGCATAAATCCCGCTCCAGCTCGCACCGCGCAAAGTTGTCACTGGCGATTCACCGGCGCGTTTTGATGCGCCTGTTGTCATTGTCGATTTTCTAAGATTCGGTTTTATTGCCCAGATAGGTCTCTAACACACCACCGTTCGAATTGCGCAGCAGCCGCAAGGTGAAGCGACTGCGGGTCGCGCAGGAACTGGTCGGGGTACTTGGCGCAGTCGACCGCGTTCAGCGGTGACACCGGATTGACCTGAACAACAATCGTTCGAAGGTCCAGTTGTTCGGCGACGCACCGGCGCGTGCTGCAAATGCCGGCGCGAGCCAGCCCTCCAGCACGTGCTTACGCGGAAGGCCTCGAAGACGCTCGCTTCTAATCTCGCTAGCGCTCGGTCTGCCAGTCACACGGGCCCCAAACCAGACGCACTACTCGGCTGCGCTACGCTCCGATTTGCAACCTGAAGGCTATCCGGCATCTGGGTTCTGAAACCGGCCGCGATTCTTCGCGCCCGCAATCCATTGACGTGTCTTGCCACGCCCGATCGAGGCCGCACCGGTCTTCGTGTCGCGATACTTCGGTGCGGTCGGTGCACAAGCAATCAAATCCACAGCACGGCGGCGACCGACGATCCCTTACCATGGTAGGTTCAAACACTCGTCGCGGACCGATCCGTCATACGTTTCGATGTGCAACTGTCAGTCTGCTTACCTGGTCGGTTGACGTCGATCTTTTCTCGATGCTGATTTTCCCATATGTCGATCAGGTGACCTGAAATCTCACTACCTGGTTCCGTAGAGCGCCTCTTCTCACGGTGATACGATTCGATGCTAATACCAAGCGTTCGGCGCTCAAACGTTGCCGGACTTCGATGGCCAGCGCTTCTTTCGGCAAGACATCCAAGATGGTCAAGGTGCGGAACTTCAAACCGTCAGCAAGCTGGTCCGCCATGAAACCCATACTCCACTTGTCGTTCTATTTGCCGGCGCCAATCAACGCGCGAATGTGTCAGGGACGTCGGTAAGGCGCCGATGGGATTGCCGGGAGGTCCAGTCGAAACCGGGTTCCGAATTTCGCACTACCTGAGCGGCCGCAGGTTGAGCGGCTCGCAATGCGCCTGCCAATGCAACCAGCGTGCGCGGATCGTCAAGTTCGTCGCGTGGCACCTGAATTGGGGCAGAGGCGAGTCGATGTGTGGTCTGAGCAGACTGCCTGCGGGCGGATACACTTTGCTCGATCGGCGCGAAAGCATGCCGAGCTGGAGTCGGCCGCCAGCCGATGGCGCGCGATGGCGAGGGCCGCCCCGCCGCGAACCGCTCTGATTTGGCCGTCGGCCGAGGGGGCTGGGCTCTGGGTTTTGACGATTCAGCGAGCGTCGCCGTCGATGGTCGTGCGGCAGCTCCATCGCCGTAATCGTCCGACTCGGCAGTTGAGCTCGTACGAGCGAAAGACGAATCCGATGGCCAGTTTTCGTTTTGGTTAGCGATGGAGTCCGTGCGCTGCCCCTGCATCAGCAGTCCAGTGTCAGGGGATTGTTCGTTCGTGGTAATCAACCAGCCGATGAGACCAAGCGCAATCACGGTCCAGCATGCTGCGAGAATCGCGCTCCGGCTGTGCGCGCGGCCTGTATCGGTGATCGGCTGAACAGCAACGATGTTCGGCGGCGACATTGGCCGACGCGAAGGCTGCCAGTGACAGTTGCGATGAGGTGCGGTGACGTCAATGCACGATGTCTTGATGACCGCTCGGCCAGGTCGTATGTCGGACGAGCCGCGGACCGCCCATTCGAGACCGAACGCCGGCACGCCATCGAGCGGCGCGAAACGTGGTTGAGCGAGTTCGCCTTCGACGGGAACAATTAGCAATCGGTTCATGGAAGAGTGGCACCGTCCGGCGCGAGCGGAAAGCCTAGTCCGGCGTGGACATCGATATAAAACGCAGTATTGTGGCCAATCGGGGAGCAACCCGTCGATCAGACGAATCTGATTTTCGACTAAGATTCAAAAAGGTCTGACTGCGGGCCGTGACGTATTTCAGACACCGGGGCCGCTCACCCACCGCACCACGTTCAACCGATCCGCGCTTCTGCGCCGCAATCGTCAAGCATAAAGAAATCAACGCCGGCGATATCAGCTTCGTCGCGAAGAGAGGCGCAGTGACGCTTGATGGCACCGCCGTTGATGCATCGCTGATCGACAAGGTTGAATAGCGTTTGGGAAAGACATCATGCGGCTTTCGCCAACGGCGCCGACCACTTGGCCGCAACAATCTTGTCGACTGCATTGGTTGCCTGCAGCTTTAGGCGACACTCATCTCGTATTCCCGGCGTTCATTGCATTGAGTTACGCGTCGCGATGGCGCACCAGTCTTGCAAGATTATGAGAGTGCATAAGGGACGTCCCTTGCATCCCCCCATACGTAGTTTGCTGTGTATTGGCCTTTGCATATAGTTTGGTGTACTTCGGGAATCAGGGGGTGTTCTGGGAGGCCCTGGGTTCCTCCCCACGCCAGTCCGACAGGCCACCCGGTACAGTTTTCCAAAACTCCCCCGCAAGAATACGGGGTCTCCCCCTTAGATCACACCGGCTCACTGTGGCGACTCCATGCCTCTTTCACTGCACCACCAGCGACCCATGTTGAGGATCGCGGCTCGTGTGTGCAACTGAGCTTACTTCGGCTGAACGTGACCGCTGCCGCACCGGAGATACGAGCGCTTTTGGCAGGACCAGCGCAGTTCGCGTGCCCCAGTTATGCTCGCGCGCCCATCTTGGCAATAATGCCCCGAGACGCGGGCAAGAGCTCACTCACACCAGTCCGTAGAAGTAAAGCCGAACGACAATTCGACTGCTGGCATGCTGTTTGAGGCGATGTCACCGGGTACCAATGCAAATCATGCTTTTTTGTAATAATTTAGACTGATAAAATTACTAAAAGTTTTAATTGTCGCGATGGTGAACAATTGCCCGTGCTAAGCCAGCAAACTCAGGGCCTCTTCGCTCGTGTTAGCTGTCAATCCGCTCGGCTTTAACGACAAACGACACGTGCGCATGGCCGCTCGAAAATACGCGTTTACGGAAGCTATGCAAAAATCTTTCAGCCCGTAATCGCATAACACCAGCCATGACTGACACGCTGCAGAAAGAGCATGCAGCCGCAGATCACGCAATGCGCAACTGGACCTTCGAGAGACAAGGTCCGGTCAGGATCGGTTCCGATGCGCACAAGCAGATGTTCTGCCGCATGCTGCTCGACACACACAACCCGTACAAGCCGGCCGTGATCGATTGGCCGGCGCTCAAGCCCGACGAACTCAAGCGCCTCACGTCGCTGCCGATCTGGGACATCGCGGTGCAAACCGAAGGCCGCGCATCGATCCGCGTGGCGACGTACGCGGAGTCGATCGACGATGCGCTGCTGCGCCGCGCACTCGAAATGGACGGCGGCGAGGAAGCGCGCCACAAGGTCGTGCTGTCGAAGCTCGTCGAGGCGTACGGTATCCGGCTCGCGCCCGAGCCGCCCTACCCGGCGCCGACCGACCCCGAGTGGTCGTGGATGATCACGGGCTTCAGCGAATGCATCGACAGCTTCTTCGCGTTCGGCCTGTTCCGATCCGCGCAGCGCTCCGGCTATTTCCCGCCCGAACTCGTCGACACCTTCGAGCCCGTGATCCAGGAAGAAGGCCGCCACATCCTGTTCTTCGCGAACTGGTACGCGTGGTACTGGCGCACGATGCCGTGGTGGCGCCGGCCGTGGTTCTTCGCGCGCGTCGCGGCCGTGTGGGTGCACCTGATCCGCGACCGCATCGGCATCGCGCGCGGCATCGATGCCGACGGCGCCGCGCGTGACGCGAACTTCCCGGCGACCGGCACCGCCGACATCGGCGACGCGCTGAACCCGCGCGAGCTGATCGAACTGTGTCTCGTCGAGAACGACCGGCGGATGGCCGGCTACGACAAGCGCCTGCTGCGCCCGATGTTCGTGCCGCGCCTGGCGCGCTTCGCGCTGCGGTTTCTCAAGAAGTAAGGCCAGGCGCGCTGCCGCGGGATGCGCGAGCCGGTGCGTGCCGCACGCTTGCCGGTTCCGCTCTCGTCGTGCGCGCCCCGGCGCCGTCGATGCGCTGCGGGACCTTGTCGAACTCCATCCGCCTGCCGTTTGTGGCGCGCCCGATACAGTCACCCCTGCCCTTTTTTCCCCCGGCGCTTCCATGCGCGCGCCGCGCATCGGACAAATTGCTGCCCCAATGATCTGACAATTCGGGCGCGTCGCCCTCGACGCTGACCCGCGTCTTTAGCAACCTGTCGCCACCCGGCGAGCGACCGTCGCGCGGCCCCCTCCCGGGGCGGCTCGGCACGCCCATGAATACCAACATCATCGATATCGTCAATAGGACAAATTCGAAATTTGAATGATGACGGCCGACACATTGCCCTGTAGCACTTTTTTACAAATTCGACGAACCCGCCGGCCCGGAACGCCCGCCACACGGGCGGCCACGGCGAACCGGATGCGCAAATCAGCACAGCTCGATATTCACCGATTCAAATTAAATTGATTTACAGATAATTAAATTAAATAAAAACAAAACCATCACAAAATACCGCATTAACAAATTAACAAGATAGCCGACACATTATCGATCGGCACCTCCGAAAACATTACAATTTCGAAAGGACGACCGATCCCGCAAACGTTTGCTATTTCATTTGTCTTACTTTTTAGCCTTTTCCATGTGTAATCTTCCGCACAAAACACATATAACACATTGATTTTTATACGAAATAGCGCATCCACCCAGAGAAATTCAAACCCTACACGACACATTCTTACATCTTTCAAATTCATTCGTCATCGATACATCAAAACACGATGCATTAACCATCTTTTAACTTTCCAAACCCTTCATTTATCACTTTTTAGCAATCTCTAAAATCCACCTCCAATAAACTCCGCCCATCAATTTTGAGATTCGCGCGAGCGCACGGAATATTCCTCTAACGAAAGAGACCGGTGTGTTGCGTGCATATTTGGAGGTAGCAGGACATGAACCGCACATACCGCTCGATCTGGAACGAAGCTCTTGGCGCCTGGGTCGCAGCATCGGAACACGATTCGGCACGGGGCAAGCCGAACAAGTCGGCCGTCGTGAAGGCCGTTGCAACCGCCGTCCTCGTAGCGGGGGCAGCCGCAGGTAATGTTGCGCATGCGCAGTACAGTGCGGGTGGCTTCACGACAGGCACCTCAGGCGCGGTCGCGGCCACCGGTAGCCAGGCAATCGCAATCGGCGGCGGCGCCGGCAGCACGACGACCGCCAGCGGTTCGACGTCGATTGCGATCGGCGCAAACGCAACGTCTTCGGGCAACTACTCCCAGGCGTTCGGCCAGGCCACGACGGCGACCGGCGCTAGCTCGATCGGTATCGGCTCCGGCGCGAAGGCGCTGAACACGGGCGCGACTGCGGTCGGCAACGACACCACCGCATCGGGCAGCAGCGCAATCGCGATCGGCGGCGGCAACAGTTCGGGCACGGGTGGCGCGATAGCCTCGGGGACCAACTCGATTGCACTGGGCCGGTTCTCGAATGCGTCCGCGAGCGGCGCAACCGCGCTGGGCTCTACCGCATCGGCCGGCGGCACCGATTCGGTCGCGATCGGCACCAACACCACCGCGCTCAATACCTCCGTTGCAGTCGGTCGCGGGTCCACGGCCACGGGCACGAACGGCTCGGTCGCAATCGGCAATTCCGCGACGTCGACGGGCCTGGGTGCAATCGCGATGGGTACGGTCGGCAGCTTCTCGGCGACCACAATAGCCAGCGGCACGGACGCGGTTGCACTCGGCAACGGCTCGACGGCCAGCGGCAATGCCGGGTCCGTGGCCGTGGGTTCCGCCGCCACGGCGTCGAACAGCTATGCAACCGCCTTCGGTGCAAACTCGACCGCATCGGGTTCGGGTTCGGTCGCATTCGCACAAAATGCCAATGCGTCGGCCACGAACGCCGTCGCGATTGGCGTCGCGTCGAGCGCCAATGTCGCGAACTCGGTCGCCCTCGGCTACAACTCCCAAACGACAAGCGCGCTGTCGGCGACGACCGGCGGCACCACGGTGGTCAGCAGCACGACCATCGGCGGTCAGACGTTCGGTAGCTATGCCGGCTCCGGCGCGGCAGGCGGCGTAGTCAGCGTCGGCCAGCCGAACTTCGAACGCCGCATCCAGAACGTCGCGGCGGGCCTCGTCAGCGCAACCAGCACCGACGCGATCAACGGCAGCCAGCTCTACGCCGTGGCAAGCACGACGACGTCGAGCATCACGAGCCTGTCGACTTCGACGTCGACGGGGTTGTCGTCGGCTAACAGCTCGA
>NZ_LDWR01000007.1 GCF_001039005.1 Burkholderia cepacia
TTTCGGCACGATCGACGCCGGCCCCCATTTCCCGAAGCTGCTGGCGCTCGCCGTGCTGGTCACCGCGATCGTGACGGGCATCGCGGGCGGCCTGTTCTGCTGGCTGCTGCTCAACACGGGGCGCTGGCTGCCCGCGCAACTGCTGGGCCTGTATCGCGAGCGGCCGATCGCGTTCGCCGCGCTGTGCGGCTTCGCGATCGCCGTCGTCGGCATCGTATCCGGCGGCACGACGTTCGGCAGCGGCTATGCCGAGGCGCGCGGCCTGCTCGACGGCAGCCAGACACTGTCGGTGTTCTACCCGTTCCTGAAGATGGTGTCGATGGTCGCGTCGTACCTGCCGGGCATCCCGGGCGGGATCTTCGCGCCGTCGTTGTCGATCGGCGCCGGGTTCGGCAACCTGCTGCACGTCGTGTTCAGCAACATGAGCCTCCCCATGCTGATCGCGCTCGCGATGGTCGGCTATCTTGCGGCCGTCACGCAGTCGCCGATCACGTCGTTCGTGATCGTGATGGAGATGATCAACGGGCACGCGCTCGTGATTTCGCTGATGGCCACCGCGCTGGTGTCGAGCCGCGTGTCGCGCTTTTTCGCGCCGCCGCTCTACGAGACGCTCGCCCAGCGCTATCTCGCGCCGCCCATCGCGGCTCCGGAGCACGCTGCGGCAACCGCGACGAGTGCGGTGACGACGACCGGCGTCACCGAGCCGCAGGATGCGACCGCCACGCCCGCCGATCCGCTCGACACGCTGCGCGACGAAGGCAGCAGCGGCGAGCCGGCCGAAGGCGCAGCATCCGCGCCGGCGCTGCACGACGGCGCGCCGGCGGCTGCATCCGGCGCGAACGGCCCGGCGCAGCCCGGCCCGCGCGACGCTCAGTAGATCACGACGGGCGCCGGCCGGTAGTAGACGGGTCGCGCCGGCACGACGATGCACCCGGCCAGCGTAACGGCGACGAGCACGATGGCGATGGCGGTTCTTTTCATCTCGCGCCTCCATCACGCCCAGTGGCCGCGCGTCCAGAACCAGTTCGGACCGCGCTGGTCCCAGTGGCCCGGCACCCATTGCATGCCGACGCGCTCGGTTTCCCAGTGACCGCCGATCCACACGTAGCGGCCATGATCCCAGTGCCAGTGCCCGCGCTCCCACACATAACCGACCCGCGCGGTCGGCACGACCTCGTAGCGCACGGGCGGCGGCGCGTTCGGCGCGACGATGACGACTTCCTCGGTACGCACGGCGACCGGCTCGGCGATGACCACGCGGCCCTGCGGCGCGATCACGGGCGCGCCGACGAGGATTTCGTCCGCATGCGCGGCAAACGGCGCGACGACGGCTGACAGGCCCGCGGCAAACAGTGCGAACGAAACGATACGACGTTGAACAGTAGAGACAGCCATCACAACCTCCTGGTTGAACAAGTAACGCGAGCGTATTCGTTCAATGCGGGAGGATCGAAAACGGCCGACAGACACCGTGTTACGGCGTGCCCGAAAGTGCAACAGGGCGTAAGACGCGCACGGCGGCCGAGGCCGCCGTGCGGAGGGATACCGGCAAAGGTCAGGCTTGCGGGATCTCGATCTTCACTTCGAGGACTTCGAGATCGTCCTGGCGCTCGAGGCTCACGCGGATGTCATCGTTCGAAATATGGACGTACTTCGAGATGACCGCGACCAGCTCCTTCTGCAGCGCCGGCAGGTAATCGGCCGGCGGCCGGCCGCCGACCCGCTCGTGCGCGATGATGAGCTGCAGGCGCTCCTTCGCGACCGATGCGGACTTCTTCTTCTCGCCGAGGAGAAACGAAAGGATGGACATGGGCGGCCTCCGTTACTTGCTGCCGAAGAGGCGCTGCAGCAGGCCCGGCTTCTGGTAATCGGTGAAGCGCAGCGGCTTGTCTTCGCCGAGGAAGCGCGCAACGACGTCCTTGTACGCTTCGGCGACATCGGTACCGTCGATGTGCACGGCCGGCAGGCCCTGGTTCGACGCGTGCAGCACGGCTTCGGACTCGGGCACCACGCCGATCAGCTTGATGCGCAGGATCTCGCTGATGTCCTCGAGCGACAGCATCTCGCCTTCGCTCACGCGCTTCGGGCTGTAGCGCGTGATCAGCAGGTGTTCCTTGATCGGCTCCTTGCCTTCGGTCCCGCGCTTCGTCTTCGACGACAGGATACCGAGAATGCGGTCCGAGTCGCGCACCGACGACACTTCCGGGTTCGTGACGATCAGTGCTTCGTCGGCGAAGTACATCGCGTGCAGCGCACCGGCTTCGATACCGGCCGGCGAATCGCAGACGATGTATTCGAAGTCCATCGCGACCAGGTCGTTCAGCACCTTCTCGACGCCGTCGCGCGTCAGCGCATCCTTGTCGCGCGTCTGCGACGCCGGCAGGATGAACAGGTTCTCGCACTTCTTGTCCTTGATCAGCGCCTGGTTCAGGTTCGCTTCGCCCTGGATCACGTTCACGAGGTCGTACACGACGCGACGCTCGCAGCCCATGATGAGATCGAGGTTGCGCAGGCCAACGTCGAAGTCGATCACGGCCGTCTTGTGGCCGCGCAGCGCGATACCGGACGCAAAGCTCGCGCTCGTCGTCGTCTTGCCCACGCCGCCCTTGCCCGAGGTCACCACGATGATTTTTGCCATTTACCCAATACCCTGTGTTCGTCAATGAGAGCCGATCGACCCGGAGCGCCGCGTGAATTACGTCAGGCGCAGCGGTTCGATCATCAGTTTTTCCTCTTCGAGCCGGATCTGCACCGATTTGCCCAGAACTTCGGGGGGCAACGGGTTCTCGGTTGTTCGATAGATACCCGCGATCGAAATCAGTTCCGGTTCGAGACACGTGCAGAAGATGCGCGCGTCGTGATTGCCGTGCACGCCCGCGAGTGCGCGGCCGCGCAACGGCGCGTAGATGTGGATATTGCCTTCCGCGATGATCTCCGCGCCGTGACTGACCGGCGCGAGCACCACGAGGTCTCCTCTCGCGTAAATCTGCTGCCCCGAACGCAACGGCCGGTCGATCACGAGCGTCTGCCCGCCCGCCGGATTCGACGCCGGCGCCGCCCCGGAAGCCTGCTCGGGCGCCACCGCGGCGGCTGCAGCGACGACGGCCTCGGCGATCGGCGACGGTTCCGCGCCGTCGGCCGGCTTCACGGCCGGCGTGCGGCGATCGCGCGCTTCCAGCAACGGCAGGCCGGCTTCCCCCGCCCAGCCCTGCGTTGCCAATGCGACCACGCCCACCGGGCGCATCCGCACGTCGTTCAGCATCTGGCGAATGTCGGCGAGCGCGACGCGTTCGCCGTCAGCGAGGCGGCGGACGTCGATCGCGACGACATCGTCGGCGAAAAACTCGGGAGTCGCTTCGAAGCGCTTGACCAGTTCGGTACGCAACGCATCGAGATCGGTCGTCTTCACGGTGAACAACAACGTATCGACCGATCCGCTGCGCAGCTCGAAGAATGGCGATTTTTTAAGCGACATGGACACTCTGCAAAAATTTTTTGCGTATTTTACAGGCGTCCACGCGCGCGGCCATTATTTTTGGGACACAGGGCTGCGGCGGCCCCGGCGGGCGCGCAACCGGAAGGCGGAGGGGCAAGCGGGCGAGCAGGCGTTCATCGCGCCGCGCGGCCCGCGTTTTGACGAGGCGTCAGTGCTTCACCTGCGACACGAACAGCGATTTCATCGCGCCGGGCATCCGCCCGATCGGCGCGTGTTCGCCGGTGTTGCCGAAACCCGAACGCTCGTAGAAACGGATCGCGTTGCGGTTCGCATCGGCGATCCATGCATAGATCTCGTTGGCGCCGCGCTCGGCGAGCCATGCGGTGGCCGTCTCCAGCAACAGCACGCCGCCGCGCAGATGACGCACCGCGTGCGCAACCCATAGCTCGCTGACGAACGCGCGCCGATCGGGCGTGTTGTCGAAGTACGCGCCGATCATGCCGGCCGGATGGCCTTCGGTGTACAGCAGGAAAGTCGTCGACTCGTCGGACACGGCGCGTTGCGCGGCAATCGCCGACGCTGCGTCCGTTTCGACGTTCAGCAATTCGGCCTCCGGCGCTTCGCCGGGCGCGTAGGGCTCACGCAGCGATGCGGCGCGGAGTTCGCGATACACGCTGCCCTGGTTGGCAACGATACGACGAACGGTCAAGGTCGAACTCATGCAGGCACAGCCCCCTTCGGACAGCAAGTTATTAGCTTCAACCGAAAGCGGGGTATGAGTCAAATCGTTATTTTCGAATGGCGGCGCGAATCGAAAGGCGGCAGGCACTGTCGGCGGCGGCGTGTGCCAGTCGGTGTGCAGGTGCAGCATTACCGTGTCGATGCATGCCGCCGGACGACGGTCGCGGCCGCTTCGTTCGACGCGTCGCGTCGCTCGCCTTGCGATGCGCGGCAGGCGCGTTTCGGATCGCTTCTCATCTCGTCCCGGAGGTCGTAATGATTCGTAATATATGTAGTCGAAACAGGTGCCCCGCCGCTACCCGCCTCATTGCGGTTATTGCGCCGCAACATTCGTTGCGAGCCCACGACGCCGAGGCCCGAGCGCGTCACATCGGGCCAATCATCTGACCAACGCGCGGATCGCGTGGGCCGATCCCGCCTGCCCGGCATGTTTCAATCGGCGCGTACCGGCCCTTCCCGGCACGCGTCGCACGTGCCCCTCCGTTTGGAGCCTCACGCCTAGCGCCGGGGTTTGGAAAGCGTGCGCACGGGTCGTATAACAGGCAGAACCGGACCACGATCCGGTGCCACCGCGCGCGTCGCGGACCCACGAGGATTCGAACAACCATGGATGCGGCCGCCCTCGGGCCGGCCGACTGGAGGGAGACAATGGCAATGACCGACGCATCGGCTTCGGGCTGGTCGGATGGCAAGCGTTACCTGTGGCTGCTCGGCGCGCTGACGATCACGCTGCCGATCCTCGCGGCGCAGCTCGCGCTGTCGACGGGCCTACACGTGTTCTGGTGGTTCGGTCCGCTGTTCGCCTTCGGCGTGATCCCGATCCTCGACACGCTGATCGGCGACGATCGCGACAATCCGCCCGAGGCCGTCGTACCGCACCTCGAACGGGAGCGTTATTACCGGTTCATCGTCTATCTCGCGACACTCGTCGAATATGTCGCGTTCTTCGCGTGTGTGTGGATCGTCGGCACCCATGCGCTCGCGTGGTACGACTATGTCGGCTTTGCGCTGTCGCTCGGCGCCGCGACGGGCATCTCGATCAATACCGCGCACGAGCTCGGGCACAAGACCAACCGCTTCGAACGCTGGCTCGCGAAGATCACGCTCGCGCCGGTCGCGTACGGTCACTTCTACGTCGAGCACAACCGTGGCCACCACGTGCGCGTCGCGACGGCCGAGGATCCGGCCAGCGCGCGCTACGGCGAGTCGTTCTGGGCGTTCCTGCCGCGCACCGTGACCGGCAGCATCCGCTCGGCGTGGCGGCTCGAAACGGCTCGCCTCGAACGGCTCGGGCATTCGCCGTGGACCTGGCGCAACGAGGTGCTGCACGCATGGGCGATGACCGTCGTCGTATGGGGCATCGCGATCGCGATGGCCGGCAAGGTCGTGATCCCGTTCCTCGTGATCCAGGCCGTCTACGGCGCGTCGCTGCTCGAGGTCGTGAACTACGTCGAACACTACGGGCTCGGCCGCCGCAAGCTGCCGAGCGGCCGCTACGAGCGCTGCACGCCGCAGCATTCATGGAACAGCAATCACGTCGTCACCAACCTGTTCCTGTACCAGTTGCAGCGACACGCCGACCATCACGCGAACCCGACGCGCTCGTACCAGGCACTGCGCCACTTCGACGATGCGCCGCAACTGCCGGCCGGCTACGCGACGATGATCCTGTTCGCGTACGTGCCGCCGCTCTGGTATCGCGTGATGAATCCGCGCGTCGTCGCGCACTACGGCGGCGACATGGCGCAATCGAACATCAAGCCGTCGATCCGCGCCAGGGTGCTCGCGCAGTATCCGGCCGCGGCGTGATCGTGGGTGGCTGACCGGTGGCGGGCAGCGCCTGCCCGCCACGTCGCGCGCCGCCGACAACCGTCACGCCATTTCCGGCAACCGGAACACGGCCACCGCGTGCCGCAGCGCGCTCGCCTGCTCGGCCAGCGCCTGCGTCGCGGCCGATGCCTGCTCGACGAGCGCCGCGTTGCGCTGGGTCGCTTCGTCCATCTGCGTGACCGCGATGTTCACCTGCTGGATGCCGCCGCTCTGCTCCTGTGCCGCGGATGAGATCTCGCCGACGATCGTCGTGACCCGCTGCACCGCGCCCACGATCTCGTGAATCGATTCGCCCGCGCGGCCGATCAGCACGGCGCCCTCGTCGACCCGCTGCGTCGATTGCTCGATCAGCCCCTTGATCTCCTTCGCTGCAGCGGCGCTGCGCTGCGCGAGCGTGCGCACTTCCGCGGCGACCACCGCGAAGCCGCGCCCCTGTTCACCCGCGCGGGCCGCCTCGACGGCCGCGTTCAGCGCGAGGATGTTGGTCTGGAACGCAATGCCGTCGATCACCGCGATGATCTCGCCGACCTTCGCCGCGCTGTCGGCGATACCGTTCATCGTGTCGACGGCGTCCGTCATCACGCCACCGCCCGCGGACGCAATATTCGACGCGTCTCGAGCGAGTTGCGCCGCGTGCTGCGCGTGCTCGGCCGACTGCCGCACGATGCCGGTGAGCTCCGTCATGCTGGCGGCCGTCTCCTCGAGCGACGCGGCCTGCGCCTCGGTGCGCGACGACAGATCGTGATTGCCCGACGCGATCTGCGCACTCGCGGTCGCGACGGCTTCGGCATGCGTACGCACCTCGAGCACGACGCCCGACAGGCTCGCCTGCATCGTCTGCAACGCGCGCAGCAGATCGGCGATCTCGTCGCGCCCGGTCGCGTCGACGTCGCGCGTCAGGTCGCCGCCAGCAACGGCCTGCGCGCACGCAACCGCACGATCGAGCGGACGCAGGATCGCGCGGCTGAACAGGAATGCGCCGACCATCGCGACGCCGAGCACGACCAGCATCAGCGCGAGGCTTGCCGTGGTCGCGCGCTGCGCGTCGCGGCTCGCCTGCGCCGACACGGCGGCGCTCTCGTCGGCGATCGACTTCGCGGCGCGCTCCAGCAGCGCAGCAGGTTCACGGTCGACGCCCGCCACAGCCGCATCGCCGGCCGACGGCTCGAAGCCGGCCGCCTTGAACGCATCGAAGCCGCGCCGGTAGCCATCGCCCATCGCCGTATGCGCACGCATGAACTGCTCGACGAGCGAACGGCTGTCGCCGGGCGGCAACTGGTGGACGAGCTGAGCGGCAAGCGCGTCGACCGTTCGTTCGCGCGTCTGGAACGCCTGCCAATACTGGTCGAGTTTGTCAGGTTGCTTGCCACGCAGCAGCGTGTCCTTCCACTCCTGCACTTGCAGCTTGAACTGCACGAGCGTGGCCGACACAAGCCGTTCGTCGCCGACGTTCGTCTGCACGTCTTCGGCGAACGTATCGATCGACCGGTTGAGGATGTGGATACCGTACAGCGCGCCACCGAACATCAGCAGCAGTGCGACGGCGAATGCGAGGGGAATCTTGTAGCTCAGCTTCATGGGACCTTGGATCGACGGGGAGCGACGCGGCACGGCACGGACACCGGCCGCCGACCGTGTTAACGGCGCGGGATTCAAGGGCTTAAAGCAGAGGAAAGCGGCGCAAACCGGGCGCGCGCGAAAAGATTGATCAGACCAATCAGGTCGGACGCGTCGCGCGCGGCCCGGCTGTCGCGGCCGTGCGCGGGCCCACCATCCAGCGGCGCACGACGACGATCGACAGCACACCGAACCCGACTCCGGTGATCACGTCGGCCAGATAGTGGCCGCCCTGCGTCGGCGTCGACACGATCATCGCGGCATTCAGCACGACCGCTGCGAGAAACACATGACGGACATGCCGCACCGCATACGCGAGCAGCAGCGCCAGCATCACGTGGAACGACGGCAGCGACACGAGCCCCTGCGATTCAGACAGGTTGAATTGCCGAAGCTGCCCGCTGCGCAGCAGGTCGTAGTGGGACACGGTCGATGCGGTGTGCGGATCGGTGATGCCGAAATGGACGAATGCGCTTTGTGCGGGGAACGGTGTCGATACGAGAACGACGACAAGCAGCGCGAATGCGAACAACGTGATGAATTCGGCGAGATCGTCATGCCGCCGCGTGGTCGCGAGGATGAACGGAACGGCGACCAGTTGCACGATGCTGCTGCGATACGCGAACTCGAGCACACGGTGCAGTTCGCCGTGCGCGCTCACCCAGCGATACAGGTCGAGCCAATGAAAACCGAGCAACGCATCGAACCGGACGAGATCAGTCTCGATCGACGGCGGCGCGAGTGCCACGCACAGGTAGTCGAGTATCACGACAGCCTGGCTGAGGGCAGCAATCGCCACGATGCACAGCATCGCGAGGGCCGCTTCGCGCAAGCGCCACGCGTGTGTGCGCTCGCGGTAGCGCTGCGTTTGCGACAACGCGATCAGTGCAGCCGCAACAGCGATGGCCGCGCATGCCGTCAGTCCCGCGAGAGACGCCGCATTGCCGAGCGCCAGTGTGATGCCTGCGGCGTGCGTGCCGGCGATGCCCAAGGCTGCGATAACTGCAGTCAGCAGCGCAATGCCCGTCAGGACTTTCGACACTCGGTTCGTCATGGAGTCTTTGTATTTGCACCATGCAGCGCGGCTGCACCGAAGTGCGCGACGCGATCGTGCGCGCAAGTTCGTCGCCATCGTATCAGCACGATCCGATGGTTTCGACGGCCGGCCTGTTGCCGCTTCAACGGCAATCGACACATCGCGCCGCAGACCCAAAACGAAAAACCCCTTGATCCTTCCGGATCAAGGGGTTTCGTATTCTGGCGGAGAGGGTGGGATTCGAACCCACGGTACGGGGAAACCGTACGCCTGATTTCGAGTCAGGTACATTCGACCACTCTGCCACCTCTCCGTTTTACTGCAATTCCCGGTTGGTCGTGTCCGGGAAAGAAAAGATTATAAAACGATCTTTTCAGGGCTGACAAGCCCCTTCCGCAAATTTTTTACGAGGGCTTCGCCAGCCGATTTCACGACGCCTGCGCAGGCGCGTCGATCCGCTCGATGCCGCCCATGTACGGACGCAGCGCCTCCGGCACCGTGACCGAACCGTCCGCGTTCTGGTAGTTCTCCAGCACCGCGACAAGCGTGCGGCCGACCGCGAGACCCGAACCGTTCAGCGTATGCACGAGCTCGGGCTTGCCCTGCGCATTGCGGAAGCGCGCCTGCATCCGGCGCGCCTGGAACGCCTCGGTGTTCGAGCAGCTCGAGATCTCGCGATAGGTGTTCTGCGCGGGCAGCCACACCTCGAGATCGAACGTCTTCGCGGCCGAGAAGCCCATGTCGCCCGTGCACAGCGTGATCACGCGGTACGGCAGGCCAAGCTTCTGCAGGATCGCTTCCGCATGGCCGACCATCTCGTCGAGCGCCGCATACGACGTTTCCGGTGCGACGACCTGCACCATCTCGACCTTGTCGAACTGGTGCTGGCGGATCATCCCGCGCGTGTCGCGGCCGTACGAACCGGCTTCCGAGCGGAAGCACGGGGAATGCGCGGTCAGCTTGATCGGCAGCGCGGCCCCTTCGACGATCGACTCGCGCACGGTGTTCGTCAGCGAGATCTCCGACGTGGAGATCAGGTATTGCGTGACCGTGTTCTCGGCGCCGCCCTTCTCGACGCGGAACATGTCGTCCGCGAACTTCGGCAACTGGCCCGTGCCGTACAGGATGTCCGGGTTCACGATGTACGGCGTATATGTCTCGGTGTAGCCGTGCTGCAGCGTGTGCGTGTCGATCATGAACTGCGCGAGTGCGCGGTGCAGGCGCGCGATCGGGCCGCGCAGCATCGTGAAACGCGCGCCGGCAAGCTTCGCGCCCGTCTCGAAATCGAGGCCGAGCGGCGTGCCGACATCGACATGATCCTTCACCTCGAAATCGAACTGGCGCGGCGTGCCCCAGCGGCGCGCCTCGACGTTGTCGGCTTCGTCCTTGCCAACCGGCACGCTTTCATGCGCGACGTTCGGCATGCCGAGCATCAGGTCGGACAGGCGCGCCTGGATGTCGCCGAGCTTGGCTTCCCCCGCCTTCATTTCGTCGCCGATCCCGCCGACCTCGGCCATCACGGCCGACGTGTCCTCGCCCTTCCCCTTCATCGCGCCGATCTGCTTCGACAGGCTGTTGCGGCGCGCCTGGAGCTCTTCGGTACGGGTCTGGATCGCGCGGCGTTCCGCTTCGAGCGCGGAGAACGCGGCGATGTCGAGGGTGTAGCCGCGATCGGCGAGGCGCTTCGCGACGCCGTCGAGGTCTTTACGCAGCAACTGGATGTCGAGCATGGGAGGACTTGAAAAATCGTTGTGTAAGACGGGAATTCTAACGCACCGCGCGGCCGCCAACGCGTCAGCCTGACGGACGATGCCGGAAAACGGCCGGCCATGGCAGTATCGCATTGCCGGTCAGCACAGCGACGACCGGCGAAGCACGTCACGTCGAACCGCTACGGAGAATCCATCGCCTGCGCCGGCCGGCCGTAACGCGTCGAACGAAGCACCTGCCCCACGTCACCGCAACCCAGGGAACGAGATGGCCATCGAACTGGACAAGGATGTACGCGACCGCGCAATCGCGTCGCTGCAACGTTATTTCACGGAAAACATGGACGAGCCGATCGGCAACATCCAGGCCGGTGCGCTACTGCACTTCTTCGTCGAGGAAATCGCGCCCGCGATCTACAACCTCGCGATCGCCGACGCGCAGGAACGCCTGCATGCGCGGGTCGCCGAGCTCGACATCGAATGCCACGAGGAGCCGTTCGAGTACTGGAAGAAACAGCAGCCGGGCCGCAAGCGCTGACGCATCCGGCACGGCGCCAGCCTGCCAGCGCGTTGCCCGTCAGTCCTTCTTGCCGGCCTCGCGATCGAGTTCGCGCAGCCACGTGAGCTTGTCGGCGATCTTCGATTCGAGCCCGCGCGGCACCGGCTTGTACCAGTGCGGCTCGCGCATCCCGTCCGGCAGGTAGGTTTCGCCGGCCGCGTAAGCGTTCGGCTCGTCATGCGCGTAACGGTACGCGTGACCGTAGCCGAGTTCCTTCATCAGCTTGGTCGGCGCGTTGCGCAGATGCACGGGCACCTCGCGCGACTTGTCCTGCTTCACGAACGCCATCGCCTGGTTGAACGCGTTGTAACCCGCATTGCTCTTCGCCGCGCACGCGAGATAGATCACCGCCTGCCCGAGCGCGAGCTCGCCCTCCGGCGAGCCGAGCCGCTCGTAGGTTTCGGCCGCGTCGTTCGCCATCTGCAGCGCGCGCGGATCGGCGAGGCCGATGTCTTCCCATGCCATCCGCACGATCCGCCGCGCGAGATACTTCGGATCCGCGCCGCCGTCGATCATCCGGCAGAACCAGTACAGCGCGCCGTCCGGGCTCGAACCGCGCACCGACTTGTGCAGCGCCGAGATCTGGTCGTAGAAGTTGTCGCCGCCCTTGTCGAAGCGCCGCGCGTTCAGCGTCATCGCGCTGCTGACGAAGTCGCCGTCGATCGTCGCGACGCCGGCCGACGCCGCCGCCGTTTGCGCCTGCTCGAGCAGGTTCAGGAAGCGCCGCGCATCGCCGTCCGCGTAACCGACCAGCGTATCGATCGCCTTGTCGTCGAACGCGAGGCCGTCGAGCGCGATTTCCTGCGCACGCTTCAGCAACTGGCGCATCTCGTCGTCGTTCAACGACTTCAGCACATAAACCTGCGCACGCGACAGCAATGCGGAGTTGACCTCGAAGCTCGGGTTCTCGGTCGTCGCGCCGATGAAGGTCACGAGCCCCGACTCGACGAACGGCAGCAACGCATCCTGCTGCCCCTTGTTGAAGCGGTGGATCTCGTCGACGAACAGGATCGTGTGGCGGCCGGTGCGGTTCAGCGTGTCCTTCGCCTGCTCCATCGACTCGCGGATGTCCTTCACGCCGCCGAGCACCGCGGACAGCGCAATGAACTCGCAGTCGAACGCGAGCGCGGTGAGCCGCGCGAGCGTCGTCTTGCCGACGCCGGGCGGCCCCCACAGGATCATCGAATGCGGTTTGCCCGATTCGAACGCGAGCCGCAGCGGCTTGCCTTCGCCCAGCAAATGCGTCTGGCCAATCACCTCGGCGAGCGTCTTCGGCCGCAGCGCTTCGGCGAGCGGCCGGCGCGGCTCGACTTGAAACAGATCGGACATGAACCCTCGCTCCACATCAAACGGTCGCGGCCGAACGGGCCGCCGGACCCGACATTATGACAGCCGCGCGACGGCGCCGCCGCGCCCGGTGCCCGCGCCCGCAAACAACACGGGCCCGCCGTCGCCGGCAGGCCCGTTGCGAAAAACGCGGCGCGCGGCGCCGGTCAGCCGGTGATCACGTCCGCACCCTTCGGCACGACGAACTTGAACGTATCGCCCTTCAGCGGCGGATTCGTCTGGATGTTCGTAAACGTCAGCAGCGTGACGTTGCCGAACACGTCGTGCAGCTCCATCGCGGCGAGCGTGCCGTTCTTGAAGCCGATGCCGATCCGCTGGAACTGCGTGTCCTGCGCCTTCGGCAGCATCTCGAGCCACTCGATGCCGCCCTTCTCGCCGGCGTCGCGCAGCGTGTAGTTCTTGTCGAGGTCGTTGCTGCCGAACAGGATCGCGGCGGGGCTCGCGCCCAGCGCGCCGTTCAGCTTGCGTTCGGTGACCTGGTTCAGGTCGCGGTCGTACACGTAGAGCTTGTCGCCGTC
Source organism: Burkholderia cepacia (assembly GCF_001039005.1). GTDB lineage: Bacteria > Pseudomonadota > Gammaproteobacteria > Burkholderiales > Burkholderiaceae > Burkholderia > Burkholderia theae. Next base: position 12,794 of record NZ_LDWR01000007.1, read on the forward strand.
GGCCTGCAGCACCTGCTGGTACGGCTTCTGGTACGTCCAGATGAACTTGCCCGGCCGTGCGAACACGAACGTGCCGCTCGAATTGTCGGTCGGCTTCGGTGCGGCCTGCACGGCGCTCGCGCCCTTGGACGGCGCCTTGACGATCTGCTGCGTGAAGTCGCCCTTCGCCGAACGCACCTGCGACACGAAGGCCTTCAGCTGTTCGGTGCCGCCCGCGAACGCATGCGTCGCCGCGAGCATCAGCGATGCGCCGGCGAACGCCGCGCCGAGCCAGCGCCGCGTCGAACGAAGGGAAGGGACGAACGAAAGTTGCTGCATGATGCGGTTTTCTCCGTGGGTGGCCGGCGCTGCGGGCGCCGCGGACTCATTCCGCGTCGCGCGCCGGCACAAGAATTTCGCGGTTGCCGCTCGACGACATCGCCGACACGAGCCCCGACTGCTCCATCTGTTCGAGCAGCCGCGCCGCGCGGTTATAGCCGATCCGCAGGTGACGCTGCACGAGCGAGATCGACGCGCGGCGGTTCTTGATGACGATCTCGACCGCCTGGTCGTACAGCGGATCAGACTCGCTGCCGCCTTCGCCAGTTCCCGCGCCGGCCGAGCCCTCGTCGCCGTCGGCGGTGCCGCCTTCGAGCAGGCCCTCGACGTAGTTCGGCTCGCCCCGCTCCTTGAGCTTGTCGACGACGCGATGCACTTCGTCGTCGCCGACGAACGCGCCGTGCACGCGCACGGGCAACCCGGAGCCCGGCGGCAGGTACAGCATGTCGCCCATCCCGAGCAGCGATTCGGCGCCCATCTGGTCAAGGATCGTGCGCGAGTCGATCTTCGACGACACCTGGAACGCGATCCGCGTCGGCACATTCGCCTTGATCAGGCCCGTGATCACGTCGACGGACGGACGCTGCGTCGCGAGGATCAGGTGGATGCCGGCTGCGCGCGCCTTCTGCGCGATCCGTGCGATCAGTTCCTCGACCTTCTTGCCGACGACCATCATCAGGTCGGCCAGCTCATCGATCACGACGACGATGTTCGGCAGGCGGCCGAGCGGCTCCGGATCGTCCGGCGTCAGGCTGAACGGATTCGGGATCTTCTCCTCGCGCTTCGCCGCATCGTCGATCTTGTTGTTGTAGCCCGCGAGGTTGCGCACGCCGAGCTTGCTCATCAGCTTGTAGCGGCGCTCCATCTCCGCGACCGTCCAGTTCAGTGCATGGCCGGCCTGGCGCATGTCGGTGACGACCGGGCACAGCAGGTGCGGAATGCCTTCGTAGACGCTCATTTCGAGCATCTTCGGATCGATCAGGATCAGGCGCACCTGCTCGGCGGTCGCCTTGTACAGCAGCGACAGGATCATCGCGTTGATCCCGACCGACTTGCCCGAGCCGGTCGTACCGGCGACGAGCAGGTGCGGCATCTTCGCGAGATCCGCGCACACGGGCTTGCCGCCGATGTCCTTGCCGAGGCTCAGCGTCAGCGCCGACGACGCGGCCGCGTACACCTCGGAACCGATGATCTCGGACAGGTGCACCGTTTGGCGGCGCTGGTTCGGCAACTCGAGCGCCATGTAGTTCTTGCCGGGGATCGTCTCGACGACGCGGATCGACACGAGCGACAGCGAGCGTGCGAGATCCTTCGCGAGGTTGACGATCTGGCTGCCCTTCACGCCGGTGGCCGGCTCGATCTCGTAGCGCGTGACGACCGGGCCCGGATACGCGGCGACGACACTCGCCTCGACGCCGAAGTCCTTCAGCTTCTTCTCGATCAGGCGCGACGTGAATTCGAGCGTATCCGCGGAAATCGCCTCCTGGGTCTTCGGCGCGGGATCGAGCAGCGACACCGGCGGCAGCGTCGAATCGCCCGGCAGGTCGGTGAAGAGCGGCACCTGGCGCTCGCGCTCGACGCGCTCGGACTTCGCCGGCGTGACGACCGGCGGCACGATCGTCACGGGCTCGTGATCCTCGATGCGCACGCGCTCCTCCTCGACCTTGCCTTCGCGGCGCACGGCCGCGGCCTCGCCGAGCTTGCGGTCGCGCTCGGCCTCGCGGCGCAGCTTCGCGACGTTGACGGCGGACAGGATCGCGCCGCCGACGCGCTCGGCAACCGACAGCCAGGAGAAGCGGAAATACAGCGACAGGCCGATCGCGAGCGCGATCAGCAGCAGCAGCGTGCCGCCCGTGAAGCCGAACGCGTGCGACATCGCGCCCGCGACGGCCTCGCCGACGACCCCGCCCGGCGCGCGCGGCAACTGCACCTTCAGCGACCACATGCGCAGCGCCTCGATGCCGTCGCACGCCAGCACGACGAGCACGAACGAGAAGATCTCGGTGAGCCAGCCGATCGGCCGCTCGGGTTCGTCGGGAATCGCCTCGTGGCGCGTGATGCGGCGGTAGTTGACCGCGATGCGCCGCCCGAGCGGCACGATCAGCCAGTAGGCCGACAGGCCGAACAGCAGCAGGATGATGTCGGCCGTCCACGCACCGACGCGGCCGGCCCAGTTGGAGATGTGGTCCACCTGCGCGGCGTGCGTCCAGCTCGGATCGCGCCGGCTGTAGCTCAGCAGGGCCATCACCAGAAATGCGCAGAGCGCGACCTGGAGAATCCAGCGGATCTCCGTGAGGAGCTTCGACATCCGGTGCGGCAACGCCTGTGCCTGGGCGGAATAAGGAGCTTTTGCCATGAATCCGTATAAAGAGGACGGGCCGTGCGCCCGCCTGTCGTTCGATCCCGCTTATTGTAAACGCTGCACCGGGCCGTCAAGTGTAAATGACGGTTACATAACAGGGCCGGGAGACCGAACCGGCCGCCGCGAGCGGTGAAATCCGCCTTGCCGTGCCGTGGCGGGGGGCGTGCGGCAACGCGCCGCCGGGCGCCACCGGCCTCCCTTCGCGCCGCGCCGGCGCGGGCGGCTCGCCGCGAAACGCTATCGCCGCGATTGAAACTCTCGTTCGGCAGCGCAGCAACGAGGCCTTTATAATGCGCGTCTGATACCCATCTATGACGGCATCCCGGTCAACCCGGGCCGTACGGCGAGCCCTACCCCGCCCGCCGCGGCCGTCTCTTACGGATTCGCACATGTCCACGCCCAAACACGCCAAAGTCCTGATTCTCGGTTCCGGCCCCGCCGGCTACACGGCCGCCGTCTACGCGGCTCGCGCCAACCTGTCCCCGGTGCTGATCACCGGCATCGCGCAGGGCGGCCAGCTGATGACCACGACCGACGTCGAAAACTGGCCGGCAGACGCGCAAGGCGTGCAGGGTCCGGAGCTGATGGCACGCTTCCTCGAGCACGCCGAGCGCTTCAACACCGAAATCGTCTTCGACCACATCCACACCGCGAAACTGCACGAGCAGCCGATCCGCCTGATCGGCGACTCGGGCGAATACACGTGCGACTCGCTGATCATCTCGACCGGCGCCTCCGCTCAGTATCTCGGCCTGCCGTCCGAGGAAGCGTTCATGGGCAAGGGCGTGTCGGCCTGCGCGACCTGCGACGGCTTCTTCTATCGCGGCCAGGAAGTCGCGGTGATCGGCGGCGGCAACACGGCCGTCGAGGAAGCCCTCTACCTGACGGGCATCGCGAAGAAGGTCACGGTGATCCATCGCCGCGACAAGTTCCGCGCGGAGCCGATCCTGATCGACCGCCTGCTGGAGAAGGAAAAGGAAGGCGCCGTCGAGATCAAGTGGGATCACGTGCTCGACGAAGTGACGGGCGCGGATTCGGGCGTCACCGGCCTGCGCATCAAGAACGTGAAGACCGGCGCGACGGAAGACCTCGACGTGCAGGGCGTGTTCGTCGCGATCGGCCACAAGCCGAATACCGACCTGTTCCAGGGCCAGCTCGAGATGAAGGACGGCTACATCCTGACGAAGAGCGGCCTGCACGGCAACGCGACCTCGACGAGCGTCGCGGGCGTGTTCGCCGCCGGCGACGTGCAGGACAACGTGTATCGCCAGGCGATCACGAGCGCGGGCACGGGCTGCATGGCCGCGCTCGACGCGCAGCGCTACCTCGAAAGCCTGCACGACAAGAAGTAAGCCGCGAGCCCTGCCGCGCCGGACGCTACAATGGCGTCCGCTGCCGCGAAGCGGGCTTGACCGGAAAGCCGCTGCCGTCGCGCAGCGGCTTTTTTTTGCCCGCGCGCCCGAGCGCGCCTGTCCAGCGTACCGAATCATGGCGAAGAACCAGCCTCACCCGAGCGATCCCGCGAAGCGGAAGATCGCTGCCCGTCCCGCGAACCCCGCGCCGGCCGCCCCGCCGCCCGCGCCCGATCCGGCCGCATTGCGCGGCCAGGGCCTCGCCGGCCTCGGCGCGCTGCGCGCGAACCTGAAAGGCGAAGCCGAGCGCCGCGAACGCACGCGCGTCGAAACCGCGAAGGCCGAGCGCAAGGCCGAGGCCGACGCGAACCTGTTCCGCAACGAAATCGGCACGATCCGGCCGCTGAACGCGCCGCCGCGCGCGGCGGCGGGCCGGATGCCGCCCGACCCGGTGCCGAAGCAGACGCAGCGCGACGAGGAAGACGTGCTGAACGCGACGCTGTCCGACGAATTCGACCCCGAGACGCTGCTCGACTGCGACGACTCGCTGTATTACCACCGCCCCGGCATCAGCCGCGACGTGGTGCGCCGGCTGCGCAGCGGCGCGTGGATCGTGCAGGCGCAGCTCGACCTGCACGGGATGCGCCGCGACGAGGCGCGCGACGCGCTCGCCGAATTCATCCGCGACGCCGGCAAGAAGGGGCTGCGCTGCCTGCGCGTGATCCACGGCAAGGGGCTCGGCTCGATCGGCAAGGAACCCGTGCTGAAGGGCAAGGTGCGCGCGTGGCTCGTGCAGAAGGAAGAAGTGATCGCGTTCTGCGAGGCGCGCGGCAACGACGGGGGCGCGGGCGCGGTGCTCGTGCTGTTGCAGCCGCTCGCGGGCCCCGCCGACCGGGGGCCGCGTGCCGCATCCTAGGCTGACGCTCGCGATCGCGATACTGGAGGCGATCGCCACGCTGGCGTTCGCGATCTCGGGCTTCATCGAGGCGCGCAAGAACCGCCTCGACTCGGTCGGCACGTTCGTCGTCGCACTCGCCACCGCGTTCGGCGGCGGCACGCTGCGCGACATCCTGCTCGAGCGCCGGCCGTTCTACTGGGTCGTGCACGACGACTACGTGATCGTGATCTTCGTGCTCGCGCTGTTCGCGCCGTTCGTGCTGCGGATGCTGTCGCGACTGTCGGCCGAGCGCTTGCTGCTGGTGGCCGACGCGATCGGGCTCGGCATCTTCAGCATCTCGGGCACGGCGATCGCGCTCGACGCCGAAATGCCGCGCTTCATCGCGGTGATGATGGGCGTGATCACCGGCGTGGTCGGCGGGATCGTCCGCGACGTGCTGTGCAACGACATCCCGCTGATCCTGCGCGATTCGCGGCCGTACGCGACCTGTGCGTTCGTCGGCTGCTGGTTCTACCTGCTGCTCGTGTGGCTGCAGTTCGACTCGGTGTACAGCGTGCTGCTCGCGACCGGCTTCATCCTCGCCGCGCGGCTGGCGACGTTCAAGTTCGACGTGCGGCTGCCGCACTGACTGCCGCGGCATCGACAGCGGTCGCGTCAATCGCTTCGCCAAAACAAAAGGGGCCGTGCGAAACGGCCCCTTGTCTTTCATTCAGCGCGAACGCCGCGTCACGCGATCCGCTCTTCCGACGCCGGATCGAACAGCACGGCCTTCGACACGTCGAACAGCAGCGACTGCGTCTGCCCCGGCTGCGGGTTCGCTGCCGGATGCACGCGGCTCACGATCCGCTTGCCGTTCACCTGCGCGAACACGTGCGTGTCCGGCCCGGTCGGCTCGGTCACGTCGACGCGCACGTCAATCGGCTGCAGCTTCGACGCCTCGCCGTGGTGCGCGTTGCGCGCGTCGGTGATGCGCTCCGGGCGCAGGCCGAGGATCACCTCGCGGCCGACGTGGCCGTTCATCCGCTTCGCGTCGAACGGCAGCGTCAGCGCGCTGCGCGCGAGGCCCGTGTCGATCTCGAGCGCGATCCCGCTGCCCTGCTCGACCAGCTTGCCGTTGATGAAGTTCATCGGCGGCGCGCCGATGAAACCCGCGACGAACAGGTTCGACGGCGAATCGTAGATCTCCTGCGGCGCGCCGAACTGCTGGACGACGCCGTCCTTCATCACCGCGATCCGGTCGCCGAGCGTCATCGCCTCGATCTGGTCGTGCGTCACGTAGACGATCGTCGTGCCGAGGCGCTGGTGCAGCAGCTTGATTTCCGCACGCATCTCGATACGCAGCTTCGCGTCGAGGTTCGACAGCGGCTCGTCGAACAGGAACAGCGACGGATCGCGTGCGAGCGCGCGGCCCATCGCGACACGCTGACGCTGGCCGCCCGACAGCTGGCCCGGCTTGCGGTCGAGCAGATGCTGGATCTGCAGCATCTGCGACACGCGGTCGACGATCTGCTGCTGCTCGTGCTTCGGCACCTTGCGGATGTTCAGCCCGAACGAGATGTTCTCGCGCACCGTCATCGACGGATACAGCGCGTACGACTGGAACACCATCGCGATGTCGCGATCCTTCGGCGACAGGTCGTTGACGACCTTGCCGTCGATGCAGATCTCGCCGCTCGTGACCGTCTCGAGCCCGGCGATCATGTTGAGCAGCGTCGATTTCCCGCAGCCCGAACCGCCGACCAGGATCAGGAACTGTCCGTCCTCGATCTCGATGTCGACACCCTTCAGGACCGGCACCCCGTTCGGGTAGGTCTTGTACACGTCACGGATGGAAAGGCTTGCCATGCTGTGAATCCTCTGTCTCGTCTCGCGCGGCGCACTACGGCGCCGCGTCGGGTTCGTTTCGATGCGCCGCGCGATGTGCGCGGCCGGTTCGTCGTCTCGGATGAAACCGCGCTTACCCCTTCACCGCGCCCGCCGTCAGCCCGCGCACGAAGTAGCGGCCGGCGACGATGTAGACGAGCAGCGTCGGCAGCGCGGCGATGATCGCGCCGGCCATGTCGACGTTGTATTCCTTCACGCCCGTCGACGTGTTGACGAGGTTGTTCAGCGCAACCGTGATCGGCATCGAATCGACGCCGGAAAACACGATCCCGAACAGGAAGTCGTTCCAGATCTGCGTGAATTGCCAGATCAGGCACACCATGAAGATCGGCAGCGACACGGGCAGCAGGATCTTCGTGAAGATCGTGAAGAAGCCCGCGCCGTCGATGCGCGCGGCCTTCACGAGTTCGGACGGCACGCTCACGTAGAAGTTGCGGAAGAACATCGTCGTGAACGCGATCCCGTACACGACGTGCACGAACACGAGGCCGGGAATCGTGTTGGCGAGGCCGAGCATCCCCTGCAGGCGCGCCATCGGCAGCAGGATCACCTGGAACGGGATGAAGCAGCCGACCAGCATCATCGTGAACAGCGCGTCCGCGCCGCGAAAGCGCCAGTGCGTGAGCACGTAGCCGTTGAACGCGCCGATCAGCGACGAGATCAGCACGGCCGGGATCACCATCTGCAGCGAGTTCAGGAAGAACGGCTTCATCCCGTCGCAGCGCACGCCGGTACACGCGCCGCTCCATGCCTTCACCCACGGATCGATGGTCCAGCTGGTGGGCGGCGTCAGCAGGTTGCCGGTGCGCAGTTGGTCGAGATCCTTGAACGACGTCGACAGCATCACGTAGATCGGGAACAGGAAATACAGCGCGAACAGGATCAGCGCCGCATAGATCACTGCCCGGCTGATCGTCATCTTAGGCTGCATTGCGGGTGCTCCTCGATTCCATATACATCAGCGGCACCAGCACCGCGACCACGGTCGCGAGCATCATCACCGACGACGCCGCGCCGAGCCCGAGCTGGCCGCGGTTGAACGAAAACGTATACATGAACATCGCCGGCAGCGAGGACGACGTGCCCGGGCCGCCCGCCGTCAGCGCGACGACGAGGTCGAAGGTCTTGATCGTGATGTGGCACAGGATCAGCAGCACCGAGAAGAACACCGGGCGCATGCTCGGGATCACGATCTTGCGGTAGATGGTCGGCAGCGTCGCGCCGTCGACCTGCGCGGCCTTGAAGATTTCGGCATCGACGCCGCGCAGCCCCGCGAGGAACAGCGCCATCACGAAGCCGGTCGACTGCCAGACGGCCGCGATCACCACGCAGAAGATCGCCTTGTCCGGATCGCCGAGCCAGTCGAACGAGAAACTCGTCCAGCCCCAGTCGTGCATCACCTTCTCGAGGCCGAGGCCCGGGTTCAGGATCCACTGCCACGCGGTGCCGGTGACGATGAACGACAGCGCCATCGGGTACAGGAAGATCGCGCGCAGCGCACCTTCGTTGCGGATCCGCTGGTCGAGCAGGATCGCGAGGAACAGCCCGAGCGCGACGCAGACCGCGATGAATGGAATCCCGAACCAGCCGAGGTTCGCGGCGGAGGTCCACCACACGTCGTTCTGGAACAGGTCCGAGTAACGGCCGAAGCCGTCGAATTCGTAGTTCGGCAACAGCCGCGAGTTGGTCAGCGACAGATAGCCGGTAATCAGGATGAAGCCGTAGATGAACACCACGGCGATCGCGACGCTCGGCGCAAGCACGAGCTTCGGAATCCAGCGATCGGCGAAGGCCGACATCGGCGATGTACGCCGCGCGGCGCCGGATCCGTTTCCGCTAAGAGGGGCAGCCACTTGATTCGACTCCTGGAACGAGGGCGGCGCAGGCCGGGCCGGCGCCGGTTACGGCACGGGCTCGCGGGCGAGCCCGTTTGCTGCACATGCAAAAACGCCCGGCCGATGAAGCGCTACCAGCCGGGCGCCTGTCGCGCGTTACTTGACCTTCGCGGCCTTCGCGAGCGCGGCGACCGCGCTCTTCGAATCCTGCTGCGAGTTCATGAACTTCGTCACGACGTCCGTGATCGCGCCGGCGGTCGCATCGCTCTGCGCCATCCCGTGCGCGAGCGACGGCACGAAGCCGCCCGACTTGATCGCGGTCTGCTCGTCGGCATACGACTTCTTCGCGCAGTCGTCGAACTTGTCCATCTTCACGCCGAGGCGCACGGGCACCGAACCCTTCAGCAGGCTGAACTGCTCCTGGAAGTCCGGCGTCATGATGGTCTTCGCGAGCGCGAGCTGGCCCGCCGTCGCGGCCTTCTCGCCCTTTTGCTGGAAGAACACGAACGAATCGACGTTGAACGTGTACGAATTCGCCGTACCCGGCACCGCCGCGCAGATGTAGTCCTTGCCCGCCTTCTTGCCCGCGTTCTCGAACTCGCCCTTCGCCCAGTCGCCCATGAACTGCATGCCGGCCTTGCCGTTGATCACCATCGCGGTCGCGAGGTTCCAGTCGCGGCCGTTGCGGCCGGTATCGAAGTAGCCCTGGATCTTGCGCACCGTGTCGAACACGGACAGCATCTGCGGCGACGTCAGCGTCGCCTGGTCGAGATCGACGAGCGCCTTCTTGTAGAACGCCGGGCCCTGCGACAGCACGACGTCTTCCCACAGCGTCAGGTCCTGCCACGGCTGGCCGCCCATCGCGACCGGCTGGATGCCCGCGGCCTTCAGCTTGTCGGCCACCGCGAAGAATTCAGGCCAGGTCGTCGGCACCTTCGCGCCGATCTTGTCGAGCGCGGCCTTGTTGATGTACAGCCAGTTCACGCGGTGCACCGAGAACGGCGCGGCAACGGTGTGGCCCTTGTACTTGATGATCTTGTCGATTTCCGGCGGCAGGTTCTGCTTCCAGTCGCCGGCGGCGGAATCGATGTTGACGAGCACGCCCTGGTCGGCCCAGTCCTGGATCAGCGGGCCCTTGATCTGCGCGGCCGACGGTGCGTCGCCGCTGATCACCTTGGTCTTCAGCGCCGTCATCGCCGCTGCACCCGCGCCGCCCGCGACCGCGAAGTCCTTCCACACGTAGCCCTGCTTCTGCAAGTCGTCCTTCAGCACGCCGACGGCCTTCGACTCGCCGCCCGAGGTCCACCAGTGCAGCACCGTTACATTCTCGGCTGCCTGCGCCGCCACGGCGCCAGCCATCAGACCTGCCGCGCAGAGCGCACCCATGATCGAGCGAATTTTCATTACTTATCTCCTCCAGACTGAATCAACTCGTGAGGTTCCCTGACCGGGAACCGGCTTCTTGATAACGACGGGGAAATCGAGCCGCGGGACGCATGCAGCGTACGGGGCCGATGACCGGCCGGGCTCTTACAGAAAGCGTGAATCGAGATTCAACGGCGTGTCTCCTCTTTGTGTTTCTGGCCCGCCGCGATGCTGCGACGCGAGCCCGGGGCCGACGGTGCGCGGACGATGCGCGCCGTCAATGTCCGATAACATTCGGCACTAGGCGCACCCACCGGCGAAGCTCGCGCAGTTCATCGACCGCACTTCTTTTTTTCTTCGCCCAGGTGCTACCCCTTGCGGCGGATTGTAGTTAAACTACAATTCAGTGTCAAAAATATTTTTATCGCACTACGGATCGCTTCCCAGCACCCCAACCCGGCGGAGACACATGCATACCGATTCCAGCTTTACCTTCGTACTTTTCGGCGGCACCGGCGATCTGTCGATGCGCAAGATCCTGCCTGCGCTGTTCGAAGCGCATCGCGCGAACATGCTGGCGGAGAGCGGCCGGATCGTCGCAGTGGCGCGGCACGAATCGGATCGGGCGGGTTATCTCGAGTGGGTCGATACGCATGTGAAGCCGCATGCGGCCAAGGCAGCCGGCAACACGCTCGACGAAGCCGCGTGGAAATCCTTCCTCGATCGCATCGAGTACGTGAAGCTCGATCTCGGCCGCGCGGAAGACTACGTCGTGCTGCGCGACGCGATCGCGTCGCTGCCCGGCATTCGTGTGTTTTATCTCGCGACGGGCCCGTCGCTGTTCGTGCCGATCTGCAACGCGCTCGCGTCGGTCGGGCTGAACGAAGGCTCGCGCATCGTGCTCGAGAAGCCGCTCGGCTACGACCTGCGCTCGTCGAATGCGATCAACGACGCGGTCGGCGAGATCTTCGCGGAAGACCAGATCTACCGGATCGACCACTACCTCGGCAAGGAGCCGGTGCAGAACCTGCTCGCGCTGCGTTTCGGCAACGCGCTGTTCGAGCCGCTGTGGCGCCGCGAATGGGTCGAGAGCATCCAGATCACGATCGCCGAGGAACTCGGCGTCGAGGCACGCGGCGATTTCTACGACAATACGGGCGCGCTGCGCGACATGGTGCAGAACCACCTGCTGCAGCTGCTGTCGATCGTCGCGATGGAGCCGCCGCACTCGATGGATTCCGACTCGGTACGCGACGAAAAGCTGCGCGTGCTGCGCGCGCTGAAGCCGATCGATCCGCGCGATATCGGCAAGGTCGCCGTGCGCGGCCAGTATCATGCGGGCGTGATCAAGGGCGCGCAGGTGCCGGCCTACGCGACCGAACCGGGCGTGAAGCCCGACAGCGCGACCGAAACCTTCGTCGCGCTGAAGGTCGAGATCGAGAACTGGCGCTGGGCCGGCGTGCCGTTTTTCCTGCGCACCGGCAAGCGTCTCGCCGACCGCGTCGCGGAGATCGTCGTCAACTTCCGCCCGGTGCCGCACTCGGCGCTCGGACCGACCGCGCTGCGCGCCGGTTCGAACCGCCTCGTGATCCGGCTGCAGCCGAACGAGACGATCCGCCTGTACTGTCTCGCGAAGCAGCCCGGCGAAGGGATGAACCTCGCGAGCGTGCACCTCGACCTCGCGTTCGACCAGTTCTTCAAGGAAGGACAGATGGAGGCGTACCAGCGCCTGCTGCTCGACGTGATCAACGGCCGGCTCGCGCTGTTCGTGCGCCGCGACGAACAGGAAGCCGCATGGCGCTGGGTCGAGCCCATCCTGAACGAATGGGCGCGCTCGCTGAAGCCGCCGAAGCCGTACGCGGCGGGCACGTGGGGGCCGGCCGCGGCGAGTGCGATGCTCGCGCAGCACGACACCTGCTGGCTCGAGGAAGAAAACTGATGTAGACCGTTGCCGTGCGCGCCACCGCGTCCGGCAACGTGCCCCACGATTCATACGATTTGAACAGACAAAGCAGTCCGGAGGAGATGTGATCGAGATCCACGCTTTCGACACCCAGGAAGCGCAAAGCGAAGCGCTCGCGCGCGCCGTCGGCGATGCGCTGCGCGCGGCGCTCGCCGGCCCCGCGCGGCCGACGCTCGCGGTGTCCGGCGGCACGAGCCCGCGCCCGTTCCTGCAAACGCTGTCGCATGCGGCGCTCGACTGGGCCGGCGTCGACGTCACGCTGGTCGACGACCGCTGGGTGCCGGAAGGCGACGCGGCGAGCAATGCGCACCTCGTGCGCGACACGCTGCTGCAGCACGCGGCGGCCCCCGCCCGCTTCCTGCCGCTCGTCGACACGCGCGCGTCGCTCGACGCGCACGTCGCCGCGCTGAACGCGAATGCCGACTACCGCGTGCCGAACGTCGCGGTGCTCGGCATGGGCGAGGACGGCCACACCGCGTCGATCTTCGCCGACGCGCCCGAATGGGGCCACGCGATCGCGACGCCCGAGCGTTTCGTCGCCGTGCATCCCGGCGCCGCGCCGCATGCGCGCGTCAGTTTTTCGCTCGATGCGCTCAAGCGCGTCGACCGGCTGTTCCTGCTGATCGCGGGCCCCGCCAAGCGCGACGTGCTCGACGCCGCGGCCGCGTCGCTGCAGAAGAACGCGATTTCCCAACTGGCCAACGACAAGGGGACCCAGCTCGATGTCTACTGGTGCGCAAAGTAAGGCGGTCGTCGCGAGTCAGCATGCCGACGGCCCGCGCCTGCTCGCGGATGTCGGCGGCACCAACGCGCGCTTCGCGCTGGAAACCGGCCCGGGCGAGATCACGCAGATCCGCGTGTATCCCGGCGCCGATTACCCGACGATCACCGACGCGATCCGCAAGTACCTGAAGGACGTGAAGATCAGCCGCGTGAACCACGCGGCGATCGCGATCGCCAATCCGGTCGACGGCGACCAGGTCACGATGACCAACCACGACTGGAGCTTCTCGATCGAGGCGACGCGCCGTGCGCTCGGCTTCGACACGCTGCTCGTCGTCAACGATTTCACCGCGCTCGCGATGGCGCTGCCGGGCCTGACCGATGCGCAGCGCGTGCAGGTCGGCGGCGGCGCGCGGCGCCAGAACAGCGTGATCGGGCTGCTCGGGCCCGGCACCGGGCTCGGCGTGTCGGGGCTGATTCCGGCCGACGACCGCTGGATCGCACTCGGCAGCGAAGGCGGCCACGCGTCGTTCGCGCCGCAGGACGAGCGCGAGGATCTGGTGCTGCAGTACGCGCGCAAGAAGTTTCCGCACGTGTCGTTCGAGCGTGTGTGCGCGGGCCCCGGCATGGAGATCATCTATCGCGCGCTCGCCGCGCGCGACAAGAAACGCGTCGCCGCGACCATCGACACGGTGGAGATCGTCGAGCGTGCACATGCGGGCGACGCGCTTGCGCTCGAGACGGTCGAATGCTTCTGCGGGATTCTCGGCGCGTTCGCCGGCAGCGTCGCGCTGACGCTCGGCGCGCTCGGCGGTGTCTACATCGGCGGCGGCGTCGCGCTGAAGCTCGGCGAACTGTTCACGCGCTCGTCGTTCCGCGCGCGCTTCGAGGCGAAGGGCCGCTTCACGCACTATCTCGAGAACATCCCGACCTACCTGATCACCGCCGAATACCCGGCGTTCCTCGGCGTATCGGCGATCCTCGCGGAGCAGCTGTCGAACCGCTCGGGCGGCGCATCGTCGGCCGTGTTCGAACGGATCCGCCAGATGCGCGACGCGCTGACGCCGGCCGAGCGCCGCGTCGCCGATCTCGCGCTGAACCACCCGCGCTCGATCATCAACGATCCGATCGTCGACATCGCGCGCAAGGCGGACGTGAGCCAGCCGACGGTGATCCGCTTCTGCCGCTCGCTCGGCTGCCAGGGGCTGTCGGACTTCAAGCTGAAGCTCGCCACCGGCCTCACCGGCACGATTCCGATGAGCCACAGCCAGGTGCACCTCGGCGACACGGCCACCGACTTCGGCGCGAAGGTGCTCGACAACACGGTGTCGGCGATCCTGCAACTGCGCGAACACCTGAATTTCGAACACGTCGAGAACGCGATCGAGATCCTGAACGGCGCGCGGCGCATCGAGTTCTACGGGCTCGGCAACTCGAACATCGTCGCGCAGGACGCGCACTACAAGTTCTTCCGCTTCGGGATCCCAACGATCGCGTACGGCGACCTGTACATGCAGGCCGCGTCGGCCGCGCTGCTCGGCAAGGGCGACGTGATCGTCGCGGTGTCGAAGTCGGGACGCGCGCCCGAGTTGCTGCGCGTGCTCGATGTCGCGATGCAGGCCGGCGCGAAGGTGATCGCGATCACGTCGAGCAACACGCCGCTCGCGAAGCGCGCGACCGTCGCGCTCGAGACCGACCACATCGAGATGCGCGAGTCGCAGCTGTCGATGATCTCGCGGATCCTGCATCTGCTGATGATCGACATCCTCGCGGTCGGCGTCGCGATCCGCCGCGCGTCGACGAACGGCGAACTGCCCGAGGCCGTCGCGCAGGCGAAGGCGCGTGCGAGCGACGACGAAACGGCTGACGTGCTCGACTGGCTAAGCCACGGCGCGTCGCCGGCGGCGAAGGACGTCGCGCGGGATTGATGCACGGCGCGGCGCAAGCCGCTTCCTGCACCCCAACGAAAAACGCCACCGGCGCATCGCGCGCGGTGGCGTTTTTCTTTGTGCCTTCCGGCTGCCGGTTCAGGCGCCCGCTGGCACGGGCCGCCCATGCCAGCGCAGCACGAGGTAGCGTCCGGCGAAACACAGCACGCCCGACACGCCGATCGTCACGCCCATCGCGAACGGCGTGCCGTCCGCGAGTGCGCCGATCGCGACGCTCGCGAGCGCGCCGAGCGCGAGCTGCATCGCGCCGAACACGGCCGCCGACGCGCCCGCGTTGTGCGGATAACGATGCATGAGGTCGGTCGTGCAGTTCGCGGACAGAATCCCGACCACGCCGACGACGAAGAACAGGCACACGACGATCGACCACAGCCCGCCCCACCCGGTCAGCGCGACGAGCGCGACCGCGAGCGACGCGATGCAGCTCACGAGCGACGCGGCCGCGATGATGCGCAGCGAGCCGATGCGGCCGACGAGCCGCGTGTTCGCGAAATTGCCGATCATGATCCCGACGACGTTCAGGCCGAACAACAGCCCGTAGTGTTGCGGCGACACGTGGAAATACTCGATGTACACGAACGGGGTCGCGGTGATGTACGAGAACATCGACGCGAACGCCATCCCGCCGCACAGCATGTGCCCCCACGCAACGGGATCGGACAGGATGCGCCCGTACGATGCGAACGACGCGAGCACGGCCGTGCTCTTGCGCCGCTCCTTCGGCCAGGTTTCGGGCACGCGCAGGTATGCGGTCGCCGCGCACACCGCGCCGAACACCGCCAGCACGACGAACACGCCGCGCCAGCCCGAGAAGCGCAGGATCTGGCCGCCGATGAGCGGCGCGAGCAGCGGCCCGACCGCGGTGACGATCGCGACCATCGACAGCACCTTCGCCGCGTCGCTCGGCTCGTGCGCGTCGCGCGCGATCGCACGCGCGAGCACCGACGCGGCGCCGGCACCGAGCGCCTGCAGGAAGCGCACGATGATCAACATGTCGATCGAGCCCGACACGAAGCAGCCGATGCTCGCGAGCGTGAACAGCGCGATGCCGCCGAGCAGCACCGGACGGCGGCCCCACGTGTCGGACAGCGGACCGTACAGCAGCATGCCGACCGAGAAGCCGGCCATGAAGCTCGTCAGCGTGCGCTGCGCGGCGCCGGGGCTGACGGAGAAGCCGTCGGCGATCGACGGCAGGCTCGGCAGGTACATGTCGGTGGCGATGGGCCCGCAGGCGGCAAGCGCGCCGAGCAACAGGATCAGCCGGGCATCGGGCCGGCGCCGGACGACGTGAGACATGGGTATCCGGAATGGAGCCCGCGCGCATCGGGGCGCGCGTGGCGGTGAAGACGGGAGGCCGCGCCGTGGATGGCGCGCTCAGGCCCATGATTGTACGCGCAACTTTTTCACGGCCGCCGGCCGTGTGCGGTAGCAGGCCGGGAAACACCGGTGCGGCGCCCGCCGCGCGAGATCGCACGCGGATTCGATTAAGCTTGCGGCTCTTGTCTGACCTATTCGACGCACGACCGAACCGATGACCGCTTTCCTGCTGATCTGGAGCCCCAAGAAATGGCCGTGGCCCGAGCTGCCCGACATCGCCGCGCGCGTGAAGGCCGGCGAGGCCGTGCATGACGTGTGGGGCTGCGGCTTCGCGCGCGGCATCCTGCCGGGCGACCGCGTGTTCCTGCACCGCGTCGCGAAGGAGCCCAAGGGCGTGTTCGGCTCCGGCTACGTGACACGCGCGCCTTACGAGGTGCCCGATGCAACGACGAAGCGCGGCTACCGGCTGTGCATCGACTTCGTATACGACTGGCTGGTCGACGCGCACCAGGACGTCGTGATCGCGCGCGACGCGCTGCGCATCCATCCGTACTCGGTACAGACCTGGGATGCGCAATCATCCGGCACGTCGATCAAGCCGATGGTCGAGGGCCCGCTCGAGAAGCGCTGGGCCGAACTGACCGGCAAGCGCAAGCCGCCGCGATAACCGGGTCGCTGGCCCGGTCGAATCGAGCCCTCCTTTCCGGCCCGCGCAATCCCCCACGCGCCGAAAGGCCGCAGACCGGCCCGCGGGCCCGCCGAGCGCGTCTCCGGTACAATCAGACGATCGTTCCGCCCAGGCGCCGCGGCCCGTGCACAGGCCCCCGCGCCCTTCTCTCGCAGGTTTCGCCCATGTCCAACAATCAGATCCTCTTCGAACGCGCCCAGAAGACCATTCCCGGCGGCGTCAACTCGCCGGTGCGCGCATTCCGTTCGGTCGGCGGCACGCCGCGTTTCGTCGCGCGCGCGCAAGGCCCGTATTTCTGGGATGCCGACGGCAAGCAGTACATCGACTATATCGGCTCCTGGGGCCCGATGATCGTCGGCCACGTCCATCCGGAAGTGCTGTCGGCCGTGCAGAACGTGCTCGCCGACGGCTTCTCGTTCGGCGCGCCGACCGAAGCCGAGATCGAGATCGCCGAGGAAATCTGCAAGCTGGTGCCGTCGATCGAACAGGTGCGGATGGTGTCGAGCGGCACCGAGGCCACGATGAGCGCACTGCGTCTCGCACGCGGCTTCACGGGCCGCAGCCGCATCGTCAAGTTCGAGGGCTGCTACCACGGCCACGCGGACAGTCTGCTCGTGAAGGCCGGCTCGGGCCTGCTGACGTTCGGCAACCCGACGTCGGCCGGCGTGCCCGCCGACATCGCGAAACACACGACCGTCCTCGAATACAACAACGTCGCCGCGCTCGAGGAAGCGTTCGGCGCGTTCGGCGACGAGATCGCCGCGGTGATCGTCGAGCCCGTCGCGGGCAACATGAACCTCGTGCGCGGCACGCCCGAATTCCTGAACGCGCTGCGCGCGCTGTGCACGAAGCACGGCGCCGTGCTGATCTTCGACGAAGTGATGTGCGGGTTCCGCGTCGCGCTCGGCGGCGCGCAGGCGTATTACGGGATCACGGCCGACCTCACCTGCCTCGGCAAGGTGATCGGCGGCGGGATGCCGGCCGCTGCGTTCGGCGGCCGCCGCGACATCATGGCCCACCTCGCGCCGCTCGGCGGCGTCTATCAGGCTGGCACGCTGTCGGGCAACCCGATCGCGGTCGCCGCGGGGCTGAAGACGCTGCAGCTGATCCAGGCGCCGGGCTTCTACGACGCGCTCACCGCGCAGACGAAGCGTCTCGCCGACGGCCTCGCCGCGGAAGCGCGCGCCGCCGGCGTGCCGTTCGCGGCCGACTCGATCGGCGCGATGTTCGGCCTCTACTTCGCCGAACGCGTGCCGACCAGCTTCGCGGAAGTCACGAAGAGCGACACCGAGCGCTTCAACCGCTTCTTCCACCTGATGCTCGACGAGGGCGTGTACTTCGCGCCGTCCGCATACGAAGCCGGCTTCGTGTCGAGCACGCACGACGACGCGGTGATCGACGCGACGCTCGCGGCCGCGCGCCGCGCGTTCGCGGCACTCGCCGCCTGACCCGGGTCCGCGCGCATGTTCTCGGATATCGATTTCGCCCACATGCAGCGTGCGCTCGCGCTCGCCGCACGCGGCATGTATACGACGGCGCCGAACCCGCGCGTCGGCTGCGTGATCGTCAAGGACGGCGACGTGATCGGCGAAGGCTTCACGCAGCCGGCCGGCCAGGACCACGCGGAAGTGCAGGCGCTGAAGGACGCGCGCTCGCGCGGCCACGATGTTGCGGGCTCGACCGTCTACGTGACGCTCGAGCCGTGCAGCCATTTCGGCCGCACGCCGCCGTGCGCGAACGCGCTGATCGAAGCGCGCGTCGCGAAGGTCGTCGCGGCGATGGAAGACCCGAACCCGCAGGTGTCGGGGCGCGGCCTCGGCATGTTGCGCGACGCGGGCATCGACGTGCGCTGCGAACTGCTCGCGCATGAAGCCGGCGAGCTGAACATCGGCTTCGTGTCGCGGATGACGCGCGGTCGACCGTGGGTGCGGATGAAGACCGCCGCGTCGCTCGACGGCCGCACCGCGCTGCCGTCCGGCGAAAGCCAGTGGATCACCGGCGAGGCCGCGCGCCTCGACGGGCACGCGTGGCGCGCGCGTGCCTGCGCGATCCTCACCGGCATCGGCACCGTGCGCGAGGACAACCCGCTCCTGACCGTGCGCGACATCGACACGCCGCGCCAGCCGCAGCGCGTGCTGGTCGACAGCCGCCTCGACCTGCCGCTCGACGCGCGGCTGCTCGAGGGCGCGCCGCTGCTGATCTTCTGCGGCCAGCTCGACGCCAGCGTCGAAGCGCGCGCGAACGTGCTGAAGGCGCGCGGCGCGGAAATCGTGCCGCTCGTGAATGCGCACGGCAAGGTCGACCTGCCCGCGATGCTGTCGACGCTCGGCGCACGCGGCGTCAACGAGTTGCACGTCGAGGCCGGCCACAAGCTGAACGGGTCGCTGCTGCGCGAACAGTGCGTCGACGAATTGCTCGTCTATCTCGCGCCGAGCCTGCTGGGCGCCGACGCGGCCGGCATGTTCGACCTCGCCGCGCCGGCGAGTCTCGCCGCACGCACGCGACTGTCGTTTCACGGGATCGAACGGATCGGCGACGATCTGCGGATCCTGGCGCGCTTCGCGCCGCCCGACGCGTCTCATTGAACGGAATCGTCACGATGTTCACCGGAATTGTCGCGGCTGTCGGCCGCATCGAATCGATCCAGCCACTCGGCACGTCGGCCGATGCCGGCGTGCGCCTGACCGTGCTGGCCGGTGAGCTCGACCTCGCCGATGTCGCGCTGGGCGACAGCATCGCGATCCAGGGCGCGTGCATGACGGTGATCGAAAAGACCGACGCCGCGTTCGACGTCGACGTATCGCGCGAAAGCCTGAACCGCACGGTCGGCCTCGCCGAACCCGGTGACGTGAACCTCGAGAAGGCACTGCGCGCGCACGACCGCCTCGGCGGGCACATCGTGTCGGGCCACGTCGACGGCCTCGGCACCGTGTCGCGCTTCGCGCCGGTCGGCGAGTCGCACGAACTGCGGATCGTCGCGCCGCGCGAGCTCGGCCGCTATCTCGCGTACAAGGGGTCGATCACGGTCAACGGCGTGAGCCTGACCGTCAACACGGTCGACGATCGCGCGGACGGCTGCGAATTCTCGATCAACCTGATTCCGCATACGGTCGAGGTCACGACGCTGCGCCACGTGAAGACCGGCGACAAGGTCAACCTCGAAGTCGACATGATTGCGCGGTATGTGGAGCGGATGCTGTCGACGTCGCAAGGCGCGCATCAGGACTGATCGCGCCGGCGCTCGCCGAAACGGCGGTTAACGACCCAATGACCGGGCCCTGACTGCCGCCGCTTTCCTTCATCCTTCTTGCCGTCGCCCGCCGGCTTTCCGCAGGCGATCAGGCGTCCGCACCCTCTTCCCCCGCGCGCGCCAGAATCGTCGCGAGCAACTGCCGGACATGCTCGCGCGCCGCACGCTCCGCGGCATCCGCGTCGCGCTTCGCGATCATGTCGAACACCTGCCGGTGTTCGGCGACATTCCCGCCCAGTCGCTCCCAGTCGTCCATCGGGCTCGCACCGCCGGCACACATCGTCTGCACCTGCGCATACAGCGCCCTGAGCGACGTCTCGATCGTCGTATTGCGCGCCGTCGCGAGCAGCCCGTGGTGGAAGTCGAGGTTGGCGATGCGGTACGCGTCGCCGTCGTGCGTCGCGACCGCGCGCGCCTGTCGCGACAGCGCTTCATCCAGCGCCGCGTGATCGTCGGGTGTCATGCGCTGCGCCGCCAGACGCGCGGCCATGCCTTCGAGCGCCTCGCGCGCCTCGAAGATGGCCACGATCCGCGCGCGGTCGAAGGCGATGACGAAGACACCCTGGCGCGGTACGACCTGCAGCAGCCCCTCGGCCTCCAGGCGCGACACTGCTGCCCATACGGGCGAGCGGCTGATGCCGAGATCGCGCGACAGCGCTTCGATGCTGATCTTCTCGCCCGCCGCGAAGCGCGCTTCGTCAACCAGCATCTCCCTGATCGCCCCATAAGCGTCGCGCCCCAGTGTCGTGCGTTCGAGCATGGCGCGCGTCATGCGGACCTCCGGCGACGTGCGATGTGGAGCCCCTTGCCGACCGGCACGATCGTCGTGTCGAACTGCCGCGACGCATCGACCGCGGCGAGATAGCCGGCAATCTCGCCCGGATGGGACAGCGCGTTGTCCGCGACGAGCAGCGCGTCGGCCGTCAGCTTCGGTAGCAGATGCGCCAGTTGCCGCGGCGCGCTCACGCGGTCCGCATCGAAGAACACGCAATCGAACGGGCCGGTCACGGCCGCGCAGACCTGCGTCGCATCGCCTTCGATCACTTGCGCCCAATCCTGCAGCGACGCCGCGCGCAGGTTGGCCCTCGCCTGCTCGGCCTTGTCGGGCGAAAACTCGACCGTGACGAGCGGCTGCCCGTCCGTTTCGCGCAGCGCGTGCGCGAGCCAGATCGCGCTGTAACCGTTGGACGTGCCGATCTCGAGCACGCGCCGGCGCCGCGCGCCGGTGACGAGCAGGTACAGCAACTCGGCCGTCGGTGGCTCGAGGTTGAGCATCTTGAGGCTGCGGTCGTCCATCCGCGCATCGTTGTCCTGGCCGAAGGACGCCAGTTGGGCCAGTACGGCCGACGCGCCGCTGTCGAGTTCGATCATGCGGGTCTCCGTTGCTTCATATTTCGTGTTTCATGATACGACGTTTTTCACTCCGACGCGCAACGCCGGCGAGGGCCGGCATCGTTCCGGCGCAAGCGGGACGAACCGTATCGCGCCCGCCTGCTGATCGGCGACCCGACACCTGGCCGAACGGCCAGCGACGCGCACGGGTCATGTCGTCGCGCTAAGATGCATCGACAGCGGATTCAACGCCGCAACGCACGGCGCGCCGCGCACCGATCGCCCTCATCCTCAAGGAGTCGTCCCCATGTCCATCTCGATGTACCAGGCTTCGCTGCCCGTGCTGATCCGTGGCCTGACCAACCTGCAGCACATCCTCGGCAAGGCGCAGGCGCACGCGGCCGAGAAGCAGATCGATCCGTCGGTATTCATCGGCGCCCGCCTCTACCCGGACATGCTGCCGCTCGTCCGCCAGGTCTACATCGCGACCGACACGGCCAAGGGCTGCGCCGCGCGGCTCGCCGGCGCCGAGATCCCGAGCTTCCCGGACGTCGAGCAGACCTTCGACGAACTGCACGCGCGCATCCAGAAGACGATCGACTATCTGAAAGGCTTCGATGCCGCGCAGATCGACGGCAGCGAGGCCCGCCAGATCGTGCTGAAGATGCGCGTCGGCCCGATCGAGTTCACCGGGCAGTCGTACCTGCTGCACTTCGTGCTGCCCAATTTCTTCTTCCACGTGACGACCGCGTACGACATCCTGCGCCACAGCGGTGTCGAGCTCGGCAAGCTCGACTACCTCGGCGGGCGCAACGAGCACACATGACGCTGACGCGCGGCCGGGCAAAGCCCGGCCCGCAACCGTCCGCGCCCACGCGCAGGCAACCCGCTGCGGCCCGGCCGGGCCTGCCGCGCGGGCCGGCCGCAGCGCTTTCCGGAGCGCTTGCCTGCCGCGCGCGACCCGTGCCAGCCGAAACGCCGTCCGGCTGGCGTAAAATACGCACTTTCCTCTTTCTCGCCCCCTTATGACGCTCGCCTCCACGCTCGACATCATCGCCGAGCTGAAAGCCGGCCGGATGGTGATCCTGGTCGACGAAGAAGACCGCGAAAACGAAGGCGACCTCGTGATCGCCGCCGAATTCGTCACGCCGGAAGCGATCAACTTCATGGCCCGGTACGGCCGCGGCCTGGTTTGTCTGACGTTGACGCAGGAACGCTGCAAGCAGTTGCACCTGCCGCTGATGACCTACCGCAACGGCACGCAATATGGCACCGCGTTCACGGTCAGCATCGAAGCGGCCGAAGGCGTGACGACCGGCATTTCGGCCGCCGACCGCGCGCACACGATCGCCACGGCGGTCGCGCACGACGTGCGCCCCGAGCACATCGTGCAGCCGGGCCACGTGTTCCCGATCATGGCGCAGCCGGGCGGCGTGCTCGTGCGCGCGGGTCACACCGAAGCGGGCTGCGACTTCACCGCGCTCGCCGGCCTCACGCCGGCCGCGGTGATCTGCGAGATCATCAAGGACGACGGCACGATGGCGCGCCTGCCCGACCTGATCGAATTCGCGAAGGAACACGACCTGAAGATCGGCACGATCGCCGACCTGATCCAGTACCGCAGCCGCACCGAATCGATCATCGAGCGGATCGCCGAGCGCACGATGCAGACCGCGCACGGCACGTTCCGCGCGGTGCTGTACCGCGACCAGCCGAGCGGCTCGCCGCACATCGCGCTGGTACGCGGCACGCCGTCGCCCGACATCGATACGCCCGTGCGCGTGCACGAGCCGCTGTCGGTGCTCGACCTGCTCGAAACGGGCGTGTCGACACACTCGTGGACGCTCGACGCCGCGATGCACGACATCGCGGAACGCGACCTCGGCGTGATCGTGCTGCTCAACTGCGGCGACACGAAGGAACACCTGATCGACGTCTTCAAGGCGTTCGACGAGGAAGAAAAGGCCGCAGCGCTCAAGCGCCGGCCGGTCGATTTCAAGACGTTCGGCATCGGCGCGCAGATCCTGCGCGATGTCGGCGTCGGCAAGATGCAGGTGCTGTCGAATCCGCGCAAGCTGGGCAGCATGTCCGGCTACGGCCTCGAAGTCACGGGCTTCATTCCGATGCCCGGCGGCGAAGCCAAGTCCTGCCCGGCGTCACACGCGTAACCCGCCACGACGCTTTCGCCCTATAACCGCTCATCCACACCACGGACAAGATCATGGAAATCGGACAATACCAACCGAATCTCGAAGGCGACGGCCTGCGTATCGGCATCGTGCAATCGCGCTTCAACGAGCCCGTGTGCAACGGCCTCGCCGACGCGTGCGTAGAAGAACTGGAACGCCTCGGCGTCACCGGTGAAGATGTGCTGCTCGTGTCGGTTCCCGGCGCGCTGGAAATCCCGCTCGCGCTGCAGAAGCTCGCGGAAAGCGGCCAGTTCGACGCGCTGATCGCGCTTGGCGCGGTGATCCGCGGCGAGACCTACCACTTCGAACTCGTGTCGAACGAAAGCGGCGCGGGCATCACCCGTATCGGCCTCGATTTCAACCTGCCGATCGCGAACGCGGTCCTGACGACCGAAAACGACGAGCAGGCCGTCGCGCGCATGACTGAAAAGGGTCGTGACGCCGCGCGCGTCGCTGTCGAGATGGCCAACCTGACGATGGCGCTCGACCAACTCGGCGACGACGACGAGGACGAAGAAGAAGACGAAGACGACGAAGAGGAGCGCGCATGAAGAAGAGCGCCCGCCGACAATCGCGCGAGCTGGCGACGCAGGGCCTGTACCAATGGCTGCTGTCGAACGCGGCCCCCGGCGAGATCGACGCGCAGCTGCGCGGCGCACTCGGTTACGACAAGGCTGACAAGGAGCTGCTCGAAGCAATCCTGCACGGCGTGATCCGCGAGCAAGCATCGCTCGTCGAAGCGCTGACGCCGTCGCTGGACCGTCCGATCGAACAGCTGTCGCCGGTCGAACGCGCCGTGCTGCTGATCGCGACGTTCGAGCTCACGCACCACGTCGAAACGCCGTATCGCGTGATCATCAACGAAGCTGTCGAACTCGCGAAGACGTTCGGCGGCTCCGATGGCTACAAATATGTAAACGGCGTGCTCGACAAGCTCGCCGCGAAGCTGCGCCCGGCGGAAACGCAGGCGCGCCGCAACGGCTGACACCGTTAGTCCACGGGCGCGCAAGCGCCCGTTTTTCATTCTCCCTCCCCGCCCCGCCCGACCGATGAATACCACCGCCGATTCGCTCGTCACGCTCGCCGCACGCGTCGACGCGATCCAGCCCTTCTACGTGATGGAACTGATGAAGGAGGCACAGCGGCTCGAGTCCTCCGGGCGCGACGTTATCCACATGGGCATCGGCGAGCCGGATTTCACCGCGCCGGAGCCTGTCGTCGAAGCTGCCGCCGCCGCACTGCGCCGCGGCGTCACGCAATACACGAGCGCGCTCGGCATTGCGCCGCTGCGCGAGGCGATCGCCGCGCACTATCTGCGTGCATACGGCCTCACGATCAGCCCCGAACGGATCGTCGTGACAGCCGGCGCGTCGGCTGCACTGCTGCTCGCGTGCCTCGCGCTCGTGGGCCGCGACGACGAGGTGCTGATGCCCGACCCGTCGTATCCGTGCAACCGGCACTTCGTCGCCGCGGCCGAAGGCCGCGCGGTGCTCGTGCCGAGCGGCCCGGACGCGCGCTTCCAGCTCACCGAGGACGACGTTCGCACACGTTGGGGCGAGCGCACGCGCGGCGTGCTGCTCGCGTCGCCGTCGAACCCGACCGGCACGTCGCTCGAACCGGACGAACTGAAGCGGATCGTCGAAGCCGTGCGCGCACGCGGCGGCTTCACGATCGTCGACGAAATCTACCAGGGGCTCAGCTACGACGCGGCGCCCGTGTCGGCGCTGTCGTTCGGCGACGACGTCATCACGGTGAACAGCTTCTCGAAGTATTTCAGCATGACGGGCTGGCGGCTCGGCTGGCTCGTCGTGCCGCCCGCGCTGGTCGGCACGTTCGAGAAGCTGTCGCAGAACCTGTTCATCTGCCCGTCCGCACTCGCGCAGCACGCGGCACTCGCGTGCTTCGAGCCGGCCGCGCTCCACATCTACGAAGCACGCCGGCTCGAATTCAAGCGCCGGCGCGACTTCATCGCGCCGGCGCTCGAACGGCTCGGCTTCACGGTGCCCGTGATGCCGGACGGTGCGTTCTACGTGTATGCGCATTGCGGCGCTGTCGCCCACCCGGCGGCCGGCGACAGCGCCGCGCTCACGCAGGCGATGCTGCACGACGCGGGTGTCGTGCTGGTGCCCGGCATGGACTTCGGTGTCCATGCGCCGCACGACTATATCCGCCTGTCCTATGCGACGGCCTACTCGCGGCTCGAAGAGGCGGTCGAACGGCTCGCGACGCTGTTCGGGCAGCGCTGACGCCGCGGCCGGCAGCACACCAGCCGTTTCCCGCATCGCAAAAAAGAAAAGGCACCCGATCTCGGGTGCCTTTTTCATTTCATGCCGGCCGGAACCGCGCGGGACGCAAGATGTTACGCGCCGAGCTCCGAATGGTCGTGCGACTGCTTCGCGGTGTCGACGCTCGCGTCGTCCTGCGGCGACGTCTCCTTCGGCGCGGCCTTCACCGACGTAGCGGAGTCGAGCGTCGCGTGCACGCGCTTCGCGCCGCCTGCCGTCACGGCCGCAGCCGTCACGATCGGCTTCGCCGGCTGAGCCGGCGCCTGCGGCGCGTTGACCGGCACGCTGCGACCGTGCGACACGTCGCGCAGCCGGCCGCGCTCGGCCATCACCTTCGCACCATATGCGGTGTCGTCGGGGTTCGTCGACCCGTTGTACATGCGCAGGCCGTTCGCGAGCGAGCCGCCGCGCGCGATGCAGTCCTTCAACACGAGCGCGCCGACCTGCAGATTCGCAAGCGGTTGCAGTGCGGTGTCGGTGCCACCGAAATACTCGAACTTGTCGGAATGGACCTTCGACATCACCTGCATCAGGCCCTTCGCGCCGACGCCGCTTTCGGCGTACGGGTTAAAGCCCGACTCGATCGCCATCACGGACAGCAGCAGCAGCGGATCGAGGCCGACGTCACGGCCGGTCTGGAACGCGGCCTTGACGAGCTGGCCGAGCGGCTCCTGCGCAATGCGGTAGCGGCGCGACAGATAGGTCGCGACGAGCGCCTGTTCGCGGTTCGACGCAAGCGCACGATCGTCGCGCGCATCGGCCGGCACCCGCTGGGTCGGGATCAGTTTTGCAAGCGCGACGGGCGACGGGCCGTTGCGGGCCGGGTCGGACGCATCGCCCTGCGCGGCAGCTTCCGGCGCGACATCGAGGCCGACCGCAAGCGTGTCCGTTTCAGGACTGTCTTCCTGCTGCGGCTGCGCACCGGCAGGCGCGAAGTTCGGCAGCGGGTGGCCGGACAACAGACGGGCTGGCCCGGCCTGCACGGCCGCGGATACGACCGGCATCAGCTTCGCGGCAAGCGTGCCGCGCACGGTTGGCAGCAGCCACAGGGCAAGTGCAACCGCGACAGCGAAACAGCCGACAACGCTGAATAGATGGTGACTGACTCGCGTCCCGCGACGCAGCATGTTGCGCACGATTTGCGCATGCTGCTCGTTGGGACGCCACGATAACCAAGCGTTCATTCAGATCATCTCCCATGAACATGACTCGTGCGGCTCGCTCAGCTCGATGGCGAGACAGAATACGCGCCGCGGAATCACGACGCCGCACGCCTTGGTTGGGACGTGCAGGCATCGGAGAAACGGTATAAGTACCGTTCGAGGCCACGGTGTAAGAGGGCCGGCACCTTCGCACAATGGGCGAGGCGGGCATACGCGGTGGCACCCACGCAAAAAACCAGCGTCTGGTAGCGCTGGCTGGGACTACGACTAAAGCCGTCGGATACGCCGTGCAGGGTTCGGCGGACGGTGACGCGCTGCGTCAAAGATCGGTGATTGGCGGCTCGAAGCCTTTTACCCTGCAACCAATGTGAGCGGATTCTAGCAGGGTTTTATAGATCGTCAACACTATAAAACCTTGAAATTATAACAAAAAGTAATTTAAAACCACTCTTCAGATCGGAGGCCCCGTGCCGTAGGGGGTTTGCGCGCGGTCGACTTTTTTCTCCGCCGGGCGCCCGCGCGGCGGCCCGGGTAAAATCGTCGGTCGAATCGGGGCCGCAGCCGGCCGCTGCGCCCACCCATCGCGGCCCGTCAAGCGGGCCGCCCGGACCTTCTTCATGAAATACAAAGACTTACGCGATTTCATCCAGCGCCTCGAGACACTTGGCGAACTGCGGCGCGTCACGCAACCCGTGTCGCCCGTGCTCGAAATGACCGAGCTGTGCGACCGCGTGCTGCGCGCGGGCGGCCCTGCGCTGCTGTTCAATGCGCCGCCCGGCAATGCATTCCCCGTGCTCGGCAACCTGTTCGGCACGCCGCGCCGCGTCGCGCTCGGGATGGGTGTCGATGCGGGCGACGACGCCGCGCTGGGTTCGCTGCGCGATCTCGGGCGCCTGCTGTCCGCGCTGAAGGAGCCCGACCCACCGAAGAGCCTGAAGGACGCCGGCAAGCTGCTGTCGCTCGCGAAGGCCGTGTGGGACATGGCGCCGAAATCGGTATCGTCGCCACCGTGCCAGGAAATCGTCTGGGAAGGCGCCGACGTCGACCTGCACAAGCTGCCGATCCAGACCTGCTGGCCCGGCGACGCGGGGCCGCTCGTCACGTGGGGCCTGACGGTCACACGCGGGCCGAACAAGACGCGCCAGAACCTCGGCATCTACCGCCAGCAGCTGATCGGCCGCAACAAGCTGATCATGCGCTGGCTCGCGCATCGCGGCGGCGCGCTCGACTTCCGCGAATTCGCGCTGCAGAACCCCGGCAAGCCGTATCCGGTCGCGGTCGTGCTCGGCGCCGATCCGGCCACGACGCTCGGCGCGGTGACGCCCGTGCCCGACTCGCTGTCCGAGTATCAGTTCGCCGGCCTGCTGCGCGGCAGCCGCACGGAGCTCGCGAAGTGCCTGACGCCCGGCGTCGACACGCTGCAAGTGCCCGCGCGCGCGGAGATCGTGCTCGAAGGCTTCATCCACCCGCAGGACGGCGCCCCCGCCCCCGCTCCGGCCGGCGCGCCGCCGCGCCCGGCCGGCAACGCGTCCGCCGCGTACGAGCACGCGCTCGAAGGCCCGTACGGCGACCACACCGGCTATTACAACGAGCAGGAGTGGTTCCCGGTGTTCACCGTCGAGCGCATCACGATGCGCCGCGACGCGATCTACCACTCGACCTACACGGGCAAACCGCCCGACGAGCCCGCGGTGCTCGGCGTCGCGCTCAACGAAGTGTTCGTGCCGCTGCTGCAGAAGCAGTTCACGGAGATCACCGACTTCTACCTGCCGCCCGAGGGCTGCAGCTACCGGATGGCCATCGTCCAGATGAAGAAGAGCTACGCGGGCCATGCGAAGCGCGTGATGTTCGGCGTGTGGAGCTTCCTGCGGCAGTTCATGTACACGAAGTTCATCGTGGTCGTCGACGAGGACGTGAACATCCGCGACTGGAAGGAAGTGATCTGGGCGATCACGACGCGCGTCGACCCCGTGCGCGACACGGTGGTGGTCGACAGCACGCCGATCGACTATCTCGACTTCGCATCGCCGGTTGCCGGTCTCGGCTCAAAAATGGGGCTCGACGCGACCAACAAGTGGCCCGGCGAAACGAACCGCGAATGGGGCCGCCCGATCGAAATGGATGCGGCCGTGAAGGCGCGCGTCGACCGGCTGTGGCAGGAGATCGGCCTCTGAAGCCATGCGGCCGGCAGCCGCCGGCCCGTGCCTCGCACCCACCACCAGAACAACGAAGATGAGCTTTCCGCCCGCCTCCATGCTGTCCGACGGTTTCTTTCTGTCGCTGTCGCTGTGTCTCGACATCGGCCTCGTGAACGTCGCGATGCTGTCGCTGACGCTGTCGCACGGCTTCCGGCCGGGCTTCTGGCTCGGCGTCGGCTCGTGCGTCGGCGATCTCGTCTACGCGGCGCTCGCGCTCGCGGGGATGGCCGTGCTGCTGCAGTTCGAGCCTGTGCGCTGGATCGTGTGGATCGGCGGCGGTGCCGTGCTGCTGTTCCTCACGTGGAAGATGGCACGCGAAGCGCTGCTGCCGCCCAAGGTGGCCGACGACGATGCGGACGACGCGCAGCCGCCGCGTGCAAGCGCACGGCGCAGTTTCCTGCGCGGCATGTTGCTCGCGATGTCCTCGCCGAGCGCGATCCTGTGGTTCGCGGCGGTCGGCGGCGCACTGATCGCGAAAGCCGGCGCAACCACGCCGGCGACGGCGTCGGTGTTCCTGTCGGGCTTTTTCCTCGGCGGCCTCGCGTGGACGCTCTTCATGTGCACGCTCGCGAGCCAGGGCCGCAAGCGCGCGGGCGCCGGGCTGATGCGCGCGTGCCATGTGGCGTCGGCGCTGCTGTTCGCGTATTTCTCGTACAGCGTGATCGTCGGCGGCTACCGCGACCTGATCGTGCACGCCGTGTAATCGAAGGCGATCTGAACGGGCTGCACGCCAAGCGGCGGCCCCAATGAAAAACGGCGCAGCGCCCCTCGACGGGACATTGCGCCGTTTTGCCGCGCGGTCAGGCCGCGCGGGACGGATCAGCGACGCCAGTAGCCGTGATGGCCCCAGCCGCCGTAGCCATGACGGTAGTACGGACGACCGTAGTAACCGCCATAGCCGCCGTAGCCGCCGACGACCACGGCGGGCGGCGGCGCATAGTAGGCCGGCGCCGGTGCGTAATACACGGGCGGAGGCGGCGGCGCGTAGTACACGGGCGGAGGCGGTGCATAGACGGGGTACGCCGGTGCGACCGGGATACCGATGCCGACCCCGATCGACACGTGAGCTTGCGCAGCGCTTGCGGCACCCAGGCCCAGCGCGGCGGCGGCGATGAACGGAATGAGCTTTTTCACTTCGATTCTCCTGCTGGAGCGGTATTTTTTGCGCCCCTGTCGGCAACGGCGGGCGTGCACGTCGCATGGGAGCAATGTAGCGAAAACCCGCCCCTCGCGTATCGCACATTTGTTGCAAATTGCAATTGCACGCTGCCGCAGCCGCCGTTCTGCACGGCTTCAGGAACATGCCGCGATCCTTGCGGATCGCGCGATTCCGTCCGACGAGTCGGGTCGCAACACCATGGCCGGTCAGTCTTACCGGATACGGCCCGCGCGGCGGGCACGCTTGCGTAATGAACGATTACAAATTTGCGACAAGACGCCGACATTCCAAGAGGGACACGCATGCAACCCTTTTCAGGGTCGGATTCCACGATCACGCTTCGACCGTGATGGCGGGCACCACGAGGCGCGTGAGTCGCGCCGCATACCGGTAAGCAATACACGCGTCTGCGCGGAAATCGACGTCCGTCGACCCCGCCGTCATTCCTGCGATACTGGCGGCTGCTCCGTTTTCGCTTCCGTCGCTGCCATGCCCCTCCCCGACACACCCCGTCTCGGCTTCATCGGCGCCGGCCGGCTCGCGCGCTGTGTCGCGCAGCGCTTCGCGCAGGCCGGCTTTCCCGTCGCTGCGATCGCGAGCCGCACACCCGCATCGGCCGCGGCCCTCGCCACGCGTATCGATGGCTGCCAGGCGGTCGATACGCCGCAGCAGGTCGTCGACGCGGCCGACCTGATCTTCCTGACGGTGCCCGACGATCATCTCGCGCCGACCGCCGCGGCGCTCCGCTTCGACGCATCGCGCGCCGCGCGGCAGGCGGTCGTCCATTGCAGCGGCGCGTCGGCGGTCGCGCTGCTCGATCCGGCGAAACGGCAACACGCGGCCACCGGCGGCTTCCATCCGCTCTACCTGTTCGGCGGCACCGACGCGGACCTTGCCCGCATCGACGGCTGCTCGGTCACGATCGAAGCCGACGGCGCGCTGCATGCCACGCTGCTGCGACTTGCTGCCGCACTCGGCTGCCATCCGCTGTCGATTCCGGCCGGCGGCCGGATGCTCTATCACGCGGCCGCGCACTACGCGGCAAGCTTCGCGCTGTGCGGGCTGTCGGAAGCGGTCGAGCTGTGGCGCGGCCTCGGTTTCGACGAGGAAGCCGCGCTGCGCGCGCTGCTGCCGATGCTCGCCGGCACGATCGAGACCGCCCGCGACAAGGGGCTCGCGAACGCGCTCTCCGGGCCCGTGTCGCGCGGCGATACGGGCATCGTCGAACGCCAGCTCGCGCTGCTCGAAGCGCGCGGCGGCGATCACGCGACGCTGTACGCGCTGATGACGCGCCGCGCGGTCGCGCTCGCGGCGAAACGCGCCGCGCCGCCGGCGTCGCTGCCGGCGCTCGCCGAGGCCGTCGAAACGTCGCTCGCGCGCACGGCCGCGCACCCCTCCCCGCCGCGAGACGAGGCGTGATAAGGTGTCGGCCGATGCGCCGCCATCCGGCGTTGGCGGCCGCGCGCTACTGACTGTATAAAAAAGGATGCCAACGATGTTCGGCGAGATCGCCCGTTTTCTGCTCAATACCATCTTCACGCTGTTCGGCGCCGCGCTGATCCTGCGCGTCTGGATGCAGGCCGTCCGCGTGCCGCCGTACAACCCCGTCACGCAGGCCGTACTGCAGGCGACCAACTGGCTCGTGCTGCCGCTGCGCCGCGTGATCCCGGGCGTGCGCGGCATCGACTGGGCCAGCGTCGTCGCCGCGCTGGTCACCGCGCTTGTTTATGTCGTGCTGATGGTCGTGATGGCCGGCTTCGATCCGGCCGCGGTGATCGCGACGCTCGTCGTGGTCGCACTGCTCACCGTCGTGAAGTGGGCGCTCAATCTCGTGATCTGGATGACGATCCTGATGGCGCTGCTGTCGTGGCTCAACCCGCGCTCGCCGGCGATGCCGATCCTCTACCAGCTCACCGCACCGTTCCTGAACCCGCTGCGCCGCGTCATCCCGAACCTCGGCGGCATCGACTTGTCGCCGATCCTGCTGTTCGTGATCGTGCAGGTGCTGCTGATGATCGTCACGCGCGCCGCCGTGTCGCTGACGATGTTCGGCATCTGACGTCGCACCCTACGCCGCCGGCCCCTGCGCCGGCGGTGCGCCGAGCGTGTCGATCACGCCGAAGCGCGCCGGAATCATCGCGTAGCACACGCGCACCTTCTCGTGCGATAGCCGCTCGAGCAACTTCTGCGCTTCGTCCTCGGTGACGATGAATTCGACCTCGATCGCGAGCGAACCCTGCAGTTCGAAGAAGCGATCCTCGTGCAGCACGCGATGCTGGCCGAAACCGGCCATCGCGCGAAACGCGGAACCGCCCGCGACACCCATCCGGTTCGCCTCCTCCAGCAGCCATTCCCACAGCGGCTTCCAGTGCAGCCGGTGCTGCTCGTGCAGATAGAAGCGCAAGAAGATCCTGTCCACCGCACCCTCCGATGGCGGCACGCTCAGGCCGCCGCGAGCCACGCGCGCGCGGTCCACATGCCGAGCGCCGTCAGCGCGAACGATCCCATCAAGTGTAGGGCAGCCACCGCAAACGCCCATCCCAATTGGCCCTCGAGTGCATGCGTCATCACTTCGACCGAGTAGGTCGAAAACGTCGTGAGCCCGCCGAGGAAGCCCGTGATCACGAACAGCCGCCACTCGGGCGGCAGCCCGACGCGGGCCGTGAACCCGACGGCGGCGACACCGATCACGTAGCCGCCGATCAGGTTCGCGGCGAGCGTGCCGAGCGGCACCTCGGGAAAGAATTCGTTGAGCGCGAGACTCAGGAACCAGCGCAGTAGCGCGCCGAGCCCGGCGCCGACGAAGATCGC
The DNA here is from genome assembly GCF_001039005.1 of Burkholderia cepacia. Taxonomy (GTDB): domain Bacteria; phylum Pseudomonadota; class Gammaproteobacteria; order Burkholderiales; family Burkholderiaceae; genus Burkholderia; species Burkholderia theae. The sequence continues at coordinate 45,835 of NZ_LDWR01000007.1, forward strand.
GACGATCGAATAGAACAAGGGCGCTCCCGGTCGATGATGCGGCTGGACTCAGCCGCCGGCCCCCGGTTGCCCGGGGCGATGCCCGTTTCCCGGCGCACGCGGCGCATGCACGGGCGGTGCTAGCTGAACTGTATGCGGATTCGCCGCGCCGCTGCAACGACGACGGCGGGCACGACGCACGCCCGTTCGCCCGGCCGCCCGTTCGCCGGTACGTTCACGCGCGCTGCCAGGCCGCGTCGAGCGCGGTCAGCGTCGCCAGCGCGCCGCCCTTCAACCCGATCGCGTCCGCACGGCGTGCATGCGCTTCGCGCGCGTTGATGCGGATCACGTCGGCACCGAGCCGTTCGCTCAGCAGGCGCACGGTCGGAATCGCGGTGCCCGCACCGATCTCGACCACGGCGACGCGCCCGGCCCGCGCGATCCAGTCTTGCAGTGCACGCTCCTGCGCGTCGTAGCGCGCACCGAGCCAGCCGGTGTCGCCGAACATCAGGATATTTGGCCGCGCGAGGCCGCCGCAGTGCGGACAGCGCGGCGTTTCGCCGATGAGGCGGCAAGTGGCTTCGTCGACGTCCGGCACGAACGGCGCCGCGTCCCACGTGTCGTCCGAACAGGGACGCAGGCACTGCAGCACATGAATCGAACCGTGGATCTCGACGATCCGTGCTGGATCGAAGCCGGCCTTCAGGAACTGGCCGTCGACGTTGCTCGTCAGTACGAAGCCGCCGTTCGGCATCGCGTCGATCCAGCGACGCAGGATCGCGAAGCCCGCATGCGGCACCGTCGCGCGGTAGAGCGCGAGACGGTGTCCGTAGAAGCCCCACGCGAGCTGCGCACGCGCACGGAACGCGTGCGGCGACGCGATCTCGTGGAATTCGAAACGCTCGTGGCGCAGCGCCGGATACGCGCGCCAGAAGCCGTCAGTGCCACGAAAATCGGGCAGCCCGGAATCGACGCCGATGCCCGCGCCGGCCGTCACGAGCAACGCGTCGGCGCGGGCGAGCGCGTCAACGGCGGAAGCAACGAGATCGGCGGGCAGCTGCGCGGCGGCGGTGGCAGTGGAGTCGGCGGATTCGGAGAACGGCATGATGGGGCGGCGGTAACGTCGAGCGGTGCGCGGGTGGCGTCGCGATCATACGCCGGATCGGCTGCCGCACGGCATGCGCGATGCAACGGCATGACACCGTGCACGTCCGGCCGCTGGCGATGCAGGCGCAGGCCGATCCGGGGAGCCGCCGGCGATGCCCCGGCCGACGCCTCCCCGCCTGCTCAGCTATCCGAATCGTCCTGCGCAACCGGAATCTCGTCGGCCGCAAAATAGACCGGCTTGCCGAGGCTGCGCGCGAGACTGACATCTGCGTCCGCCCCGCGCGACGCGCCGTCGATCCGCCATACCGCATCGCAGCGCCGCAGCAGCCGATGCGCGGCCGGATACAGGAACGCCTCGCTGATTGCGTCGCCGACCTGCCGCGACCCGGCCGCGGCGGCGAGCGGCAGCGACACCCATTCGCCGATCATCGGAACGTGCCCACGGCGATACACGGCGAGCGCCGCCGCTTCCAGCCGGTGCAGGTTTGCGGCGATGCGCGCGGGGTCACCTTCCGTGCCGCTGCGATACGGGCCGGCAACCAGCACGAGCAGCGGCGTCATGCCGTGCGCGCGCCGGCGGTTTCCCGCAGCGCGACGTACTGCAGCAGCATGATCGTCTTCGCGTCGACGATCTCGCCGCGCTCGACCGCATCCAGCGCGGCCTGCAGCGGCATCTCGACGACCTCGAGATCCTCGCCCTCTTCCGCGACGCCGCCGCCGTCACCGGTGCGCAGCGACGCATCGTATTCGCCGACGAAGAAATGCAGCTTCTCCGTCACGGAGCCCGGGCTCATGAACGCCTCGAACACCTTGCGCACGCCGCGCACGCGATAGCCGGTCTCCTCCTCGGCCTCCGCGCGGATGCGCGCTTCGGGGGTCGCGTCGTCGAGCAGGCCGGCCGCGGCTTCGAGCAGCATGCCGTCGTGTCCGCTGACGAACGCCGGCATCCGGAACTGCCGCGTCAGCAGCACGTCGCCCGTGCCGGCGTTGCGCAGCAGGATGGTCGCGCCATTGCCGCGATCGTAGGTCTCGCGGCTCAGGCGCTGCCACGTTCCGTCGCGGCGCAGGAAATCGAACGTCACCTTCTTCAGCACATACCAGTCATCGGACAGCACCGTCGTATCGACGATGCGGACACGGTCCCGCGTTGCAGCCATCACGACCTCCCATTCGACAAAAGACGGCGCCCATGGTAACGTGCATATTCGTGCAATTTCAAGAATTTTCGTGCAATCACGATGCTGACGACGCAACGCAAGAAAGCAATCCTCGATGCGCTCGCACGCGACGGCCAGGTGCTGGCGGTCGAGCTGAGTACGCAATTCGGCGTGTCGGAAGACACGATCCGCCGCGACCTGCGCGAGCTGGCGGCCGAAGGCCTGTTGCAGCGCGTGCATGGCGGCGCGCTGCCGGCGTCGCCGGCCGTCGCGCCGTTCGCGCAGCGCGAGGCCATCGAAACGGCGGAAAAGCGGCGCATCGCGCGCCGCGCCGCGGAGATGATCGCGCCCGGGCAAGTGGCGATCGTCGACGGCGGCACGACCTCGGCGCTGCTCGTCAGCCAGATGCCGGCCGACCTGCGCGCGACGATCGTCACGCACAGTCCGAGCGTGGCGGTCGCGCTGGCCGCGCATTCGTCGATCGACGTGATCCTGATCGGCGGGCGGCTCTACAAGCATTCGATCGTGGCCGTCGGCGCCGCCGCGATGGAAGGCATCGCGCGCATCCATGCGGACCTGTACTTCATGGGCGTCACGGGCGTGCATCCGGTCGCGGGGCTGAGCACCGGCGATTTCGAGGAAGCGGCGATCAAGCGCGCGCTGGCCGGACGCGCGGCCGAGACGGTCGTGCTCGCGTCGCAGTCGAAACTGCGCGCGGCATCGCAATTCGTGATCGGCGACCTCACGCTTGCGCAAACCGTCGTGGTCGAGAAGGAGACCGACACCGCGCTGACGAAGCCGATCGAGGCAGCAGGCGTGACGGTCGTGCGCGCGTAACGACGCCCGGTCGTGCTCGCCGAATCGGCCGCGGGTGTTCGACATGCCGGCACCGCACCGATGTCAGCGTGCTGACAGGTGCCGCTTGCTAACATGGGCGCCCGCCCAATCGCCACGCGCCCATGTTAGCAAGCGGCA
>NZ_LDWR01000070.1 GCF_001039005.1 Burkholderia cepacia
TCGACCGGCCTGTCGTCGGCGAACAGCTCGATTTCCTCGCTGTCCACGTCGACCTCGACCAGCATCGGATCGCTGTCGACCGGCCTCAGCTCAACCAACAGCACGATCCTGTCGCTGTCCACCTCGACGTCGACCGGCATCGGCTCCTTGTCCACGGGCCTCAGTTCGACCAACAGTTCGATGACGTCGCTGTCCACGTCGACCTCGACCGCGATCGAAGCCGCGAAAACGCATTATTTCAGCGTCAACGACGGCGGTACGCCATCGGCGAACTACGCCAACAGCGCCGCGACCGGCCTCTACTCGCTGGCCGCCGGCGTCGGCGCCACCGCGGCGGGCGCAAGCAGTGTCGCGGTCGGCAACGGCTCGAACGCGCAATCGAACGGCTCGGTCGCGATCGGTCAAAGCGCTTCGGCAACAGGCGGCAAGGCGGTGTCGATCGGCTCGGGCAACACCGCGAGCGGCGACGGTGCGGTCGCGATCGGCGACCCGAGCGTCGCGACGGGCACCGGCGCAGTCGCGATGGGTGCAAACGACACGGCGACCGGCACCGGCGCAGTGGCGCTCGGCAACGCGAGCACGGCAACCGGCAACAGCGCGCTTGCATTCGGCAACTCGAGCCAGGCCACCGCGGACAACACGATCGCACTCGGCAACCAGGCCACGGCCAGCGCCATCGGCGCGCAGGCCTACGGCTCGGGCGCCACGGCCAGCGCCACCAACGCACTCGCGTTCGGTTCGAACGCCACCGCGAACGTCGCCAACTCGATCGCGCTCGGCGCGAACTCGGTCACCGGCAACGCGGTCGCGGTGTCGAGCGTCACGGTCGGCGGCGTCACGTACCCGGTCTTCGGCACCAGTCCGGTGGGCGTCCTGAGCGTCGGTGCGCCGGGTGCGGAACGCCAGATCACGAACGTCGCTGCCGGCCAGGTTTCGGCCACCAGCACGGACGCGATCAACGGCAGCCAGTTGAACGCGACGAACCAGGCGGTCAACACCCTGTCGACGACGACCGCGACAAACGTCGCATCACTGTCGACGGGTATCAACTCGCTGTCGACGGGCCTGAGTTCGACCAACAGCAGCGTGTCGTCGCTGTCCACATCGACGTCGACCGCGATCAACACGCTGT
>NZ_LDWR01000071.1 GCF_001039005.1 Burkholderia cepacia
GTCCACGTCGACCTCGACGGGGATCAGTTCGCTGTCCACCGGCCTGAGCTCAACCAACAGCTCGGTATCGTCGCTGTCGACCTCGACATCGACCGGTTTGTCGTCGGCCAACAGCTCGATCTCCTCGCTGTCCACGTCGACCTCGACCAGCATCAGCTCGCTGTCGACCGGCCTCAGCTCGACCAACAGCTCGATCCTGTCGCTGTCCACCTCGACGTCGACCGGCATCGGCTCCTTGTCCACGGGCCTCAGTTCGACCAACAGTTCGATGACGTCGCTGTCCACGTCGACCTCGACCGCGATCGAAGCCGCGAAAACGCATTACTACAGCGTCAACGACGGTGGTACGCAATCGGCGAACTACGCCAACAGCGCCGCGACCGGCCTCTACTCGCTGGCCGCCGGCGTCGGCGCCACCGCGGCGGGCGCAAGCAGTGTCGCGGTCGGTTACGGCTCGAACGCGCAATCGAACGGCGCGGTCGCGATCGGTCAAAGCGCTTCGGCAACCGGCGGCAAGGCTGTGTCGATCGGCTCCGGCAACACCGCGAGCGGCGACGGCGCGGTCGCGATCGGCGACCCGAGCGTCGCGACGGGCACCGGCGCAGTCGCGATGGGGGCGAACGACACGGCGACCGGCACCGGCGCAGTGGCGCTCGGCAACGCGAGCACGGCAACCGGCAACAGCGCGCTCGCATTCGGCAACGCGAGCCAGGCCACCGCGGACAACACGATCGCACTCGGCAACCAGGCCACGGCCAGCGCCATCGGCGCGCAGGCCTACGGCTCGGGCGCGACGGCCAGCGCCACCAACGCACTCGCGTTCGGTTCGAACGCCACCGCGAACGTCGCCAACTCGATCGCGCTCGGCGCGAACTCGGTCACCGGCAACGCGGTTGCGGTGTCGAGCGTCACGGTCGGCGGCGTCACGTATCCGGTCTTCGGCACCAGTCCGGTGGGCGTTCTGAGCGTCGGTGCGCCGGGCGCGGAACGCCAGATCACGAACGTCGCTGCCGGCCAGGTCTCGGCCACCAGCACGGACGCGATCAACGGCAGCCAGTTGAACGCGACGAACCAGGCGGTCAACACCCTGTCGACGACGACCGCGACAAACGTCGCATCACTGTCGACGGGTATCAACTCGCTGTCGACGGGCCTGAGTTCGACCAACAGCAGCGTGTCGTCGCTGTCCACATCGACCTCGACCGCGATCAACACGCTGT
>NZ_LDWR01000072.1 GCF_001039005.1 Burkholderia cepacia
CGGTGGCATCGCTGTCGACTTCCACGTCGACGGGCCTGTCGTCGGCCAACAGCTCGATCACCTCGCTGTCCACGTCGACCTCGACCGGTATCAGCTCGCTGTCCACCGGCCTCAGCTCGACCAACAGCTCGGTGACGTCGCTGTCGACTTCCACGTCGACCGGCCTGTCGTCGGCCAACAGCTCCATCACCTCGCTGTCGACCTCGACGTCGACCGGCCTCTCGTCGGCCAACAGCTCGATCACTTCGTTGTCGACTTCGACCTCGACTGGCATCAGCTCGTTGTCCACCGGCCTGTCATCGACCAACAGCACGATCGTGTCGCTGTCCACGTCGACTTCGACCGGCATCGGCTCGCTGTCCACCGGCCTGAGCGCGACGAACAGCTCGGTGACGTCGCTGTCCACGTCGACCTCGACCGCGATCAACGCTGCGAAGACGCACTACTACAGCGTCAACGACAACGGCACGCAGCAGGGCAACTATGCCAACGACGGTGCGACGGGCATTAACTCGCTTGCTGCCGGCACCAATGCATCTGCATCGGGCGCCAGCAGTGTCGCTGTCGGTGACGGCTCGAACGCGCAGTCGGACGGCGCGGTCGCAATCGGCAAGAACGCATTGGCAACGGGTGGCAAGGCTGTGTCGATCGGGGTTGCGAATACGGCAAGCGGTGACGGCGCAGTCGCGATCGGCGACCCGAACGTCGCGACGGGCACCGGCGCAGTGGCGATGGGGGCAAACAACACGGCGAACGGCAACGGCGCGGTGGCGCTTGGCAACGCAAACACGGCCAGTGGTGACGGAGCGCTCGCGTTGGGCAATGGATCGACGGCAGCAGCAGCAGGCTCACTTGCCTTCGGTTCGAACGCGATCGCAAGCAATGTCAACGATGTTGCGCTGGGTACCGGCTCGATCACGGCGGCACCTAATCCGACGTCGGGCGCGACGATCGGAGGCGTGACCTACTCGTTTGCCGGTGCGAATCCGACGAGCGTTGTGAGCGTTGGCGCACCAGGGGCGGAGCGTCAGATCGTGAATGTCGCTGCCGGACGCATCTCGGCGACCAGCACGGATGCGATCAACGGTAGTCAGCTCAACACGACGAACCAGGCCCTCAACAGCTTGTCGACGTCGACCGCATCGAACATTTCGTCGCTGTCGACCGGTATTGGTTCGTTGTCGACGGGCCTCAGTTCGACCAACAGCACGGTCGCGTCGCTGTCCACGTCGACTTCGACCAGCATCAGCTCGTTGTCGACCGGTCTCAACTCGACCAACAACAACCTTACGTCGCTGTCGACCTCGACCT
>NZ_LDWR01000073.1 GCF_001039005.1 Burkholderia cepacia
GCTACGGCAGCTTCGCGCTGTCCGCGATGGTGTCGGTCGCGTACCTGATGAAGGAGCGCGGCATGCTCGCCGATCGCCTGCCGACCCTCGAGGTGCTCGACGACGTGATGTACAAGTCGATCGCGGTCGGTTTCGCGTTCTTCACGATCGCGACGATTCTCGGCGCGCTGTGGGCGGCCGAGGCATGGGGCGGTTACTGGAGCTGGGACCCGAAGGAAACCTGGGCGCTGATCGTGTGGCTGAACTACGCGGCGTGGCTGCACATGCGGCTGATGAAGGGCCTGCGCGGCGCGGTTGCCGCGTGGTGGGCACTGACCGGCCTGCTCGTGACGACGTTCGCGTTCCTCGGCGTCAACATGTTCCTGTCCGGGCTGCACAGCTACGGGAAACTTTGATGCGCACGCATGATGTCCTACCGCTTTCTACCCATGTATTTCGGTGGGTATTCCCACTTCAAGCGGGGTGCGCGCCGAACAAGAATGTCATCAGCGGGGCCAATGCATGCCTGACTTGAGATGGGGGGAGTCACCATGAGACGCATTTATTTTCTGTTGCCGACGCCGCAAAGCGCGCTGTCGATCGTCGACGAGTTGCTGTTGCTGCGTATCGAGTGGCGGCATATTCATTTCATCGCGAATCACGGCGTCGTGCGCGATGGTTTGCAGGAGGCCACGCTGACGCAGCGCAGCGACTTGCTGCCGTCGCTTGCACGCGGCACGATGGTCGGTTGCGCGACCGGGGTGCTGCTGGGGCTGATCGCGCTGGTGTTCCCGCCCGCGGGCTTGCCGATCGCCGGTGGCGCGTTCGTGACGATCACGTTGTCCGGCGCCGGCTTCGGTGCCTGGGCGGCGTCGATGATCGGCGTCAACGTGCCGAGTACACGCCTGAGGCGTTTCGAGGAAGGCATCGAGCGCGGCGAGCTGCTGTTGATCGTCGACGTTCCGAAGGACCGGGTCCACGAGATCGAGCACCTGATCACGCTTCACCACGCGGACGCGCATCTCGAAGGCGAAGATCCGACCGTTCCCGCGTTTCCCTGAACCGTCGGCCGGCCGGAGTGGGTCGGCACATGTTGCCGGGCATCGCGGCAGCGCGATATCCGGCAACGCGTTCGTCTGTGCGCACGGACTGCGGCGCCGCGGCGCGGATTGCCGGAAACATCAGCCGGACACATCAACTCGAATCGAGGAGCCGCTTGTAGCGCGCGAGCACGCGCGGGACATACACGCGCGTTTGCGGCGAGGACGGAATGCGATAGCCGGCGCGAATCACGGCATTTTCTCCGGCATTGTAGGCGGCCAGCGTGAGTTCGACGTTGTCCTTGAACATGTCGAGCAGAAAGCGCAGATAGCGCGCGCCGGCCAGCACGTTGTCGCGCGGATTGAACATGTCTCCGCTCGAAAAACGCCGCGCGGTGTCGGGCATCAACTGCATGAGCCCTTGCGCGCCCTTGTCCGAGACCGCCTTCGGGTTGTATCCCGATTCGACGTCGATCACCGCGCGCAACAGTTCGGGTGGTACGCGAAACGCGCGGCTCGCTTCCTCGATCACGTCGGCGAACGAGGGCAGCGCGCCGCCGGCCAGCTTCGATGCGGCGTGCTTCATGTCGGGTGGGGCGGGCGCGTTGCTCGCGACGATCACCTTCAGGCCGGCCGTGCCGAGTTCGTTGGTGAGGATGATCGCCCCATTGCTGGTCACCGTGCCGAATATCTGCGCGTTCGCGGCGCACGACCACGCCGAGCCGAGTGCCACGCATGCGGCAGCGATCACGATTCCCAATCCGGATAAAGGTCGGCGGTGCATCTTCCAGGTCTCCTGCACCTGGATTGTCGGCGACGGGAAATCGGACCGGCAATGGGGCACCTCCCTACACTTCGAGGCCAAAACGGCGGCCAAAACGGCGGCCGCAAAAAACGGTGCAAAGTTGTTACTCCCGTAACGGCGGGTAACGGGCGGTAACCGGAGAAGATTAACAATCCTTACTACGTGCCGTTGGTTTTTTCTCGATTTGGCGTAGTCGCGGCGGGAATGTTTTCATTCATGTTGAAACGCGAGTGACATTCCCGCCATCGGTATTCACACTGACGCGCTGAAAAACATGAAATCGATACAGTTCTGAAACATTTCCGGAGGGCGGCGAGGATGCGCCGCGGACAGGCGGAATCCGGATCGCCGCCGCCGCAGGCTGGTGGCGCGATGGCGCGATCCTTGCTGTAGCGACACGCATGGCTGTTGGTTGTCACGAAATTCAATCATCAATTCGGGCAGGGGAAACCACGCAGCGAGCGTTTCCGGAACTGCGCAGGATGTGTCGGTGCGACACGCCGCGCAGGAATGGAGGAACGGGGGATCGTCGTGAATACCAAATGTCGCGTTGTAATTGCAGAGGACCATGACCTGCTGAGAAATGGCCTGCGGTCGATGCTGTGCGCGCAAGGCGACTATGACGTCGTCGGCGAGGCACGGGACGGCAAGGAGGCGTGTCATCAGGCATTGGCGCTGGCTCCCGATCTGATCCTGATGGATCTGTCGATGCGCGGGATGAACGGCATCGATGCGAGCGCAACGATCAAGCGGCGCACGCCGACGGTCCGGATCATCGCGCTCACGGTTCACCAGAGCGAGGAGTACGTGCGGGAGGCGCTGCGGGCGGGGGTCGACGGTTACGTGCTCAAGGACGTTTCGTTCGACGAATTGCTCCTCGCGATGCGCATGGTCAGGCAGGGGAAGAAGCATCTGAGCGCGGACGTGTACGGCTACATGGTCGACTCGTTTGTGACCGGCCGCGAAATGCCTGCGCCGCGAAAGGCCTGGGACATCCTCACCGCGCGCGAGCGTAGTGTGCTGAAGCTGATTGCCGAAGGGCGCACCAACCGACAGGTCGGCCAATACCTGAATCTGAGCCCGAAGACGATCGAGAAGTATCGGGCGAGCATGATGCACAAGCTCCATCTCGCGAACGTGACGGAACTGGTGCTGGTCGCGATGAGCATGGGCTTGTTGACCTCGCTCGCGGCGAAGTGCGCGGAGCCGGATGCGGACGACGTGCCGACTCAATCGATCGACGACGTCGGGGCCCCGGAAGACGCCGGCGCGCATGCGAGACTGGACGATTATCCGCTCGGCGGCATGAAGGATTGACCGCGGGATTAACCGCGCGATTGACGGCGGGGTTGACTGCTTGACCGACTGCGATCGCGCACGTCAGCAGGCCCAGCTTGCCGAGATGAGCGTGCCCGTGGCGGCCGACGACTGGATCGAGAACGTGCCGCCGTGCGACTCGACGCGGTGCTGCATGCCGATCAGGCCGAGCCCGTCCGTGTGCGCGTCTTCCGTCGTCAGCGTGCGATGCTCGTAGCCGATGCCGTTGTCGCGAATCGTCAGCAGCAGGCCGTCGGCGTCGTGGCGCAAGCCGAGTGAAATCTTGGTGGCCTCCGCATGCTTGACGATGTTGTTGAGCGCCTCCTGCGCGACCCTGAACATGTCCGCCTTCAGATGGTCGGGTATGTCGTCGTCGTCGACATCGCAATTGAACTCGACCGTCAGCGTGTTCACGTCACGCTCGATGCGCCGGCACAGCGAAGCGAGGGCTGCCGACAGGCCGAGCTTGTCGAGCATCGGCGGCCGCAATTCACCGCATATCTGCCGTACTTCGCCGATCGTTTCGCGGATCCGGAGCACCGTCGAATCGAGCAGATTCGCCGCCTCGTCGATTTCGCCGCGACGAATGCGCATCAGCGCGTCTTCATTCATCAGCTTGATGAGCGTCAACGCCTGACCGAGCCCATCGTGCAATTCCGCGGCAAGCCGGTAGCGCTCCTTCTGCTGGCCCATCAGCAGATAGGCGTGGCGGGCAGGCGCGCCCGCGTAGTGCTCCGCGGCTGCATCGCGCGGCTCGGGCTCGAGGGCCGGCGGTTCCTCGAACAGCGTCAGCAACAGGCGCTCGCTGGTTGTCGTGGCGGGAAGCGCTTGCTGGTGCACCATGAACTGCGCGGGATGGCCGGTTCGACCGCTGAGCATCGTGGTGAACGAATGACAGGGAAGGGCGGCGCCTCTGGACAATTCGTCTGCCAATTCGGCGTGGGCATCGTCGAGCGCCATGTCGGACAGATGCTTGCCGACGAGCTCGGCGCTCGAATAGCCGAACAGCGCCGTGGCGCTGCGATTCGCCGAGACGAAGGTGCCGTCGGCCGTGAGAATGGCAAGGGCGGCGCCGCGTGCATCGGTGACGATACCGTCGCCGCGATCGCCCGCGCGCACCGCACCGCGAAGCTTGCGCATCGCATCGATCAGATCGAGCAGCCTGATTTGTGGCCTGGCGGGCTGGCGTTCAATCATGGGAGCTCCCGATGCGCAGTTTTCAGGAAATCGTAAGATTGCGTCCATTCTAGGACGCGACCGACGCACGCCGCAACAAGGGGAATGCGGGGGTGGAGCATGGGGACATCCCGGCACCCGCCAGCGGGTAATCCAGCAAGCGGACATACCCTACCGGCCTTTGGGGGGCGTCATCCCATGACGCTCGGGACCGAATTCAAGACACTGCGCTGACGAGGCACGGAAACGGCCATTGTCTTGTTTATCGTCAGGGGAGGTCGGTATGAAACGGATTGCCAGATCGACGATGGGGGCATTCGTGGTGGCGGGTGTCACGATCGCCGCGACCGCCGCGTGGTGCGCGCCCGTCGATAGCGTCGCCGAGGGCGTGGGCGAGAACGTCAGCGAGCACGTTGGCGAGCATTCCGCCGCGAGTGTCGATGAAAATGCGATGCCGACGATGCCGGATGCTGCCGCGAACGCTGACGACCACGCAATGCCGGGTGCCGCCGCGAGTGCCGGCGAGAACACGATGCCGGACACTGCCGCGAGCCCCGACGACCACGCGATGCCGGACGCCGTCGGGCACGTCATGGAGCACGACGCGCAGGGCGCCGCCGGGAGCGCGGTCAAGCAAGCTGATGAAAGCACAACCGAAAGCACGCCCGGAAAAACCGCGGAAAGCAGCACCGGGGACGCCGCCGGACCCGCCACGGAAAACGCGGCGCCAGCCACCGCCGGGACCGCACCCGAAGCAGCCGGCATGCACATGCATCACGTCGTGATGCCGGGCACGATGCACACGACGGCCCAATACACGCTGCCGTCGGTCGACCTCGTGCGCGACGACGGCAAGACCGTATCGCTGGTCAAGGAAGTGGACGACGGCAGGCCGGTGATCCTGACGTTCATCTACACCACCTGCACGACCATCTGCCCGATGATCAGCCAGACGCTCGAGCGGCTGCAGGGCGAGCTGGGCTCCGACCGCGACAAGGTGCACATCGTGTCGATCTCGATCGATCCGGAGCAGGACACGCCGGAGCGGCTCAAGGCCTATGCCGCGCACTTCGAAGCCGGGCCCGAATGGCAGCACTACACGGGCACGGTCGAGGCGAGCATCGCGGCGCAGCGCGCGTTCAACGTCTTTCGCGGCGACAAGATGGCTCACACGCCGGTGACGTTCATGCGGGCCGCACCCGGCCAGCCGTGGCTGCGCATCGACGGCTTCGCGACGCCGACCGAACTGCTCGCGGCCTATCGCGACGTCGTCGCTTCCAACTAGCGTAGTGTCCGGTGCTAAGCAGTGCTTATGTGCCAGCGGATTCGTGCTCGTGGCAAGGCGCGAACCGCAGCAATGCCCAGTGACATCGCGAGGATTTGCCACGCAGCCACGGGCGCGAAGGCGCAGCACATAAGTGCCGATTAGCGCCGAACGCTGCACTAGGTGCAACGCGTCCGTCAGGGAGCGTCGAAATTGGAAAAGAAGCATCGCGTGCTGATCGTCGAGGATCAGCATCTGCTGCGGCTCGGTCTCAGCCACATGGTGTCCGAGCTGGACGACTACTGCATTGTCGGCGAGGCGAGCGGCGGGTTCGAGGCCTGCCGTCTCGCCGCGCAGACGCTGCCCGACCTGATCCTGATGGATCTGTCGATGCCGGGCGGCAGCGGCTTCGAAGCAATTGCCGCGATCAAGCGCGATGCGCCGCGTACGCGGATCATCGTCCTCTCCGTCCATCGCAGCGAAGACAACGTCAGGGAGGCGTTCGCGTCCGGTGCGGACGGCTACGTCGTCAAGGATTCGTCGTTCGCCGACCTGGTCCGCGAGATGCGCTTCGTGATGCAGGGCAAGTGCGTGATCAGCCTGGACGCGTATCGGGCCCGCGCCGGCCTGCAGGGGCTGCGCGAGGCGAGCGCTCACAAGGCGCGCCTGTGGAATGCGCTGACGACCCGCGAGCGCACGGTGCTGCGTCTCGTCGTCGAGGGGCACACGAGCCGGCAGGTCGGCGAGTGCCTGCAGCTCAGCCCGAAAACGGTGGAAAAGCATCGTGCGAACCTGATGCGCAAGCTCGGCATCGTGAACCTGACCGGCCTCGTGCACTTCGCGATCGACATCGGCGTGCTCGCGCTGACCGACGACGACCGTGTGTGAAAACCCTCCATCGCGCCATGGCGCAACTGGGGGGGATCTACCCATGTCGATGGACGGCCCTCCCTACTTCTGACGCGTATCGCCCTGAACAAGAATGCAATCAACGGCTTCAGCGTTGCTGAAGCGGCAGGCGATACAGGGAGAAAGCCGTGCGCGACGAATTGTCCTCGATCCGGCCCGGCATGCCGGGGCTGCAGCGGCAGGGCGGCGGGCTCGCTCGCCGCATCCGTGCGAACCGCGGCTTCACGCTGCTCGAGCTGCTCGTCGTGATGGTCATCATCGGGTTGCTGGCGGGACTCGTCGCGCCACGGTATTTCGAACAGGTCGGCAAGTCGAACGTGAAGATCGCCCGCGCGCAGATCGTGTCGCTCGGCCAGGCCCTCGATCAGTACCGGCTCGACGTCGGTTTCTATCCGACGACCGAGGAAGGGCTGGATGCGCTCGTCAACAAGCCGCAGAGCGCGCCGCGGTGGAGCGGCCCGTATCTGCAGAAGGCTGTTCCGGTGGATCCGTGGGACCGTCCGTACCAGTATCGCTCGCCCGGCGAGCACGGCGACTACGACCTGTATTCGCTCGGCAAGGATGGGCGCGGCGGCGGCACCGGCGAGAACGTGACGATCTCGTCGTGGTAGGGCGGCGCGGCCCGGCGGCCGTGCCTGTCGTGAGCAGTCAGCAAGGAGAGTCGACGTGAAGTTCGTGCTGCGTGTCTTCGATACGAATGGCTCGGTCCAGACGCTTCGCCTCGACAGCGACTCGCCGGCGACCGCGGCGGCGCTCGCGCGCTCGCGCGGCCTGCGGGTCGTGTCGGTGAGCACCGACGCGCGGCGGCAGCGGCGCGGCGCGCGCCGGTTCGGAATGCCGGGCGCGCGGTTCGACGTCGCGATGTTCGCGCGCGAGCTCGCGGCGCTGCTCGACGCGGGCGTCGGCGTGGTCGACGCATTGCGCACGCTCGGCGGCAACGTGCGGCGCGAAGCGTCCGCGCAGGTGTATCGCGACCTGCTGCGGCAACTGGAGGAGGGGCAGTCGCTGTCGGCGGCGCTCGAGCACGCGAGCCCGATCTTCCCGCCGGTGCTGATCGCGTGCGTGAAGGCGAGCGAGCAGACCGGCGGCCTCGCCGACAGCCTGACCCGTTACTCGCGCAATAGCGCGACGCTCCACGAGTTGCGCGCGCGTGTGGTGTCGGCGGCGATCTATCCGACGGTGCTGTTGTTCGTCGGCGCGGCCGTCGTGCTGTTTCTGCTCGGTTTCGTGGTGCCGCGGTTCGCGTCGCTCCTCGAACACAGCGGCCGCGAACTGCCGCTGATGTCGCGGCTGCTGATGGCGTGGGGCGGCATGGTGCACGCGCACGGCGCCGGGCTGGCGGCCGCGTTTGCGGTGCTGGCCGTGGCAACCGGCGTTGCGCTGCGCCGGCCGGCGCTGAGGATCTGGATCGCCGATCGCCTGCTGGCGCTGCCCGGCATCGGGCAGCATTTCCGCGTGTTTCGCCAGTCCCAGTTCTATCGCACGACGGCGATGCTGGTCGACGGCGGCATTCCCGCCGTTCGCGCATTCGATCTGGCGCGCGGCCTGGTAGGCCGCGCGGACCAGGCCGCGCTCGCGGGCGCGCTGCAGCAGGTCCGCAATGGCGCGAGGATCTCCGATGCGTTCCAGCAGGCCGGCCTCGCGAACGCGATCGGCTACCGCCTGCTGACGGTCGCCGAAAAAACCGGCGGCCTCGGGCCCGTGCTCGACCGGATCGCCGCGTTCCAGGAAGCACAGGTGTCGCGCACGATCGATCTGATCTCGCGACTGATCGAGCCCGCGATGATGATCGTGATCGGCGTGGTGATCGGCGGCATCGTTGTGCTGATGTACCTGCCGATCTTCGAGATCGCGTCGAGCATTCAGTAGGCTGCCCTGGAGACACGCGTGGATACCGTCACCCCCCCACCGGAAGACTTCCCCGACGCGGGCCCCGCGTTGCGCGACGCCCTGCGCGCGCTCGGCAAACAGCACGGCTCCGGCATTCGTGCACTCGAAGTGCTGATGGTGCAGACGGCGCTCGGCGCGGACGAGATGCGCGCGCAGCTCGCCGCGCAATTCCGGATGAAGCCGATCGGGATGCGCGAGCTGGGCCGCCTCGAGCCGGATTTCGACACGGTGCCGTTCGTCGATGCGACGGCGCGCCTGTGCGTGTGCTTCCGCGATCCCGACGGCGGCGACGCGCGGTTGTTCGCGATCGCCGATCCGCTCGATGCACGCACGCGCGGCTGGGTCGAACACCGAATGCGTGCGCGACCGGCGGTGCCGTACGGCTGGGCGCTTGCGAGCGCCGGGGATCTCAACGCGTATCTGACCGTGCGCGAGAAGGATATTCGCGCGATGGACTCGCTCGCGTTCGACGATCCGATCCAGAACGCGCCCGATCCGGCGTCGCTCGCGCTGACGCTGCAGGGCATCAGCAGCGACGACAGTCCGGTGGTGCGCCTGCTCAATTCGACGATCTACGACGCGCTCAAGATGCTCGCGAGCGACATCCACCTGGAATGCCGCGCGAACGGCCTGATGATCAAGTGCCGTGTCGACGGCGTGCTCACCGTGGTGGGCCGCGTCGAGGGCCGGGATGTCGCCGACCAGGTCCTGTCCCGCGTGAAGGTGATCTCCGAGCTCGATATCGCGGAGCGCCGCGTTCCGCAGGATGGGCGCTTCAAGGCGATGTACGCCGGGCGCGAGATCGATTTCCGCGTGTCGATCATGCCGAACCAGTTCGGCGAGGACGCGGTGTTGCGGATACTCGACCGCTACCAGCTGTCCCAGGCCGCGGGCGGCCTGACGCTCGAGGCATTGGGCTTCCAGCCGGGCGATACGCGCTTCATGCGCTCGGTTGCGTCGATGCCGTACGGGATGCTGCTCGTCACGGGGCCGACCGGCAGCGGCAAGACCACGACGCTTTACGCGATCCTCACCGAGATCAACAACGGTCTCGAGAAGATCGTGACGATCGAGGATCCGGTCGAATACCAGCTCGGCGAAATCCTGCAGATTCCGGTCAACGAGGCGAAGGGCCTGACCTTCGCGCGCGGGCTGCGGTCGATCCTGCGGCACGACCCGGACAAGATCATGGTCGGCGAGATCCGCGATCCGGAAACCGCGCAGATCGCCGTGCAGGCCGCGCTGACCGGCCACCAGGTGTTCACGACCGTGCACGCGAACAACGTGTTCGACGTGATCGGCCGCTTCACGAACATGGAGGTCGATCCGTACAGCTTCGTCTCCGCGCTCAACGGCGTGATCGCGCAGCGGCTGCTGCGCCAGTGCTGCCCGGATTGCCTGGCCGAGGACGCGGTGGACGCGGATGCGCTCGCCCGCTCGGGCATCGACCCGGATTCGGCCGGCAGCTACCTGTTTCGTCGCGGCACGGGGTGCGCGATGTGCCGCGGCAGCGGCTATCGCGGCCGGCGCGCGATCGCGGAGGCGCTGCGCATGAACGACGAGCTGAGGCAACTGCTGTCGGAGCGCGCGCCGCTCGGGCACATCAAGGCGGCGGCGCTGCGCCACGGGATGACGACGTTGCGATCGGCGGCAATCGAACTGGTGCGGCGCGGCGAAACGACGCTCGAGGAGATCAATCGTGTCACGATGGTTGAATAACCCGCTTGCGATCGGCGTCGGGACGCGCGAGATCGTCGTCGGCGTCCGTTCGCCCGCACTGTGGCGACTGCGCAAGCGCGCGTTCGCCGCCGATCCGGTCAGCGTCGCGATTCCCGACGCGCAGTTCGGCAGCGAGACGGGCGTGCTCGACGCGCTGCGCGCCGCGCTGGCCGCGACCGGCACGACACCCGGCGGCGCGGCCGATGCCGCCACCACGCAGGGGCAGGCGCGCGGCGCGCACGTCGTGCTCGACGATTTCTGGTGCCACCACGCGATATTGCGCGGCGACTTCCGCGCGTTGCGCATGCGCGAACTTGAAGAAATCGTGCTCGCCCATTTCTCCGACACATACGGGATCGACGGTGCATCGCTGGTCGTGCGCTTCTGCGTGCAGCAGGGCGGCCGCGCGCTTTTCGCCGGCGCGCTGTCGCGCACGCTGCACGACGGCATCCATGACGCGGGGACATCCGCCCGGGTCCGCATCCGCAGCCTGAGATCGGGTCTGCCGGAGACGCTGAATCGCATCGCGGTGAAAGCCGGCGCCGATGGGCTGCTGATTGTCGTCGCCGATGCGTTGATGCAGGCGATCATGATCGAGCGAGGCGGCTGGGCCGCCTACGATGCGCAGCGCCTCTTTCCCGGCGAGTCCGGCGACGCGTCGCGGCTGGCCGAACTCGCGGAGCAGTTGTTCGAACGTTCGGCAACGCGGACCGGCCTGAAGTGCGAGGACTGCCCGGTCTATCTGACCGGGATCGACATGGACTTCGCGCCGTTCGATGCGCGATTCGCGGCCGCGGTACGGCTGCCAGGGCCGGCGCTCGCCGGCTCGTCCGCGAGCCGGCTGATGGAGTACGCGCCATGATGCCGATGCTCGATATCGACTTTTGCCGGCGCGGTGCCCGCACCGGGACGAGCGGGGTGATCCTGCTGGGCGTCGCCGTGCTGCTGTGCGCCGCGTGCGGCGCATGGCTGTGGCATACCTATGCGGAGAACGACCGCGCGCGGGCGAACGCGGAGGCCGCCGAGCATCGGACGCTCGCGCAGCGGCACGTCGTGAAGCCGCCGCCGACGGCGGCCGCGAAGCTCGCGGAAAAGCAGAGCCAGGCGGTGCTGCGCGAACTGACCGTGCCGTGGCAGACGCTGTTCGCGCTCGTCGAGGACTATCCCGACCATGACGTCGCGTTGATCGGCATCGACCAGAACCCGGCGCAAGGCCAGATCCGCATCACTGCCGAAGCGAAGAATCCGGACGCGATGATCGCGTACCTGAAGTATCTGCAGACGAGCGTCGTGCTGCGCGAAGCGGTGCTCAACGGTCATCTCGTCGAGGACAACGTTCCGGGCAAGCCGGTGCGTTTCCAGATCACGGCCGTCTGGAGGACGTCATGAAAACCGATCGGTTGACGGACCGCCTGGCCACGCTGCGTTTCGAGTTGCGGCGCGCCTTCGGTCTGCCGGGACTCGTCGGCCTGCTGCTGATCGGCGCGGCGGCCATCGCGGTCGCGGCAATCGCCAGCCTGGAAGCCGATACGCGCGCGATGCAGGCGCCGGCCGGGGTCGTGCGGGCGACGCGCGGCCATCGTCCGGTCGCGGCGCGCGGCGCGCAGGCGGACGCGGTAGCGCTCGACACGTTGCCCGAGCTGTTCCCGCGGTTCTCGCAAAGCGCGGACGACATCGCGTCGATCTTCGCACAGGCGCGCGACAGCCATCTGACGCTCGGTTCGGCCGAGTATCAGGTGACGACCGAGTCGGGCGCGCACTTCGCGCGCTATCAGGTGCTGCTGCCGGTCAAGGACCAGTACGGTGCGATCCGGCAATTTCTCGCGTCGGTGCTCAATCACGTGCCGAACGCGGCGCTGCAGGAAATCCACGTCGAGCGCCCCGCGGTGGGCAGCAACATCCTCGATGCGCGCGTGCGCTTCGAGCTCATCTACCGGAGCGCCCAGCCATGATTTCCGCCGTCATGAAGCCCGCGTCGCACCGGCGCATCGCGCTGGCGCTGTGCTGTGTCCTCGTTGCCAGCGCCGGGTATCGCGTGCTGGTCGCGGCGATGCAGCAGCCGGCAGCGGTCCCGGCATTCGGCGGCCTGCATCGCGACGGCGAGCATACGCCGTTGGCGCGGACCGCCGCGCACGCCGCGGTGCCCGCGTCCGTGTCCGTGTCCGCGCCACGACCTGCGTCGGCCGGCGCGGCAGCGGCGACGCCGCAGGAGAAGCTCGCCGCGTTGCGCGCGCCGGTGTCCATCGAAGCGGCGCACGACCCGTTCACCGCGTCGTCATGGCTGCCGCCGGCGCCCGTCGTCGTGCCGACGCTGCCCGACACGCGCCCGGCGCCACCGTCGGCGCCGCCGGTCCCGTTCACCTATGTCGGCGAGCAGGACGCCAAGGCGGCGAAGCCGCATGTGTTTCTCAGCAACGGTGATCAGTTGCTGATCGTTTCGCCAGGTGACGTGATCGATGGCCAGTATCGCGTCGAGTCGGTTTCGGAGTCGAACGTGGTGCTGACCTATCTGCCGCTGAACCAGGTGCAGGTGGTGGCCATTCCAAGGGAAAAGTAGATGAAAACCTCATGCACACGGGGTGCGCGCCGCGCTGGGGACAGCGGCCCATCGACATGCCTTTCGCCCTTCACGCCGTTCGATTTCCGGCACGCGCCGGCGAGCCGGATCGCGACGAAACGCGCGCTGGCGATCGCCGTGGCGCTGCTCGCGTGCGGCGGCTGCGCGCATGTGCCGAACGTCCAGGACGATCCGACCAACGCGCAGGTGAGGATCGACGCGTTGCACGCGCGCGACGCCGAAGTCAACCAGTTGCTCGATAACGCCGACCAGTTCCGCAAGCAGAACCAGTTCGACGATGCGGCCCGGTCCGACTACATGGCGACCCAGCTCGATCCGTCGAGCGAGCGCGCCCGCAGGATCGGCACGATGATCGAGCAGGACCGCAAGCATCTGGCGATCCTGCAGGAAGCGGACCGCATGATGAAGCGCGGCTCGTACGCGCAGGCGGCCGAACGCGTGCATCGCGTGCTGGTCGAGGACCCGAGCAATGCGATGGCCGAGCGGATGCAATCGGAGCTCGACGACAAGCGCCGGCAGCAGCACTCGGAACGGGACGACAAGCTCGCCGCTTCGTCGATCATGCGCACGCCGGTGTCGCTGCAGTTCCGCGACGCGAACGTGCGGATGGTGTTCGAGGCGTTGTCGCGGACGTCGGGGCTGAACGTCATCTTCGACCGCGACGTGCGCGCCGACCTGAAGACGACGATCTTCGTGCAGAACGCGTCGCTGCAGGACACGGTCGACATGATCCTGTTGCAGAACCAGCTCGACAAGAAGCAGATGAACGCCAACACGCTGTTCATCTACCCGGCGACGCCCGCGAAGGAGCTCGAGTACCAGGAGCTCAAGGTGCGCACGTTCCAGCTGTCGAACGTCGACGCGAAGCAGGTCCAGTCGCTGCTCAAGAGCCTGTTGAAGGTGAAGGAGGCCGTGATCGACGAGCACGCGAACACCGTGACGATCCGCGGCACGCCGGACATGATCAAGGTCGCCGACGAGATGATCGCGGCCCAGGACCTGCCGGAGCCGGAGGTGATGCTCGAGGTCGAGGTGCTGGAGGTGTCGCACGAGCGGATGTCGCAGCTCGGCATCAACTGGCCCAACTCGTTCACGGTATCGACGCCGAGCACGGCGAGCACCTGGGGCGCGCTGCATCATCTGCCGGTCAATGCGCTGAATGTCAGCGGCCTGTCCGCCACCGCGGACTTCAAGCTCACGGACACCGATGCGAACCTGCTCGCGAGCCCGCGCATCCGCACGCGCAACAAGGAGAAGGCGCGCATCATGATCGGCGACAAGGTGCCGGTGATCTCGAGCTCGAGCACGCCGAGCACGAGCGGTCCGTCGTTCACGCAGATGATCCAGTACCTCGATGTCGGCATCAAGCTCGAGGTGGAGCCGCAGGTCTATCGCGACGGCGACGTCGGCATCAAGCTGAATCTCGAGGTCAGCAACATCACCAATACGATCCAGAGCAGCAATTCGCAAGGGCTGAACTCGCTCGCGTACCAGATCGGCACGCGCAGCGCGTCGACGAGCCTGCGCCTGCGGGACGGCGAAACCCAGATCATGGGCGGGCTGATCTCGGACGAGGACCGCCGCAACGCGAACAAGGTGCCGGGGCTCGGGCAGATGCCGTTGCTCGGCCGCCTGTTCTCGGATCATGAGGGCGATCACAAGAAGACCGAGATCGTGCTGCAGATCACGCCGCACATCGTCCGGCCGCAGGTCGCGGCGGACGCGGACACGCAGGAAGTGTGGTCGGGCACCGACGTCAACGTGCATGCCGACCAGTTGCGGCTCGATCCGGTGGCGCTGAACGCGGAAGATGCCGCGGCCACGGCCGCGACGCCCGCGACGAAGCCGATGCCCGGCAGCGTGGGCGGCGGCACCACGGGCGGCAGGGCGCCGTCGCCGCTGGAGGCGGCGGCGATCCGGGCGCAGCCGTCGCCGGAGAGCGGCGCGTTCGGGCAGATGCCTGCCGCGCCTCGCACGACGCCGCCGCCCGAACCGTACGGCGGGCGTTTCGCGAGACCGCAGCCCGCGCTGCCCGCGCCCGCGGCGGGCGCGGCACCCGCGGATGGCGCGGCGCAGGCGGCCGGGCCGGCGGGCAACGAAGTCGCGCCGGCCCCGGGTACGACCGTGACGCCGGTGGCGTCGCCGGCCGTGCAGGCTGCCGCGCCGGCTGCACCGGCCGCGCCAGCGGCGGCGCCTCCGACGCTGCAGATGCCGGCGGGCGATATCCCGAACGATAACCCGCTTCATCCGATTCAGAACGGGAATTGAATCGTGGCTACCCGGACCGGCACGACGCGCAGCGGCTGCACCGGCCGTCCCGGGCAGCGTGGCTTCACGCTGATCGAGATGGTGATCACGCTCGCGCTCGTGGCGATCCTCGCGCTCGCGGTCATGCCGTTTTCCGAGCTGGTCGTGCAGCGCCAGAAGGAGCACGAGCTGAGCGCTGCGTTGCGCGAGATCCGCACCGCGCTCGACGCGTACAAGGACGCAAGCGATGCGGGGCAGATCGAAAAGGAAGCGGAAGCGTCCGGCTATCCGCCGTCGCTGACCGTACTGGTGACCGGCGTGAAAAACGCCCGGGATCCGAAGGGCGGCCTGCTGATGTTCCTGCGTCGGGTGCCGCGCGATCCGTTCTTCGCGGGCGATCCCGACACGCCCGCCGAGGAGACCTGGGACGTGCGCGCCTATGGCACGCCGCTGGATCCGGCGGCCGGCGGTCCGCCGGCTGGCGACGCATCCGGGAGCGCCGAGGCCGGCAAGGACGTGTTCGACGTGACGTCGAAATCCGCGGTCGTCGGCATCAACGGCATCCCGTACAAACAATGGTGACGGTGCAACATGAAACACGCTCGCACGCGCAGGTCCCGCGGCTTCACGCTGATCGAGATCGTGGTCGTGATGGCCATCATCGGCCTGCTCCTGACGTTGGCCGTGCCGCGCTACATGCACAGCATCGAGCGCGGGAAGGAACAGGTCCGGCAGCAGAACATCGCCGTGATGCGCAATGCGATCGACCAATACTACGGCGACAACGGCCAGTACCCGGACACGCTCGACGAACTGGTCGCGAAGCACTATCTGCGTTCGGTCCCGCTCGATCCGGTGAATGGCGACGACAAATGGGCAGCGGTCGCGTCGCCGGACGAGTCGAAGCCGGGCGTCTACGACGTGGTGCCCGCGAGCAGCCCGCAGGGTGCGCCGCCGAGCGCGGCCGGAGCGGCGAAATGAGCCGGGCCGGCCGGACGGCGCGCGCGATGCGCGGCTGCCCGCGTGCCGCGCGTCAGCGCGGGCTCGTGCTGCTGGCGCTGCTGATCGCGCTGATGCTGATGTCGATCGCACTGGCAGGGGCGCTGGATGTCTGGTCGCTGCAACGGCGCCGCGAGGAGGAGCGGCAACTGCTGTTCGCCGGCGATCAGTACCGCAAGGCGATCGTCCGCTACTACCGTCTGGCGCGCGTGTACCCGCAAACGGTCGACGACCTGCTGGACGACAACCGGTTCGTCAAGCCGGCGCATCATCTGCGCCGCGCCTATCCGGATCCGATTACCGGACAGAACGACTGGGCGTTTCTGTGGCGGGACGATCGCTTCTATGGCGTCTACAGCAACTCGGATCAGGCGACGGTCAAGCGGGCGGGATTTCCGCTGCGATACATGGACTTCGAGGGCGAGGAGACTTACCGCAAGTGGAAGTTTCTGTACCTCGCGCCCGGCCTCATCCTGCCGGCCAGCGACGCGGCCCCGGTGTCCGCGTCCGCGGCCGTGCCTGCCCAGGCGGCGAGCTTCCCGAGCCTGTCCGGGTTCGCGGGCGGCTCCCTGCCGGGGCAGTCGCCGTCCGGCCTGCGTTGACGGTCGACCGGTCGCCGCGCGCGCTGGCGTGCGCGCAAAAAAAGGCGCGATGCCCGCATTGGGCATCGCGCACAAACCGGCGTGGAGCGCCGACGAATGAACGGTGATGAAGAAAGGGACGCCCGGTTAGGGACGCCCGGCCAGGGGCGCCCGGCCAGGGGAGCAAGCCCCCCCCTCGCGCGAATCGGTCAGGCCTTCGCGAGCTTGATGCTGGTCTGCTCGGCCGTCAGGTAGCCGACGCTGGCGCCGAAGCGATCCTTGAAGTTCGCGCGCACGAGCGGATCGAGCGTCGGCTTGACCTTGTCGTGCAGCGGCGATTCCCAGTCGCCCGCGTGCTGGAAGTTGCTCATGATGTAGGTCCAGCCGTTGATCTCGTCGACCGCGTGCAGGCCCGTCGATTCGGCGCCGGCCGGGCACGACAGCACGCGCACGAGCGACTTCGTGTCGACGTTGTAGGCCCACAGGAAGTTGTTCACGTGCATGCCCGAGTCCTCGCCGATGAAGAGCGTGCGCAGCTTTTCGGAGAACTTCAGATTGTCGGGGTTCGCGATCCTGTCCGGGTTCGCGAGGTTGCCGAGCCCGTCGGCCGCGGCGAGATCCTCGCCGACGAGCGCGGCCGGCGCGCCCATGTCGACC
Source organism: Burkholderia cepacia (assembly GCF_001039005.1). Lineage (GTDB taxonomy): Bacteria > Pseudomonadota > Gammaproteobacteria > Burkholderiales > Burkholderiaceae > Burkholderia > Burkholderia theae. The sequence goes on from NZ_LDWR01000073.1 coordinate 17,162, forward strand.
GGCACCCATTCGCTGTCGATCGCGCTACCTGTCGTGTCGCGCTGGCTGCCCTTCAGGTTCAGCGCGTAGACGGCGCCCGCGGCGATCTTCTTGTCGACCGCGACGTCGCGCGACACCGCGTTGCCCTTGACCATCGACGTCTCGATCCGCGACATCGCCGTATAGACGATCTTGTCCTTCGCGTTCACGGTCGTGCCTTCGAGCTTCGTGAAGGCCATGCTGCCGCCGAGCAGCGCAGCGTAGCGGTGCGTCTCGAGGAACGCGGCCGCCTTTTCCATCCCCGGCTTCACGCGCATCCAGTTGAACTTGCCGCCGAAGTGGATCTTCGCGTAGCTCGCGTCGTTCGGATCGGTGGTCGTCAGGTCCATGATGTCCGACGCCTTCAGCGTATTCGCGAGCGCTTCGATCTCGCTGCTGGTCGCGTGGCCGATCTTGATCCACGTGAGCGTCGCGGTGCCCGCGCCGGCCGACGACGTCTGCGTCCACTTCGCGACGTACAGCGTGCCGGCCGACAGGTCGGCCGCCTTGTCGGCGACGAACATGAACAGGCCGCCGTTGGTTGCGTCGTCACCCATCATCACGGTGCGCTGGTCCGGCATCACCTGGATCAGCTCGTGCGAGATGCGGCCGAGGCAGTAGTGCTTCTTCACGGTGCCCGTGCCGTCCGCGTTCACGGTGATCTCGGGCAGGTGGCCGTAGTGGTAGGGGTTCGCCTTCGTCTCGTCGCCGAACGTGTTCTTGCTGAACGCCTTGAACTGCGCGTCGGTCGCGACCTTCGTCGCGTCCGGCTCGTATTCCTCGCTCGACAGGTGCGTGCCCCACGGCGACAGGCTCGCGCCGCAGGTGATCCACAGGCCGTGCGCCTTCGACGTGTCGACGTTGTGGTACTTGACGACCTTCAGCGCGCCGTTGGCCGGATCCTGGTCGAGCGTGAGCACCGCGATCGGCGACGGCAGCTGGCCGTACTGCGATGCGCTCGCCTGGTCGCGCGTCGTGTATTCGAACTGCACGACCGCGAACACCGTGTTGCCCTTCACGCCGGGCACGTTCGCGTTCTTCAGCGTGAGCAGCGAGCTGCCGTCCGGGCAGTCGGAATAGAACTGGCGCTCCTTGCCGGCCACCGAACGGTCGATGATCGGCTGGTTGTTGATGTCGTAGTAGCCGCCCGCGAGCGTCGTGCCGCCCTTGCCGTCCGGCACCAGGTCGCCCGTCACGAAGAACGGCCGGTACGCGAGCTTGAAGTTGCGCGCCGAGCCGTCCGAGAACGACACCGACAGCGTCGAGCCGACCGTCGTCGTGGCCATCGCGGCCGCGTTGTCGAGCGTGGGCGCGGCCATCGCCGAGAACGCCGCCGACGTATAGGCGGCAGCGACCGGGGCCGGCGTCGACGCCGGATTGTCGTCGCCGCCACAACCCGTCAGCAGGGCCGGCAGCGCGAGGCCGGAAAGAGGCAGCATCGGCGCGCCGGCGAGGATCTTCAGGGCCTGACGACGGGCAGCATTGGGCAACGCGGGCATGTGGAGTCCAGTTTCAGTTGTTGGAAGAATGGCCTTCGCGAAACGGGAGCAGGCGATCGGCAAGCTTCGCGAAGGCAAATTGAAAACTAGACGGAAGTGTAAGGACGCTCGATGAAAGTTTTTTGAATTGAAAACGTAATATTTCGTCGGGCGTCCGTCAGGTGCTCAGTCGCGTTCGGGCGTTGCCGAGATGCGATGGATCGACAGGTCGGCGCCGTCGAATTCGGCTTCGCGATCGAGGCGCAGCCCGACGGTCGCTTTCAGCGCGCCGTAGACGAGCGTGCCGCCCGCGGTCGCGATCGCAATGCCGCCGAGCGTGCCGACGAGCTGCGACAGGAACGACACACCGCCGAGGCCGCCGAGCGCGGGCAGCCCGAACACGCCGGCCGCGAGGCCGCCGAGCGCGCCGCACATCCCGTGCAGCGGCCACACGCCGAGCACGTCGTCGATGCGCCACTTGTTCTGCACGCAGGTGAACATCGCGACGAACAGCGCGCCGGCCGCGGCGCCGGTGACGAGCGCACCGATCGGGTGCATCACGTCGGAGCCCGCGCACACCGCGACGAGGCCCGCGAGCGGCCCGTTGTACGTGAAGCCCGGGTCGTTGCGGCCCGCCATCCACGCGGCGAGCGTGCCGCCGACCATCGCCATCAGCGAGTTCACGGCGACCAGGCCGCTGATCTTGTCGAGCGTCTGCGCGCTCATCACGTTGAAGCCGAACCAGCCGACCGCGAGCACCCATGCGCCGAGCGCGAGGAACGGGATGTTCGACGGCGGGTGCGCGGCGATGCGGCCGTCCTTCGCATAACGGCCGTGACGTGCGCCGAGCAGCAGCACGGCCGGCAGCGCGACCCAGCCGCCGAACGCATGCACGACGACCGAGCCCGCGAAATCGTGGAACGGTGCGCCGAACGCATGCGTGAGCCACGCCTGCACGCCGAAGCGCTCATTCCACGCGATCCCCTCGAAGAACGGATAGATGAAGCCGACGATGATCAGCGTCGCGACCAGCTGCGGGTTGAACTTCGCACGCTCCGCAATACCGCCGGACACGATCGCCGGGATCGCCGCCGCGAAGGTCAGCAGGAAGAAGAAGCGCACGAGCGCGTAGCCGTTGTGCTGCGACAGCGTGCCGATGTCGTCGAAGAACTCGACGCCGTAGGCGATCGTGTAGCCGATGAAGAAATACGCGAGCGTCGACACCGAGAAGTCGACCAGGATCTTCACGAGCGCATTGACCTGGTTCTTCTTGCGGACCGTGCCGAGTTCGAGAAATGCGAAGCCCGCGTGCATCGCGAGCACCATGACGGCGCCGATCAACAGGAACAGTGTGTCGACGCCGGATTTCAGACCATCCATGCCGTGGCTTCCTTGCGCAAAAAACGGGCAAGGAACGCAAGTATCGAGCCAACTTGGTGAACGGCTGCGTGGAGTTGGTGCTCAGGCCCCGCGCGATGCGGCATTCCGGTGAATCGTGCACGGTCCGGGGGCGCGGCCGGCAGGCGCCGGCGGCTGCATCGGGTGCACGTGCGTGGTGCGGCGCGTGCGGAACTGGTGCGTGCGGCGGGTGCAACGATGCGATGTGGTGCGCAATGGTGCGTCGCTGCGCACCGATCTGGCGCGTCAGTGACGTACGAACAGCGTGCGCGGCCGGCGCAGCCGCAGCGCGCACGCGGACCAGTACGCGGCGACGGTTGCCAGCCCGAGCGCGGCGAACGCGAGCGCCGCGAAGCCCGCAAGCGACTGGCCGTCGCCGTCGGGGCCGAGGATGCCTTGCGCGACGATCAGCGCGGCCGTCCAGAAGCCGATCACGGCCTGCGTGAACAGGCGCGCGGACGCGACGCGGCGCGGGCGCCCGGCTTCGGCCAGGCGGCGCGCCGACGGCGGACGCAGGCACAGGAACAGGGTGGCGGCGAGCAGTGCGGCCAGCGCGATGAACCAGTCGATGAGGAAAGCCATGAGAAAAAGGGGACACGTACGAAGCGGATTGAAGCGTGCCCACTTTAGTGGTGTAGCGCCTGCGATTGAATCAGACGAATCCGAAATTGAAAGGCGTTTCTCATCACGGATCGTTATTTGGCGTGTTCCACAGGCGGTATCATCGACGTCGGTACAACCACGAGGCCGTGCGACGCGCGGCCGGAGATTGCTGATGAACATGAAGACTTCGCGGGCACGTCGCGTGCCCGGCTCCGCACTGGCGGCCGTCGCCGCCGGTGCGTTGCTGTTGCTCGCCGGCTGCGAGAAATCCGGCGCACCGGCCACGCAACCCGATACGGCCGCGAGCGCGGCCGCCGATGCCGCCAACAATGCGGCCAAGGCGATCGACCAGGTGGCGAGCACCGTCAACCAGCAGCTCAACGCCGCGAAAGCCGGCATCGCGTCCGCGGCGTCGGCCGTGCCGCCGCTGTCCGCGAGCGGCCTCGCATCCGCCGCGCAGGCGCAGATCGACGCAGCGGCTTCCGCGGTCGTCGCGCATGCGGCTTCCGAGGCAGGCGCGAAGATCGCGGAAGCCGGCAAGAAGCTCCAGCAGTGGAGCCAGCAGAACGCCGCGGGTGCCAAGCCCGCGAGCGGCCAATGACGCGGGCTTGCATAATCCGTAAATTGTAATTATCATAGTTACATATATCGCCGGCCGCGGTACGGGTCGGCGTTGCCGAGTGGGTGAGGAATGAATACCAGCAGCCGGTTCGCGTTTGCCGTTCACGTGCTTGCCTTGCTGTCGATGCAGGAAGGTGTGCCGTTGTCGTCCGACATCATCGCGGGCAGCGTGAACACGAATCCGGCCCTGATCCGCCGGCTGCTGTCGATGCTGGCGGCTTCGGGGTTGACCACGTCGCAGCTTGGCGCGGGCGGTGGCGCGCTGCTGGCGCGCGAGCCCGGCGAGATCACGCTGCTCGACGTGTATCGCGCGGTCGACGATGCGCAACTGTTCGCGCTGCACCGCGAGGCGCCGAACCCCGCGTGTCTGGTCGGGCGGCACATCCAGGGTGTGCTGACCGACTACATCGGCGACGCGCAGCGCGCGATGGAGGCATCGCTCTCCACGCGCACGCTGGTTGACGTCACGGCCGACATGCTGGATCTGGAGCAGCGCACGTAACACACAGCACGCGTCGGCGGGTGACCGACGGCAGGCAGGGTAGGAAGTTGGGCGGCGGGCGGTGCCGCAATCGGCGCAACGGTTGGTTCGCTCTGTTTTTTCGGCCTTATATGCAATCGAAGATGTTACACATTTTTCTTTCTGGAGAATCGAGATGACGCAACGTACCTTGAACATCGCGCTGTTTGGCGCCACCGGCATGATCGGCTCGCGTATCGCGGCGGAAGCGGCCCGACGCGGCCATCGTGTCACCGCGCTGTCGCGCAATCCCGGCGCGGCCGGCGACGGCATCACCGCGAAGGCGGCCGACCTGTTCGACGCGGCCAGCATCGCGGCCGCGCTGCCGGGTCATGACGTGGTCGCGAGCGCGTACGGTCCGAAGCAGGAAGATGCGGCGAAGGTTGTCGCCGTCGCGAAGGCGCTGGTCGCCGGTACGCGTCAGGCGGGCCTGAAGCGGCTCGTGGTGGTGGGTGGCGCCGGTTCGCTCGAAGTCGCGCCGGGCAAGCAACTCGTCGACAGCGAAGGTTTCCCGGACGCGTACAAGCCGGTCGCGCTCGCGCACCGCGATGCGCTCGACTACCTGAAGACCGTCGGCGATCTCGACTGGACGTTCTTCGCGCCGGCCGCGCTGATCGCACCGGGCGAGCGGACGGGCACGTTCCGCACGGGCGCCGGCAAGCTGATCGTGGACGCGCAAGGCAACAGCAAGATCTCGGCGGAAGACTACGCGGCCGCGTTCGTCGACGTGCTCGAGCAGGACAGCTTCGTGCGCGAGATCGCGACGGTCGCGTATTGAGCGGCGTGACGGCCGGCGGCGCGTAAGCGCCGGCCCGGGTACGGCGCGCCAGCCGCAACTCGCGCGAACTTCAGGCGACGCCACCTTGACGGGTGGTGTCGCCTGTTTCGTTTGGAGAGCGGCGATTGCCGGCGGGATCGTGCACGGGGCGGATTCGTTCGTGCCGCGCGCGTCCCGGATTGGTATTTATACCGGTCGACGTGGTGGGGTGGTTTCCATATTGTTCCCCGTTGTGCAGGATGCATAGAATAAATTTCTATCTACGAGGGACTGGAGAAATGGACGCCATCGATCGCAAGCTGCTGGAGTTGTTGCAGGCGGATGCCACGCTGCCGATCGCGGAGCTGGCACAGCGTGTGAACCTGTCCCAGACGCCGTGCTGGAAGCGGGTGCAGCGGCTCAAGGAAACCGGCGCGATTCGTGCGCAGGTGGCGCTGTGCGATCCGCGCAAGCTCGGGGTCGGCACGACCGTGTTCGTTGCGATCCGCACGAACCAGCACACCGAGGAATGGGCGCAGCGGTTCACGCAGGCGGTGCGCGACATGCCGGAAGTGGTCGAGGTCTACCGGATGAGCGGCGAGACCGATTACCTGCTGCGCGTGGTGGTGGCCGGCATCGACGATTACGACCGCGTCTACAAGCAACTGATTCGCGCGGTGCCGCTGTTCGACGTCAGTTCGTCGTTCGCGATGGAGCAGATCAAATATTCGACCGCGCTGCCCGTGCGCGATCTTTCCGAGCCTGCTTGACGCGGTAAGGGCGCTGCCCGCGCCGCGTGGCGAGGACGGCAGCGCGGGTTCAGCGGCCGCGCGCCAGTGCGCGCGCACGTTCGTCGGCCAGCGCGTCACGGCGCACGAAATCCGCGACGAACGGGCTGGCCGGATGGTGATGCAGCGCGTACGGCGTATCCCATTGCGCGAGCTGGCCGTCCTTCATCACGCCGACCCGGTCGGCGATCGCGAACGCTTCGGCCTGGTTGTGCGTGACGAGGATCGCGGTGTGGCCCGTGCGTTTCAGGATGTCGCGCAGCTCGAACGCGAGCCGCTCGCGCGTATCGACGTCGAGATTCGAGAACGGCTCGTCGAGCAGCAGCAGTTCCGGCGACGGCGCGAGCGCGCGCGCGAGTGCGACACGCTGCTGCTGGCCGCCCGACAACTCGTGCGGATACGCGCCGCCTGAATCGGCGAGGCCGACGAGTTCGAGCATGTCAGCGACGCGCATGCGCCGTTCGTCCTTCGGCATGCGCCGCAGGCCGAACGCGACATTGTCGGCCGCGCTCAGGTGCGGGAACAGCGCGTAATCCTGGAACATCATGCCGATGCGTCGCCGCTCGGGCGGCACGTCGAGCGACGGCGCCGCGACGGGCACGCCGTCCAGCACGATGCGTCCCATCCGCACCGGTTCGAAACCGGCGATCGCGCGCAGCACGGTGGTCTTGCCGCAACCCGACGCGCCGAGCAGGCAGCCGATGTCGCCGCGCGGCAGCGCGAGGCTCAGCCCGTCGACCACCGTGCGGCGGCCATGTGGCGTGTCGTAGGCGACGCAGAGGTCGTCGAGTTCAAGCAGGTTCACGGTGTCAGGCTCCGATCTTGTGGCGGGTGCGGGCGAGCAGGATCACGGGCACGAGCCCGGCCAGCACGATCGCGAGCGCGGCGACCGCGCCTTCTTCGTAGGTGCCGCGCGCGGCTTCCGCGTACAGCCAGGTTGCGAGCGTGTCGAAGTTCAGCGGGCGCAGCAGCAACGTCGCCGGCAATTCCTTCATCGCGTCGACGAACACCAGCAGCGCGCTCGTCGTGAGCGCGGGCCGCAGCAGCGGCAGATGCACGCGGCGCAGCGTGCCGCCGGCCGTCTCGCCGAGCGAGCGTGCCGCCTGTTCGAGCGACGGCGGAATGCGTGCGAGGCCGGCCTCGATGCTGCCGGCCGGGATCGCGAGAAAGCGCACGGTATAGGCGATCACGAGCGCGGCCGTGGAACCCATCAGCAGCAGCCCGTCGCGGCCGAGCGCCGCGCCGAACAGCCGGTCGGCCGCCGCGAACGGGATCAGCAGGTCGATCGCGAGCACGGTGCCCGGCACCGCATAACCGAGGCTCGCGATCCGCGCGCACACGCGGGCAGGGCCCGCTCGTGCGCTGTCGCGTTGTGCGCGCGCGGCCCATGCGACGACGAGCCCGCATGCGAGCGTCGCGGCGGTAGCGGCGGTGGCGATCGTCAGCGTGTTGGCCAGCCCCGTCATCAATTGCGCGGATACGCCGCCGACGAGATGCAGCCGCTTGCCGGTCTCGACCGCGAGGTAGGCGGCCGGCGCGCCGAAGCCGAACAGCACGGGCAGCCAGCCGAGCACGGCAGCGCCCAACGCGGCCGCGCCGGTGAGGCGGCGCGGCGCGATCGGCCGCATGCGCCGGCCATGCGCGTAGCGCTGGCGGCGGCGCCCATAGCGCTCGAGCACGATCATGCCGACGACGATCGCGAGCATCGCGAGCGCGATCTGCGCGGCGCCGGCGAGATCGGAGCGCGTGATCCATGTCGTATAGACGGAGACGGTCAGCGTTTGCACGCCGAGGAATTCCGACGCGCCGATGTCGTTCAGCGTTTCGAGCAGCGCGAGGCTCACGCCGACCGCGATCGCGGGCCGCGCGAGCGGCACGACGACACGCCAGAACGTCGCGATGCGTCCCGCGCCGAGCGTGCGCGCGGCTTCGAGCAGGCTCGCGGACTGCGTGACGAACATCGCGCGCGTGCTCAGGTAGACATACGGATACAGCACGAAGCCGAGCACGAAGATTGCACCGGGCAGCGAGCGCAGGTCGGGCAGGCGGAACTGGCGCGGGCTGTCGAAGCCGAGCAGCCAGCGGATCGCGCCTTGTACGGGGCCGATCGGGTGCAGCAGGTCGAGATACGCGAACGCGACGATGTAGGTGGGGACCGCGAGCGGCAGCAGCAGCGCCCACGTCAGCATCCGGCGACCGGGAAAATCGTACGCGGTGACGAGCCACGCGCAGCCGGTGCCGACGATCGACACGATCGCACCGACGCCCGCGAGCAGCAGCAGCGTATTGACGAGCGCCTGCGGCAGCACGAATTCGGCGAGATGCCGCCAGTGCGCGAGATCGGCGCCGAATGCGGCGGCCACGAGCACCGCGAGCGGCGCGGCGACCGCGGCCGCGATCGCCAGCGCCGCGATCAGCCACAGGCTGCCCGCACGTGGCCGCAGGCGCGGCCGGCCGGGCTGGCCGCGCGCGCCGGCGCGCACTGCATCAGTTGTCAAAACCGACCTTGTCGACCAGCTGGCTCGCCTGCTTGCGATACTTCGCGATGTCCGCCAGCGGCAGCGGATCGACCTTCAGCGTGCCGAAGCTCGCGATCACCGGATCGAGTTTCACGTTCGCGCGTACCGGGTATTCGTAGTTCGCCTGCGCGTACAGCGCCTGCGCTTCCGGCGACACGAGGTATTCGAGCAGCTTCACCGCGTTGGCCTTGTGCGGCGCGTGCTTTGCGACCGTCGCGCCGCTGATGTTGACGTGCGTGCCGCCGCTCTTCGCGTTCGCGAACGTGGGCCGCACGACCTTGATCGCGTCGCCCCACTTGCGCGCATCGGTGCCCGGCTCGGAATTTTTCATGTGGCCGACGTAGTACGCGTTCGCGAGGCCGACGTCGCAGATGCCGCCGAGGATGTCGCGCGCGACGTCGCGATCGCCGCCCGTCGCCTTGCGCGCGAGGTTCGCCTTCACGCCGCGCAGCCATTTCTCGGTCGCGGCTTCGCCGTCGTGCGCGATCATCGCCGCGACGAGCGCCGTGTTGTACGGATGCTGGCCCGAGCGGATGCAGACCTTGCCTTTCCATTTCGGATCGGCGAGATCCTCGTAGCGGAACGCGTCGACCTTGAGATCCTTTTCGACGTACAGCACGCGGTCGCGCAGCGACAGCGCGTACCAGTCGCCGTTGGCGCCGCGCAGGTTCGCGGGAATCGCGTCGTTGAGCACCTTCGAGCGCACCGGCTGCGCGAGCCCGCCGTCGACCAGATCGAGCAGGTTGCCGACGTCGACCGTCATTAGCACGTCGGCCGGCGACTGCGCGCCTTCCGCCTTCACGCGTTCGAGCAGGCCGTCCTTCACGAACACCGTGTTCACCTTGACGCCGCTCTGCTTCGTGAACGCATCGATGAGCGGCTGGATCAGCTTCGGTTCGCGGGTGGTGTACAGGCTCACTTCCTCGGCCGCATGGGCAAGCGGTGCGAAGGCGGCCGTGGCGAGGGCAAGGGCGCCGGCGAGCGGCAGCAGGCGGGTGCGCGGATTCGACATGGAGACTCCGGTGGGGCAGGTGGACGAGGGAGCGTTCCGGAGCGCGCCTGCCGCCCGAGCGATCCAGAACATTACAAAATGAAAGATTTCGAATTCTAGATCGAAATGGGAACGATTATCAAATGAAAGATCGAGGCGGGCGGCGGAAAAGGAGGGGAGGGGGAACGGAAACGGGGCGTCGCAGCGGGGGCGCAAGCGCGTAGAATGCCCGCTTCGATGAAATTGACGGAGTTGGCCCGACCATGAACGATCAGCGCAAGAAGAACCCTGTCCGCAACGTGAGCATCCTGATCGTCGTGGCCGTGCTGCTCGTGATCGGGACGATCCTGTATAACGCGATCTCGCAGAAGCGCGCGTACGACGAGGCCCATCCGGCCGAGGCCGCGAGCGCGGCATCGCACTGACGTGACGGCGCGCGGCCCGGTCGGGTCGCGCGCGCGTGCATGAGAAAGGGCGGGGGCCCGAGGCTTCCGGCGCGGCAGACGCCGCGCGGAGCCGGGCAAGACGCGGGTGCCGGAGCCGGCACGCCGCGCAGGCAGGTCAGCCGTGCGTCAACGTGACGCAGGCGCGAACTTCGGGCGGATCCGTGCGTAGAACACGACCGCCAGCAGCGCGAGCCAGGCCGCGCCGACATACAGCGCGACGCGCGTGTCCTCGAACCAGCCGAGCATCACGATCACGAAACCCATGAACGCGATCGTCAGCGCCGGTGCGACCGGCCACAACGGCACCTTGAACTTCAGCGCCGCGACTTCGGCGCTCGACAGCCGGCGGCGCATCGCGACCTGCGACAGCAGGATCATCAGCCAGACCCACACGGTCGCGAATGTCGCGATCGCCGCGACCATCAGGAATACGTCCTTCGGCATCAGGTAGTTGAGCACCACGCCGACGAGCAGCGCGCCCGCCATCACGAGCACGGTGACCCACGGCACGCCGTGCCGCGACGTCGTCATCAGCACGCGCGGCGCCTGGCCCTGCCGCGCCATCCCGAACATCATCCGGCCGGCGCCGAAGATGTCGCTGTTGATCGCCGAGATCGCCGCGCTGATCACCACCAGGTTGAGGATCGTCGCGGCCGACTTCACGCCGAGCGTCGAGAAGATCTGCACGAACGGACTACCGTCGCCGCCGACGCCGGTCCACGGGCTGATCGACATCAGCACGACCATCGTCAGCACGTAGAACAGCAGGATGCGCGCCGGCACCGCGTTGATCGCGCGCGGAATCACGCGCTCCGGGTCCTTCGCCTCGCCGGCGCTCATCCCGATCACCTCGATCCCGCCGTACGCGAAGATCACGACCGACAGCGACGCGATCAGCCCACCGACCCCGTTCGGCAAGAAGCCGCCGTGGTTCCACAGGTTCGCGAATGTCGGCACGTCGGCCGAATGGCCGAAGTGCATGCCGGTCAACAGGATCGCGACGCCGCCGCCGATCATCGCGACGATCGCGCCGACCTTGATGATCGACAGCCAGAACTCGAGCTCGCCGAACACCTTCACGTGGCACAGGTTCAGCCCGCAGATGATCGCGACGACCCCGAGCACCCAGATCCATTGGGGGACGTCCGGAAACCAGAAGCCCATGTAGATGCCGAACGCGGTGATGTCGGCGATCGCGACGATCACCATTTCGAGCGTGTAGGTCCAGCCCGTGACGAATCCCGCGAACGGGCCGAGGTTCTCGGTTGCGTAGTGGCCGAACGAGCCGGCGACGGGTTCGCGCACGGCCATCTCGCCGAGCGCACGCATCACCATGTAGACGGCCGCGCCGCCAAGGATGTACGCCAGGATCACGGCCGGGCCCGCGAGCTGGATCGCGGACGCCGAACCGTAGAACAGGCCCGTGCCGATCGCCGAACCCAGCGCGAGAAAGCGGATGTGCCGCGCGCTCAGGTGGCGCTGCAAGTTTTTCATCGAGTCTCCGATATCGTTATGCGACGGACCGGGCGAGCGGGACCAGTCCGATTGGCTCAAGTTGTATAGACAACTTGAATGTGAACGAATGATAACAAGCCGGGCCGGGTGACCGGAATCGGGTATTCCCTGACTGGCGCGATGAGCGCAATAGGGGGTGGGGCGGTCGCGCGGCGTGCGGGCGGGCCGCGTGAAGCGGGCGGGTCATGCTTCGGGAGGCTGATGAATCGGGGCGCGCCGGTGGCCGATCCGCGGCGTGAGCGGGCCGGCCACCGGCGGAGAACGTCAGGCCGGCAGGCGGATCACGCTCGCGTCCTTGCGGATCAGCAGCGACGACGCGAGCATCTGCTTGCACTGGTGCGCGAGCACCTTCAGGTCGTGCGTGAGCTCGGCGCCCACCGCCTCGGATTTTTCCGCGGACACGACCATCGCGTCGAGCTCGCGCGTGATCTGCTTCGACGCCTCGAGCTGATCGGCGGGCGGCGGCTCGCCGGCTTCGGCCTTTTCGAGATTGTCGAGCACGGCGGCAAGCCCGCGCTGCAGCGCGTCGTCGTGGACGAGGCCGCCGTCGACCGTACACGCGCTGCGGATCAGCGGCGCGGCGGCCGTGATCTGCGCGCCGAGCACGTGCGTCTGCACGAGCAGGTCGTTCAGTTCGGGCACGAAGCGCTGGTGCGCCTTCGGCTCGATCATCATCCGCTGGAATGCCTGCCCGAGGTTCGCGAACGCGATGTGCACGTCCTTGCGCGCGAGGCGGTAGCGATAGTCGTCGTCGAGGCTCGCAGCCGGGGTCTCGACCGCCGCGGCGATGACGGGCACCACGGCCGCGCCGTCGGCGGTGGGCACGGGCGGCGGCGACGCGCCACGCCCGGCGCGCCACACGGCCTCGAAATACTTGCGGGTCGCGGTGAGCATGTCGGTGACTTGCTTGCCCATCAGCCGGTATTCCCAGTACGGGAACAGCCGGCTCGCGGCGATCGCGATCATGCAGCCGACCACCGTGTCGATCGCGCGCTCGCCGATGATCCGCATGCTGCCCGGCGCGAGCAGGTGGAACATCAGCAGCACGTACGACGACGTGAATACGACGCTCGCCGCGTAGTTGAACAGCAGCAGGCTGTAGCTCATCACCATCGACCCGAACATGATCGCGATCAGCAGGTGCGGCTCCTTCACCGTGTAGATCAGCGCGATGCTCGCCGCGCAGCCGATCAGCGTGCCGATGATCCGCTGCGCGTTGCGTTGTTTGGTGAGCGAATAACCGGGCTTCAGGATGATGATGGTCGTCATCACGATCCAGTACGCGTTCGTGAGCGGCAGCAGCCGGCCGAGCCAGAAGCCGACGGCCACCGCGATCGTCACGCGCAGCGCATGGCGGAAGCTCGGCGAGCTCATGTTCAGGTTCGAGAAGATCAGGAGTGGCGACATCCGGCGGCGCTGCAGGAAGCGCGCGAGCGCCTTGTCGATCTTCAGTTCGGTTTGCTGCGGATCCGCATGGCCGGACAGGTTGCGCCGCATCCGGTCGATCAGGCGCGTCGCGCTCCAGATGCGCCTGAACGTCGCGAGCACGGCCGCATAGGCTTCCGCATTGGTGGCCGCGAAGTTCTTCTTGCGCATCAGCTCGATCTCGTACTCGATCGCGCGCAGTTCGGCCTTGACGCTGACGTGCGAATGCGGCGCGCGGTTCTCGAGCACCGCGAGGCCGATCTCCTCGAGATCGGCGGCCGCCTTGCGGATCAGGTCGCGGTAGAAAATGATCAGATCCGAGCCGCCGAAGGTGTTGCGCACGAGCGGGTAGTCGGTGTGCGCGCCGACGAACAGCTCGTGCAGGTCGACGCTGTTGATGAACAGGTTGTACATCGTCGTGCGGCCGGGATCGAGCTTGCCGCGGCGCAGCTTCGGCAGGTTGCGCAGCACGATGTCGCGCGCGGTTTCCTGCGTTTCGACCGCGGTGATCTGCTTGGCGACGAGATTGCGGTAGCACTCGTCGAGATCGGCATCGAGATCGTAGAACTGCGCGCGCGCGAGCAGGTAGTCGGCGCACGCGAACAGGCTCTCGGCGAGCGCCTGCTGCTCGATCCGGCGCGCCTGCCATTGCGACACGAGCGTCGCCCAGTACGTGTACCAGAGGCCGCCCGCGAGAATCCAGCCGGCGTTGATGAAGGCCTGCAGCGGCGTGAACTGCTCCTCGAGCGTCATCACCATCATGAACAGCGTCGCGAAGCTGATCTGCGGCCAGCGGTTGCCGTAGACGACGATCAGCGACAGCACGAACGTGAGCGGCACGATCGTGAGCCACAGCGCAAAGATGTTCGGTGTCGCGAGGCCGGTCGCGAGCGCGGCCAGAAAGCCGATCACGCTGCACGCGAGCATTTCGTTGTGCTTGTACTTGAGCGGGCCCGGCATGTCGACGACACAAGCGCCGAGCGCGCCCGTCGAGATCGTGAAGCCGAGCTCCCGGTTGTGAAACACAATGAGGCACAGCACGGCCGGCAACGAGACGCCGACCGCGATCCGCAGGCCGCCGAAAAAGTACTGGCTATAGAAAAATTTTCTGATTTCGACCGAATAGCGCATCGATGGGCTGAATGGCAGACGAAGACGCCCGGGGGCGGCGTGTTGACTGGCGACGAGTCTATCGTATTTCGCGGTCCGCAAAACCTGGCTTTCCGGATGACCTTCGCGGCGGCGGTCCATTTGCTATCCTTGGTGATCCTGTTCGCCCGGCCCGGCCGGTGCGAGGTTCCGACGCCCGCTTCATGCTCCATCTCTTCTATTCGAACCGTCACGAAACGCTGGCCGATGCGCTGCTCGAGGATCTGGCCGCGTTTCCGGCCCGCAACGGCCCGTGGGCGCCGCAACAGGTCATCGTGCCGAGCGCGGCGCTGCGCCGCCGCCTCGAGCTCGACATCGCCGCGCGCAGCGGCGTGTGCGCGAACGTCGAGTTCACGTATCTCGCGCAATGGCTGTGGGCGCAGATCGGCCGCGTGCTGACGGTGCCCGCACGTTCGCCGTTCGCACCCGACCGCCTAGTGTGGCGCTGCTACCGGCTGTTCGCGCAGGCGGCTGGCGGTGCGCCGTGGCTCGCATCGCCGCGGCTTGCCGCGTATCTGTCCGCGTCCGACGATGCGATGCGCTACGAACTCGCGCACCGCGTCGCGGCCGTGCTCGATCATTACCTGACTTATCGCCCCGAATGGCTGGCCGCATGGCAGGCCGGCGAATCCGTGCTGGCCGGCGACGGCGCGCCGCGCGGGATCAGCGACGCCGCGCGCGACGACGAGCGCTGGCAGGCCGCGCTGTGGCGCGCGCTGCTCGCCGAACTGAGCGACAGCGGCACGCCGCCCGCGCATCGTTTCCTCGTCGACGCGCGCCATCTCGATGCGGATACGGTCGAGCGTGCCAACTGGCCGGAATCGGTCAGCGTGTTCGCGCTGCCGACGATGCCGCCGCTGCATATCGCGCTGTTGCGCGAGCTGTCGCGCTGGATCGACGTACGCGTCTATGCGCTGAACCCGTGCCGCGAATTCTGGTTCGACATCGTGACCGCCGCGCACGCCGAGGCGCTCGATGCGGCCGGGCGGCTCGACTACCAGGAAGTCGGCCATCCGCTGCTCGCCGAATGGGGCAGGCAGACGCAGGCGCAACTGCACATGCTGCACGAACTGACTGAAAGCGCGGCGTCAGGCGACGCGGCGCGTTTCGTCGAGAATCCCGCGCCGACGTGGCTGGCGCGCGTGCAGAACGCGATCCTCGACCTGCAGCCGGAGGCCGAAGCCGGCGACGCACCGGCCGAGCGCGGGATCGAGGTGCACGTATGTCACAGCCTCGCGCGCCAGCTCGAGGTGCTGCACGACCGGCTGCTCGCGTGGTTCGACGCGGATGCGAGCCTGCAGCCGTCCGACGTGCTCGTGGCGGTGGCCGACCTCGCGGCGGCCGGGCCGCTGATCGATGCCGTGTTCGGCACGGCCGGTGGCGGCGGCGCGCGCGTGCCTTACCGGATCACTGGGCTGCCGCCGTCGCAGGCGAACCCGGTCGCGCGCGTGCTGCTCGACTGGCTCGCGTTGCCGGAACGGCAGGTCGGTGCGCCGGAGCTGGTCGAATGGCTGCGCGTCGACGCGGTGGCCGCGCGCTACGGCATCGACGCGGCCGCGCTCGAGACGGTGCAGACGTGGCTCGCGGCCGCCGGCGCGCGGCGCGGGCTGTCGCCGCTCGCGAGCGACGACGCGGCCGTGCCGTCGCCGCGTCATACGTTCTCCGATGCGCTCGCACGGCTCTTTCTCGGTTATGCGATGCCCGAAGGCGCGGCGCCGGTCGGCGCGTGGCTGCCGATCGAGGCGGCCACGGGCAGCGAGGCCGAATTGCTCGGCCGGCTCGCGCGCTTTACCGACGATCTCGACGGCTTCGCGCGGCGGCTCGCCGAATCGCACACGCCGCGCGGCTGGAGCGAACTGTTTGCCGACACGCTCGCGCGTTTCTTCGATTCGGGTGCCGCGTATGCGGACGCGCTTGCGGGCGTGCGCGATGCGCTAGACGCGATGCTGGCCGCGATGACGGAGGGCGCGCCCGACGAAGCGCTGCCGGCCGCCGTCGTCCGTGCGGGGTTGGCCGCGGCGCTCGACGATCCCGCGCGCGGCGGGGTGCCGTGGGGCGGCGTCACGTTCTCGTCGCTGACGAGCCTGCGCGGCCTGCCGTACCGCGTCGTCTGCCTGCTCGGAATGGACGACGGCGTGCTGCCGAGCCTGGCGCGCGCGGACGAATTCGACCTGATGGCCGTGTTGCCGAAGCTTGGCGACCGGCAGCGCCGCGACGACGAGCGCAACCTGTTTCTCGACCTGCTGCTCGCAGCGCGCGACCGGTTGCTGATCGCCTATACGGGCCGCAGCATCCGCGACAACGCGCCGTTGCCGCCCGCGGCACTCGTCGACGAACTGCTCGACCATCTCGCGCTCGTCACGGCCGGCCCCGACGCCGCGCCGGACGCGGTCGATGCCGCGCGGCGCGCGTTCATCGTCGAGCATCCGCTGCAACCGTTCGCGGCCGCCTATTTCCAGCCCGGCAGCGAACTCGTTTCGTATGATGCCGAGCGCGCGACGCTCGCGTCGCTGCTGGCCGCCGATGCATCGCGCGACGGGCCGCGCGAGCTGCGGTTCTTCGCGCAGCCTCTGCCGGCCGAACCGGTCGAGCCGGTCGCGTTCAGCGAATTCGAACGCTTCTGGCGGCATCCCGCGCGGGCGCTGCTGCGCGCGCGGCTGGGCATCGTGCTTGCCGATGCCCAGGCCGAACTGCTCGACACGGAGCCGTTCGCGCTCGACTTCGCCGGTAGCGACGCGCTCGCCGAGCGCGTGCTGCCGCTCTTGATCGAATCGGGCGACGGGGCCGTGCACGATCACGCACTGCGCATCGCGGACGCGAGCCCGGAACTGCCGGGCGGCGCGACGGGCGCCGTGTGGCGCGACCAGGCGCTCGGCTCGATGACGCAGCTTGCGTCGAACGTACGCCGCGCGCTGGCCGACGGCATGGAGCGCCGGCCGTTCTCGCTCGTTGTCAGGCCGGCCTGGCCCGACACGGAACAGGCGCTGTTCGGCGCCGACGACGCGATGCTGTCGGGCGATGCGGTGAGCGCGCCGCTCGAACTGCACGGCACGCTGAACCGGCTGACGCCGGCCGGGCAGATCATCTACCGTTATGCGCGGTCGAGTGCGCGCGACTACCTGTCCGCGTGGCTGGCGCATCTCGTCTACTGCGCGGTCGAGCCTGGCGGCCCGCGCCGCACGCTGTGGTTCGGCAGCGGCGGCGCGTTCGAGCTGACGCCGGTCGCGGCGCCGCTCGAGCGGCTCGCGCCGCTTGCCGCGCTGTTTCGCGCGGGACGACGCATGCCGCTGCGGTTTTTCCCGCGCAGCGCGTGGGCGAGGGTATCCGATGGCGAGGCCAAGGCCGCGAGCGTCTGGATCAACGAGCGCGTTGTGAGCGAAGCCGACGATCCGGCCATCGCGATCGCATGGCGCGGCGCGCATGCGTCGCTCGACGAGCCGTTCGGCACACTCGCGCGGCTCGTGTTCGAGCCGCTCGTCGAGCATCTGAAGGAGGTCGCATGAGCGCCGTGTCGCAGCCGCAGCAGGCGCTCGAACTCGACGTGTTCGCGTGCCCGCTCGACGGCGTCAACCAGATCGAGGCGTCGGCCGGCACCGGCAAGACCTGGAACATCTGCGCGCTGTATGTGCGCCTGCTGCTCGAAAAGGATCTCGGCGCGGACGAAATCCTCGTCGTGACCTTCACGAAGGCGGCGACGGCCGAGCTGCACGAGCGGATTCGCAGTCGGCTCGCACAGCTCGCGCATGTGCTCGACACGGGCGACGATGGCGGTGATCCGTTCATCGCGCGCCTGCTCGACACGACGCTCGGCGAAGCAGGCTCGCTCGACCCCGAGACGGCCGCGAAGCGGATCCGGCGCGCACTGCGCGCGTTCGACCAGGCCGCGATTCATACGATCCACGCGTTCTGCCAGCGCGCGCTGCAGGAGGCGCCGTTCGCGGCCGCGATGCCGTTCGCGTTCGATATGGAGGCCGACGATGCGTCGCTGCGCTTCGAACTCGCGGCGGACTTCTGGCGCACGCGCGTCGAACCGGCGGCCGCGCGCTGGCCGGGCTTCGCGACCTGGCTCGTCGAATCGGGCGCCGGCCCAGCCGCGCTCGATGCGCAGCTCGCGCGCCGGCTGAAGAAGCCGCTCGCCGCGCTGCGCTGGGACGGTGTGACCGAGCCTGACGAGTCGGCCGAGGCCGCCGCAGCCGAATGCTTCGCCGAGGCGGCGCGGATGTGGGCGGCCGAGCGCGATGCGATCGATGCGTTGCTGCGCACCGCGCAGCCCGCGCTCAACCAGCGCTCGCACAAGCCCGAGGCGGTTGCCGATGCGCTCGACGCGTGGGCCGCGCATTTCGCGCAGGGCGACGCGACGGCCGCGTTGCCGAAAGCCGCACTGAAGCTCACGCATTCCGCGCTGGTGAAGGCGACGAAAAAAGGCGGCGCAACCCCCGAACATGCGTTTTTCGACGTGGCCGACGCGCTCGAAGCGGCCGTGGTGGCGGCCGAGGCCGCGCAGCGCGCGCGCTGGCTCGTGCTGATCGCCGAGTGGCTCGACATGGCGCCGGGCGAGCTGGCCGAGCGCAAGCGCACGCGGCGCGTCGTCTCGTTCGACGATCTGCTCGCGAACCTGTACCGCGCACTGCATGCGCACCCGTGGCTCGCGGAGACGCTGCGCGCGCGCTATCCGGCCGCACTGATCGATGAGTTCCAGGATACCGATCCGCTGCAGTTCGCGATCTTCAACCGGATCTTCGCGCCGGGCGGCCCGCTGTTCCTCGTCGGCGATCCGAAGCAGGCAATCTACAGTTTCCGCGCGGCCGACCTGCATACCTATCTGGCGGCGCGCGCGAGTGCGAGCGCGTGCTACACGCTCGCGGTCAACCAGCGCTCGACGCCCGCGATCGTCGATGCCTGCAACCGCTTCTTCATGTCGAATCCGCGTGCGTTCGTGCTCGACGGGCTCGACTATTACGCGGTGCGTGCCGGCACGCGCGTGCGTGCGCCGTTCGTCGACGAAACCGATCCGGGCCCGGCCGGCGACTTCCGCGTCTGGGCATTGCCGGGCGGCGAAGGCACGCTGCTCAAGCGCGACGCGCAGGCGCAGGCCGCCCAGGCCTGCGCGGCCGAGATCGCGCGGCTGATGCGCGGCGCGCGCGAAGGGCGCGTGCGGCTGGGTGACACGCCGCTGTCGCCGGGCAACGTCGCGGTGCTCGTGCAGACGCACCGGCAAGGCAGTCTCGTGAAGCGCGTGCTCGCGACGTGGGGCATCGGCAGCGTCGAACTGGCGCAGGCCTCCGTGTTTTCGACCGATGACGCCGAGCAGCTCGAACGCGTGCTGGCGGCGATCGATGCGCCGGGCGACCTGCGGCGTCTGCGCGCGGCGCTCGCGGCCGACTGGTTCGGCCTCGATGCCGGGGGGCTGTGGCGGATGGAGCAGGGCGACGGCGATGCGCAGCGCGAAGCGTCCGCGGCCGACAGCACCGACGCGATGAGCTGGGTCGAGCGCTTCTCGCGGTATCGGCTGCTGTGGCGCGAACGCGGTTTCGCGGTGATGTGGCGCACGTTCACGCGCGAGCTGCGGATCGCCGAACGGCTGATGGCCGGCGCGGACGGCGAACGCCGCGTGACCGACATCAACCATCTGGCCGAACTGACGCAGACACGCGCATCCGCGCAGCCGGGCATCGCGCCGACGCTGCGCTGGCTCGCCGCGCAACGGCTCGACGGCGGCGGCGAGGAAGCGCAGTTGCGTCTCGAATCCGATCGCAATCTGGTGCAGATCGTGACCGTGCACAAGTCGAAGGGTCTCGAATACGCGATCGTGTTCTGTCCGTTCCTGAACGACGGCGGGCTGCGCGAGCCGCCCGCGTCCGCGCTGCCCGATGCACGCGAGTATCACGACGAAGCGGGCGACGCGGTGCTGCATTACGGGTGCGACGACGAGGCGGCCGCACACGCGGCGCGGCAGGCGATGCGCGAGCAGGCCGCGGAACGCGCGCGGCTCGTCTACGTGGCGCTCACGCGCGCGGTCTATCGCTGCTACGTCGTTGCCGGGCCGTACCTGTCGTCGCGCTCGACGCGCGAAGCGCGGCGCAGCGTGCTCAACTGGCTTGTCGCAGGCGCCGGCCAGTCGTTCGATGCGTGGCTCGACGAGCCGCCCGACGAAGCCGCGCTCGACGCGGGGTGGCGCGCACTCGCGGGCGGCGCCGTGAGCGTCGCGCCGCTGCCGGCACCCGCGCGTCCCGAGCGTCTCGCGGCCGGGCACGATGCATCGCAAACACTCGCGGCGCGCCATGCGACACGCGTGCTGCGCGATGCGTGGCGCATGGCGAGCTTCAGCTCGCTGACCGCGTCGATGGCGCGCGAGGAAGCGGGCGTCGCGGCCGTGCCCGACGACGAGTTGCGGCCCGATCACGATGCGCTTGCCGAGGTGGTGCCGGACGGCGAGTTCATCCTGGCCGATACGGTCGCGCCCGAACCGCCGGACGACGACATCCTCGTGTTTCCGCGTGGCGCGGCGGCCGGCGAGTGTTTGCACCGCCTGTTCGAACTCAGCCGGTTCACCGAGCCCGAGTCGTGGCACAAGGCCGCGCTTGGTGCGCTGCACGACCGGCCGGTCGAGGCCGAGCCGGAACTCGCGACGCGATTGCCGTCGATGATGGCGCGGCTCGTCGACGACGTCGTGCGCACCGAGCTCGTGCCGGGTATGCGGCTCGCCGATCTCGATCCCGCGAAGCGGCTCGACGAAATGGGTTTCCTGTTCCCGGCGCCGTCGCTCGACCTGACGGCGTTGCGCCGGTTGCTGGTCGCGCACGGCTACCCGGACGTTGCACTGGAGGCGGGCAATCTCGCCGGATTCATCAAGGGTTTCATCGACATGATCGTCGAACACGACGGCCGCTTCTGGATCGTCGACTGGAAGTCGAACCATCTCGGCACGACGCCGGACGCCTACGGCCCGCGCGCGCTCGACGTCGCGATGGCCGATCACGCGTATCACCTGCAGGCGCTGCTCTACACGGTCGCGCTGCATCGCTACTTGCGCGGGCGGCTGCCCGCTTACGACTACGACACGCACATCGCGGGCTACCTGTACCTGTTCGTGCGCGGCGTGCGGCCCGACTGGCGCAGCGGCGGCGAGCCGGCCGGCGTGCATGCGCGGCGGCCCGCGCGCGCGCTCGTCGACGCACTCGACCGGATGATGGAAGGGGGCCGCGCATGAACGCATCCGACGACACGCTCGAATTTACCGGCGGCCTCGTCGCGCGGCTGCCCGAGCCCGCCGATTTCGGCATCGCGCTCGCGGAAGGCTTCGCGCGTCGCATCGGCGACCTCGCGCGGCGTGCGGGCGCGCCGGCTGCGGCCGCGCGCTGGGCGGCGCGCGCCGCGTTCGCGACGAGCCGCGCGACCGCGGGCGGCCACGTATGCGTCGCGCTCGGCGCGCTCGCGCAGCGCTACGAAGAACCGCTCGACGACATCCGCGCGGCGCTCGCCGCGAGCGGCGTGGTGGCGTTCGGCACGCTCGCGCGCGGCGATGAGCGGCCGCTGATCGTCGACCGGCACGATCATCTGTACCTGTCGCGCTATTTCGATTACGAACGGCGGCTGGCCGATGCGCTCGTTGCGCAGGCCGGTGTCGCCGCGCCGGACGAAGGTCTGTCGCCCGACCGGTTGCGCGACAGCCTCGCGCGTTACTTCGGGCCCGCGACGGGCGAAGTCGACTGGCAGCGCGTCGCGGCGATCGTCGCGCTGACGGGTCGCGTGACCATCGTCAGCGGCGGCCCCGGCACCGGCAAGACGACGACCGTCGTCGGCGTGCTGGCCTGTTTGCTCGACGCGCACCCGGGGCTGCGCATCGCGCTGGCCGCACCGACCGGCAAGGCCGCGCAGCGGATGCAGGAAGCGCTGCACGCGCGGGCCGGCGACCTGCCGCCCGAACTCGCGGCACGCCTGCCCGACACGTCGTACACGCTGCATCGCCTGCTGGGCGGCGGGGGGGCGGCCGGCTTCCGGCATCATCGCGACAATCCGCTGCCGTACGACCTGATCGTCGTCGACGAGGCGTCGATGATCGATGTCGCGCTCGCCGCGCATCTGCTCGACGCGCTCGCGCCGGGTGCGCGGCTCGTGCTGCTCGGCGACAAGGATCAATTGGCCGCGGTCGAGGCGGGCGCCGTGTTCGCCGAACTGAGCGCGCGGCCGGCGTTTACCGCCGCGGCGCGCACGCGCATCGCGCTGGCGCTCGGCATCGACGAGGCGGCATTCGTCGCGGCATTGCCGGTGCCGGACGAAGCCGCAGCCGCAGCGGCAGCAATTCCGGCGGCGAATCCGGTTTCCGCGGTGGCGCGGGCCTCGGCGCCTCCATCGGCATCGGCCGCCGCTTCAACACGCAAGCCGGCGGCTCGGCGGCGAGTCGATGCGCGACAGGCATCGCTCTTCGACGATGAACCGCAGCACGACGAGATTGCCGCGGTCGACACTGCGCTGCCTCCCGCAGGCCCGGCACTGACCGATGTCGGTGATGCAGGTCAGGCGGGCGGCGCCCCCGCGTGGATCGAGGCCGACGAACTCGCGTGGCTCGACACCGTCGAACTGCCGCCGTTCGACGCGGGCGATGCAGTGGATGCAGCGCTTGCATCGGTCACGGCGGCGGCGCCTGGCGAAGCTGCCGCCGTATCTGCCACGCCGGCACCCGCACCGGCGCCGCTCGCCGACTGCGTCGTGTGGCTCGAACGCAACTACCGCTTCGGTCTTGATTCGCCGATCGGGCGGCTGTCGCTCGCGATCCGCAGTGGCGACGTGCAGGCCGCGCTCGACGCGCTGCCCGCCGACGACACGGCCGCTGCGTCGTTCCACGACGATGCCGGCGATACGCTCGCGTCGGCGACGGTCGAGCGGCTCGCACGGCGGTTCGGCGCGTACCTCGACGCATTGCGCGACACGCTGGCGGCGCCGGTGCCCGATCCGCTGCCGCTGTTCGACGCGCTCAACCGGTTCCGGATCCTGTGCGCCATCCGCAGCGGCTCGCGCGGCGCGGAGCACGTCAATGCGCTCGTGGCCGCGCATGTGCGGCACGCGGCACGCGTGCCGCTCGCGGTCGGTGCGCACTGGTTCACCGGGCGGCCGATCATGGTGACGCGCAACGACTATGCACTCGGGCTGTTCAACGGCGACATCGGCATCGCGCTGCCCGACGCGCACGGCGTGCTGCGCGTGTGGTTCAGGCGCGCGGACGGCACCGTGCGCGCGGTGTCGCCGGCCGCGCTGCCGCCGCACGAAACCGCGTTCGCGCTGACGGTCCACAAATCGCAGGGCTCGGAATTCGACGAAGCCGCGCTCGTGCTGCCGGCATCGTTCGGTCGTGTGCTCACGCGCGAACTCGTCTACACGGCCGTGACGCGTGCACGTACGCGCGTGCAGGTGATCGGGCCGCGGCGCGTACTGGCGCAGGCGGTCGCGACGCGCACGCAGCGCGATTCGGGGCTCGCGGCACGCGTCGACGAAGCGCTCGCACGGCGCCGCACGGAGGCTTCGCGATGATGATCCGCTATACGCTCGATCCGGCCGAAGTCGAATGGACGGCCGTGCGCGCACAGGGTGCGGGCGGGCAGAACGTGAACAAGGTGTCGAGCGCGATTCACCTGCGCTTCGACATCCGTGCGTCGTCGCTGCCGCCTGTCATCAAGGAGCGGCTCCTCGCGCTGTCCGACCAGCGCATCACGCGCGACGGCATCGTCGTGATCAAATCGCAGGAATACCGCACCCAGGAGAAGAACCGCGACGCCGCGCTGGCGCGCCTCGACACGTTGATCGGCAGCGTCGCGTACACGCCGCGCGCACGGGTCGCGACGCGGCCGACGCGCGCGTCGAAGGAACGGCGGCTCGAGCACAAGTCGCGCCGCAGCGTGGTGAAATCGGGACGAGGGAAGGTGGTCGACTGACGCACGGTTGACCGGACGTTCCGCGGGCATCGCGGTCGCGCGCACGCCGCGGCGCCGGCTACCGCATCACGGTGCCCGCGCTGTCGAGCACGAAGTCGACGCAGAACACGACGAGCCGGCTCTGTGCGCGGATCGCGACGGCGGCCGTATAGCAATCGCGGCCTTCCGTCAGCGAGAAGTGCGGGCCCATCAACGCGACGCGCCCGGGGGCGGCGATCGCGCGCTGGAAGTACGGGCGCCGCGACCAGTTGCTGTGGGTTTCCGGAAAGAGCGGCGCGAGGCGGGCGACGTTCGGCTGGCCGTCGTCGGACCGCGCACCGATCGATGGCAGGAACTGCTCGCCGATCTCGTCGGTGACGAACACGCGGCGCGCGGCCGGTACCGCGAACACGCGTTGCGCGGCGTCCTGCAGGCTGCCGCTCGCGGAGAACGTGGCCGCGCCGGCGAGCACGAGCCGCTCGATTGCGTCGAAGCCCGGCTGTTCGGCAATGGCCGGCGCGTGCCGGCGGGCGATGAAGCGCTGCCACGCGGCATCGAGCATCGCGGGTGCCGTCGCGCTCGCGTGTGCGATCGACATATCGGGCTGGCCGAACTGGAAGCCCTGCACGAAATCGATGTCGGCCTCCATCAGCGACTGCAACGCGTCGTCGCTTTCGACGCCCTCGGCAAGCACCATTGCGCCGGCCTGGTGCAGCATCGACACGAGGTGATGCATGATGCGCCGATCGTCGGCCGATCCGGTCGAGCGCTCGACCAGCGAACGATCGAGCTTGACGATGTCGGGTCGCGCACGCCACACGCGGTCGAAGTTCGAGAAGCCCGTGCCGAAATCGTCGATCGCGATCAGGAAGTCGCGATGCTGGATCATGTCGATCGTGCGGGCGAGCGCGGCTTCGTCGCGTGACGGCTGTTCGACGACTTCCAGCACGATCCGGTTCGGCGTCAACGCGAAATGCCGGCACAGCGCCTCGACGAACTCGCGCTGCACGAGGCCCGAATCGAGCACGCGCGGCGTCACGTTCAGGAACAGCCAGCCGTCGCCGATGCCCTGGGCGACGAAGTTGGCCGTGTGCAGGCAGCGCGCAAGCCGATCGAGCAGCAGCGCATCGGCTTCGCCGCGTGTCTTGTCGAACAGGGCGGTGGGCGAGACCAGCGCACCGTTCGCGTCGACGACGCGCAGCAGCGCCTCGTAACCGACGACGCGCTTGTGCGTGATCGACAGCACGGGCTGGAACACGCTGCGCAGCGTCGTGGTGCGATAGGTGGCGAGCCAGCCGCTGGGCGTCGGCGTGAGGCGTTCGAGCAGGGATTCGAGGGATAGGTCGCGGGCGGGCTTCATGTCAACGGTGCCCAGGGGCGAGCGGCGGGGCTGCGTTGCGCCGCCACGCTGAAGCAGTCGCACGCGAAGGTGGACGCGAAAGAACGTGGGGCATCGTGACCGCCTTCTGCGGATGAGTGTTCGAAGTGTAACTGGAATGCGGCGGCCCGCGTATCAGGGAAATTCCAGACGCACCCGGTGCGCGGCTGAGGCCATGGCCGGCGCCGGCACGCAGTGGTGACCGGCGCCGCCGAAGCGCATGACAATCCGGCGGCATCGCGGTGGCATGACCGTGCGCCGTGGACGTTTCGTGAGTGAGGTCGTGCGGGAAATCCCCGCAGCGGGGCTCGACCACGTGCGCGCGTCACCGTCAGAAGAATGCCGGCATGCCGGCGAACAGACTTTGCTCGGCCGTCGGCGCTCACCGTGAGGCGGGCGGCGTGCGCCCGAATCCTCAGGTCGCTTCGCCGCCTCGCGGCCCGAGACCGGGAATCCGCTTGATCGCGCCGGTCGCGAGCGCGGTGCCGACGAGCACGATCGCGCAGCCTTCGATCATCACGGCCGTCACGTGTTCGCCGAGGAACAGCGCGCCCCACAGCAGGCCGAACACGGGAATCACGAACGTCACGGTAATCGCGCGGGCGGGGCCGACGTGCGCGATCAGGTAGAAGAAGATGAAATACGCGATGCCCGTGCATGCGACGCCGAGGCTGAGCACGGCGCCCCATGCGTGCGCGCTGACCGGCGCGGCCGGCCAGGTGGCGATCGCGAACGGCAGCAGCAGGACGGTCGAGCCGATCATGCTGCCGGCCGCGTTGACGAGCGGATCGACGCCGCTGAGCTTGCGCTTCGTGTAATTGGCCGCGATGCCGTACAGCAGCGTCGCGCCGAGCGCCGCGGCGGCGGCGAGTGCGGTTGCGCTGGCGCCCGTGTCGCCGTGCGCATTCGCGATCTGGTTCCACACGAGCGTGAGCACGCCGGCAAAACCGATCACGAGGCCGAGCGCGCGCGGCAGCGACAGTTTGTCCTTCAGCCACAGGTACGCCACGAGCGCGCCCCAGAGCGGCGTCGTCGCGTTGATCACCGACGTCAGGCCGGCCGACAGCGTCAGTTCGGCGAACGCGAACAGGCAGAACGGAATGCCCGAGTTCAGCGCGC
The DNA here is from genome assembly GCF_001039005.1 of Burkholderia cepacia. Classification (GTDB taxonomy): domain Bacteria; phylum Pseudomonadota; class Gammaproteobacteria; order Burkholderiales; family Burkholderiaceae; genus Burkholderia; species Burkholderia theae. The sequence continues at coordinate 43,795 of NZ_LDWR01000073.1, forward strand.
CGACGACGAACAACGGCCATGCGTGACGGCGCAGCCGGGCGCCGAGATCGGCGGGTTTGAAGCGCGTCAGCGCGAAGCCCGTGAGAAACAGCGCGCCGATGCCCACTCGCAGCGCCATCAGCGGCGCGACGCCGAAATCGACGACGCCGACCCGGATGAACAGGAACGATGCGCCCCACAGGGCAGCGAGCACGGTCAGCAGAATGGCGTTCTTGGGCGACATCGATCGAGGGGGCGGAGGAGGACGGGATGCGGAGAATCTTACACCCCGTTACCTCGCCGTCGTTTCACGATTCGATGAAACGACAAGAAACGGGAATTTCACCGGCTGACGGCGGCGCTGCCCGCTCAGTGATGGCGCCAGCCGCCGCGTCCGCCGAAGCCGAAATTGAGCGATAGCGCCGGTCCCCAATAACCGCCCCACGCGGGCGCATACGCAGGCGCCGGGTAGTAGTAGACGGGGCCCGGATCGGCGTACACGGGCGCCGGCTGCACCGGTGCGGCCGTGTAGTAGCCGCCAGGATAGTAGCCGTACGGGTAGTAGCAGCCGGCGAGCGTCGCGCAGGCGAGCGCCGCTGCGACGAAGGTCCTGTTCATGATGTCTCTCCGGCGGAGCCGGCAATCGGCAGATGCTTAAGCTTAGGCCGCGCACCGATGACACGGTGTGCAAAACGGTAACGGATCATTTCCGGGCCACTGCCGCGCGTATCGCGGCACCGCATGCGAAAACGGCGCTTCCGCACCGCGGAAACGCCGCCCGGCCGACTGTCGCGGCGCGTGGCCGGCTTACTTGCCGACCTGGTTACCGATGATGCCGCCGGCCGCCGCGCCGCCCAGCGTCGACAGCGCACTACCGCCGATCGCCGCGCCGGCGACGCCGCCGACCCCCGCACCGATTGCCGTGTCACGCTGGCGCCTCGACATCGAATCGCAGGCCGACAAACTGGCCACCGTCGCAACGAGGAGCGCACATACCCCAATACGCCGAATCGAGTTCATGATCGTTGTCCTTGTGGGTGTGAATGGAGGACGCGCGACCGGCTGGCGGCCACGCATGAACCCAATCTACGCGCCGCCCCGCGACGCTGCTGTAAGGACTTGTTAAGGCTCGCGCGGTTTCGTAATCATTTGTTTCCCGTACGTTCGCAGGTACGCGACATGCGCAAAAAAGCCCGCTCGAGAGCGGGCTTCGTGCATCGTGCGATGCGTTTCCGGTGCGGATCGCCGCGTTCGCTTACTGACGGTGATAGATCTCGGCGCCGGTCTTGACGAACTCGACCGCCTTGACTTCCATCCCCTTCTTCAGCGCTTCGGATTCCGACACACCCTGCTGCGCGGCGAATTCACGCACGTCCTGCGTGATCTTCATCGAGCAGAAGTGCGGGCCGCACATCGAGCAGAAGTGCGCGACCTTCGCCGAATCCTTCGGCAGCGTCTCGTCGTGGAATTCGCGCGCCTTGTCCGGATCGAGACCGATGTTGAACTGGTCTTCCCAGCGGAACTCGAAACGCGCCTTCGACAGCGCGTTGTCGCGCACCTGTGCGCCCGGGTGACCCTTCGCGAGGTCGGCCGCATGCGCGGCGAGCTTGTACGTGATGATGCCTTCCTTCACGTCGTCCTTGTTCGGCAGGCCCAGGTGCTCCTTCGGCGTCACGTAGCACAGCATCGCGGTGCCGAACCAGCCGATCATCGCGGCGCCGATGCCCGACGTGATGTGGTCGTAACCCGGCGCGATGTCGGTCGTCAGCGGCCCGAGCGTGTAGAACGGCGCTTCCTTGCACCAGTCGAGCTGGAGATCCATGTTCTCCTTGATCAACTGCATCGGCACGTGGCCGGGGCCTTCGATCATCACCTGCACGTCGTGCTTCCACGCAATCTGCGTGAGTTCGCCGAGCGTCTTCAGTTCGCCGAGCTGCGCTTCGTCGTTCGCGTCGTAGATCGAGCCGGGACGCAGGCCGTCGCCGAGCGAGAAGCTCACGTCGTACGCCTTCATGATCTCGCAGATCTCTTCGAAGTGTTCGTACAGGAAGCTTTCCTTGTGATGCGCGAGGCACCACTTCGCCATGATCGAGCCGCCGCGCGACACGATGCCGGTCATCCGGTTCGCGGTGAGCGGCACGTACTGCAGGCGCACGCCCGCGTGGATCGTGAAGTAGTCGACGCCTTGCTCGGCCTGCTCGATCAGCGTGTCGCGGAAGATTTCCCAGGTCAGGTCCTCGGCCTTGCCGTTGACCTTCTCCAGCGCCTGGTAGATCGGCACCGTGCCGATCGGCACCGGGCTGTTGCGGATGATCCACTCGCGCGTTTCATGGATGTGCTTGCCGGTCGACAGATCCATCACCGTGTCGCCGCCCCAGCGGATCGCCCACGTCATCTTGTCGACTTCCTCGCCGATCGACGACGTGACGGCCGAGTTGCCGATGTTCGCGTTGATCTTCACGAGGAAGTTGCGGCCGATGATCATCGGCTCGGATTCCGGGTGGTTGATGTTCGCGGGGATGATCGCGCGGCCGCGTGCGATTTCGTCGCGCACGAACTCGGGCGTGATCTCGGCCAGCGCGTTCGCGCCGTAGGCCGCGGCGCCGAACGCCTGGCCCGGGTGCTGGCGGCCCATCATCGCGGCGAGCTTCGCGCCGTTCGGGCCGCTCGACTTCAGGCTCTCGAGGTACTCGGCGCGGCGCTGGTTCTCGCGGATCGCGATGTATTCCATTTCCGGCGTGATGATGCCCTGGCGCGCGTAGTGCATCTGCGTGACGTTCTTGCCGGCCTGCGCGCGGCGCGGGTTGCGGTGCAGGCCCGGGAAACGCAGGTCGGCGGTGGCCGGGTCGGCCGCGCGCTCGAGGCCGTACTGGCTCGACAGGCCGGAGAGCCCTTCGGTGTCGCCGCGCGCTTCGATCCAGCCCTGGCGCAGCGCGGGCAGGCCCGCGCGGATGTCGATCGTGGCTTCCGGATCGGTGTAGGGGCCCGACGTGTCGTACACGTAGATCGGCGGATTCTTTTCGCCGCCGAAGCCGGTCGGCGTGTCGGCCTGCGTGATTTCGCGCATCGGCACGCGGATGTCGGGCTGCGAGCCGGTTACATAAACCTTTCGCGAATTCGGCAGCGGCGCGACAGCGGCGGCGTCGACATGAGCGTCGGCGGACAGAAACTTCGGATTGGCGTTCATGCAATCTCCTGTGTGAGCGCCGGACAGGCGCGTCGGCGCTTGCCCGGAGCCCTTGACGTATGTGGGGCTCGAGCTAAGCAGGAGACGAGGCTTGGTGAGGCGGCGGATTTCGTCAGAAGGATGGCGGCGAAATCCGTACGCTTCCCTGCGCTGGCATTATCCAGATCAGGTTCAAAGGGTATTTCTCACCCGCAATGCCGGTTGTTTGACCGAGCGCATTGCAGGACCCCCGCGTTAGCAAGGGCACACGATACACCGGGTTTGCGGCGGTTTCAACCGGGCGTAGAGTGGTTATCCCGGTGCAGCCGCAACATGGCGGGCGGCGCGGCAGGCCGGGTGCACCGCAGCGCATGCCTTTGCCGTTCGGTCCGGCAGCCCGATCGGCGGCGGCCGAGCGGCGCAGCATGACGGGTTGTCCGGCCGGCATAAAAAATATTTTCAGCGCGGCTGTCATTTCCCGCGACGTCGTCCGTCTATTCGGCTCCTCAAACCCATGTTTCGGAGAGATGTCATGAAAAACGTACTGATTGCCGCTTGCGTCGCCGCTCTTGCCACGATCGCAACGGGTGCCTATGCGCAGAACGATGCGATGTCGAAGGACGGCACGTCGATGTCGAAGGACGCGATGGGCCACGACGCGATGGCGAAGGATGGCGCGATGAAGAAGGACGGCATGAAGAAGCACGCGATGAAGAAGGACGCCATGAAGAAAGACGCGATGGGCCACGACGCGATGTCGAAGGGCGACGCGATGAAGAAGGACGCAATGAGCCCGTCGAACTGACGGATGCGCGCGGGGCGCGGCCAGCCGGCTGCACGCGCGCATCGCGTCCCGTCGCATCACCCCTGGAGTCTTCATCATGCAAACCGTTCCCGCAACGGATCGCGCGCCCGCGACGCCACCCGCGCGCCCGATCCATCCGCCGTGGGTGCGCGTGAGCCACTGGCTCAACGCGCTCGCGGCGATCCTGATGGCGCTGTCCGGCTGGCGCATCTACGACGCGTCGCCGATCTATCCGTCGTTCACGTTTGCGCACGGCATCACGATCGGCGGCTGGCTCGGCGGCGCGCTGCAATGGCATTTCGCGGCGATGTGGCTGCTGGTCGGCAACGGGCTGTTCTACCTCGCGATGTCGATCGCGACGGGGCGCTTCGCGCGCAAGATGCTGCCCGTCACGCCGGCGTCCGTGTGGCGCGACGTGCGCGCCGCGCTGGGCGGGCGGCTGTCGCACAACGACCTGAGCGTCTACAACGCGGTGCAGCGTGCCGCGTACCTGACCGCGATCGTCGATCTCGTCGTGCTGGTGCTGTCGGGGCTCACGATCTGGAAGTCCGTGCAATTCCCGCTGCTGCGCGAACTGTTCGGCGGCTACGACAACGCGCGTGTCGTGCATTTCTGGGCGATGTCGCTGCTCGTCGCATTCTTTGTCGTCCACGTCGCGATGGCGCTGCTGGTGCCGCGCTCGTTGCTCGCGATGCTGCGCGGCCGCTGACCCGCAAGCCGCGGGCGAAGGAAATCATCATGTCGGAATCCGAAAACAGGCGCGGCGAGCCGCGCTGGACGCTCGACCGGAAGTCGCTCGAACTCGATGTGCGCCGCGAGCTCGAGATGCCGTCGCGGCGCCTCTTCAACCGGCGCGTGCTGACGCTCGGTGGCCTGACGATGCTCACCGGCTGCACGCTGCAGGACGACGCATCGGTCAACACGTTCCTCGAGAAAGTGTCGCGCATGAACGATCGCGTGCAGGCCTGGCTGTTCAGCGGCGAACGGCTCGCGCCGACCTACACCGAAGCCGATATTACGCGGCCGTTCCCGTTCAACGCGTTCTACGGGATCGACGACGTGCCGCACGTCGATGCGTCGACGTATCGGCTCGTGCTGTCCGGCCGCGTGACGGGCAAGCGCGTGTGGACGCTCGACGAGCTGTATGCGTTGCCGCACGCGGAACAGATCACGCGGCATATCTGCGTGGAAGGGTGGAGTGCGATCGGCCGCTGGGGCGGCACGCCGTTCGGCGCGTTTCTCGCACGCGTCGGTGCCGACACACGGGCGAAATACGTCGGCTTCAAGTGCGCGGACGATTATTACGAGAGCATCGACATGCCGACCGCGCTGCATCCGCAGACGCTGCTCGCGTTCGACTACGACGGCCAGCGGCTGCCGCCGGAATTCGGCTTCCCGATGAAGCTGCGGATGCCGACCAAGCTCGGCTACAAGAACCCGAAGCACATCATGGAAATCTTCGTGACCGATACGTATCCGGGCGGCTACTGGGTCGATCAGGGGTACAACTGGTTCGGCGGATCGTAAGCGGCGCGCGTGACGCGCTCACGCGTCACGCCGATTCGCGCACCTGGAGATCGACGCGCAGGCCGACTGCCGCCGCCATGTTCACGAGCGCGTCGAGCCCGAACAGGTTGATCTTGCCGCGCAGCAGGTCGGAGACGCGCGGCTGCGTGACACCCAGCCGTTGCGCAGCCTGGGCCTGGCTGAGCTCGAGCTGCGCGATGCGCTGCTTGAGCGCGATCATCAGCTCGGAGCGCAGCTTCATGTTCTCGGCTTCGGCCGGCTGGCCTTCGATTGCGTCCCAGACGTTGGTGTAGCGTTCATTGGTCATCGTTTCAACTCCATCATCAGCGTGCGATAACGCCGGGCGGCCAGGTCGATATCGGGTTTGCTCGTGCGTGCCGATTGCTTCCGGAAGCAGTGCAGCACGTAGACGGCATCGGCGCATGTCGCGACGTAGACGATCCGGAACGCGCCGCTCGCATCGCGCAGGCGAATTTCCCGCACGCCGACGCCGATGGTGCGCATCGGCTTCCAGTCGTCGGGCGCGAGGCCGCGCTGTACCTGGTCGATCTGGTGGCCGGCGTCGCGCCGCGCGGGCAGTGGGAAGCCACGAAGATCGTCAAGCGCGCTGCCGACGAAAACAACCGGCTTCGGCGGAAGGATGGTTGGATTATACAAAATTTTGTATGGATGGTGTGGGTTTCGAATGGAGGTTGTGGGCCGCCAGAAGAGGGCGTGTCGACCGTCACGATAAGCGCGAAGCAGCGGCCGGCGCGCATGATTGGCCGTCCGGCCGATGGTTGGTTCGAGCGGGGCGGATTGCGATGGATTGCGAGTGGAATCGGCATCGACGCCGGCGACGCGCGCGCATTGTGAATCCGGCCCCGGATTTCACCGGCCCGCCGACCGGAAGCCCGCCGGCCGGATAATGTCGCGCCGAAACATCAGTCCCTATCCTTTCAGACAGGTCTGACGATGCTTTCGAATCCTTGATGCCATAATGCCGAGCGTGCGCAGCCGAAACGGTTGCGCGCGTTTTTTTGTCCCTCTGCCGCCGCTTGCCGGTTCTCTTTCGTCGCCGTTCGCACCGTCATGTCGTTCCGCACGTTCGCTCTGCCTTCCCGGTCCCGTCAGGACCGTTTGCCGGCATTGCCGGCGTTTTTCAGCGGGGCACGCGGCGCGACGTGCGGGCGGGTCGCACGATGACGCCGCTCGACCGCCTCCTCGATTTCCTCGCCCGCCTTTCGTTCCGGATCCGCCTGCCGCAAAGCCGCGGCGGCCGCGTCGCGCTGGCGCTCGTGTTCATCTATTTCGTCTGGGGTTCGACCTACAGCGGCCTGCATTTCGCGCTGCAGTCGTTCCCGCCGCTGCTGCTGTCGGGGCTGCGCAACCTGCTCGGCGGGATCGGCCTGTTCATCTTCGCGCTGAGGCGCAAGCCCGAATGGCCGACGCTGCTGGAGATCCGCAATGCGGGGATCGTCGGCACAATGCTCGTCGCGCTGTCGTCCGGCACGATCGCGCTCGGGATCAGCTCGGTCAGCAGCGGCTCGGCCGCGGTGATGGTGGCGACGGTGCCGCTGTTCGCGACCGTGATCGCGGCGGTCGCCGGGCGGCCGGTGACGAAGGGCGAGTGGGCGGCCATCGCGCTCGGGATGGTCGGCATCGTCGTGCTGAATTCGGGCGGCGCAGCGGCCCGGAATTCGGCGCTCGGCACGATCTGCGTGCTGGCCGGTGCGCTGTTCTGGGCGGGCGGCGCGCACCTCGCGACGCGGCTCAAGCTGCCGTCCGACCTGTTTCTGTCGACGTCGCTGCAGATCGGCCTCGGCGGCCTGATTTCGACGCTCGTCGCATGGCTGATCGGCGAACGCATCGAACACGTGATGGCCGGGCCGGTGTTCGCATTTTTGTACCTGATGGTGTTCTGCACGATGGCCGCGTACGTCGCGTACGGCTACCTGATCCGCCACACGAGCCCGATCATCGCGAGCAGCTGCATGTATGTGAACCCGATCGTCGCGGTCGCGCTCGGTGCGCTGCTGCTCGGCGAACCGGTGACGATGGCGACCGTGGTCGCGACCGTCGCGATCCTCGGCAGCGTCGGGCTGTCGTTCCTGTTCGATCCGGCCCGCCGGCCCGCGGCGCGCGCGGCGGCCGTAAGTTCGCCGGCGGTGGCGACCGTAGCGGCCGCGCCAGCTGCGGATATTTCGTCGGCGCCCGAGCAGATCGCGATACCGGATGCGGCGCCCATCCTGACGCCTTCGGCCGTCCCGCTTGCCGTGCCGGTTCCGGCTGCCGTGATGGATCCCGCGGCCGTGATGGACCCGGCGCAGGCGTTCGCACCGCCGCCCGCCGACGAACCGGCCGCGCGCCGCGCCGACGCGTGACGCCGCCGTGGCCGGTCGCGCTCAGCCGTGCCGGCCGCCGCGATGGTGGAACCAGCCCGCGAGCGCGGTGAACAGCAACCCGGCCGCGCACATGCCGATCCAGCCGAACGCGTGCCATGCGGCGACGCCGGCCGACGAACCGAGCGCACCGCCGATGAAATAGCACACCATGTACACGGTGTTGACGCGGCTGCGCGCCTCGGGCTTCAGCGCATAAATGCGCGACTGGTTCGAGATCTGCGCGGCCTGCACGCCGACATCCAGCACGATCACGCCGATCACGAGCCCGACGAGGCTCGAACCCGACAGCGCGAAGATCACGAACGACAGCGCGAGCAGCGCGATCGCGAGCGAGATGATCGCGCGCGGGCCGCGCTTGTCCGCGAAGCGGCCCGCGTACGGCGCCGCGAGCGCGCCCGCCGCGCCGACGATACCGAACAGGCCGGCCGCCTGCGGGCCCAAATGGAACGGCGCGCCGGCGAGCAGCAGCGTGAGCACGGGCCAGAACGCGCTGAACGCCGCGAACAGCGCGGCGCCCGTCAGCGAGGCCTCGCGCAGCCCGCGCAGTTCGACCGCCAGATGCCACATTGAGCCAAGCAGCTTGCCGTACGGCAGCGTCGACGTCGGCGAGCTGCGCGGCAGCCGCAGCACGATCACGGCGGCGAGCGCGACGAGCGCCGCGACCGACGCGGCGAATACCGCGCGCCAGCCGAAATACTCGGCGACGAAACCGGCGGCCGTGCGCGCGAGCAGGATGCCGAGCAGCAGGCCGCTCATCACGGTGCCGACCGCGTGTCCGCGTTCGGCCGGCGGCGCGATTTCGGCGGCGAACGGCACGGCCTGTTGCGCGATGGTCGCGAGCACGCCGATCGCGAGGCTCGCGACGGCAAGCACGGCCAGCGACGGCGCGGTGGCCGCGACGATCAGCGCGACCGACAGGCCGGCGATCTGCATCAGGATCAGCCCGCGGCGGTCGAACCGGTCGCCGAGCGGCGCGAGCAGGAACATGCCGGCCGCATAGCCGAGCTGCGTCGCGGTCGGCACCGCGCCGATCCATGACGCGCCGTCGGGAAAGGTTGCGCGGAAGCTGTCGAGCAGCGGCTGGTTGTAGTAGATGTTCGCGACCGATACGCCCGCGATCGTCGCGAGCAACAACAGCAGGCTGCGCGAGTAGTGGGGCGAGGCGGCGTCGGTCGGGCGGTCGGTGGAAGCGGTGGACATGGCAGCGCGGGCGGAGTTGGACGGCGCGGCGTGCGGCGCACGCGTCGGGTGCGCCGGTGGGCCGGTTGCCGGTCGAGGCTGTCGATCTTACCGGAGCACCGTGAATCCTGCCGGGCAGGCGGCAAACCGGCACGACCCGCCGGCCGCCGCCCGTCATCGTGCGTGTTTCAGACCGTCAGTCGACCAGCTCGCCCGTCGGTTCATAGAACGGATACGGCCCGGCGCCTTCGTCCACATACACGTGGTGCGACGTCATTCCCGTATCCGGCGCATAACGATGCACCGCGAACGCCGGCGGTTCGAGCCGGAACGCGGACGGCGCATCGGCCCGCAGGTCGAATGCGACCTGGTGCGCGGGCGCCGGCACCGCCGACGCGAGCGTGCCGCCGAAACGCGTGAACATCGTGCGGTGCACGTGGCCGCACAGCACGCGCTCGACGTTCGGATAACCGCGCAGCAGCGCGTCGAGTTTCGCGGCGGCGGCGGGTGCGAGACGCAGCGCATCCATGTGGCCGATCCCCGATACGAACGGCGGGTGATGCAGCGCGACGATCACCGGGCGATCGCGCGCGGCGTCGAGCTGCGCGGCGAGCCATCCGAGCCGTGCGTCGCACAGGTCGCCGTGGCTCGCGCCGGGCACCTGCGAATCGAGCGCGAGCACGCGCACCGCGCCGAGGTCGAGCGCGTACTGCACGAATTCGCCGTCCTGCAGTTCGGCGCGATCGGCGAACGCGCGGCGCAGCCCGGCGCGGTCGTCGTGATTGCCGATCATCAGGTAGTACGGAATCTCGAGCGGCGCGAGCAGGTTGCGCAAGTGGGCATATTCCTCGTCGTGGCCGAAGTCGGTCAGGTCGCCGGTGACGAGCACGGCATCGGGGCGTGGCTCGAGCGCGTTCAGCTTCGCGATGCAGCGCGCGAGCGCGGCCGCCGTGTCGACGCGCCGGTACGCGAGCTGGCCCGGACGCTTGATGTGGAGATCGCTGATTTGAGCAAGCAGCATCGTCGTTCCTCGGAATCGTCTGGTTATTGTGGGGGCGGCGTCGTGCGCCGCGGTGGGGTGGTGCATGGGTGATGCCTGAGTATGACTTGGGTGTTGCGTGATTGTTGCATCACGCGCCGAGCGCGATCAGGCCTTCCGGTGCGATCGTAATCCCGACCGCCGTGCCCTGCGCGAGCGCGATGCGGCCCGGCACGTCGATCACGAGCGCATCGGGCGCCGCGTGCTCGATGGTGAGCCGCGTGCGCTCGCCAAGGAACGCGCACGCTCCGACCGCGCCGCGCAGCGGTGCATGCGCGGGATCGGCGAGTTGCGCGTCCTCGGGGCGGAAGAACCACTCGTCGGCGGCATGCGGCGTGACGATCGCGCCGCCCGTCGTCACGAGCTTGCCATCGCGCCATTGTCCCGCAAGCCGGTTCAGCGTGCCGATGAACTGCGCGACCGTGCGGTTCGCCGGCCGGTAGTAGATGTCGCGCGGCGTGCCGATCTGTTCGATGCGGCCCGCGCCCATCACGACGATCCGGTCGCCGAGCTCCATCGCTTCGGCCTGGTCGTGCGTCACGTAGACCGTCGTCACGCCGAGCTCGCGCAGCAGCGCATTCATATCGCGACGCAGCACGTCGCGCAGTTTCGCGTCGAGCGCGGTCAGCGGCTCGTCGAGCAGCAGCACGCGCGGCCGCACGGCCAGTGCGCGGGCGAGCGCGACGCGCTGGCGCTGGCCGCCCGACAGTTGATCGACCGGTTTGTCCGCGTGCGAGTCGAGCCGCATCATCGCGAGCAGCTCGTCGACGCGTTCGCGCAGCGCGCGCGGTTCGGTCTTGCGGATCTTCAACCCGTAACCGACGTTGCCGCGCACCGTCAGGTTCGGAAACAGCGCGTAGTTCTGGAACACCATGCCGACCTGCCGGCGCTCGATCGGCAGCGACGTCACATCGTCGTTGCCGAACGCGATCGTGCCGCCGGCATCCGGCGTGTCGAGGCCGGCGATCAGGCGCAGCGTCGTCGTCTTGCCGCAGCCCGACGGCCCGAGCAGCACGAGGGTTTCGCCCGCGCCGATCGACAGGTCGAGCGGTTCGAGCACGCGCGTGCCGCGGAACGTCTTCGCGCAGCCGGTCAGGGTGATGGGAGTGGAATCGAGTTTCATGGTGGGTTCAACGAGGGCGGCGCTTGAGCGCGCGTGTGCCGGACGGGTCGACGCCGAGCCACTGCATCGCGACGAGGAGCGGCAGCGTCATCAGCAGGAACAGGATCGTGTACGCGCTGCCGACTTCGAGACGCAACGATGCATAGGTATCGGCGAGCCCGACGGGCAGCGTCTTGGTGTCGGGCGTATGCAGCATCCACGTGAGGTTGAATTCGCCGATCGACAGCGTGAGCACCGCGAGCGCACCCGCGACGATGCCGGGGCGCAGGTTCGGCAGCACGATCGTGACGAAGCGCGTGACGAACGATGCGCCGAGGCTCGCCGCGCCTTCCTCGAGCGTGCGCAGGTCGGCGCCGGCCGCGACCGCCGCGACCGCGCGCACCATGAACGGCAGCGTGAACACGACGTGGCCGACGACGATGAACCACAGGCTCATCCGGAACGCGGTGAAGCCGCCGTAGACGACCAGCAGCGCGAGCGCCGACGCGAGGCCGGGCAGCGCGACCGGCAGCACGAGCGCTTCCTCGATCGCGCGCGCGATGCGGCTCTTGCTGCGCGCGAGCGCATAACCGGCCGGCACGCCGACGACGAGCACGATCGCGAGCGTCGCGAACGCGACGTAAAGCGATAGCGCGACCGAGCCGTGATACTGCTGCCAAACCTGTTCGAGCCAGCGCAGCGTGAGGCCGCTCGAGATTCCGCGGAAATAATTGACGGTCAGGCCCGCGAGCACCGACATCACCACGGGCACGATCAGGAACGCGCACAGCAGCAGCGTGACGCCCCATTGCAGCGCGGCGATCGCGCGCGCGCCGGTGACGCGCGGCGCGCGGCGGGCGACACCGTTCGCCTGCGCGGGAGCGGGCGCCGGCGACGGCGCGGAAGAGCCGGAAAGCGATTGCATGAAGGAATCCTCAGGCCGCGGCGGCGGCGGTGTGGCCCGTGAACCGGCGCGCGAGCGCGAGCACGGCCCAGGTGACGATGCCGAGCACGATCGACAGGCCGGCTGCCGTGGCGATGTTCGCGTTCAGCGTGAACTCGGTATAGATCGTCATCGGCAGCACGTTCAGGTCGGTGGCCAGCGTGAACGCGGTGCCGAATGCGCCCATCGCGGTCGCGAAGCAGATCGCGCCGGCCGCGATCAGGCCCGGCGTGAGCGCGGGCAGCACGATGTCGAGAAAGATGCGCCACGGCGATGCGCCGAGCGAACGCGCGGCTTCCTCGAGCGATGCGTCGAGCTTCGACGCGGCCGCGATCACGGTGACGATCACGCGCGGAATCGAGAAGTACAGGTAGCCGACGAACAGCCCCGCGACCGAATACGCGAATACCCACTTGTCGCCCGTGAGCTTCGCGGACAGCATGCCGATCAGCCCCTGGCGCCCGGCGAGCATGATCACCATGAAGCCGACGACGACGCCCGGGAACGCGAGCGGGAACGTGAGCAGCGCGAGCAGCACGCGCTTGCCCGCGAATTCGCGGCGCGCGAGCAGCAGGCCGGAGATCGTCGACAGCGCGAGCGTCGCGAGCGTGACGCCGGCGGACAGTGCGACGGTCTCGCCGAGGCTCTTCATGTAGCGCGCATTGCCGAGCAGCGCCGCGTACTGCGAGAAGAACGCGCCGTCGGCGGACACCTGCACGAGCGCCGCCATCGGCAGCAGCCAGAACGCGGCGAACACCGCGAGCGCCGGCGCGACGAGCGCGACGCGCCAGCGCAGCGGGAAAGTCAGGTCGAGCATCGATTGCATTCCGCCGCTTACTGCATCACCTGCAGATACTGCTGGCCGAACGCCTGCTGGCCGGCCGCCATCTTGCCGAAGTCGACCGACTTGGCGCGCGCGTATTCGCTCGCCGGCAGGAACTTCGCGGCGATGTCGGCGCCGAGCGTCTGCGCGCGCACCGGGCGCAGGTACGCGTTGGCCCACAGCTTCTGGCCTTCGTCGGACAGCACGAAGTCGAGCACCTTCTTGCCGTTCGCGTCGTGCGGCGCACCCTTCACGAGGCTCATCACGTACGGCACCGCGATCGTGCCTTCCTTCGGGATCACGAATTCGACGTTCGCGCTGTCCTTGTACTTCGCACGATACGCATCGAAGTCGTAGTCGAGCAGGATCGGAATCTCGCCGGACAGCACGCGCGCGTACGCGGTCTGCTTCGGCACGATTGGCGCGTTTGCCTTCAGCTTGCGGAACCAGTCGAGCGCCGGCTTGAAGTTGTCGAGACTGCCACCGAGCGCCTGGTTGACCGCGACCGCGCCCGCATAACCGACGAATGCGCTCGACGGATCGAGATAACCGACCATGCCCTTGTATTCAGGCTTCAGCAGATCGGCCCACGAGCGCGGCACCGGCTTGCCGTCGAGCGCGTCCTTGTTCACGAAGAAGCCGAGCGTGCCCGAGTGGATCGCGAACCAGTAGCCTTGCGGGTCCTTCAGATTCGCGGGAATGTCGTTCCAGTGCGCGGGCTTGTACGGCGCGATCACGCCCTTGTCCTTCGCCTGGAAGGCCGACGATACGCCGAGGTAGACGACGTCGGCCACCGGGCTTTTCTGCTCGGCGATCAGCTGCGCGATCGCCTGGCCCGAGTTCTTGTTGTCGAACGGCACGCGAATGCCGGTCTTCTGCTTGATCGCCGCGATCTGTGCGGCCCAGTCGGCCCATTCGGGCGGGCAGTTGTAGCAGATCGCCGATTCGTCGGCGTGGGCGGCGGGCGCGCCCGCGATGAGCGCGGCGCAGGCGAGCGGCGCGGCGAGCGCGCGCAGCAGCGAGGTCAGGCGAAAGGACACGGTAGGTCTCCGGGCGAGTGTGTGGCGCTGGGGTGGTGTGGTTGTCGGGGTGCGTGCTGGCGGGCGTGCGTGTTCAGGCCTTGCGCAATTGCAGGTCGGTGGCGGGCGGCGCGACCGTCGCGCCGTCGCGCACCGCATGCGGCAGGATCAGCGACGTGCGTTCGATCGTCGCGCCGCCGATGCATTCGATGAGACGCTGCCATGCGTGGCGGCCGATGTCGCGGTTCGGCGTCGCGACGCTCGCGAGCGGCGGCGCAAGCAATTCGCCGATCGCGATTCCATCGAAGCCGAGCACCGACAGGTCGTCCGGGATTGAGAAGCCCGCGCGGCGCAGGCCGCGCATCACGACCATCGCGAGCAGGTCGTTGCTGCAGAAGAGGGCGGTCGGGCGCGTCGCCTGGGCGGTGAGGTGCGCGAGCACTGCATCGGGCAGCTCGGGCGCGTTGAAGTCGACTTCGACCGGCGGCAGCGTGGCGACACCGCTTTCCTCGAGGGCCTGCGCATAACCGAGATGGCGCTGGCGCGCGCGATCCGACGCGGCGAGCGAACCGGCCAGCATCAGTACGCGGCGGTGGCCGCGCGCGGTCAGCAGCCGCACGCCGTCATAGGCGGCGCGGCGGTTGTCGACCGACACCGACGGGCGGCGCTGCGTGTCGTTGTGCATCAGCACGTAATGCGGGCCGTCGCGATCGAGCATGTCGAGCAGCGGGTGCGTGTCCGCGTCGGCGACGGTCAGGATCAGCCCTTCGACGCGCTGCTCGCGCAGCGTCTCGATCGCGTGACGCTCGCGCGCCGCGTCGTACTCGGTCGTCATCAGGATCAGCTTGAAGCCGGCCGCGGTCGCGAGTTCGTCGATACCTTGCAGGCAGTCGGCGAACACGGGGTTCGACAGCGTCGGCACGACGACGCCGACGAGTCGCGTGCGTTCGCCGCGCAGTTGCCGGCCGAGCGGGCTCGGGCGGAATTGCAGCGTGTCGATCGCGGTGCGGATCGTTTGCAGCGTGGCGGGGCTGACGGTATGCGGGGCATTGATCGCGCGCGAGACGGTGGCGATCGAGAAGCCCGCGAGGGCAGCGACATCCTTGATGGTCGAGGTCATTAAATAACGCGATGTAAACGTTTTCGGCAGGGAAAATTATCGAAAACGTTTGTGACTTCGCGATGACGTTCGCGACGCTTGTTTCGCAAAAAGCACGATACAAACGTCAGACGGTTGAGCCCGTCGGATGACGCGGCTCGATTGTAGCGGGGATGCTGCGGCGCGGGACGAAATCGGTAGCGATGCCGTGCCGATGTCGATTACAAAGGATGAATCCGTGCGAGGGTGGCCGGTGTCGTGATGCGGTGCGGCGGAATAAGGGAACGCATGCGCAAGCAGTGGTAGAATCCGGTCCGCCCTCTTGCCGGGGTGATGAAATTGGTAAACATAGCGGACTTAAACACGATTGAGTGCCCGGTCGGAAACGGTCGGTGCAGAACCCTTCAAATTCGGTGAAACCCCTGATGCACGCATCGAGGCAACGCCGAGCCAAGCCTCGCGGCACCCGCGAGGAAGGTGTAGAGACTAGACGGGGGGCGCCTAAGGCGCACGGGCAGCGGTCACGCCCGCGCGCGACGGTGAAGGCATAGTCCAGCGCACGAACGGCATCGCGCACGCGACGCCGGCTTCGAAAGAAGCAGTGTGACGAAAATCCGCCGCCTTAATTGGCTTGCCGGTTCAAGTCCGGTCCCCGGCACCACGATCGCTGTCATTGCGATTCGACGACGGTTCAAAAACCCGCGAGAAATAAAGCACTCGCGGGTTTTTTGTCGTTGCGGCGTTTCGACCCGCGCGAGTGCGGAACGTCACCCATCTCGATTGGCCGGAGTCCGATCATTCGACGCTCAGTATCAGCTGGCCGGTCGTTCGACCTGATGTTCGACCTGATTTGAGCGCTTGATGCGCCAACCTTGCCCTTGCCACGTCGCTGCGACGAAAACAACGCCATGTGATACTGGCGCGCACATCGCACCGGACGCCTTGCCGCGATCCGCACACGCGCTCCCGTCGATAGACTTCAACGCACTTTGCTTCTCGCCAGACCCTCTGTCATGACCGATTCGACCTATCACTATTACGAACCGTCGCAAGGCCACGGCCTGCCGCACGATCCTTTGAATGCGATCGTAGGCCCGCGTCCGATCGGCTGGATGTCATCACGCGGCAGCGACGGCACGGTCAACCTCGCGCCGTACAGCTTCTTCAACGCATTCAACTATCGACCGCCGATCATCGGTTTTTCGAGCACCGCCGCAAAGGACAGCCTGCGCAACGTGCAGGAGACCGGCGAGTTCGTCTGGAACCTCGCGACACGCGAACTCGCCGAGCGGATGAACCAGACGTGTGCCGCGGTGCCGTACGACGTCGATGAGTTCGAACTCGGCGGCCTGACCGCCGTGCCGTCGCGCCTGGTCGACGTGCCGCGGGTCGCGGAAAGCGGCGTGAACTTCGAATGCAAGGTGACCGACGTGATTCGCCTGCGCGATCACCAAGGCGTGGAAACGCCGGCGTCGCTGGTACTGGGCGAGGTCGTCGCCGTTCATATCCGGAAGGACCTGCTGAAGGACGGTATCTTCGACACGTTCGGTGCAGGCATCATTCTTCGCGCAGGTGGCCCGTCGGCCTATGTACACGTCATGCCCGAAAGCCGCTTCGACCTCTTTCGCCCCGACGCATGATTCATCGGGCGCCGGGACAATCGGTACGCGGGCGCTGACGCGCCCGAACAGACAGCAACAGACCCCGCGAACATCCAGGATTTCGCGGGGTTTTGTGTTTGTGGCGCTCGACCGGATGCATTTGCCGTCCGCCGGACACGGGGAAATGCGTTGCGCGCGTGGCCGCCGTGACCGGAGCGCCTTCCTGTCTTTGGCTCAAACGGCTACCTGGAACGCCGGACGCCGGACATGGCGTCAGCTCGCGATGTTTTGGATATTTGCCTATAAAACCACGATAGATTGCAGGAAAAATCGTGCATTTTGACGATGAGTCGGCCGGGCGGACTGAGTACCATGCGCTGATCAAAATATCCAATATCCGGAGACACGTATGGGCATTGCTCCCGCCACCGCGCCCCTCGCAACCGACGCATTGAGCAGCGGTTATCGGAAGGTCACGTCACGCCTGATTCCGCTGATCTTCATCTGTTATCTGTTCAATTACCTCGACCGGGTCAACGTCGGGTTCGCGAAGCTGCAAATGCTCAGCGATCTCAAGATGAGCGAGACCGTTTACGGCTTGGGCGCGGGCGTGTTCTTCATCGGTTACGTGCTGGCCGGCGTACCGAGCAACCTGATGCTCAGGCGCGTCGGCGCGCGTGTCTGGATCGCGATCATCATGTGTCTGTGGGGAGCGCTTTCCGCTTCGCTGCTGCTCGTGAGAACCCCCGAGTCATTCTACGCGCTGCGATTCCTGACGGGCATCGCCGAGGCGGGGTTCTTTCCCGGCATGGTGCTCTTTCTGACGCAGTGGTATCCGTCGGCGCGTCGCGGCCGTGCGATCGCACTCTTCATGTCGGCGATTCCGGTTTCCGGGGTGCTCGGCGGCCCGCTGTCGGGCTGGATGCTCACGCATTTCGCGGCCGGGCAGAGCGGGCTCGCCGCCTGGCAATGGCTCTTTCTGCTGCAGGGTGCGCCGACCGTGCTGCTCGGTGTCGCCGTGTTCTTTCTGCTGCAGGACCGGATCGACGACGTCACGTGGTTGACCCAAGGCGAGAAATCCGCGCTCGCACAGGCGCTGGCGGACGATGCCGCGGCGCGCGGGCCGGCCGCCGGCAAGCCGCAAAACCATACGCCGGTGCGCGACGTCGTGTGCAACGCCGCGGTATGGAAGTTCGGTCTCGTGTACTTCAGCATTCAGATGGGCGTGTACGCGATCAATTTCTGGCTGCCGACCATCATCAAATCCCTCGGGATCGGCAGCGACGGCATGGTCGGATGGCTGAGCGCGATTCCGTATCTGTTCGCGGCGATCGCGATGATCGTCGTCGGACGATCGGCGGACGCGCGCCGGGAACGCCGCTGGCATCTGAGTGTGCCGATGGCAATCGGTGTCGCCGGCCTGCTGATCGCTGCCCGGTTCGACGGACAGGTCGCTCCCGCGATGATCGGCCTGACACTCGCGACCTCCGGCGCGCTGACCGCGCTCGCGATGTTCTGGCCGCTGCCGACGGCGGTGCTGGCCGGCACGGCCGCAGCGGGCGGCGTAGCGCTCATCAATTCGCTCGGGCAGATCGCGGGTTTCGTGAGCCCCTACATCGTCGGCTGGATCAAGGATGCCACGCATCGCACCGATATCGCGCTCTATCTGCTGTCGAGCGCGATGGTGATCGGCTTCGTGCTCGTCATGCGAACGCCGGGCAGCCAGGTCAACCGCTGAAGACGGCGCCGCATCGCGCGCGCAGCGCGCGATCCTGCCCGCCGCGCCCGCCAATGCATGAGGATACCTAAATGAAGATTGTTATCGCGCCCGACTCCTTCAAGGAAAGCCTGAGCGCCGTCGACGTGGCCCGACAGATCGAGGCCGGTTTTCGCGAGATATTCGACGACGCGGCGTACCTGTGCCTGCCGATCGCCGATGGCGGCGAGGGCACGGTGGATGCCTTGATCGCCGCCGTCGGCGGGGATCGGCGCAGCGCCATGGTCGAGGACCCGCTCGGCCGACAGGTCGAGGCCGCATACGGCATGCTGAGCGACGGCACGGCCGTCATCGAAATGGCGGCCGCGAGCGGCCTGCATCTCGTCGCGCCGATGGAGCGAAACCCGCTCGTCACGTCGAGCCGCGGCACCGGCGAACTGATTCGAGCGGCGCTCGACGACGGCGCGCGGCGATTCATCGTCGGCATTGGCGGCAGCGCGACCAATGACGGCGGCGCCGGCATGCTGCAGGCGCTCGGCGCGAAACTGACCGACGTCGATGGCCGGGAGCTCGGTCGCGGCGGCGGCGCACTCGCGGCGCTTGCGCACATCGATGCCGCCACGCTCGATTCCAGGCTCGCGTCATGCCGCTTCGAAATCGCGTGCGATGTGGACAACCCGCTCGTCGGCCCGAATGGCGCGTCCGCAGTGTTTGGCCCGCAAAAAGGGGCGACGCCGGCGATGGTCGCCTGTCTCGACGATAACCTGCGGCGTTTCGCCGACGTGATCGCGCGCGATCTGAACCGTCAGGTCGCGGCGCTGCCGGGGGGCGGGGCGGCGGGCGGCATGGGGGCGGCGATGCTGGCCTGCCTGAACGCGATGCTGCGTCCCGGCGTGCAGATCGTGACGGAAGCCGTGGGCTTGCATGAAGCGATTCGCGGCGCGCAACTCGTGGTGACGGGAGAGGGATGCCTCGACAGCCAGACCGTGCACGGCAAGGCGCCGATCGGCGTCGCGCGTATCGCGGCCGAGTA
>NZ_LDWR01000074.1 GCF_001039005.1 Burkholderia cepacia
TGGGCGGGGGGGCGGGCGGGAGCCCAATCGATGCAAGCCTGAGGGGAGAGGGTGCGTAGCCGCGTGGATCGGCTCAGATCTGATACGGCATTCGAACACCGGGTTCGGTGGCGGGGAAGTCCTTCGTGTTGCGCGACACGAGCAGCAGCCCGTTCACTTGCGCCGATGCCCAGACGATCGCGTCGGGCAGGCGGATGCGGCGTTCCTGGCGAATGGTCACGGCGCGATTCGCAATCGTGCTGTCGAGCGCGATGACATCGAATGACGAGAGCCATGCGCGAGTCGTGGCTTCGTTATGTGCGGACGTGCCGACCAGAACCTCCATCCACGAGATGATGCTGATCGCACGATAGTGGTAGCGGGCCAGTTCGACGCGGGCGGATTCCACGCCGCCCAGATAGTCGATCAGGATGTTGGTGTCGAACAGAGCTTTTACCATTCCGAGCGCATTTCCTCCTGATACGCGAGCCCGTCGACCGTGCGATCTTTCCAGAGACCGAATGCGTCGTCGGCGAGCGGACGTTTGTGCAGGGCAATGTAGGCATCAATCGCGTCGCGAATGATCGCGGCGCGGGGACGATGTTCAGTCTCGACGATAGCGGCCAACTCGTCGAGCTGGCCGTCCGACAGATCCACCAGAATCCGGCTCATGATAGCCTCCGATATATGATATACATATCATATATACTTGAGCTGACGCATGCAAGACTCGGGCGGGTGCGGTGGGTGCTGCGTTCGCGTAAACCGTCGTTCGGCAACACGAGAAGGCACGCCGCTCAAATCCCCGCCATCTTCCTCAACCACTCAGCCAACCGTCGTGCCCCGTCCGGCATGTCCGCGTCCTCGCGCGTGCACAGGTAGTAGTCGCGCCCGTCGTCCAATGCATGATCGAACAGCTTCACGAGCTCGCCGTTCGCCAGTTCGCGTTCGACCAGCGGCGCGCGCAGCAGCGCGGCGCCGAGATCCGCGCGCGCGGCGCTCAGCGTGAGCTGGCCGTCCTCGAACATCGGCCCCACCGCGTGCGACACGTGCCGCACGCCGGCGCCCTGCAGCCAGTTGACCCACGTGCTGCGATCCTCGTCGTGCACGAGCGGCGCGCGCGCGAGATCGGCCGGCGTGCGGAATGGCCCGTGGCGCTTCAGGAACGACGGGCTGCACATCGGCACCATCGCGCCCGGCAGCAGCCGCTCGCAGCGGTAGCCGGGCCAGTCGCCTGTGCCGAAGCGGATCGACAGGTCCGACGCATCGCTTCGGTAGTTGCGGTGATGCGCATACAGCACGGTCACGTCGACGTCCGTGTTGTCGGCCAGGAACGCGTGCAGCCGCGGAATGAACCAGCCGATGCCGAGCAGCGGAATCAGGCTGACCGTGATCTGCCGCAGCGACGAGCGGTCACGCACGAAGCGCGTCGCGCTGCGCAGCACCGAGAACGCGGCGCTGATCGAGCGGTAGTAGTCGCGCCCTTCGTCGGTGAGCGCGAGCAGCCGACCTTCACGAACCGTTAGCGGCGTCTGGATGAACGCTTCGAGCAGTTGCAGCTGATGGCTGACCGCCGACGGCGTGATGTCGAGTTCGCCCGCCGCCGCGGTGACCGACCCGAGACGCGCGAATGCTTCGAACGCACGCACCGCGCGCAGCGGCGGATCGTGCGGCAATTGTTCGATATTTTTCATGTGTCGAATTTTATCGAAAAGTCTGGATGAGAGACAATCTGAAAATATCTTGTGTTTACAGGTGCTTGGTTTAATGTGTCAGGATCGGCATAAGCATCCAACAATTGGGTATTTGGGGTTTGGGTGCTGAATATTTAATATTTTTCATGTTTTGATTCGAATCACCGATCCCCACACATGAAAATCGCTTTCCTACCCGTCAGCCTCGTTTTCTCGGCGACCGCCCTGGCCGCATCCGTTCCCGCGTTTGCACAGTCCGCGCCGCAGACGATCCTGATCGGTCTTGCCGCGCCGCTCACTGGCCCGTCCGCGCGTATCGGCAAGGACCTGCAGAACGGCGCGCAACTCGCGATCGACGACGCGAACGCGAAGCATCCGTCCATCGGCGGCAAGCCGGTCGTCTACAAGCTCGTCGCGGCCGACGACCAGTCCGATCCGCGCACGGCCGTCGCGGTCGCGCAGCAGCTCGTCGACCAGCACGTGATCGGCGTCGTCGGTCACTGGAACACGGGCTGCAGCGTGCCGGCGTCGCGCGTCTATCGCGATGCGGGCATCCCGCAGATCGCGCCGGCGTCCACCGGCCACCAATACACGCAGCAGGGTTATGCGACGGCCTTCCGCATCATGGGTCACGACGATGCGGGCGGCAACTTCACCGGCGCGTATGCGGTGAAGACGCTGAAGGCGAAGCGCATCGCGGTGATCGACGATCGCACGTCGTTCGGCGCGGGGTTGGCCGACCAGTTCGTCAAGGGCGTGCAGGCGAACGGCGGCGTGATCGTCGATCGGCAGTACGTGAACGACAAGACGACCGACTTCAGCGGCGTGCTGACCGCGATCAAGGGCAAGCGCGCGGATCTCGTGTTCTTCGGCGGCCTCGATGCGCAGGCCGCGCCGATCGCGCGCCGGATGCGCCAGCTCGGCGTGAACGCACCGCTGCTCGGTGCGGGCGGCTTCGTGAGCCAGACCTTCCTGTCGCTTGCGGGCAAGGACGGCGACGGCGTGACGGCGCTCGAACCGGGCCTGCCGCTCGGCCGCATGCCGGGCGGCAAGGCGTTCGACACGCAGTACCAGGCACGCTATCGTGCACCGATCGAACTGCATGCGCCGTTCGCGTACGACGCGGCCGCCACGCTGATCGCGGCCGCGCAGAAGGCCGGTACGACGCAGCCGGCGAAGCTCGTCGCGGCGGTCCGTGCGATCGACCGGCCCGGCGTGACGGGGCGGATCGCGTTCGACGGCGAAGGCAACCTGAAGGACCCGGCGTTCACGATCTATCAGGTGCGCGGCGGCAAGTGGACCGTCGTCGACGTGCTCGGCGGCTCGCGCACCGTGGCCAAATAAATCAACGACAAAGACGAACCCCATGACCGAACCGACCCAGACATCCGCCGCCGCCGAGGACACGCGCCTCGGGATCCTCGCGCGGCGCCGCATCGAAGCGGAAATCATCAAGCCGATCTACGAGATCATGAAGCGCGAGTTCGGCGCCGAGCGCGCGCAGGCCGTGATCGCGGAAGCCGTACGCGGCGCGGCCGTCGACGCGGGCCGCACGTTCGCCGCGCAGGAGCCGGACGGCACGAGCGTGAAGTCGTTCATCGCGCTGCAGGTGCTGTGGGAGAAGGACGATGCACTCGACGTCGAGGTGCGGCGCGTGGACGACGCGCACTACGACTACGACGTGCATCGCTGCAGCTACGCGGAGATGTATCACGCGATGGGGCTCGGCGAGATCGGCCACCTGCTGAGCTGCGCGCGCGACAGCCATTTCATCCAGGGTTATGCGCCGGACATCGCACTCACGCGCACGAGCACGATCATGCAGGGCGGCAAGCGCTGCGATTTCCGTTACGCACGGCAATCCGCGCCGGAGCAGGGCGATGCGTGACGGCAACGTGAGCGCGCCGCGCGTCGACGGCGACCGCCTGTGGGCATCGCTCGAGCGGATGGCGCAGATCGGCGCGACGCCGAAAGGCGGCGTCTGCCGTCTCGCGCTGACCGATCTCGATCGCGCGTCGCGCGACCTGTTCGTGCAGTGGGCGCAGGAGGCCGGCTGCACGGTGCGCGTGGACCGGATGGGCAACGTATTCGCGCGCCGCGCGGGCCGCAACCTCGACGCCGCGCCGGTGATGACGGGCTCGCACGCCGATTCGCAGCCGACGGGCGGTCGCTACGACGGCATCTACGGCGTGCTCGGCGGGCTCGAGGTCGTGCGCGCGCTGAACGACGCGGGCATCGAGACCGAGCGTCCGGTCGACGTCGTGATCTGGACCAACGAGGAAGGTTCGCGCTTTGCGCCGGCGATGATCTCGGCCGGTGTATTCGCGGGTGTCTATACGCTCGAATACGGGCTGTCGCGCACGGACACCGCGGGCAAGACGATCGGCGAGGAACTGGAACGGATCGGCTACGCGGGCGCCGAGCCCGTCGGCGGTTATCCGGTGCACGCGGCGTACGAGTTGCATATCGAACAGGGCGCGATTCTCGAACGGGCCGGCAAGACGATTGGCGTCGTGACGGCCGGGCAGGGGCAGCGCTGGTACGAGGTGACGCTCACCGGTGTCGATGCGCATGCGGGCACGACGCCGATGGAGTTTCGTCGCGATGCGCTGGTCGGCGCCGCGCGGATGATCTCGTTCGTCGAAGTGCTCGGCCGCCGTTACGCGCCGTATGCGCGCGCAACGGTCGGCATGATCGAAGCGCGGCCGAATTCGCGCAACACGGTGCCGGGCGGCTGCTTCTTCACGGTCGAATTCCGTCACCCCGACGATGCGGTGCTCGACGAACTGGATGTAGCGCTGCGGACGGAACTCGCCCGCGTGGCCGACGAAACCGGTCTCGGTGCGCAGATCGAGCAGATCTTCACGTATCCGCCGATACCGTTCGCGCCGCGCTGCATCGACACGGTGCGTGACGCGGCCGAGGCGCTCGGTCTGTCGCACATGGATATCGTGTCCGGCGCGGGCCATGACGCGTGTTATGTCGCGCGCGTCGCGCCGACCGGGATGATCTTCGTGCCGTGCGTCGACGGGCTGAGCCACAACGAGGCCGAAGCGATTACGCCCGAATGGGCGGCGGCGGGCGCGGATGTGCTGTTGCGTGCGGTGCTGCGGAGCGCGCAGGAAGCGTGAGCGTGATGAGGGCGGCCCGGCACAAGGTGGTACGCCGGGCCGCGCCGATTCTCTCCCGATGATGCCGACGCGCGGTCCGCGTCAGACAGGCGGCGCGTGCCGATCGATGTAGCGCCGCATCACATGGAACGCCGTATCGGTGCGCCCCGGCATCGTCACCGGCGCACCATCGGACACAAAGCCGAGCTTTTCATAGAACCGGTACGCCGATTCGCGTGCCGTGCACCACACGAGCGCGGCCCCGCGCTCTTCCGCGTGCCGCACGCACACCTGCACCAGCACGCGCCCGAAGCCCATGCCACGAACGGCCGGGTCGATCGCCATTCCGCGAAGCCGCCACGCCGGCCGCGCACGGTCGTCGTCGCGCAGCTCCTCGCAAAGCGACGCGACCGCCACGATGCCCGACCGATCGTCGCGCACGCCGACGTGCAGCGTCGTCGCGGCATGGTCGCCCGCCAGTTCGCACGCGTTCAGATCGCCGTTCAGCAGGATCGTGGCCCGGAGCGGGTGGGTCTGCACGGCTTCGATCGATGCGATGGTGAACAGCGTGTCGCCTGGCGTCATCAACGTTCCTTGTGTGATCCGGCCGCGCGTTACTGAGCGGCCTTTCGCCGCGCCATATAAGCGAGATACGCGACGATCCGGTCGAGTTCCCGGTCGCTCAACTGATCGGGCGGAAACGCCGGCATGCTCCGGCCCGGCCAGTCGCGCACCGACGCCGGGTTGCGGATATAGCGGCGCAGCGCGGCCGGCTGGAAGTAGTCGACCGGATTCATCGGCGTGTTCAGGTCGGGGCCGGCATGGCTGCTGCCCGCGCCGTCGAGGCGGTGGCACGCGAGGCATTGCGTGACGAACAGGTGCTGGCCCGCGCGGGCCGGATCGTTCTCGGGCAGCGCGGAATCGACGGCGAGCGACGGCCAGCGTGTGACCGGCGACGATTCGATCGTGATGCGCACGATCTGGTACGGCCACTGCTCGCCGCGCACCGACGACGCATCCGGTCCGAGCCAGACGAGATAGAACGGCCCGGCGCTGACCTGCTTGCCGGGCAGTTTCGGCCACGGATAGGCAGGATCCTCGATCGCGAGCCACGCAACGGCGCCGGCCGGCGCGCGGTGGCGCACGAGATCCATCGGCAACTGCGCGGCAAAGCCGTCGGCCGCGCGCGTTTCGAGCACGCCGTCGGCCGGCAGCGGCGTGTCGCCGAGCAGTGCGGCGAACGGCACGGCGCGGAACGTCATTGGGCGGCCGTAGGCGATGTCGCGCGGCACGTGGATGTCCGTCGCATCGGGGCGTGCGAGCAGCGTCTGGCGGGTGAGGGCGCGGGCCGTGCCGTCGGTTTCGAGTTCGAGCGCGGACTGGGCCGACGCGCGTTGTCCGATCAGGCAAACCGTCAGCAGCACAAGCAAAAACCACTGGCGCTTCAGCATTCGTTCTCCGGAAAAGGGCGTTCCGGCGGCGGCAGGAGGCGGAAGCCGCGGCCGACGGAAGGAATCGGGCGACAGTCTATCCGGTACGCGCGGCGCTGGCGACTACGGCGCGGAAAGGCGGGGAGGCGGCGACCGGACCGGCAAGCGGCAGTGTGCCCGACGAGCGGGCCGCTGAATTGGCGAGGCGTGTCGTAGCTCGGCTCCGATGGGAAGAGGACGAACGGCGGTGTGGCGAACCCGCGGACTGCCCGCGTTCACGACATTGCCGTTACTGGACCACCGTCAATGGCTCGAACACGGTGCTTCGCTCTTCGGCAACGGCGTATCCCGCTCCGGTTCGAAATCGGCTTCGCGCGTACCCGATGGCGTCAGCGACACGAAATGCATCGTCGCGCCGCGCGCCGGGAAACCGGCGATGCCCGTCGTGCCCCACGGAATCGGCGAACGCTGCACGCCGCTCACCGAGATGTCCGCCGGCGCAAGCGCCAGCGTCAGCAGCCGTCCGTCGCGGGTCGGCACATACGCATGCGTGCCGGAGACGCCGATGCCGGATTCGCGCACCGACGCCGGCAGGCAGCCGAGCGTTGCCGTGCGGTGCCCGTCAGGGTCGATCAGCATCGCGACGCCGCGATCGTCCGCCGCCGTCGTGACGACGATGAAGCGGTCGATCGCCGGCACGTAGGCCGATGCGTACACGTAGTACCGGATGGCCTCGTTCAATGGCCCCAGCATGTCCAGCTTCGCCGTGACCGGATCGAACAGCGCGTATTCGAGCGTCGCGTCCGTGCTGCCTTCGATGAATTTTTGCCAGACGAGCAGCGCGTTGCGCGGCGAGCCCGCGATCACTGGCCACCACTCGCGGCGGTGCGGCGCGACCGCGACGTGGTTCAGCACGCGCCCGGCCGCGTCGTAGGTTTTCAGGTAGACGCCGTTGCCGGTACCGAGGTTGTCGACGCCGCCGCCATCGACCCAGTCGGCGGAATAGAACACGACGAAGCGTTCGCCGACCGTGGCCACATGCCCCGAGTGGCCGCCCGACTCGACGTCGTTCGGGTAGGGCTTGACCGGCTTCAGGTCGCGCCGGTAGACGCCGTAGCGCTGGCTGACTTCCTGCGGCGCGTTCCAGCCGTCCTCGAACGTGACGAAGATGTCGCCGCGCGCGTTCTGCGCGATCGACACGGGCTCCTGCGCCTCGGGGCGACTGATGAACGTATGGACGTGCAGCAGGTGCGGCTTGCCGGGCAGCCATTCGCCAACGTACACGTCATGCGGCCAGTTGCCGTTGCGCATCGCGCCGCGCGGCACGATGCCCGAGCTGCTGAAGAACACCCAGCGGTTGCCGTTGCCTGCGTCGGCCACGCCGATGCCGTGCATGAAACGGCGCGGGTCGCCGGTCTCCTGCGATGGCGGTGAGCTCTGCACGGTGACCGTATGCACGGCCGGCGCGCCGGCGAAGGCCGGCGGCGCTGCCGCGACGAGACAGCACGCGCTGCACAGCGCAGCCGCGACGCGCCGCGCGACCGCCTGCGCCGGGCGCGTGCGCCGCGTCATTCGACCGTCACCGATTTCGCGAGGTTGCGCGGCTTGTCGACGTCGGCGCCGCGCGCGCAGCCGACGTGATATGCGAGCAGCTGCAGCGGAATCACGTTGACGATCGGCGACAGCAGGTCGCCCGATTCGCGCACGCGGATCAGGTGCGTGTCGCGGTCGGCGTCGATTTCGAGCTGATTGCCGGCCAGCACGTAGAGCCGCCCGCCGCGCGCACGCACCTCGGCCATGTTGGACTTCAGCTTCTGGAACAGGCGGTCGTCCGGCGCGATCGTGACGACCGGCATCGCGCTCGTGACGAGCGCGAGCGGGCCATGCTTCAGCTCGCCGGCCGCATAACCTTCCGCGTGGATGTACGACACCTCCTTGAGCTTCAGCGCGCCTTCCATCGCGATCGGGAAATGGATGCCGCGCCCGAGGAACAGCGCGTTCTCGGTGCGCGCGAACTGCGCGGCCCAGCCCATGATCTGCGTTTCCAGCGCGAGCGCGTGGCTGATGCGACCGGACAGCGCGCGCAACTGCTTCAGGTGCATCGCGACCTGCGCCGTGTCGAGCCGGCCGCGCAACTGCGCGAGCGTCAGCGTCAGCACGAACAGCGCGACGAGCTGCGTCGTGAACGCCTTGGTCGACGCGACGCCGAGCTCGGTGCCGGCCCGCGTGAGGAACCGGAGCGGCGCGTTGCGCGCGATCGTGCTGGTCGCGACGTTGCAGATCGCCATCGACAGTTCCTGGCCCATCTCCCTCGCGCGCTCGATCGCGCCGATCGTGTCGGCCGTTTCGCCCGACTGCGAGATGCCGACCACGAGCGTGCGCGGATCGGCCACGGTATCGCGGTAGCGGAATTCACTGGCGACCTCGACCTGCGCCGGCACGCCCGCGATGCTCTCGAGCCAGTACTTCGCGGTCAGGCCCGCGTAGTAGCTGGTGCCGCAGCCGAGCAGCAGCACGCTCCGCACTCGCGACAGCAGCGCGCGCGTGCTGTCGGTCGCATCGAACAGTGCCGGCGAGATCGTGTCGATGCCGTCGAGCGTGCTGTCGATCGCCTTCGGCTGCTCGAAGATCTCCTTCTGCATGAAGTGCTGGTAAGGGCCGAGCGCAACGTCGCCGTCGCGCGCCTTCACCTGGCACAACGGGCGCTGTGCTTCCTGCCCGCCCGCGTCGACCACGGCGATGCGTTCCGGCGTGATCAGCGCGACGTCGCCGTCTTCCAGGTAGATGAAACGGTCGGTCAGGTCGCCGAGCGCCGCGCAGTCCGACGCCAGGTAATTCTGTTCGGCGCCGATGCCGATCACGAGCGGCGACCCGGCGCGCGCGGCGACGAGGCGCTGCGGCTCGCGCGCGCTCAGCACCGCGATCGCGTACGCGCCGTGCAGCCGCTTGACGGCGTGCACGACCGCGTCGAACAGGTCGTCGCGATAGACGCTGTGGATCAGATGCGCGATCACCTCGGTGTCGGTTTCGCCGCGAAACGCGTAGCCGCGCTGCCGCAGCTCGGTGCGCAGCGCGTCGTGGTTCTCGATGATCCCGTTATGCACGACCGCGATCGTGTCGCCCGACATGATCGGATGCGCGTTCATCTCCGACGGCGCGCCGTGCGTCGCCCAGCGCGTATGCGCGATGCAGGTCTGCGCTTCGAGGCCGAGCGTCATCACGCGATCCTGCAGGTCCGTCACGCGCCGCAGCGTGCGTTCGCTGCGCAGGCGGCCGGCGTCCTGCACGGCGATGCCGCATGAATCGTAGCCGCGATACTCGAGCCGGCTCAGCGCATTGACCAGTTGCGGCACCTGATTGTTCAGGCCGCTTGCTCCGACGATTCCGCACATGATTCACCTCGTCCACAAGAAGTTGCCGGCCTGCCGGCGATGCACGGCAGCGCGGCGTCAGGAGCGGCGCCGCGCCGCACGGATGCGGCCTCGTGCGCGGCAGCGCGTCTCCGCCGATCTACTCGCGGGGCGGAGGCCCAGCGTGGGCTACCCATTCGATGCCGGAGATCGAGCCGTTCGCGTCGTGCGACGCGACCAGAATGCGCGTCGTGCGCGGTAAGCCGCGCCGGCGGACGCCGGTCAATGCGGTCGCGGGCACCGAGCGTATCTTCGCGCTGGCCGAGCGCCGCACCATCTTCGATACGCGCAGCCGGTAAGCGAGCGGATGCACGACGCGCCCCGCGATCAGCCACGTGACGATCGTGCCGCCGATGATCGCGATACACGTCGCGTAGAACACCATCTGCTCGATCGGCATCTCCGCCTGGTTGAACGGCAGCAGGTAGCGGTACGTGTAGATGCAGATCGATGCCCACACGGCGCCCACCAGCGCGGGCCGCACGAGGCGGAACCAGACGACGAGCCCGAGCCCGACGATGCGACCGCGCTCGGCGATCATTTCGCGCGGCGCGCGCAGGGAAAGGTCAATAATCGGCGCGTTCTTCATGTTGAATGCCTCGGTCGGGGCTGACCCATACGGCCCGCTTGCCGCGGCCCCGCAGCACGACGGCGGGCAGGGCGACGACGGTGGTGATCATGCTGATCAGCCAGAAGGCGACGGGGTACCAGACGGTGTCCAGGAAATACATCAGGAGTTTTTCGTCGTAGCGGCGATCGATCATGCTGCCGACGATCAGTTGCAGGATGCAGGTTGCGACCAGCAGCATCCCGTGCCAGTGCGGCACGACCGATACGTGCCAGTTCAGCGGCAGCGGATGGACGACGTCGACGAGCGCGAGCAGCAGGATGAACGACATCGAATAGGCCCATGCGATGCCGATCAGGTATTCGATGAACAGCGGCCACATCATCATCTGCGTCGGCCGCGCGAGCGTGCCCGCATACTTCATCAGTACCTGGATGCCGCCTTTCGCCCAGCGCAGCCGCTGCCGGTAGAGCCCCTTGAGCGTCTCGGGCATCAGGATCCAGCTCAGCGCATGCGGCTCGTACACGACGCGCCAGTCGCGGCACTGCAGCTTCCAGCTGATGTCGATGTCCTCGGTCAGCATGTCCGAGCTCCAGTAGCCGACGTCGGCGAGCGCGGTCTTGCGGAACATCGTGACGACGCCCGACACCGTGAAGATGCGGCCGTACACCTGTTGCGTGCGCTTGATCAGCCCGACGATCGACGAGAATTCGCCGACCTGCATGCGGCCGAGCAGCGACGTGCGCGTGCGGATGCGCGGGTTGCCGGTCACGGCGCCGACACCGGGGTCGGTCAGGAAGTGTTCGAGCATCCAGCCGATCGCGTCGTGCGCGAGCAGCGAATCGCCGTCGATGCACAGCAGGTATTCCGCGTTCGACACGGCCGCCGCGGTCGTGAGCCCGACCGCCTTGCCTTCGTTGTGCGCGTGATGGATCACGAGTAGCCGCGGGATTTCGACGGCCAGTTCGTTGAGGATGTCGCCGGTGCGATCCTTGCTGCCGTCGTTGACCGCGATGATGTCGTAGTTCGGATACTGCATCCCGTTCAGGTGGCCGATCACGCTGCGCGCGTTCGCGGCTTCGTTGAAGCAGGGCACGACGATCGAGATCTTCGGGATGCCGCTCGACGCGATCGTCCGCGTCGACAGCACGCGGCCCTCCTCGAGCAGGAAGTAGTGCACGACGCCGCCGATCATCCACAGATACGACATGAAGAACGGGTAGTAGAAGACGAAATCCTGCAGGCGCTGGATGATGCCGTGGGTCGTCATGGCGTTTTCGTCCCCTGAGGATGCTGCGACTGCATCAGCGCGTTGATCGACGTCGGATCGAGGCGCGACTTCAGCGACATCACGTCGCGCATCGTGTCGAGATCCGGCTGGTTGTTCAGGAAGTTGTCCGGGTAGTAGCCGAAGTTCACCGCGCCCTTGCTGCGCAGCCGCCGCATCTGCGCGAGCAGCGCGCTGCCCCCAATCTCCTTGCGCGCATGCCAGTCGTACGACTGCAGTTCGAACACGGTGCGCGCGAAGCCGCGCTGTTTCGCGCGGACCGCGTCGACGAGCTGGTCCATCCAGCGCACGGGGTCCTGCGCCTGTTCCATGTACGGCATCGCCATCAGCGCGACGAAGTCGTAGGTGGCGAGGAAATCGTCGTAGTTCTGCGCGTACCACGCTTCGGATTCCGGCTTCAGCACCGGCAGCGCGAAGATGTTGCGCGCGGTCAGCACGTCGCCCGCGTTCTGGTTCGCGAGCACGATCTGTTCGAGCTGGCGTGTCAGGTCGATCAGGTAGCGCGTCTTCTGCCGCGTCCAGCGGCTCATCAGGTCGGGCGTCGCACGGATTTTGCCGATGTCGGCCGGCAGCCCCCATTGCGCGTACATGCTCAACGCGTGCCGGCCCGCATCCTCGTAATCGTCGAGCACGGCGTCGTCGCTGAACAGGATGCCGCTGAACGACGCGTACTTGCCGAGGTCCTCGTAGATCTGCTCGATGAACAGCCGCGCTTCGGGATCGAACGGGCTCAGGCGGTACATTCGCGAGCCGTTTTCGCGCGCGGGCGCGCCGCCGTACGCGCTGACGGCTTCGAGGCCGCGATGCTTGTCGGTCGGCGGACGGAACGCCAGCACCGGCATCCACGCATACACCTGCACGTTCGAGCGCGTGTTGAGCTGCCATGCGGCGCGCGAGAACAGGTCGGCGCGCATCGGCAGGTGCCGGTTCGGGAAGTACAGCGATTCCGCGACGCCTGTGCCCTTCGGATCCGCAAACGCCTGCAGGTACACCGATTTCGGCTGCATCCGGTAGATGCGCTCGACGAGCTTGCCGAGATTGGTTTCCTGCCGCGCCGGATCGGGATCGTAGACCTGGTCGAGATCGACCTGCACGACGCGCTCGGGCACGTCGACGTCGCCGCGGTTGGTCGCCGGCTCGCGCATCGACCGCTCGAACCCGCCGATGTCGACGTCGTACATCATCAGGATCCGCCTCAGCCGGTCGAGCGGCACGTCCGGCGTATTCGGGCCGGCGTCGAGACTGAACTGGATATCCATGCCGAGCGACGTCGAGATCTTGCGCACCGGCTGGTTTTCCGCGCCGTATGGCCAGACCATCGAGCGTGCGACGATGCCGGTGCGGTCGCGAATCTGCCGCACGCATGTCTGCAGGTCGTCATGCACGCGGGCTTCGAACTCCGCATCGGTTTCATAGCGCTTCTCGTTGTCGAAGTACAGGTGCGACGTGGTGGCTGGCAACTCGTTGCCCTGCGGATTCGCAACCGCGCCGTGATGGAGGTTGTGCGTGTGGCACGCAAGCTCGACGAGATTCGACTGGCCGACCTTCTGCACCTCGTCCCACGACATGAAGTAGTCGCGCGGCATCTCGATCCTGTCGCTGATCTTGATCGGCGCATCCGGCGGCGCGTCGATCCACGCGGTGACGATGCCCATCACGGCCGGATACTTGAAGCGCTCGAGGAGCGGCAGGACTTTCGTGTAGTGGCTGCGGTAGCCGTCGTCGAACGTGATCAGCACCGCGCGGGGCGGCAGCGGCTTGCCGCCGTGCCGCGATGCCTCGATCTGCTTGACCGTGACCGTGTGGTAGTTGTTGGTCTGCAACCACGAGAAGATGGCCGTCAGCGTGCCGGTGTCGACCGCATACGGATCGACCATCGTCGACGTGGAGAAGGTCGACAGCAGGTTGTCGCGCACGTCGTGCATGCAGATCACGCGGAACGTCTTGCCGTCGACCGGATCGGACGGCGGCAGCAGGTCGATCATCCGCGCGTTCGCCACGCCCGGAAACAACGAGCAGGCCGTAAACGCGCCGAGGCATCCGCACATGAAGGTCCGTCTGGATTGCATTGTCCGATCTCCTTGCTAGAACGGCAGGTTGACCGACAGGAAGCCGGTTTCGGAGCGCTCGCGCTGGCCGTCGTACGCATGGCTGCTGACTTCGACGCCGTAGCTCAGCGTGATGTCGTGCTTGAATGTCCAGACGTGCTGGAGGCGGGCGGTCCATAACGCGCTGGTGCCGAAGCCGCGCTCGTTGTACACGCCGCCGGACGCCGACAGGCGCTGCTGCAACGACATGTCGCCCTTCTTCCACAGCGTCAGCTGGTGCATGACGGTTGCCGCCGCCGCATAGTCGCGGCCCGGGTTGAAGTAGGGCGCGTCCTGCCGCGTGTTGCTGTCGGTGCCGAGATCCAGCGAGATGTTGACGAGCTGGTTCGCCGATGTGTACACGCGCTGCGTGCCCGTCGCGGAAATTTCCTGGTGGAAGTTCGCGTCGCTGTAGCGGCTCACGCCGTAGCTCAGCTTGACTTCGCGGCGGTCGTTCTGGCGATACACGACCTCGACGTTCGCGGAGCGGCCCCAGATGTGCGCGACATAGGCCTTCCACGGCAGCGTGTTGTCGTTGGAGTCGAGCGCGCCGCTGACCGTCCAGTAATCGTTGAGGTTGTACGTGACGGAACCGCGGCCGCCCGTTCGCCCGTCGGTGCCGAGCGAGCGCGTGACTTCGCCCTGGACCGTGAGCGGCCCGTGCCGGTAGTCGCCGCCGACGCCGGTGCGCGTGCGGCTGATGTTGCCGGTGTCGGTTTGCGCATAACCGAAGAACGTGTGCGAAAACACGCGCCAGTTGTCGCCGAACGGTTGCGAATACACATAGCTGTCCGACGTGAAGCTGTTGTCGGCCAGCGCGCTGTTGCCGTGCTCGTAGCTCAGGTCGGTCGTGAACACGGGGCTGCGGTACGCGTTGTAGTCGCGCTTGAATGCGCGCACGGAGCCGCTGTCGGGGAACGTGTTGTCGAAGGTCTGGTCGACGCTCTTCGCGGTCGCGTAGTCGTCGGCCGACAGCGCCGCGCGGCCGAGCCCGGCGAGCATTTCGACGTTGTCCGGGTGGTCGGTCAGCGACGCGTGATACATCGCGATCGCCTGGCGCGGGTGCGACTGGCCCGATACGGCATCGGCATGCGCGGCGCGGACTTCCGCATTGAACGGCACTTCCTTCTCGAGCTTTTCCAGCGCGGCGATCCCTTCATCCACGCGGCCCGTGTAGATCAGGTACTGCGCACGCAGCCGGTAGTAACGCAGGTAGTCGTCGTTTTCCGGCCCCCACACGCGTACCTCTTTTGCCGGCGGCAGCGACTTGCCCATGTCGTCGAGCACCTGGTTCGCATCGGCCGCGCGCCCCTGGTCGACGTACGACCAGAACAACCCTTCGCGCAATTCGATCGGACGCGTGCGTGCGCCGTACTGGAAGCCGCGCGTCGCGCTGTCCGTCGGCGCTGCAGTCGCCTGCTTCAGCGCGCGCTGGTACACGGCGTTGGCCTTGCCCGGTTCGCTCAGGTACAGGTACGCGTCGCCGACGGCCGCCAGCGCGTCGATCGAGATCTCCGCGTCCGGCGGAATCGTCTCGAATGTCGCGACGGCCTTCTTCATGTCGCCGCGCGCCGCGTAGGCGATCGTCCGGTCGCCGGCGAGCGCCGTCCGGACCGGCGAATACTCGGGCGTGGGCGGCATCCGCTTGTCGAGGTCGTCGGCGGCGCGCAATGCGGTATCGAGCCCGTCGAAGCGGTCGGCGCTCGTCATCGAGCGCGATTTGTCGCGCCCGCCGCGCACTTGCTGGCGAATCGACAGTTCCTCGAGCCGCGCGAGATCGACGGCGGAGAACACGTCGGGGCGCGCTTTCGCTTCTTCCAGCGCCTTGATCGCGCCGCCGCTCGACGCGAGGCCGAACACGTCGTTGCGGACGGTGGCCGGGTCGGCGGTACGGAGGTCGGGCGCCTGCGCATTCGGGGTTTCCGCTTCGGGTGTCTGCGCGGCCGGAGGCTGGGCATTGGGCATCGGGGTGTCCGATGTCGGCGGGGGCGGTGTTTGAGCAGCGGGCGTCGCGGCACTCGGCATCTGGGCACCCGAGGCCTGCGCGATCAGTGTCGGCGCATGTGGTGGTGGTGCGTCCGGTGCGAGCGAACCCTGTGTCGGCAAGTCCGGCGGTTTCGGATCCGGCACACCATTGACGCCGGCGATTTCGCTGACGCCGCCGGATTCCGTATCGCTTTCGGCGGAGAAGCAGGGGCCGGACGCGACGAGCAGCACCATCAGCGGCGCATGCAGGAAGATCCGCCGGTTGGACGGAGCGACGGCAGTGCGGTGTTGTTTGCGATTGTTGGCCACGGTGTGTCCTCGCTTCGAAACGATCACTTCGGTTGCACACCCGACGATCCACGTCACCGCTCGCCGCGCGGTCGGGCAGCGGGCCCGGCCATGCGGCGCCGGTTCACAGGCGATTGCGGATCGCCTGCCCAAGCAATGCACGCGATTCGCTGTTCTTCGGGTCGATCGCGAGCGCCCGGCTCGCGTTTTGCTCCACACAGTTCCATTCGTCGATCACCGCGCACGAGCGCGCCTTTGCCAGCGCTCGCGCACCTGCCAGGTCCGCACGCGTGATGCTTGCCGTCTGCATGCGCGCCGTGTCGGTGTTGTACGACCGTGGCATCGGCGCGAAGTCCATGCGCTTTCTCGTGCCCGCCAGCGTTTCGGTTCGCGGCGCGCGGTGCGTATCGCCGAAGCGCGCGGTGATGTGCCCGCGAGCCGGCGTGGCGTGCGGGTTGGCGGCGAGTGCCATGGGCGGCACATGCACCGGTGGCCGGTGTTTCGCGACGGCGCGGGTGGCTGCCCGCGGCGCGGCTTCCGGTTCGGCCGCGAGCGTGACGGGTGGTGCGGCGGGTGCGATCGCCGGCTCCGGCCCTTGGACGACCGAGGTTCCGGACCCACCGGTCGAGCGGGAGGTCGTGGCCACGATCGCGTTGCGGTATGTCCCGGCGGCTGTGCCGATCACACCGGAGATGTCGTGCGTCACGCTGGCATGGCCGGTTGCCGTGTCACGCTCGGCATACGCGAAGATGCCGAAGATCGCCGCGAACGTGACGAAGCTGAGTGCCGCGTTCTTGCCGGGGCCCCAGGAGGGTTTCGGCTGTCGGGCGGGTGAGTTGTCCGGTCGTTCTGCACGAGTCATTCAATGTTCCTCGATTCGAGACGCTGCGGTGAATGACGCGATCGGGGCGGGTCAGGTGGCGTTCACCATCGCAACTGCGTGGTGAGCGCGCCCGTTTCGACGATCGCGAACTGCGTGGCCCCCTGATAGGTCCCTTCGACCCGGTAGCTCGCGTCGGGCACGCTGAACAGGCAGCGCGACCCCGATGCGTTGAATTCGACGAGCACGCGGCCATGCCGCCTCAGGCGGACCTGCACGTTGACAAGCGGTTGCCCGGTCCGGGCCGATGTGAACGACACGCCGAGGTTGTAGGGACGGCCGTCGGGGGGAAGCGGCGCCGTACCGTCGATCCGCGCGTCGCCGCAGATATACGAGATCACGTAGCGGCCGGTGCCCGGACCGGATGCGGGGGCCTGGGCGATGGCATTCATGCAGAGCGTGGAGAGGACAACGCTCAGGAAAGGGCGGGCATGCTGTCGAAACGAGGAAGACATTGCAACCTCCCGTCCGGAATCAATGGCAAGCATTTATTCCGAGTCAAATTTGCCAGCGTTTTTTTTGCGACACGCTATTGATACACGATGGTCTTTGAACCAACAACCGCGTGTGGTCGAAATGGGACGAGGGTGAAATGTCCTATTTAAATAGGATAACGACGGATTTGTCTGACTCGTTTACCGCTGAAGAAAGTCGATATTGCCGAATATGATCATTGCTCGTCGGTAGCGATGATCGAGCCCGCATTGAATCATGTCGGAGGTATCGGCATTCGTGCCGAAAAATAACGACTGATAAAAGGAATTGTTGCTTCTGTGTTCGACGCGAATTGATGAAGATCCGGATGCAGGTCGAGAAATTTGAAATGAGGGTGCGACGTTTTTGATATTCGGGTTGTTACAGGTAAATCGAAACTTTTAATTTGTTCTGTAACAGGGTATTTCGACCCGGAAAATCAGTCGGAATATTCGGGCATTACGTTGGAGGGGTAAAAAACTCGATTTTCGAAAGCAAACGTTTGCGATTTCTCCGCTGTCGATTACGGGGTGGGTACGGTGATTTCACGGGCTGCGGCGAGATGATCGATTGTTGCCGGAAAGGCGGTCGCGTTCGATACGAAGCAGTGCGACGCGAATGCGGGTCAACGCCGGATTGCCCGGGACCGCACTCGCGTTCGCGCCGTGAACAGACCGGACGCGAACCCGAATGTCAGCGGCTGCCGTCCGCGCTTCGCCGCGCGATGCGTATCGCCGGCGCGGCCGCTTGCCCGGCCGCCTCGACCGCGCCATCGAGCGCCTTGCGCGGCCGGTTCATGATGTAGGTCCACAGCTGCTCGGCCGCGAGCCCGCGCTTGCGCGCCGACCGGTACAGGCGGATTTCGAGTTCGGTGATCCAGTCGCCGGAACCCGCGCACACGAGCGTGCCTTCCGCGAGCTCCTTCGCGACACAGCTTTCCGGCAGCCAGCCGATCCCGTGCCCGGCCACGACCATGCCCTTCAACGCCTCGGACATGTGCGTTTCGAAGCATCGGTGCAGCACATACGGCTCGGTCGCATTCAGCAGCAGCATCTCGACGATGTTGCCGAGAAACGCGCCCGACGAATACGCGAGCAGCGGTAGCGGTGCGTCGGGCGTGCCCGGCAGTTGGAACACGGGCTTGCCGCGCGCATCGGGCGTCGACACCGGCAGGATCCGCTCGACGCCGAGGTTCACGAACGGGAAGTGGTTCGGGTCGAGCACGATCGGCAACTGCGGATGGTGATAGCCGAGCAGCAGGTCGCATTCGCCCTCGACGAGCTGCTGCACGCCTTCCGGCACGTTCACCGCGTTCACGCGCGCAGTTACGTGGCCGACCTCGCCGTTGAGCTGCTTGAGCCATTCGGGAAACAGCGTGAAGACGAGCGTATGGGCGACGGCGAACCGCACGACCTGGTCGCTGGCCGCGAACTGGTCGTAGCCGTTCACGAGATTGCGCGCCGCATACATGCTGCGCAGGATGTCCGCGGCGAGCCCGCGGAACATTTGTCCGGCCGGCGTCAGCGTGATCGGGTTGATGCTCCGGTCGACCAGCTTCGCGTCCATCCAGGTTTCGAGCGACGCGATTCGTCTGCTGAATGCCGACTGCGTGAGGTGCCGGTTACGCGCGGCCCGGGAAAAGCTCTTGGTATCCGCAAGGCTCAGGAAATCTTCCAGCCACTTTGCTTCCATTTCGATCTTCGCTTTTTATAGTCGGGCGTCAGAAGGCGCGGCGCCGCTTCGCTGCACGAACTTTCTAGCGTACCGCGCCTCGCGTGGGTCGGCCCGATGTTTTTTTTCGATCGGTGTCAGTCGAAATATGCATGGGCGTTGTCGGCGGGATTACGGCTGC
Organism: Burkholderia cepacia; assembly: GCF_001039005.1. GTDB lineage: Bacteria > Pseudomonadota > Gammaproteobacteria > Burkholderiales > Burkholderiaceae > Burkholderia > Burkholderia theae. Next base: position 19,047 of record NZ_LDWR01000074.1, read on the forward strand.
ATAGGTTTGAGGTGCCGGACCCGGCTAACCGGACAGTTCATCGCGTCGAGCTGTCCGCGCTGCCGCAGACGGTACTTCCCCAGGGCCGGCTGCGCTGTATGCGTGCCGGCCCGCCTTTTCGTCCCGACGTTCCGGCGGCCGCTGAGCCGGCGTTCCAGGTGTGCCAGGGCGCCCCGGGCAGGCCATTTTTTGTGCAGTGCAGATTGCACAGTCGTGACACGCGGGAGAACTATGTTCGAAAGACGCGGCGCAGCATCGGCCGTGCGCGCTCGCGGCGCACCGTTGCCGCGCGTCGCGCCGGGTGCTGCACCGTTGTGGTGCGGAATGCCGCGCGGGCGTGCCCGGCGCGGCACAAAAAGGGGGGAGGATATCGACGGGATATCGCAAGGCACGTTCCTTGCGAAGCATTCATTACGCCGGTCCGGCATGCGCAATGCCGGGGAAAACGATCGATGGAGAAAAGATCGATGAAGCCATTCGATGAAATGCTGCAATCCGGCGACATGGTAAGGGCGCCTTACGCGCGCCTGAAGCGGTGGCTCGACACGCAAAATCCCGCGAGCCTCGCCCAGAAAGCCCACGACGCGGAAGGTGTGTTCCGCAAGACGGGCATCACGTTTGCCGTTTACGGCGACGCGGAGGCCGCCGAGCGGCTGATCCCGTTCGATATCGTCCCGCGCATCATCTCGGGCGCGGAATGGAGCCGGCTGTCGCTCGGCATCGAGCAGCGCGTGATGGCGCTCAACGCGTTCCTCGACGACATCTATCACCGGCAGGAGATCGTGCGCGCGGGCATCGTGCCGAAGCACCTGATCGCGCACAACGAAGCATTCGTGCCGGAGATGATCGATTTCCGGCCGCCGGGGAACGTTTACACGCACATCATCGGCGTCGACATCGTGCGCACCGGCGAGAACGAGTTCTACGTGCTCGAGGACAACGCGCGCACGCCGTCCGGCGTGTCGTACATGCTGGAAAACCGCGAGACGATGATGCAGCTCTTCCCCGAGCTGTTCCAGCAGGTGAAGGTGCGCCCGGTCGAGACCTATCCGCAGATGCTGCGCCAGTCGCTCGCGGCCGTGTGCCCGCCGGGCGGCAACGCCGACAACCCGACCATCGCCGTGCTGACGCCCGGCATCCACAATTCCGCGTACTACGAACATTCGTTCCTCGCCGACCAGATGGGCGTGCACCTCGTCGAGGGCAGCGACCTGCAGGTGGTCGACGGCCGCGTCGCGATGCGCACGACCGAGGGTTTCCGCCCGATCGACGTGCTGTACCGGCGCGTCGACGACGCGTTCCTCGACCCGCTCACGTTCCGCCCCGATTCGGTGCTCGGCGTCGCGGGCATCATGGACGTCTACCGCGCGGGCAACATCACGATCACGAACGCGCCCGGCACGGGCATCGCCGACGACAAGGCGATCTATTCGTACATGCCGGAGATCGTCGAGTTCTACACGGGCCGCAAGGCGCTGCTGGAGAACGTGCCGACCTGGCGCTGCGGCGAGGCCGACAGCTTGAAGTACGTGCTTGAGCATCTCGACGAACTGGTCGTGAAGGAAGTGCACGGCTCGGGCGGCTACGGGATGCTGGTCGGGCCGTGCGCGTCGAAGGCCGAGCTCGAGGCGTTCTCCGCGAAGCTGCGTGCGCGGCCCGCGAACTACATCGCGCAACCGACGCTGGCGCTGTCCACGACGCCGATCCTGACCGAAGCCGGCCTCGCGCCGCGCCACGTCGACCTGCGGCCGTTCGTGCTGGTGTCGGACCGGATCCGCATCACGCCGGGCGGGCTCACCCGCGTCGCGCTGAAGGAGGGATCGCTCGTCGTCAACTCGAGCCAGGGCGGCGGCACCAAGGACACCTGGGTGCTGGCCGACTGAGCCGGACACGACTGCGCGCGCCGGAGCCGGCGCGCGAACCGAACGAAGACGGAGTGGACACGAGATGCTTCTGGGACGTACTGCAAGCGGTCTCTACTGGATGTACCGCTATATCGAGCGCGCGGAGAACATCGCGCGCATCGTCGATGCCGGGCTGCGGATGGCGCTCACGCGCACGTCCGACGCGCCGGCTGAATGGTCGTCGGTGCTCGTCAGCTCGGGCACCGACGACGGCTACCGGCAGAAATACGACGCGTATGCGGCCGATACCGTGACCGACTACCTGCTGCGCGACCGCGACAACCCGTCGAGCGTGCTGGCGTGCATCGAGGCCGCACGCTCGAACGCGCGGATGGTGCGCACGGCGCTCACGCGCGAAGCGTGGGAGAGCGTGAACGGCGCGTGGCTCGCGCTGCGCCGCGCGCTTGCGGAGCCGGTGCCGGAGAGCGAGCTGCCGGCCGTGCTCGACGAGGTGAAGCGCGAAACCGCGCTGATCCTCGGCAGCTTCTACAGCACGATGCTGCGCAACGAGATCTTTGATTTCGCGCAGATCGGCGCATACATCGAGCGCGCGGACAACACCGCGCGGATCATCGACGTCAAATACCACCTGCTGTTGCCGTCGGTGTCGCACGTCGGCACGATCCTCGACAACTACCAGTGGGAGACGATCCTGCGCTGCGTGGCCGCGCACCGTTCGTACCGCTGGGTGTACGACGTGCAGTACAAGCCGCTGAACATCGCCGACTACCTGATCCTGAACGGCCGCATGCCGCGTTCGCTGCGCTATTGCTACGGGCGCGTCGTGTCGAGCCTGAACCTGCTCGCGAAGGATTACGGCGTGACACATCCGTGTCACGACACGGCCACGAAGATCCTGCAAATGCTGTCCGACACCTCGGTCGAGCGGATCTTCAAGAGCGGCCTGCACGAGTTCCTGACCGACTTCATCGGCCGCAACAACAGCCTCGGGCTCGAAATCGCCCAGGCCTACAACTTCGACTGAGACTTGCCATGCGACTCGCCATTCGACACATCTCGCGTTATCAGTTCGACGATCAAGCCACCCATGCGCTGCAACGGCTGCGGCTGCGCCCGCAGTCGGGCCCCGGGCAGACGGTGCGCGCGTGGCAGGTCACGATCGACGGCGTCGAGCCGACGCTGTCGTACGCCGACGGGCTCGGCAACCGGATCGACCTCGTGCGCCACGACCGCGGCACGAAGGCCGAGATCGTCGTCATCGCGGCCGGCGTCGTCGAGACGCAGGACCGCGCGGGCATTCTCGGCAATCCGGAAGGTTATGCGCCGCCGTGGATCTTCGAGCGCGAGACCGCGCTGACGAAGGCGGGCGACACCGTGCGCGCGCTCGCGGAGGCGCTGCCGATCGAGCCGCATGGCCTCGACGCATTGCACTGGCTGATGACGGAAGTGCACGGCCGCATCGCGTACGCGCCGAACCTGGCCGCCGACGCGCCCGTCGATGCGGAAACCGCGCTGCAAAGCGGCGAGGGCACGAGCCGCGACCATGCGCACGCGTTCATCGCGGCCGCGCGCGTGCTGAAGATTCCCGCGCGCTATATCTCGGGTTACGTGCTCGCCGACAGCGCGATGCAGCGCATCGCCGACGCGAAGCAGAACGTGGCCGACGAGGAGGAGGAAGCGCTCGCGCTGCAGAGCGGCGAGGACATGCAGCAGGTGCTCGGTGCGTCGCATGCGGGGCAGTCGCAGTCGCAATCGCAAGGGGTGCCGCATCCGGCGCTCGGCGCGCAGCCGCAAGCCGCCGCGCTGACGCAGCAGCCGGCCGGCCATGCGTGGGCCGAGGCTTATGTCGAAGGGCTCGGCTGGGTCGGGTTCGATCCGTTCATGAACCGCTGCCCGGACGAGCGCTACGTGCGTATCGCGGTCGGCCTCGACTATCGCGACGCGCAGCCGGTGACGGGGCTCGGAGCGACGGCCGTGGGCGTCGAGATCAGCGTCGTGCAGTCGCCGGAATTCGTCTGACCTGACGCGCGCTTTCGCCGAATCCGCCATGCCGGGCCGCCGCGTCGAGGGCGACGCGACGCGTGCGGCCGGCCCAACCCGAACCGAGCTCCCATGTCCATCCACGTCGCGCTGCATCACACCACCCGCTACCGTTACGACCGGCTCGTCAATCTCGGCCCGCAGGTCGTGCGGTTGCGGCCCGCGCCGCACTGCCGGACGCCGATCGTCGCGTACTCGATGACGGTCGAGCCCGCGCAGCACTTCATCAACTGGCAGCAGGACCCGTTCTCGAACTATCTCGCGCGGCTCGTGTTTCCGGAGCGCACGGAATCCTTCGAGATCACGATCGATCTCGTCGCCGAGATGTCGGTGTACAACCCGTTCGACTTCTTTCTCGAAGCCAGCGCGGAGCAATACCCGTTCAGCTATGACGATGCGCTGAAGACCGAGCTCGCGCCGTATCTCGCGTGCGATCCGAAGACGAGCGCGTCGCCGCTGTTCCGCGCGTATGTCGACGGCGTCGACCTTACGCCGGCCGGCACCGTGAACTTCCTCGTTGCGGTGAACCAGCAACTGCAGCGCGACATCGGCTATCTCGTGCGGCTGGAGCCCGGCGTGCAGACGCCCGAGCAGACGCTCGAACTCGCGTCCGGCTCGTGCCGCGACAGCGCGTGGCTGCTCGTGCAGCTGTGCCGGCATCTCGGCATCGCCGCGCGTTTCGTGTCGGGCTACCTGATCCAGCTCACGCCCGACGTGAAGTCGCTCGACGGCCCGAGCGGCACGTCGGTCGACTTCACCGACCTGCACGCATGGTGCGAGGTCTACCTGCCGGGCGCCGGATGGATCGGCTTCGATCCGACCTCGGGCCTGCTCGCCGGCGAAGGGCATATCCCGCTCGCGTGCACGCCGCAGCCGACCAGCGCCGCGCCGGTCGAAGGGCTGATCGACGAGTGCGAGGTGTCGTTCGAGCACGAGATGGCGGTGACGCGCGTGTACGAATCGCCGCGCGTGACGAAGCCGTATACGGAGTCGCAATGGGACGCGGTGCGCACGCTCGGCACGCAGGTCGATGGCGCACTGGCGGCCGGCGACGTGCGGCTCACGCAGGGCGGCGAGCCGACCTTCGTGTCGATCGACGATCGCGACGGCGCCGAGTGGAATACCGATGCGCTCGGACCGACCAAGCGCGGTTACGCGACCGAACTCGTGCAGCGGCTGCGCGCCGAATACGGCGACGGCGGCTTCCTGCATTTCGGGCAGGGCAAGTGGTATCCGGGCGAGCAATTGCCGCGCTGGGCGCTGTCGATCTTCTGGCGCGCGGACGGCCAGCCCGTGTGGCACGATCCATCGCTGTTCGCCGACGAGCGCGAGCCGTCCGCCTGTACGACCGATGACGCGAAGCGCTTCATCGACGCGCTGGCCGCGCGGCTGAACCTGACCGGCGACTTCATCCTGCCCGGTTACGAGGACGTCTGGTACTACCTGTGGCGCGAACGCCGGCTGCCGGTCAACGTCGACCCGTTCGACTCGCGCCTCGACGACGAGCTCGAACGCGCGCGGCTGCGCAAGGTGTTCGAGCAGCAGCTCGACAGTGTGGTCGGCTACGTGCTGCCGGTCCAGCGCACGGAAGATGGGCGGGGCCGCCATCGGCCGGGCCTCGACGGGCCGCGCTGGCAGACCGGCCCGTGGTTCTTCCGCGACGAGCGGATGTACCTCGTGCCCGGCGATTCGCCGATGGGCTATCGGCTGCCGCTCGATTCGCTGCCATGGGCCGCGCGTGCCGATCATCCGCACCTGGTCGAACGCGATCCGTTCGCGCCGCGCACCGCGCTGCCGGAAGCTGCCGCCATCCGCGCGCGTTATGCGGGGCCGGCCGACGCGCCGCGCTACCTGTCCGGCGTGCATCGCGAAGCGTCCGCGCAGACCGTGATGCAGTGGCGCAACGACGGCACGGCCGCAGACGGGCGGCCCGCCGCGCACGATCCTCAGCGTCGGCCCGAGCGCTTCGAATCGGCCGCGTGGATCACGCGCACCGCGCTGTGCGTCGAAGTGCGCAACGGCATCCTGTACCTGTTCATGCCGCCGCTCGCCGCGCTCGAGGATTATCTCGAACTGCTCGGCGCGATCGAGCTGACCGCGCACGCGCTCGGCGTGAAGCTCGTGCTCGAAGGCTACCCGCCGCCGCGCGATGCGCGGCTGAAGATGCTGCAGGTGACGCCCGATCCCGGCGTGATCGAGGTGAACATCCATCCGGCCGCGAGCTTCGACGAACTCGTCGACCACACCGAATTCCTGTACGACGCCGCATGGCAGTCGCGGATGTGCAGCGAGAAGTTCATGGTCGACGGCCGCCACGTCGGCACGGGCGGCGGCAACCACTTCGTGCTCGGCGGCGCGACGCCGGCCGACAGCCCGTTCCTGCGCCGTCCGGACTTGCTCGCGAGCCTGGTCGCGTACTGGCACAACCATCCGTCGCTGTCGTACCTGTTCTCCGGGCTCTTCATCGGGCCGACGAGCCAGGCGCCGCGCGTCGACGAGGCGCGCAACGATCAGCTCTACGAACTCGACATCGCGTTCGCGGAGATCCAGCGCAACAAGCTGCTGTACGGGCAGGACATGCCGCCGTGGCTCGTCGACCGCGTGCTGCGCAACCTGCTGATCGACGTGACGGGCAACACGCATCGCAGCGAATTCTGCATCGACAAGCTGTATTCGCCGGATTCGTCTACCGGCCGGCTCGGCCTGCTCGAACTGCGCGCGTTCGAGATGCCGCCGCATGCGCGGATGAGCGTCGTGCAGCAACTGCTGCTGCGCGCGCTGGTCGCGCGTTTCTGGGCAGCGCCGTACACGACGCCGCTGACGCGCTGGGGCACCGCGCTGCACGACCGCTTCATGCTGCCGGCGTTTCTTCAGATGGATTTCGACGACGTGCTGGCCGAACTGCGCGATGCCGGTTTCGGGTTCGATCCGGCCTGGTTCGCGCCGCATTTCGAATTCCGCTTCCCGCTGTTCGGCGAGATCGCGGTGAACGGGATGCAGCTGTCGCTGCGCGGCGCGCTGGAGCCGTGGCACGTGATGGGCGAGGAGGGCGCGCCCGGCGGCACGGTGCGCTACGTCGATTCGTCGGTCGAACGGCTCGAAGTGCGCGTGACGGGGCTGAATGACAACCGGCACGTCGTGACCGTCAATGGTCGCGCGCTGCCGCTGCAGCCGACCGGCACCGTCGGCGAATACATCGCGGGCGTGCGCTACAAGGCGTGGGCGCCGCCGTCCGCGCTGCATCCGACCATCGGCGTGCATGCGCCGCTCACGTTCGACATCGTCGATACGTGGCTGCAGCGCTCGCTCGGCGGCTGTCGTTATCACGTCGCGCATCCGGGCGGCCGCAACTACGCGACGTTCCCCGTCAATGCGTACGAGGCCGAGAGTCGCCGGCTCGCGCGCTTCGTCGAGATGGGGCATACGCCGGGGCGAATGGACGTCTCGGCCGCCGCGCCGAGCCGCGAATTCCCGTTCACGCTCGACCTGCGGCGGCCCTGACCGGCCGATGACAGGCATCACGACGATGCGCGGCTCGCGTTCTCCCGGCGCACCGGTCGATAGCGGCCCCGCCGGAGTGCTAGGATGCGGGCAGATTGCGGCCGCGCGCAACGGCCCGCCGCTCATGCGGCGGCGCCCGTGCGCGGCCGCACCCTGAAGACGAAACGATACTGTGTCGCCCATTCAAACCGATCATCTCGCCGCCCTCGACGCGATGCCCACGCTTTTCGATACCGGCGCGCAGCCGGACGCCGCGGAACTGGCCGCCGCGCTCGCGGCGCCGGCCGCCACCGGCCGTTACGACGAACTGCGCGGCAGCGCGGCCGGCCTGAACGCGCCTGCGCTCGCGCCTGCATGGCGCAGCTTTTTCACGTCGATCGGCAGCGACGGCGTGGCCGACCTCGATCGCCGCGCCGACGCGCTGCAGCGGCGCATGCGCGAGAACGGCCTGTTCTATCAGTTGCACGAGCAGCGCGCCGGCGCCGGCGCGGTTGGCCCGTGGTCGCTCGACCTGCTGCCGCTGATCGTCACGCCCGAGGACTGGGTCGCGATCGAGCGCGGCGTGCTGCAGCGCGTGCGGCTGCTCAACGCGACGATGGCTGACCTGTACGGGCCGCAGACGATCCTGCAGCGCGGGCTGCTGCCGCCCGCGCTCGTCACCGGGCATCCCGGCTACCTGCGCGCGATGCGCGGCGCGCGCGTGCCGGGCGACACGTGGCTGCACGTCGTCGCGTTCGATCTCGCGCGTGGCCCGGACGGGCAGTGGCGGATCGTCGCGCAGCACACGCAGGGCGCGGCCGGGCTCGGTTATCTGCTCGAAAACCGGCTGATCGTGTCGCGGCTGTTTCCGCGCGGGTTTCGCGGGCTGCGCGTGCAGCGGCTCGCGTCCGCGTACCGCGCGCTGCTGCAGAGCATGCAGGCGCTCAGCCCGACCGCGAAGAATTCGCGGATCGTGCTGCTCACGCCGGGGCCGCACAGCGCGACCTATTTCGAGCATGCGTATCTCGCGCGTTACCTCGGCCTCACGCTCGTCGAAGGCGGCGACCTGACAGCGCGCGACAACCGCGTGTTCCTGAAAACGCTGCGCGGGCTCGAACCCGTGCACGGCATCCTGCGGCGCGTCGACGACGCGTGGCTCGATCCGCTCGAACTGCGGCCCGATTCGATGCTCGGCGTGCCGGGGCTGCTGCAGGCCGTGCGCGCGGGCAACGTGCTGCTCGCGAACGCGCCGGGCTCGGGCTTTCTCGAATCGCCGGCCATGCTCGGTTTCATGCCGCGACTCGCGGAGGGGCTGCTGGGCGAAACGCTGACGCTGCCGGCCGTGCATTCATGGTGGTGCGGCGAGGCGGCCGCCTGTGACGACGCGCTACCGCAGCTCGCGCGCGGCATCGTGAAGGCGTCGTATCCGCCCGACGTGCAGGCCGGCGGCCCGTTCGAGCCGGTGATCGGCGCGCGGCTCACGCAGGCGCAGCTCGCGGAGTGGCGCGCGCGGATCCTGGCGCAGCCCGAACACTACACGGTGCAGGCCGACCTGCCGCTGTCGCAGGCGCCGACCTGGCCGCGTCACGACGCGCCCGACGGCAACGGCAGTGCGCGCATCGTGCCGAAGCCGGTGCTGCTGCGCGTCTTCGCGCTCGCCGACGGCGCGCAGCGCTGGCGCCTCCTGCCGGGCGGGCTGTCGCGGGTCGGCACGCGCGACACGCTGTTCAACGCGCCGATGCCGCGCGGCGGCAGCACCGTCGATACGTGGGTGATGACCGAAGGCATCGTCGATTCGACGACGCTGCTTCAAACGCACCTCGGCCCCGACGACCTCGTCGAGCGGCCGCGCGCGATCGCGAGCCGCGCGGCCGAGAACCTGTTCTGGCTCGGCCGCTACACCGAGCGCGCGACCAACCTGATGCGCCTCGCGCGCGCCGCGCTCGAGCGGCTGCGCGGCGAGGACGACGTCGACAGTCCCGCGCATCTGGAGCTGATCGACACGCTGTGTCGCGACACCGGCCTGATCGCGGCCGATGCGCCGAACGCCGTCGATGCGCCGCGTGCGTTCCAGCACGCGCTCGCGACGTCGCTGACGCGCGGCGCGGATCGCACGTCGGGAGTCGCGTCGTGCCTGTTCGGGATGCGCGGCGCCGCCGCCGCGATCCGCGAGCGGCTGTCGAGCGATCAATGGCGGCTGATCGACGACGCGACGCAACTGTTCGCGGACAGCGCCGGTTTGCCGGAAGCCGAGGAGCAGATCGGCAACGACGCGCTGCAGTTGCTGGAGCGTCTCGGCCTGCTGCTCGGCGCGATCACGGGCGCGCAGACCGACAACATGACGCGCGATGACGGCTGGCGGTTGCTGTCGATCGGCCGGCAGATCGAACGGCTGGACTTCCTGTGCGCCGTGTTGAAGTTCGCGTTCGACGAGGGCGCCGTGCATCGGCAGGACGGCTTCGAGCTCGTGCTGGAGCTGTTCGACAGCACGATCACGTTCCGCTCGCGTTTTCAGCGCGGCTTCGACGTCGCGCCGCTGCTGTCGCTCGTCGTGCTCGATACCGACAACCCGCGCTCGCTCGGCTGGGTCGTGCAGGCGCTGCGCGGCCGGTTGACGAAGGTCGAGCGCAGCGAAGGTTATGCGTTGTCGGAGCTGGCCGAGACGGTTCCGGACGTGCCCGCGTGGTCGCTGCACGAACTGTGCGAAACCGCCGACGGCGGCCGGCACGACAAGCTGCTCGATGCGCTCGACGCGACGGTGAGGGCGGTCTGGGAACTGTCGAACCGGATCGGCGAACGCTATTTCAGCCACGTACGCGAGGCGGGCAGGACGCTATGGTGACGACGAAAGGCGCGGCGAAAACGCCGTCCGGTTCCGGGCACGCACGGCAGGCTGCGGCACCGGTCGCACCGGCGACACCGGTTGCGCCGGCCGCCGTTGCGCCCGGCCGATTGCTGCGCGTCACGCACGATACCGAATACCGTTACGCGGCACGCGTCGAATCGGCCCAGCACCAGGCCCGCCTGCAACCGCTCGCGACGCCGCGGCAGCAGGTGCTGTCGTTCGCGCTCGACATCGAGCCCGCGCCGGAATCGGTCTGCACGGAGATCGACGCATTCGGCAACGCACGCGCGTCGTTCGCGCTGAACCAGCCGCACGACGCGCTGCTCGTGCGCAGTTGCAGCACCGTGCGCGTGACGCCGCCCGTGTGGTCGCTCGGTGCGCGCGGCGCGCCGCCGCCCGCGATCGCGCGTCCCGATGGAAAGCAGGCGACCGAATGGGAAGCCGTGCGCGACCGCTTGCGGTTTCGCGCGGGGCAGCCCTACGACGCGGCGAGCGAATTCGTGTTCGCGTCGCCGCATGTCGCGTGCGATCCCGAACTCGCCGCGTACGCGGCCGCGAGCTTCACGCCGCACCGGGCGCTCGTGCAGGCCGCATGGGACCTGATGCGGCGCGTGCACGCCGACTTTGCCTACACGCCGAACAGTACCGACATCACGACGTCGGCACTCGACGCGCTGCGGCTGCGCAAGGGTGTCTGTCAGGATTTCGCGCACGTGATGATCGGCGCATTGCGCTCGCTCGGGCTGGCCGCGCGTTACGTGAGCGGCTATCTGCTCACGCAGCCGCCGCCCGGGCAGCCGCGGCTGATCGGCGCCGACGCGTCGCATGCGTGGGTCGAGGTGTACGACCCGGCGTGGCCCGAGGACGGCGGCTGGCTGCAGCTCGATCCGACCAACGACCGCGCGCCCGGCGACGACTACGTGATGTTGTCGATCGGCCGCGACTACGCGGACGTGACGCCGCTGCGCGGCGTGATCCGCGGCGGCGGCGCGGATCAGGAGCTGAAGGTCGGCGTGACGGTCGAGCCGCTGGAGGCGCCGTAACGTCGCGCGATGCCGCCCGCCCGGGCGCTTCGCCGTTTAAGTCTTCGTTAATACTGCACGCCTAGCATGGTAATGCCGGCGAACGGATCGGGCCCCGGTCCGGCGCCGGCGGCACGCGCGGGTGCGTCGACGTCACGGCGCCGCGCCGTCGCGTGTCACCATTCCCTTGCAACGGCGACAGACCATGATCAAGCACTTCGACTACACGCTCGGCAGCGAGACGATTGCGCTCTGCGCGAGCTTCGGCGCGGGGCCGGCGTTGCGCCGTGTGCTCGTGAGCCGCGCGGATTCGATGGAGACGCTGGTGGTGCTCGACGCGCGCGGCCTGTCGGGTCTCTTGAAGGTCGCAACCGAAGAACCGGAAGGGCTGCTCGACGACGCGATCCGCAAGGTCGGCGACGAGCAACTCGTCGAGCGGGCGATCAGCGGCAGGACGATCGTCGAAACCGCGCTGTGACCGCATAAGCACGGCGCGGCGGCGCGGATCAAGGAGTATGCTGCCGGTCCGACCGGCTCATTCACGCATGCCCGATGTCCGCAACTGGCGCTGCCATTCCCGTTTCCCGCCGCTATACGACGATTCGCGTGATCGCGTATCACGGCATCCTGCAAAACATCACGGCCTTGCTGGCGTTCGTCCCGTTCATGCTGTTCCTGCACGAACGGTCGCTGGCCGCGTTCTCGTCATGGTCCGGGCAGATGTGGGCGCTGCAGGGCGTGTCGTTCGCGGCGGCGATCGCCGGTCTCGTCGGTCACATTGCGCTGGCACTTCGTCGCCGATGGGGACGGACGCTGGATGTGGCGACCTGGGTGGTGTTGAGCGCCGCGTCGCTCATGCTGTCGTCGTGGATCACGGTGCTCATCGGGTTGCCGCTGGGCGTCGCCGGCCTCGCGCTGATGTACAACCGGCTGAGCAACGACTATCTGAACCTGCCGCACGCCGCGATCGAACCGACGGCACGGCGCTTCGCATTCGTCGGCCTGCTGGCCGCTTCGTCCGCGCTGCATTACTGGGCGATCTCGTTCGCGACGATGCGTACCGGCACGTTCGGCTACCTGCTGCCGAATGGCCGGCCGATGGACCTGCTGATCGCCGCTGCGATCGCGCTGGCCGTCGGCACCGCTGTCGCGCCACGCGGGCAACGCATGTGGTGCTGCGGGATGTCGCTGATGACGTCCGCCGTCGCGATGCTGGCGATGCTGTTGAGCTACGTGTCGGTCGCGACGCCGCTGGTGCGCTACCTGCCGCACGAATACCGGCGCATCGCCATCCCGTGGCAACCGATCACGGTTTACGCGATCGTCACGTTCTGCATTGCGCTGGTGCTGATACGCGCGACGAAGCCGCCGAAGCAGAGCGACTGGGAGCAGTGGTCGAATCCCGACGCTTCCACCGGGGCGGGCGCCGCGCGCCGGGAAACGACCTCCTGAAGCTGCGTGGCTAATCCGCGAACCGGTCCGTCGCCGCGATCAGCGCTTCCAGGATCCCCGGTTCGTTATACGCGTGCCCGGCGCCGGGCACGATCTCGAACGTCGCTTCCGGCCACGCCTTCGACAGATCCCACGCAGTGCGGGCGGGCGTCGCGATGTCGTAGCGGCCTTGTACGATCACGCCGGGAATGCCGGCGAGGCGATGCGCGTCGCGCAGCAACTGGCCTTCCTCGACGAAACCGTGGTTGACGAAGTAGTGGTTTTCGATCCGCGCGAACGCGAGCGCATAGTGGCCGTCCGCGAAGTGCGCGGCCAGCGCGGGATCGGGCAGCAGCGTGATCGTGCGGCCTTCCCAGATGCTCCACGCGCGCGCGGCTTCGAGCTTCGCGGCTTCGTCGTCGCCCGTCAGCCGGCGATGGTAGGCGGCCATCAGGTCGCCGCGTTCGGCTTCCGGAATCGGCGCGACGAAGGCTTCCCACAGGTCGGGGAACAGCCACGACGCGCCTTCCTGGTAGTACCACAGCAATTCCGCGCGGCGCATCGTGAAGATGCCGCGCACGATCAGCGCGCTGACGCGTTCCGGGTGCGTTTCCGCGTACGCGATCGACAGCGCGCTGCCCCACGAGCCGCCGAATACGAGCCATTGCTCGGCGCCGACCATCTCGCGCAGGCGTTCGATATCGGCGACCAGGTGCCACGTCGTGTTGTTCTCGAGGTTCGCATGCGGCGTCGAGCGCCCGCAGCCGCGCTGGTCGAACAGCAGGATGTCGTAGCGCTCCGGGTCGAACAGGCGGCGATGATCGGGGCTGCAGCCCGCGCCGGGGCCGCCGTGCAGGAACACGGCGGGCTTGCCGGCCGGGTTGCCGCAGCGCTCCCAGTAGATGCGATGGCCGTCGCCGGTGTCGAGGTGGCCGTGGGCGTAGGGTTCGATCGGTGGGTACACAGACAGGCTCCGGGTAAGGGTCGACAGGAGGCGGACGAGCGGGCCGGTGTGCGGGCGGGCACGGTACTTTGAATATTGCGGCGCCGCAAAAAACTCGTTGCGCAGGCATCGGCCGGCCGCCGCCGGACAAGGCTTGTCATTATGCCCATTCGCCGCGCCGGACGTTGGCTCGCTATCGTGTGCGTCGCCGCCGGTGTTCGCGCCGGGATTTTTGAAGCAATTTCATTCCGATATTTTTCATACAAAATCCCGGCGGCATATCGGTGCGCCGGATCGGGGGCGCCTGCCTATCTCCTGCTTCTTTACCGTGCCAACGGGAATCAGTCGATGAACCATCGCGTCACGCAGTTGACCGGGTTGCGCGCCGTCGCCGTGTCGATGGTCGTCGTCGGCCATGCCGAGCACGTGCTGCCCGGCGGCTACACGGGCTGGTATGCGCCATTGCGGCTGATCGCCGACGGCAAGCTCGGCGTGCTGATCTTCTTCGTCCTCAGCGGTTTCCTGATTACCAACGTGCTGCGCGCCGAGTTCTCGCGCACCGGTGGCATCGCGCTGACGTCGTTCTACGTGCGCCGCGCGCTGCGGATCTGGCCGGCCTGCTACGTCTATCTCGCGGCCGTCGCGATCGTGGCCTTCGCCGGCTGGTTCGACGTCGATCGCCGGCAGTGGCTGTATGCCGCGCTGCACCTGTGGAATTACTCGGCGTGGTTCGGGCTGACCGCCGACAACCTGGTGCATCGCGACGGCGCGTGGTATCTCGGCCATTTCTGGTCGCTCGCGCTCGAGGAGCAGTTCTACTGGTTCTGGCCGCTGCTGTTCGCGTACGGCATCCGCCGCCGCGGCACGCGCTGGCTGGCCGCGCTGATCCTGATCGTGCCGCTGGTGCGCGCCGTCACGTATTTCGTTGCGCCGGCGCTGCGCGGGCAGCTCGGGATGATGCTGCACACCGGCGTCGATCCGATCCTGATCGGTTGTTATGCGTCGCTCAACCGCGAACGGCTCGAAGCGTGGATCCGCTCGTGGCGCGGCGAGACGCACATCGTGACGGCGATCATCGTTGTCGTGCTGCTCGGGATGCCGCTCGCCGAACATCGGCTCGGCGGCTTCTGGAATGCGACATACGGCGTGACGCTCGAAGCCGCGCTGATCGCGATCGTGATCGTCGTGCTGAATTTCCGTAACGAGTTCTGGTGCGCGCGCTGGCTGCGCGCCGGGCCGGTCGTGTTCATCGGCACGATCTCGTTCAGTCTCTATCTGTGGCAGCAGCCGTTTGCGAACCCGGACCTGCCGGTCGCGCACGCGTTTCCGCTTGGGATCGTGTGGGCGCTGATGGCCGCGACGGCCAGCTACTTCCTCGTCGAAAAACCGTTCCTGCGGCTGAAGGATCGATATACGGCGCGCGAGGCGCGACGCGTGCGTGATGACGTGTTGCGGGGGCCGGCGCCGAGCGAGGCGATCGGGCCGAAGGTGGCGGAGTAGGTCACTGCGTTATTTCATCGCCGAAGGCGGATACCAGAAGTTTCGGAACATATCGATTCCGTACGTCTTGCCGTCATAGCGGACGACCGTGCGTGCGGTGCGTGTGCCCGTGTCCGAGTAGTCGCCGTCCTTGCGTTGCGTCTTCGTGATGTGCGCAGTGATCGACAGGTCTGCGAAACCGTGGCTCGAGGCTTTCTCGACGGCGATCGTCATGCGCGCCGATTCGCTGCGTGCGTCGCCGGTGCCGCATGCGGTGCCTTCGCTACTGACCCAGCCGTAGAGGTTGGTGCCGAATACCGGGCGGATGCGGTTGCCTTCGCGTACCCACAGCGTCAATTCTTCGCTGGCAGCGGCGTCGGGACAACTCGGCCCCCGCGCGCTGCTCGAGAACACGACACCGAACGCGCGAACGTCCGGCGACAACCGGTAAGGTGCCGTATCGATGCGATAGCTGTTCTCGCCGACCTCCGTGAGCGCATCTTCCTGGACCACTGACCGCTCGGCCGCAACGACCTTGCCGCCCTCGACGAGCGCGACGATCTGCAGCTTGTCGCTGTCGTCCGGGTTCTTGCTTTTCGGAAGCGAATCGAACGCGACGGCCGCGATCGTCGTATCCGGCGCGTTCGGCATGACCTTGCACGCCGACGCGACGACGAGCCGGTCCGCGTCGCGCGTGGCGATCCGTGCGCTCACGATGCCGGCCCATCGGGCGATGGCCGTGACGGTATCGTCGCTGCAAGGCTGGCTGTCGGTGGCGTGCACGGCGGGAGCAGCGGCAAGCGCCAGCAAAGGAACGAAGCGACGGATTTTCATGGTCTCGATGGGAAAAGGGGGGGGCTTTGCAGATTTCCTGGGAACGTATGATAGAGCGTTGGTGCTCGGCTGCGGATTCAACCCGTCGAGCTTTGCGTTCTCTTCCTCAAGCTGTTTCAGCCGGGCAACTCCGAGGGCGACAGCCCACCGTACTTCGTCCGCCAGTTGTAAAACGTCGCGTCGCTGATCCTCATCTTGTGGCAGACCTCCGCGACAGGCGTGCCCTACTGCGCGGCATGAAGATCGAGCGGGCCAACCAGGCCTGGGCGCTCGACACGACCTACGCTCCTATGGCGCGCGGCTTCGTATCTCTGATCACAAAATTCGACAAATTCTCCGGTCATATGCCAATGTATGAGATTAACGCATCTTGGCAGCAGCTCCTCATGGTCCCGTGCACGGGAGCAGTACAAAACGTGACAGAACAAGAGCGCGGGATGAGTAAAATCTGGGTCTTCCAATGCAGCAGAGGCAAGGAAGCAGCCGCAGATGATTCTCCTTCGGCATGCTGAAATTACGACTTACGAAAAACATAATTCGGTATCCGGAATGAATTGACAACTAAAAAATTGGCCATGATCGAATGGTTGCCTAACCGATATCACACCCACTGTCCCAACTCTCATCTATCTTTTGGACATTTCCTTCGACGTGCCAACAACACTGAGTACGGATTGGCTGCGGGCGTTGCAGCCGAAAATCTCAGCCGCGCGCATCGCGTGATTCATCGGCGTGAAGCAAGCGTTTGTCTGGGAAACACTTGGGGTGAGTCGCCTGCTGAGATGCCGGTCGGTGGCTACAAACAATTGGGGATTGGCCGCGAAAATGGAAACTGGAGCACTACACTCGCTTGAAGCCGATCCAGGTCGAATTTTGTGCTTATGCTTTGGTAGCTTGAAGAACAGCTTTATATGGAAAGGTTGGTTATGCTGAATAAATGGACTTTTACTCTTTTATTTTCTATGAGCGCGGTAAGTTTGACGGGTTGTGCGGACGGCATGGCGCGTATTCATGCCGCTGGTCATCCGATCGTGATGGCGTCCTCTAAAAAAGAGGGGGCATTTGGCAAGGATGTGCGGCGAATTCAGGCTCCGCAGAAAATTACAAGGGGTCGGGATGGTGAGTGCTGGGATTACCAGGTCTCCGCAAACGGCAGCGGCCTACTACCATATTACGTTGTGGTTGGTGCTAATGATCGCGTGGGCAGCCATAGTTTCAGGACATGTGAAGAGGCCAAAGAACTAGGTGAATTCAAGTAATCAGTGTGCGTAATGTGGATTGACCTGTGGAGTTGAGGCTTGGCCGGGATTCGCGAGAAATCCGCCGCATCCCGGTTCAATCCATTGATTTAGAGTCGCTAATAGCGCTGTCACGTTGCCGGAGGGTGTCGGGTAAGCTGCGGCGATGAAAAAGAAATCGCCCTACCACGGCCATCGATTCCCATCGGTGATCATCTGCCAGGCGGTCCGCTGGTATTTCCGCTTCCAACTGAGCCTGCGCGACATCGAGGAACTGCTGTTCGAGCGCGGCGTGGTCGCCAGCCACGAGACGATCCGCCGCTGGCGCGACAAGTTCGGCCCGGGCTTCGCGCATAACGTCACGACTGCACGGCGCAAGCCGAGCAGCACTTGGCACCTGAATGAAATGTTCGTGTCACTGCGCGGCTAGCCCTACCTGCTGTGGCGGGCGGTCGACGAGCATGGCGTCGAACTGGACATATTGCGACAGAAGCGCCGCGACAAGGCGGCTGCCAGGCGCTTCTTCCAAGCGGTTCAGCCTTCTTGGCCCAGCATTCTTGAACCGTCCAACTTCCGCGGTTCAGTTCACATATGCCGGGCCTTTTGTCGACATGTCGGCGAAAAAAGCAGCGGCTTACCGCGTCAGCGCAGTAAAACCCTCCAGCAACCGATCGACATCAGCCGCTTGAATCGCCCCCATCGTCGAAATCCGGAACAGCTCCTTCGACAACCCGCCTTGCCCCGCGTAGATCACGAAGCCACGCGCCTTCAACCCGTCGTGCAGCGTCTCGTACGTGACGCCCTGCGGCAGCCGGTACGCGCGCAGCACAACCGACGACGCACCTTCCGGCAGCACCAACGGCATCCCGCGCGCAGCAAGCCCGGCTTGCGCCTGATCGGCGAGCGCCTTGTAATGCGCATGACGCGCGCGCCATCCACCAGCCTCATCAAACTCGCGCAGCGCCTCGACGAGCGCGTAGTACGCGTGCACCGACGGCGTAAACGGCGTATTCCGCTGATCCTGCAGCTTTGCGAGACGGCCGAGATCGAGGTAGTACGTGCGGCTTGCGGCCTTCGCGAGCGCGCTGCGGCGCACGATCACGAACGCCGCGCCCGGCACGCCGTGCAGGCACTTGTTCGCGGTCGCGGCAACGGCGTCGATGTCGCCGCCGGCGAAATCGAGCGCTTCCGCGCCGAAGCTGCTGACGCCGTCGACGAGCAGCTTCACGCCGCGCGAACGACACACCTCGGCAATTGCGCCCAGATCGTTCAGCCGGCCCGTCGTCGTTTCGTGATGAATCACGGCGACGTGCGAGTAGCCGCCCGCGTCGATGCGCGCGGCGATCTGCGTGAGATCGGGCGCCTGCATCCATTCGTGCTTCAGCACATCGTGCGCGATGCCGTATTGCGTGGCGATCTGCGTGATCCGTTCGCCGTACACGCCGTTCTCGATCACGAGCAGCTTGCCGTCCTGCGGCACGAGCGCCGCGATCATGCTCTCGACGGCGGCGGTGCCCGAGCCCGTCATCAGCACGGCGGCCCATTCGGCCGGGTCGAGTTCGTAGGCGGCGACGAGGCGCGCACGCGCTTCATCCTGCAGATCGAAGAATTCGCTTTCGCGATGGCACAGGTCGGGTTGCAGCAGGCTGCGGCGCACGCGTTCGGTCAGCGTTACCGGGCCGGGGTTCAGCAGCAGCATCAAAGGGCTCCTTCAGCGTGGGCTTCGGTCTGCGCGGCGCCGATGTGCCGCATCAGACGGGTCTTGACCTCGACCGGCGTGACGGTCGGGCGGGGCAGGCCGTCGGGCACGCCCGTGCGGATCGCGAGACGCACGAACTGGGCACCGTCGTGAGACCCGGCCAGCGCCGTATCGAGCACGTCGAGCGTGTCGCCTTCGACCGCCGACGCGTAGCCGCATGCGGCCGCGACGCCCGCGAACGATACGTGCCGCGACACCGTTGCCTGGCCGCCCGTCGATTCGTGCGCGCCGTTGTCGAGCAGCACGTGCGTGAGGTTGGCCGGGCCGTAGGTGCCGAGCGTGGCGAACACGCCCATCCGCATCAGCGCGGCGCCGTCGCCGTCGACCGCGACCACGCGCAGGTCGGGGCGCGCGAGCGCGAGGCCGAGCGCGAGCGGCGTCAGGCAGCCCATCGAGCCGACCATGTACAGCTGGTTCGGGCGATCGTCGATCGCGTAGAGTTCGCGGCCGCAGAAGCCGGTCGACGCGAGCACGACGGTCGAGTCGACCGGCGTGTGCGCGATCACGCGCTGCAGCGCGTCCTGGCGGGTCGGCCACGCATCGGTCGACGCGGCGCGCGACGTCGATTGCGCGGCGACATGCGCGCGCGGCTGCGCCGCCGGGTTCGCGTTCAGTTCATACGGCGCGACGCTGCCTTTCTGCATCACGAGCGCGTACGGGCGGCCCGTCTCGTCCATGTGCGCGATCGCGCGGTCGAGTGCCGGGCCGACCTGTTCGGGGTCGGTCGGGAACGTCTCCCACGGGATCTCCATCGTGTCGAGCATCGCGGGCGTGATCGGGCCCATCAGCGCGTGCTGCGGCTCGTCGGCGACGCCCGGCTGGCCGCGCCACGTGACGATCAGCAGTTGCGGCAGGCGGAACGTCCAGGTCAGCGACGTCAGCGGGCTCACCGCGTTGCCGAGCCCCGAGTTCTGCATCATCGCGATCCCGCGCTTGCCGCCGAGCGTCGCGCCGGCGATCAGCGCGACCGCGTCGCCTTCGTTCGCGGCCGACAGGTAATTCAGCGTCGGGTCCTGCAGCACGTAATTGATGAACGGCGTCAGGTACGAGCAGGGCACGCCTGCGTACCAGTCGAAACCGCGCTCACGCGCGGCCTCGACGAACTGTGCCGCTTCGATCATTGCGCGCCCCCGTTGCCGGTGCCCGGTTCGGACAGCGGCGTCTGGCCGTGCGCGAAGTCGCCCGCGCGGCGGAAGTCTTCGAGATCGTTCACACCGCGCCAGTGGCCGTGGACGTACTGCACCTCGATCTTCTCGCCGGCGGCGATCAGTTCGTTGAGCAGCGACGGGATGTCGAGCGTGTCGAAATCGTCGCGCGCCTGCAGCGTCGCGAGCATCGCCTTCAGGCGATCGACGCCCGCGCCGCGCACGTTCAACAGGCCGATCCAGCGGCCGTGCGGCGTGCCTGCGGCGACGTCGCTCGATACGCGTTGCAGATAGGTCTTCTGGCCGAACAGGCCGCGATCGTCCGCCGCCGAGCACAGCGCGAAATCGCGCACGCTCTGGTTGGTCGGCTCGGTCAACGACGAATCGACCACCACGCTGAACTCGGCCTCGCTCTCCGCGAGGTCGCGCACGATGTAGCTGCGGAACAGCAGGTCGCCGTACGAGATCACGGTGTCGCCGGTCAGGCGTTCGGCCGCACATGCGAGCGACGCGAGTTCGCCCGTCTGCGCATGGCGTTCGTTGATCACGAGCTTGATGCCCGACGTATCGATCGCGTCGGCGCGATAACCGCCGACCACGGTGATGTCGTTCACGCCGTGCGTCTTGAAGCCGTCGACGAGCCAGCGCAGCAGCGGCTTGCCGGCGACCGACAGCATGACCTTGGGCTTGTCCTCGGTCACGGCTTCGAGGCCCTTGCCGCGGCTCGCGGCGAGCACGATCGCGGCGTTCGACGCGCGTGACGACGACGACAGGTAGATGCGCTCGGCGGCCGAGTACTCGTCGGCGTCCTGCAGGCGGAAGATCTCGTTGACCGATGCCACGCGGTCCTCGACGTTGATCAGCGTTTCGCTCTCGTGGATCTCGCGCGCGGTCGCCTGCATCGCGGATGCCGACGCGCGGATCAGGTGGTTCGCCCAGATCACGGTGCTGATGCCGGCCTGGCGGAACACGTCGGTCGGCGTGCTGTAGTACTTGGTCGGCACGATCACGAGCGGCGCCTTGCCGCTCCATTCGCGTGCGAACTGCAGGATCTCGTCCGGGCGCGAGAGCTTGCTGTGGATCAGGATCGCGTCGGCGCCGGCTTCCGCATACGCGTTCGCGCGGCGCAGTGCCTCGTCCATCCCCCAGCCTGCGATCAGCGCTTCGACACGCGCGACGATCGAGAAGTCGGGATCGGTCTGCGAATCCTTGCCGGCCTTGATCTTGCCGCAGAACTCGTCGATTTCCGCGAGCGGCTGGCGCTCGCCGCCGATGAAGCTGTTGGTCTTCGGGAACTGCTTGTCCTCGATGCAGACGCCGGCGATGCCGCGCTGTTCGAGCTTCTTCACGAGGCGGCGCACGTTGTTGAAGTTGCCGTAGCCGGTGTCGCCGTCGAGCAGGATCGGCAGGTCGCTCGCGTCGGCCATGAATTCGAGCACGTCGACGACCTGCGTCCAGCTCGCCTCGTTGTTGTCGCGCACGCCGAACTGCGCGGAGATCGCGAGGCCCGACGCCCAGATCCCCTTGAAGCCGGCTTCGCGGACGATTCGCGCGGACAGGCCGTTGTGCGCTTCCATCAGGAATTCGAGGTCGCTGCTGACGAGCATGCGGCGCAGGCGTGCGCTGCGCGATTCGGTGAAATTGGGTTCGCGTGCGTTCATCGTGCGGCTCCTGCGGTAGTGCGTTGAATCAGGGGGAGGATTTCTTGCGTGGCGCGTGCGACGTCGTTCGGGAAGTCGATCTCGATCCACGGCGAGCCCGTCACGTCGGCGATGTCGAACGAATGGCCGCCTTCGAGCAGCAGGTCGCGCACGGCTTCCTCGTGCGGCATGTTCGCGCGGCCGCTGTCGACGTAGCCCGCGACGATCGTCGCGAGGCGGCGCGCGGTGCCTTCGGTGAAGCGGAAGAAGCCGACCGATTCGCCGATCGTGTCGTAGTCGAGGTCGACCGCAAGCTGCTTGCGCAGCTCGACCGGCACGCCGTTCTTCACGCACAGCTTGACGGGTTCGTCGCCGGCCTCGAAGTCGCGGTCGATCAGCAGGCGGTCGACCGCCTTATCGGGATCGGCCATCAGCGCATGCAGGATGTTTTCGTCGTACAGCACGTCGGCGTCCATCAGCAGCACGTCGCCGCCGCGCGTCATCGCGTCGGCGATGGTATGCACGGTCAGCACGCTGCCGAGGTCGTAGCGCTCGTTCAGCACGATTTCGGCCTGGCGGCCGAGGCGCTTCAATTCCTGCTCGACCTTCTCGGACTGGAAGCCGAGCCCGAGCACGATCTCGTCGACGCCCGCGGCGTCGAGCACGCGCAAATGGCGCTCGAGCAGCGAAACGTCGTCAAAGCGCAGCAGGCACTTCGGGAACTGCGCTTCGGGCGGTTGTTGCAGGCGCAAGCCGAGGCCTGCCGCAAGAATGATGGCTCGCATGGGTTCTCCAACCAAAAAGCCGGCGGATCTGAACGATCAGTCGGCGAGCGGCTGCGGCGCACGGCGCCGCTGCCAGTTTCTTTCACTGAAATGCAGATAGAGCAGGCCGGGCAGGCCGAGCGCGAGTTCGCGCGCGCGCTTCGCGAGCGACAGCGCGAGCGCCGCGTCGGGCGGCAGGCCGACCAGCGGCGCGAGCAGCAGGTAGCCGCCTTCCTGCGCGCCGAGCGAGCCCGGGATCGCGAAGGCCGCGCCGCGGATCGCCTGGCCGACGCTCTCGAGCAGCAGCGCGTCGAGCCAGCTGACCGGGTGCCCGAGGAAGTGCAGCGCGAGCCACACTTCCGCGGTGCCGACGATCCAGCCGACGAGGCTCAGTGCGAACGTCTTCGCGACCTTCGCACGATCGCGGTACAGCGCGCCGACCGCAGCGTCGATCGCATCGGCACGGGTCGCGAGCGACGACCAGTCGCGCGGGCCGAGCAGCTTCGACGCGAGACGCATGCCGCGGCCGAACAGCCCGCGCCGCTGCGCGACATAGAACAGCGCGGCGAGGGTGCCGAGCACGCCGGTGGCGATCAGCGCGGGCGTGCGCAGGTGCGCGACCGACTCGTGCGTTGCATACAGGCTGAACGCGCAGATGCCGATCAGCGCGAACGCCATTTGCGCGAGCGCCTGCATCGTCGTGCTGACGGTGACCGCCGCCGCCGCATCGGCCATCCGCGTGCCGCGCTGCGCGAGGTGGCGCACCATCAGCACGGGGCCGCCGATCTGCCCGGCAGGCAGCAGGCTGTTGACCGATTCGCCGACCCAGCGCGCGCGCAGCGCGTTGCCGAGCTCGGCGCCCGGCTGGCCGCGACGAAACATCACCGAGATCGCGATCGCATCGATCACGAGCGGCACGACGTGGGACGCCGCGACGAGCGCGAGCCCCCATCCGGCCGCGAGAAACGTGGACGCGACGGCGCCGACGCCTTGCCATGCGAGGAGTGCGATGAAGAGTGCCGTCCCGAGGGACAGCAGGATCAGGCCGGCGCGTGTCATGACCCGGTCGTGCGTCGCGTGGCCAGTTGCTTGAACACCTGGCGGAAACCGAAATACGCGATCGCGTCCTTCATGTTCGAGATGAAGCGCTTCCACGGCCGCATGCCGGGGTTCGTCACGTATTCGAATGTGAGCGACACGCGCATCTCGTTCTGGCCGAGCGGCGTGATGCGGTGGCGCAGCTTGTCGCCGTCGAACAGCACGATGCCGCCGTCGGCGATCTGCACCGAGCCCGGCTCGTCGGCCATGTCCGGGTTGCGCGTGTGCAGCTCGTAGTCGAGCCGGCACGACGATTCGTCGATCACGCCGATCAGCAGCGTGTAGCGGCGGCCGTCGTAGTACGACGTGTCGTAGTGCCAGCCGATGTGGTCGCCGGGCTTCGTGTAGTAATACAGCGCGTACGCGTGCGGATCGTCGTCCGGCGACAGCATCAGCTTGTCGCCCGTGACCTTCTCGAGGAAGCTGATCAGCGCCTTCGATCGGTACAGTTCGGCGATGTACGGCGCCTGCTCGTCGATCGTATGGCGGCTCACGCTGCCACCCTGTTTGTGGCCGGGCAGGTAATTGCGGTTCAGGCCGGCCTGCATCGCGCGGGCGGCCGCCGCCAGCTTCGCGTGCGCGTCGGCCGGCAGGAACGTGTCGAGATACAGGAACGACCCCTGGCGCGTATAGTCGCCGCGCAGGCGGTCGAGGTCGAGATGGCCGACGCGGTCGGCCACGGTGCGATCGGGGTCGGACGCGGCCGCGCGTGCAGGCGCGGGGCGTGCCGGGCTCAGCACGGAGTCGTCGCGCGTGCTAGGAGTCATTTGGAAGCCTGGATTTCAGTAGGGTTTTGAGCGCCCCCAGACCTGTCGCTGCGCGCCAGGCCCCCCGAGGGGGGCAAGAAAACTTGGGGCGGCCCGGCGTTTTCTTGCGGGAGGTTGCCGCGCCGGACGATGCGCCACCAGTCGATCACGACCCAGGCGGCGAACAGCGGCGCGCCGATCGACGCCGCGAGCAGGAACGGCTCGACGCCGTCGACGAGCGTCACGAGCGGCAGCAGGTACAGCACGTCCTCGGTCTCGAAGCCGCCTGCGAATGCCTGCTTGGTGCCGGCCTTGCCGGCGATCGATTCGATCCGCATGCGCAGGAAGAAGATCAGTGCGACGGCCGCGCCGGCCACCGCGCCGAGCAGCACCGGCGACGCAGCCATCTGGCCGCCCTGAGCGACGATGCCGAGGCCCATGCTGACGAACAGCGCGATCGTGACGAGCGCGTCCGCCGCGAGGTCGTAAAAATGGCCGATCTTGCTGGTTTTGCCGCTGATACGCGCGAGCTCGCCATCGGTGTGGTCGACGAAGTTCGACAGGACGATCAGGAACGCGCCCGCGTTGCTCCAGCCGAAACCGCCGTGCGCGAGACACCAGGCGCCGGCGAGGCCGATCAGCAGACGCAGTGTAGTGAGGTGATTCGGGGTGACCGGCGTATCGACGAGCGGTCGGACAAGCGAGCGCGCGAGCCGCGCATCCCAGGTGCGTGGCAGGGGGGGCTCGGAGCGTGTGGCGGTTTTTCTTTGGTCCATCGGCGAAATATATACGGAATTGTAATTTGTTGCTTTTTATTCAATCAATGTCCTGACATACAAGAGTGTTACCGCGTCCTGCGGGTGTCGGCCGGTCGAAAACCGCGCATGCGAAAGGGCAGGTAAACGGGGCGGCCGCACCCGTATTCCAGTGTGGTTCGCATCGTGCGGGTGTCAAGGGCGGACGGGCCTCCGAGGCCGGCGCGGCGGTTATTTTCGCGCATGCCGGCGGACGGCGCGCGGCGCGTGCAACCTTGACCCGCGTCGGGCCCAGAACAGCCGCATCGGGCGACAATTGGCCGCGCCGCCAGCGGGTCGTCGATTGTTGATGGACCGGCGATAAATTTCAATGGAAATCCGCCGATTGATGCGCACGGGTTGGCGATCGTCGACCGACCATTCGATCGCGGCTTTCGTGCACCTTTCGTGTGCATTCGGCGCATGCGGATCGCCTGTCACAGAACGGTCGTTCGATACCCGGCAAATTCGGTAAGGATCTTTTGCATTCAGCGGACATTTCGCGGCGATTGCCTCTGCGATACTCCGACCGTGCCTGTGGTGCCGGCCGCCCCGAGCGGCCCCAAGGGCTTCATGTCGCTCCGGAGCGACCCCGCGACATCAACGACAGACCAAAGCGTCAGAAACCAGCCATGTCTTCATCACGCATCCTCGCTCCCGCCCTGCGTTCGCTCGTCCGCACCGCCGACGAAGCCGCCGCGCTGATCCGTCCCGGCATGACCGTCGCCATGAGCGGCTTCACGGGTTCGGGTTATCCGAAGGCCGTGCCGGCCGCGCTTGCCGCCCACATCGACGCGGCGCACACGCGCGGCGAGGATTTCCGGATCAACGTGCTGACGGGCGCGTCGACCGCGCCGGAACTCGACGGCGCGCTCGCCCGCACCAACGGCATCTCGATGCGGTTGCCGTACCAGTCCGACCCGACGCTGCGCGACAAGATCAATAGCGGCGAAGTCGACTACCAGGACGTCCACCTGAGCCACGTCGCGCAATATGCGTGGTTCGGGCTGTACGGCGATCTCGACGTCGCGATCGTCGAAGTCGCGGGCATCCGCGAGGACGGGCTGCTGATTCCGTCCGCGTCGATCGGCAACAACAAGACCTGGCTCGAACGCGCGAAGCACGTGATCCTCGAGGTCAATGCGCGCCAGCCGCTCGGCCTCGACGGGATGCACGACGTCTATTACGGCACCGCGCTGCCGCCGCACCGCAAGCCGATTCCGCTGACGAAGAGCGACGACCGGATCGGCGAGCCGTACCTGCGCTGCCCGGCCGACAAGATCGTCGCGATCGTCGAGACCGATGCGCCGGATCGCAGCAACGCGTTCTCCGCGCCGGACGAGACGTCGAAGCAGATCGCGCTGCAACTGATCGACTTCCTGCGCCACGAAGTGAAGCGCGGCCGCCTGCCGGAAAACCTGCTGCCGCTGCAGTCGGGCGTCGGCAACATCACGAACGCGGTGCTCGCGGAACTCAGCTCGGCCGGCTTCTCGAACCTGACTGCGTATACCGAAGTGATCCAGGACGCGATGCTCGACCTGCTCGACGACGGCACGCTGAGCTTTGCGTCGGCCACCGCGCTGTCGCTGAGCCCGGCCGCCGTGCAGCGCTTCGCCGACGAGATCGCGACGTTCCGCGAGAAGATCGTGCTGCGTCCGCAGGAGATCAGCAATCATCCGGAACTCGTGCGCCGCCTCGGCTGCATCGCGATGAACGGGATGATCGAGGCCGACATCTACGGCAACGTGAACTCGACGCACGTGATGGGCACGAAGATCCAGAACGGCATTGGCGGTTCGGGCGACTTCGCGCGCAACGGCTACCTGTCGTGCTTCATGTCGGCAAGTACCGCGAAGGGCGGTGCAATCTCGCGGATCGTGCCGATGGCGAGCCACGTCGACCATACCGAGCACGACGTCGCGGTGGTCGTCACCGAGCAGGGCCTCGCGGACCTGCGCGGCCTGTCGCCGAAGCAGCGCGCGCGCAAGGTCATCGCGACCTGCGCGCATCCGGATTACCGGCCGATGCTCGAGGATTACTTCGAGCGCGCGTCGCACGACAGCTTCGGCAAGCACACGCCGCACCTGCTCGCCGAGGCGCTGTCGTGGCACGAGCGCTACGTGCGCACGGGGACGATGAAGGCCTGACGCGGCTTGCAGCGGGCGTGCGTCGCACGTGCGCCCGCCGTGATCGTCAATCCATCGCCGCGTGCGCGACATCGACGCTCGCCGTTTTCTGCGGCGGGCGGATCAGCAGCAACAGCGGAATCATCAGCAGCGTCGCGACGAACATCAGCTTGAAGTCGTTCAGGTACGCGATCATCGTCGCCTGCTGGTTGATCGTGCTGTCAAGCAGTGCGAGGTCGAGGCGGCTGCCGGTCATTGCCTGCACGGCCGGGTTGAACGGCGTGATGTGGGCGGCAAGATCGGCGTGCGAGACCTGCGTGTTGCGCGTCATCAGCGTCTGCACGATCGAGATGCCGATGCTGCTGCCGATGTTGCGCATCAGGCTGTAGGTGGCCGTGCCATCCGCGCGCAGGTCGGGCGCCAGCGTCGAGAACGACAGCGCGCTCAGCGGCACGAACACAAGCCCCAGCCCGAAGCCCTGGACCACGCCCGGCCACACGATGTCCGATTCGGACAGCACGACCGTGTACTGCATCATCTGCCAGAGCGCGAGCGCGGAAATCGACAGTCCCGCGAGCAGCAGCAGCCGCGCATCCACGTATTTCAGCAGCCTTCCGACGAACAGCATCGCGATCATCGTGCCGGCGCCGCTCGGCGCGGTGACGAGGCCCGTCGTCGCGACCGGGTAGCCCATCAGGTTCTGCAGCATCGGCGGCAGCAGCGCGCGCGTCGCATACAGCACCGCGCCGACCACGAAGATGAACAGCGTGCCCGTGGCGAAATTCGGGTCGCGTAGCAATTCCGACTTGAAGAACGAGGCCTTGCCGACGGTCGCCGTATGCACGAGGAAGAACGCGAAGCTGAGCGCCGCGACGAGCGCCTCGATGCGGATCTCGTACGAACCGAACCAGTCGAGTTGTTCGCCGCGGTCGAGCATCGCCTGGAACGCGCCGATCGCGAGCGCCAGCGTCGCGAAGCCGAACGCGTCGAAGTTCACGTGCGGGCGCGGCGCGCGTGCGGGCAGGAAGGTCATCACGCCGGCCAGCGCGAACGCGCCGATCGGCACGTTGATGAAGAACACCCAGCGCCAGTTGTAGCTGTCGGTGAGCCAGCCGCCGAGCGTCGGGCCGAGGATCGGGCCGACCATCACGCCCATCCCCCAGATCGCCATCGCCTGGCCTTGTTTCTCGCGCGGGTTGATGTCGAGCAGGATCGACTGCGACAGCGGTACCAGCGCGGCGCCGAACACACCCTGCAGCATCCGCGCGCCGACGATCTGCACGAGCGACTCGGCCAGCCCGCACAGTGCCGATGCGACCGTGAAGCCCGCGATCGAGACGATCAGCAGCCGCTTGACGCTGAGCCGGTCGGACAACCAGCCGGTGAGCGGCGTCGCGATCGCCGCGGCGACGATATAGGAGGTCAGCACCCATGTGATCTCGTCCTGCGACGCGGAAAGGGTGCCCTGCATGTGCGGCAGCGCGACGTTCGCGATCGTGCTGTCGAGGGTCTGGATCAGCGTGGCGAGCATGATCGACAGGGTCAGCATCGGCCGGTTCAGGGCGGGCGAGGCGGGGGCGTCGGCGGCGGGGTTCAAGCGGGTGTCTCCGTAGGGCGGTCGCCGTGGGCGGCGATCCGGCATGGCGCCAATTATAAGCATGCTTATCATATATGCGCTTATCGCAGGCCCGCGAGCCGCGGGCCGGTGACGGCTTGACCCTATAATCGGCGGATGGACAAGACCTACGAGAACCGGATCGGCTACCTGATTTCAGACGTGGCCCGCCTGCAAGGACGCCTGTTCGACCGGCGTGCGAAGCGCATCGGGCTGACGCGCGCGCAAAGCCGTGTGCTCGCCTACCTGACGTGGAAAGGCGAGATGAATCAGGCGCGGCTCGCCGAATGGCTCGAGATCACGCCGATCTCGCTCACGCGGCTGCTCGACCGGATGGAAAGCTATGGCTGGATCGAACGCATCGCGAACGACGACGACCGTCGCGCGTTCGTGATCCGGTTGACCGACAAGGCGCGCGAGATCTTTCCGCAGATGCTCGAAGTCGGCGATACCGTCACCGACGACGGGCTGCGCGGCTTCACGCCCGACGAGCGCGATACGCTGGTGCGCCTGCTCGGGCGCGTGCGCCACAACCTGATCGACTGCGGCGGGGAGTGATGCACGTGGCCATCCGGGCGCGCCGGGTGGCGGGATCGAAAACAACGAGAACAGCGGGAGACAGGGCGTCGGCACGACGCATCGCAGGCTTCAGTGATGGCTGGCCGAGCCGGTACCACCCTGCATGGCTCCC
This sequence comes from Burkholderia cepacia, assembly GCF_001039005.1. GTDB lineage: Bacteria > Pseudomonadota > Gammaproteobacteria > Burkholderiales > Burkholderiaceae > Burkholderia > Burkholderia theae. Next base: position 48,602 of record NZ_LDWR01000074.1, read on the forward strand.
GCAAAGCCCCATGTTCAACGGCCCAGCGCCGCGAGCGTGAACGCCGCCAGATAGAGACCCACACCGTACGACAGATGCGTGACGATGCTGCGCCGGCGCGCGACGCCCGGGTGAGGCGTGCGCGATGCGGCGATGCCGAAGCCGAACGCGGGCTGCATCACGAAGAACGGTGCGACCACGCTGGCGAGGCCGGCGACGAGCGCGGGCAGCGGCGTCGGCGTGCCGATCCACGCCGTGCCCGCGATCGCGACGGGCAGCGCCGCGAACGCGATGCCGATCGCGTAATGCGCGATCCAGCCGAGTGTGCGCTCGCCCGGCACGGGCGGCGCGGCGACGATCGACACGTGCCGGAACCGGCCGTGCATCATGTGGCCGATCCAGCGGCCGACCAGCGCAAAGTCGAGCGACGGAATGCCGAACGCACGCCGCCGGAACAGCGCCCACAGATCCGTCACGAGCGTGGCGCCTACGCCGATCAGCACCAGGTCGAACAGGATATCGGCCGGGCTCATCGCGCGTGGTGGACGGTGACGGCAACGCGGCGCAGCGGAAGGCGGGGTGGTTTCAGCGGTTTCATGATGGTCCAGGCTTGTCATTACGGAGTCGAGCGACTATCTTGCAACTTCAAGTTCACTTGAGGTCAAGCATGAGCCGTCTGGATATCGCGGAGGTCGCACGTCGCACGGGATTGCCCGCATCGACGCTGCGCTACTACGAGGAAAAGGGGCTGATCGTCCCGAACGGCCGGCACGGGCTGCGGCGGCAATACGACGAGTCGGTGCTGGAGCGCCTGGCGCTGATCGCGCTCGGCCGCGAGGCCGGTTTTTCGCTTGACGACATCCTCGCGATGGTCGGCGCCGACGGCCGGCCCGCGATCGATCGCGTGAAGCTCGACGGCAAGGCCGACGAACTCGATCGCACGATCCGCCGCCTCGGCGCCGTGCGCGATGCGCTGCGCCATGCGGCCGTGTGCCCGGCGTCGAACCATCTCGAATGCCCGTCGTTCCAGAAGCTGCTGCGCATCGCCGCGCATCGTCATCCGGCGCGCCGCACGAAGGCGGAAAGCGCTTAGGCGGTCGGCCCGCGCGATGCGTGTCATCGGCGGGATGCAGCGGAGGTCCGGAGGCAGGGTGGCGCGCCACGCTACGTCAGTCCGGACGTCGCAAACAGGGACAACGGGGTTGCCGCGTGTGGTTTTTCTATCTGCTTTACGTGCTTCCGGCCGCGTACGCGGCATCGAAGGTCGGGCCGCATTACGGGTTTCTCGCCGGGTTCGCGACGCTGGCCGCCGTACTGGCGACGCAGACCGCGCTGCTGACGTGGGGTGCGGCCCGGGTGAAACGGCGGCGTGCGGCCGCCGCGCCGCCTGCGGCGATCGTGCCGGCCGACCTCCCCGAGGCCGAGCCGGATGACGAGCCGGACGTGCGGCTGCGATACGGCGAGCATGCGCGATTCAAGCAACTGGTCCTGGTAGCCGGCGACACGCGGCTCGACGTCACGCGCCGTTTCTACGACGAGTTGAAGCGGGGGATCGAATCGTTCGTGGAGATCGACGCAGGCCGCGACGGATCGGGCGCGGCGATGGTTTCGGCGGCCGAGCTTGCGCCAGCGGACGACACGCTGACTGTGTTCGTGTCGAACGACGGTGCGTGGTCGGGGTTCCGCGTCGGCGACGACGCCTTCCGGTTCCGCCACGGCGCGATCACGAGGCTGAAGTTGACGCGGGTGCTGCCGCTACGCTGGGTGGGCGGCTACATGGTGACGTTGTGGTTCGACGTGCCAAACCTGAAAAAGCTGACCGAGTACGTATCGCACTCGACGTTGTTCGATCTGGATCTGGAGCATTCCGACAGCCGTTCACGCGCGCTTACCCACGCATGTCGCGAGATTGCCGACGTGCTCGACGCGGCATTCGACTTCGACGACGCCTCCGACGCATGACTCATCCCGCGTAATACACGCGGCATTCCATCTCGCGCCCGCGCACGATGCGCTTGCCGACCAGCGAGCCGAACGTTTCGGTGAAGACGGTACGCTGATGCTCGCACTGCACGGCGTCGTAGAAATAGAGCGACACCCAGTTCGTCGGGCGGCCGGCTTCCGGCGTGCGCGCGGCGGCCAGCAGGCACAGCGCCGTGAAATGCCAGCCGCCTTTGGTCACGTGCATCACGGGCGGCGGTACGTAGCCGTCCGCGTTCAGGCGCCGGTGCGCGAGCGTCGGCAGCACGCCGGCGGCCGCCTTGTTGCGGTACAGGCGGTCGATGTAGAGCAGCAGTTCGACCGGCGGTTCCGTGCCGGGGCCGGCGTCTTGCGCGTGGCTCTGCCAGCGCCGGCGGCGGGTCAGCACGTCGTCGAGCGCGCTGCGGATGCCGGCCGCGCGCCGCGGGCCGACACCCGAGATCGTCTCGAGCTGGCCGTTGCGGGCCGCGCGTTCGAGCTCCTCAAGCGTATCGATATGCAGCAGGTCGTGAATGCGTAGCGCGAGCGCATGGCCGATGCCCGGCACGGCTTCGAACGCGGAGGCGCGTTCGGCGTCGCCGCGCAGGCGGTCGAGCTGGCGCCAGTGCCCCGTCACCAGCAGCTCGGCGATGGCCTGCGCAACGCCCGTGCCGATCTCGGGCAGCGCGCCGAGCGTGTCCACGCCACCGGCCTCGAACAGCGTGCGGATGTCGTGGTCGTGCGCATCGACCGTATCGGCCGACGCGCGGTACGCGGCGACCCGATACGGATTCGCACCCTGGTCGGCCAGCCGCTGAGCGGCCTCGCGCAGGCATGCCGCGATATGCCGGTTTTCCTCGTACGTTTGGCTGATGGTCGTCTGCATGGCGCGGGACCTGGGGAAGCACAAACGAAATGGACGCGGCGAGCGATGCGCCGGTCGGCCTTTCACCATTGTCGCGGTACGCGACGAACAAAACTTGACGCACGTCAATGGCAAACGTAGCACATGCGCGAAGCGCACGGTCGTGCCGGCAGATGGCACGACCGTGCGTCGCTTGACCCGATCACGCGTCGAGAAACGACTGCGCGTTCTCGGCCTCGGCGGCCGTGCGCAGCGTGGCGAGCGCGCGCTTCTCGATCTGCCGCACGCGCTCGCGCGACATGCCCGCGTCGTGCGCAATCGCGTCGTAGGTATCGGGCTCGGTGCCGCCGAGGCCGAAGCGCCGGCGCAGCACGTCGGCCTCGGCCGGCGTGACCGACCGGAGCAGCGACGTCACGCATTCGCGCATGCGCGTATCGGCCAGTTGCTCGAACGGGCTGGCCGATGCCTGGTCCTCGATCAGATCCACGAGGCCGGTGTCCGCGTCGGGCAGCGGCGTGTCGATCGAGAGGGGCTCGGCGGGCAGCGCGAGCACCGCGCGCAGCTTGTCCTCGTCGAGACCGGTTTCGGCCGCGAGTTCGGCCGGCGTCGCCTTGCGGCCCGTGCGCTGGCGAAAGCGCAGCGCATGCCGCTGCACGCGCTGGTACTGGTCGCCGACGTGCACGGGCACCCGAATCGTGCGCGAGCGATCCGCGACCGCGCGCGTGATCGCCTGGCGGATCCACCAGGTCGCGTAGGTCGAGAACTTGAATCCGCGCCGGTATTCGAATTTCTCGATCGCGCGCATCAGGCCGAGGCAACCGTCCTGCACGAGGTCGGGCAGGTCGACACCGCGGTTCATGTACTTGCGGGCGATCGACAGCACGAGCCGCAGGTTCGCCTCGAGCATCGCGCGGGTGGCGTCGTGCACCTTCTGCTGGCCGTCGCTCAGCGCGGCTGCGAGTGCACGTCGCGCGACCGCGTCGAAGCGGGCGGTTTCACCGGTGGCGCCATCATGCGGCGCCGCCGCGAGCGCGCGCACGACACGGCTCGCGTCGTCGACGGCCGGCGCGACCCACACGATCGAACCGAGCAGGGCGGCCATGCGGTTGCGTGCGTCGCGGTATTCGTCCGAACGGCAGCCATGCGCAAGCAGTGCGCCGCGCAGCGCCGAGACGGCTGCCTGCAGCGCGTCGTAGCTGGCGGGCAACGGCGTGTCGGTGGTGTCGTCATCGGATGGACCGGTTGCGGCGGCCGCACCCGTCGCGCGGTGACGCGCAAGCAGCGCGTCGACCGCCGCCGGACAGCCGGCCACCGCGTGCAGCACCTGGTGGCGGCCCGTCTCGATCTCGCGGGCGAGCACGATTTCGCCTTCGCGCGTGAGCAGCGGTACCGCCTGCATGCGCCGCATATAGAGCGCGAGCGGATCGGTCGACGCGCTCGTGCCCCGTGCGAGATCGCCGAGCACGGCCCGGCCTTCGTCGAGCGCGTCGCGATCGACGTCGACAGGCGCCGTGCCGGCGAACGGCGCGGGCGCGGCCGGCTCGTCGAGCACGGCGATGCCGATGTCGGCGAGCGCGGCGCGCACGACGTCGAGCGCGTCGGGGCTGTCGCTTTCGGGCGGCAGCGCGTCGACGAGGTCGGCGTGCGTCAGATAACCCTGTTCGCCGGCGAGCGCCAGCAACTGGATGATCGGATCGAGCGGCGTGTCCGCCCGGAGAGTGGGGCGTGGCGTAGTCATGTCGATGGCGGCGTGAGCCGCGTTCCTGTCTGGGCGGGCCGAAGTCCGCCGGATTCTGGCAACCCGGATGTCCGCGAACGCCCGTTCGCGCCGGTCAGCCTGACATCGTTCAAGTTGAGGGCATTTGCGCCAACTTCAACGCGGGCGCGGCAGACGTGCCAGCACGCGGCATGCCCGCACGACCGTCCGGTGCAGGAAACAAAAAGTAACCGATCATACCCGCGGAAATCTGCAGGGGACGTAAGCTAGAGTCAAGCGCGCGCCCGGCGGCGACGCGCGGATTCTGCCGGAGCATGAGATGAACCCGATTCCCGCCGCGAGGCCTGCCGTCATCGCGCTCGCCGCGCTGACGCTCGGCGGCTGCTACTACACAAGCCCGTACGGTTATGCGCCATATTACGCGCCGGTGCCCGCCACGGTGACGCAGCGCGAAATCCCGGTGGCACCGGCCCCATCTGGTCCGGCCCTTTCACCGATGCCCGGCACGCCAGCCGACGTCGATGCGCAGGCACCCGTGTACGTCGCACCGGCCTATGTGCCGCCGCCGTATCCGGTCTACTACCCCGGATACTACCCGGGCTGGTACGGGCCGCCCGTGACGATCGGCTTCTGGGGCCGTTGGGGCGGCGGATACTGGGGTGGCCGCGGCGGCTACTGGCACCGCCCGTGGGGCGGTGGGCATTGGGGTGGCGGCGGCCATCGGCACTGACCGGCGCGCGGCGGCACCGCGCGGGAGAGCATCATGAGCAACACGATTGTCCGAAGTCTGTGCGTCGTCCTGCTTGGCCTCGCGGCCGCGCCGGGCGTCGCCGATGCGCAAAGCAGCGCTTATACGAATTCGCCGGCCGAACTGTACGCGGGGCCGGCGCCCGATTATCCGGTGGTCGCGCAGATACCGCCCGACACGGCGCTGGACGTGTTCGGCTGCCTGAGCGACTACTCGTGGTGCGATGTCGCGCTGCCGGGCGTGCGCGGCTGGATCGATGCGCAACTGCTCGAATATCCGTACCAGGGCAGCTATGTGCCGATGCTGGAATATGGCGCGATCATCGGTGTCCCGATCACCGGATTCGCGATCGCCGCGTACTGGGATCGCTACTACCGTAACCGGCCGTGGTTTCACGACCGCGATCGCTGGGCGCATCGTCCGGAGCCGAGGCTCGGCCCCGGAGGCATGCCGCCGGGACAGGGGCGTCCGCAACCGGGCGGCCCGCCACCCGCGCAGCATGACGCGCGGCCGTCGGCTGCACGCGGCGGCTGGAACGGCGCGATCCGCACGCCGCCGCCGCAGGCACCCGCACAGATGCCGGGCGCCGGCGGCAATGCCCGCCCGGCGGGCCCGCCGCCGGCCGTGCTCCATGCGCCGGCCGGGCCGGGCGGCGAGGCGCGTACGATGCCTCCGCCGATGCGCCAGGGCGGCGGTGGTGGCTACGGTGCGCGGCCGCAAGGCGGTGGAAACGGCGGCGGAAGCCACGGCGGCGGTAGCGGCGGCGGAGG
>NZ_LDWR01000075.1 GCF_001039005.1 Burkholderia cepacia
TAACGCTTGACGAAACACATAGCCCCCCCCCATCCGAGGAAAACGCGGACGTCCTCTGCGCAAACCGAAAATTGTTCAGGGTGACCGGAGCTACAGTTCCGAGCCACACCGGCAGCGCCTGCGCGAACGCGACATCACGCCCTTGCTCGCCAAAATCGGTTCACCTCATGGCAGTGGCCTCGGTAAGACGCGCTGGTTCATCGAACGTTCCTTTGCCTGGCTTCATGCGTTCAGACGGTTCAAGACCGCATCCGATTAATTTCGCAACAGCTTAAACATCTGACCGTCTGCCTCTCATTGGCAGGGCGTCGTTTATTGATGGCTTACTCTGTTGCCGCTTCGATCATCTGTTCCCGATTCACTTGTATTGGCGACTCTTTCTATTGAGGGGCCAGCAAAACATTGGCCGACGACACCTCGACACTATTCGGCGACGATCCAGCGACGCCGTGTTGGTGTAGGAAGGTCGAGGCGGACTGAACAAGCCTATCCACCGTACCCATCTGCTCAACAGATACATACTTCAACTCAGCGCTATTCAACGCATCGTAAACCTGTTTCCTCACTGGATGAACGTAGGCGGGTACGCTGGTGTCGCGCGTGATTGCGTCCCTGTCGTCCAATGTCCCGGACAACCCCTTCGCCTTGCCAAGCCGCATCTGTTGCGTCTCTTTTAGCGGGGCAATGTTTCCAAGTTGCAAAGGCCGTGATCGCTGCGTCGCACTCGTCAGCAATCCATTGGGACGGCGCGCCGCGGGTTGGGGGGGCGCTTGCTCTGACGACCAGGCGAGCTGCGCGGCACCGCCAAGCCGGTTGCTTGCATCATCCCATCGAGGATCGGGAAGACATCGCATGATCTGGTCGAACCTCTGCTGGTTATCCCGATCCATGAACTCGCGAGCCGCTGGGGTCGAGTAATACGCTTCATAAGCGTTACTCATATCGATTGGCCAGAATTTTCCCGATCCTGTGTCATACATGATGTTGCCTGCGTGAAGGTCACCATGAATAATTTTCAAATCACCAAGATCCGCGAGCATACTTAAGAAGCGCTCTCTACTATTCGCCGGAAGTTCATCGCAGGCATTTAATGGTTTTCCTGGGACTCTCAGCATCCTCAAATACGTTTGCCCATCCTTTTCGAACACCTCCGCGCTTTCTTCGCCATATACCTTCTTGAACAATTCGCACTCGGCGTTCGCCACACTGCGATCTGCACGAAATTCTTTTACAACGAACCCCTCGTGCTCCAGGTCCTCTCGCACCTCCCCGCACAGACCTCGCCCCAATACCGCGCCCGCTTCGGACGCTTTAGAGATATTAAGCGTCAGCGCAACCGGGCGCCTGGCCAGAACGCTTCGTATAACGAAATTAAGCAGTCCAGTCGTTTTCGGTCGCGCCATGGGAACTGTATTGTCGAGCGCACCGCTCAGCCATTGACTGCACAAGGCATTAGAAACACCTTGTACCGCGGTAGCCATACCAGCCTGAATATCCGGCTGCCCTGCATGCGCGCCGGCTGGAGGCGTATTGTCGACCGACCTGACGGGAGAACTCGTGGGACGCGGGGCGAGGGCGTTGATCGGCATGGGCGTGGATTCGGTGAAGAGGATTGGTCGATTCGGTAAATACGCCTACTGGGAGGTGGTGTTGCGCGGCCAGAGAATTATAACGCAGGAGAGTTGGATCATAATCAGATACGGGGAAGTGATGACCAAGGGACGGGCCGCGCTGGATAAAGCGATCCCGGGCGTACTCGAGCGACTGATCGATCGTCTTCTACCGATGATCTTGATCGAAACGCTGCGCGAGCAGTGGAACGGGCTGAAGAATCTGGATAAGCAGATAGCCGAAATCGAGCGGCACCCGCAGGCCTGACCGAAAGAGGACAAGGCATGCAAGGCAATCGCTGCGATACCGGGTGTTGGCCTGCTGACGGCGACTGCCACCACGATGAGACCAAAATCGCTTAGAGACGGTTTCATAAAGGCTGCAGGGCGCGCCGGAGGGTATTCCAGCAGATCAGGAGCAACCGAGTTTGAGGAACGCGCCGTGAATGTCAGCCCGGCGCTCGAAACAAGTACGGAGACGACGGAAGCGATGCAGCCTTTATGAAACCGTCTCTTATGCTAGAAGGCAAACAATGATTACATTGAGTCGGGATACGCGCATCGGGCAAATACCCGATACCCATTCCCTCAGTTGCATATTCCAGCCAAAGCGAACAGGTTATTGTCGTAGATATCGCACTGCGTGCCGTCGCCCCAATGCTTCGGCAGGTCGAGCCGCCGGTACAGCTCGATCAACTCGCGCTGCGCGGTCTCGAGTTTGTCCAGGCTAACATGCCGGTGGTTGACGAAGGACAGCATGCGCGCGATTGACCTGAGACGTTTCTTGTAGCCATCTGGCAAGTGAGTTCTCTTGTATCTTGAGTGGTACCAAACCGTTGTGCCGCCCATGGCCTGACCTCATACGCTGGACACAACGAATTGATCAGGGCCAACTATCGAGGTCACGATCTCGGCCAGCGAGCCGAAGTAGACGCTCTTGCCGGCGCGTACGACTTCGACGCCCTGCACAATCGACAGGCGGCGTCAATGGCCAGTGCCGAGCGATCCCAGGAAGTGAACGGCCTGCTGTCGTTCGATGAATTCGAGCTGCGCAAGCGTCATGATGCGATTCAGTTTGACGAGTAGGCAACGAGAAAATTTTATTCTTGATTTTCATATCATGAACTCCTTTAATTAAATTTATTTAACAATTATTGGTCGGAAATGCATCATTTTGAATCAAGCCGCATTGCGGATGGGGCAATGCATGAAATGGCGAGCGACACGCCGTGGTGATTTCTGGAGTCGACGCAAATGACTGGTGACAGCTTTCTTGAGATGTCCCTTGGTCCGCGCCGGAGCCCTGTTTCGTCACGTTCTCCTTCAGGTCAGCGTTGAGCATCTCGCCGGGATTCAGCTCCGGGCTGTACGGCGGCAGGTAGAACACTTCGATCTCGTCTACGTGCTCGGCCAGCCACATCTCGACCAGCGTGGCGTGATGAACCTTCAATCAGAGACACCTTCTTGCTGCGCAATCCTGATCCCACCTCACCGCTGCCTCCTGAATGGTCCGATATATTTTGTGATGAGTTAGCAGAGTTGGCCAGAGTCACATTTTCAGCACCTCATCAATAAAATTACAATTATTATACAAATCCAATATGGCGAACATTGACAAAAAGCGCATGCCAGATCGAATATATCAGACATGCAGCGCCGCCCTCCTCAGCGCAGCGAAATAATTTTATCAATAATCCAATTATATAATATTTAGAATCACACTTTTATGCAATTTTTGCATTTTCAATTACTTTTGAATCGCTTATTATCTCAACCTGACAGAAATCGAATCACGGCGTGCGCGTCTTGGATAGCAATCGACGCAAGACAAACTGCTCATCCCCTCGACTGTTCGCTGCCCGTCAATCGCCACATGCCAAGCTTTCCGAGCTTTGCAGCCAACTGAAGTCGGGCCGAGCGCCAATTGGTCAGCGCCCGAACCCGTTGCTGTTTCGCCCCGGCCAGCGACGATTGCGTATTCAGCAGCTCCAGCATATTACCCACGCCTACTTGGTAGCGCCGCTGCGCCGCGTCGTATGAACGTTGCGCAATATCCAGCAGCACCGCGCTGTGTTCCAGGTTCTTCGTCGCACTCTGCAACGCCTGATAGCTGGTCCAGACATCGCGTCCTACTTGTTGACGCGCCTCGTCGAACGCCCCTCGCTGCCATTCAGTTTGCGCATTTGCCTGACGCACCTGATAGGTACGCACAAAGCCTTCGAAGATCGGAATCGTCAGCTGGAAGCCGAAATACCATTCGCGGCGGATCGCAGGTAAAACCGGATAGCCAATCTGCGGGCTGGAAGGTTGGTTGTTGTAGTTATATTGGGTAACGAAACTCAGCCGCGGCAATCCTTGCGAACGGATCTGATCGGCTTTTGCATTCGCAGCCTTGACCTGCGCCCGAGCCGCCACAATGCTCGGATGTGTGCGCTCAGCTTCGGCGATCATTTCGGCCACGGATTCACTGAACTCCTTATCTGGGGCGACCCCATCCCCCACATCTGATAACGTGATCGCCACATTCGGCGGCAAATTCATATCCGACGCAAGCATGCCCAGCGCGCTTTGCCATTCCCCTTCGGCCTTTGTGCGATTGACTACTGCCTCAGCATACGCTGTCTGCGCCTGCAATTGATCGCTGATTGCCGCCACACCTTTATCGACTCGCGCTGAGGCAGCCCGTAAGCTGTCGCGGGCCATTTTCACGACCCCACGCGCAGTAGTCAACGCGCCCCGGGCGGCTTGTGCTGCATAATAATCTTTCGCGACCGTCGCGAAGACGGCTTCAAGCGTTGCCTGCTGATTGGCCTGCGCGGCAGCCAACAACGCCGATGCGTTGCGCAGGGCTGCCGACCGGCCGCCGAAGTCATACAAGACCCAGCTCAGCGAGACGCTGGCATTCTGCACATTAGTTCGGTTGTTCGTGTTGTATTGCGAATTCCCGGCGATCTGACTAGTCGCATTGTTCCTTGTACCTTGCCAATTTCCAGTGATCGTCGGCAAAAACCCCGCTCGGCCTGCTCCCACGGCGGCCGCCTGAATCTTAACATTCGCCCACGCTTGCCGCGTTTTAGGGTGATTGCAAAGCGCTCGCTCGACCGCATCCTGCAGTCGTAATGGGTTCGGCAAAGCATCGAGCGCGCATGCGCCGGCACGGCTGTCACCGACCATGGCTGCCGCAGGGGTAGCTGAAACGGACTGACTGGTGATCAGTGGGTCCATTGCACATGCCGAGTTCAACGACAGGCTAAGGATGCCAAACAAGCAAACGCGTCGGCTCTTGCATAGTCTGACCCTGAAATTCTGGGCGATCGACATCTTACCGCTCACGCAAACTCTCCCGTCCGGTTTGGATCACCGAGTCCAGAAAATAACGGGCGACATTGCGCGTGCCGGTCTTGATTTCAGCAGTAACCGCCATCCCCGGTGTCAGGTTGACCCATGCATCGTTCGCCCGAATTCGATTAGTTGCCAATCGGATTCGCGTCACGAAAGTCAGACCGCGCCTCCGATCCTGTACTGCGTCGTTCGACACTGACTCGACTGTTCCCGTCAGAAATCCATAACGCATATACGGGAACGCCTCGACCTTGACAATCGCGGCCTGCCCGGCCTTCACGAAACCTACATCTTTATTTTCAAGATTCGCTTCCACCTCGATTACATCGTCCGGAACAATGTTCATCACCGGGCTCGCCGCCGTCGCCAGACCGCCCAATGTGTGGATCCGCAACTGCTGAACCGTGCCCGTCACCGGCGCGGTCAAGCTCAGCAGTTTCTGCCGGGTGTCGGCCTTGGTTTCGTCATGATGACTCTGCGCGAGTTGCTGGGTCGACTTGTCGAGCAGATCAAGCTGCTGGCGTCGGAACTGTGACGTAATCGACGCGATCTCCGCGCGCTGTTGCGCGATGGCGGCCGCCAGCTCACGAGCATGGCTGCGCTGCGCGGCAAGTTCATGTTCCTGGCCGAGTGCCGTCTGCTCTTTGTCGAGGTAATCATTGGTTGCAACATATTTGTCGTCGGCTAGCGATCGGTAATCCTCCGCCTGCCGCCGAGCCAGCGGGGCTGTCGCCGCGAGCTTGGCGATATGCTGTGTGGTCGTACCGAGTCCCGCTTCACGCTTCATTAGCTCTGCCTGCGCGCTGCTCAGTTTGTCGCAATATTCGCGATAGAGTCCTTCCGCGAGATGCTGCGCCTCGTGTTGTTGCGCTTCCGTCGCGCCCTCGATTCTCGCGACAACGGGCGCCAGAGTGCGCTGCAGTGCATCGAGCAATGCCCGCGAGCGGGCCGCCGTCATTGCGGCTTCGGTCTTGTTCAAACGTGCCTTGTCCAAATCCGCGGCGGCCTGCGTGGCGTCCAATTCCATCAACAACTGGCCGGCCTCCACCCGTTGCCCGTCACGAACCAGGATGCGACGCACTACGCCGGTAATTGCCGGCTGGATCGTCTTGACCTGTTCGCGTGGAATCAGCTTGCCCGGCGCGACGGCAACGATATCGAGCCTGCCGAAGCACGCGATCAACACGACAAGTATCCCGAGTGCGACGATTACGCGCATGGTCCACAACGGCAGGGGATGAACCGGTGTCTCCACGAGTTCCAGATTGGCTGGCAAAAAAGCACGCTCATGCGTAAGGCGCGCCTCACCATCGAGATCGCGACGAATTGCCCAAGATTCGCGGACAACCGCCACATATCGACCCAAGAGATCGTTGAGTGCTTGTAGGTGGTGGATCAGTTTCATGGTACGAGTCAGGGGCGCGGCTATGCGTTCTGCAGCGACAACAAGTGGGCGTAATAACCCCGCTTCTCGAGTAGCGTATCGTGCGAGCCGACTTCGACGATGCGTCCGTTGTCCATCGCGATAATATGATCCGCATGACGCACCGAGCTGAGTCGATGCGCGATGATGATGACGGTGCGGTCTTCGCACATCGCCCGCATATTGCGCTGGATGACGTGTTCTGTTTCAAAGTCGAGCGCGCTGGTCGCCTCGTCGAAAATCAGGATGCGCGGATTGGTAACCAGCGCGCGCGCAATCGCGACCCGCTGCCGCTGTCCACCCGACAGACTCGAGCCTTGTTCGCCGACCACTGTGTCGTAACCTTCCGGTAGTTCCGAAATGAAGTCGTGCGCGCCGGCCAAACGAGCCGCATCCATCACGGCATCCAGCGGGATACCAGGATCGGTTACCGCGATGTTCTCGCGGATCGATCGATTGAAGAGGAAATTCTCTTGTAGTACGACGCCTACCTGGCGGCGCAGCCATGCCGGATCGGCGAGCGCCAGATCGATGCCGTCAATGCGCACGCGCCCCTCCTCCGGCAGATAGAGACGTTGAAGCAGCTTGGTCAGCGTACTCTTCCCGGAGCCGGATCGACCGACGATGCCGACCACATCTCCCGCCGCGATTTCCAGCGATACGTTGTCGAGAATCGTCGGGCCGTCCGGCCGGTATCGGAAACGGATATGCTGGAAGCTGATTTCGCCACGGACAGGTGGCAGCGCTTGACGACTTTTCGGGAGTTCAGATCGAGTATTAAGGATATCGCCGAGCCGGCTCATCGAAATGCCGACCTGCTGAAAATCCTGCCAGAGTTGTGCGAGACGCAACACTGGTGCGGCGACATGCTGAGACATCATGTTGAATGCGATCAACTGGCCCACCGACAACTTGCCGTCGATCACGAACTTGGCACCGAGAAAAAGCGTGACGAGCGTGACGAGCTTCCCAACTAGTTGAATCAGTTGCTGACCGATGCTGCCGAGCGTGCTAACGCGAAAACTTGCTGCTACATAGCCAGCGAGCTGATTATCCCAACGGCGCGTAAATTGTGGTTCGACGGCCATCGATTTGACCGTCTCGACACCTGAAACCGTTTCGACCAGGAACGACTGATTGTCGGCACTGCGCGCGAATTTCTCATCCAGGCGAGCACGCAGCGTCGGCGTGATCCCGATCGAGATCGCCGCATAGACGAATAACGAGACAACCACGGCAAGCGTCAACCAGATGCTGTACATGCACATTACGGCGATGAACACGACCGAAAACAGAAGATCGATCACCGCAGTAATCGCCTGGCTCGTCAGGAAACTACGGATATTCTCGAGCTCGCGTACGCGTGCAATGGTGTCACCGACACGACGCACTCCAAAATACGATAGTGGCAGCGCAAGTAGATGCCGGAACAATCGCGCACCAAGCTCGACGTCGATACGGCTGGCGGTATGCGACAACACATAATTGCGAACGCCGGCGAGAAAAACCTCGAACACGGCGCTCACGAGCAATGCGATGCAGACGATGTTCAAGGTATTGAACGCGCGATTGACCAACACCTTGTCCATCACAACCTGGAACATCAGTGGTGAAACGAGGCTGAACATCTGCAGCACTGCCGAAACCAGCAAGACTTCGAGCAGCAGCCGGCGATACTTGACGACGGCAGGGATGAACCATGAGAAGTCGAAGTGCGCGAATTCGCCTGCAAGCGATGCGCGCGATGCGAACAACAGTACGCGACCGCCCGAGCGCGCGATAACCTCCATCGGCGTGCAGATGGTCGGGCTGCCGGCACCGGCTTCGAGAATGAGCGCTTTGTCACCTTCGCAGCTGGCCACAATAAAATGGCGCCCATTCTCGTCGAGCACGAGGAGGGGCATCGGCGTTTTCGACAACCGATCAAGCGTCACGCAAACGTGGCGGGTCTTGAGGCCGAGGGAGCGCGCGGCCAGTTCAAGATCTTTAGCACTGAGCTGACCGGATCGAACACCAGCGGCGTGACTCAGTTGGTCGGCGCTGGCAGCGATGCCGTGGAATTGAGCAATGACGATGAGCGCCGCAAGGCCGGGGTCGCCACGACCTGACAATTCGGGGTCGAGAATGTTCATTTCTGGATCCTGTTCACAGTTTCGCGTACAGCCCAAACGCACCGGCAAGCGACGCGAACGCGAGGTAGCCGCCAGAGAGCTTGTTGTAACGAGTAGAGGCGCAACGAAAATGCGCGATAAGATTGCAGGAGCGCTCGACCACATTGCCCGCGCAGCACAGTGGCAGACTGCGGCGACATTTCGACCTGCGATTCAAGCACTACGGAAAACGACCTTGGCTTCGGTGGAGCGATCCAGCTATACAAAGGCACCGGCATCGCAACCCCTTTCGGCAACGACGTCCGCTTATACGAAAGCAAAAAATCGATATCCTTTGACACGGAAAGTCACATTAGCTAACAGCCACCGATTGCACCCGATGTTTTCCGGCTACGCTGCACAGCCCACTTTTTTGCGCGCATGCACGGCACCGCCACGGTGCGACCACAATCGCCAACGCCGACAGGTGATTGATGATCGCATTGAGTCACGATGCCCGAATCGGGCAAATGCCCGATATGTGCAAGAAAAGTTATCAAACATCTTGCTGTGCATGGAATCGCGGCAGGGTCAATCGTTGGGTGGTCGAACGCACGTCCAGGCTCCACAATTTCCGTCGCCTACGCACTCGCTTCGAGCGACGGGCTGACATTCATGAAGCATTCCTGAAACTCGGTTGCTCGCTTGTCTGTTGGAACATCTTCAGGCGTATCGAGCAGCCTTTTTGAACTGACCTCTTATCAAAACCTCGATGGCTCCTGTGGCGGTTCGTGGTCGATTTTTGGAAGCCGAGATGGTCGTGGGTTGATATCGTGAATTCTCATTTAAATAAATTCGAGGATCAAAAATGAAGATTTCCAATGCTTTTTCTGGACAACGCCTAGACATAAAAAACATAAAAGACGTCAAAGATACAAATATTTTAATTAAGAAAAATGGCAGCGTGAGAGGCGAGTTTATTGATTATCTTCGAGGGCTTGTTAATGCCGACCCCACAACCCATGGATTGCATGGAAAATCTTAATTCTGCTATCAAGCATATAGGGAAATTGCAAGGTGAGAAGCAAATTTCTATGTCCGATCGAATTAAATCGGTTTTTGGGATGAGCAAGAAGGTAGAAAAGTTTGATGAACTCGATGTGTTGAAGAGTCGTGCAGTTGATTTGGTTATAAAATCTGCTAACACAACAGTGTCGGATGAGAAGGAGCCGGACGAGAGGGGACTGGAGACAGAGATGGAGAGGTTGTTCGGTATGGGGGAGCAAGACAAGATGGAGGGGTTGTGGGGTGTGAAGGGGCAAGAAAAACTAGAAGAGAGTGATGTGCAATCCCTGAGCAGTTTCGAGCCGCTAACACAAGTCGACAACAAGTCGTGAGCGGATGAGGTCGCCGCAAGTGAAGCGAGCGCAAAATCAATGTCGAGCTGACGCTCGAAATAGATGTGTGGCTCACCGATTCTGGTAAGCCATACATGCGTGCGCTCGACGGTCCAGCGACGGCGGCCCAGCCGTTCTCTGCTCTCAATGCCGTTAGGGTGCCGATATCGACGGCAGTCGCATCCTTTACCTCGTGCAACTTGTCGGGCCGTTTGCGAGGTTAGCCAACGTGCGTGCCGAGGACGGCAGGGTAACGCAGAGAGTCGAGACGACCCGGAAGATGGCACTTCTCCAAGCCAAGATTCTCCCGGAGCGGCTGGGCCCGGCCCTCGTTCAAATGCACTTCGTGACGGGTATCGAAGGTTGGCTTGCCTTAGCTGGGCGTGTTCAAAGACGGCGTACGCGCATGGTGTACGTGAACGTTGCGGCACTCGCTGGAATGATATGCCGTGGGCGCAGCGGCACCGGATCGAAGCCGTGCTCCGGGGCGCGGCCAGCGGCGCGAGTTTTGCGCTCGACAGCGCACCTGATGGCGGCGAAGTCGTGTACGACCAAGGTGTTGCAAAAAAAATTTGAAGATGAAAGCACCCTGCTTGAGGGTGCCGCGTACAGGGCAGGTACAGAAAGCCGGTGAGGCAAAGCACTCATGCCGCTCGCCGCTACTTTCGCGGGCCTGTCAGGAATTCTGTGTTTAAGGCATAACATGCTCTCAAGGAGAGTTTATGCCTCGCAAACCGAAAGCCCAGCCGGCGGCTCTGCCGGCGATTCCGGCCGAGCTGCTTGAGCAGTTCGGCAACGGCCCGATGACGGCTGAAGCCATCAATGCCGCGACGCTGGCGCTCAAGAAGGCGCTGATCGAACGGGCACTGGGCGGCGAGATGAACCATCATCTCGGCTACCCTCCCGGTGCTGCCAAGCCGGCCAACGCCACGAATCAACGCAACGGCAAAGGGGCCAAGACGGTTCTGACCGAAGACGGTCCGATCCGTATCGAGGTGCCGCGTGACCGCGACGGCAGCTTCGAACCCATCCTGATTCCCAAGCACGATCGGCGCTTCACGGGCTTCGACGACAAGATCGTCGCCATGTATGCCCGAGGCATGACCGTACGCGAGATCCAGGGCTTCCTGCTGGAACAGTACGGCACCGAGGTCTCGCCCGACTTCATCAGTTCGGTCACCGACGAGGTCATGGCCGAAGTAACCGCCTGGCAGGCCAGACCGCTCGAGCCGATGTATCCCGTCGTGTTTTTCGACGCACTGCGGGTCAAGATTCGCGAAGACGCCGTCGTGCGCAACAAGGCGGTGTACCTGGCGCTGGGCGTGCTGCCCGACGGCACGCGAGAGATCCTGGGCCTGTGGATCGAGAATACCGAGGGTGCCAAATTCTGGATGAAGGTATTCAACGATCTGAAGACGCGCGGCGTTCACGACATCCTGATCGCCGTCACTGACGGTCTTAAGGGCATGCCCGAAGCGCTGGCAGCGGTGTTTCCGGCCACGACGCTGCAAACCTGCATCGTCCATTTGATCCGCAACAGCCTCGATTACGCCAGTTGGAAGGACCGTCGAGGACTGGCTGCCGCGATCAAACCGATCTACGCCGCTCCGAGCGCGGAAGCCGCTCAGGCTGAACTCGAGGCATTTGCGAATGGTCCGTGGGGCCAGAAATTCCCGACCGTCAGTAGCGCGTGGCGCAGCGCCTGGGATCGCGTGATCCCGTTCTTTGCGTTTCCGCCGGGTGTGCGCAAGATCATCTACACGACGGATGAAATACACAAGCCCCCACGCCGTACTTCGCTCGTTCGCTATGTCCGCGCTTCCGGCCACCGTATCGGCGTGCTGTCTGATTTGGGGCGCGACTGCTTCCATCGGTTAAACAGTCTCTGATAGGTTCGCTCGGACTGCGCAGCCACGGCTCGCTCCTGCTGGCGGACGCTCTTCAGACTGTAGGCGGCAGCCGAACCTTTGTGCGAGCCATGCCGTGCCGGCATTCCGGCCTGCAGTTCCAACGCGCGCAGCTTGTGCGCGGTTAACGCGGGACGATCCCACGCGAACGGTTCGCCACGTGTCAGCACATACCAGACGATCACTGCGAGCTTGCGTGCGGTCGCGACGACGGCAATTTGCTGGCCGCGGCGATCGCGCACGCGCAGGAAGAACGCACGCAGCGGTCCAGGCGCCTGCGTGGCGCCCCAGGCAGCCTCGACCAGCATCGCCCGTGCGTAAGAGCGACCGCGCTTGGTGATGTGGCCATGCCTGGCCGGTGTTGGACCGGATTGATAGACCGATGGATTGAGCCCGAAGTAGCTCACCAGCTTCTCCGGATTCGGAAACCGCTCGATGTCGCCGATGGCCGATAGCAGTCCGATCGCCACCGTGGTGTTGACACCAGTGATCGTCAGCATCACGCGCAATCGCTGTTCGACGCCCAGACGCTCGTCGAGCGGCAGCGGTTGAACGCTGAGCCAGGCACGCCCCTTCTTGCCAAACAGATCGCTGGCGGGACATCGCTCGATTAGGTGTGCAATCAGGACCGCGTGAATCTCGTTCTTCAGTCGTGTGCGTTGTCGAACCAGTTGTGAACGGCGCGAGATTTGCCGACACAACGCTAGCGTGCGCTCGTCCGGCATCCACACCTCCGGCAGAAAGCCGCTCGCATACAACTGCGCCAGCACGGCCGCATCGATCTTGTCCGTCTTGACGCGCGCCTCGGCAATCAGCCGTACCTGCAGCGGATTGGCAATCACCACACGCGCGACATGCGGGCGCAAGACGTTGACGATGGCAGTGGTATTGCCGGTCGCTTCGAGTACCACATGATCAGTGGCACGCAGCTTTACCGCAAAGCGCTCCAGTTCATCGCGTCGTAACCCGGTGCGGCCACCTGCATGCAGCGTGCCATCCTCCAGGTAGGCGATCTCTGCCACGGAGCGCGACACATCTAACCCTACGATTCGCATAACCGTCTCCCGTTTCTGATCACTGTTGGGAGCTGGTGGGACAGCACGACAACTACGGATTCGCGCTCGCAGCGCAACCGGGCGGGTCGCAGGGGCGGCCAACTACTAACACGAGCTCGCGGCTCATCGTATAGGAACGGCCTGCCCACCCGAAGTGCTCCCCAGTGCCCCATGTCCCGGATGGTCACACCATACGCTCGAACTGCTCGGCGCGGGACCGCGAGGCACCGGCTATATCATGCCGGTTACGAACGCGATTGAAAATATCAACTCGCAGTTGCGCAAGATCATCAAGACCCATGGCCACTTCCCGACCGACGAGGCCGCCACCAAACTCATCTGGCTGGCCTTGCGCAACATCACCGCGAATTGGGGAAGTGCCGCGCATGACTGGAAGACCGCCATGAACCAATTCGCTATCCTTTACGCAGATCGGTTCGTTCGGCCTTCCGTGTAATTGCTCCACCCGCCTTGAACACGGAAATCCTGACACCCCACTTTCGCGGACGCGCAATCGGAGTTCGGCAAGAAAGATCGCCAGCCCCGGGATCGTGAAAGTGCGTGCGCGATGAGGTTACAGCGCCTGCTCGATCGTCTTGATGACGTCGGAGCGACTGTACTCACGCGCGAGAATGACATGATTGCCAAACACCACGCGCGTACAGACGTCGACGATCACGAGCAGCCACACACGTTCGATCTCGAATTCGTGCTCGAATCCCAGCGGATCGTGCACAACCACCTTGAGCCGAAAATCCAGCCGGTGGCCGTCGAATTCCACCACCTGATACGGACGACGGGCGACAGGCGCCGCAGCCTCGTCGAGGTGCGGCAGGCCTCCGAGGTGGATGGCGCCCGCCGCGCGGGCGGCCGTGCCGAAGCCGCGCAGCAGTTCTGTCTTGACGCGCGCCGACAGCGAACGGATCGCATGGCCCGCTGTGTTGAACGGATTATCCGCGGCCGTGAAACCAACTTCCTGGCACTGCTGCAGAATCGCTGCGTGAAGCGCATTCAGCCCGCGCAGGCGGGTGCGCAGTTCGCCCTCGACGGGCCGTTGTTCGAGTGTCACCCGGCGTTGTTTGAGCTGCAGCCGCAACCCCGGCGAGCGCCGGATAACGCTCCAGCAACTGCGACAGCGAGCCCACCATGCCGCGGCTCCCGCCCTCGCCCCGGATCGCAACCGACTGCATGCGCACATACTCCGCGACGCGCACGTGGCAACGAGCGCACGGTATCCGTAGATGCGTCCTTCGGGATGTGGCACAGGTGCGCACTTGCTCAGACGATACAGCTGTCGCCGATTGACGCCGGTCGCGACTTCGATATCCCGGACCGCATCGTCTAGCGCGTCGCGCTCGATCGCCTGCATGCGGACCTTGACGTGCAACGCGGGCGCCCGAATGCGCCCCGTGTGCAGCAGACCAAACACCGACGCGCGAACCAGCATCGCATCACCGGTCGACAATGCGCGTTCGATGGCGAGCAACGGTTGCGGATGCGCGACGAAGCGTGTGATGTCGTCAAGGAGCGGTTCGGACAGCAGGCCACGCGTCGCAACGAGGCAAGGAAACATGCGCTGCCAGTTCTCGATCCACATACGCGACGCCGCGAGCTCAGCCGGCGCGATGCGCCGTATCGTCATCGCGTTGGCCGCGATCAGCGGCTGCTGCGTGCGGCTGGGCATCGCTACCGGGTCGGGGGGTGACCATGAACTCTCGACGGTCGGCGTAGCGCACTCAGAAATCGGCAAGGAGCCGTTGCCCGTTCAGCATCACGCAGCCCGGGCGCTCGCAAAACGTGCGCACGGTCGGGTCCGATTCGAGCACGAGCCACTGCTCGAGCGCCGGCCATCGGTACAACTTGACTCGACAGGCGAGCTTGAGCCTGAACGCCTTGAAGCGATGCGCGCCGCGCGGTCGCACTACTGCCACCGGGGTCATCGACAGGGAATTTTCTATAAGATCAATATCTTACGAAAGGGATTCGAAGTCTGTGACGCGAATTGACGACGTTATTTTGGCGAGACTACCAGTAAAATTGTCAATTCGAACGTCAAATGCCGGTGCGGCGGGCATCTCCAGTTGAGATCTTTGCTTTGTTCTACGGCCGGCGCGCAAAAAATCGGCCTGCAAGCGCTCAGTCGCTCGCGAGGCGGACTGACGACCAAGCTGCATCTGGCCGTCGACGACGCCGGACGCCCCTTGCGGCTGATCGCCACCGCAGGTCAGGTGGCCAAGATCACTTGTACAAACGAACTGGTCGAGCACCTGCGTACCGCGGCCGTGATTGCGGACAGCGTACGACCCGGATGCGTTTGCCGAGACGATTCGCGCGGCTGGTGCGAAGGTGGTCATCCCGCCGCGTTCGAATCGAACTACCAAGCGTCGACATAGTCGAGCGCTGTACCGGACTCGAAACATCGTCGAACGCTTCTTCGATCACATCAAACATTATCGTCGTGTCGCCACTCATTGCGATAAGCTCGCGAGCAACTACCTTGCTTTTGCGTCGCTTGCTTGTGCATTCGGGACGCTGGTGAGAACGTGAACAGAACCTAGCGCTGAACGACAGACGATATTCACACGGGCGTCGAGCGGTTCCGTTGCGGATCGCGCAGCGCCGGCTCCGGATACCAGTTCTCGGGTGGCACAACGACGGCCATGTCTGGTTGCCCCCGGAAGTGCGGCGACATGATCTGCACACCGTATTCGTTGAATACATCGACGATGTTCGCGTGCAAATCCGATTGCACACGCGGATGAAGCTCAGGCCGGTCTATCGGCACGACAAGCTGATATTCGATGTAGTAATCCGACAGGCTCGTCTGTAGCACAAGAGCCGCAGGCTCGGCTGGCACGTGCTGCGTGCGCTGCGCGGCCTGCTCCAGCATCGCGCGCACCTGCCGCCACGGCGTGTCGTAGCCGATCGTGACCGACGCGGACACGCTCGACGGCCGTCCCGATAGGCGCGTTGAGTAGTTGACGATCACGGAGCTAACGACCACTGCGTTCGAAATCGTGACCTCCTCGTTTCGCACGGTCGAGATCTTCACCGACAGCGCATCGATTGCGAGCACGAGGCCTGTCGTGTCGCCGATCTTCACGAAATCGCCTTTGCGCAGCGAACGCGTATAGACGACAATGATGCCGCTCATCAGCTGGTTGACGACGCCAGACGAGCCGAGCGTGACCATGAAACCGAGCAACACGCTCAAACCCTTGAATACATCACTCTGCGAACCGGGAATATACGGGTACGCGAACGTGATGCCTAGCACCCAAATGCCGACCGATACGAGCCGCCGCGTCGCACCGACAGTCTCCTCATGCAGGCCAGGCAGCGAGAGCTGACCACCTTGGATCGCACGGAAAAGGTTCGCGACGAAGCCTTGCACCGAGCGTGTCAGCAGGAAGATCACGACGACGGTCACTACCCCCGGCACCGCGTTGATCACGGCCATGCCAATTCGGTCTAGCAGACCGATCAGGAATGCACTCAGTCGCCCGCCCTCCTGCTCGGTCACTGGAAAGCGTTCAAGCACGACGATCAGGTACGCGTAGACGGCAAACGCGATTAGGAACGCCGCGATCAGTTGCACGAGTTGCCGTGCAAGCTGGACAGCCGTGCCGGACCAGTCGAAGCGCGTCGCAGTGCGGCGCAGCAGATGCTGTTCGAGTACACGCTGCATGCGGACCTGAATAAGCGCGCGCATGCGCAGCACACCCCACGCAACGGCCGCCAGCACAATCGTCGCGAGCACACTGAACAGCACTCCGCGCAGCAGGTTCGGCCAGTGCTGCACCACGCGCCGAGCCGCAAGCGCGGCGGCGAGGTTCGCGTGAGTCGTCTCCAGCAGTTGTGGCATCGTTTGTGCGGCTGCCACGTCAACGTCGTCGCGCGTGACGATGAACAGCAGGTGATCGCCAAGCCTGAACACGGTTCCCGTCACACTGCCGAGCGTCGCGGCGCCGATTTCGATCGGCAGCGCGAGCGCCGCCTCGGGCAGCGCGTCGAGCGTCGCCCGCGCACGCGCCACGCGCATCTCCGGCGTTGCACCCGCGACTTCATCGCGGAACACGATGACCACATGCCCGGTAAAGCGCAGTTCGGCAGGCGACGCCGCGGCTAATGCAGAACCGGCCGACACACAGCAGCCGGCCGCCAGCGCAAAACCCGCGAGCCACACTCGCACCGGCAGCGACGCCAGCGATGCAGCGATCCAGCCAAGCACTTCCATTCGCCTCATCTAACACCTTTGCAACAAACGAAGCACGATGCACGCTGGATGCCAGCCCGGCGTACGGGTGGCCACGTGCGATCGTGCAAAGCAGCGGGTAGCACGTATGTTCAGCTGGTACCGCGCTGCCGAATGGCAGCCGCCTGAGGCACTACCGACGACTCACCAACTTCGTGTACCGCATTCGGCATCGCGCGCCACCCTCCGCCCAGCGCCTTGTAAAGCGTCACGTAATTCGTCAAAAGATCGACGCGCCCCTGCACGGCCGCAAGCTGTGCGCTGAACAACTTCTCCTGCGCGGTCGTCACCTCCAGATAGCTCGAATAGCCGCTTTCGTAGCGCGCGCTCGATTGCTGCGTGTACACGGTCAGCGCGTCCTGCTGATTGTCGAGGCTCGCGAGGCGCGTCTCGGCCTCGCGTGTCGCCGCGAACGCCGTATCGACCTCGGCCAGCGCAGACAGCACGGCGCCCTGGTACGCGAGCCGCGCCTGCTCACTTTGCGAGCGCACGGCACGAACCTGCCCGTGGATCGCACCGCCTTCGAAGATCGGCTGCGCGATGCTTCCGGACAGCCCCCAGATCCGCGACGCCCCGTGCCACAGTCCACTCATCGTGGTCGCTGCCTGCCCAATAACCGCCGACAGATCGAGCGACGGCAGATACAGTGCTTCGGCCGCTCCGACGAGCGCGTTCGCCGCAACCGCGTTCTGTTCGGCCTCCAGCAAATCGGGCCGGCGGCTCACTAGCGCGGCGGGCGCGTCCGAAGCCAGCGACGGCGGCGTCAACGCATCGATCGGACGGCCGCGGGAGATCAAGCCGGGCGCGCGCCCAAGCAGCACCGACAGCGCGTTTTCTGTCTTCGTGATACTCGCCCGCAGCGGCGGAATCGCGGCCTGCGTCGCGTAGTAGTCGTCCTTCGCCTGGCTAAGCTCCATCTCGGAGATCACGCCATGCGCATAGCGCAGCCGGAATATCTCAAGTGCATGCGCTCGGGCATCCAGCGTCTGTTGCGTGATCGCAAGCTGCGCGTCGAGGCCGCGCAATGTCAGGTATCCCTGCGCGACGGATGCCGCAAGCGACAACGCGACGCCCCGGCGCGCATATTCGGCCCCCCACAGGTCGGCATTCGCCGCCTCGACCTGACGGCGGATCTTGCCCCACAGATCGATTTCCCAGCTCAGGGAGCCCAATAGTTGGAACTGGTTGTTCGGCCCGTCGAAATCCACGAGCGGCGTGCCGGAAAATATCGAGCGCTTCCCTCGTTTCGCGTCGAACGATGCTCCGATCTGCGGAAACAGCCCCGCGCGCGCCGCTTCAAGCTGGCCGCGGAACTGCTCGATCCGTGCGGCAGCGACCCGCGCATCGTAGTTGTCGCGCACGGCTTCGTCAACGAGATCTGCGAGCACCGGATCGCCGAATGCCCGCCACCAGCCGACGTCTGGATCAACCTGCGCGCCCAGACCGGGCGCGTGCGGATATGCATCGGGCGCGGCAGTTTCGGGCCGCCGATAATCGGGACCTATCGTGCATCCGGACAACGCGAATGCAAGCAACACGCATATCGTGCGACCGGACTTCATAAGGCATCTCCTTCGCCATGATGCGCGCCGGGTCGCTTCGCCACCGCCAGCATAGGCTTGTTCGGTTCGGATCGCGCGCGCTCAATACACTCGGCGAGCGACGCAATCAGATGGAAGAACAGCGGCACGAACAGCAGTGCGAGCGAGGTTGCTGCGATCATCCCGCCGATGATCCCTGTACCGATCGAATGACGGGAATTCGCACCCGCGCCGAACGCAATCGCAAGCGGGATCGCACCGAGGATGAACGCCAGCGACGTCATCACGATCGGCCGAAGGCGCAGCCGTGCAGCTTCGATCGCAGCCTCAACGGTGCCCATCCCTTCATTGCGCTTCACCACCGCGAATTCGACGATCAGGATCGCGTTCTTCGCGGCGAGCCCGACCAACGTGACCAGGCCGATCTGGAAATACACGTCGTTGTCGAGCCCGCGCAGCCATATCGCGACGAGCGCGCCGAAGATGCCGAACGGTACGGCGGTCAGGATCGACAGCGGCAGCGTCCACGATTCGTACTGCGCGGCGAGGATCAGGAATACCATCACGATACCAAACGCGAACACAGCGGCCGTCGTGTTGCCAGCGTTCTGCTCCTGAAACGCCTCGCCGCTCCACGCAAACGCATAGCCAGTCGGCAGCATATCGCGCGCAACCTCCTCCATCGCTGCTATCGCCTGCCCGGAACTGTAGCCACTGCCAGCGTCGCCGGTGATCTTCGCTGCGGGAAAACCGTTGAAGCGCGTTTCGAGATCGGGACCGCTCACATAGGACGCCTTCACGAGCCCGGCGATCGGCACCATCCGGTTGTCGGCCTGCCGCACATATAGGTTCTGCAAATCCTGCACGCGATCACGATATTGCGGTTCCGCCTGCAGGATCACTTGCCAAACACGGCTGTCGAGCGTGTACTGGCTCACATACGCGGATCCGAACAGCGTCTGCAGCGTGCCATACAACTGCGAAATCGGCACGCCAAGCGCCGCAGCCTTGTCGTTGTCGGCCTCAACGCGCAGCTGGCGCGACGACGACTTAATCGTCGTCATCAGGTTCGCGAGTTCCGGGCGCTTTGACGCCTCCGCGATGAACGCGCGCGTCGTCGCCTCGAGCTGCGCGGCAGTGCCGTCGGAGCGGTTTTGCAACCAGAATTCGAAGCCACCCTGGGTTCCGAGCCCAGGGATCGACGGCGGCGCGACCGGTACGACGATCGCTTGCTGGATGCCACGCAATTGCGGCACGACCGAGCGCATCACGCCCAGAATCGACAACCTGAGGCTGCCCGCGCGCTCTTTGAAATCCTTAAGTGCGATGAACACAGTACCGGCATTCGTCTTGTACTGGCCGTCGACAAAGCTGTAGCCGGACAGCGCGGACGCATCCTCGACCGCCGGATGCTTACGGAACATCGCGGCGACCTGCTCGGTCGTCCGTTCGCTGCGGTCGAGGCTCGCCGAATCGGGCATGAACACCGCGGCGAGCACATAGCCCTGATCCTCCTTCGGCACGAAACTGCGCGGAATGTGCTCGAACAGCCCCCATACGGCAGTCAACATCGCGCCGCATAGCACGACTGATAGCAGTGCGCGCCGCATCACCGTGCGAACGGTCGACGTGTAGCGCTGCGTCAGCCGGTCGAAGCGCGCGTTGAACCAGACGAAGAACCGCAATGACTTGCCACGCGCCGGTTTGAGGATCAGCGCTGCGAGCGCGGGCGACATGGTCAACGCGACAAAGCCGGAAATCACCACGGACACGACGAGCGTCAGCGCGAACTGCTTGTAGAGCATCCCCGTCGTGCCACTAACGAATGCGACCGGAATGAACACGGCGGACAACACCAGTACGATCGCGATCACTGGGCCCGTTACCTCCTCCATTGCGCGCAGCGTCGCGTCGTGCGGCGACAGTCCGAACTCGTGCATGTTGCGCTCGACATTCTCGACGACGACGATCGCGTCGTCGACGACGATCCCGATCGCCAGCACCAGCGCGAACAGTGTCAGCAGGTTGATGGAGAAGCCCAGCGCGAGCAGCCCCGCGAACGAACCGATCACCGATACGAACACCGCGACGACGGGAATTACCGTCGCGCGCCAGCTCTGCAGAAACAGGAACACGACAGCGATGACAAGCACGACAGCTTCGACGAGCGTATGCACAACCTCTTCGATCGACGCCTGTACGAATTTCGTCGTATCGAGCGAAACCTTGGTCGAGATTCCTTTCGGGAGCGTAGCCTGCATGCCGGCGAGCGCGTCGCGCACACCTTTCGCGACCTGCAGCGCGTTCGAACCTGGCTGCTGGTAGACCGCGATGATCGTCGCCGGCTTACCATCGAGCGACGAGCGCAGCGCATAGCTGTTCAGCCCGACCTCCGCATGACCGATGTCACGCATGCGGACAGCTGCCGCATTCTGGCTCGCCGCGCGTACGATAATGTTGTCGAAGTCCGCTGGCTTCGCTAGCCGACCTGGCGTGACGATCGGGAAGCTCAGCACCGTGCCGCGCGAAGTCGGTGCCTGTCCGATGCTGCCCGCACCGTACTGCTGGTTGTAGCTCGCGACGGCGTTCTGCACGTCGGTCGCGGTAATGCCAAGCGCGGCCATCCGGTCCGGCTTGAGCCAAATCCGCATCGCGAGATCCGAGTCGCCCATGATCTGGGCCTGGTTCGCGCCCTGCACCCGCTTGATCGCGTCGAGCACATACAGGTTCGCGTAATTGCCGACGTACTGCTGGTCGTAGCCTCCGTCCGGCGAATAGACTGCGATCAGCATCAGGAAGCTCGATGAGCGCTTCTGCACGTTAATTCCGTTCTGCTGCACGACGGTTGGCAATTGCGCGAGCGCGAGGTTCACGCGATTCTGCACCTGCACCTGCGCGATGTCTGGATCGGTGCCAGTATCGAAGTAGACGTTGAGCGACATCTGTCCGGTCGGCGAGCTGGTCGACTGCATGTAGATCATATTGTCAACGCCGTTGACCTGCGTCTCGATCGGCGCAGCAACGGTTTCTGCGACTGTCTGCGAATCAGCGCCAGGATAGGTGGCCGTGATGGTGACCTGGGGCGGCGTGAGGTCAGGATATTGCGCGATTGGCAGGTTGACCATCGCGACAAGCCCCGCGATCACGATGACGAGCGACAGGACAATCGCGAGAACGGGCCGTTTCACGCACAAGGCGGAAAGCATGGGTGCCTCCTCTTCAGTTTTGTGCGGTGGCGGCGGCCGAGGCCATATCCGCCGGGAGCTGTTGCGCGACCTTGACGGGCGCACCGGCGCTCAGCTTGAGCGCGCCGTCAACGACGACGTTCTCGCCGCTGCGCAGGCCTGCGCTTATCAGCCAGCGGTCGCCTGAGGTTTCGCCGACCGTCACCGGCCGCTGCTCTGCCTTGACGCTGCCGCCCTTGTCGGCAGGCTCGACGACGTAGACAAAATCGCCCTTCGGCCCATGCATCACCGCTCGCTGCGGCACGCTGATCGCCGCCGGAAATGTCGCTCCGAGCACACGCGCGCGCACGAACTGGCCCGGACGCAGCGCCAACTTCGGATTCGGCATTTCGGCGCGCACGAGGAACGTGCCCGTCTGCTGGCTGTAGGTCGAGTCCGCAAACGTGATCCGGCCGCGCTCCGGAAAGACCGAGCCGTCACTCAGCGTGACCTCGACCTCGTAGCGGCCGTCCTTCGGCGCAACAAGACGGCCGGTCTTGCGCGCATTCTGCAGTTGCAGCATCTGGTTTTCCGACACACTGAAGTTCACGCGCATCGGCGACAGTGAAGACACTGTCGTGAGCTGGCTGTTCTGCGCGTTGACGTACGCGCCCTCCATCTGCGACGCAAAGCTTGCAGCGCCGTTGATTGGCGACCTGACATACGTATAGGACAGGTCTAGCTGCCGCGAGGCCAGATTCGCGCGCGCCGCATCGACGGCTGCCGCGGCCTCGTGCTCGCTGGCGACCGCGTCGTCGAGATCCTTCTTGCTCAACGCGTTCTGCGCGGCAAGCGGCTGCACGCGCGCGAGGTTCGCCTTCGCGCGTCCGAGCCGCGCGGTCTGCTGCGCCAACTCTGCCTTCGCGGCGTCGACCTGCACCTGGAACGGCTCATGATCGATCTCGAACAGCACCTGCCCTGCCCTGACGTCCGCGCCTTCGGCGTAATTCCGCTTAACAAGGAAGCCCGACACGCGGGAACGGATCTCGACCTCATGATCGCTCTGCGTCTGCCCGACGAATTCCATCGTCGCGGGCTCCTCCTGCGCGGCGACGCGCTGCGTGGTCACCTGGGCAATGCCTGACACGGCCGGCACGCCGACTGGCTTGCAACCACCGGACAACGCCGCGATTGCGGAGGCTAATGCGACCACGCTAGGCACGAACGACGCAATGCGCCCATTCTTCAATGTTCGACTCCGTTCTCTCATCGTCTGTCCTCGTATCGACAAAGCTCGCTGGTTGTTGATGTCGACGACGCGACGATCGGATTTCTCCTACCGCGTAGGATTGGTTCCGATAGCAAGTCATCGTATCGTTCACACCACCAATCCGCGCCCCTGAATTTCGACGGATGATTCTGACCTAAAATCCATATGCATTACAAATGCATGAATTGCATTGGAATTTTCCAATTTTTAATCGCATCATCAATGCCCGCTTGTCGCTAAGAGACGGTGTCATAAA
>NZ_LDWR01000076.1 GCF_001039005.1 Burkholderia cepacia
ACAATCACAACCCGGATAGTTTTCACGTCCATCTCATAGACGCTTCCGCTATCCAAATTACTTACTTCTTCCAGATTGTTAAAGAACGACAGCCGATACGTACTACGTATCACTCTGACTGGCTCAATCGCCAATGCAAAATTCTCGGTTCAGTGTCTGAACCAAGCCCTTAGCGTTGGTGATTGGTGGAGGCAGACGGGATCGAACCGACGACCCCCTGCTTGCAAAGCAGGTGCTCTCCCAGCTGAGCTATGCCCCCATATACAGAGATCCTCAGGGTACTACCGCCAGACAATGGTGGGTCTGGTTGGATTCGA
>NZ_LDWR01000077.1 GCF_001039005.1 Burkholderia cepacia
ATCGACCGGTTGAATCCGCAACAGCACGCTGCCACACGTTGAAGCGGCGTAAATGGTCAACGCGATCAGGTTGCCGGCCCTTCCCGCAAACGCGGCGCGCCTGCAGTACCTAGGATCTTCGACGTCGTCGAAAAACACTGCGCCCGATGCAGCGAGTTCGCCCTCTCGGCAGAGCATGTATCCCCAGTCTGCGATCCGGATCGGATGTGCCCGAAACGCAGCGTCGAGAGAAGCGTAGTGGACCATCACCGACGCCGAAAGTCAGGGTTGATAGCGGATCGTTTCATAGATCTTTGCCATGCCCTGCTTCGCGGCACTTTCATTCGCAGCCAATCCCGACGAGAAGACAACGCAGGTCCATCCGTTGCCGCAGACCTTGCTTGTAACGAGATCGAGACGATGTGCATAGAGTTCGTCTTGCTTGAAGATGTTGTGCGTATAGCGTGAAGCAAGCGCCGGATACTTGTCGTTCAGCATGAAAGGCGCAAAGTCCGGCTTCGTGTACTGAGCGGGTTTGTCGTCCACCTGGCTCTCGTAGAGGTACTGCGCTGTGCCTTCGAATGAAGGTGCGACCTTGGTTCGCAGCACTTGAACAACGACGTCCAGATTCAGTACTTCGAATGCGGATTTGTCGGCTTCGATGCTGATTCCTCGGCCGTCGGTATCCTGAAGTCGGTCGTTTGCCGTGACCCGCCAGTCTGCCGGGAGCTGGAAGCTCAGACCGTTGGTTTTAAAGAGCTTCGGATGAGCCAGATCAGGGGCTGCAGCGGCTCTTGGTCGAAAATCGTCGGCGTATGATGTTACCGAAAGCGCGAGGAGGATAAAAGAGGCAAAGGCAATTCGCACCGACGGACTCATCAGATCACACCCAAGTCAACTTTCAAATTATAGGAATAGACCACAATGAATCACGCATCAGATCTACTTTCTCAATAGCCCCAGCATTTCCACAACTCGACTTTCCACATTTTTATTTGTAGTCAACTCGCTTATGGCCTGACGCTCGATGGCATCAATTATCAACAAAAAATCCGCACTTGAAATCCCTCGCTTCCATTTCAGCAGATAATTCAAGGAATTTTCAGAATTAAGCAAACCATTCACAGTCACGCAGATTGAGTCTGGCACATCGCACATAACATCAGCCAAATACCGATCCCACTCAGAGTCCGCGTTATCCCAGATCCTGTTTATTTCACGCCAACCAATCTGGCCGACCTCATTCTGATCGAACGTCTCGTCCTGTATTGCAGCAACCGCCTCTATTAGATCATCATCGATCTCAATCGAAAAACTGTCTGTATGCAACCACCTCAATCGAGCAGACACGCTACCGATAAGTGCCGCCGCCGATTCGCGGACTTCGTCACGATTGACAATGACCTCTTCAAAAAAATGCAACCTCAAGGCCACATCAGCCGCAACATTTCTCTCGCTCATTAATCTCCAGAAAAACTCCTTGTTCTTCACGAGCTTTGCAGGAGATAAATTTGCCTCCATATAATAATCGCGGGCTCCATCAAGAACAACGCCCACTGCCTCGCGAGCGACCAATTTCAACTTATCCCGCTCCTCGCAACTCGCTTCCGGGATGAGCACACTCGAATAACAATCCGCACTGACCGCGAAGATCACATCATTAAAATCCACTATCTACCCTCCGGAGCAGTAGGAATGTCGGCATCAAACGCAACGGTGCGGACTTTTTGAGGGATTGTATAAAAATTGGAGCACCCACCCTCGTCAAAATCTTTGATGTTCTGCCTGAGTCCACTCTGCAATTGCTGCGCCGCCTTTACGTGCCCTTCATAAGTCCCTTTTCCTGCAAGCGCACCATAATCTCGCTTATCACCCATCTTCGGCGCAAAATCGTAAAGCTTATACGTATCCTCCTTCAGATGATCGATTCTTTCCTGCAGCCCTCGGCTACCGTCGGCTTTCTTCTGACCCAAGGCCTTAAGATATATCTTGGCCAAAAGGAGTTTGCATTCAGTCTTAGTCAGGCAGTCGCAAGGCGACAACCCTAGCGGATCGACCCACTCGATAGGATTAGAAGCATAGGCATAGACGTTGAGCCCGCCTCTCAGCCCGATCGGATCCTTGGAGACAAACCGCCCAGTGCCAGGATCGTAATAGCGATTTCGGTTGTAATGTAATCCTGTCTCGTCATCGATCAATTGCCCCTGAAATCTCAGCGGATTCCTCGGTACAAAGCCCGCTGCCTTCGACACCCGCGCAATTATTTCCCGCGCCTCGCCCCAAGCCTTGTAAGACGCCTCCCACACGACGTCACCTTCGCCATCGGTCAGCAGCTGTGGTGTGCCAATCCGGTCGCAGTGGTAATAGAACAGTTGCGCCGCCGCGCGACGCTCCGGCATCTTTTGCAACGGATCCTCCTCCGGGACATAGCGATCGGTACTCCGCCGCACCGGCGTCGCAATTCCCTCCACCGGTTCCGCCACATATTGAGCTAACGGCACGAACGTCCCAGGCTCATAGATATAGTGCGTGCCGCACTCGCCATTGCTCTCGTACGCGAGCGTATCGCCATCCCATCCAAACACGGTCCGCTCACCGTTCACTTCCTTCGCAATCCGACGACCGAACGCGTCATAGAAATACTGCGCCCGTCTCTGCTGCGACGCATTCGTGACGCGCACCGCCAGCAAACGATTGAACTCATCCCACTCGTACTCCTGCTCCCCGCTCGGCGTATGTTTGCGGATTAAATTCCCTCGCGCGTCATACTCGAAGCCCATCCCAGCATACATCTTCAATAGATTGCCGAGCACCTTCGGCACCTCTGTCGGCAACGTGCCCTCCGGGCGCATGGGGCTAGGTCGAGCGGGAAACGCCAATTGCTGTTGTGCCGAATCGATGATATTGCTCGCCGGATCGAATGCAAACCGTTCCTTCCCGAACGGGCTAATCGCCTCGATCAATCGCCCGACCGGATCGTATCGATAGTCGCCCCCGCCCTTCCGACTGTCTTCAATACTCGAAAGTTGCCCCGCCGCGTCATAGCGATATCGCCGCTCGGATAACGGTCCCGGCGATGTCGTACGCTGAATCGTCTGCTGCAGCATACGTCCCGCTGGGTCATACATCGTGCGTTGTCCGACCTTGCTCGACAGCATCCGCACCGTCTCCCGATGCAAATCATCGCGCTCGATCTGCAAGCGCTCCTCGCCATCCAGCAGCATCCCGTGCACATGCCCCGAGCCGTACATCAGCCAATCGACCACGTGCCCGTCCGGACGCACGGTCCGCCTCCGGTTGCCCAGTTCATCGTATTCGTGATGCCAGACATAGCTGCGATGCTCCTCGAACACGCTATAGCCGTGGTGCTCCCGAACGAGATTACCGACGGGATCGAAAAAGAGCTGCACACGACTGTTGCGGTTCGCAGCTTCGACCACCCGCCCCGAGGGGTCGTATGCGAACCGCTCTTCATTCGAGCCTGAAGCACGCTTCGTCACGCGGCCACTACCATCGATCTCCATCGACGTCACATTACCGGCCTCGTTTACCGTGAGAAGGCTGCCGCTTGCCTGATCGTACTCATAGCACGTCGACTTCCCGTCGAAACCGATTTCCTCGATCAATCTACCAGCTGTATCGTAGTGAAACTGATACGTCGCCAAGTTCGCATCCGTCAACGCGGCCAGTCGTCCGAGACGGTCATAACGATAGGCAAGCGTCTGTCCAAGGGCATCAGCACGGCTCGCAATACGACCGACCGCGTCGTAACCATATCGCGTCGAACGTTCAAGTTGATCGGTATGGCGCAACAGCCGGCCCTCAGCGTCGTAATGCATACGCTCGATTCCAGCTGGTGAGCGAATCTCCGCGAGTTGCCCGTTTGGACCATAGCAATAAGTGACCATCCCGCCTGCCGCGTCCTTCGCCTCGATCACGCGACCGAGTTCGTCGTACTGCCATTCGCTCTTTTTGCCAGAGCAGTCGGTATAACTCGTCAGTTGACTAGCTTCGTTATATTCAAGCGCCTTCGATCCCCCCTTGGCATCGATGATTTTCTCCGGCAGCCCCTTGTCGTTGTAGCTGTACTTCGTTGCTCGTTCGAGAGGATCCAACTCTTCAGTCAAATTACCGGCATCGTCGTATTTCCGTTGCCATACATGTCCGTTTGGATCGACGAGACGAATCATTTGATCTTTGTCGTCATACGCCATCTCGACGACGCTACCATCCGGACGCTCGTGCCGGGTCAGATTACCCCGCGCGTCGTAATACATATGCTCAATGCTTCCGTTCTGCAGGATGTGCAATACTGGGTTGTGATGCCCATCATGCCGGAACCATTCTTCGTTGCCGTCCGGATAAGCGATCCGATACATGCAACCGTGAATGTTGTAGTAGTACCGAGTCATCTGCCCGAGTGCATCCGTCACATAAGTCAAACGAATGTTCGGATTCCATACAAGGCGAATGTCGAGACTGCCGTCGTCTGCATATTCGCGCACGCATTTGGCGCTTGCATTGTCTTCCTCGTTTGCTCCTTGCCACTCGAGGGTCATCCCGCGCCCTGTTCGATCGGTGTAGCGAGTCACCAGATGCCGATGGTATCGATAAGCCCAAGCGTTACCATGGCGGTCGATCGCGCGCACGAGATCCCCCTCCGTGTCGTATTCATAACGTGCAAGCGAACGGCGCTCACCGCCTTCAAGCACCTGCTCGATCTGCACGATCCTGCCATGCCGGTCATTCTCGAATGCGAGCACGTTGCCGCTCGCGTCGATCAGCCGTGCCAGGCGATCAAGCGCGTCATAGTCGAGCGTAATCGTGTTGCCAGCGCGATCCTTATGCATCGCGAGGCGGAACGCATCCCCACGGCGCTCGTATACATACAACGCCTTGTGGCTGTACGTGATCGTCAACCATGTCTCGTCGAGACGAGACAACGTAAGTTCCTCCGCCAGATCGTCGTGTACCTCACCGACCGCAAGTGCGCGGTATTCAATGCTGCGCCCTTCCGCGTCGCGATAGAGCCACTGACCATTCGAAATGTCGACGCGAGTCGTATAAGGCGTGATCCAACGTGCGCCCAATTCTCCATTGTCATATGTTGATAATCGAGATTGGTACGTGCGCTCCCAAACCAGCGGCAATGCGCCCGGCAGATCAAAATCCGTGTGGGAGAATCTTTCGTTACCAAATGCGAAGTCGATCGATCCGATCGATGCCCCTTTTGGCGCCCCGATCGCGCGCCCCTTGCGGCAGCTCCGACCCGGCCCCTCCGCCGGCGCCTGCCCATGAGTCGCCTCCAGCCCCTCTTGCCCCCGCGTCTTCTTCGCCTGCCCCTTCCCCGCCGGCTTGACCTCGGCACTCTGCTCGTGAAGCTTCGCACGCGCCTTCACGCGCCCTACCGCCTCGATCAGCTGCAAGACGAGCCACATCATCTTGCCTTCCTCGCTACCGGCCAGCGAACGGATGGACGACGCGACCTTCGGCGCCTCGGTCTTCAAGAACGCCACCGTGCTGCGAAACGGCTCGAGCCACGAATCCGGCGCGAGCTTTGCCAATGCCCCGGTCACCTTGTTGCCGGCCGCCTTGTTGAGCGCCGTGTACCCCTCGTATGCAAACTTGATCCCGTCACGCGCGCGGCTCGGGCTGTACCACGGCCGGTCGTCGCGCATCTTCCTCGCCAGCTGTTTTGCGCGCTCAAGGTTGCCGCTGTTGTCGAAGAGCTGGCCGTGCAGTGCTTTGTCCATGCCCGTCGCGATCGCGACCATCAACTCTTCCGCCTTCGCCGCACACCCGTCGAGCAGCTTCCCGAGCCCTTCCTTCAGCTTGTTCAGAAAGTCCTCGATCTCCGTCGCGCAGGTCGCGTTGATATGCGTGATGAGCACCGAAATGAGCGCCGCGCCGAGATTGCTGCGCGTGATCAGCAACTGGTTTCGCACGAGTGCGAGCAACGGACGCGCCGACATCCGGAACGGCGCGAGCGTCGGCGGAATGGGGATGATGCCGATCAGGTTGATCGCGAGGCTCATGTAGTCGAGAACCTTCCCGCCGCGCTTCTGAATGATCTCGGCAATATCGCCGAGCGCATCGATCGCCGCCATGATGTTGCCGACGATCGGCACCGCGCCGGCAACCGTCTTCACGTCTTCGAACGTGACGTGGTTACCGCTGATCTTGCGCAGCCACGCGTCGAAGCGATTGCCGCCCTGCGCGACATCCTTCGGCGAAATATCACTGAGCCAGGTAACGGCCTGTTCCTTCTCGGCGTCCGGCGGAAGTTGTTGTGCCATGTCGTTCTTCGTTCAAATCGTGATTTAGTTGTTCTTGACGGCTGACGCGCCGCCCTCTCAGGATTTCAGCGGTCCGCCAAACCCGCTCGTCGGCAGCTTCATGCCGGTGGCACCGGCCGCCGACGCTACCGTCGCCGCGCCCTTGCCCGCGATCCCGGCGACACCGGGCAATGCGCCCTGCAGTGCCCCGGATGCCGCGTTCGCAGCCGGTGCGGCCAGCGCCGCGAGCCCACCCTGGCGTGCGGCCTGCACCATTCCGGCCACCTGCTTCGCGGCACCGCTCAGGCTCGAGGCCGTCTGCAACGCAGACGCCACACCCGCGCCGCCAAGCGCTGTCGCCGCAGCCGGCAACGCCGAGCTCGCCAGCCCGCCCAGCGCTGCGCCTGCGCCACCACCGCTCACGAGCCCCATGGCAGCCGTCGCCGCGGCAGGCGCCATGCCCTGCAACTGGCTGGCAAGCTGCCCCGTTGCCGCTGCCTGCGCAGCTTCAGGCGACGGCTCGACGGGCTCGGCCGGCCACTTCGCCTGCTTGAAATAGTTCGCCGGCTGGTCCGACTCGCGCGGATCCTTCCCGAACTCGACGCGCACCGCGCCGGGCGGCAAGCCGCTCACGACCGTATGGCCGCTATTGTCGAGCGCGCCCTTCTTCAACACGGCGCCGTTCACGTCTCTCACCGTGAACAACCCGCCCTTGACCGCCTCGCCGTTCACGTACTTGTGCAACAACTCCAGTTGCCCCGGCTGATCCGGCCGCGGACTCGGCAACGGATACCCCATGCTCGCCGGCCCCGCGAACGTATGCGACGCGCCCTTCACATCCACAGCACCCGGCGTGTGAATCTCGATGTTCCCGCCTTGAATGCGGATATATCCGCCGCCGCTTGTCAGCAAAATCCCCTGATCGGCCGCGATCTCGATCCGGTCCGTCGCCGACACGATCTTCACCGCCTTCTGCGCGGTCACTTCGACGTTGTCCGACTGCGCCTGGATCTCGACCTTGCCCTTGCCCGCGAACAGCTTCATCCCCGCGTTCTGCACGAACAGGCTCAGCTTCTGCCCGATACTCGCCAGCAGCGACTTGCCCGCGGCAACATGCACGCTCTGTCCGCTCGCGACGTTCACGTGATCGTTCGCGACCACATGCACCGACTGCTGCGTCGACATCCCGATACCGGACGGACTGCCGAACAGCATCACCGGCTCCTTGAACGCGTTCGCGTTGCCGGTGCCGCCGCCTGCCGTGCGTCCGCCGGACGCGCTGCCCGATGCGCTGTCCTGCGTCGCGTCCGTGAACGCGCGCATCGTGTCCTGCGCGTCCTTCAGGCTTTCCGCCTGATGCTGCTCGCTCACGCCCGACATCGCTTCGACGAGGCTCTCGCCCGTCACGAGCTGCTGCTGCGCCTCTTTCACGTCGAGCGGCTGGCTATTGGCCGACTTCGGATGCGTCGTCACGTACAGGCCCTGACTGGCCCGCACCGCGCCATATGCATCGGAGCGCAAGTCGAACCCGCTGCCGAGATACGACCCGCGCGAATTGCCGCTGTGGTCGATGATGTAGCCGAGATGCAGCAGGCTGTTCGCGCTGCTGCTCATCAGCTGCACGCGGTTCTGCCCGGTCGCGTCGTCCATCACGAGCTGGTTGTAGCCGCCGCCCGAATACTCTTTCGACCGATATCCGGACAGGATCCCGTCGGTATGCCACTGCGGCTGGTTCGCGCCGTTGTACACGCGCCCGACCGCCAGCGGCCGGTCGCAGTCGCCGCCGACGTAGTCGATCAGCACTTCCTCGCCGATGCGCGGCACGTGCACGCCGCCGTAGCCGCCGCCCGTATCCGATTGCACGACGCGCACCCAACACGATGCGTTCTCGTTGCCCGGATTGAGACGATCCCACACGAACTGCACGCGAATCCGGTTCAGTGCGTCGGTATAGACTTCCTCGCCCTGCGGCCCGACGACGAT
The DNA here is from genome assembly GCF_001039005.1 of Burkholderia cepacia. GTDB lineage: Bacteria > Pseudomonadota > Gammaproteobacteria > Burkholderiales > Burkholderiaceae > Burkholderia > Burkholderia theae. The sequence goes on from NZ_LDWR01000077.1 coordinate 8,238, forward strand.
CGCCGTTTCGAGGTGCATCTCGGGCTTGTGATGGTCGAACGGGCTGCGATACGGCACGTTCACGCGCTGCGCCTCGACTTCGACGAGATAGAAGCCGGCCGACCCATCGTCGTGCGGCACGCGAAACGCGGGATCGGCGCCGTAGCCGTCCTGCGCCTGCGTCAACGCCTCGCGCAGGCTGTGCGGGAAGTCCGCGCTGTCGCTCGCGACGGGCAGGTTGTTCTCGATCCACCACGCCACCTCGATCGCGGCAAACTCGCGCTGATCGGCGGGATCGCGATCGTGCTCGGGATGATCGGCCAGCGTGAAGCGCCGTCCGGCGTCGATTGCGCGCACGCCGCCCGCGCCATGGAAGCGCTTCGCCTGCGACTCCCACTCCTCCATCCTGACCTTCGTCAGATGGTCGCCGCGCGTCTGGTCCAGATACGTGTAAGCGCCCGTGTACTCGTAGACTTCGAGCTGGTCGGGCAACTCGCCCTGGCCGCCCATCGTCGGCAGCGACGTGCCCTTCGGGTTCGACGGCTGCGAAGGATTCTTGTAGTCGAACGTACGCGTCGAACGCGTGACGCTCTGCAGCGTGCGCGTGCCCGACCATTGCGTGAACGCATCAGCCTCGCTCGCGGCGCCGCCGTGATAGAAGCGCACGGTTTCCGGCGACAGCGGCGTGAACGCCTGCAGGTTGTCGGTGATGACGAGCGTATGCGATTTGCCGTCGTCGGCCTGCTGCCATGTGCAGTAGAGCCCTTCGTTCTCCATCAGCCGATGCACGAAATGCCAGTCGGTGTCGTGCTGGCGTGTGTACGAGCGGTTCGGCAGCGGCTTCGACAGCGCAAAGCGGAAATGGCCCTGCGCCTGCGGATGCTTGTTCAGCACGTCGCTGATGATCTGGTCGACGGTCGTGTCGTTCCAGAGCCGCTGATCGCGACGGAACTTCAGGAAATGGGTGAAATCGGCGAACTCGAGCTGATAGGTCGTGAGCCCGCCGTCAGCGCCCAGCCGGCGCGCGGTATGCACGTATCCGTTGATCGGCCGGTAGCCGCGGTCGCTCTGCTGGATCCACAACGTGACGGGCTGCGCGATCAGCTTTTTAAGTTCCAGATCGCTATCGGTCGACAGCACGTCGAGCGTGAACCCGTACGCGCGCCCGATGCGCGAACGTCCGACTGCCCGCTGCACGGTCAGGACATTGGCCCCCAACGGCGTATCGAGCTTCAACAGCCGGTCCTGCTGAAGCAACCCGCCGCGCAATGCGGCAACTGTGTTCTGCATGTTCATGGCAACGGCCTTTTCTTCTTTTGGCGCGCCCTCGGATGGCGCGAGCATTGGATTTCGCTCGCGCGATTTTACAGAGAAATTACGTCAGTCCCTGAAAACTCACCGGAATTAAAGACGCGTCATTCATTCCGCCCGCACGCCGCCCGCACTGACGCCGGCCAGCCCGTTCACCCGTCGCGCCCCCCTGAAATCGATTGCAATCAGGGCCAATTCGACTTCCGGCGCGGCTTGGTTGCGAGTAGTGTCTATGTGCCCGTATTGCGGCCCGCCGGGCCCGACCGGCGCCCTGCGCTCACCACATACACAACACTGAACCCTGGAGATCTGAGATGAAACGTTCGAAGTTCCTGCTGTCGGGCCTGCTGCTCGCATCGGCCCTCGGCTTCACGGCCGTCGCCGCGCACGCGGACGATCTGCTCGATTCGGTGAAGCAAGCCGGCGTGCTGCGCGTCGGCCTCGAAGGCACCTATCCGCCGTTCAACTCGCGCGGCACGTCGGGCCAGCTCGAAGGCTTCGACGTCGACGTCGCGAACGCGGTCGCCGGCAAGCTCGGCGTGAAGACGCAGTTCATCCCGACCGAATGGAGCGGCATCATCGCGGGCCTGCAGGCCGGCAAGTTCGACGTGATCGTCAACCAGGTCACGATCACGCCGCAGCGCAAGGAAGCGCTCGACTTCAGCCAGCCGTACACGTACTCGGCCGCGCAGCTGATCCAGCGCAAGGACGACACGCGCAACTTCAAGTCGCTCGACGATTTCAAGGGCAAGAAGCTCGGCGTGACGCTCGGCACCAACTACGACCAGATGGCGCGCACCGTGCCGGGCATCGAAGTGCAGACGTACCCGGGCGCACCGGAGAAGCTGCGCGACCTCGCCGCGGGCCGGATCGAGGCGACGCTCGACGATCGCCTGATGCTGCCGTACATGATCAAGACGTCGAACCTGCCGCTGCGCGCGGGTGCGGTGCTGAACGGCGGCAAGCAGGAAATGGCGATTCCGTTCCGCAAGGGCAATCCGAAGTTCGAGAAGGCGGTCAACGACGCGCTGGATTCGCTGCGCAAGGACGGCACGCTGAAGAAGATCTCGATGCACTGGTTCGGCAGCGACGTGACGGTGCCGGTCGCGCAGTAAGCGGCGCGGTGTAGCAACGCGTCACGCCCTTCGTCCAGATGAAGGCGTGACGCTTCCCCTCAAGCGGCTTCGTCGAAGCGCGCCAGCAGCATCTGGCCGATCGGCGTCAGCGCCGGGCGCGCGGCCACCGCGTTCATGCGCGCCTGCGCAGCGTCGACCAGCCGCTTCTCGACCAGCACGGCAAAAGCCGGATTCGATTGATCGACGCTGTCCGGCGCACGTGCAATGCGCAACAGCATCGAGAATTCGTGCGGACTCAGCATGGTCCCTGTCTCCTGATCGTCCGCGACCCGGTTCGAATCGGCGTCGATCCTGTTTTCGAATGAATTGGCGCGATGCATGACTGCTGCGCCGCCGGGAGCGAGATCCCGGTTGCCCACCTGCGACGCGGGCACGGCGTCACGAGCGGATTGCGTACGTTCCCGATCCGGCGATGCCGCCGCGACGGGAACGTGCAACCTTAGGGGTGCACCGTGACGCGACCGTGACAGCGAAACGGGGGCGCAACAGCGCACGTTACACGCCGTTTCCATTCGATGCCGACCCGATTGGCGACGATGAGGCGCATCGCGGCGCGGTTCGCGAAGGTGCATCGCGGCGTGATCGTCGCGTATGCGGCGATCGATCGGGTCGAGCGCGACATGCTGGGACGTTTGCGGATTCGCGTGCACGGGCAACGGGAGATGCTGCCGGTCAGCCGCGCGTATGCGGGGTTGTTCAGGCAGATGTGATCGATGTTTGTTTGCGGACTGAGTCGAGACATTCATCGCGGTCGCGCTCATTCCTTCATGCACTGCGCTGCCCCTCCAGCGCCTCATCAGTGTTTCTTATCCGATTGGCCAATTTGCCCTCTCAATAATCGGCGCGGTCTATATTGATCCTCGACCAATCGATCTCTCCTTCCCGGAATTTTTTGGACGAACTGTTAGAGATCGTTTCGAAATCAGTACACCTCATTTTGGGATCCGCATATGGAATTTTCACAGCGTCTGAGACGGCTCCGCGTCACGCGCGGCTTCACCCAACGGGAACTCGGGAATGCAGTCGGGCTCTCCGCCATACAAATCCGACGCTTCGAAAATGGATCCGCGTTCCCGAAATGGAATGCGACTCGCCGACTGGCCATCGTGCTTCAGGTGAGTGCTGATGCGATTGTGTTCGATGATGGGGAGCGCGAGCCTAGCGGCGTGCTACGAGACCAGCTAGAGGCCATTTCGAAGATGCCCGCGCATGTCTGCGAGCTTGCGCGGGAGTTGCTCGATGCGTTGATCGTCAGGAACCAGATCTTGGAGAAGGGAAGCGCCAAGCAGTGAATGAAGCGCGGGCCGTGAGTGTTGACGCACTCGCGTCCCGCTGACCACAACCAACTCAATACAGGAGTTGACCATGGCTAACGCCAATCATAAGTCACGCGCCAAGCGCCGGGAACCGGAGACCACCCTTCGGTTGCCGCTTCGACGCTCACCCGATCCGGTCACGTGGTCCGATCGGCCCTGCATCCCGTGGATGGAGGTTATCGACGCGCACTTCAAACTGTTCGGGTTCGAACCGGGTGGGCATGTGTATCTCTCCATCAATCACGTAGACAGGAAGATTTCCATCACGCCGGATTACGAAGATCCGCTTGTCAGGGGTCATGTGGTGGAACGCTTCCAGCAGCGCGGATTCCAGTTCGAGCTTCCGGGGATGTCGCTGACGGGTTGATCGACTGCGTCGCGAATGGGTATCTCGGTAGATCCACGGATGCCTGATTACGCACTGGAACATGACCAAGCGCCGACAGTAGTTCTCGTCGATACGCTAAAGTATTTCCTTCGCCGGGGGTTGTAGCACACGCTGAGAGAGCAGCGTCCCCTCGCAATTGGGAGAAAAATACTTGAGTGAAAATCGATACAGCTATGGCGCTCGCCACAATTTGAAACCCGTCGACCTGTTTGTATGGGTAGCCCTCGACGAGACGCGTAAGCAGCTCGGTCTGGACGATCTGGCTGCTGCGTCGGCCGTGCTGCTCGGTCAGGCGGACGTCCCTGTCGCCGGCAAAGTCGCGGGAGCCACAGTAGGCACGTCGGTCGCGTCCCTCGCTGCGCGGTCGTTATTCCCGCAGATGTTGCCGTTTCGCCTTCCGATGATCATGGGCATCGGGCTAACCGGCATCCGGATCGCATTTACTCGGCGACTCGGAGCCTGGGTCGGGCGTACGATCCCGGTCGTGGGAGAAGTTTTCCTCGCCCGCGACGCGTTCATGATCATGCGTAATACCGTCACGACATACAACCGCATTGTGAAGCCCGAAGACAGGCTGCTCTGAGCCATGAAAGACGATATCTGGCAACGCTTGGAAACATTCGCGCGCGAAGAACTTGGTCGACCGCTGTTCGGGGGCAAACTGAATCTTCAGCCCGAGTCCCGACTGGAGCAGGACCTCGGCCTCACCGGCCTCGACGCGGTGGAATTCATCGACAAGTGGGCCGAGACATTCAGCGTAGACGCCAAAGATTTCCCGTATCGACGATATTTCGGCCCCGAGGGTCAGGAGTTGTTGTCGTCTTTGGTCAGACTGTTTTCAAAGCGGCTTCGGCAATCGCAACGACTCCCGTTGACTTTGGGGATGCTGGCGGAAGCGACGCGGCGCGGGAGGTGGGACACCGATGAGATCGAGGCGACGGCACGCAGAAACGATTAGACAGCGAAAGGGGTCTCTGTACCCAACCCTGCCAAGCTATGGGACAAAGCCGATGTTCCGTTGCGCGAGCCAATGGATTTGGCCTATCTCACTGGCCAACGACCGGCCGATGTGTTGAAACTTGATGAGCGGCACCTTCGAGACGGCGTACAGGAGATTCGTCAGAACAAAACGCGTGCCCGGCTACAAATTGAAATTGTAGGTGAGCTTGCATCTGTAATCCGCCGCATCGCGACGAGAAAGTCTGGGCTAAAATTGCACTCGACCAAACTCGTCGTTGACGATTGCGGCGTGCCCATCGCGGCTGCAGGATTGCACTTTAGGTACGATTAACCACGACTCGCAGCTAGAATCGCGAAGTCCGATTCTCAGCTTCGTGACCTACGCGCAAAAGCGGGAACGGGCAAAGAAGCGAGTAACGATATAAGAGGCGCACAGGCACTGGGGGGTCACGGGAGCGTATCGATGACCGAACATTATGTTCAAAAGCGCGGCTCGACCGTGAAGCCAACGAAGTAGCCTATAGAGATTGCGCGTCAGGGGTTGGCATTACAGCCGTCGAAGAGACCATGGCAATGAACTATGATCGGCTTGTTTCGATTTGCAGCTTGTTGGTAGGCGTTGGAGGTATTGCGCTAAGCGTCTACCTCGCGCGGCCCAGCAGCGAACTACAATACCTCGCCGTATCTGGCTGGGGATTTGCCGCCATCCTTGCCTTCGTGATGGGATGGAAAGGTCTGTCCGTCGTCGAGCAGATGGAGCGCTCGGTCAAGAGTGCACAGGACGAAGCAATTCGCGCTAAAAATGATTCGATCGAGCTATCGCGAGATCTGAGCACGTATCGGGATATTGCCGTGGCGTTGACTGGCGTTATTAACCCAGAGCCGATTCGAGAAAATATCCGCACGAAGCTTAGGGACTATGCTGAGCGACGCGATGATGCGGAGGCGGACGATGAGTAAGAATTTTTTTGAGAAGTTCAGTTATTTTCCGATTCTGCGGACACGAACCGCCGAGCTTGCGGGGCTGGGAAAGCTTGACGACGAGCAGAAAGACTCAATTCTGCCTCTCATCTCGCTTGGTAAGTGGCGTAACACGGACGGTGTGGATAAGGCGCTTGCCAAGGTCAGCGAGTGTCTGGGGGACCGACCGTACATGCTCGATCTGTCCAAAGATCTGCAGCATCAGAACGATGCCGTCCGGGATTTGCTAAATCCGGAGAAGGGGTTTGCACAATGGCTCACCTTCTTGAAGAACGTCCCCCAAGTCGTTCCGGTTGTCCAGTTCTCTAGCGACGCGCGTGTTCGTGACATAGTCCGTCAAGCTCAAGCAATTGAACGCGACGGCAGGCAGCCTGTTTTTCGCGTACGCAACTATCAGAGTGATCTGGACCATACGTTGGCCGCGCTCTATGCACTGGACATGCCGGAGAACGCGTTGATCGTGATCGATGCCGGGTACATTCGCGACCTGTCTACGAAACGCATCAAATCCGGTGTGCTAGAGAGCGTACTCAAGTCGCTAAATCGGATCGTCGAAGAAGTTCCTGAGGCATCGCGTGTTCTGGCGGGGACAAGCTATCCTCGCTCTGTCACCCAGTTTCTCGACAAGGGCGTGGAATCGTCGGGAAAGATCGATATGCTGGAACACGTTCTTTACGAGGAGATCGGTTCTGACATCGTCATGTATGGCGATCACGCGTCGATTCATTCAGTCGTGTACGACGACGCAGTTGGCATGTTTATCCCACGCCTTGACATCCCAACCGACCATTCTTGGTACTTTGAGCGCCGCCCTCGCCGGAAAGGCGATGCCTTCGTCGAAATTGCCCAGCAAGTGCTGTTCGACTTCCCTGAGCTGGAAAGTGAATCGAGCTGGGGCGCTCAAATGATCAAGAACACTGCGCAAGAAAAGGGCGACCAGATCGCCGGCGCAGTGACTGCGATCTCTGTGCGCGTGAATTTACACATCACATACCAATTGTTCGCATTGGGAAAACGCTCCAACGAGCCAAATGACGAGGACGACTGGCTTTAATTGACCACGGGGACCAAGACGTGCGTCGGTATGCCCTCGGGGATATCTCCGTCGGGAAAGAAGCGCAACAGGTTCACTTGCCGTGGTTCGTAGTGACGCGTGCGTGTCGTCGGCTCGACTGACATCGCAACGGCTCGTCGTTTGACCGTGATGCGGCTGAGGTTGTCAACGTTTGGCACCTCAGCCGCATCAGTGTTTGCGGCGCGGTGGAAAGTCTCGCGATAGCGGTCTTTAACATTCGCCAGCACGTATTTTCGAACGGCGGTTAACGGCAGTGCCTTGATTTTTTCGACCAATGCTTCGCGCGAAAGCTCCGCCAGCCTCGCTGACTCGTCCATGAGCCGAGCAATTTTCAATAGCTCGCTTTTCAGCAGGAAGTCACAGAGCAGGCTCTTATCCTTAACCGGCTCAATCCGGCCTTGCCTGCGAATGGTTAGTTTGGCGATTCCGGCACTCGTCTCGCTGGCCTCCCAAACAGCCACTCGGCTCGGCGAACTTTCTAGCGCCTGCTCAACAAACTTCTTCGATACAACTAGCGTGACCTTGTCGAATCGACTGAGATAAACGGCGAGCTGGCCCTCCAAGCGCCTGAGGGAATCCAAATCGCTCTTGATTTCTACTGCATGGAGATGCCCGTTTGCTACGACGAGGTCAGCACGCCGGTCAGCCTTGCCAACCACCATTTCGCTGACAATGACGGCATCGTCGGCAAGAGCTTTGGAAGAAAGCTTGTCGAGGACAGCCTGCTTGATGTCACGTTCGCTTAGCATGTCTTGGCCAAGTGTGCGTTCCGCGTGCGAGGTCAAGCTCCAACAGACTCGCTACTGTTGACGAATCGGATGCGGCGGTATTCTTTTGTAGAACACGCAGCAAATTGTAGAACAAAAAAATAAGGGTTCCATTGCTGGAACCCTTATCCGTATTGGTGCCGGCTGCAGGACTCGAACCCGCCACCTGATGATTACAAATCAACTGCTCTACCAGATGAGCTAAGCCGGCGTAAGCGCGAGATTCTACCTCATTTCACGATCTTGAGGCGAGGTCTGCTGCCGCCTTTCGAACCATCGCCATCAGTTTTCGGCGGTTCGTCGGCACCTTCGGACGGTTCCTCGTTCGCGCCGCTGTCGGCAACCGGCATCAGCGGTGACGGCGGCTCGTCGCGCTGCGCATCATCCGCCTGCACTGCCTCTTCGTCGAACGTGCCCGAATCCTCGCCTTCACCCGCAACCGCATCGACCTGGAACGCCATCCCCTGCCCGTTCTCGCGCGCATAGATCGCGAGCACGTTGGCAACCGGAATCTCGATCTTGTGCGCCTTCCCGGAGAACCGGGCCGTGAACTCGATCCACTCGTTGCCCATCTGCAACTGGCTCGTCGCCTCGAAGCTGATGTTGAGCACGATCTCGCCGTCACGCACGAACTGACGCGGCACACGCGTCGAGTTGTCGACCCTCACCGCGATATGCGGCGTGTAACCGTTATCGGTGCACCACTCGTACAACGCGCGCAGCAGATAAGGCTTCGTTGAAATCTCTTGCATCACAATCCTCGAACCCGGAGCGGGCGCGCGGCACGCCGCGTCACCCTCTCCGTCATGCCATTAACGACGCATGACCTTTTCGGACGGCGTCAGTGCTTCGATATAGGCCGGACGGCTGAAGATCCGTTCGGCGTACTTCATCAGCGGCGCGGCGTTCTTCGACAGCTCGATGCCGTAGTGATCCAGACGCCACAGCAGCGGTGCGATCGCGACGTCGAGCATCGAGAACTCTTCGCCGAGCATGTACTTGTTCTTCAGGAAGATCGGCGCGAGCTGCGTCAGGCGATCGCGGATCGCGAGGCGTGCCTTCTCGTGGTTCTTCTCCGCAGCCTTGCCCTTCTCGTTCTCGAGCGTGCTGACGTGAACGAACAGTTCCTTCTCGAAGTTGAGCAGGAACAGGCGCGCACGTGCGCGCTGCACCGGGTCGGCCGGCATCAGTTGCGGATGCGGGAAGCGCTCGTCGATGTACTCGTTGATGATGTTCGATTCGTACAGGATCAAGTCGCGCTCGACCAGGATCGGCACCTGGCCATACGGGTTCATCACCGAAATATCTTCCGGCTTGTTGAACAGGTCGACGTCGCGGATCTCGAAGTCCATGCCCTTCTCGAACAGCACCAGCCGGCAACGCTGGGAGAACGGGCAAGTTGTGCCGGAATACAGAACCATCATATTTACATTTCCTCAAAAAAGCCGAGGGCCGGCACGCGGCGCAACCCCTTTCACGGGTTCCGCCTTGCGCCGGCCCCACGCCGGTCAGGCGTGATTACTTGATATCTTTCCAGTACGCGGCATTGAGCCGCCAAGCCAGGAAAGTCAGGACCCCGAGAAAAATCAGCACCCACACGCCGAGGCGCTTGCGGGTCTGCTGGGCCGGCTCGGACATCCACGTCATATAGGCCACCAGGTCGGCAACCGCAGCATCATAATCCGGTGACGACAGCGTCCCCGGCGTGACCTGCTGGAAGCCAACGAGCGTGTGGACCTTCTCGCCCGTCTCCTCGTCCGTCTTGTCTTCGAATCTGGCGGTGCGCTGCCCCTGCAGCTGCCACAATACATGGGGCATGCCGACGTTCTCGAACACCGCGTTGTTCCAGCCGGTCGGCCGCGTATCGTCGCGGTAGAAACTCCGCAGATACGTATACAGCCAGTCGCGGCCGCGCGCCCGCTCCTCGACCGACAGGTCGGGCGGCGAGGTGCCGAGCCAGTTCTTCGCGTCTTCGGGCCGCATCGCGACGGACATCGTGCTCCCGACCTTGTCGGTCGTGAACAGGAGATTCGTTTCGATCTCCTTCTGGGATATGCCCAGATCCGTCAGACGGTTGTAGCGCATCAGGTTCGCGCTGTGGCAGTTCAGGCAATAGTTTACAAACAATTGCGCGCCGTGCTGAAGCGAAACGAGATTTTCCGTGTTATCGGGCGCCCGGTCGAGCGGAAAATTACCTTCCGCCCGCACGGCCGGCGCCACCAGCAGCGCACACGCGGTCGCCCCGATCAGCGCGAGTGTCGAAAGCAGTTTCTTCATGTCGTTCTCTCCTCGCTCTCGTTAATGGGGCTTGAAGCGCACCCGCTCCGGCGGCTGCTTGAACGTGCCAAGCGGCGTCCAGACGGGCATGCCGAGGAAGAACGCGAAGTAAATCAGCGCACACACCTGCGCGATCAGCGTCGAGGCCGGCGATGGCGGCCGCGTGCCGAGGAACGCGAGGATCAGGAACGCCGCGATGAAGATCCCGAGGAACACCTTGTGGAACAGCGGCCGGTAGCGGATCGACTTCACCGGGCTGCGGTCGAGCCACGGCAGGAAGAACAGCGTGATCACCGCCGAGCCCATCACGACGACGCCCCAGAACTTCGATTCCGTCAGGAACATGAACACGACGATCGCCGCGGCCAGCACCGGCAGCCCGGCCTTCCACTTGCCGCGCGCGCGGATCAGCGCAAGCACGCCGAGCAGCGCGATCACGATCATCAGCACGATCTTGAACGGGTCGGTGGTGGCGCGCAGCATCGCGTAGAACGCGGTGAAATACCAGACCGGCGCGATCTCGGGCGGCGTCTGCAGCGGGTTCGCCGGGACGAAGTTGTTCGCCTCGAGGAAGTAGCCGCCCATCTCCGGCGAGAAGAACACGATCAGCGCGAACACCATCAGGAACACGCACACGCCGAAGAAATCGTGCACCGAGTAGTACGGGTGGAACGGGATGCCGTCGAGCGGAATGCCGTTCTCGCCCTTCTTCGCCTTGATCTCGATGCCGTCCGGGTTATTTGACCCCACTTCGTGCAGTGCGACGAGGTGCGCGATCACGAGGCCGACCAGCACGAGCGGAATCGCGATCACGTGGAACGCGAAGAAGCGGTTCAGCGTGACGTCGGACACCACGTAGTCGCCGCGGATCCACAGCGACAGGTCCGGGCCGACGAACGGGATCGCCGAGAACAGGTTCACGATCACCTGCGCGCCCCAGAACGACATCTGACCCCACGGCAGCAGGTAGCCGAAGAACGCTTCGGCCATCAGGCACAGGAAGATCGCGCAGCCGAAGATCCACACGAGTTCGCGCGGCTTGCGGTACGAACCGTACATCAGCCCGCGAAACATGTGCAGGTAGACGACGACAAAGAACAGCGACGCACCCGTGGAGTGCATGTAGCGGATCAGCCAGCCCCACGGCACCTCACGCATGATGTACTCGACCGACGCGAACGCGAGCGTCGAGTCGGGCTTGTAGTTCATCGTCAGGAAGATGCCCGTGACGATCTGGTTGACGAGCACCAGCAGCGCGAGGGAGCCGAAGAAGTACCAGAAGTTGAAGTTCTTCGGCGCGTAGTACTCGGAAACGTGCTTCTTCCAGGTGGACGTGAGCGGGAAGCGCTGGTCGATCCAGCCGGTGAGACCTGTCGTGGAGACTTCTTTGTTGTCGCCAGCCATCACGCTTCTCCTTTCTCGTCCTTGCCGATCACGAGGGACGTCGCCGACGTGAACATATAGGGCGGGATGTCGAGATTCTGAGGCGCCGGCTTGTTCTTGAACACACGGCCGGCGAGGTCGTAGGTCGAACCGTGGCACGGGCACAGGAAACCACCCGGCCAGTCGTCCGGCAGGTTCGGCTGCGGACCCGGCGTGAAGCGTTGGCTAGGCGTGCAGCCGAGGTGCGTACACACGGCCATCACGACGAGAATGTTCTTGCGATCGGCCCGCGCGCGATATTCGTTGGCGCAATACGCGGGCAACGGCATCGAATACGGGGATTTCGTGGTGGGATCGGCCACTTCCTTGTCGGCCTTGACCACGTCGGCCAGCATCGAATCGGTGCGATTCAGGATCCAGACGGGTTTGCCGCGCCACGGCACGGTGACCATCTCGCCGGGCTTCAGGCCGCTGATGTCGACCTCGACCGGCGCACCGGCCGCTTTCGCTTTCTCGGACGGCGCAAGCGACGCCGCGAAAGGTATGACGGTGGCTACGCCTCCCACGCCACCTGCTACGGATGTCGCAATCAGCCAGGTACGGCGGCCGCTGTCGACGCGTTTCTCTTCCTTGTCTCGCATCACACGCCCCACTTCTGAGTTGGATTTTCCGTCACCACTTTCCATTCCGCCGCTAGTTTGCTCGAATGGAGTCGTCATTTACAAGGCCCGGAGATGAAAATCCCTTCGAAGTGATTGATAGTTAAGGGTTTTCCCCCACTACCGGAGCGATTAAATCATTTCGCTTTTAAGCGTCTGCTTCATTGTGAAATTTCGATGCGCCGCCGCAAATCCGTGGTTCAGACCGGATTATGAATATCGATAAAAAGGTGTTCGAGATCGAATTCTTCGGATAAATGGGCGCCGAGCGCCTGGATTCCGTAGCGTTCGGTCGCATGGTGCCCTGCCGCAACGAACGCGACGCCGCTCTCGGCCGCCGTGTGCGTCACGTATTCGGACACCTCGCCGGTCAGGAACACGTCCGCGCCGGCATCGATCGCCGCGTCGAAATAGCTCTGCGCGGCGCCCGTGCACCACGCGATGCGGCGCAGCTGCATGTCCGAATCGCCGAGCACGAGCGGCGTGCGGCCGAGCACGCGCTCGACCTTCGCGACGAAGTGCTCGAGCGTGACGGGCATCGGCAGCGTGGCCATCCAGCCGAGGTCGCCTTCGCCGAACCGCTGCTCACCGATCAGCCCGAGCTTCGCGCCGAGCTGCGCGTTGTTGCCGAATTCGGGATGCGCGTCGAGCGGCAGGTGGAACGCGAACAGGTTCAGGTCGTTCGCGAGCAGCAGCTTCAGGCGCTGGTACTTGCGGCCCGTGATCTGCGGCGCCTCGTTACGCCAGAAATAGCCGTGATGAACGAGCACGGCATCCGCCCCCCATTCGAGCGCGGCCTCCAGGAACGCGACCGACGCGGTCACGCCGGTGGCGATCTTTTCGACCTTGCGGCGCCCCTCGACCTGGAGACCGTTCGGGCAATAGTCCTTGAAGCGAGCGGTTTCAAGGGTATTGTTCAAGTACAATTCAAGTTCGATCCGATCCATATAAACCTCTAATCCATTCAGATGCTTAGACGCTTCTGGCTGTTCTTCGCGCAGGCGGTTACCGTGCTGCTCGCGCTGATGTTCATCGTCGTGACGCTCAAGCCGCAATGGCTGCAACGGCAAGGACAGCTCGGCAAGCAGCTCGCCACGCCGATCGTTGCGCTGCGGGAAGTCGCACCGGGCATCGGCGGCGCGCCGGCGACCACGTCGTACGCGGAAGCCGCGCAGAAGGCGATGCCGGCCGTCGTCAACGTATTCTCCAGCAAGGACGGCTCGCTGCCGCCCGACCCGCGCGCGAAAGATCCGCTGTTCCGCTACTTCTTCGGCGACCGCAACGCCCGCAAGCAGCAGGACGAACCGGCAGCCAACCTTGGCTCGGGCGTTATCGTGAGCCCTGAAGGTTACATTCTAACGAACCAGCACGTCGTGGACGGCGCCGACCAGATCGAAGTCGCGCTCGCCGACGGCCGTACGGCCACCGCGAAGGTGATCGGCAGCGATCCCGAGACCGACCTGGCCGTGCTGAAGATCAACATGACGAACCTGCCGACGATCACGCTCGGCCGTTCCGACCAGTCGCGGGTCGGCGACGTCGTGCTCGCGATCGGCAACCCGTTCGGCGTCGGTCAGACGGTCACGATGGGGATCATCAGCGCGCTCGGTCGCAACCACCTCGGCATCAACACGTTCGAGAACTTCATCCAGACCGACGCGCCGATCAACCCCGGCAACTCGGGCGGCGCGCTGGTCGACGTAAACGGCAACCTGCTCGGCATCAACACGGCGATCTACTCGCGCTCGGGCGGCTCGCTCGGCATCGGCTTCGCGATTCCCGTGTCGACCGCGCGCACGGTGCTCGAAAGCATCATCACGTCGGGCTCGGTCACGCGCGGCTGGATCGGCGTCGAGCCGCAGGACGTCACGCCGGAAATCGCCGAGTCGTTCGGGCTGCAGCAGAAATCGGGCGCGATCGTCGCGGGCGTGCTGCAGGGTGGCCCGGCCGACAAGGCCGGCATCAAGCCGGGCGACATCCTGGTCACGGTCAACGGCGAGGAAATCACCGACACGACGAAGCTGCTGAACGTCGTCGCGCAGATCAAGCCGGGCACGCCGACCAAGGTGCACGTCGTGCGCAAGGGCAAGGAGTTTGACGTGAACGTCGTGATCGGCAAGCGCCCGCCGCCGCCGAAACAAACGCTCGACGAGCAGGACAGCGATACCGAATGACGTTCGGCGGGCGGCGCGCCGCCGCGTGCCGGCCGTGAACGGAAATGAAAAAGGGCAGCCGAGGCTGCCCTTTTGTTTTGCATCGAAGACCGTGTTGTGTGTTGCCGGTGACGTGGCCTCGACCCGCTTTCCGCCGGCAACGCCACCGGGCCGCATCACGCCTGGCCGCAAGGCCAGCCTCCGCGCGCCGCCCGGCGCCTCATCGTCAGCTCGCGGCTTCGCCGTTCCCCGCCTCGCCCTCTTCGGCCGGCTTCTTCGGCACGAAGAACCGCGCGGCCAGGATCCCGGCCTCGTACAGCACGATGAGCGGCAGCGCGAGCATCAGTTGCGAGAACACGTCCGGCGGCGTGACGACCGCCGCGACGACGAACGCGCCGACGATCACGTACGGCCGGATCTCCTTCAGCTTCTTCACCGTCAGCACGCCCATCCGGACGAGCAGCACGACGACGATCGGCACCTCGAACGTGACCCCGAACGCGATGAACATCCCGAGCACGAAGCTCAGGTAGTTGTCGATGTCGGTCGTCATCTCGGCGCCGAGCGGCGCGTTGTAGTGCGCCATCACGCGGAAGATCGTCGGAAACACGAGGAAGTACGCGAACGCCATCCCGCACAGGAACAGGAAGTAGCTGCTGCCGACGAGCGGCACGACGAGCTTCTTCTCGTGCTGGTACAGCCCCGGCGCAACAAACGCCCAGATCTGGTACAGCACGACCGGCAGCGCGATCACGAGCGCGACGAGCATCGTGACCTTCATCGGCACGAAGAACGAGCCGGTGACGTCGGTCACGATCATCTTGCCGTCCTTCGGCAGGTTCTGCATCAACGGCCGCGCGAGCAGCTTGAAGATGTCGGGCGCCCAGTAGACGAGCCCGAGGAACACGACGATCACGGCCAGCCCCGCGCGAATGATGCGATCGCGAAGCTCGACGAGATGGGAAATGAAGGTTTCTTCCGGGGCGTCGCCCGGGTTCTGCTGGGGGTCGCTCACGCCGGCCCTCGGTAGGATAAACGTGCGAGCATGCGCTCGGCTCAGAAGAAGCGCGTCGGCCGGCGCAGGCTGGCCGGCTGGTGGCGCGCGACACGCGCGGCGCCCGACTGCACGTGTGTGCGGCGGGTGGTCGCGCGCTTGTACCAGACAGGCGTCGCCGCCTGCTTGACGCGCCAGTTGCGGCGCTTCGGCGCAAGCGCGGTCATGCTGCCGCGCCACGACGGCGCCGCGGGCGTGTCGGAACCGTAGGACCCGGCATCGCCGGAACCTTCGTTAAGACCGCCGACCGCGGAATGCCACGTGTCGTTCAGTTCCTTCTCGTGCTCGCGCAGGTTGTCGTGAATCGTCGTCTCGACATTGCGCGCGGCCGACTCGAAATCGGTCTTCATCGTCCGCAGCGCGTCGAGTTCGATTTCGCGCGAGACCTCGGCCTTCACGTCGTTGATGTACCGCTGCGCGCGGCCGAACAATGCGCCTGCCGTACGCGCGACGCGCGGCAGGCGCTCGGGGCCGAGCACCACGAGCGCGACGACGCCGATCAGCGCCATCTTCGAAAGACCGAGATCCAGCATTGCGAGCCTGTCAGCGTACGGGCGTTACGCCTTGTTCGAATCGGAACGCGTCGTTTCCTTCGCGTTGACGTCGACCGAGCCCGAGCGCGGCAGTTGCTGCGCGTCCGCCGGCGTCTCGCCTTCCTTCATGCCGTCCTTGAAACCCTTCACCGCGCTGCCGAGGTCGTTGCCGATGTTGCGCAGCTTCTTCGTACCGAAAACCAGCGCGACGATCAGCAGCACGATCAGCCAGTGCCAAATGCTCAATCCACCCATGATGAAACCTCTCCTCAACCACACCGCTTCGCGGCGCAAATCGCCGGCGACGCGCCGGCTTCGACTATCGGATGCGGGGAAACGCCCCGCGCCGTCAACCCATCCGCTGCCAGGGGCGCGGGCCGGCCAGGATATGCGCGTGCAGGTGATAGACCTCCTGCCCGCCGCCGGGACCCGTGTTGATCACCGTGCGGAAACCGGTTTCGCCGCCCGTATACGCTACGCCGAGTTGCTCGGCGAGGCGCGACACGAGCAGCATCAGCCGGCCGAGCATCGGCGCATCGCCTTCGCTCGCCGCCGACAGCGTCGGCAAGTGCTGGCGCGGAATCACGAGCACGTGCGTCTCGGCCGCCGGGCGGATGTCGCGGAACGCGACGAATTCGTCGTCCTCGTGCACCTTCGTGCTCGGGATCTCGCCTGCCGCGATCTTGCAGAACAGGCAATTCGGATCGTGACTCATGTTGCTCCTGCTGACGCCCGCGCGTGGCCGGTCAGAACCACGCCTGCGGATCGAGCGTCTTGTTGTCGTTCAGGTACAGCCAACCCTTGATAATACGGTACAGCGTCCAGATCCATGTGACAAACATCACTGCAAATCCGATCACGATGAACATCAGCGCGAACCCGATCACGTACGCGATCAGTGCGCGCCAGAACGTGCGGATCTGCCACTCGAAGTGATCGGCATACGGCGTGCCGGCCACATCGCCGCGCTTCACGTAGTTGATGATGATCGCGATGATGCCCGTCACGCCGCCCGTCAGCCAATGAAACGCATAGAGGCCATAGAGCACGTGAGTCAGCGTGCGCAGCCCGTTCAGGCGTTCAGCGTCCGCGGCCCCCGGCACCGACGGCGGCGGAAACTGGCTTGGCGTATCGGTCATGATGCTACCCCCGTTAGATGACATTTCTTACAGCTTACCGCACTGTGGCCGTCCCGCGACAAAGCCTGTCACCCGCCGTTTTCCTCGCGCTCGCGGCGCTTGCGCAGCGCCTTCTCCTCGATGCCCGACAATCCTTCGCGGCGCTCGAGTTCGGCGATCACGTCGGCCGGGCTCAGGTCGAAGTGCGACAGCATCACGAGGCAGTGAAACCACAGGTCGGCCACCTCGCCGACGAGCGCGGTCGGCGCGCCGCCCTGGCGCACGTCCTTCGCGGCCAGCACGACTTCCGTCGCCTCTTCGCCGATCTTCTTCAGCACCGCGTCGTCGCCCTTGTGGAACAGGCGCGATACGTACGATTGATCGGGATCGCCGCCCTTGCGGCTATCGATCACGGCCGCGAGGCGCAGCAGCGTGTCTTCGGTGGATTGCGTCATTTGTAGATGTGTTCGGGGTCTTTCAGCACCGGATCGACCGCGACCCAGTCGCCGCTGTCGACGTTGCCTTCGAATTTCTGGAAGAAGCACGAATGCCGGCCGGTGTGGCACGCGATGCCCGACACCTGCTCGACCTTCAGCAGCACGACGTCCTCGTCGCAATCGAGCCGCACCTCGTGCACATGCTGCACGTGGCCCGACTCCTCGCCCTTGAACCACAGGCGCTTGCGCGAGCGCGAGTAATAGACCGCGCGCTGCGTCTCGATCGTCTTCGCCAGTGCCTCGCGGTTCATCCACGCGAACATCAGCACGTCGTTCGTCGACGCTTCCTGCGCGATCACCGGCACGAGGCCGTTGTCGTCCCAGCGAACCTTGTCGAGCCACGCGGGCAGGGATTTCGTTTCCGTATTCATCACAGCCTCACCGGGATGCCCTGGTCGGCCATGAAGCGCTTCGCCTCGCCGACCGTGTGCTCGCCGTAGTGGAAGATGCTCGCCGCCAGCACCGCGTCGGCGCGGCCGTCCTTGATGCCGTCCGCGAGATGCTGCAGCGAGCCGACGCCGCCCGACGCGATCACCGGCACCGGCACCGCGTCCGACACGCCGCGCGTGAGCGCGAGGTCGAAACCCGACTTCGTGCCGTCGCGGTCCATGCTCGTGAGCAGGATTTCGCCCGCGCCGAGCTCGGCCATCTTGCGCGCCCATTCGATCGCGTCGAGGCCCGTGCCCTTGCGGCCGCCGTGCGTGAACACTTCCCAGCGCGGCGTCTCGCCATCGGCCGACACGCGCTTCGCGTCGATCGCGACGACGATGCACTGCGAGCCGTACTTGTCGGCCGCGTCGCGCACGAGCTGCGGGTTCGCGACCGCCGACGAATTCATGCTGACCTTGTCCGCGCCCGCGTTCAGCAGGCGCCGCACGTCCTCGACGGCGCGCACGCCGCCGCCGACCGTCAACGGAATGAAGACCTGCGATGCAACGGCTTCGATGATCGGCAGGATCAGGTCGCGCTGGTCGGAGGTCGCGGTAATGTCGAGGAAGGTCAGTTCGTCGGCACCCTGGTCGTCGTAGCGGCGGGCGATTTCGACGGGGTCGCCGGCGTCGCGCAGCTCGACGAAGTTGACGCCCTTGACGACACGCCCGGCAGTCACGTCCAGGCAGGGGATGATGCGTTTAGCTAGAGCCATGATGTTGCGCCAAATGCCGCGATGGGACGGCCGGTTACGGAAGCCTCGCGCGAGGCTTCCGGTCGGGGCCGCCCGCGGGCAGCCCCGGCGAACGGGACAACCGCGGTTACGCGTTGTCGAGTTCGCCGTTCAGTTCGTCCGCGCGCTTTTGCGCGGCCGCGAAATCGAGATCGCCGGAGTAGATCGCGCGGCCGCAGATCACGCCTTCGACGCCTTGCTCTTCCACTTCGCACAGGTTCTCGATGTCCGTGAGATTCGACAGGCCGCCGCTGGCGATCACCGGGATACCGACCGCCTGCGCGAGCTTCACGGTCGCCTCGATGTTGATGCCCTGCAGCATCCCGTCGCGGCCGATGTCCGTGTAGACGATCGATTCGACGCCGTAGTCCTCGAACTTCCGCGCGAGATCGATCACCTCGTGGCCCGTCAGCTTGCTCCAGCCGTCGGTCGCGACCTTGCCGTCCTTGGCATCCAGGCCGACGATGATGCTGCCCGCGAACGCGGTGCACGCATCCTGCAGGAAGCCCGGATCCTTCACGGCCGCCGTGCCGATGATCACGTAGGACAGGCCGGCGTCGAGGTACTTCTCGATCGTCTCGAGGCTGCGGATGCCGCCGCCGAGCTGCACGGGGATTTCATCGCCGACTTCGTCGAGGATCGCCTCGATCGCCTCGAGATTCCTCGGCTTGCCGGCGAATGCGCCGTTCAGGTCGACCAGATGGAGCCGCCGGGCGCCGAGATCGACCCACTTGCGGGCCATCGCCGCTGGGTTCTCGGAGAAAATCGTAGCCTGGTCCATATCGCCTTGTTTCAGGCGTACACATTGACCGTCTTTTAGATCGATGGCCGGAATCAGCAACATAGCAATCGGATGTCGTCGTGGAAAAA
Source organism: Burkholderia cepacia (assembly GCF_001039005.1). GTDB lineage: Bacteria > Pseudomonadota > Gammaproteobacteria > Burkholderiales > Burkholderiaceae > Burkholderia > Burkholderia theae. The sequence goes on from NZ_LDWR01000077.1 coordinate 27,857, forward strand.
GAAAAGAATCCGGCGCGCACCGGCCAAACCGGTGCCGCGCCGTCTCGCTAGTTTAGTACAACTCTTTCGGCGTCTTGGCGGGCAAGCCCCGTGCGACAGGCCTTTCCGGCCCGTCGACTGTGGCACGCACGCGACGTTCACGGTTTCCAGTGTACGAAGTTGCGATACAGACGCAACCCGACCTCCGCGCTTTTCTCGGGGTGGAATTGGGTCGCGAAGAGGTTATCCCGTGCGACCGCAGACGTAAACGGTGCGCCGTAGGCGGTTTCGCCCACCGTGTGCGCCGGGTTGTCCGGCGTCACGTAGTAGCTGTGCACGAAGTAGAAATACGCGTCGTCGGGCACGCCGTCCCACAGCGGGTGCGGCTGCGACTGGCGCACGCGGTTCCAGCCCATCTGCGGCACCTTGAAGCGCGAACCGTCGTCCTGCAGCCGGCCGTCGAGCTCGAAACGCACGACCTTGCCGGGCAATAGGCCGAGGCCCTTCGTGTCGCCTTCCGCGCTCCAGTCGAACAGCATCTGCTCGCCGACGCACACGCCGAGCAGCGGCTTGGTGCGCGACGCCTCGATCACGGCCTCCTGCAGGCCCGATTCGCCGAGACAGCGCATGCAGTCGGGCATCGCGCCCTGGCCGGGCAGCACGACGCGGTCGGCCGCGCGAATCGCGGCCGGCGTGTCGACGATGGCCACGTCGGCGGCCGGTTCGGCCTTCTTGAGCGCCTGCGCGACCGAGCGCAGGTTGCCCATCCCATAATCCACAATCGCAATCGAAGTTTTCATCTCAGTGCAGGCAGTAGTGCCCTCAGTCCATTGACGATGAATTCCACCGCCAGCGCCGACAGCATCAGACCCATCAGCCGCGTGGCGATGTTGATGCCCGTGCGGCCGATCCAGTTCGCGATCGGCTCGGCGAGCCGCATCGCGACGAAACACAGCAAAGCCAGGACCGCGCCGATCGCGACCAGCCCGGCCCGTTCATACCAGTGACGCGAATTCGCCGCGTAGATGATCACCGTGCTGATCGAGCCGGGGCCCGTGAGCAGCGGAATCGCCAGCGGCACGACCGCGATGTTGTCCTTCAGCTCGGCCTCGTGGCGCTCCTCGGGCGTCGATCGCGTGTTGCCGATCTGCGCGTTCAGCATGTTGATCGCCATCAGCAGCATGATGATCCCGCCGCCCACTTCGAGCGACCCGACCGAAATGCCGAAGAAGTCGATGATCTGCTGCCCGAGCAGCGTCGTCACCGTCATCACGCAGAACACCGACACCGACGCGATCCGGATCGTGCGGCGCCGCTCGGCGTCCGTCTGCTGCGCCGTCAGGCTCAGGAAAAACGGCACCGCGCCGATCGGGTTGATCAGCGCAAGCAGCGAAATGAACGATTTGAGCAGATCCATCGCAAGCCGGCGCCGTACGCCGAAGCCGTGAGGTTGTCCTTAGCGTCCGTCCGTTCGGAAGTTCAGAGGCTGCCTTTCGTCGACGGGATCTGCCCCGCCGCACGCTCGTCCAGCTCCACCGCCGCGCGCAGCGCACGGCCGAAGGCCTTGAACACCGTCTCGAGCTGATGGTGCGCGTTGATCCCGCGCAGGTTGTCGATGTGCAGCGTGACGCCCGCGTGATTCACGAAACCGCGGAAGAATTCGATCGACAGGTCGACGTCGAACGTGCCGATCCGCGCACGCGTGAACGGCACGTGGAATTCGAGGCCCGGCCGGCCCGAGAAATCGATCACGACGCGCGACAGCGCCTCGTCGAGCGGCACGTACGAGTGGCCGTAGCGGCGGATGCCCTTGCGGTCGCCGATCGCCTTCGCGACGGCCTGCCCGAGCGTGATGCCGACATCCTCGACCGTGTGGTGGTCGTCGATATGCGTGTCGCCATGCGCTTCGACCTCGAGATCGACCAGACCGTGTCGCGCAATCTGGTCGAGCATATGGTCGAGAAACGGCACACCGGTGGCCAGCTTCTGCCGGCCGGTGCCGTCGAGATCGAGCTTCACACGGATCTGCGTTTCGCTGGTATTGCGAACGACTTCCGCCACACGCATGGCAATTCCTTGATTGAGTCTGATGTAAATGGGGATTGATCGTCGCGCGCCGCCGCGCCCTGGGCTCAACCGGGCAGCGCGAGTTTCAAAGCAGCCAGCAGGCGGGCGTTTTCGTCGGGAGAACCGACGGTCAGCCGCACGCATTCAGCCAGCAACGAATGCATTTTACTCACGTTTTTGACCAGCACCCGCTCGGTGAGCAGCGCGTCGAACACGGCAGCCGCGTCCGGCACGCGCACCAGCAGGAAATTGCCGGCGCTCGGGAACACCGTCGCGCCCGGCAGCGCGGCCACGGCCTGCGCGAGGCGCGTGCGTTCCGCACGCAATTCGGCCGCCTGCGCGTCGAGCACGCCGAGGTGGTCGAGCAGGAAATCGGCGGTCGCCTGGGTCAGCACGTTGATGTTGTACGGCGGGCGCACCTTGTCGAATTCGGTCAGCCACGCGGGCGAACCGACGAGATAGCCGAGGCGGATGCCCGCGAGGCCGAGCTTCGACACCGTGCGCATCACGACGACGTTGTCGAACTCGGCGGCGCGCGGCAGCCACGAGCGCTCGGCGAACGGCTGATACGCCTCGTCGATCACGACCAGGCTGTGCCGCGCGGCCGCGACGATCCGTTCGACGTCGGCATCGTCGTACAGCGTGCCGGTCGGGTTGTTCGGGTACGCGAGATAGACGATCGCCGGCCGGTGCTCGTCGATCGCCGCGAGCATCGCGTCGACGTCGAGCGTCAGGTCGGCCTTCAGCGGCACGCCGACGAATTCGAGCTGCGCGAGCTTCGCGGACAGTTCGTACATCACGAAGCCCGGCACCGGCGCGAGCACCTTCGCGCCCGGCCGCGCACACGCGACCGACATCATGCTGATGATTTCGTCCGACCCGTTGCCGAGCAGCACGTCGCAAGCGGCCGGCACGCCCATCGCGTGGCGCAGCTTGTCGAGCAGCGCGGCCGGGCGCGGCGCCGGGTAGCGGTTCAGCGCGACCTGCGCGAGACGCTCGCCGAGCGCCGCGGCGAGCGGTTCGGGCAGCGGATACGGGTTCTCCATCGCGTCGAGCTTCACGAACCCGCTCGCGTCCGGCACCGGGTAGCTCGTCATCGCGAGCACGTCGCGGCGGATGATGTCTTGTGGCGTCGTCATGGTCTCAAGCCGGCGTGCGTCGCGCCGGCGTCAAATGGTCGGCAAGGCGGCGGCCGCCGCCCTGCACTCGTCTCCAACCCCGGGCTTCGGGGTCGGCCGGCGCCGGCGCATCGGCGCCTGCCCCGGCCCCGCGCAGCGCGCGGTCAGCCCCTCATCCGGAACTCGGCGCTCTTCGCGTGCGCCTGCAGCCCTTCGCCGTACGCGAGCTCGGACGCGATCTCGCCGAGCGTCTGCGCGCCTTCGGCGCTGACCTCGATCAGGCTCGAGCGCTTGATGAAGTCGTACACGCCGAGCGGCGACGAGAAGCGCGCGGTGCGCGACGTCGGCAGCACGTGGTTCGGGCCCGCACAGTAGTCGCCGAGGCTCTCGCTCGTGTAGCGGCCGAGGAAGATCGCGCCCGCGTGGCGGATCTGCTGGCCCCATTGCTGCGGTTCCAGCGCCGAAATTTCCAGGTGCTCGGGTGCAATGTCGTTCGCGATCCGGCACGCCTCGGCCATGTCGCGCACCTTGATCAGCGCGCCGCGGCCTTCGAGCGACGCGCGAATCACGTCCCGGCGCGACATCGACGGCAGCATCTCGTCGATCGCCTTTTCGACGCGGTCGAGGAACGCGCCGTCCGGGCACAGCAGGATCGATTGCGCGAGCTCGTCGTGCTCGGCTTGCGAGAACAGGTCCATCGCGACCCAGTTCGGATCGGTCGTGCCGTCGCAGAGCACGAGAATTTCCGACGGACCGGCGATCATGTCGATGCCGACCGTGCCGAACACGCGGCGCTTCGCCGACGCGACATACGCATTGCCGGGGCCGCAGATCTTGTCGACGGCCGGCACCGTCGCCGTACCGTACGCGAGTGCGCCGACCGCCTGCGCGCCGCCGATCGTGAACACGCGATCGACGCCGCCGAGCAGCGCCGCGGCGAGCACGAGGTCGTTCTTCACGCCGTCCGGCGTCGGCACGACCATCACGATCTCGCCGACGCCCGCGACGCGCGCGGGAATCGCGTTCATCAGCACCGACGACGGATACGCGGCCTTGCCGCCCGGCACGTACAGGCCGACGCGGTCGAGCGGCGTGACCTTCTGGCCGAGCACCGTGCCGTCGCTTTCCGTGTACTGCCAGCTATGCGTGCCGCACTCGATCTTCTGCTTCTCGTGGTACGCGCGCACCCGTGCCGCGGCCGCTTCGAGCGCCGCGCGAGCCTTCGGCGCGAGGCCGTCGAGCGCCGTCTGCAGCGCGTCCTGCGGCAGTTCGAGCGCGGCGACGCTGCTCGCGCTCAGCCGGTCGAAGCGGTTCGTGTACTCGAGCACCGCGGCGTCGCCGCGCGACTTCACGTCGGCGAGGATCTGCGCGACCGATTGCTCGATCGCCGCGTCTTCGCTCGCATCGAATGCGAGCAACGCGCGCAGTGCGGCGCCGAAGCCTTCGTTCGTCGAATCGAGCTTGCGGATGGTGATGGACATGGGAGTTCCGTTACGGTGATGCGCTCAACCGCCATTCTGCGACGCGCGTTCGAACGCGTCGAGAATCGGCTTGAGCGCCGCGCGCTTCAACTTCAGCGCAGCCTGGTTCACGACGAGGCGCGACGAGATCGCCATGATCTCCTCGACCTCGACCAGATTGTTCGCCTTCAGCGTGCCGCCCGAGCTGACGAGGTCGACGATCGCGTCGGCCAGCCCGACCAGCGGCGCCAGTTCCATCGAGCCGTACAGCTTGATCAGGTCGACGTGCACGCCCTTCGCGGCAAAGTGCTCGCGCGCCGTTTCGACGTACTTCGTCGCGACGCGCAGGCGCGCGCCCTGGCGCACCGCGTTCGCGTAATCGAAGCCGGCCGACACGGCCACCGACATCCGGCAGCGCGCAATGTTCAGATCGATCGGCTGGTACAGGCCCGAGCCGCCATGCTCGACCAGCACGTCCTTGCCGGCCACGCCGAAATCGGCCGCGCCGTATTCGACATAGGTCGGCACGTCGCTCGCGCGCACGATGATCACGCGCAGGTTCGGGTCGGTCGTCGGCAGGATCAGCTTGCGCGACGTTTCCGGATCCTCGGCCACCTGGATGCCGGCGGCAGCGAGCAGCGGCAGGGTTTCCTCGAAAATCCGGCCCTTCGACAGGGCGAGGGTCAGCGGCGCGGTCATGCTTGGCTCCCGGAGAGGCGGCGCACGTTCGCGCCGACGGCGGTCAGTTTGGCTTCCATGCGGTCGTAACCGCGGTCCAGGTGATAGATGCGGTCGACGAGCGTTTCGCCGTCGGCACGCAGCCCGGCGATCACGAGGCTCGCCGACGCACGCAGGTCGGTCGCCATCACGTTCGCGCCCGACAGTTTCTCGACGCCCGTCACGAGCGCCGTGTTGCCGTCGATCGTGATGTTCGCGCCGAGCCGGTTCAGCTCCTGCACGTGCATGAAGCGGTTCTCGAAAATGGTTTCGACGACCTGCGCGGTGCCCGTCGAGACGGTATTGAGGGCCATGAACTGCGCCTGCATGTCGGTCGGGAACGCCGGGTATTCCGACGTGCGGATCGTCACGGCCGACGGCCGGCGGTCCATCTTCACGCGCAGCCAGCTGTCGCCTTCCTCGATCGACACGCCGGCTTCGCGCAGCTTGTCGATCACCGCGTCGAGGATCTGCGGGCGCACGCCCGTCAGCATCACGTCGCCGCCCGCCGCCGCGACCGCGCACAGGAACGTGCCGGCCTCGATGCGGTCGGGGATCACCGAATGGCGCGCGCCGTGCAGCCGCTCGACGCCCTGGATCACGAGGCGATCGGTGCCGATGCCGTCGATTTTCGCGCCCATCGCGACCAGCAAGTGTGCGAGATCGCTCACTTCCGGTTCGCGCGCCGCGTTCTCGATCACCGTCTCGCCGTCCGCGAGCGTCGCGGCCATCAGCAGGTTTTCCGTCCCCGTCACCGTGATCATGTCGGTCACGATGCGCGCGCCCTTCAGGCGCTTCGCGCGCGCTTCGATGAAGCCGTGCTCGATGCTGATTTCGGCGCCCATCGCCTGCAGGCCCTTGATGTGCTGGTCGACCGGACGCGCGCCGATCGCGCAGCCGCCCGGCAGCGACACCTTCGCCTCGCCGAAGCGCGCGAGCAGCGGCCCGAGCACAAGGATCGACGCGCGCATCGTCTTCACGAGTTCGTACGGCGCAACGAGGTTGTCGACACGCGACGCGTCGAGCTGCACGCGGCAGCCGTCGGTCTCGCTCTTCACGCCCATCTGGTTCAGCACCTTCAGCGTGGTGCGCACGTCCTGCAGATTCGGCACGTTGTCGAGATCGACCGGATCGGCGGTGAGCAGTCCCGCGCACAGGATCGGCAGCGCGGCGTTCTTCGCGCCCGACACGACGATCTCGCCGGACAGGCGGCGGCCGCCCTCGATCACGAGCTTGTCCATCCCATGTCCGTGCGATTCCCCGTTGGCGGCCGGGTGTGCCGTGGCGACGCTCTTGACGGCGTCGCGCTCGTTGACGGTGACTTGCACTCAGTTTTTCCGGTTATGCGTTCTGCCATTCGGCGGGCGTCAGCGTCTTCATGCTGAGCGCGTGAATTTCCTGCTTCATGCGATCGCCGAGCGCCGCATAGACGAGCTGGTGCCGCTGGATCGGCCGCTTGCCTTCGAAGGCCGCCGACACGATCGTCGCGAAGAAATGCTGGCCGTCGCCTTCGACTTCCAGATGAGTGCAGGCGAGACCGCCGGCGATGTATTGCTTGACCTGTTCGGGAGTCGGCAACATGGTGTAAGGCTCCTGTCGGCGCGCGCCGCCCGAGGCGGCCGCAGCCAGTGATATCAATGACGCAGTTTGTAGCCGGTCGCGAGCAGCCGCATCGCGATCATCGCGAGCAGCACGAAGAAACCGGCGACGATCGCCAGGCTCGCGAACGGGTTGATGTCGGACGCGCCGAAGAACCCGAAACGGAAGCCGTCGATCATGTAGAAAAACGGATTGAGACGCGAGATCTCGCGCCACACGGGCGGCAGCGAGTGCGTCGAATAGAACACGCCGGACAGGAACGTCAGCGGCATGATCAGGAAGTTCTGGAACGCGGCGAGCTGGTCGAACTTCTCGGCCCAGATCCCGGCGATCAAGCCGAGCGTGCCGAGGATCGCCGAGCCGAGCAGCGCGAACGCGATGATGAACAGCGGCGCCGCGAAATGCATCGGGATGAACCAGATCGTCACGACGAACACGCCCGCGCCGACCGCGAGCCCGCGCACGACGGACGCGAGCACGTACGCGCCGAAGATGTCGCGGTACGACAGCGGCGGCAGCAGCATGAACACGAGGTTGCCGGTGATCTTCGACTGGATCAGCGACGACGAGCTGTTCGCGAACGCGTTCTGCAGCACGCTCATCATCACGAGGCCCGGCACGAGAAAGCTCACGTACTCGACGCCCGGATACACCTCGACGCGGCCCGACAGCGCGTGGCCGAAGATCGTCAGATACAGCAGCGCCGTCACGATCGGTGCGCATACCGTCTGGAACGACACCTTCCAGAAACGCAGCAGTTCCTTGTAGAACAGCGTTTGAAAACCACTCATGCCAGACCCTCGATCACCTCGGCCCCGTTCATCACCTGGACGAACACATCCTCGAGGTCGGCCTTGCGGACCTCGATCTCGTCGAACGTGCAGCCCGCCGCGCGGCATTGCGCCAGGATGCGCTCGACATCGTCGTAACTCGTGAGGCGCAGCAGGTGCTCGCCCGGCGCGCGCGCGGCCGGGTCGGTCTCCAGCCCGCGCAGCTCGGCGGGCAGCGCGCCCGTCGCCAGGCGCAGATAGAGCTGCAGCCCCGCGAAGCGGCGCAGCAGCGCGTCGGTACGGTCGAGCGCGACCACTTCCCCACGGCGCAGCATCGCGATGCGGTCGCACAGCGACTCGGCTTCCTCGAGGTAATGGGTGGTCAGCACGATCGTGTGGCCCTCGCGGTTCAGGCGCGAGATGAATTTCCACAGCGTCTGGCGCAGTTCGACGTCGACGCCGGCGGTCGGCTCGTCGAGCACGATCACGGGCGGCCGGTGCACGAGCGCCTGCGCGACGAGCACGCGGCGCTTCATCCCGCCCGACAGCGCGCGCATGTTCGCGTCGGCCTTCTCGGTCAGGTCGAGATTGGCCATCACTTCATCGATCCAGTCGTCGTTGCGACGCAGCCCGAAATAGCCGGACTGGATCCGCAGCGTCTCGCGAACAGTGAAGAACGGGTCGAAGACGAGTTCCTGCGGCACGACGCCGAGTGCGCGGCGCGCACCACGGAAGTCCTTGACGACGTCGTGGCCGCGCACCGAGATACTGCCTTCGTCGGCCCGGGCAAGCCCGGCGAGGATGCTGATGAGCGTGGTCTTGCCTGCGCCGTTGGGGCCGAGCAGACCGAAGAACTCGCCTTCCTCGACCGACAGGCTGACGCCCTTGAGCGCCTGAAGCGATTTGTAGCGCTTCTTGACGTGACGGATTTCTATGGCTGACATGACTGTGCGCGACGCAATGGCCGCGACGCCTATTCTGTGCTTGCTGCGAAAGAAAATGGGGGCCGGACGCCGATTGGCTGCCCCGCAAAACGCTTGATTATAGGGCAAACCGGCTGGTGGAGCCGACGCCGGAGACGCGCGGCGTGAAGCATGCGCGCGCCGGCTGGCGCGGCAGGCTCCGGTCGGACAGGGTCAATGTCGCCCGGTGCCTTCGATGAGCGCGTCGACGCCGTAGGCGCGCGCGAGGCTGGCGAGCTTCGGGGGGAGATTGAGGATGTCAAGGGTCGCGCCGCGCGCTTTGGCGGCACGTTGCCATGCGAGCAGCACGGCGAGCGCGGACGAGTCGAACTGCGTCAGCGCCGCGCAATCGACGGCGGTCGCACCCGCGCCGATGCGCGCAAGACCGTCCGCGAGCGCGGACTTCGCGCTCGCGACGGTCAGCGAGGAGCCGGCTTCGAAGCCGCTCACGACGCCTGCTTGCCGGCGGCAAGTTGCTGGTTGCGCTGCGTCAGGAACTGGATCAGGCCGTCCACGCCGCTTTGCTGGATCTTCTCGTTGAACTGCTGCTGGTACGTCTGGATCAGCCATGCGCCGAGCACGTTCAGGTCATACACCTTCCAGCCGTTCGCCGACTTGTACAGGCGGTAATCGATCTGGACCGGCTGGCCGTTGTTCAACGCGACCGTCTTGACCACGACGTCGGTATCGGCCGGATCCGCGCGGAACGGCGGGTACTGGATCTGCTGGTCCGGCTTCAGTTGCGCGAGCGCACCCGAATACGTGCGGATCAGCAGCAGCTTGAACTGCTCCTGAACCTGCTGCTGCTGCTCGGCCGTCGCGGTGCGCCAGTTGCGGCCCATCGCGAGTTGCGTGGTGCGGCGGAAATCGGTGTACGGCAGGATGTCCTTGTTGACGATCGTAATGATGCGATTGGTGTCGCCCTGCTTGATCGTCTGCGCTTTGACTTCGTCGAGCACCTGCTGCGTCGCCGTCTTGATCAGCACCTGCGGGTTCGACTGGTCGACTTGCGCGTGAGCTGCGCTGCCGAACGAGAACAGTGCCGCGAATACGGGGATCAGGAACAGTTTTTTCATCATAGTGGCCTGCATGAATGAGTCGATGCGAAGGTTGGAGCAGGTAGCTTACGCGCAAGTTCGCGCACGCTACCGACTGAATCGTTTCCGGCTGTAACGAATGTAAGCCCGTCAGTGCAGCCGGATGCTCGGGAAGCGGAACCCGCCCGGCGACGGCGGCGCCACCTGCATCGGCGGCACGCTCGTTTCGCTGGCCGGGTTCGGCGATTCGGTCGTGCCCGAAGCCGGCGCGGCCACCGCCGCGCCCGATGCACCCGCCGGCGCCGTCGCACCGCCGACGGCCGCTGCGCCCGCCGTACCGGCCGCGCCGGCTGCTGCCGGTGCCGCGCCGTCGTCAGGCAGATCGTACTTCGGCAGCGCGTCGTTGCTCGCCGTCGAGCCGGCTTCGCCGCGCGCGTTGTCGATCAGCGCCTGACGGCGCTGCAGGTACGCGTTACGCACGAACGAATACTTGTCGAGCGCCGCGGCGTTCAGCACGTCGCCCGCGCCGAGCAGGTTCGCGCGCGTGTTGACGAGGTTCACGCCGAACAGGCCGTAACCCACGCCGTCCGGCTTCACATAGGTCAGCGGATTGCCAACGTAGTCGACGCCGAGGCCGGCCGTGTCGCGCAACGTGCTCGGTCCGAGCAGCGGCAGCACGAGATACGGGCCCGACGGCATGCCGTAGCGGCCCATCGTGATCCCGAAGTCGGCCGTGTGCTTCGGCAGCTTCGCGATCGTCGCCACATCGAACAGGCCACCGACGCCGAACACCGTGTTGATCACGACGCGCATCAGGTCGCCGACGCCGTCCGCGATCCGCAACTGCACGATGTTGTTCGCCGCGATGTAGACGTCGCCGATGTTCGAGAAGAAGTTCGTCACGCTGTCGCGCACCGGCTGCGGCACCACGTACTGGTAGCCCTGCGCGACCGGCTTCAGCGCGTACGTGTCGACCGTATCGTTGAACTTGTACATCGTCCGGTTGAAGCCTTCGAGCGGATCACCCTTGGTCGGCGTCTGCACGGTCGCGCAGCCGCTCAACGCGGCGACTGCCGCCACCGCGAGCGCGGCGTGCCTGATGCGGATCGTCTGCATGGTCATTACCCTCTTGTATTCTCTCGTGTGGTTATTGGGCCGCCGCACCGGACACAGCCGACGCAGGTACCGCCACCGGTGCCGGCGCGGCCGGCGCACCGGCTGCCGGCTTCGCGCCGCCCGCATCGGCGGCCTTGCTGTACAGGAACTGACCGATCAGGTTCTCGAGCACGATCGCCGATTGCGTCATCGTGATCGTATCGCCCGCCTTCAGCATTTCGGTGTCGCCGCCCGGCTCGAGGCCGATATATTGTTCGCCGAGCAGGCCCGACGTCAGGATCTTCGCCGACGAATCCTTCGGGAACGGGTACTGGCCGTCGATATCGATCGTCACCAGCGCCTGGTAGGTGTTCGTGTCGAAGCCGATCGCCTTCACGCGGCCGACCACGACACCCGCGCTCTTCACGGCCGCGCGCGGCTTCAGCCCGCCGATATTGTCGAATTTCATCTTCACCGCGTAGGTCGGCTGAAACGACAGCGAGCTCATGTTGCCGACCTTCAGCGCCAGGAACAGCACCGCAAGGAAGCCCACCACCACGAACAGGCCGACCCAGAAGTCGAGAGCAGTCTTTTTCATCGTCATCCCAAAATATGGCTTGGCTGAGGCTTAGCTGAACATCAGCGCAGTCAGCAGGAAATCGAGGCCGAGTACGGCGAGCGACGCGAACACGACCGTCTTGGTGGTCGCACGCGATACGCCTTCCGGCGTGGGCTTCGCTTCATACCCTTGAAACAGCGCAATGAAGGTCACGGCGAACCCGAACACGATGCTCTTCAGCACGCCGTTGCCGACGTCGGCCCAGACCTGGACCCCGCCCTGCATCTGCGACCAGAACGCGCCCGGATCGACGCCGATCAGTATGACGCCGACGATGTAGCCGCCGAGCACGCCGACCGCGCTGAAGATCGCGGCGAGCAGCGGCATCGTGATGATCCCCGCCCACATGCGCGGCGCGATCACCGTCTTGATCGGGTCCACGGCCATCATCTCGAGCGCGGTGAGCTGCTCGCCGGCCTTCATCAGGCCGATCTCGGCCGTGAGCGACGTGCCCGCGCGGCCCGCGAACAGCAGCGCGGTGACGACCGGCCCGAGTTCGCGCACGAGCGACAGCGCGACCAGCAGGCCGAGCGCCTGCTCGGAGCCGTAGCGGTTCAGCGTGTAATACCCCTGCAGGCCGAGCACGAAGCCGACGAACAGCCCCGACACGGCAATGATCACGAACGAATAGTTGCCGAGAAAGTGGATCTGCTTCGTGACAAGCCGCGGCCGGCGCAGCAGCGGGAAGAATTCCAGCACGAGGCGCACGAACAGGCGCGTGCCGTAGCCCGCGCGCCCGAGGCCGCCGATGACGTAACGTCCGATCGCGCTGATCATGCGCGCCCTCCGCCGAGCCCGAAATCCGCTGCGAGCGGCGGGCTCGTGTAATGAAATTTGAAGGGGCCGTCCGGCGCGCCGTCGATGAACTGACGCACGCTCGGATCGGTCGACGCACGCAGCTCGTCGGGCGTACCCTGCGCGAGCACGCCGCCGTTGGCCAGAAAATACACGTAGTCGGCAATCGCGAACGATTCCGGCACGTCGTGCGTAACGAGGATCGACGTCGCGCCGAGCGCCTGGTTCAGCGTGCGGATCAGGTTCGCGGTGATGCCGAGCGAAATGGGATCGAGGCCGGCGAACGGTTCGTCGTACATGATGAGCTGCGGATCGAGCGCGATCGCGCGCGCGAGCGCAATACGGCGCGCCATCCCGCCCGACACCTCGGACGGCATCAGGTCGCGCGCGCCGCGCAGCCCGACCGCGTTGAGCTTCATCAGCACAAGGTCGCGGATCAGGTCTTCGGGCAGATCGGTATGCTCGCGCAGCGCGAACGCGACGTTTTCGAACACCGACATGTCGGTGAACAACGCGCCGAACTGGAACAGCATGCCCATCTTGCGGCGCAGCGCGTACAGGCCGTCGCGCGTTTGCGCGCCGACATCGGCGCCGTCGAACAGCACCTGGCCGCGGCGCGCCCGCACGAGGCCGCCGATCAGGCGCAGCACGGTCGTCTTGCCGCAACCCGACCCGCCCATGACCGCGACCACCTGCCCGCGCCCGAAGCGCAGGTTCAGGTTGGACAGGACGAGGCGGTCGCCGTAGCCGAAGTCGACGTCGCGAAGTTCCAGCAATGTCTCGGGAGGAGTGGGGCTCACGGAGCGGACAGTCCTTTTACGCAGAACGCCGAATTATAGGGCCTGCATTGGAATGATGTCGTGACGCCGTTCCAGGCCCTGCGGTCAATGATTGTCAAATTGTCCGGCAAAACATTGCTGCAGCGCAATAAGCGCGGCCCGATAGTCGGCCGCGCCCGTGACCGCGCTGACCACCGCGACGCTGCCGACGCCCGTCGCCAGCACGGCCGGCAGCGCATCGAGCCCCACCCCGCCGATCGCGACGAGCGGTGCCTGCCCCCCCGCGAAGCGCGCGTAGCGGGCAATCCGCGCGAGGCCCTGCGGCGGCGCGGCGACGGCCTTGGTCGCGGTCGCGTACACGGGGCCGAGCGCAAGGTAGCTCGGGCGCTCGTGCAGCGCGCGCAACATCTCGTAATAACCATGGCTCGAAAGTCCGAGCCGCAGGCCCGCGCGGGCGATCGCGGCCAGATCGGCCGTTTCGAGATCTTCCTGGCCCAGATGAACGCCGTACGCACCTTCATCTGCAGCGATCTGCCAGTGATCGTTGATGAACACGCGCGCATCGGGATAACGACGCCCGGCCACGACCGCACGCGTAATTTCCCGGCGCAATGCGTCCGGTGTCGCGCCTTTCACGCGCAGTTGCACGGTCCGCACGCCGCAATCGAGCACGCGTTCGACCCATTCGGCATCCGGCACGACCGGATAGAGGCCGAGCTGCGCGGGGCACGGCGCGAACGCGGGCTCGGGCGCGGCCGGCAACCCGGCGACGCGCGGGAACCGCGCAGCGTCGACCGGCCAGGCGTCGACGGCGCGCGTCTCGTCGCCGTCGCGCCACGCCAGCGCGAGCACCAGCGCATCGACCGGCGCAAAGCCGCAATCGAGGAATGCGGCGAGCGCCGCGATCCAGTCGTCCGCCAGCGGATGCGCGGCTTCGAGCGCGTAGCGCGCGCCCGCCGCGTGCAGTACCGCACCCTGCTCGTCGAATTCGATCGCGACCGCGTCCGACGACGCGGGCCGCGAGACGGCCGAAGCACGCATCTGCGCGATGCGGTCGCCGGCCGACACGATCAGCACATCGCCGTCGGCCGGCGCATCGGGCACCGCCACGCAAAGCCGCCACGGTGCCGCGTCGCGCGGCCAGTCGCCGAGCCGTGCGCGAATCCGTTCGGCCGCTTCGGCCAGCTCGTCGGCCGGCGGCCAGAAGGCATCGGCGAACCGCGCGCTCATGCGCCGCCCCCGTCCTGGTGCCAGAACGGCATCCCGACGACCGGCGTGCTCGCATGCGCGGTCTCGCGCGCGTCCATCGGCCCGGCGAGATACGCGGCACGGCCGGCCTCGACGCCCTGCGCGAAGGCGCGCGCCATGATCTCGGGGTGTGTGGCCTGCGACACGGCGGTGTTCAACAACACGCCGTCGAAGCCCCACTCCATCACCTGGCACGCGTGCGACGGCACGCCGAGCCCCGCGTCGACGATCAGCGGCACGTCGGGCAGCCGCTCGCGCAGCACGCGCAAGCCGTACGGGTTCACGACGCCCTTGCCCGTGCCGATCGGCGCGCCCCACGGCATCAGCGCCTCGCAGCCGACGTCGAGCAGGCGCCGGCCGATCACGAGATCCTCGGTGCAGTACGGCAGCACCTTGAAACCGTCCTTGACCAGCTGCGCGGCGGCCTCGATCAGCCCGACCGGGTCGGGCTGCAGCGTGTAGTCGTCGCCGATCAGCTCGAGCTTGATCCAGTCGGTGCCGAACACCTCGCGCGCCATGTGCGCGGTCGTCACGGCTTCGGCGACGGTCTGGCAGCCGGCCGTGTTCGGCAGCAGCGGCACCGCGTGGCGCTTGAGCAGGTCGAAGAAGCCGGCTTCGGCCGTACCGCCCGTCATCTGGCGGCGCAGCGCGACCGTCACCATCCCCGGCCGCGACGCGGCGATCGAATCGGACAGCGACTGCAGCGACGGATAGCGCGACGTGCCGAGCAGCACGCGGCTTGCGAAGGTTTCGCCGTACAGCGTCAGCGCGTCGGCGGATGTGAGGGACGTCATGTCGTTTTCCTGGAAGAGCGGGGACGAACCGGCGGCGCTCAGCCGCCCGCGACGGGGTGCACGACGTCGAGCTTGTCGCCCGCCGCGAGTGCGCGCGCCGCATGCTGCGTGCGCGCGACGAAGTTGCCGTTCAGCGCGACCGCGTACGGCGGACGCGCGCCGTACGCGGCGAGCGCGTCGGCCACCGTCGCGCCGTCGGGCAGCGTCAGGGTCTGTTGGTTGATCTGGATATCCATGAGGCTTCGTCGGATTCGGTCGGCAGCGCGCGTCAGGCCGGCTGGCGCGCGTCGTTGCGGTGATGAAGGAGCGTCGGCCAGCGTGCGGCGTCGCGCCAGGCGGCGAACGCGTCGGCATCGCCGAACGCGCCGCCGAGCGCGGCTTCGGCGCACGCGACCGCCGCGTGCGCGACTTCCGGCGCGATCATGAAGCCGTGCCGGTACAGGCCATTGACGGCCAGCGTCGACGCGCCGTCCCAGATCACCGCGGGGCGATGGTCGGGCAGCGTCGGCCGGCAGTGCGAATTGAGTTCGAGGATGCGCGCCTCGCCGAACGCCGGATGCACGGAGAATGCCGCGCTCAGCAGTTCGAGCGCGGAGCGTACGCTCACGGGCGACATGTCCTCGCCCTCCACCTCGGTCGCGCCGATCACATAGAGATCGTCCTGTTTCGGCGCGATGTACAGCGGATAGCGCGGATGCAGCAGCCGTACGGGCCGCGTGAGCCCGATACCGGGCGCATGCACGCGCGCGACTTCGCCGCGGATGCCGCGCAGCGCGGGCAGCGCGGATTTCGCGCCGAGCCCGCGGCAATCGATCGTGAAATGCGCATCGGGCAGGTTCGCGTCGTCGATCGTGACGTGCCAGTGCAGGTCGACCCCGCGCTCGACGAGACCCGCGGCCAGCGCGCGCAGCGCCTGGCGATTGTCGAGCTGGCCTTCGCGCGGCAGCAGCAGGCCGCGCGCGAAACGGCCCGCGAGTGCGGGCTCGGCCGCATCGACCTGCGCACCGGCGAGCGTCACGAAGCCGCCGTCGAACAGGTCGGCCGGCGCGTTCGCGCGCACGCGCCGCTCGAACAGCGGCGCCTCCGCGCGGTCCGCCTGATGCCAGACGACGAGCGTGCCGTGATGCTGGAAGAAGACGGGTTCGGGCAGTTCCGCAAGCCACTGCGGCCAACGCGCGAGCGACGCGGCGCCGAGCTCGGTGATCAGCAACTCCGCGCTCGCCGCTTCCGCGAGCGGCGCGAGCATCGCGGCCGCGATCCACGCGGCCGACTGCTCGCCGTCCGGGCCGCCACGCTCGTAGAGCGCGACGCGATGCCCGTCGCCCGCGAGCCGCCATGCGATCAGGCGGCCGACGAGGCCGCCGCCGAGCACCGCGAAATCCGGCCGTGAATCGGGAACGTTCATCGCGCCCCCTCCGCGCGAGCGCGCACGACGAACGTCGACGCGCACGCGCCGTCCCGTGCGAACGCACGCGACATCGGGCCGGGAGCCATGCAAAAGACTGAAGATTGTGCGGTCATCATTCCTTCCGTAACGCGCAATGCGCGTACCCAAAAGGACGAAACCGGCAGCAAAGGCCGGCCGGGCGGGACTCGGGCGCTGACCATGTGGGATGGCGGCCAGCGCGGCCCGGCGGGATCAGAAACTTCCCTCGCCGGTATTACCCGGATCGGGTGCGAAGGGTCTTTCTCAGCCTCGCTGCACCGCCTGGAACATCCGCCGGCCGCGCACGAAGCACCCCTGTTTCGTCGACGGCCATTAGACCATAAAAGCGGAAAGCGCCGCAAACTGTCCCCCATGCGGCAAATTCGCCGGCGCGGCGCGCCGCTCTGGCACAATGCCCGCAGGCCGGCCGCGCGAGCGGCCGGTTGCCGCGTCACCGCCGGCCCTTAAGTGCCGTTTAAGACGCGCGGGCGACCATCCGTGCGCCCGCCGTCAGTCGGCGCCGCGCCCCGGCATGCCGTATCGCGGTGCGCGCCCGGCTTCGCCCGGCCCGCGCGCCGGCTACTCATCAGGAAGCACATGACCCAATCGATCGATCCCGTCCGCTCCGCCTCCGACGCGCCACAGGACGAGCGCCCGGTATCCGCGTGGAGCCTCATCAAGCCCTACTGGGTATCGTCCGAATGGAAAATCGCGTGGGGACTGCTGGTCACGATCATCGCGATCAACCTCTGCGTGGTGTGGATCAACGTCCGCCTGAACAAGTGGAACGCCGAGTTCTACAACGCGCTGCAGTCGAAGGACGTCCACGACTTCCCGAACCTGCTGATGCAGTTCTCCGTGCTCGCGTTCGCGTTCATCATCCTCGCGGTGTATGGCCGCTACCTGCGGCAGATGCTCGGCTTCCGCTGGCGCCAGTGGCTCACCGACCGCTTCCTCGGCCAGTGGCTCGGCGATCGCGCGTTCTACCGGATCGAGCGTGACCGCCTCGCCGACAACCCCGACCAGCGGATCACCGACGACCTCCAGTCGTTCTCGACCACGACGCTCGCGCTGTCGCTCGACCTGCTGTCGACGGTCGTCACGCTCGTGTCGTTCATCACGATCCTGTGGTCGCTCGCCGGCGCGCTGACGCTCACGCTTGGCGCCACGCCGATCTCGATTCCCGGCTACATGGTGTGGGCGGCCGCGCTGTACGCCGTGGTCGGCTCGCTGATCATCCAGAAGGTCGGCCATCCGCTCGTGTCGATCAACTACCAGCAGCAGCGCGTCGAGGCCGATTTCCGCTTCGGGCTGATCCGCGTGCGCGAGAACGCCGAGCAGATCGCGTTCTACGACGGCGAGAAGACCGAGACCGGCAACGCGCAAGGCCTCTTCTCGCGCATCCGCGACAACTGGTGGCGCGTGATGAAGTACACGAAGCGGCTCACGTTCGTGCTGAGCTTCTACGGGCAGATCGCGATCATCTTCCCGCTCGTCGTCGCCGCGCCGCGCTATTTCGCGGGCGCATTCTCGTTCGGCGTGCTGATGCAGATCTCGTCCGCGTTCGGCACCGTCAGCGATTCGTTCTCGTGGTTCATCAACAGCTACTCGACACTCGTCGAATGGCGCGCCACCGTCAACCGTCTGCGCGAATTCAAGCGCGTGATGGGCACGTCGCACCTGAAGGAAAGCCTGTCGCCCGCGACCGAGCACGGCGGCATCAACCTGCATTACATCAACGGCGCGAAGCTGTCGACGTCGTCGCTCAAGCTCGCGCTGCCGAACGGCAACGCGCTCGCGAACATCGGCAGCGTCACGATCGAGCCCGGCTCGCGCTGGCTCGTGATCGGCAAGTCGGGTTCCGGCAAGAGCACGTTCATGCGTGCGCTCGCCGGCCTGTGGCCGTTCGGCGACGGTGCGATCGACGCGCCGGTCGGCGCGCGGATGATGTTCGTGCCGCAGACGAGCTATTTGCCGATCGGCACGCTGAAGGCCGCGCTCACCTATCCGGCGACGCCCGACACGTTCAGCGACGACGCCTGCCGCGACGCGCTGCGCGCATGCCACCTCGAGGATTACGTCGAGCGCCTCGACGAGACCGCGCACTGGACCCGCGTGCTGTCGCCGGGCGAACAGCAGCGCCTGGCCGGTGCACGCGTGCTGCTGCACAAGCCCGACTTCCTGTTTCTCGACGAAGCCACCAGCGCGCTCGACGCCGACAACGAGGCACGCCTCTACCACCTGTTCGCCGAACGGCTGCCGAAGGCCGCGATCGTCAGCATCGCGCACCGCGAGTCGCTGGCCGCGTTCCATGGCGGCACGATCCACGTCGAACGCGTGAACAACAGCGACAAGGTCGCGGCGTGAGCGCACGCGCCGCGCGCATCGCGCTGATCACCGGCGCAGGCTCGGGGATCGGCGCGGCGCTTGCGCGGTGGCTCGCGGCGCCCGGCATCGCGCTGGCGCTGCACGCGCGCGGCGCCGACGACGCGGCGCGGGCCCGGCTCGCCGAAGTCGCGCAAGCCTGTACGGCGGCCGGCGCGAAGTGCATCACCCTCACCGGCGATCTCGCCGCACCGGGCGTCGCGGCCACGCTCGTCGATGCAACCGCCACGCACTTCGGCGGTCTCGACCAGCTCGTCGCGAACGCCGGTTTCGCCGCGCGGCAGGCCTTTTCCGATCTTTCCGCAGACACGCTCGCGTCCGCCTTCGCGGCGATGCCCGGCGCATTTTCCGCGCTCGCGGGCCGTGCACGACCGCTGCTCGAAGCGTCGGCCGCGCCGCGAATCGTCGCGGTCAGTTCGTTCGTCGCGCACCGCTACCGCGCCGATGCGCCGTTCGCGGCGACCGCCGCCGCAAAGGCCGCGCTCGAATCGCTCGTGCGCACCGCGGCGGCCGAATTCGCCTCGCACGGCATCACCGTCAACGCGGTCGCGCCGGGCTTCACGCGCAAGGATCACGGGCCGAGTGCCGGCAACGCCGCCGCGTGGGCGCAGGCCGAACAGGCGACCCCGCTCGGCAGGATCGCCGAACCCGACGACGTCGCCGCATTGATCGCGTTCCTGCTGTCGGACGCGGCGCGGCAGATTACCGGCCAGGTCGTCCACATCGACGGCGGCCTGACGCTCTGACGCGGCGTCGCCCCCGCCTTCCCGCCTCTCCGATTTCCTGCACGAACCTGCGTTGGCCTTTTTTGGCCGGCCCCATCGCGACCGTAAAATAACCGCCACGCGGCAGCGCGAGACGAGACAAGAGGGGACGGCAAGCATGCAGGCATTCCAGTGGTTCAACGAATTGTCGTCGCGCGAGCGCAAGACGCTGTACGCCGGATTCGGCGGCTACGCGGTCGATGCGTTCGATTTCATGATCTATTCGTTCCTGATTCCGACGCTGATCGCGACCTGGGGGATGTCGAAGAGCGAGGCCGGGATGATCGCGACGAGTTCGCTGATCTCGTCGGCGATCGGCGGCTGGGTCGCCGGCATCCTCGCCGACCGCTACGGCCGCGTGCGCGTGCTGCAGTGGACGATCGCGACGTTCGCGCTGTTCACGTGCCTGTCCGGTTTCACGCACTCGTTCTGGCAGCTCCTTGCGACGCGCACGCTGCAGGGCTTCGGCTTCGGCGGCGAATGGTCGGTCGTGACGATCATGATGGCCGAGACGATCCGCTCGCCCGAGCATCGCGCGAAGGCCGTCGGCACCGTGCAGAGCAGCTGGTCGTTCGGCTGGGCCGCGGCCGCGATCCTCTACTGGGCGTTCTTCGCGTTGCTGCCCGAGCAGGTCGCGTGGCGCGCATGCTTCTGGATCGGCATCGTGCCCGCGCTGTGGATCCTCTATATCCGCCGCAACGTCAGCGATCCGGACATCTACACGACCACGCGCCGCGCGCGCGACGAAGGCCGCGTATCGGGCCACTTCCTCGAGATCTTCTCGCCGCCGCACCTGCGCGCGACGCTGTTCGGCAGCGCACTGTGCACCGGGATGCTCGGCGGCTACTACGCGATCACGACCTGGCTGCCCACCTACCTGAAAACCGTCCGCCACCTGTCGGTGTTCAACACGAGCGGCTATCTCGTCGTGTTGATCGTCGGCTCGTTCGTCGGTTATGTGGTCGGCGCGATCCTGTCCGACCGGCTCGGCCGCCGCGCGTCGTTCATCCTGTTCGCGATCGGCTCGTTCTCGCTCGGCATGGCGTACACGATGCTGCCGATCACCGACACCGCGATGCTGCTGCTCGGCTTTCCGCTCGGCATCGTCGTGCAGGGCATTTTCGCGGGCGTCGGCGCGTACCTGTCGGAGCTGTATCCGGGCGCGATCCGCGGCTCGGGTCAGGGCTTCTGCTACAACCTCGGCCGCGGGCTCGGCTCGTTCTTCCCGATCCTCGTCGGCTCGCTGTCGCAATCGATGTCGCTCGTGAAAGCGATCGGCCTCGTCGCCGGTGGCGGCTACCTGCTCGTGATCGTCGCCGCGCTCGTGCTGCCGGAAACGCGCGGCAAGTCGCTCGTCGACGAGCCGGCCGTCGCATCGTGAGCGCCCGCTTCGTTCCGGAAACCGCATGCACGTGATCGTTCTCGGCGCCGGCGTGATCGGCGTCACCACCGCCTGGCACCTGCGCGAAGCAGGCTGCGACGTCACCGTGATCGAACGCGAAGCCGATGTCGCGCAGGCGACGAGCCTCGGCAACGCGGGCGTGATCGCGCCCGGCTACGTGACGCCGTGGGCCGCCCCCGGCATGCCCGGCAAGATCCTCAAGTACCTGTTCAAGCCCGCGTCGCCGCTGATCTTCCGGCCGACGCTCGATGCGGCGCAGTGGCGCTGGATCGCGCGCTGGCTGCGCGAATGCGAATTCGAGCGGTTCCGCGTGAACAAGCAGCGGATGCAGCGCATCGCGTATTACAGCCGCGCGTGCCTGCATGGGTTTCACGAGCGTTATCCGTTCGACTATGGCGCGAGCCGCGGCTACCTGCAGTTGCTGCGCGGCGCGTTCGACGTCGAGATGGTGCAGCCCGCGCTGAAGGTGCTGCGCGACGCCGGCATCGCGTTTCGCGAACTCGACGCGGCCGGCTGCACGGCGATCGAGCCGGGCCTGCGCTGGGCTCGGCAGGCGCCCGTCGGCGGTATCTACCTGCCCGACGACGAAGCCGGCGACTGCGCACGCTTCACACGCGAACTGCGTGCATTGTGCGAGACGAACGGCGTGACGTTCCGCTTTCGCACCGAGATCCGCGCGCTCGACGTCGCGGGCGGCAAGGTGCGTGGCGTGCGGGTCGATTCACCGGACGACGAAGCCGCCGCACGAAGCGATGCCCCGCTCGCGGCCGACGCGATCGTCGTCGCGCTCGGCGTCGACAGCGCCGGCCTGCTGCGCCCGCACGGCATCGACGTGCCGCTGTATCCGGTGAAGGGTTACTCGGCGACGCTCGCGGTCGTCGATGACGAAAAGGCGCCGCGCGCCGCGCTGATGGACGAATCGCTGAAGACGGCGATCACGCGCTTCGGCCCGACACTGCGCATCGCGGGTACCGCGGAACTCGGCAACCGGCACGCGGCGCTTAGGCAGCAGGCACTCGATACGCTGATGAAGGTGCTCGACGACTGGTTTCCGCACGCGGCCGATCGCACGTCGGCGCGCTTCTGGGTCGGCCGCCGGCCGATGACGCCCGACGGGCCGCCGCTGCTCGGCACGAGCGGGATCGACGGACTCTGGCTCAACGTCGGCCACGGCTCGACGGGCTGGGCGATGTCGATGGGTTCGGGAAAGGTGCTGGCGGATCTCGTCACGGGACGCGAGCCGGAGATCGATCTGTCGGGCCTGACGCTCGCGCGTTACGGCCGGTAGGCTCGGCACCGGGCAACGCCGTCGACGCAATGCGCGAGCGCGATACGCGCAGCGCGCGGCCATCGCGGTGCGCCGCGAGAACCGCTCAACCCGCTGCCCGGCCTTCCGCCCAGGCGATCGGCGCCGACACGATCGGCCGATGCGATACGCCCTCGTGCGACAACCGGCTTTCGAACAGCGTCAGCGCTTCGATGCGCAGCACGACCGGCCGCCCCGGCGCGCCGCCGTGCGCGGGCTGGCCGACCGCGTCGCGCGGCAGCCGCGCGAGCGTCACGTGCGGCCGGAACGGCCGCCGGTCGGCCGGCACGCCGAGTCCGCGCAGCAGCGTTGCCAGCCCCGCACTCAGCGCGACGCACGCGGGTTCGGCCTCGAGCTCCGCGACGATCAGTCGCGCGCGCGGCAGGCTCGGCCACCACGCGATCCGCTCGACCGGCAGCAGCGGCAGCGCATGCGCGGCCGCGAGCGCGGGCAGATGCGCGGCCAGCGCGTCGCAACGTTCCCGTTCGATCGCGCCAATGAATGCGAGCGTCATGTGCAGTTGCGCGGGCAGCGTGCGCCGCGCACCGCGGGTGACCGGCAACGCGTGCAGCGCGTCGCGCGACGCCGCATCGGGCATCAGCGCGACGAACGCACGGAGCCGATCGCCGTTCATGACTCACTCACCGCGGCGCGCGGCGCGCGCGCCGGACCGGCCGAAGCGGGACGCTGCGGCAGCGGGCCGTGCTCGCCCCACACGTCGGCCGGCAACACGCGCGCAAGTTCGGGGATCGTGTTGCGCGTGAACACCGGATCGGCAACGCCTGCCGCGCGCTGGCGGCGATAGTCGGCCCACGCGGCGTGTGCATACTTGCCGAGCGCGAGGATCGCGATCAGGTTGATGATCGCCATCAGCCCCATGCTCGTATCGGCCATCGCCCACACGAGCGGCAACTGCCCGACGCTGCCGAACATCACCATCCCGAGCACCGCGACGCGGAACAGCGGCAGCACGCCGCGCCGCTTCGTGATGAATTCGACGTTGCCTTCCGCATACGCGTAGTTGCCGATCACCGACGAGAACGCGAGGAAGAAGATCGCAACGGCCATGTAGATGCCCCCCCAGTCGCCGACGTGGCTCGAGATCGCGCGCTGCGTGAGCGCCGCGCCTTCCATGCCTGTGCCGAGTTCGTACTGGCCCGACAGCAGGATCACGAACGCGGTCGCGCTGCAGATCACGATCGTGTCGACGAACACGCCGAGCATCTGGATCAGCCCCTGCGTGACCGGGTGCCGGGTGCTCGCGGTCGCGGCCGCGTTCGGCGCGCTGCCCATCCCCGCCTCGTTCGAGAACAGCCCGCGCTTCACGCCGATCGCGATCGCCTGGCTGACCGCATAGCCCGTCAGGCCGCCCGCCGCCTGCTCGAAGCCGAACGCGCTTTTCACGATCAGCGCGATCGCGCCCGGCACCAGCGTGATGTGCGTCGCGACCGCGTACACCGCCAGCGCGAGGTAGCCGATCGCCATCAGCGGCACGATCACCTGCGCGACCGTCGCGATCCGGCGGATGCCGCCGAAGATGATCGGTGCGCTCAGCAGCACGAGGCTGAGGCCGACCGTCTCGCGGCTCAATCCGAACGACGTATGGAACGCGTCGGCGATCGCGTTGGCCTGCACCGCGTTGAACACGAAGCCGAACGCGAGGATCAGCGACAGCGAGAACAGCACGCCGAAGGCGCGCGAACGCAGGCCCGTCTGGATGTAGTACGCGGGGCCGCCGCGATAGCTGCCGTCCGGGTGCGAGACCTTGAAGATCTGCGCGAGCGTTGCCTCGACGAACGCCGACGACATCCCGACCAGCGCCGTCATCCACATCCAGAAGATCGCGCCCGGCCCGCCGACCGTCAGCGCGACCGCGACGCCCGCGATGTTGCCGGTGCCGACGCGGCTCGCGAGCCCGGTCGCGAACGCCTGGAACGACGAAATGCTGCCCGGCTCGCCCTTGCTGCCGACCAGCTTCATGCTGAGGAACAACGCCTTCAGCTGGATCATCCGGAACCGCAACGTGAACCACGCACCGGCGCCGAGCAGCAGCGCGATCAGCACGTAATTCCACAACACGCCGTTGACGGCGTCGATCAGCCCATGCACGAATGCTTCCATCCGGTTTCCTTGTAAATAGGGTCAGTCACATGCAGCCACCGCGAACGCGGCCCGAGGGACGACATGATATGACAGTTTTCAAGGATTATTACAAAACGAAAGAAATTGAAATGCAGAGAAATCGCAGCTGGATGTCATCAGGTTAGACGACGCTTCGCGAAAATGCGGGTGGCCGAACAAAGGTGGACGGTGAGACACGCAGCGGCGCTGCCGACGTTACGGCATGGTGTCGAAGCAATTCACCGGCTGTCCGACAGCGCCTCGCCAACCTCCGCGTGCGCCACCGTCCCTCCAGTCAGCGAAGCCGCCATTCGACAGGGATGTCGAAGACCAGCCCGGACAATCCGCTGGCGAGCACGACTCGCGCGAAATGTGCCCAGGACGGGTCGATGGCCGCGAATTGCTCGTATTGCAGGATCTGCTTGGCGATCAATTCGAGCCGAAGGCCGGCGGCGGGCAACATGTCGGGCTTCAGCAGCGGCGGATTCAACGGGCCCAGTGCCTCGACCTGCGCGCCGATCGACATGCTGATGCGCGATGTCTCCGAGAGCGTGCTGCCGCGGCTGCCCCAATGCAGCAGGGACTGGCTCCACATCATCAGATCGCCGGCGGCGCCGGGGAGCGCACGGATATCCCGCACGTCGAATCCGGCTTGCGACACACGATCCGTTCCGTGATCGGGATCGCGATGCTTCGGCAGCAGCATCACGCAACCCGTGGACGAATCGACGGGCGTCAACGGCATCCACAGCGACAGCGCGCCGGCGCGCCCGTCCGGCAGCAGCGATCTCGCCCCCGCATCGCGGTGCATGCTCCAGCCGGCCTGCCCCGCCTTCGCGCTGACGTGCCATACCCAGAAATCCGGCATCAGCATGAAGGCCGTGGTACCCAGCGCCGCCGCGACGACCTTCTGCAGCCGCCAGTAGGTGAGCCAGAATTCGTCGCACACGAAAGCGAACACCGGCGGAATGCCGGTCTGCGCGAGGCTCGTCACCATGTCGCGCATCGCGGCAAGCGGGAAGGTGCTGCGCACGTCGTCGGCCGGTGTGTACTGCGCGAAGCCTTCCAGCGTCATCCGCGCCCCGATCGCGTCGACGACACGCATGTCGACGTCGATCTGCCGCTGCTGCGCGACGAACGCGTGGTCTTCGACGTGTAGGCCTCGGCCGTGCGAAAGCAGCAGCGCAACGACGTCCTCCAGACGAACGCGGTTGCCGTCGGCCGTGAAGCACGGGCGGGTGATTTCGGGGGCGTTGTCTCGAAACATGGTGTGCAGGACGCGATCGTGGTTGACGCAGGAATCGGTCGTCGATCGGGCCGGTGCCCTGCACTGTGTTCCGTGCATGTTAAGCGGCAACCTGGCGGCCGTGCACGTAAAAAAACCGGGCGTCCTGTCGGACGCCCGGTTTTCATCGAAACCCGCTCGCGGTATTCCGCTCAGCGCGGCAGTTCCGTATGCCCCATCAGGTACGCATCGACCGAGCGCGCGCACTGGCGGCCTTCGCGGATCGCCCACACCACGAGCGACTGGCCGCGGCGCATGTCGCCCGCCGCGAACACCTTGTCGACCGACGTGTAGTACGAGCGATCGCCTTCGGTCGCCGCACGGGCGTTGCCGCGCGCGTCCTTCGCGACGCCGAACGCGTCGAGCACCGGCGCGGCCGGCTGCGTGAAGCCCATCGCGAGCAGCACGAGATCGGCCTTCAGCTCGAACTCGGAACCCGGCACTTCCTGCATCTTGCCGTCCTTCCACTCGACGCGCGCCGCGATCAGCTTCTCGACCTTGCCGTTCTTGCCTTCGAGGCGCTTCGTCGCGACCGCCCAGTCGCGCTCGCAGCCTTCCTCGTGCGACGACGACGTGCGCAGCTTGATCGGCCAGTACGGCCACACGAGCGGCTTGTTTTCCTCTTCCGGCGGCTGCGGCAGCAGCTCGAACTGCGTGACCTGCTTCGCGCCGTGGCGGTTCGACGTGCCGACGCAGTCCGAACCCGTATCGCCGCCGCCGATCACGATCACGTGCTTGCCCTTCGCAACCAGCTGGTCGACGAGCTTGTCGCCCGCGTTCACGCGGTTCTGCTGCGGCAGGAAGTCCATCGCGAAATGGACGCCGGCGAGCTCGCGGCCCGGCACCGGCAGATCGCGCGGCGTTTCCGAACCGCCCGCGATCACGACCGCGTCGAATTCTTCCTTCAGCGTGTCCGGCGAGATGGTTTCCTTCGCGAGGCTGCCGATCGACTCCGGCAGCGGATCCTTGCCGATGAACACGCTGGTGCGGAACGTCACGCCTTCCGCTTCCATCTGGCGCATGCGGCGGTCGATCAGCCACTTCTCGAGCTTGAAGTCGGGAATCCCGTAACGCAGCAGGCCGCCGACCCGGTCGCTCTTCTCGAACACCGTCACGTCGTGGCCCGCGCGCGCGAGCTGCTGCGCGGCGGCGAGGCCCGCGGGGCCCGAACCGACGACGGCGACCTTCTTGCCCGTCTTGTGCTCGGCCGGCAGCGGCTTCACCCAGCCTTCCGCCCAGGCCTTGTCGATGATCGCGTGCTCGATCGACTTGATGCCGACCGGGTCGTCGTTGATCCCGAGCGTGCACGCGGACTCGCACGGCGCCGGGCAGATCCGGCCCGTGAATTCCGGGAAGTTGTTGGTCGAATGCAGGACTTCGATCGCCTGCTGCCAGTCCTGGCGGTAAACGAGATCGTTGAAGTCCGGGATGATGTTGTTGACCGGGCAGCCGTTGTTGCAGAACGGGATGCCGCAATCCATGCAGCGCGCGCCCTGGACCTTCGCGTCCGCGTCGGTCAGTGCCGCGACGAATTCCTTGTAGTGCTTCACGCGCGTGAGCGGTGCTTCGTACGCCTCGTGGCGGCGTTCGAACTCCAGAAAACCGGTTGCCTTGCCCATAAGGTGCTCTTCTGTTCGGTGTATCGGGTGGGGGAGCCGCGCGCGGCAATCATGCGTGCGCGGCATTCGCTATGTCGTTCGTCGCTCAGGCGGCCAGCACTTCCTTCGCCGCCTTCTTCGCACCGATCTCGCCCAGCGCGCGCTTGTATTCGTGCGGGAACACCTTCACGAACTGGCGGCGCGCCGCGTCCCAGTTTTCCAGCAGCGACTTCGCGCGCGGCGAACCCGTGAACTGGAAATGACGCTCGACGAGCCCCTTGAGCAGCGCTTCGTCCGTCGTGTCCGCATGCCAGAGCGCTCGGTCGACCGTGCGCTCCTGCTCGGCCGCCTGCAGCACCGGCTCGAGCGCGACCATCGACTTGTTGCACTTCGCCGCGAACGTGCCTTCCGGATCGTAGATGTACGCGAGGCCGCCCGACATGCCGGCCGCGAAGTTGCGCCCCGTCTCGCCGAGCACGACGACCGTGCCGCCCGTCATGTATTCGCAGCCGTGGTCGCCCGTCCCTTCGACGACCGCCGTCGCGCCCGAGTTGCGCACGCAGAAGCGCTCGCCCGCGACGCCGCGGAAGAACGATTCGCCTTCGATCGCGCCGTACATCACCGTGTTGCCGCAGATGATGTTTTCCTCGGACTTGCCGCGGAAGTCGTTGGTCGGACGGATGATGATCCGGCCGCCCGACAGGCCCTTGCCGACGTAGTCGTTGCCGTCGCCGACGAGGTCGAGCGTCACGCCCTTCGCGAGGAACGCGCCGAAGCTCTGGCCGGCCGTGCCCTTCAGCTGGATGTGCACCGCGTCGTCGGCCAGGCCGTCGTGGCCGTGCTTCTTCGCGATCACGCCCGACAGCATCGCGCCGACCGTACGGTTCACGTTGCGCACCGGCTGGATGAACGACACATGCTCGCCGTTCTCGATCGCGGCCTTCGCCTTCTCGATCAGCACGTGGTCGAGCGCGCGCTCGAGTCCGTGATCCTGCACGTCGACGTGACGCGGCGCGACGTCCTCGCACTCTTCCGGCTGGTAGAACACGCGCGAGAAGTCGAGGCCCTTCGCCTTCCAGTGCTCGACGCCCTTGCGCGTGTCGAGCAGGTCGGCGCGGCCGATCAGGTCGTCGAACTTTGCGATGCCGAGTTGCGCCATGATCTCGCGCACTTCCTCGGCAACGAAGAAGAAGTAGTTCACGACGTGCTCGGGCTGGCCCTGGAACTTCGCACGCAGCACCGGATCCTGCGTCGCGACGCCGACCGGGCACGTGTTCAGATGGCACTTGCGCATCATGATGCAGCCCTCGACGACGAGCGGCGCCGTCGCGAAGCCGAATTCGTCCGCGCCGAGCAGCGCGCCGATCACGACGTCGCGGCCCGTCTTCATCTGGCCGTCGGCCTGCACGCGGATACGGCCGCGCAGGCGGTTCAGCACGAGCGTCTGCTGCGTTTCGGCCAGACCGAGTTCCCACGGCGTGCCCGCATGCTTGACCGACGACAGCGGCGATGCGCCCGTGCCGCCGTCATGGCCGGCGATCACGACGTGATCGGCCTTCGCCTTCGCGACCCCGGCCGCGACCGTGCCGACGCCCACTTCCGACACCAGCTTCACCGAGATGCTCGAGCTCGGGTTCACGTTCTTCAGGTCGTGGATCAGCTGCGCCAGATCCTCGATCGAGTAGATGTCGTGGTGCGGCGGCGGCGAGATCAGGCCGACGCCCGGCACCGAGTAACGCAGCTTGCCGATGTACTCGGACACCTTGTGACCCGGCAGCTGGCCGCCTTCGCCCGGCTTCGCGCCCTGCGCCATCTTGATCTGGATCTGGTCGGCCGACGCGAGGTACTCGGCGGTGACGCCGAAACGGCCCGACGCGACCTGCTTGATCTTCGAGCGCAGCGAATCGCCGTCCTTCAGCGCGATGTCGCTGACGATTTCGTCGCCGATCACCGACTTCAGCGTCTCGCCGGCCTTGATCGGAATGCCGCGCAGCTCGTTGCGGTAGCGCTTCTGGTCCTCACCGCCTTCGCCAGTGTTCGACTTGCCGCCGATCCGGTTCATCGCGATCGCGAGCGTCGCGTGCGCCTCGGTGCTGATCGAGCCGAGCGACATCGCGCCCGTCGCGAAGCGCTTGACGATGTCCTTCGCCGATTCGACGTCGTCGATCGGGATCGCCTTGGTCGGCTCGACCTTGAACTCGAACAGGCCGCGGAACGTCATGTGACGCTTGGTCTGGTCGTTGATCAGGTGCGCGTATTCCTTGTACGTCTGGTACGAGTTGCTGCGCGTCGCGTGCTGGAGCTTCGCGATCGAATCCGGCGTCCACATGTGGTCTTCGCCGCGCACGCGGTACGCGTACTCGCCGCCCGCGTCGAGCATGTCGCGCAGCACCGGGTTGTCGCCGAACGCGTCGCGGTGCAGGCGGATCGCCTCTTCCGCGACTTCGAACAGGCCGATGCCGCCGACCTTCGACGCCGTGCCCTTGAAGTACTTCTCGACGAGGTCGCTCGACAGGCCGAGCGCTTCGAAGATCTGCGCGCCCGTGTACGACATGTACGTCGAGATGCCCATCTTCGACATCACCTTCTGCAGGCCCTTGCCGACCGCCTTCGTGAAGTTGTAGACGGCCTTCTCCGGCGACAGGTCGCCCGGCAGGCCTTCGGCCATCTTCGCGAGCGTTTCCATCGCGAGGTACGGGTGCACGGCTTCCGCGCCGTAGCCCGCGAGCAGCGCGAAGTGGTGCGTTTCACGCGCGGAGCCCGTCTCGACGACGAGGCCCGTGCTCGTGCGCAGCCCTTGCTGGACGAGGTGCGTGTGGATCGCCGACGTGGCGAGCAGCGCCGGAATCGCGACGTGCTCGGCATCCGTCTTGCGGTCCGACACGATCAGCATGTTATAGCCCGACTTCACCGCGTCGACGGCTTCCGCGCACAACGACGCGAGGCGCGCCTCGATGCCTTCCTTGCCCCACGCGACCGGGTAGCAGATGTTCAGTTCGTATGCGCTGAACTTGCCGCCCGTGTACTGGTCGATCGCGCGGATCTTCGCGATGTCCTTGAAATCGAGCACCGGCTGCGACACTTCGAGACGCATCGGCGGGTTGATGTTGTTCGTGTCGAGCAGGTTCGGCTTCGGGCCGATGAACGACACGAGCGACATGACCATGTTCTCGCGGATCGGATCGATCGGCGGGTTCGTGACCTGCGCGAACAGCTGCTTGAAGTAGTGATACAGCGTCTTGTTCTTGTTCGACATCACCGCGAGCGGCGAGTCGTTGCCCATCGAACCGACGGCTTCTTCGCCCTGCTGCGCCATCGGCGCCATCAGGAACTTCAGGTCTTCCTGCGTATAGCCGAACGCCTGCTGGCGGTCGAGCAGCGCGGCGCCCTGCGTGCGGCCGGCCGCGACTTCCTCGGCCTTCGGCTCGATCTCGTCGAGCTTGATGCGCACGGCGTCGATCCAGCTCTTGTACGGCTTCGCGTTCGCGAGGTTGTCCTTCAGTTCCTTGTCGTCGATGATGCGGCCGTGTTCCATGTCGATCAGGAACATCTTGCCCGGCTGCAGGCGCCACTTCTTGACGATCTTCGATTCGGGGATCGGCAGCGTGCCGGCTTCCGACGCCATGATGACGAGGTCGTCGTCCGTGACGATGTAGCGCGCCGGACGCAGGCCGTTACGGTCGAGCGTCGCGCCGATCTGGCGACCGTCGGTGAACGCGATCGCGGCCGGGCCGTCCCACGGCTCCATCATCGCGGCGTGGTATTCGTAGAACGCGCGGCGGTTCTCGTCCATCAGCGTGTGCTGTTCCCACGCTTCCGGGATCATCATCATCACCGCGTGCACGAGCGGGTAGCCGGCCATCACCAGCAGTTCGAGACAGTTGTCGAACGATGCGGTGTCCGACTGGCCCGGGTAGATCAGCGGCCAGAGCTTCGGCAGGTCGTCGGCGAGCACGTGCGACGCGATCGCGCCGGTGCGTGCGTTCAGCCAGTTCACGTTGCCCTTCACGGTGTTGATCTCGCCGTTGTGCGCGATCATCCGGTACGGGTGGGCCAGTTCCCACGCCGGGAACGTGTTGGTCGAGAAGCGCTGGTGCACGAGCGCGAGCGCCGACACGACACGCGCGTCCTGCAGGTCGCGGTAATACACGCCGACCTGGCCCGCGAGCAGCAGCCCCTTGTAGACGACCGTGCGCGCCGACATCGACGGCACGAAGTATTCCTTGCCGTGCTTGAGCTTCAGCGCCTGGATGCGGTGGCTCGCCGTCTTGCGGATCACGTACAGCTTCCGCTCGAGCGCGTCCGTCACCATGATGTCCTTGCCGCGGCCGATGAAGATCTGGCGGATCAGCGGCTCGCTCGCCTTCACGGTCGGCGAAATCGGCATCGCATGGTCGACCGGCACGTCGCGCCAGCCGAGCACGACCTGGCCCTCGGCCTTCACCGTACGCTCGAGCTCCTGCTCGCATGCGAGACGCGATGCGTTTTCCTTCGGCAGGAAGATCATCCCGACCCCATATTCGCCAGCCGGCGGCAGCATCACGCCCTGCTTCGCCATTTCCTCGCGATAGAACGCGTCCGGAATCTGGATCAGGATGCCCGCGCCGTCGCCCATCAGCGGATCGGCACCGACCGCGCCGCGGTGGTCGAGGTTCTCGAGGATCTTCAGACCCTGCTGGATGATCTCGTGGCTCTTCTTGCCCTTGATGTGAGCGACAAAGCCGACGCCGCAGGCGTCGTGTTCGTTTTGCGGGTCGTACAGACCTTGTGCGGCGGGCACCGCGGCGAGCGGCTGCTGGTGGTCGTTCATGGGGACACCGTCGTAAAGGGGGCCTGGAGGGCCGTTGAACCATTTTTTGTTGCCGTCATCCCGCTCCCGACGGGAGACGGCGCGGCCGTCAGTGGCTGGGCATGCTTCTCCCGGGCCACCGGAATTCGGAATATACGCGACGAATCAAAGGAATAGCAACAAAAACCGCTTGATCGAACCCCAATTAAATGGATGCTTCGATCTGGTGCCATTTTATTGGGGCCGTATCGTTTTGGTGCAAAAAGAAGCGGCGCCCGCAGCGCCGCCTCCTCGACCGCCGTTCCCGCGTTACTGCTGGATCGGCGGCGTGTTCTCACGCACCTTTCTGGGGCGTCCGCGCGGCAGCGGCGACACGCGCCGGTTCGCGGTACGCGCCGCCCACTCGCGATAATTCTCGCCGCCGAGCACCCAGCCCTTGAGCGTCGCCTGCTGCAGCTGGTCGGCCTGCCGCTCGTCGAGCGGCTGCTCGCACAGCTCCTTGTACGCGCGCTGGCGGTCGAACGGCGTGTTGCCGAGCGCCCAGTAGAGCGGATGGTCGGTGATCAGGCTGTCGACGGTGAGCCCGACATGATGCCGGTAGCTCGACCAGCGATACGCTTCGGGCGTCGCGACGAGCTGCGCGCGCACCGGGCTCATCTCGACCACGCGGCTCGCGAGCAGGAAATAGCGCTCGCCTTCGATCACCGTCGCGCGATAGCGGCCTTCCCACAGGGTGCCGCGCCGCGAATAGCGCCGGTTGAAATGCGCGACGTAACGACGGCCGACGGCCTGCATCGCCTTCGGCAGGCTTGCCTCGTCGCTTGGTGTCACGAGGAGTTGCACCTGGCGCGGCAGCAGCACGTAGGCATGCACCGACAGGTGATGATCGCGTGCGGCGGCCTTCAGGCAATCGATGAAGAGTTCGTAGTCCTGGTCGTCGACGAACGCGGGTTGCTGATCCAGGCCGCGCAAAATCACGTGCTGCGGCTGGTCGGGAACGTAGAGTCGTGCTAACCGTGCCATGCTGAATGTCCGTTTGAACGCGTTAGGAAATACCCGTAGGTCCGAAAATGCGCACCTGCGTAGAATGCCTGTCCCTGCGGCGCGCGAAAGCGTACGGTCGTACGAATCCTAGGGAGAAAACTCTAACTTACGAGCTTGTTTGGTTTTAAACGCAGTCGTCATAATGAGCACGCCTTTGATCGGAGGAGACACAATGAAACGAAAACTGGCCATTACGGGGGCCGCAGCGCTCGCATTCACGTTCGCGGGCGGTACGGCACATGCACAATCCGCAGGTGATTTCTACGTCAGCACCGGCTGGCTGCACCTCGCACCGCAAGACAGCAGCGACCCGCTGTTCCTGTACGGCGTAGGCGGCACGCCCATCAACCAGTCGGTTCCCAACACCGGTGCCGGCATCAGCGATGCCGACACGCTCGCGCTGGCGACCGGCTACTTCGTGACCGACCACATCGCCACCGAGTTCATCGCCGGCATCCCGCCGAAGTTCGACATCACAGGCAAGGGCCAGTTCTCAAGTTTCGGTACGCTCGGCCGCGCGTACCAGTGGAGCCCCGCGCTCCTCCTGAAGTACTACTTCAACGACGCCAACGCGAAGTTCCGTCCGTATGTCGGCGTCGGCGCGACGTATATCTGGTTCACCGGCGCGAAGATCACGAACAGCTCGTTCGAGAACGGCGTGCTCGGCGGCCCGACCAGCGCGCAGACCAGCAACCAGTGGGCGCCGGTGTTCAACGCCGGCTTCACGTACAACTTCACGAAGCACTGGTTTGCCGGCTTCTCGATGTCGTACATCCCGGTCAGCGTGACGGCGACCTTCACGACGGCCCGCCGGACGCCGGTCGGTACGCTGACGGAAACGTCGAAGGCCCACATCTCGCTGAACCCGATCGTGACGTACCTGAACGTCGGTTACCGCTTCTAAGCGTAGTCGAATATTTGGGGAATGGTTAATCCTGCTGCAATTTGTAGCGGATTTTTCGTGACGTAACGTCTCCACGATGTAAAACGCCCCGGCGGATTCCCGTCGGGGCGTCGTTTTTTTGTCTCAGGGTCTTCCCGCACCGGCCATCGCGCGGGACCCGGCGCTACGCGATGTCGTCCAGCGCGTCGGGGCCGATCAGGTCGATCCGGTCGGTGCAGACCGCGTCGACACCCCAGCGGGCGAGTTCGCGCGCCCGTTCGAGGTCGTTGACCGTGTACACCAGGATGCGCATCCCGGCCGCCTTGATCGCCCGCACGAGCGGTTCATCGAGCCGTTTGTGGTCTGCATGCAACGAAACGCAGCCGAGCGCACCGACGACCTGCGCATGCCAGTCGTCCGGCACGGCCTCGTAAAGCATCCCGCGCGGCAGCGCCGGCACGGTCGAACGCGCCTGTTGCAGCGCATCGAACGAGAACGACGACAGCAGCGGCTGGACGTCGGCATCGCGCCAGTACGCGGCCGCATCGGCCGCCACGCGCTGCCCGGTCTCGCGCTCGCGCCCCGGGCACGGCTTGATCTCGACATTCGCGGCCAGCCCGTGTGCGATGCAGCGCGCCGCCGCCGCCTCGAGCGTCGGCATCCGTTCGCCCGCGAAGCGCGCGTCGAGCCACGCGCCCGCGTCGAGCGCGGCCAGCGCCGCATAGCGCATGTCCGCCGCCGCCCCGTGGCCGTTAGACGTCCGGTCGACCGTGTCGTCGTGCAGCAGGAACGTCACGTCGTCGGCCGACAGCTTCGCATCGAACTCGACCATCCGGTGACCGCGTCGCGCGCCCTCGTCGAGCGCGGCGAGCGTGTTCTCCGGCGCGAGCGTGCCGCCGCCGCGATGGGCGACGACGCGTGGGTAGGGCCAGTCGGTACGGGAAGTCATCGTCGGTCTCTCGCCAGGTGCAGCAGGTTCAGTCGGCACGCTTGCCGGTCTCGGGATCGAAGAAATGCAGCCGGTGCGCGGGCAGTGCGGCCGCCAGCGCCGTGCCGCGCGCGGGACGGTCGGCGTGCGGCAGGCGCACCGCGACGTCATGATTGCCCCAGCGGCCGTGCACGAGATTGTCCGCGCCGAGCAGCTCGCACGAGTCGACGGGCAGCGTCGCCTGCGCGACGCCCGGCTGCGGCGTCATGTGTTCGGGACGCACGCCGAGCACCCAGTCGCGCCCGGTGGCAATCGCCGTGCCGATGCCGGGCGCGCCGGCGACCGGCAGCGCCGGGCCGCCGCCCGCGACCGTGAAGGTCGCGCCGTCGTCCGACAGCCGGCCGTGCATCAGGTTCATCGCCGGCGAGCCGATGAATCCCGCGACGAACACCGTCGCTGGCTTCTCGTACACGTCGACCGGCGCACCGATCTGCTCCGCGTAACCGCGGTTCATCACGATCACGCGCTGCGCGAGCGTCATCGCCTCGATCTGGTCGTGCGTCACGTAGACGCTCGTCGTCGCGAGCCGCGCATGCAGCCGCTGAATCTCGAGCCGCATCTGCACGCGCAGCTTCGCGTCCAGATTCGACAGCGGCTCGTCGAACAGGAACACCGACGGTTCGCGCACGATCGCGCGCCCCATCGCGACGCGCTGCCGCTGGCCACCCGACAGCTCGCGCGGCCGCCGCGCGAGCAGCGGCTCGAGTTCGAGGATCTTCGCCGCCGCGGCCACCCGCGAATCGATCGTCGCGCGCTCGATGCCGCGGATCTTCAACCCGTAGCCCATGTTCTGCGCGACCGTCATGTGCGGATACAGCGCATAGTTCTGGAACACCATCGCGATGTCGCGATCCTTCGGCTCCAGCGTGTTGACGACGCGCTCGCCGATCGCGATCTCGCCGTCCGTCACCGTCTCGAGCCCCGCGATCATCCGCAGCAGCGTCGACTTGCCGCAGCCCGACGGGCCGACCAGCACGATGAATTCGCCGTCGGCGATCTCCACGTCGATGCCATGCAGCACGTGCTGCTTGCCGTCGTAGGATTTCCTGACGCCCTTCAAGCTCAGCGCAGCCATACTTGGTCTTTCTCCCGGTTGCCGTCCGTCATTTATTTCTCGGAATCGACGAGGCCGCGCACGAACCAGCGCTGCATCGCCAGCACGACGACGAGCGGCGGAACCATCGCCAGCAGCGTCGCCGCCATCACGTACTGCCATTCGGTCGCGGCGTCTCCGCTCGCGATCATCGTCTTGATGCCCACCACCGCCGTCGACAGCGACGCCTCCGTCGTGATCAGGATCGGCCACAGATACTGGTTCCAGCCGTAGATGAACGTGATCACGAACAGCGCCGCGATGCTCGTCTTCGACAGCGGCAGCACGACGTCCCAGAAGAAGCGCAGCGGCCCCGCGCCGTCGATGCGCGCGGCATCCATCAGCTCGTCCGGCAGCGTCATGAAGAACTGGCGGAACAGGAACGTCGCGGTCGCCGACGCGATCAGCGGCAGCGTGAGCCCCGCGTACGTGTTCGTCAGGTGCAGCGTCGACACGACCTGCACGGTCGGGAAGATCCGCACCTCGACCGGCAGCATCAGCGTGATGAAGATCAGCCAGAACGCCGTGTTGCGGAACGGGAAGCGGAAATAGACGATCGCGTACGCGGACAGGATCGACATCGCGATCTTCCCGACCGCGATGCCGAGCGCCATCGCGAAGCTGTTGACGAGCAGCCGGCCGAACGGCGCCGTCGTGCCGCCGCTGCCGTGCCCCCAGATGTATGCGATGTTCTCGAACAGGTGCGTGCTCGGCACCAGCGACAGCGGCACCGTGAACACTTCCTGCGCGTTCATCGTCGCCGCGCAGAACGCGACGTAGACGGGGAACACGATCAGCACGACGCCCGCGATCAGCACCGTGTGGCAGAACAGGTCGAAGCCCTTGCGATTTTCGATCATGCGTATTGCACCCTGCGTTCGACGAAGCGGAACTGGATCACCGTGAGCCCGACGACGATGATCATCAGCACGACCGACTGCGCGCCCGAGCTGCCGATGTCGAGCCCCTGGAAGCCCTCCGCGAAGATCTTGTAGATCAGCGTCTTCGTGCTCTGCGCCGGGCCGCCTCCGGTGGCCGCGTCGATCACCGGGAACGTGTCGAAGAACGCGTAGACGAGGTTCACGACCAGCAGGAAGAAACTCGTCGGCGACAGCAACGGCAGCACGATGTTGAAGAAGCGCCGCACCGGCCCGGCACCGTCGATCGCCGCCGCCTCGATCAGCGAGCGCGGGATCGCCTGCAGGCCCGCGTAGAAGAACAGGAAGTTGTAGCTCACCTGCTTCCACACCGATGCGAGCACGATGAGGAACATCGCCTGTCCGCCGTTCAGCGCGTGGTTCCACACGATGCCGCTCTTCGCGAGCGCATACGTGATGAGCCCGATGCTCGGGTTGAACAGGAACGCCCACAGCACGGCCGCGATCGTCGGTGCGACGGCGTACGGCCAGATCAGCAACGTGCGGTACACGCGCGCGCCGCGGATCACGCGGTCGGCGCACGCGGCGAGCACCAGCGACACGACGAGCCCGCTCACCGTGACGAGCGAGCTGAACACGAGGGTCGTGCGAAACGAATCGAGATACAGCGGATCGGCGAACAGGTGCGTGAAGTTCGCGAGGCCGACGAATTCGCTCGACGTGCCGAACGCGTCCTGCATCTGCGTCGACTGCCACAGCGCGACGCCGGCCGGCCACAGGAAGAACACGGCGGTGATCGCGAGCTGCGGCGCGATCAGCAGGTACGGCACCAGGCTCGTACCGAAGCGGGAACGGGATTGCATCGCGGATATCCGGTCAGGCGAAACGGAAAGGAAACCGCGCCGCCGGGCGGCACGCGCGCAAGCGGGGCACGTCCGGCGGCACGAAGCGATGCGTGCTCAGCCGCCCGACTTCTCGAAGCGGCGCAGCAGCTCGTCGCCGCGCGAGGCGGCCGAATCGAGCGCGTCCTTCGGCGATTTCTTCTCCGCCCAGACCTGCTCGAACTCCTCGTCGACGACCGTGCGGATCTGCGGCATGTTGCCCAGACGCAGCCCCTTCGTGTACGGCAGCGGCGGCTTGTTCAGCATCTGCTTGATCGCGGTTTCGGCGCTCGGGTTCTTCGCGTAGAAGCCCTGCTGGCGCGTGAGGTCGTACGCGGCCGTCGTGACGGGCAGGTAGCCCGTGTCCTGATGCCACTTCGCGGCGACGGCCGGCGAGGCCAGGTAGGCGAGGAATTTCGCGACGCCCTTGTAGGTCGCCGGATCCTTGCCGGCCAGCACCCACAGGCTCGCGCCGCCGATGATCGCGTTCTGCGGCGCGCCCTTCACGTTCGCGTCGTACGGCATCATCCCCGTGCCGTAGCTGAACTTCGCGAATTTCTGCACGTTCGCGAGCGCGCCCGACGACGTCGTCAGGATCCCGCAGTCGCCGCTGTAGAACTTCGCCGACGCTTCATCCTTGCGGCCCGCGTACGTGAACGTGCCGTCCTTGGCCATCTGCTGCAGGAACGCGACGTGCGCGATCTGCTGCGGCTTGTTGAATTCGAGCGCGGCGTCGGTGCCGTCGAAGCCGTTGTTGCGGCTAGCGAACGGCAGCCCGTGCCATGCGCTGTAGTTCTCAAGCTGGATCCAGCCCTGCCAGCCGGTCGTGAAGCCGCACGCCATCCCCGACTTGCGCAGCTTCTCGGCATCGGCCTTCACGTCGACCCACGTCTTCGGCGGCTGGTTCGGATCGAGGCCGGCCTTCTTGAACGCGTCCTTGTTGTAGTACAGCACCGGCGTCGAGCTGTTGAACGGCATCGACACGAGATGGCCCGTCTTCGCGTCGCTGTAGTAGCTCGAGATGGTCGGCACGAACGCCTTTTCGTCGAGCGGCACGCCGGCCTGCTTGAACACGTCGTAGACGGGCACGACGGCCTTCTTCGCCTGCATCATCGTGGCGGTGCCGACTTCATACACCTGGAGGATCGCCGGCGCGTTGCCGCTGCGATAGGCGGCGATGCCGGCCGCGAGCGCCTGGTCGTAGGTGCCCTTGAAGACCGGCACGATCTTGTAGTCGCTCTGCGACGCGTTGAACTGCTCGGCAATCGCGTTGACCCGCTCGCCGAGCGCGGCCTCCATCGCATGCCAGAACTGGATCTCCGTCGCGGCGAGCGCCACATGCTGCATACCGAACATCAGCGCGCCGCCAAGCGCGATCGAACGAACCACGGTCCCCGCAGGCTTCTTCTTCATCGACCTCTCTCCTATGAAAACGTTACCAACAGCGTGTGCAACATTCCCGTCGCCATTGAACCGGCGAAGTCTAGTGATCGTTTGTGACAGTCAGTTGTCGTTGATGACGAACAGGCGCTGATATTCTTTCAGCGCGAAGCGATCGGTCATGCCGGCAATGTAGTGCGCGACGAGGCGCGGCTGCTGCGCCTGGTCTTCCGACTGGTACGGCGGCGGCAGCAGGCGCGGATCTTCGATGAACGCGTCGAACAGCCCCGTGACGACGCGCTGCGCCTTGCTCGCCATGCGCATCACCTTGTAGTGGCGATACAGGTTCTTGAAGAGAAAGCGCTTGAGGGCGGCCGCCTGCGCGGCGACCGTCTCGCTGTGCGACACGAGCGGCGGCGCGGCGCGCACGTCGTCGAGCGACGCGGGCGCGACGCGCGCGAGATTGCGCGTCGTCTCGTCGATCAGGTCGACGATCAGCGTGTTGATGATGCGGCGCACCGTCTCGTGCACGAGCCGGCGGCCTTCGAGGTGCGGGAATTCGGCGAGCGCCGCTTCGTAGTGGCGCTGCCACAGCTCGACTTCAGCGAGCTGCTCGATCGTGATCAGGCCGGAGCGCAGGCCGTCGTCGACGTCGTGGTTGTTGTAGGCGATCTCGTCCGCGATGTTCGCGAGCTGCGCTTCGAGCGACGGCTGGCGGCCCTGCAGGAAGCGCTCGCCGAGCGCGCCGAGCTTGCGCGCATTCTCGCGCGAGCAGTGCTTCAGGATGCCTTCACGCGTCTCGAAGCACAGGTTCAGCCCGTTGAACGCGCCGTAGTGCTCTTCGAGCTCGTCGACGACCGCAAGGCTCTGCAGGTTGTGCTCGAAGCCGCCGTGCTCGCGCATGCATGCATTCAGCGCGTCCTGCCCGGCATGGCCGAACGGCGTATGGCCGAGATCGTGCGCGAGCGAGATCGCCTCGACGAGATCCTCGTTCAGGCGCAGGTTGCGCGCGACCGAGCGCGCGATCTGCGCGACTTCGAGGCTGTGCGTGAGGCGTGTGCGGAACAGGTCGCCTTCGTGATTGACGAAAACCTGCGTCTTGTATTCGAGCCGGCGAAACGCGGTCGAATGGACGATGCGGTCACGGTCGCGCTGGAATTCGGTGCGCGCCGCCGGCGGCGTTTCGGGATGACGGCGGCCGCGCGACTGCAACGCGTGTGCGGCATACGGAGCGAGATGGGCTTCCAGCGCCGCCAGCGTCGGCGGCTCGGCCACCGGCGCAGCGGGTGCGCGGTTGGCCTCGGGCAGTGTGCTGCTGGATGTCTCGCTCACGTCTCCTCCATGTCAGGGGCGCCGGGCATCCGGGCCGCCGTTAGCGCGTCGTCTGCGCCAGTGTTGCGAACACAGCCTCGTCCGGCGCCTGCGTGATCAGCGTATCGCCGAATCGCTTCAGCAGGATGAATTTGATCGCGCCGGCCTCGGCCTTCTTGTCGACACGCATCAGGTCCATATAGCGCGCGTCGCCGAGCGCGGGGCCCTGGGTCGGCAGATGCGCGGCCGCGATCACCGCGTCGAGGCGCTGCCGCGACGCTTCGTCGAGCAGGCCGAGCCGCACCGACAGGTCGCCCGCCATCACCATCCCGCAGCCGACCGCCTCGCCGTGCAGCCACTCGCCGTAGCCGAGCCCGGCCTCGATCGCATGGCCGAACGTGTGGCCGAAGTTCAGGATCGCGCGCAGGCCGCCTTCGCGCTCGTCGGTCGCGACCACGCTCGCCTTGATCTCGCACGAGCGCTTCACGGCGTGCGCGAGCGCAGCCGGCTCGCGACGGTTCAACGCGCCGACGTTCGCCTCGATCCAGTCGAAGAATTCCGCATCGGCGATCGCGCCGGTCTTGATGACTTCGGCGACGCCGGCCGCCAGTTCGCGATCGGGCAGCGTCGTCAACGCGCCGATGTCCGCGATCACGGCCTGCGGCTGGTAGAACGCGCCGATCATGTTCTTGCCGAGCGGGTGGTTGATGCCCGTCTTGCCGCCGACCGACGAATCGACCTGCGACAGCAGCGTCGTCGGCACCTGGATGAACGGCACGCCGCGCATGTAGCATGCGGCGGCAAAGCCCGTCATGTCGCCGACCACGCCGCCGCCGAGCGCGACAAGTGTCGTCTTGCGGTCCGCGTGCTCGGCCAGCAGGCCGTCGAAGATCAGGTTCAGCGTTTCCCAGTTCTTGTAAGCCTCGCCGTCCGGCAGCACGACCGTCGACACGCGCTTGCCGAGCGGCGCGAGCGCCGCGCGCAGCGCGTCGCCGTAGAGCGGATCGACCGTCGTGTTCGTGACGATCGTGACGGACGAACCGTTGATGTGAGGCGCGAACAGCTCGGCGCGGCCGATCAGGCCGGCGCCAATGTGAATCGGATAGGCGCGGTCGCCCAGATCGACGTTGACAGTAATCATGCTTGTAGCGGCTTGGCGATGACGCCCGCCAGTTCGAGTTGCATCAGCACCATGTTGACGAGACCGTTGACCGACGGACGGCCGGTCTCGATGACGAAATCCGCGCATTCGCGGTACAGCGGGTCGCGCACTTCGTACAGCGCTTCGAGACGCCCCTTCGGATCTTCGGTCTGCAGCAGCGGGCGGTTCTTGTCCTTGCGCGTGCGCAGCCACAGATCGTGCGGATTGGCACGCAGGTAGACGACGATGCCGTTGTTTTTCAGGCAGTCGCGATTTTCCTGGCGCAGCACCGCGCCGCCGCCCGTCGCGAGCACGATGTTCTCGCGCTGCGTGAGATCGGTGATCACCTGCGTTTCGCGATCGCGAAACCCGGCCTCGCCTTCCATCTCGAAGATGACCGGAATGCGCGCGCCCGTACGGGCCTCGATTTCGTGGTCGGAGTCGAAGAACGTCCTGTCGAGACGACGTGCGACCGCGCGGCCCACGGTGGTCTTACCCGCTCCCATAAGGCCGACGAAAAATACGTTTGCATGTGGGTCCCGCGCTTGCAACGGCTTCCTCTGCTTCAATCTTGCTGGTGTGTGGCGCAGCTTACTGGCAAAGCGGCTGCCTTGTCGAGCCTGCGCCGGCGGCTTCCGGCCCCGTTTTCTCGGCATCTGCGTCGCCCGCGCCGCGCGCTTCGCAGCGCGCATCAACGACGGTCGGCGTGATGAAGACGACCAGTTCGTTGCGCTGGTCGCGCTGCGCGCGGTGCCGGAAAAGCGCGCCCAGAAACGGTATTTTGCCCAAGAGCGGCACGCGCGTCACATCGTTCCGGTTCAGTTGTTCATAGATCCCGCCGATCGCGACCGTCCCGCCGTCCTCGACCTCGACGCGCGTCTGCACGTGCTTCGTATGAATCGCCGGGCCGGCCGCCGTCGGCTCGCCGACGCTGTCCTTCGTCACGTCCAGGTCGAGCACCACGCGACCGTCCGGCGTGATCTGCGGTTCGACCTCGAGCTTGAGCGTCGCGCGGCGGAACTGCACGCCGCTCATGCCGTTGCCGACCTTGGCCTGATACGGCAGCTCCGAACCCTGCTCGACGATCGCCTTGACGCGATCGGCGGTCACCACGCGCGGGCGAGAAACGATCTGGCCCCGCCCCTGCGCCTCGAGCGCGCTCAGTTCGACGTCGAGTACGCGGCTGAGCGGCGCGGCGAACAGCGTGAAGCCGGCGGTCGCCGCGTCGAAGCCACCAAGCGGCCGCGCGGCAAGGTCGAGCGCATTGCGCGCGTCCGTCGTGAACGTGGCGCCGTCGCCCGACGACGGCCGCCCCTGCGCACGCAGCGCGACGCGTGCGCCGAGATTGCGCGAGAAACCTTGCTCCCCCTCGACGATGCGGGCCTCGATCCTGACCTGCCGCGACGGCCGGTCGATCGCATCGATCAGGCCCTCGATCTGCGCGATACGCGGGGCAAGGTCGGTGACGAACAGCAGGTTCGTGCGCGGGTCGGCCGCCGCCGCGCCGCGTTTCGACAGCAGGCGCTGGCCGGTTGCGCCGGCCAGCAGCCGTTGCACGTCCTGCGCGCGCGGGTAACGCAGCGCGAACGTACGGCTCGCGAGCGGCTCCAGATCGGCGGCCCGCGCGTGCATCTCGAAGCGCTCGCGTTCGCGCGCGGCCAGTTCCGCCGCCGGCGTGACCCATATCACGTTGCCGCGCCGCGACATCGCGAGCCCGTGCGTGTCGAGCAGCGTGTCGAACGCATCGCGCCAGCGAACATTGTTCAGACGTAACGTCACGGTGCCGCGCACCTGCTCGCCGACGACGATATTGAGCCCCGTGAACCGCGCGAACGCGTCGAACGCGGCGGCGAGCCCGGCGCTCTGCAGATTCAGCGAGATCCGCCGCGCGTCGTCCGCATCGCCGGGTTGCCGCGCCGCGGCGTCGCTCATCCGGGCCGGCGGCGCCAGCGGAATCGGCGGCCCTTCAAGCCCGGGGGCCGTTGCGGAGGCTTCCGCCTGAACCGCCGCGTGAGCCGCCTGATCGAACGGCGGCGAGCCGACCTCCGCCGATATGTCATTGCCCACGCTACCGGCCACGCCTGTCGGCGGCGGCAGGCCCGGCCCCCGTGCATCCATCGACGCGGCGGGCCAGACGGCCGGCAGCGGCGGCAACGACGCGCTTGCACCGGCCGCCGTCAACCCCGCCCAGACGGCGAGTGTCCAATATCCATATCTCGTCATGGCCGACCTCCATCGCCCATGACGAGCCGATGCGCCCCGTCGGTCGTCGCAAGCGTTACGGCTGCGGGATCGACACGCACCACGCGTGCGGCTCCGAGCGCTTCCCCGGGCGCCACGGCCGTGAACGCACCGTCGCCATCGTCGAACAACGCGAGACCGGCACGCGCGTCGCGAATCGTGCCGGCCAGGCGGGACGCCCGACCATCCGCGTCGGACGGGCCAGCCCCACTGAACGGATCGGTATCGAGCGCAGCGGCCTGAACCAACACCGTGCCACCTGCGGCCGTTACCGCCGGCAGCGCCGGAAACACGTCGACCGACATTTCCACCCGCGCCGACGGCATGCCACGTTCAACGCGCAGCGCCGACGGCACCGCCAGTACCGGGAAACGCGCCAACCCGCCGATCATGTGCAACAACGCGCCAAAGCCGCCATCCGCGACGATGCGCACTGTGCGCCGGCCATCCGGCGCCGCACCATCGGTACGCAGCGGCTCGATCGATACGCCATTCAACCCGCTCGATGCGGCAAGATCGGCCAGTTCGAGCATCAGCGCGGCCCATTCCGGCGCACGCGACAAGCGATCGTCGCGCGCTGGCGCCGGATGTGCGTCGCGCCGTTGCTCAGCAGCCGCGAGCACGCGCTGCGCGTCGGCCGCGCGCACCTGCGCCGCCGCCAGCAACGCGCGACTGTGCGCGAGCCCGCCCCAGTCGCCGGCATTCGCCAGATGAATACCGCCCGCCAATACGGCGGCGAACGCGAACGCACAGCCTGCGACATGCGCAGCCGCCGGCGACACGCGCCACATGCCGCTCGGCCGCGCGTCGCCGCGCGACGCGCCCCGATGCGTGAGCGCCGTCATGCGCTATCTCCTGGCGGTTGCTGCGATAGCGTCGCGTCATGCCAGCGCAGTTGGACCGAGA
The DNA here is from genome assembly GCF_001039005.1 of Burkholderia cepacia. Lineage (GTDB taxonomy): Bacteria > Pseudomonadota > Gammaproteobacteria > Burkholderiales > Burkholderiaceae > Burkholderia > Burkholderia theae. The sequence continues at coordinate 72,718 of NZ_LDWR01000077.1, forward strand.
ACAGGAACGGCATCCCGGCCGTGGCGACCGGAGCCTCCGACGCAGGCTTCAACACTTCTATATCGATCCGCCAGTCACGCTGCTCGCGTGCCATCGCCGAGAGCCATCGAGCGGCCGCCCGGTAACTCGTGGCGCGCGCATCGAGCGCGGCACCGGTCGGTGTGGTGCGCAGCGCGTCGAGCCGGACGGTGCCGTCACGCACTTGCGCCAGCGTCGCCAGCAGCCCTGCGACGCGCCGGTAAGGCTCGGCAAGCGCGGCTGCCTGCACTTCGCGCTGCGCGATGACGACGGCTGCATTGGCGGCACGCGTCGCGGCGTCCACCTGCGGTTGCAACTGTCGCAGCCGCGCCTCCACGCTCGCGCGCTCGGCGTCCACCCGCCACCGCGACAACGTGGCGACGCCCGTCCACAGGCCGGCGCCGAGTACGCCGAGCAGGATCGCCATACCGCACTGCGCGGCCCGACGACGCCTCAACGCCTGTGCCAGCCGCTCGCGGTACGGCAGCAGGTTGAAGCCGCCGAGCCCCGCGCGGCCGTCCGGCCTCGCCCCAAACACGTTTATCGGAATGCGCCCGGCCATCATTCCCACACTCCGCGCAACGCCAGCCCGAACGCGACGGCGAATGCCGGGCCGCCCGGCATGCCTGCGGGCGGGCACGGCAGCCCGTCCCAACCCGTACAGTCGAACGGCACCGCCACCACGCCGAGCACGTCGCCGATCTCGGCGACGGACGTACCGAAGCGGGCGATGCACCGCTCGTCCCCGGCCACGAGGACACAGCGCGCGGCCCCGAGCGCACGCTGGCGCAATGCATCGGCGAACGCCCCCGGCACGGCGCCGGACAGCGTGAGCACCGGTGCGGCCACCGGGCCGTCGATTCGCCAGCCGTGCACGCCCGAGTCGCAGAACCAGAGCACGGCGTAGGCGCCATGTACGTCGAGTTCGAACTGCGCGGCATAGCGCAACGCGCGCAACACGGCGGCCGACTCGCCATCGACCGCCGTCAGATCGACACCCGCCTGGGCCGCCACGTCGATCCGTCGTTCGAGCAGCGCCAGCGGGGCCACCGCAACCGCGATCTCGCCGGACCGCGCCCCGTCGTCCTGTCGCCAGTCGAACGCGAGGCTGTCCGGCGCCAGCCCGGAGATTCGCTCGGCCGCCTGCCGTGCGGCGTCCGCAATGTCGTCACGCCCGGCCAGGTCCAGCGTCGCGGTGCGCATCTCGTCGTCGTGCAGCGCCATCACGCCGCGCGCGTCGCACCGCACGCCCGCCGCCGACAGCCGCGACACGGCCGCCGCCAGCGCACGCGCGACCGCGGCCCAGCGCGCGTCTTCCGGCCCGCCAGCCAGCCCGACCGGCTCCCGCTCGAGCCCCTCGATGCACACCTCCGCGACACGGGCGCGCCGGCTCAGCACGACCACCCTCACCTCGTCCGCACCGACGTCGATTCCCGTCGACCAGTGCCTGCCCTGCGCAAACCGCGCCCCCCATCGTCCCGCCATCCCAACCTCCCGCGATCGTCGCGGCCCACGCCGCGTTTCCGAGGCCTGATTCTGCAAAACGGTGCGCGCGGCCGACAGTCGGCCGAACGGCCAGCAATGGCTCGCGGCGGCCGCGCGAGGACTATGCTGGTGGTACGCCAACCCGCGATGTTCCGGCGGTCGGCCCCCGCGTCAGGACCGGTCTTACCGGGCAGCTATAATCGCGGGACTGTTTTCCGGTATGCCTATGCAATCCACGACTCCTACGTCCCCGCCTCCTGCCCCGGAGCCGAAGAAGCGGCCCTGGTGGCAAAAAGTCATGCTCGGCTTCGCCGCGATGTGCGTGGCCCTCGTCGTGGCCGGCGGCCTCGTGCTCGGCTACGCGCTCGTCGTCGCCTGGCCGAACATGCCGTCGCTCGATGCGCTGACCGACTATCGCCCGAAGGTGCCGCTGCGCATCTATACGTCCGATCATGTGCTGATCGGCGAATTCGGCGAGGAGCGCCGCGACGTCGTCCATTTCAAGGACGTGCCCGATTCGCTCAAGAAGGCCATCCTCGCGATCGAGGACGCGCGCTTCTACGATCACGGCGGCGTGGACCTCACCGGAATCATCCGCGCCGGCTTCGTCGCGCTGACGAACGGCCACGCGTCGCAGGGCGCAAGCACGATCACGATGCAGGTCGCACGTAACTTCTTCCTGTCGAGCGAGAAGACCTACACGCGCAAGATCTACGAGATCCTGCTCGCGTACCGGATCGAGCGCGCACTGACGAAGGATCAGATTCTCGAGGTCTACATGAATCAGATCTATCTCGGCCAGCGCGCATACGGCTTCGCGAGCGCCGCGCGGGTCTATTTCGGCAAGGACCTGAAGGACATCACGCTCGCGGAAGCGGCGATGCTCGCGGGGCTGCCGAAGGCGCCGTCCGCGTACAACCCGGTCGTCAATCCGAAGCGCGCGAAGGTGCGCCAGGAATACATCCTGCAACGGATGCTCGAGCTGAACTTCATCACGCGCGAGCAGTACGACGAGGCCGTCGCGCAGCCGCTCGTCGTCAAGGGCCCGGGGCGCGATTTCAGCGTGCACGCCGAATACGTCGCGGAAATGGTCCGGCAGATGATGTACGCGCAGTACCGCGAGGAAACCTACACGCGCGGCTTCAACGTCGTGACGACGATCGATTCCGCGGACCAGCAGGTCGCGTACACCGCGCTACGCAAGGGCATCATGGATTACGAGCGCCGGCACGGTTATCGCGGGCCGGAAGGCTTCATCGAGCTGCCGGCCGGTGCCGACGACCGCGAACAGGCGATCGACGACGCGCTGCTCGAGCACCCCGACAACGGCGAACTGATTGCCGCGGTCGTCACGGCCGCGAGCCCGCGCCAGATCACGGTCGCGTTCATCGACGGCAGCAATGCGACGATCGAAGGCGACAACCTGCGCTTCGCGTCGGGCGCGCTGTCGACCAGCGCGCAGCCGAATCGCCGCATCCGCCCCGGTGCGATCGTCCGCGTCGTGAAGAACGATGCCGGCAAATGGTCGATCACGCAGTTGCCGCAGGTCGAAGGCGCGTTCCTGTCGATCATTCCGCAGGACGGCGCGATCCGCTCGCTCGTCGGCGGCTTCGACTACAACAAGAACAAGTTCAACCACGTCACGCAGGCCTGGCGGCAGCCGGGCTCGTCGTTCAAGCCGTTCATCTACTCGGCGTCGCTCGACAAGGGCCTCGGGCCGGCAACCGTGATCAACGACGGCCCGCTGTATTTCAGCGCCGCCGAAACGGGCGGCCAGCCGTGGGAGCCGAAGAACTACGGCGGCGGCTTCGAAGGCCCGATGTCGATGCGCACCGCGCTGCAGCGCTCGCGCAACCTCGTGTCGATCCGGATCCTGAACCATATCGGCACCAAATACGCGCAGCAGTACATCACGCGCTTCGGCTTCGACGCCGATCGCCATCCGGCCTACCTGCCGATGGCGCTCGGCGCGGGCCAGGTCACGCCGCTGCAGATGGCCGGCGCGTACTCGGTATTCGCGAACGGCGGCTACCGCGTCAATCCGTACCTGATCGCCGAAGTCACCGATCCGAACGGCGCGATCGTCGCGCGCGCGCAGCCGCTCGTCGCCGAGCAGAACGCGCCGCGCGCGATCGACGCCCGCAACGCCTACGTGATGAACAGCCTGCTGCAGAGCGTCGCGCAGCGCGGCACGGGCGCACGGACCAACGTGCTGAAGCGCACCGACCTCGCAGGCAAGACCGGCACGACGAACGACTCGCACGACGCATGGTTCGCCGGCTACCAGCACACGCTCGCCGCGATCGCATGGATCGGCTACGACAACCCGCGCAGCCTCGGCGATCGCGAAACGGGCGGCGGCCTGTCGCTCCCGGTCTGGATCGACTACATGGGCGCCGCGCTGAAGGGCGTGCCCGAGTTCAAGCCCACGGTGCCGGACGGCGTCGAATCGCTCGGCAGCGAGCTGTACTTCACCGACTTCACGCCGGGGCACGGCTTCGTGTCGACGGTCGGTGTGCCGCAGGCGCCGGCCGCGCAGAACGTCGACGAAGCCGTGCCGCACGTCGACGAACAGGAAAAGCAGGACATCATGAACCTGTTCCGCGGCCACTGACACGCGGCCCGGACATCAAAAAAGCGCCCCGCGGGGGCGCTTTTTCTTTGGGTACGACGTTCGGGGCCCGGCGCCCCGTCCGTCACGCGCTGAACGTGATCGGCAGGCCGGCCTGCTGGGTCGCGTATTCGGTGAGCGCCGAGTAGAACTCGGTACCCGTGCGCGTATCGCGCCATTCGCCGTCCACGAAACGGTAGTGGAATCCGCCCGCCTTCGCGGCGATCCACACTTCCTTCATCGGCGGCTGCAGGTTGACGATGATCTTCGAGCCATTCTCGAACGTCAGCGTCAGGACGCTGCCGTTGCGCTCCAGATCGATGTCGTGGTCACCGTCGTTCGCGGTGTCGACGGTACGCTCGACGGCCATCAGCACGGCCTCGGCACGGGTCAGGTATTCAGTATCGGACATGCTAAACTCTATCGGTTCAATTGTTCAGGGACGATCATGCGAGTCGTTTTCCGGATGAGCGCGATTGTAGCGGCTTTGGCGATTCTTGCCGGCTGCGGTCAAAGCGGCGCGCTCTATCTGCCCACCGTGCCTCCGCTGCCGAAGCCGATCCAGCAGCAGGACACGCCGCCGTCGGACGTGACGCCTACCGATGACAACGCGTCGTCCGACAGTGTGCCCGATTCGTCCGGTACGCCGCTCACGTTGTCGCCCGAGCTGTCGAGCGGTGCATCGAAAATGCCCGCACCGGCGTCGAGCCCGGCCGTTACGCAGTAACGGCGCGACGCCGCCCGCGCGGCTCGCGAAGCAAGGCGATGGCCTCCCGGTCATCGCCTTTTGTTTTTCAGGCCGCGCTGTCACGCACTCACGCGCCGCCATCCCCAGGCGATCAGCCGCCAGCCCAGCAGCGCAGCGACGATCGCCGCGTAAAGCCTGGGCTGCGCGAGATTGTGCTTGCCGGCCCTCATCCACCAGAAGTGCAGCACGCCGAACAGCGCGATCGCGTAGATCGCGCGATGCAGCGTCGCCCAGTGGCGGCCGAGCCGGCGCACCATCGCGCGCGGCGACGTCGCGGCAAGCGGAATCAGCAGCACGAACGCCGCAAAGCCGACCGTGATGAACGGACGCTTGCCGACGTCCTTCAGGATCGCGACGACATCGAACCACTTGTCGAACCAGAGATAGGTCGTGAAGTGCAGCGTCGCGTAAAAGAACGCGAACAGCCCGATCATCCGGCGAAAGCGCAGCAGCGTGGCGGCCCGCGTCATGCGCCGGAGCGGCGTGACGGCCAGCGTGATGCACAGCATCACAAGCGTCCACAGGCCGGTCGAACGTGTGATGAATTCGATCGGGTTCGCACCGAGCCGGTCGGTCAGCCCGAACAGCACGAGACGCACGAGCGGATAGAGGCCGGCCGCGAAAACCAACGCCTTGGCCGGCACGAGCCAGCGCGGCGAGGCGGCACGGATCGCACCGGCCAGCGCCGCCCGTTCGGCCGGTCGAGCACCAGCCGCACGGGCGGGCGTCAGCGTCGAAGGAGGCATGTCGTTTCTCACCATCGCGCTCAGAAATTCTTTTTCAGGTCCATGCCCTGATATATCGACGCGACCAGATCGCCGTAGCCGTTGAACATCTGCGTCTTGCGCTTCGGCGTGAAGAAGCCGTCCTCGCCGATGCGCCGCTCGGTCGCCTGGCTCCAGCGCGGATGATCGACGTTCGGATTCACATTCGAATAAAAGCCGTATTCGTTCGACGCATACGTGTTCCAGCTCGTCTTCGGCTGCTTGTCGACGAACCGGATCTTCACGAGCGACTTCGCGCTCTTGAAACCGTACTTCCACGGCACGACGATCCGCACCGGCGCGCCGTTCTGGTTCGGCAGCACCTGCCCGTAGACGCCCATCGTCAGCAACGTCAGCGGATTCATCGCCTCGTCCATCCGCAGCCCTTCCGAGTACGGCCAGTCGAGCACGGGGGTCGAGAGGCCCGGCATCTGCGACGGATCGGCCAGCGTGATGAACTGCACGTATTTCGCGTTGCCGGTCGGCTGCACGCGCTTGATCAGCTCGGATAGCGGCACACCGATCCACGGGATCACCATCGACCATCCCTCAACGCAGCGCAGCCGGTACACGCGCTCCTCGAGCGGTGCGAGCTTCAGCAGTTCGTCGAGATCGAACACCTTCGGGTGCTGCACCTCGCCCTCGACGCTCACGCGCCACGGGCGTGGCCGAAGCGTGCCGGCGTTCTGCGCCGGATCGCTCTTGTCCGTGCCGAATTCGTAGAAGTTGTTGTAGGACGTGATGTCCTTGAACGGCGTCACCTTGTCCGCCGCGACGAACTTCGGATTCGTTTTCGCTGCCAGCTTCGCCGCCCGCGCGTCGGGTGACGCATACGCAGCGAATGCCGGGCCGCTGCCGCCGAGCAACCCGCCCGCCGCCGCAAGGCCGGCCGCCTGCAAGATACGTCGCCGGTTCTCGAACACCGCGCGCGGCGTGATCTCGCTGTGCGCGATATCACCGCCGGTCAGTACGTTCCGCAAAGGACGTTTGATCCACATCGTGCAGCTCCTCCTGCATGCGCCGCGCGCACGCTTCATCAGCGTTCGACCCGACCCGCCGTACGCCGTTCGACGCCCGGGTCGCCCACCCGTTACAAAAGAAAACCGCCGGGCACGCAGTGCACCGGCGGTCTTATAGTCGGACGAGCGGCGAAAATCTTACAGCTTGCCGTAGCTGTGCAGCCCGGACAGGAACATGTTGACGCCGAGGAACGCGAACGTCGTCACGAGCAGGCCGGTGAGCGCCCACCACGCGGCAACCGCGCCGCGCAGGCCCTTCATCAACCGCATGTGCAGCCACGCCGCGTAGTTGAGCCACACGATCAGCGCCCAGGTTTCCTTCGGGTCCCAGCTCCAGTAACCGCCCCATGCCTCGGCCGCCCACAGCGCGCCGAGAATCGTCGCGATCGTGAAGAACGCGAAACCGACCGCGATCGACTTGTACATCACGTCGTCGAGCACCTCGAGGGTCGGCAGGCGATCGGCGAGCACGCCGCGCTCCTTCATCAGGTACGCGACCGACACCATCGCCGACAGCGCGAAGCTGCCGTAGC
>NZ_LDWR01000078.1 GCF_001039005.1 Burkholderia cepacia
GGTTCGATCCCAGCCGGGCGCGCCAAGTCTAGTCAGGCTCTCAGCGGTTTTCTCCCGTCGTCGGACAGTCTCGTTGCAGCTGAATTGCAGCTGGCATCGGCGCGGGCTCGGCCGTCAGCGGCGTGACCCATTGCGCCAGGTGATCCGCCGACAGGTGCGCATACCGCTGCACCATTTCCATCGTTTCCCATCCGCCCAGTTCCTTGAGGACCTGCAGCGGCGTGCCGCGCTGCACGTGCCAGCTCGCCCAGGTGTGACGCAGGTCGTGCCAGCGGAAGTCGCGCAGGCCGGCGCGCTGCAGCGCCTTGGCCCATGCGGCCGTGGCCGTCTGATAGACCGCCTTGCCGCGATACGTGAACACACTGTCCGCGTATTCCGGCGCCCGCGGGTTCGCGCGCTGGCGCTGCAGCACGGCGATCGCGGTATCCGACAGCGGCACCGTGATCGCCTTGCGCGCCTTCGCCTGGTCCGGGTGGATCCACGCGACGCGCCGCGCAAGGTCGACTTGCGACCATTGCAGCCCCGTCACGTTGGCGCGGCGCAAGCCGGTTTCGAGACTGAAGCGCGCCATGTCGGCGAGATGCGCGGGCAGTTCGGCAAGCAAGCGCTCCGCCTCCGCCGGCGTCAGCCAGCGGATCCGTTTCGCGACGACCTTCGCACGTTTCGTGACCGGCGCGCGGTCCAGCCATTCCCATTCGACGGCCGCATTCAACACGGACTTCAGCACGCCGATCACGCGGCGTACGGTGCCGTCGCTGACGGCCCGGTCGGTCTCGACGAGACCATGCCGGGTGCGCACCATGCGCGGCTCGCGGCGCTTGGCGAGCGCGATCGCATCGACGCGGTTCCGGTCGATGTCGGCGAGCGCGACGCCGGACAGGTGCCGGTCGAGCCAGCGCAGGTGGATCTTCGATGTCTCCAGGCTCGCGAGTCCCGAGCGTTCGCCGACATAGCGGATGACCGCGTCGTTCCACGAATGTCGCGGCTTCGTGCCGAGCCGGACCTGGTTCCACAGGTCGACCTTCAGCCGGTCGTGGAATTCCTGGGCCTGCGCTTTGTCGCGGGTGCCAGTGCTTCCCTGTACCGGCGTTCCGCCGCCAGGGGGGTACAGCTTGTATTGCCAGTTCGGGCTGGTTTTTCGTTTGTAGAGCGACATGGGTGTGATTCCTCTTGCTGATCGAGTGCGACTTGCGGGAGCCACTCTCCGGCGAGGTAGCGCTGCAGCGCGACGATGGAAAAGATCCAGCGCTTGCCGACCTTGCGGCCGGGCAGCGCGCCGGCCCTGGCCTTCAGGCGCACCGTTTCGGGATGCGCGCCGAGCAGGGCCGCCGCGCCAGCCAGGTCGACGATTGCCGGATTCGGGTCGCCGGCGTGCCGCGCACCGGGCGGGCAGGCAGCGCAACTCGTGGAGTGATGGATCGCGTGTGAAGGGCACATAACACGTTGATATTCAAGAAATTCGTTTGCCGTCGGCTGCCATCAATCACGCGTGGCAGCCCCGAAGAACCCGTGGCGCGAAACTGCGGCATCGCCCGCGACTGATGGCAACGCGTGTCCGACTCGTGGTGCGCGATTGCGGCCGGTTGCTGCGGCTTCCCGGTTCTCTTTCTTCTTTTCTTTCAATGATTTGAAGAGAGAAGGAGAGGAAGGGGCGGTGGCCTGCGGGTGATCCGGACACGTGGCAAAAACGACGCCACACATGGCGAATCCCGCGCGATGCGCGGCGGCAGTTCCTTCAAGAATCAAGGACTTGCGAGTCGACCCCCGCGATAACCATGACTCGCGTGCGCTGCGTGCCTGCTCCCGGCGGTATCGGCTGCGCGGCGGCCGGCTGGCCGGAGCGCGGCTCATGCGCGGCCTCCCTGCAGCGAGTCGGTCGCCAGATCCTCGCGCACCGACACGTGCAGGCCGAATGCAGCCAGGCGCTCGAGCGACACCGGTGTCAGGTAGGGCACGCGGCGCATGTAGATGCGGCGCTCGACCTCCTTTTCGCCGACCACGACGCCGGCATGCTTGAGCTGCGCCTTGAACACGCGATCGGATTTCACGGGCAGGCCGTTCCATTTGTCACGCAGCGCGCTCGTGTGCGCGAGGTGGTCCATCACGTGCCCGGTGCGCAGCAGCAGGCAGAACTCGCCGTCGACGGTGTCGAACGTGTACGGATGTTTGTAGTTGCCGCCGTCGATTTCCGACAGCACCGTTTCCATGATCCAGACCCACGGCTCGCGGTCGGCGCTCGTTTCGGCGACGTGGCCGTTCATCTCGGCGATCAGGTCGCGCGGGAAATCGCCTTCGCTCGGGTCCATGCCGGCGAATTCGCACAGGTAGCGCCACGCGAGCCCGATGGCCGCGTAGTTGCCGGCCATGCGCCGCGCGCCGTCGTCCTCGCCGCTCGCGCGGCAGCCGGCCAGGGCCTTGTCGCGCAGCGTCGCGTACTGGTCGAGCGCGGTGCGTCGGTCGAGGCCGGTCAGGAAGTCGAGCCATTGCCGGACCGGGAAGCGCGGCAGGTCGTCGGGTAGCAGCGGCCCGCGCTTGCCGGTCAGCGTCGTGCGCACCAGCTTGCCGAGCAGGCTGCGCACCGGCACGTCCTCGCCGGCGAGCATCACGGGCGCGCACAGCAGGTATTCGGTCATGTCGGTGCCGCGCCGGGTCACCGTGTACTGGTAGTTCTCCTGCAGCAACCCGACCGCCTTGTCGATCACGTCCTGCCGGCGTGCCGACAGCTCTTCCCAGCCGACCGGGTGGCTGGTGTGGCTGATGCTGGTCAGCAAGCGGAATTCGGTCTGCAGCGACTGCCCCGAGAACATCGTGAAGGCAAGCGAGCGTTCGAGCCGCTTGATGAGCGTCGACTTGCCCGCGCCCTTGTTCGCCTGGATCGTGAGGTGCGGCCAGAAGCCGAGCAGCGCCTTCAGGTGGCCGCCGAGTGCCCACACGAGCGGGATCGTCGCCGCGTTCTGCCGGAAGGTCGTCTGGTACGCCGCGATCACGCGGCGCGCGTCGCTCACCGGGCCGCCCGGGAACGTCAGGTTGTGATACGGGCACTGCTTGTCCGCTTCGGTGAAGTAGCAGTCGGGGCCTTCGTTGACGATCAGACGGCCGTCGCGCCACGCGAGCCCGACGAAGTTCGCGGCCCGGCGCGCGCCCAGGTCGGCGCCGCGCTCGAGGATGTTCACCATCCGCTTGAACGGCGCCGGTGCCCAGATCGGGCCGAACTTGCTCCACTGGTCGACGTTGTGCAGCTGGTCGTCGAGCATCACGCGGCGGATCAGTTGCGCGCCGTGCCGCGGCGCCTGCACCGACACGGCAAAGTAGACGGTGGGCGCCTGGTCGGCGTCACCCGTCATCGTCGAGGTCGCGCTCGCGACGGCCACGCGGCTGATGCCGGCGATGCGAAAGCCGCACAGATCCGTCATCACGGGCGTGTCGACACCGGACTCCTCGTTGCGATCCATCTTGGTGATGTAGCTCGTGAAGTCCGGCCGCACGCGAAACCGCCAGTACTGCGCGAAGTCGTGCGGCGGCAGGAACACGCGCGGCCGGCCGCGGCGCGACGCGTCGCCGGGCAGGCCGGCGACGAGCCAGGGCTCGAGCTGGTCGAGCGCACGTGCCAGGTCGGCCGGGCCGCGCAGCTGCAGGTAGTCGTTCGCGTCGTTGATCGGCGTGCGCGCGGTGTCGCCGTCCGCCAGGTCGGCAAGCCAGTCCGACTGGTCGACCAGCACGGCGCTGATGTCGAGTGCGGTCAGCCGTTCGTGGAGCGCCCACGCGGCCTCTGGGCCCGGGCGTTGCCCGGCGCGCGGGTGGCCCTCCGCGAATGGTTCGTCGTTGTCCAGGCAGATCGTGACCTGCTTGCCGCGCAGGAACGTGAAGTCGATGTGCTCGACGTTCGCGAGGCCCCGCAGCGCGAGCGCGGCCGTGCCGGGCAGTGCGCACGTGTCGATCGACAGCGCGTTGATCGCGCTTTCGACGATGATCACGCGCCTTGCCCGGTCGAGCCGGCGCGCGTCGGCGGTCCAGCCGTAACCGGCCTTGTCGCCCTGGGTCTGCGTCTTGACGCCGCCGTTGAGCGCGGGGTCGACGTAGCGCATGTCGACCGCGACGACACGCGCATCGCCCGGCGCGCGCACCACGAAAGCGGCGGCGGGGCCACCGTGGCCGACATCGCCGGCGGCGACCTTCGGGCTTGTCCACGTATTGAAGCCGAGGGTGCGCGCTGCGAGCGCCGTGTCGATCGCGGCGGCGGAAATGCCGCGGCCGCCGAGGTAGTCGCGCGCGCGCTCGCGCTCGGCCGTACACCGGTCGGCGATATATTCGACCGTCGATTTCTCGCGGCGCTCGGCCGGCGCCGGTCGCTCGGACGGGAGGCCGTATGTGTCGTGGAGATAACGAACGGCGTCGGCGACGGTGCCGCCGCGTGCATGGATCACGAGATCGATGCACGAACCGCCGGCATCGGCGCTGTGATCGCGCCAGCCGGTGCCGTACTTCGGGTGGTTCGCATAGATCGACAGCGACGGGTTCCGGTCTGTGTGCTGCGGCGAGTGGTAGAGCGCGCGGTCGCCGCCGCGTCCGCGTTTCAGGCCGAGACGGCCAGCGAGGTCGTGCAGGTCGATGTGTCGTTTCAGTTCGTCGATCGAAGCCATCTTCGTCATTGCTGCCGTTCAGGTTGCGGTTGTGTGGATTGCACGGGATTGGCCGCCGTGGCCGGTGAAGCGGCGAGTGCACGCAGCGCGGCGGCGGATTGCGGGAAGCCGAGCGCCAGGCGATCGGCGAGCGCCGACACGAAGCGGCCGAGCGTGTGCTGCCGCGCGATGCTGTCCGGCGGGTCGTCGAAGCACAGCGTGTCGGCCGCCGCCGCGATGGCGGCGCGCAGCGCGACGTCGTGCGGCGCGGGTTCTGCGGCGTAACGGTTCATGCGCGCGCCTCCGGGCCGAAGAGCCATGCGTGATGCGCCGGGCGGCGGGCCATCGCATGGCCGACGGGGCAGCGGATGGCGCGGCCCGCGTGGATCGAGATCATGAGGTGTCCTTTTCAAAGCAAAAGCGCTCCCCCGCGCCGTCCAGGCACGATGCGAGGGAAACGGGGAACGACGGGGTTAGCGCGTCAGACGGGCAGTTCGAGTTGCGCGGCCAGGCGTTCGCGCACGTGCGGCGAGAGCGGCAACTGCAACGCCAGGTTCGGGACGGCGGACGGCGACAGCGTGCGTGCGAATTCCATGTTGACCACGTACGTGTGGCCGCACTCCGGATTCGCGCACTGGAAGGTGATCTCGCGGAAGGTCAGCGACATTTCGCGGCTGCTGCGCGCGGTGGCGCGCGTGCGGCAGTGCGGGCAGCGGTTCAGGATGCGCATGGGGCGTGACTCCGGGCGAGAGGGTGCGCGTGGCCGGGGCCGGTCGTGTGTCGCACGGGCGGCGGGCTGCATCGCTGGCCGATCGGCGGATGGATGCGGGTGCTCGCGCGGCTCACAATCGACGTTGCGGGCCCGGACCATCGGGCGCGTTCGAAGGCGGAGAACATGAAGGCGCTCCGGATCAATTGCGGGTGGTGAGGGCGCGCGGCGTCGCGATCGCGCGCAGATGGCCGGCGCCGATGCGGATCAATTCGCGAGCCATGCTGGAAATCGAGCGGTTGCGTTGTGCGGCGAGCTGCTCGAGTTCGCCGCGCTCGACCGGCGTCAGCCCCACGTAGACGGGCTTGTCCGACATCGTGCCGCGCGGCGAACGGCGCGGGCCTTTGGGTGTGGTCATGGTCGGTATACTTTGCGGAGTTAGTCTTGCGTTACGGTAAGGCTAGTGTAATGAGCACAAAACGACGCGTCAATTATTAATGGGTAATTTATGACACAAATCGGGAGTCGCTTGCGGGACGAGCGCTTGCGGATCGGGCTCAGCCAGGACGAGTTCGCGACCGTGGGCGGTGTCGCGAGGCGCTCGCAGTCGGCATACGAGTCGGACGAACGCTCTCCCGACGCGGCCTATCTGCTGGCCGTTCGCGAGATCGGTGTCGATATCGGTTATGTGCTGACCGGCGAACGGTTCACGGCCGGTGAAGCGGCGCCGGAGGCGGGCAGCCGCGACGCGGACGAAGCCGACGTGCTCGCGATGTACCGGCAGCTCAACGACACCGGCAAGGCATCGCTGCATGCGTTCCTCGCCAGCTGCATCAGCACGGGCGCGATGGTGCAGGCCGCGGCGCCGCGGCGCGCGAAGCGCGTGCCGGAGAAGCGCCGCGCGGCGCTCGATCAGCGCACGGCGGAAAACGTCGAGCGAGCGATGGCCGAGGTCGAACGGCTGAAGGCCGAGCGCGTGGTGAAGCAAGCGAAGAAGTAAGCGGCCGGCGGGGCCAAGTCCCGCAACCACACCGGCCGCGTGTGCATGCGGTGCGACAGGCACTGCTGCTTCCCGCCCGTTTCGATCGGTCGCACATGCGACGGCGAGGGTGGCCCGTCATCCCCCCGCTGGCCCGATGCGATGGGCTGCGCGGCGCGTCATCGGCGCAGGCATGCGTGCATCGACCCGCTGCATCAGCGTGTGTCCGCACTTCGGCGGACGCGACAGTCCTTTCCCCGACCCCTCTCCGCACGCGCACCAGCCAGGCGCCGCAACGAGCAGCATGGCAGTGCCGTGAACGCATCGCACAGGTGCTTCGGATAAAATCGGACGAAAGACTGTATATCCATACAGTATTAGTTTAGCATTCTGAAAGCCGGAGAGCTGGCGGCGGGGCGTTCCGAGGCGAGCCCGTCGTGTCAGGCGGCCCCCGGTTGATGACTGTGATTGCGGAGACCGGAAAAATGGACACCAACAGGAAGCACGACAACGGGACGATTGGCGCGTCGGCGCACGCCGATCATCGCGCGGACGCGCGTGGATTGACGATCGGTTCACCGCGATTTCGTTCGGACCTGACCGACGATGAGCGCGCGGATGCGCATGCCGCGATCGACACCGCCATGTTGTCGGTCGGGCAGGTGCTCGAAGCTGCGCTGCAGGCGATGGCCAATCTGCGCGATGCGCGTGCCACATTGCAGCAATGCGGTGACTCGTGCGATACGCACCTGATTCGCGGCGGTCGTCAGCAATCGAGCTGAACGCTCGCGCAGGCCGTCGTCGCGCCCCGGTCGTGCGATGGCGGGCGGTACCCGCTCCGGGCTGCACGCACGCGCATCGCAGCCACCTCAACGAATCTCCCCTTCAGGCCGGCATTCAATCCGGCCTTCCCTGCGAACCTGAACCGCGTTTTGCGTGTGTTGTGTCGCCCCGCATCGCGCCGAGATCCCGAATTCGCCACCGAGATCGACCGCACCTGGTCGCGCGTCCGACTTGACGGCGCAGGCTGCCGCTCCACCGGTCAGCGCTTGCCAGCGCTCCCGCCGCGACGTGACTGCTTCGGCGCGTCGCGCACCTCGAGTTCGAGCGCGGTCGTGAAACCGCCGTCGCCGATCGTATGCGTCGCTTTTTTCACGAGCCACGGCGTGTCGTCGATCTCCGGCTTGAAGCCCGTCACGGTGACGGGCATTTCGGGAAACAGTTCTGGCCGGCCGAGTGCGAGCGTGTAGCTCATCGTCGACTGCCCGCGCTGCGTGCGCGCATAGTCGGCCTGCGCTGCCGCGCGAGCCTCGGCTTCGGTCGCATAGTCTTCGGGCAGCACCTTGGCGTTCTTGCCTTTTGCATCGCCGACGACCACCGACAGCCGCCGCGCGCTGCCGTTCGAGTGATAGTGCGCGCGCACCGATGTGTAGCTGTCACGCTGCGCGATGTGATAGCGGTGCTGGTCGCCGCTCGCACGCGTGATGGCCAGCACGTCGAGCGGCTTGCCGCTGACCGTCTTGCCGCTGCCGATCGGCGTGAACAGCAGATGCTTGTCCTTCACGGTCATCACCGCGTCGTAGCGTCTGGCGAGGCGCGTCAGGAACGACATGTCGGATTCCTGCGTCTGGTCGACATGGTCGATCCGCGTCGCGGCGAGGGTCGCGTCGACGGCGGCCGTGAGCCCGTAGCGCGTGGCAATGGTTCGCACGATTGCGCCGATCGTCTGCCGGTGCCAGCTTTTTTCCCGGCGTTCGTGCATGTCGTTCGTCATCGATGCCGAGCGTGCGCGAATCGTGATGATGTCCGGTGCGCCGCCGTGCTCGACTTCGTCGACCGTGAACGCGCCCTTGTCGACCAGCGGCTCGCCGACCCATCCGATCGACACCTTGATGCTGGCGCCGCGTTTCGGAATCGCGAACGCGCCCTGCGCGTCGTCGAGCACCAGGTCGAGCATGTCGGCCTCGTCCGCGCGCGATTCCGACAGCGACAGGCTGATGAGGTTGGGTGCGATCAGGCGCGACAGGTCGCGGCCGTCGAGCGTGATGCGGTAGTCGGCCTGCGGTTGCACGCGTCCCGCGCGGGCCTGCGCGTCGCCGGGCTTGCGTTCCTGCGTGCTCATTGGTCGGCCGCTCCGCTTTCTTCGTCCTGCTGTACTTCGGACAGCACGCCGTCGTCGACGCGCTTGAGCGTCAGCGTGAACGCGATCTTGCGCGGAATGCCTTCCTTCGTGTGATACGTGGCCGTTTCGTTGAGGCTGTCGATGACGTACGCGCCGTACACGTTGCCGTTGCCGTCGACGAGCACGTAGGCGTCGCCGGCGTCGCCCATCCGGGCGAGCGCGTCGATCGACGCAATCTCGCCGATGCCGTTGTCGGGGGCGACGATGCCGGTGAGGGTGATCGTGTCATCGCCGGCGCCGGTGAACTGGCTCGCGTCGCGCACGCCGATGCGCGAACTGGTGCGATGCTTCCAGTTGCGCTGGCGCTGGAGCTCCTGGTACGGCGTGGTCGCCAGGCTGAAAACGAACTGGTCGAGCGACATCATCATGGGCGGGTTTCCTCCAGCGGACAATCAATCGGACAGGCGCGACGCGGTGCGCGACGCCTTCGCGCGGTCGGCGCGGTCGAGCTCGATACGCACCAGGCGGGCAAGCTCGGCCGCATCGACGCCGGGTGGCGCCGCGATGTTGATGGTGACCGGGCCAGCCGGTGGCGCGGCGCTCGCGGCGGCGGCCGGCGCGGTGAGCGGCGGGTAGTAGTCGTGCGACATGCTGTAGCGCTCGAGTGGGGCGGCGGCTGCGATCGCCGGGCTTGCAGCGAACGCGGGCGGGCCGACCAGGGCGGCGGCAGTCGTGAGTGCGGCCGCGGTTCGCGTCATGCGGGCCGGGGAGTTGACGCTGCTGGCGCCGGTGCCGTCGTCGGGCGTGGTCGAAGCCTGCATGCCGAGTTTTTCCTTGAGCCAGCCGACCGCCGAGCCGCCGAGGTTGCCGATCGTGTCCTTCAGCGCGCCGAAGCGGCTCGTGATGCCGTCGATGAGCCCGGTTACCAGGTTGGTGCCGATTTCCTGGAAACGCGTGCCGATGTCGCTAAACCAGTCGCCGATGCTGCCGAGCGTGGTTTTCACCCACTCGACGGTGGCATCCCATTTCGCGGTGATCCAGTCGCCGGCCGCGCCGAACGCTTCCTTGATGGTGTCCCACAGCGCGATGAACTTCGGACCGAGCGTGTCCCAGTTCTGCCAGACGTAGAGGGCGGCTACTGCGATCAGCGTGACCACGGCGAGCAGCGGATTCGCGAGCGCCAGGCGGCCGACCACGAACAAGGCCTGCCCGACCAGCTTGAACGCGTTGGCGGTCGACATCGCGAAGTTGAGCACCGCGCGCGACGCGAGCACGGTGCCGAATGTCGTTGCGAGTGTGCCGACGGCGACGAACAGCCCGGCGAGCACCGTCAAGGTCGTGACGATCACGGTCGAGGCCGTGCGGTGCTCGCGCATGAACCGGACGACCTTCCCGATCGCGGTTGCCGTGAGGTCGAGCGCCTTGTTGTAGAGCGGCGTGACGCGTTCACCGATCTCGAGCTTCAGGTCGCGCAGTTGTGCGAGCGCGGCGAGTTCGCGGCCCTGGGTCGACGTCATGCCTTTCGACTTCATCTCGCCGATGCCGTCGGCCCCCGCGCTCTGCCGTTCGGTGTCGTGGATCTGCTCGCGCAGCTCGACCATCGTCGCGAGCAGGTTCCCCGCGGTCTTGTCGGGGAAGAGCTTCGCGATCGTGGCCTTGATCTTGTCGGGGCTGGTGATTCCCTTCGCGGCGAGCTTGGGCAGCAGCACCTTTTCGAGCCATTCGAGTGGCGATGCCTGCAGCATGGCGCTGCCGGCCAGCGCACCTGGCTTCAGCCCGCTGATCGCGCCGTTCTTGCCACGCATGACCTGCTTCGGATCGACCAGGCCGAGCGCCGTCAGCCGTTGCGCGGCGGGCGCGGTCATCTTGCCCTGAAGGGCGCTGCCGGACAGCGACGTGAGGCCTTCGCCGGCCGCTTTTCCGCCGAGCTTCTCGATGAGCGGCTGCATCTGGTAGTAGAACGCATCGGTACGCAGGCCCCGGGCCGCGCTGCCGCCCGATTCGGCGAAATTGCTCCACTCGTCGACGCTGACCTTGCCGCCGGTCGCCAGCAACATCCGCTGTACGGCATTCGCCTCGCTGCCGAGCGCGGTTTCGTCTTTTGTGCCGCCGCGCAGGTCGATCACCTTCAGCATGCCCATGAACTTGTCGACGTTCGCCTTCGCGTCGTCCTTGCCGAACAGCGCCTCGTTCGCCGATTTCATGTTCGCCACCGTCCGGAACACGACGCGCGCACGTTGCTCGTCGCCGCCGAGCGCCGACAGCGACTCGCGCATCGACGCCAGGTTGTCGATGGTCGACTGGCCATCGACCTGCTGTGCACGCGCGAACTTCACGGCGTCGGCCGATGCGCCTTGCGCCTGCATGCGCAGCGTTTCGCTTTCGGCCTGCTTCGCGGCGTCGAGCGGTTCGGACAGCATGCCGAACATCTCCGTGCCGACGCCTTTGACGGCCTTGCCGCGTGTCGTCCACTTCTCGCCGACGCCTTTCAGCGCGTCGATCTTTGCGCGCCTGGCTTCGGCACGCTTGCGGCGACCTTCGTCGACCGCGAGCAGATCCGCGCTCATCTTCGACTTGCGTCGCGCGCTGTTCGTGGCCAGTTCGAACTCGTGCTTGTCGAGATAGCGTGTGTCGATGCCTGCGCCGACGAGCTGGGTGCGCAGTTCGCGTATGCGCGCGACCTGCTTGCCTTGCGTGGCTGTCAGACTTGAGGCCGTGCGTTGCACCTTGTCGAAGTCGTCGATCATCTGGCGTGACGGCGGACCGAACTCGCGCAGCGATACGCGCAGCTCGCCGACACGCATCTTCGCCGCCTTGAGCTCGGACGCGGTCCTGGCTACGCCGCCGCGCAATTCGCGAAACTCGCTGATGCGCTTCTGCGTCTTCGCCATCTCATCCAGCTCGCGACGGGTGGCCCGCAGCGAGTCGGCCAGCCCCCGGTTGCCGGTCAGCATCAGTTGCAGGGGCTTCGTCATGTTGTCGACCATGTCGAACATGACGCGCAGTTTCGTGGTGTTGTCCATCGTCGATCGTTTCGCTCATTGGGCGCCGGCGCGCACTCGCGCACGCTCGCGCCAGTCCATCAGCTCGGCCAGGCTGAAGGCGTCCATCACGGGCGGTGTCCAGCCGAACACCGTCGCGATGTCTGCCATCGGGTCTTCTACGCGTTCTGGGAGGCCAGTCGGGATTTCACGGCCTTCGGCATCAAAAAACCGGCGAAGATGCCCCCCAGCTGTACGAGATCGGCGGGGTCGATATTGGCGACGTCGGCTTCCGTCAGCATCGGCACGCTGATGCGCGGCAGCACCTTCGACAGTGCGACCACGTCGAGGCTGACGAGGTCGGACAGCGATACGCCGCGCAGCTCGCCCGATTTCGGTTTGCGCAGCGTGATCGACGTGATCGTCTGGTTGCCGCGCACGAGCGGCGTGTCGAGCGTGTGGGTGGCCGGATCGTCCTGGTCGGGCGTCGCGATGGCCGTCACGGCGGAAGCCTCGACCTGCAGGTCGTTGGCGGCCGGGTCGGATTGAATCGGATTCATGGTGGTCCTGTCGGTGTTGTGTCGGAGGAAGTGCGGGGCAGCGCAGGCCCGGCCGGCGTAACCGGCCGGGTGGCGTATTACAGGCCGATCGCGTTGCGCAGCGCGGCGAACAGATCGTTGCCGTTGACCTTCTCGATCATGTTGACGAAGTCGATTTCGATCACGTCCTGGCCGTTCACGGACAGCTTGTAGTAGCTGGCGACGGTCGTGACCTTGAACGCGGTGTCTTCCTTCGATTTCGCCGTGCCCGGGTCGATTTCGCTGTGGCGGCCGCGGATGACGATCTCGATCGCGTCGACGTTGGTCGAATCCTCGGACTGGTAACCGCCGGCGAAGCGCAGCAGCACGCCGTCGTGCTTCGTGATCGCATACTGGCCGAGCACGGAGCGCATGAAGCCGCCGCAGGTCCATTCGAGCTGGATCCCTTCCTGCCCGAAATCGACCTTGATCGGGCCGCTCATGCCGCCGCCCTGGTAATCCTCCATCTTGCGCGTGAGCTTCGGCAGCGTGACTTCGACAACCTGGCCGACGAAGTTCTCGCCGTTCTGGAACAGGTTGAATCCCTTGAGTTTGCGAGGCATACCCATCGTGTTTGACTCCTGGTGAGGCCGGTCGTTACGCGCTCACGCGCGCGGCGAAATCGGCGAGATAACGGTCGGTGATGCGCTGGCGCAGCATCAGGTTTTCGAGCGGCGGAACCGGCGTGTACTCGTAGTCGAGATAGGCCTTGCCGGACTTCAGCACGTCGGTCGTGTTCGGCTCCGGGTCGTACCAGGCCGAGCCGCCGATCAGGTAGCCCTGCGAGATCCATTCGCGGAACTTGGCGTTGATGGTCTCGATGATGTCGCGCGGCAGCGACGGGTTGAGCGGGCCGTCGATGATGGCCATCTGCGCTTCGGCGATCGAATCCGCGATGACCTGCGCGGTGCGCGTGTAGTTCTCGAACGCGAACAGCGGATCGTCCGAGCACGTGCGCGAACCCCAGAAGCGGAAGCCGTTGCGGTTCACGAGCGTCGTCACGTCCTGTTCGTTCAGGAAACCCGCGTCCGTCGCCGGATCCTGCAGGTCCCACGACACGTCGGCGCTGATGCCGGTGACGCCGTTCACGCCGACGTTCGACAGCGTCTTGTGCCAGCCGGTGTCGTTGTCGATCTTCGCGCGCAGGCCGGCGGCATACGCGGTGGCCGGCACGACGACGGTCTTGTTGGTCGTGTCGTCCCATGCGAGGAAGTCCGGCCAGACCACCATCAGTTCGCGCTGGCTGAACTGCTTGCGATACGTGACGGCTTCTTCCTTGGTCTTGCAGCCGTTGGCCGACACATACGCGAACGCGCGCAGCGACTGCGCGATCGACGCCAGTGCGGCGGCGACGGGCTGCGTGTCGAGGCCCGGCGTCGCGAGGATGCGCGGCTTCACGCCGAAACGCGCCTGCGCGCCGAGCAGCGCCTTCATGCCGGTGTACTTGCCGTCGGCGGTGACGGCGCCGATCACGTTGGTCGCCGTCTCGGCGGCGTCCTTGCCTTCGGCGACGCGCACGACGATCGTGACCGGCTTGGTCTGCCGGCCGATCGCATCGAGCGTGCGTCGCAGCGTGCCCTTGGTGCCGGCCTTGCCGAGCGCGGCAACGACGTTGGTCAGAAGGACGGGCGTGTCGAGCGGGAATGCGGTGGCGTCGGCGTCCGACGCCGTGCAGACGATGCCGACGACGGCCGTCGACACGGTGCGGATCGGGCGCGAGCCCTCATTGATTTCGATGACGCGTACGCCGTGGTGATAATCCTGCGGCATGGTGTGTGGCTCCTGTGTGTGCAGATGAAAGAGAACGGGATGAATCCCGTGCGGATCAGGTCTCGGGGTCCGCGACCGGAGCTGCAGGTGCGCTCGGCTCGGCCGGCGGCGGCGGCGGCGGCGGTACGTACGGTGCCGGCGTTGCCGGCCATGCCACGTCGTCGGGGAACGTGTCCGCCTGGATGACTGAAACGAGCGCCATCTGGTAGGCCGACCAGGCCTTGAAGTAATAGATGCCTTCGTCGGCGAGCAGGCCTGCGGCGTAGGCATCGGCCTTGCCGGCGTTGGCCTTGCGCGCGGCTTCCAGGCGTCGCTCGAACTCGGCCATCGCGGCGTCGCGTTTTTCCTGTTCGAGCAGCGCGGCCGGGATGGTCCATGCGCCGTTGATCCATGCGTGGCGCGCGGACGGTCGCGCTTCGGTCGTCAGGCCGAGCTCGTCGGGCGTCTTGCCGGCGGTCGCGATTTCGACCGCTTCGCCCGTATCGGTGCGATAGCAGATCCGGCCGCGGAAGTCAGGCAAAAGGGTCCACGCGGCGTCGCGATAGAACGGCCAGGTCGTCGGCGTGCGCGCCGGCGGCTCGTCGAACGTCGCCCATGACGGCACGAGCCAGCGTTCGGCGTTGCGCGGATCGGCGTCGGGCTGGCTGCTGCTCAGGTATTCGCCGCTTGATTGGCTGTAGTGGTGGATCAGCATGTTTCGATATCCAGGTTAGTAGGCGCGGATCATGGCGAGCAGCGCGACGTTGCGCGGCCGCGCTTCGTTACCGCCGTCGGGGTTGACGGAGATGGCGTGGCTATGGCCACCGGCGGCGGCGGTGCCGGCGGTGTGGTTGTGGGTGCCGGCGCCGTCCGTGTTGAATTCGTGGTTGTGGCCACCGGCCGGACTCGTCATCCCCCACACGTTGTCGCCATCGCTGCTTCCGGAGCCCGTGTTGTTGGCCCCCCAGGTTCCCCAGGGCGGGCGGTAGACGCTCACGCTTTCGCCCCACGGGGAAACGTGCTGGTGGTCGCCGACACCGCCGGTCCAGCCGTGGTGCCCGTGCCAGCCGCCCTGGTCCGTCCACGTCGTGTGCACGTGGCCGTCGACTGCGCTCGCGCTCGCACCGTGGACATGCAGTCGGTTCTGATCGGCCTGGGACGAACCGATGGCGCGTTGCGGGTCGACGCCGCGGCCGTCATCCCAGCCGCGGATGAATTCGCCGCGAAGCTCCGGGATACGGAACGTCGTCGCGCCGTCGCCGGTCGAGAAGCAGCCCCAGCGATCCTTGTGCCATTCGTCTTCCGATACCAGCGTGCCGCTGGCCTGCGCGTAGGCCCACAGGGCCGGGTAGTCCGCACGGTTGACGGCGGTGCCGTTGGCTTTCAGGAAGCCGGCGCGCGCCAGCGTGCGCGGCTCGAACACGATCTGGCCGATGGTCGCGGTCGAGAGGGCGGCCTGCACCCATTCGGTCGTCGCGAGCGATGTCGAGCGGTCGCTCGCCGCGGGTGTCGGGCCCTTCACCGAAGTCTGGAAGACGGTTCCGCCCTGAGTGAACGAAACCTGCGGAGTCGCGTTGCACGTGATGCCGAACGACCCGTCGCCGATGTGATACAGGCCGGTGTCCGGTGTGCCGTCGTTGATGAATGTGAGCGACGGTGCCTGCGCGCTGCCTTCGGACAGGAGAAGCCGCTTGCCCGGATCGAACCACAGATCGCCCGACATCGTGCCGCCCGTCGCGCGGTCGAGCGGCGTGAGGTTGCCCGAGTGCCACACAGGGTTACCGTCAATGCGGAAAGTGCGATCGGCGATGTAATACTGGAACGCGCCTTTTGTCGGCGTCCACCAGCCATAGCCATCGCTGTTCGAATAGAGGAAGCCGTCGACAGGGCCGACACGAATCGAGCCTTGAGCCTGACCGGTACCAACCGAAAGCTCGCCTCGTACAGCAGCGTTTCCTCCAATCGTCGTACCGACGCCTTGGCCGTCGATCGTGACGAGACCGGTCGCGAGATTCCAGGCGAACGGGCGGAAATCGTTCCACTGGCCTTCCGGATTGCTTTTGTTGGTCGACAGCAGATACACGTTCGTGCCGTCGTTGCGCAGGAAGGCGCCGTAGTCGTTGGAGATCGCGCGGAAATGGGCGCCGTTGGCGTCCATCGCACGTGACGTGATCCCGCCATTGAACGTGGCGCTTCCTGCTGCCTGGATCATGTTGCGGCCGTCGTCGGCGACGTCGCCGACGAGCAGGCGCTTCGCAACCGAAAATGCCTGCGTGCCGCGGCTGACGCGAAACGCGGGGAACTGCGTGACGCCGTCGTCCGCGAACGCGTTCACACCGAAGTCGTTGCCGCCATTGCCGCCGGTTGCCGTGCCATCCCGCTTGAACATCGACCAGCGGATCTTGCCGCCGTCAGTAAAAAACAGCGTCGAGAAGTTGCCGGCGCCACCGTCGATCGATGCAACCTTCGAATAGCTCGTGCCTTCGGCAACGATGTCTCCGCCGACGCGCAGTCGCGAGTTGCCATCGTCATTCTTGACGTCGCCCACGAGTACGCGGCCGCCGTAGCCGATCCGCAGGGCGCGCGCCTGGTTCGCATCGGCCTGATTGTCGTTGGCGTTGCGGTTGAGCCACAAGTCGACGTACTCGCGCCCCCAAGAACCATTGTCGAAACCGGAGCGGATCGTCGCGACCAGTCGCGACCCGGTATCGGCGTTGTTGCCGCCGAACGTGCCATGCAGGCGCACACGGCTTTCGCGGCCGTTCTTACCCGATGGCGGGCGAATCAACACGTGCGCGGTGTCCGGACCCGCATCGAATTCGGTGATGACCGGGCCGGTGAACTTCGCGCCGGTCAATGCTGCGTATCGCGACGCAGCCGTCTTTGGCGTGATGGCGCGTGTGTCATCGCTGCCCGCGTCGACCTCCCCCTGCGTCGCCAGCTCGACCACGCCCTGACGCTCGGTGGTCGCCGGCGGATTCAGGAACGACGCGTCGCCGAACACGAGTTTCGTCGCATCGATCGTCGTGAACTGCATGTCGGTCGACAGCAGCAGCAACGCGGCCGGCGACTTCTCCATGATCGGCGTCGCCTGGCCATAACTGGCCAGCAGCACGCCGTTCTCGAGATAGAGACCGAATCCGTAGAGCGAGTACTGGTCCGCGGTGTCGTCCTTGAGCGTCGTGTGAATCGTGTCCGGTGCGACATTGGCGCCGCCGAAGGACTTGATCCGCTTCAGCTCGTTCGGCAGCTTCGTGAGCCCCTTGTCGGCGACGAACGGAGCGTTCGCCAGGCCGATTTCCACGACCTGGTGGGCGTTCGTGCCGCCGTTGCCGGCGGCGACGAGCGCGGCACGGCCGGCGTCGGTGATGATGATCTGGGTTGCCATGTGCGATCAGTAGTCGGTGAGGTTCAGGCGGCGATAGGCCGCCACGCGCGCGGCGGCGCCGACCGGTTGCCGGCCCCGCATCTCGAAGCCCTGCGTGAACGTGTAGTGCGCCCGCACGGGTTTGGTCCGGTCGATTTCCGCGAGGATGTCGGCGACGTACTCGGCGGTCGGCGGTTCGCCCTCCTGGCCGCTGACCGTCATCACGAGGTCGAACGTGCCGGGCTGGCCCGGCGGGTGCTGCTCGAACCATTCGCGCAGGACGATGTTTCCGCCGAAGGCCGCGACGACTTCGCGCACCGACGCTGCGGTGCCCTTGCGACGGGCAATCGGAATCGCCTGGCTGACACGGGCGCGCTTCACGTACTCGGGCCAGTAGTCCTTCCACGCATCGACGCCGAGGTGCCACGCGAGCCACGGCAGCAGGTCGGACCGGATGGCGTCCGGGTTCATCAGTGTCGCGAGCGGCGTCGGCACGTCGTCGAGACGGGCGTTCGTCGTCGCGAGCCGGCGTTCGAGCCGTGTTGCGTTCGGCGGCAGGATGTCAATCATTGCTGTACACCCCGCCGTCGATCAGCTCGATCCCGGTGCAGTACGGCGCCTGCTGCTTCGTCGCCGGCAGGCCGGCAAGCGGGCTTTCAAGGATCACCTTCTGCACGCCGGCCGCGCGGGCGGCCGCGTAGATCCCGTCGAGCGTGACTTCCATCCCGAGTCGATGCATCGATTCGGTGTACTTCTTCATCGCCCGGTTGGCTTCCGCGAGCGCCACGGCGCGATCCGGACCGGCAAAGAACACCAGCCGCGCGCGCACCTGGTAGCGCAGGATCTCCGCGCCGCGGACCGTGACCTTGTCAGTGAGCGGTCGCACGTCGTCGGCCTGCAGCGCGGCCGCCACGGCATCGATCAGCGCTGGGAGGGCCGTGCCGTCGCCGTCGCGCGCGAGCACCGTGACGAGGACTTCGCACGGCGCCGGGCTGATCGCCGACGCGTCGAGCACACGGCCGTCCGCGTTGCGTGCGTGCGAGACGTACGCGCCTTCGGGGCCGGCGACCGAGAAGCTCTGCGGCGCGAGCTGCGCACGGGCGCGCAGGTCGGTGTCGCTTTCCATCACCGCCGCGATGTCGTGTTCCGGATCGGCGGGCGTGATCGTCAGGCGCCGGATGCCGAACAGCGCCGCGAGGTGGTCGAGGTCGGCGCCGACCGCATAGGCGAGCATGACCGCGCGGGCGGCATCGTTCACCCGCTGCCGCAGCACGATCTCGCGGTACGCGTTTTCCTGCAGCAGTTTCACGAGCGGTTCCGATTCGAGCGCGAGCGTCGCGGCGATTTCGGCCTGTTCCGCCGCCGGGTAGAGCGACACGAGCCG
Organism: Burkholderia cepacia; assembly: GCF_001039005.1. Classification (GTDB taxonomy): domain Bacteria; phylum Pseudomonadota; class Gammaproteobacteria; order Burkholderiales; family Burkholderiaceae; genus Burkholderia; species Burkholderia theae. The sequence continues at coordinate 18,489 of NZ_LDWR01000078.1, forward strand.
TGCCTTGCGCGCGGCAAGCAGGGTTTCGTAGTCGATCGTTTCGACGACGTCGGGTGACGGCAGCTGCGAGAGGTCGATCGGCGTCACGCTCATGCCGGGCTCCCGTTCGCCACCGGCACGCGAGTCGACACGGCCGTGCCGTTCTCGCCGGTCCAGCCTTCGATGTCGAGATAGACGGACCCGGCCGCCGCATTCGCGTCGTCTGCGGCGAGCACGACACGGGTGAGCGTCAGGCGCGGTTCCCAGCGCATGAGTGCCGTCGCGACGGCCGCATACAGCCGCGTGCGTACGGTGCCGTTGCCCGGTGCGTCGATCAGGTCGGGCAGCTCGGAGCCGAACGTGCGGCGCTTCACGCACGACGCGAGCGGCGTCGTCACGATCCTGCCGATCGACTGGTAGAAGTGGTCCAGGCCCGAGATCGAGCGGCCGGTGTTCGCGTTCATGCCTTTCATTGCGGTTCGCTCACGAGTTGTCCATCGCCCTGTTCGCGATGCGTGTGATGCGGGAGGCTGATGCCCTGGGATTTCACTTCACGGGTGAAGGTGGCCGCGCCGTCGATCTGCATCGTGGCGCCACCGCCTGCACCGCCCGTGCCGGTCATGCCGGCTTCGAACGCGAACGGGCCCTTGACTGTCATCGCGCCGGTGCAGGTCGTCTGCGGCGCGTCGAACGTGATGCGGTCGGCCTGCACGGTCGCGTCGCGGGTCTGCACCACGACCGATCCCGGTGCGACGACGCGCACGGTCGCGCCTGCGGGCAGCTCGGCCGTGAGCGCATGCGCGGCGTGGTCGTACGTGATGCTCGCGCCGTCGGGGTAGACACGTGCGTGGGTGTCCGGGCTCGAGGCCGGCGCCGGTGCGGCATTCGAATAGACCCCGCGCAGCGCGACACCCTGTGCCGGATCGCCCATCGGGCAAAGCAGCACGACCTGTTCGCCCGGCGTCGGCGGCAACCAGTCGCGGGTGCCGCCGGCGGTGCCTGCGACCCACGGAATCCAGTTGGTCTGCAGCCCGCTGCCGTCGGAATCGGCATCGCCGACCGAGACGCGGCACAACGCCGCCGCATGGTCGACCGCGAGGATCGTTCCCTTGCGCACGGCGTTGCGTGCCTGCCGTTGAATTTCATTTGCGTCCATGCAGCCATGGTGCCGGCCGGGTGGTCAGCGCGCGAGCGATGCCCTGTGTCGTCGCGGCGAAGACAGCACGCACCGGATGCCGGCACGAAGACGTGCGTCGAAAATCGCAACACCGGTCGGCTTGAGGATGGAGTCGTTCGCTTTCGCGATGCGGTCGCGAGGGTTGAATGCGGCGGGCTGATCGACGTCGGGATGGCGAGCGGCGGGTGGGTTGTTCACCGGATCGCGTTGCGGTGAAGTGTCGGTGGATGCCGTGCGAATGACCGGATCGGTGTCTTGTCAGGGAGACAGCATGGACCCACGTTGCAGCGCGCGCATGGTGGCGCTGTGATGAACGACACCGTCGACGACGGACGCATCGTCGACGCCGGCGGATGCGGCGGGAATGCGCAACGGATGATCGGCGTTGCGATCGTCGCGTGCGGTTTCGTCACGGCGGACGAGGCGAGGTGAGGTGGCCGGCTGCGATGTGCGGCGCGTGCAGCGGCGCAGGAGCCCGGCGAATGACGACGCGTTCGCGGTGCGCATCGTTCGCTCGAGCGCACGTGGATTCGACGCGGTGTGCGGGAAGGCGGGCACGTGCCCGCCGGGTTCACCGGATCTGCGGCAGCGCGACCCAGGTCAGCGTGTTAGCGGGATCGACGTGCGTGTCGTCGACGTGCGTGATCACATGCCGGCCATCCGGCCCGGTGGTGACGACGACGCTTTCCGTCAGCGCCAGCCGGATCGACAGGTCGACCGCCGCCTGGTCGCGGATGCCGACCTCGAACGTGATGCCGCTCGCGCGCGCGGCCGGATTCGTCACGAGATCCGGCTGGTTCGCACGCGCCCATTCGACCAGCGCGACGAACACCGGGTCCGTGTCGCCGGAGAAATTCGTCGCAAGCACGTGGGCGGTATAGCGGTATTCGAACGATGGCGTCAGCGTGCCGGTCGTCGCGACCGCCCCTTGCTCGATGAGCACGCTCAGTGCGCCCGGTTCGGTCCCGAACGCCGGGATCGCGGCGGCGAGCGCCCGCCGCAGGCTGTCCGGCTTAATCATGCGAATGCGCTCCATGGTCGGGCGCGGGCGTGCCGGCCTGGCACGCCGCGATCATGTCGACTTTCGCCGCGCAAGTCGCCCAGGCCGCCTTCGCGAGCGTGAGCGCGCCATCGAGTTCACCGTTGGTGCGGGGCGCGAGCATCGGCAGCGTGCACGCGGTCACCGTCTGGCACGTGTTCGACGTAATCATCGGCGCCGGTGAGAGCGGGATTGGCTTGCAGGCGGACAACGTCGTCAGGCAGAAGAGTGTCAGCCCAGGCGCGAAGCGCGGCGTTTTCATCGGTCAATCTCCGGTTTTCAAGTCGAGTGGTGTCGAGCTTCGATGCGATCGCGGCCTGCGAGCGGTCGAGCCGCGCCTGCTGTTGCGCGTGCTCGGCGGCGTCCTGCCGCATGCGCGAAATGATGTCGTCGCGCGCGGCAAGTGCCTGTTGCACGTCGACGCGTTGCTGCCGCGCGTACGCAAGGTCGGCACGCAGCGCATGCAGGTACAGCGCCACGGCGATGCACGCGGCAAGCGCGGCGGCGCCGGCGGCGAATTTCGCGGCGAGTTCGGTCATGCGGCGGCGGTCGCGTCTACCGATCCGCGTGGCGTGCCGGATGCGGCCTGCGTCGGCGGCGCCGGTTGTGCCGTATAGCGGTCATAGGCGCGCGCGAGCTTCACGTCATAGAGGTTCGCCGCGTAGTCGGGCCCGTTGTACGCGCGGGCGAATGCGGCCCACTGGCGGGCGCCGAGCATCCTGCGCAGCGCGTCGTCGGCCGCGATGTAACGGACGAACGCGTCGAGGTGCTGCGCTTCGCCGCTTTCCATGCACGCGACGAATTCGTCGATGCCCGCATAACCGAGGCGTTCCCAGTGGTAGCCCATCACCTGGAACGATCCCCAGCTCGCGGATTCCCACGCGGCGCCGGCGTCGATCGACTCGGCCATCGCGATGCGCGTGTATTCCGCGGCGCCGCCGCGATAACCGCCGCGCGTGCGCGACACGATGTCCGGCTGCCGGGCCGCGAACGGTGCGGGATCGATGCCGCGTGCCTGCAGCCGCTTCCAGAACACGTGGCGTTCGAACAGGATGACGGGCCGGCCGTCGGGCAGGAACCCGGCGCCGCGCGACTCGACCTCGTTGACCGCGCGAATGCAGGCGAGCGGCACGTCGAGCGTGTGTGCGGCGCGTTCGAGGTCGGCGAGCGCGAGGTGTTTCGGATCGCGCTGGCCGGTGGCCAGCGCGGCATAGGTTTTCGGGCCGGCGATGCCGTCGTCGACGAGGCCGGTTTTCCGTTGCAGCGCGATGACGGCGGCTTCGGTCGCCGCGTCGTAGAGGTGGGTAACCTGCACGGCGTAGCCGGCGCGGATCAGCCAGCGTTGCAGCAGGCCGACGTCATCGCCGTGGTCGCCGAGGCGGCGCGTTTTCATGATCATTCACTCCTCAGGAGGCGCGCGACGTTGCCGCGCGTGCCGCAGACGGCCATCGCCAGCAACACGGCGGTGGCTGCATCGAAAAAGCCGACGGATCCGGCATGCAGCAGCAGCTCGATCGATGCGCCGCCGGCGGCCGCAACGAGAATCCACGCGAACCAGGACACGCGATGCCGGTGCCGCGCGCCGTTGCGCCGGTAGATGAGCACGCGCACGAGCACGGCGACGTGTGCGCAGAGCGCGATCAGCGCGAACGGGAGAGGCATGTCATCCCCCTTTGCGGAACAGCGCGAGCAGGTCCAGCGTCTTGACCCGCTCGATGAGCTGCAGTGTGACGGCGATGACGAGTGCCGCCGCGAAGAACGCGGCGACGCCCGTCGAATGGATCGGGGTGGCGGCGACGATTTCCGGCGCGGCGAGATAGCCCATCACGAGCGAGATCAGCAGGTAGGCGGTGCGTCGCGCAACGCCGATCTCCTTCGACGTGACGACCACGAGCGCCGCGCCCGTGAACGCGCCGATCAGCGCGTTGCCGTCGATGCCGGGCGCGAGCCCGGCGATGCCGATCGCAGCGGACAGCATGGCGGCGGTGGTGAGGTTCGGTTCGGCCATGACGGCGATTCCAGGGTCAGTCAAATAGTTGCAGCAACGGACGTGCGCTCGTCACGGTGTCGAGCGGCGGCAGATAGACGGGCGTGTTCGCCGGCAGCACGACACCGCGGCCGGCGAGCCCGGTATTGGCTTCGAGCACGGCTTCGACGGTGCCGTCCGTGCGGCCGTAATGACGCCAGCACAGCGCGTCGACCGTGTCGCCCTGCAGTGCGCGCGCGATCATGGCTGGCGCCCCCGATGCAGGAGGGCATGGCGGACGGCGGCCGTGCCGGCCGGCGCGCGGTGAACGCATGTCGATGTCGTGCTGCTTGCCATGGCAGGGTCTCGAACCGTGAGGCAGTGAAGAGGGTTCCCATGGTCGAGCTTCGCGGAGCGACGTTCAACGAGACGCATGCGTGGCCTGCGTGGGCACGCAGCGCGGCGCGTGTCGCAGATGTGCTGCGCGCTTTACGCTTCTCGGACCAGCACGTGATGTTCACGGGCGGGCACGGTGCGTGCCGTGCAGCCGGATTGCAGCCTTGGTGAGACGGGGCGGCCTTGATTGAGCTTGCGCAACCTTGGTTTTGCGCCGGGCGCGGCGTGCGGGGCCTTGCCGGGCAAGGGCGGGACGGGCGTAGGTAAATCGTTGCAGCTGAATTGCAGCTGGCATCGGCGCGGGCTCGGCCGTCAGCGGCGTGACCCATTGCGCCAGGTGATCCGCCGACAGGTGCGCATACCGCTGCA
>NZ_LDWR01000079.1 GCF_001039005.1 Burkholderia cepacia
CGAATCGGCCGCGGGTGTTCGACATGCCGGCACCGCACCGATGTCAGCGTGCTGACAGGTGCCGCTTGCTAACATGGGCGCCCGCCCAATCGCCACGCGCCGCCTGACCGATGCCCCCGCCCTCCGCACCCACCCCGCCGGCGCCGCCCGCAGGCGATGCGCCGCCGCCCGGCATCCTCGCCCTCTTCATCGCGTTCGCGCAGATCGGCCTGACCAGCTTCGGCGGCGGGCTGAGCGGGCGGATGATGCGCGACTTCGTGTACGAACGGCGCTGGCTCGACGAAGAAGCGTTCCTCAACGGCCTCGCGCTGTCGCAGGCGTTGCCGGGCGTCAATGTGAAGAACCTCGCGATCTGGATCGGCTACCGGCTCGCCGGATGGCGCGGCGCGGTGGCCGGCTTCACCGGCATCATCGCGCCGCCGGCCGTGCTGATCGTCCTGTTCGGCATCGTATTCTCGACCCTCACGCGCTTCCCGCTCACGCATGTCGCGCTCGCCGGCGCGGCAGCCGCGGCGATCGGGTTGTCGATCTCGATGGCGATCACGGCCGTGCGCCGGCTGCCGCGCCGCACGCTGCCGTTCGCGGTGATGGCGCTCACCTTCGTGTCGGTTGCCGTGCTGCACTGGCCGCTCGTGTGGACCGTGCTGATCGGCGGCGCGCTGAGCGTCGCGCTCGAATACCGCCGCGCCGCCGCCGCGCCGGCCGGGAGCGACACGCGATGACCGCATCGCAACGCTACGCCGCGCTGTTCGGCGTGTTCGCGCCGCTGTCGATCGCGACGATCGGCGGCGGACAAGCGATCATCGCCGACATCCAGCGGCAGGTCGTCGACGTGCATCACTGGATGACCGCCACGCAATTCGTGAACGACTTCGCGATCGCGCGGATGGCGCCGGGCCCCGGCTCGCTGCTGGCGACGCTGATCGGCTGGCAGGTGGCCGGCTTCTGGGGGGCGGTGATCGCGACCCTCGCGCTGTTCGGCCCGACCGCGTTCCTGATCTACGGCGTCGCGCACCTGTGGCGGCGGCACCAGGGCGCGCGCTGGCAGATCGCGCTCGAAGCCGGGCTGCGCCCGGTCGCGGCCGGCATGATCCTCGCGTCGGTGTGGGTGCTGCTGCAGGCGCTCGACGGCGGCTGGGCCGCGCGCGCGATCGCGATCGCGTCGACGGTGTGCGTGATGGTCACGCGCGTTCACGCGCTGCTGCTGATCGCGATCGGCGCGCTGCTGCTCGTCGGCGTGCACGCGATCGGCGGCGCGTAGCGCACGCCGCCGCTCGGACATCCGGACGCCTAGGCGCCGTTGAACACCGGCGCGCGGCGCTCCGCAAACGCGCGCAGCCCTTCGTCGAAATCCGCGCCTTCGCACGCGTGCCGGCGCAGCTCGGCAATCCGTTCGAACGCGTCGGCGGGCAACGGCCGCGCGTCCTGCAGCACGCGCAACTGCTCCTTCACGGCGTACACTGCGAGCGGCGCCTTCGCGGCAATCGTGCGCGCGACGTCGAGCGCCGCATCGTCGACGCCGCCCGCTTCGGCCAGCCGGTTCACGAGCCCGTGATGCGCGGCGCGCTCCGCATCGAGCGGCTGCGCGCAGAAGAACATTTCCTTCAGCACGTGGATCGGCAGGTTGTCGTAGAAACGCAGCAGGCCGCTCGTCGAATACGGCAGCCCGATGTTCGCGGGCGTCATCGCGAAACGCGCATCGCGCGCCGCGACGACGAGATCGCAGCTCATCACGAGATCAACTGCCCCACCCCACGCCGACCCCGACACAGCCGCGATCACCGCGCCCGGATAAGTGCGCACACGCCGCAGCGCGCGTTCGAGCGGCTTGCCGTATGCGAGCGGGTCGCGGTCGTCGGCCAGTTCGCGCAAGTCGTGCCCGGCGCTCCACACGTCGCCGCTGCCGTCGTTCGACAGGATCACGACGGGCGGCGGACGGCGCTCGGCCAGCGCATCGAGACGCGCGACCAGCGCATCGAGCAACGGTGCGTCGAGCGCGTGACGCCGCGCCGGATTCGAGAACCGCACGCGCGCGATCCGCTCGTCGACCATGTCGACCGTCACGCTTGACGCGCTTTCCTGTTTCGTCATGTCGGTCATTGCACGGCCTCCGCCTCCGCTTCCGCCTGAAAGATCGCGCGCTCGGCCAGCAGCGCGTCGATCGCGCCGTCATCGTAGCCGGCCTCGCGCAGCACGTCGACCGTATGCTCGCCGAGCAGCGGCGGCGCATGGCGCGTGCGCGGTGCCGGCATGTCGTCGCCCATCCCGCCGAGCGGCGTGACGACCTGGCGCAGCGCGCCGAGCGTCGGATGCGCGACCGGTTCGACCAGCCCGCAGTGCGCGAGCTGCGGATCGGCGAACACTTCGTCGAGCGTGTTGATCGGCCCGGCCGGCAGCCCGGCTTCGACGAAACGCTGCGTCCATTCGCGCTTGCCGCGCGTGCGCAGCCGGCTTTCGAGCAGCGCCTTCAACGCGTCGCGGTGCTCGACGCGCGCGTCGTTGGTCGCGAAGCGCGGATCGTTCGGCAGGTCGGGCAGCTCCAGCAACTGACACAGCCGCAACCACATGTCGGTCGTGATCGGTGCGAGGTTGAGCGGCCCGTCGGCCGTCTCGAACACGCCGTACGGCGCGATCACCGCATGCGCATTGCCGGTGCGGCGCGGCACGTCGCCGAGGCTCAGATAGCGTTGCCCATGCACGCTCAGCAGCGCGACGAGGCTTTCGAGCAGCGACGTGCCCACATGCTGGCCGCGCCCCGTGCGCTCGCGCTCGAACAGCGCGGCCAGCACGCCGGTCGCGACCCACATCCCCGAGCTGAGATCACCGATCGCGGTGCCGGTGCGGGTCGGCTCGCCGTCCGGGAAGCCGGTGAGGCTCATCAGCCCCGCATAACCCTGCGCGATCTGGTCGAAGCCTGGCCAGTCGCGCAGCGGGCCGCGCGGGCCGAACGCGGTGACGCTGCCCATCACGAGCCGCGGATCGCGCGCGCTAAGCGCGGCATAACCGAGCCCCATCGCGTCCATCGTGCCGGCCTTGAAATTCTCGATTACGACGTCGGCCTGCGCGATCAGCCGGCGCACGACGTCGATACCGGCCGGTTGCCGGAAATCCACGCAGATGCCGCGCTTGTTGCGGTTGCAGGACAGGTAGTACGTGCTCACGCCGCGATCGAACGGCCCCCATGCGCGGCTCATGTCGCCGTTCGGTCCCGACTCGACCTTGATCACGTCGGCGCCGAGATCGGCGAGCACCATCGAGCAGAACGGCCCCGACAGCGCGCGACTCAGATCGACGACCTTGATTCCTTGTAATGCCTTCATTCCGGACTCCTGATATTGCTTGACTGGATGTTGCGTGTTGCCGAACGATCGCGGCGCGCCGCTCATTCGGGCAGCGTCTGATGACGCGTTTCGACCGCGAACGGCAGGATCAGGATGCCGAGCCCGAACACGGCCGCGGTCCACGCGACCGGCACGCCGAGCGAACCGTAGCCGTGAATCGCGGCGCCGAGCAGGAAGTTCACGCCCGCGCCGATGAAGCGGCCGGCCGACGCGTTGAACGCGAACGCGGTGGCCCGCACGCGCGTCGGATACTGCTCGGGCAGCCACAGCGAGAAGATCGCGAAGTTGCCGCCGAAGAAACCGAGGAACGCGAGCGAAACCATGAATGCCGTGAGCCCGTTCGGCTGGTAGAACGCCCAGCCGAACGCGAAGACGATCGCACCGGCCATGCCCGCGAAATACACGCCGAGCGCCGTGCGGCGGCCGAGCCGCTCCGAGAGCCACGGCGCGACCAGGCAGCCGGCGATCGTCGCGCACGACAGGATCGCCGCGCCGACCGACGCGAGCCGCAACGCGCCGAGGTGGTCGATGCCCGCGCGCGCCGCCAGCGTGGTGACCGCGCTCGCCTCGTAGACGGAGCCGGCCCACAGCCCGACGATCGCGACGCCGACGAGGCTCGCGCTCGTCAGCGTGCGGCGCAGGAAGGCCGGCGCGAAGATCTCGCGCAGCGGATGCGCACGCCGCGCGTCGGCCACGTCGCCGTCTCGCGCGTCGTGCCGGCGCCACTGCCCCGGTTCCTTTACGCGCATCACGGTGAACACCGCGAGCAGCGCGGGAGCGAGCCCGCACAGGAACATCGCGCGCCAGCCGTAGGTCGCGCCGATCGTGTAGTTCAGGCACGCCGCGATAAAGAAGCCGAAGTAGTAGCCCGTCTGCAGGTAGCCGGCGCCCATCTTGCGACGGTCTTCCGGCCAGCTCTCCGCGACGTAGGTGCCCGCGAGCGCCCATTCGCCACCGACGCCGATCCCGGCGAGCAACCGGCACGCGGCCAGCGCCCATACGTCGTGCACGAATGCAGCCGCGCCGGTGAATACCGAATAGATCAGAATGCTCGCGGCGAGCGTGCGCACGCGGCCGAAGCGGTCGGCGAGCGGCCCCCAGATGAACGACAGCCCCCAGCCGATCAGGAACAGCGCGAACAGGATCGAGCCGTACATCCCGAGATTCGCGGGCGTCGCCGCGATGCCGGATGCCGGCAGCAGTTCGGTCAGCGCGGGAATCAGCACGAGCGCGTAGATCACCGAGTCCACGCCGTCGAGCACCCAGCCCGCGTACACGGCCCAGAAGCCCTTGACCTGCTCGCGCGTGAGCGGCGTGCGCCGCGGCTTCGCGCCGGCCGCCGGCGCGTCGATCGCCTTGAACATCTTCGTCTCCTTGCCGGCGCGGCCGGCACTTTTGCCGCGTCCGGTCCGGGATGGCCGGCAGGCTGGCTCTTTTGTGTGACGAGTATAGAAACACCATCGATCGGAGAAAAATATGATATTCATCTTGCTCGATCGGATTGGCTTATGGCTTGAATCGAGGAGACGGCGGCGATGGACTTGAGACAGTTGCGCTATTTCGTGAAGGTCGTCGAATGCGGCAACGTCACGCATGCGAGCGAGGCACTGCATGTCGCGCAGCCCGCGGTGAGCCAGCAGGTGCGCAATCTCGAACGTGATCTCGGGATGCAGTTGCTCGAACGGAGCGTGCGCGGCGTCGCGCCGACCGCCGCCGGCCGCACGCTGTACCAGCACGCGCTCGAGCTGCTGCGCCAGGCCGACGGCACGCGCGAACTGCTGCGCCGCGACGCCGAAACGCCGCAGGGTCGCGTGACGGTCGGCATGCCGTCGAGCACCGCGCGCGTACTGGCGATTCCGCTCGCACGCGCGGTGCGCGACCGTTATCCGGGCATCATGCTGGAGCTGATCGAGGCGCCGAGCGCCGATCTCGACACGCTGCTCGAACGCACGCGGCTCGATCTCGCGATCGTCGTCGACGCGGTCGACGCGCGCGGCATCGCGATCCACCGGCTGCTGACGGAAACGCTGTACCTGATCACGTGGCCCGAGTTTCCGGTGCCGGACGATCCCGTGCCGCTCGACGCGATCGCACGCATGCCGCTCGTGCTGCCGAGCGCGCCGAACACGATCCGCAACCGTGTCGACTGGGCGATGCGCGAGGCCGGACTGTCGTACGAGATCAGCTTCGAGGCCAGCTCGACCGGGCTGCTGTTCGCGGCCGTAATGGCGCAACTCGGCGTGACCATCCTGCCGTGGACGGCCGCGCACGTCGAGATCGAGGAGCGCAAGCTCAAGCTGTCGACGGTTGCGCACCGGCTGTTCGCGCGCGACCTGTCGCTGTGCTGGCACGATACGGCGCTCGTCAGCAATGCGGTGCAGAAGGTGAAGGCCGAGATCGTGCGGTTGTTCGACGCGCTCGGGCGGCGGCCGGAGTGGGCGGACGGCCATCCCCGCCGCGCGTGACCGGCGCGGCGCGGGGGCATTGACAACGCCCCTCGGCGCCCCTTAACGTTGCTCCCATCGTAACCATCACCGGTTCAGCTTAAGAGGTTGTCGGCCCGCTCGTGCTCGACACCTCCGCCTTCATCGAAGGCCTCCTGCTTGGCGCCGGTCTGTTCACGTCGGTCGGCCCGAAGGACGCATTCGTCATCAAGCGCTCGATCTCGAGCCCCCATCTGCTCTCCATTGCCCTCGTCTGCGCAGGCAGCGATGCGCTGCTGATCGCGCTCGGCGCGCAGGGGCTGTCGTCGCTGCTGTCGAGGCATCCCGGTGTGGTGTCCGCGGCGTTATGGGCCGGCATTGCGTATCTCGCCGGTTATGGCCTGCTCGCGCTACGCTCGGCGATCGTGCGACGGCAGCCGGAGCACGTCGACGGTTCACCCGCAGGCCGCGAGCCCACGCTGTCGCGCACGGTGCTCGCGACCGCCGCCGTCTCGCTGCTCAATCCATATGCGTGGATCGACACCGTGCTGCTGCTCGGCACCGTGATCGTGAGCCACACGCCGTCCGCACAGGCGCCGTTCGCGATCGGCGCGATGACGGCTTCGCTTGCGTGGTTCCTGATACTCGCCTACGGTGCGCGCGCATGCCGCGCGTGGTTCGCTCGCACGCTGGCGTGGCGTGTGCTCGATTTCTTCGTGGCGGTGATGATGCTCGGCTTCGCGGTGCGTTTCGCGATCGACGCGCTTTAGGCGTCAGCGCCCCGCTACGTTGCGAAACGCGTCGTGCGCTTCGCGATGAAGCTCGAAGCCGATACCCGGCGCCTGCGGTACGGCCGCGTACCCGGCGTCGACGGTTGCGCCATCGGCCAGTCCGCTGAACGGATGGAATGCGAATGGATTGACCTCCGCGCCGCCGAGCCCGAGCGCCGCCACGACGTGCAGCGAGAACAGATGGCCGCCATGCGGCCAGAACGCGTCGCGCCGCCAGCCGCGCGACACGAAGTGCTCGACGATCTGCAGATAACCCGGCAGCCCGTAGCAATGCACGGGATCGAACACGAGCACGTCGCGGTCGTGGCGCATCCCACCGTAACGGTCGAGCAGCTTCGCTTCCGAGAGCGAGAACAGCGCTTCGCCGGCTGCGATCGGCGGTGCGTATCGCGCGGCTAGGTCCGCCTGGAGCGGCAGATCGAGCGGGTCGCAAATGTCCTCGAACCACCAGAGGTCGAACGGTGCGAGCATCGTTGCGGCGGCTTGCGCGGTCGTCGCGTCGTACGTGTTCATCGCGTCGACCGCGAGATGCGAACTGTCGGCAAGCTGGGCAGCGGCGACTTCGATGCGGCGTCTGTCCTGATCGAGATCCGCGCCGCCGATCTTGATCTTCGCGTGCGTGTAGCCGAGATCGACGATACGACGCATCTCGTCCGACAGGCGCGCGAGATCGTCATCCGGATAGCGGTAGCCGCCGCCCGCATACACGCGCACGCGCGGTTCGGTGGTGCGCCCGAGCCGGTCGGCGAGAAAGCGATGAAGCGGCAGGCCGGCGATTTTTGCGGCGGCGTCCCAGATCGCCATGTCGAGCGTGCCGATCGCCACGCATCGTTCGCCGTGTCCGCCGGGTTTCTCGCCGGCCATCATCGCGCGCCATGCGCGGAACGGGTCGAGGTTCGTGCCGGCTTCGTCGGCGAGCGTGTCGGCGGCGGCCAGCAGGCGCGGCGCGAACCGTTCGCGGATCAGGCCACCCTGTGCGAAGCGGCCGACCGATGCGTAGCCGTAGCCCGTCACGAAGCGGCCGTCGCGCACGACATCGGTGACGACCGCGACGACACTCGTCGTCAGGCCGCCGGATGGAATGGTTTGATCCGCGTAACGGGAAACGGGAATCGTGCGTTCGTGGATGGCGGTGATGCGCATGGTCGGGATTCCGGTGGTACGTCCGGCGCATGCGGATAGCCGGAACGGTGGGCGGACTGCTGCATCATAGGCGTCGGTGCGCCCGTTGCAGGCGCTCATTACCAGTGTCGGCGATCGCGCCGCCGCGGCTATGCAGTCGCAGACAAGTCGGCCTGGATCACGGTGAAGATACCGCGAGCCGATACGGCGAACACGGCGGCCGTTCATCCCGCCAGAATCGCCCCGTTGCCATTTCGGTGTGTTCCGTGTCGAATCACGCGTTCTGCGGGCGTCGTCTTGTTTTTGATGTGTATGGGCCCTTGCAACATGCAAGGGCCGCGATGATAGAGGCCGCGAACCGGGAAGGTATCCAGGCGACGACGATATGCGTGGTCGAATCTACAGGCCCGCTCAGGCGAAGACGAAGTACTTGCGCACCGTCTCCACCACTTCCCAGGTCCCTTTCATTCCGGGTTCAATCACGAACACATCGCCGGCTTTCAGGTGCACCGACTCCTCGCCTTCCGGCGTGATAATGCAGTAGCCGTCGAGGAAGTGGCAGAACTCCCATTTCTCGTAGTTCACCTCGAACTTGCCCGGCGTGCAGATCCAAGTGCCCATGATCTTGCTGCCGTCCTTGGAAACGTAAGCGTTGAGGTTCACGGTGTGCGGATCGCCGCCGATGCGCTTCCACTTGGTCGCGTCAAGGACCGGAGTCGGGCAGGTTTCGCGCAATACGGTTATGAAATCGGACATGTCAGCTCCAAACGATCGGGTAAGTGGTCCGTCACGTTAGTTCGAAAGCGTTGCCGGGACTTGCATGCTTCCGACACCGACTCGTCTATTTTCGACACCGACTCGCCTGCAAGCGCGCTGCCAGTTCGTTGCCCCCTGGCTCGGGAGGAATGGCCCCGGCGATTTGCGGATTCAACCCGTCGAGCAAATTGCGTCGACGGACCGTTTTTGGCCGATCTTTGACGCCCATTCTCGGCGACACCCCCCCACACAATCCAGCCATGCCAGTTTCGCTGCCGCCGCCCCAAACCACCCGCTTGCCATCCCCACCCGAACCCCTGTAGAATTGCGCGTTCTGCGGGCGTCGTATAATGGCCATTACCTCAGCTTCCCAAGCTGATGACGTGGGTTCGATTCCCATCGCCCGCTCCACTTTCCGGCTGCACGGCAGCCTGCGCATAAGCCGCCTCGTCGAAGGCGGCTTTTTTGTACCATGTGCCGGTTCACCGCGCGCACTGCTGCGCGCATCGGGCCCTCGCCCGCAACCGAGCCTTTCTCTGTACCGATGATGCACGACGATCCGAACGAAGCCGGCCTGCCGCCGCACGACGACGCCATTCCCGACGAAGCCGCCGACGGCGCCGACGAAGTCAACCCGCTGCACCACCGCCGCATCCGCAGCTTCGTCACGCGCGCAGGCCGCGTATCGACCGGCCAGCGCCGCGCGCTCGACGAATTCGGCCCGCGCTTCGTCGTCCCGTATGCGCCGGAGATGCCCGACTGGAATGCGGTGTTCGGCCGCAGCGCGCCGCGCATCCTCGAGATCGGCTTCGGGATGGGCGCATCGACCGCGGAAATCGCCGCGCACCGGCCCGGCGACGACTTCCTCGGCGTCGAGGTGCACGAACCGGGTGTCGGCGCGCTACTGAAGCTGATCGGCGAGCAGAACCTGCCGAACATCCGCATCATCCAGCACGACGCTGTTGAAGTGCTCGAGCACATGCTCGCGCCGGAAAGCCTCGACGGCGTGCACATCTTCTTCCCCGATCCGTGGCACAAGGCGCGTCACCACAAGCGCCGGCTGATCCAGCCGCCGCTGGTCGCGCATCTCGCGTCGCGCCTGAAGCCCGGTGCGTACCTGCACTGCGCGACCGACTGGCAGAACTACGCGGAACAGATGCTGGAAGTGCTCGGCGCGGAGCCGACGCTCGAGAACACGGCCGCCGACTACGCGCCGCGCCCCGACTACCGCCCGGTGACGAAGTTCGAACGGCGCGGGCTGCGACTCGGCCACGGCGTGTGGGACCTCGTATTCCGCAAGCGCGCAGGCTGAAACATTCCGCCGCGGCAGCGCACGTCGCCCTGCCCCGGATGACAAAACGGCCCGACCGGCATCTGCCGATCGGGCCGTGTTTCCTTATGGGAAGCCCACTCGCCTCCGGGTTGCCATCACGCCCAGTTCAGCCAGCCGCTGTAGCCGACCAGCAGCACGAACAGCCCGAACGCGATCCGGTACCACGCGAACACCGTGAAGTCGTGCGTCGCGACGTAGCGCAGCAGCCAGCGCACGCACACGAACGCGCTGACGAATGCCGCGACGAGCCCGAGTGCGAACAGGCCGAGCGAATCGACGGTGAACGCCTGCCAGTCCTTGACGGTTTCATAGAGCGTCGCGCCGAAGATGATCGGAATCGCGAGGAAGAACGAGAATTCGGTCGCGACGCGCCGGTCGAGGCCGAACAGCATCCCGCCGATGATCGTCGAACCCGACCGCGACATGCCGGGCACCAGCGCGAAGCACTGCGCGAGGCCGACCTTGAGCGCATCGAGCGGCGTCAGCGCATCGACCGATACCACGCGCGGCGGCTCGCGGCGTTCGCGCTGCCGCGCCTCGGCCCACAGGATGATCGCGCCGCCGACGACGAGCGCGAACGCGACGGGCACCGGCGAGAACAGCACGGCCTTGATCTTCTTCTCGAACAGGAGGCCGAGCGCGACCGCGGGAATCGTCGCGATCACGACGTTCAGCGTGAAGCGCCGCGCGTCGGACCGGCTCGGCAGCCCGGACACGATGGACGCGATCCGTTGCCGGTACTCCCAGCAGACCGCGAGGATCGCACCGAACTGGATCACGACGTCGAAGGTCTTCGCGTGCGAATCGTTGAAATTCAGGAAGCTGCCCGCGACGATCAGGTGGCCGGTGCTCGACACCGGCAGGAATTCCGTCAGCCCCTCGACGACGCCGAGGATCAATGCCTTGCAGATCAGGATCCAGTCCATTCGTGGCCCAACTCCGAAATGGTCGTAAGAAAGGGCCACCTCTCCACGCGCGGCCCGCCCGGCCGCGCGCGGTACGTCGTCATTTTTCGACGATCGCCACGCGTATGCCGTTTGTAAGAATCGTAATTGTACCGGGTTCGTAGTTCACGCCGGCAAATTGCAGTTGTTCGGGCTTGAACGTGTAGATCGGATAGTTGGTCAGCACCTGCGTCGCGAGCAGGCCGGCGGCCGCGCCGACCTGCTGCGCGTACATCTGGGCATCGCCGTCGAGCACGAGGCTGTCGACGGCCGGCGCCTTCAGCACGACCGAGCGGCTCGGCGCGTCATACGCGAGCTGGCCCGACACGGTGAACTTGCCGCTGACGGGCGCGCGCAGGAACGGGCTCGCGAAATGCGCGTCGAGCTGCACGGCGACGCGGTTCTGGTCGGGCAGCAGGTTGACGGCCGGGTTCGCGAGCGACACGTCGACGACCTGCGCGACCGTCTTCTGGTACGGAAACTTGCGCGCGACGGCTTTCTGCACGTCGCCGCGCGAAAACGTGTAGTGATCGGGGATGAACGGAAACGTCGACGCGCAGGCGGCAAGCGAAAGCGTCACGCCGATGGCGCCGACGGAGACGGCGAGAAAACGGCGCCGGCCAGGCGCGCAAGGTGCGGTCATGCTGAACAATCTCCTGGTTGCGACGGCTGCGTCGCCGCCTCGAGGCGCGTGAGCCACGCGAGCGCGTCGTCGCGCGACGCGCCGCACATGTCGGCTGACGGCTGCAGCCCGGAACAGCACGCAGGCCGCTCGGGCTGGCCGAAGATCCGGCAGCGCAGGTCGTCGCCGAGCTGCACGCAGCGCACGCCGGCCGGCTTGCCGTCCGGCATGCCCGGAATCGGGCTGGAAATCGACGGCGCGATGCAGCACGCGCCGCAGCCCTCGCGGCACGCATGCGGCGGCGGAACAACGGCGGGCGCCGGGTGGACAGGCATTTCGACGGACACTCGGCTCTCTCGGACAAACAACAAAAACGGTGCGGCAACCGGACGCGGCGTCCGGCGGCCCCACCCCGCATTGTGCCATCGCCGGCTGCGACGTTATTACACAATGCAGCCGAATCGCGCGTTTATATACTCGAAAGCATCTAAAAAGCGCGAGACCGTCATGAGTTCTGGTTCTGCCGACACAATGTTCCGTCCCGATTTGCTCGCGAAATACGGCGCGAACGGGCCGCGCTATACGTCATACCCCACCGCGCTGCAGTTTCGCGACGATTTCGACCCGGCCGACTACGCGCGTGCGGCAAGCGACCCCGGCGCATCGTCGAGCGAGCTGTCGCTGTACGTCCACATCCCGTTCTGCAACACCGCGTGCTTCTACTGCGGGTGCAACAAGATCGCGACCAACAACCACCGCCGCGCGCGCCCGTATCTCGACCAGCTCAAGCGCGAGATGGCGCTGCAGGCCGCGTTGTTCGATCCGGCGCGCCCAGTCACGCAACTGCACTGGGGCGGCGGCACGCCGACCTTCCTGTCCGACGACGAAACCGCCGAGTTGATGGCGGCCACCCGCGAGCACTTCGCGCTCGCGCCGGACGCCGACGCCGAGTTCTCGATCGAGATCGACCCGCGCACGGTCACGCCGGCGACGCTCGTGCACCTGCGCACGATCGGCTTCAACCGGCTGAGCCTCGGCGTGCAGGATTTCGATCCGGTCGTGCAGCAGGCGATCAACCGCATCCAGCCGCTCGCGATGACGGCCGACCTGCTCGGCGCCGCGCGCGCGACGGGCTTCCATTCGGTCAGCGTCGACCTGATCTACGGCCTGCCGCACCAGACGGTCGCCGTGTTCGCGCGCACGCTCGAAACGATCATCGAACTCGCGCCCGACCGGCTGTCGGTGTTCGGCTACGCACACATGCCGCACCTGTTCAAGATGCAGCGGCAGATCGACGACGCGACGCTGCCGCCGCCCGCCACGCGCATCGCGCTGCTCGGCCTCGCGATCGACATGCTGACGTCGGCCGGCTACGTGTACATCGGGATGGACCACTTCGCGCGGCCGTCCGACGAGCTCGTGCGCGCGCAGCGCAACGGCACGCTGCAGCGCAATTTCCAGGGCTACAGCACGCGCGCGGATACCGACCTCGTCGGGTTCGGCGTGTCGTCGATCGGCAAGGTCGGCGACGTCTACGCGCAGAACGCGAAGGATCTGCCCGCGTACGGCGCCGCGCTCGACGCGGGCCGGCTGCCGATCGCACGCGGCGTGCGGCTCACGCCCGACGACCGGCTGCGCCGCGACGTGATCACGCAACTGATGTGCAACCTCGAACTGCCGTTCTCGCATGTGGAGGCCGCGCACGGCATCCGCTTCGCCGATCATTTCGCGCGCGAGCTCGACGCGCTGCGCCCGTTCGAGCGCGACGGGCTGCTGACGATCGCGCGCGACCGCCTGACGATCCATCCGGCCGGCCGGATGGTCGTGCGCAACATCGCGATGGCGTTCGACGCGTATCTCGGCCAAACGCCGCGGCAACGCTACTCGCGCACGGTCTGACGCCCTGGCCGGCCGCACGCGGGCGGCCGGTTTGATACAGTGTGGAGTTCACGCTCCGCCAGAACCCGCACGATGCGCACCACCAAAGCGACCTACGCGGTCGAACGCCTGAAAACCCGCTCCGGCAACCCGCAATTCGCGGCCGTCGCGATGGCGGGCGGCCTGTTCTATCTCGTCGACCGCTCCGGCGGCACCAGCGAAAAGCGCTGCGAGCCGCTGCCGCTCGACGAGTTCGTCAAGTTCGTCGACGAATTCGGCCCCAAAAAGCCGCGCAAGGCGAGCAAGCTCGACCTCGCATTCGAGGCGCAGATCAAGAAGAGCAAGGGGTAAAGGTCTGTTGCAGGCCGCCTGAAGGCTTGGCGGCCGCCCCGTTTGGTACAATCACGAAGTTTCTCTATCCCCGCTGATGGCCGACCAGGCTGCGTGACCACACCATGAATATCGAAAACGCGCGTTTCAACATGATCGAACAACAGATCCGGCCGTGGGACGTGCTGGATCTCGACGTCCTGGGCCTGCTGTCGATCGTCAAGCGTGAAAACTACGTGCCGGCCGAATACCGCGATATCGCGTTCGCCGACCTCGAACTGCCGCTGCCCGGCGGTCGCAGCAAGATGCTGTTCCCGCGCGTCGAAGCGCGCGTGCTGCAGGAACTGACGGTCAAGAAGCACGAGAACGTACTGCTGATCGGCGCGGGCTCGGGCTACCTGGCTGCGCTGTTCGCCCATCGCGCGCAGCACGTGACGGCGGTCGAAATCGATCCGGCGATCGCGAAGTTCGCGGAAGACAACCTCCGCAACGACGGCGTGACCAACGCGGAAGTCGTGCTCGGCGACGGTTCGCGCGGCTGGGCCGGCAAGGCGCCGTACGACGTGATCTGCGTCGCGGGCGGCCTGCCCGTCGTGCCGCAGGAAATGCTCGAACAGCTGAAGGTCGGCGGCCGCCTGTCGGCGTTCGTCGGCGGCCGTCCGGTGATGAAGGCGCAGATCATCACGCGCATCGACGACAAGCAGTACCGCGTCGCCGACGTGTTCGAAACCTACATCGACCACCTCGTCAACGCGATCGAACCGTCGCGCTTCAAGTTCTGAGCGGCGGAGCCTCCATGCAGATCCTGACACCCGCGATGCTCGCGGAATGGCTCGGCGACACGGCGCGCCCCGCGCCGGTCGTGCTCGACGTGCGCGAGCCGTGGGAAATCGCGACCGCGCAGATCGCCGGCAGCGTATCGATCCCGATGCAGCAGATCCCCGCGCGCAGCGAAGAGCTCGACGACGAAGCGGAAATCGTCTGCGTGTGCCATCACGGCATGCGCAGCGCGCAGGTCGCGATGTTCCTCGAATCGCGCGGCTTCACGAAGCTGTACAACCTGCAGGGCGGTATCGACGCGTGGTCGCGCGACGTCGATCCGGCCGTGCCGCGTTACTGATCTTTCCGGCGGCGCATCACGCGTCGCCAGCCATACTGATCCGCCGAACGGGCGCGCATTGCGCGCCCGTTTCTCTTTCCCGCCCTATTCCGTTTCCTTCAGCGCGTCGGCGACGATCGCGAACAGCTCGGTGATCTGCGCGTCGTCGATGATGAGCGGCGGCGAGAACGCGAGGATGTCGCCCGTATAGCGGATCATCGCGCCCTTCTGGTAGCACTTGACGAACACGTCGTACGCGCGTGCGCCCGGCTTGCCGTCGCGCGGCGCCAGCTCGACGCCGCCGACGAGGCCAAGATTGCGCACGTCGATCACGTGCCGTGTGTCCTTCAGCTTGTGGATCTCGCGCTCGAACACGGGCGCCATCTGCGCGGCGCGCTCGAACAGCCGCTCGCGCTCGTACAGGTCGAGCGTCGCGCACGCGGCGGCCGCCGCGAGCGGGTGCCCCGAATACGTATAGCCATGGAACAGCTCGATGCCGGCCGGCGCGCCGCTCACGATCGTGTCGTGAATGGCGTCGCTCGCCGCGACCGCGCCCATCGGCACGGCCGCGTTGTTCGTGCCTTTCGCCATCGTCAGCAGGTCGGGCGTCACGTTGAAGTACTGCGCGGCGAACGGCGCACCGAGCCGCCCCCAGCCCGTGATGACCTCGTCGAAGATCAGCAGGATGCCGTGCTTGTCGCACAGCTCGCGCAACCGTTCGAGATAACCCTTCGGCGGGATCAGCACGCCCGTCGACCCCGCGACCGGCTCGACGATCACCGCGGCGATCGTCGATGCATCGTGCAGCGCGACGATCCGTTCCAGTTCGTCGGCGAGGTGCGCGCCCCACGCCGGCTGCCCCTTCGAGAACGCGGCTTCCTTGATGTTCAGCGTATGCGGCAGGTGGTCGACCGACGGCAGCAGCGCGCCCGAATACGCCTTGCGGTTCGGCGCGATCCCGCCGACCGAGATGCCGCCGAAGCCGACGCCGTGATA
Organism: Burkholderia cepacia; assembly: GCF_001039005.1. GTDB lineage: Bacteria > Pseudomonadota > Gammaproteobacteria > Burkholderiales > Burkholderiaceae > Burkholderia > Burkholderia theae. Next base: position 15,636 of record NZ_LDWR01000079.1, read on the forward strand.
ACCGCGCTCGCGGCCGATGAAGCGCGTGCGCTGCGCTTCGCCGCGCGCGCGGTGATACGCGAGCGCGATCTTCAGCGCGGTGTCGACCGCCTCCGAACCCGAGTTCGTGAAGAAGATGTGGTCGAGGCCGGCCGGCGTATGGCGCGCGATGCGCGTCGCCGCTTCGAACGCCTTCGGGTGGCCCATCTGGAAGGTCGGCGCGAAATCCATCTCCTCGGCCTGCGCCTTGATCGCCGCGACGATCTCGTCGCGGCAGTGCCCGGCGTTCACGCACCAGAGCCCCGCGGTGCCGTCGAGTATGCGCCGGCCGTCGTGCGACGTGTAGTACATCCCTTTCGCGGACACCAGCAGCCGCGGCGCGTCCTTGAACTGGCGGTTGGCGGTAAACGGCATCCAGAACGCCGACAGGTCGGGCTTGTTCGCTTGCGGTTGACTCATGGTGGCTCCTCGGTGGGTTCGGACGGCGCCGCGTGGCGCTGCACCGGCGTGATGCGAAGACAGGGGGCATGGCAGACCGAACACCGAGTGTAAGCACCGGAACGGGGAACCACAATCGTGCACCATTTGCGCCCGCGAACCTGCACCGCAACGGACCGCGCATGCTGCACGACGCATCACGCGCACCACCCCATCGCCCCGCGCAGGCACGCCGGACGTGCATCCGCGCGACTGGCACATGCCTTGCGTTACCCCATGGCCGGCGCCGTTACGGCGCACGCCTATCCAACATGACAAGGGGATCCCGATGAAACGTCGCAGTCTGTTGAAGTTCGGTTCGATGGCCGGTGCGCTCGCGCTGGCGGGCAAGAGTCCGTTCGTGCACGCGGCCGATGCGGGCACCGGCCCGATCAAGGTCGGCATCCTGCACTCGCTGTCGGGCACGATGGCGATCTCCGAAACGTCGCTGAAGGACACCGCGCTGATGACGATCGCCGACATCAACAAGAACGGCGGCGTGATGGGCCGCAAGCTCGAGCCCGTGGTGGTCGATCCCGCGTCGAACTGGCCGCTGTTCGCCGAGAAGGCGCGCCAGCTGCTCACGCAGGACAAGGTCGCGTGCGTGTTCGGCTGCTGGACGTCGGTGTCGCGCAAGTCCGTGCTGCCGGTGTTCGAGGAACTGAACGGGCTGCTCTACTACCCGGTGCAGTACGAAGGCGAGGAAATGTCGCGCAACGTGTTCTACACGGGTGCCGCGCCGAACCAGCAGGCGATTCCGGCCGTCGAGTACCTGATGAGCGCCGAAGGCGGCGGCGCGAAGCGCTTCTTCCTGCTCGGCACCGACTACGTGTATCCGCGCACGACCAACAAGATCCTGCGCGCGTTCCTGAAATCGAAAGGCGTGAAGGACGCGGACATTCAGGAGGTCTACACACCGTTCGGCCACAGCGATTACCAGACCATCGTCGCGAACATCAAGACCTTCTCGCAGGGCGGCAAGACGACCGTGATCTCGACGATCAACGGCGACTCGAACGTGCCGTTCTACAAGGAACTCGGCAACCAGGGGATCAAGGCGACCGACGTGCCGGTCGTCGCGTTCTCGGTCGGCGAGGAAGAACTGCGCGGGATCGACACGAAGCCGCTCGTCGGCCACCTCGCCGCGTGGAACTACTTCATGTCGGTGAAGAACCCGACCAATACGAAGTTCAAGGACCAGTTCGCCGCGTGGGTGAAGGCGAACAACCTGCCGGGCGGCACGAAGCGCGTGACCAACGACCCGATGGAAGCGACCTACGTCGGCATCCATATGTGGAAGCAGGCCGTCGAGAAGGCGAAGAGCACCGACGTCGACAAGGTGCGCGTCGCGATGATCGGCCAGAGCGTCGCCGCGCCGTCGGGCTTCACGCTCGCGATGGACGGCAACCACCACCTGCACAAGCCGGTGATGATCGGCGAAATCCGCGGCGACGGGCAATTCAACGTCGTGTGGAAGACCAAGACCGCGGTGCGCGCGCAGCCGTGGAGCCCGTTCATCGCGGGCAACCAGGGCAAGCCGGACATCGTCACGTCGATCCCGTCGTTCCTGCGCCGGCAGCGCGCAGCGCTCGCCTGACGCGATGCGGGGCGTCGCGCACCGGCGCGATGCCCCGCTCGTTCGCAGGTGCGGATGCGCGGGCCGCGATTGCCGTGACGAACCGCAATCGCCGGCGCAACGCCGCATGAATTCGCTTTCCCACGCCCGACAGGATTTCCCGATGCCTATACGCTTTCGCCGAGCCGCCGTCGCGATCGTCGCGTGCGCCGCTCTCGCGGGCGGGTTGCCGCGTGCCGCGTTCGCGCTGACGGCCGCCGATACCGCCGCGCTCGCCGGCGACGACTTCGACGCGAAGACGACCGCGATCGAACGGCTCGCCGCCGATACCGATCCGCGCGCGGTCGCGCTGCTCAACGCGCTGTCGACCGGCGATGCGTTCGCGACCGGCGACGGCCGCCTGCTGATCCAGACCGGCGACACCGCGCACGACGCGCTCACGCAGGCCGCGACGCCGGCAGGCGACGCGCAGCCCGTGATGCTGAACAACCTGCTGCGCACGAAGATCTCGGGTGCGCTGTCGGGGCTCGCGCTCGCATCGCCCGACGTCGCCGCGCGACGCGACGCGATCGATGCGCTGCTGAAGTCGCCGGACCCGGCGCTCAAGCCGATGATCGACCGCGCCCGCGCGAAGGAAACCGATCCCGCGCTGAAGCGCCGCCTCGACGCCCTGTGGGCGATCGCCGCGCTGCACGACGGCGACCCCGCGAAGCGTCTCGAAGCCGTGCAGGTGGTGGCCGCGCGCCATGATCTCGACATGATCGAACAGTTGCGCCCGCTCGTCGCGAAGAACGCCGACGGCAGCTACGCGGAACCCGACGCGCGCGTGCGCGACGCCGCGCAGCAGGGGCTCGACGCACTGCACGGGCTGCAGCGCCGCGGCGAGATCGTCGGCACGCTGTTCGCGGGACTGTCGCTCGGCAGCGTGCTGCTGCTCGCCGCGCTCGGCCTCGCGATCACGTACGGGCTGATCGGCGTGATCAACATGGCGCACGGCGAATTCCTGATGATCGGTGCGTACGCAACCTATGTCGTGCAGACGCTGATCCAGCGCTATGCGCCGGCCGCGTTCGACTGGTATCCGCTCGTCGCCGTTCCCGCTTCATTCGCGGCGGCCGCGCTCGTCGGCATCGTGCTCGAACGGCTCGTGCTGCGCCACCTGTACGGCCGCCCGCTCGAGACGCTGCTCGCGACCTTCGGCGTGAGCCTGATCCTGATCCAGGCGACGCGCATGCTGTTCGGCGCGCAGAACGTGCAGGTCGTGAACCCGTCGTGGATGAGCGGCGGCGTGACCGTGATGCAGAACCTGATCCTGCCGTACAACCGGCTCGCGATCCTCGCGTTCGCGCTCGCGGTGGTGTTCGTCGCGTGGGCCGTCCTGACGAAGACGCGGCTCGGCCTGTTCGTGCGCGCGGTCACGCAGAACCGCCGGATGGCCGCGTGCGTCGGCGTGAAGACCGCGCGCGTCGACGCGTATGCGTTCGCGTTCGGCGCGGGCATCGCCGGCCTCGGCGGCTGCGCGCTATCGCAGATCGGCAACGTGGGGCCCGACCTCGGCCAGAACTACATCATCGATTCGTTCATGGCGGTCGTGCTCGGCGGCGTCGGGCAGATCGCCGGCACCGTGCTGGGCGGCTTCGGGCTCGGCCTCGCGAGCAAGGCGATCGAGCCGTTCTGGGGCGCCGTGCTCGCGAAGATCGCGGTGCTCGTGATGATCGTGCTGTTCATCCAGAAACGTCCGCAGGGCATGTTCGCCCCGAAGGGCCGCAGCGCGGAGGCATGACATGACTACCCTCATCGATACGCTGCCGGATCGCCCGGCCGCCGCTACCCCGCCCTCCTCCGCTCGCACCGCAGACGGTTTCGCGCTCGGCCTGCCGCCGCGCCCCGCGCTGCTGTCGCGCCGCGCGTGGCTCGCGCTCGTCGCGCTGTGCATCGCGATCGGCATCGGCGTGCCGCTCGCCGCGCTCGTCGCGCCCGAATCGAGCGCGTTCCATCTGTCCGCTTACGCGATGACGCTCGCCGGCAAGCTGATGTGCTACGCGATCGCCGCGCTCGCGCTCGATCTCGTCTGGGGCTACTGCGGGATCCTGAGCCTCGGCCACGGGCTGTTCTTCGCGCTTGGCGGTTATGCGATCGGCATGTACCTGATGCGCGAGATCGGCCGCGACGGCAAGTACGGCAGCGACCTGCCCGACTTCATGGTGTTTCTCGACTGGCACCAGTTGCCGTGGTACTGGAGCGGCACGCAGCATCTCGCGTGGGCGCTTGCACTCGTCGTGCTGGTACCGGCCGTGCTCGCATGGGTGTTCGGTTTCTTCACGTTCCGCTCGCGCGTGAAGGGCGTGTACCTGTCGATCATCACGCAGGCGCTGACGTTCGCCGCGATGCTGCTGTTCTATCGCAACGAGACAGGCTTCGGCGGCAACAACGGCTTCACCGACTTCAAGCGCATCGCCGGTTTTCCGGTCACGTCGCCCGGCACGCGCACGGTGCTGTTGCTGCTGACGTTCGCGACGCTCGTGCTCGCGTTCGTCGCTGCGCGCGCGATCGTCACGAGCAAGCTCGGGCGCGTCGTCACCGCGGTGCGCGACGGCGAGACGCGGCTGATGTTCCTCGGCTACAGCCCGCTCGCGTACAAGCTGTTCGTATGGACCGTGTCGGCCGTGCTGTGCGGTATCGCCGGCGCGTTGTACGTGCCGCAGGTCGGCATCATCAACCCCGGCGAGATGTCGCCCGGCAACTCGATCGAGATGGCGATCTGGGTCGCGGTGGGCGGGCGCGGCACGCTGATCGGGCCGATCGTCGGCGCATTCGCGGTGAACGGCGCGAAGAGCCTGTTTACCGCGTACTTCGCCGAGTACTGGCTGTTCTTCCTCGGCCTGATCTTCGTGCTCGTGCCGCTGCTGCTGCCGCGCGGGATCATGGGCCTCGTCGAAACCGTGCTCGCGAAGGGGAAACGCGCTTGAACGGAACCGCCCTCTACCAATTCACGCCGCCGCCGGAAGACGAGCTGCTGGCCGTCAGCGGCACTGCATCGATGGGCCGCGTCGTGCCGCCCGGCATCGACACGTCGCACGGCACGATCCTTTACCTCGAGGATATCGAGGTGAGCTTCGACGGCTTTCGCGCACTGAACAAGCTGTCGCTCGCGATCGACGCGGGCGAGCTGCGCTGCGTGATCGGCCCGAACGGCGCGGGCAAGACGACGATGATGGATGTCATCACCGGCAAGACGCGCCCCGATTCGGGCAACGTGTTTCTCGGCCAGACGCTCGACCTCTCGCGGATGAGCGAGCCCGAGATCGCGCGCGCGGGCATCGGCCGCAAGTTCCAGAAACCGACCGTGTTCGAGCAGCATCCGGTGTGGGAAAACCTCGAGCTCGCGATGCAGACCGACAAGGGCTGGCTCGCGTCGCTGCGCGCGCGGCTCGACCGCTCGGCGCAGGCGAAGATCGAGGAGACGCTCGCGCTGATCGGCCTCGAAAGCCACGCGTTTCGCGCGGCCGGCGAGCTGTCGCACGGGCAGAAGCAGCGGCTCGAGATCGGCATGCTGCTGATGCAGCGCCCCGCGCTGCTGCTGCTCGACGAGCCGGCGGCCGGGATGACCGACCACGAGACGATGGAACTCGCCGAGTTGCTGAACACGCTGCGCGGCACCTGCTCGATGATGGTCGTCGAGCACGACATGGATTTCGTCGCGGCGCTCGCGGGCGACACGGGCCGCGTGACGGTGATGGCCGAAGGCGCGGTGCTCGCGCAAGGCACGCTCGACCAGGTCAAGCGCGACGACGCGGTGATCGGGTCCTACCTCGGACGATGATGCGATGCTGAAGATCGATGCACTGAACCAGTACTACGGCGGCAGCCATATCCTGCGCAACGTGAGCCTTGCCGCCGACGACGGCAAGCTCACCGTGCTGCTCGGCCGCAACGGCGTCGGCAAGAGCACGCTGCTGCGCTGCCTGATGGGTGTCGTCGCCGCGAAAAGCGGCACCGTGTCGTGGCGCAGCACCGCGCTCGGCACGATGCCGCCGTATGCGCGCGTCGCCGCAGGGCTCGCGTACGTGCCGCAGGGCCGCGACATCTTTCCGCGGCTGACCGTCGAGGAAAACCTGCTCGTCGGCGCGGCGAGCCGGAAAGCGCCGTCGAAGGTGCCCGACCGCATTTACGACCTGTTTCCGGTGCTGAAGGACATGCGCGCGCGGCGCGGCGGCGACCTGTCGGGCGGCCAGCAGCAGCAACTCGCGATCGGCCGCGCGCTGATGAGCGAGCCGGAGCTGCTGATCCTCGACGAGCCGACCGAGGGCATCCAGCCGTCGATCATCCAGGACATCGGCCGCACGCTGCGCCAGCTGGTCGACGAATCGGGGATGACGGTGCTGCTCGTCGAGCAGTATTACGATTTCGCGCGCTCGATCGCGGACCAGTACTGGGTGATGAGCCGCGGCGAGATCGTCGCGGGCGGCGACGCGCGCGACATGGAAACGAACGGCGTGCGCGAGTTGATCGCGGTGTGAGACGCGGCGCGGCAGCGGGCACGGGCGGCCGGTTCGCGGTTCGACCGATACCGGCCCTTTCACCGAACGCGGCATCTGCATTATTGTTCCGGTAGCATCCACGTTCTTCGCGTCCGCTTTCCTCCGTCCGCCACGTTTTCCGTTCGCAGCCGATGTCCGCCCCCGATTCCCACGCCCCGCTGTCCCGCCCCGCCGCCGTCGCCAAGTCGTGGCGTGGCCGCCTCGAACTCGGCTTCGAACGGCACGGCGCGCGCACGACGCTCGTGCACCGGCTGCACGACGGACCGCTGCGCGTGCAGCGGCCGCTGTACCCGGAGGGCGACGCGATCTGCCACGCGGTGATCGTCCACCCGCCGGGCGGCGTCGCGGGTGGCGACCGGCTCGACATCGACATCGCGCTCGGCGACGGCACGCACGCGGTGCTGACGACGCCCGGCGCGACCAAGTGGTACAAGTCGAACGGCCTCGATGCGACACAGCGCATCGGCATGACGGTCGGTGAGAACGCGAAGCTCGACTGGCTGCCGCAGAACAACCTGTTCTTCGACGCGGCGCACGCATCGCTCGACTTCACGGTGACGCTCGGCGCGGGCGCGAGCGCGATCGGCTGGGATGCGACGCAGCTCGGCCGGCAGGCGGCCGGCGAAACCTGGTCGGCGGGCCGCATCGCGTCGACCTCGGCGCTCGTCGATGCCGACGGCCGGCCATTGTGGACCGAGCGCGCGCTGCTCGACGCGCACGATCCGCTGCGCGGCGCGTTGCAGGGCCTGGCCGGCTTTCCCGCGTACGGCACGCTGTGGGCCGCCGGCGCCGCGTGCGACGCCGCGCTCGCCGAATCGCTCGCCGCGCGGATGCCGTTCGACGACACGCTGCGCGCGGGTGCGACCTGCGTCACGCCCGGCGTCGTGCTCGTGCGCGCGCTGTCGACGTCGATGGAAGCGTTGCAGCGCCATTTCATCGAATGCTGGCTGCAGTTGCGGCCGATCGTGCACGGCGTCGACGCACGGCCGCTGCGCCTCTGGCAAACCTGATCCCGTTCGTCCGACGCACCGTTTCGGCGCAGCGCCGCATCCAGCGGTGCACGCCGTTCATGCACCGCGCACCGCGAACGCGCATCGCACCGCCCGCCAAGAGCATGGCACGCGCCTTGCTGCTTACATAACTTATACACGCCGCACGCAAAACAGCGCGGTGCTACGATGAACCGCGCGTGCGCCCGGCTGCGTGCGCACCGATAAAATTACGTTTTCCTGAACGTTTGCCTTCATGAAACTGACTCCCCGAGAAAAGGACAAGCTGCTGATCTTCACGGCGGCGCTGCTGGCCGAACGCCGTCGCGCGCGTGGCCTGAAGCTCAACTATCCGGAGGCGGTCGCCTTCATCACCGCCGCGCTGATGGAAGCCGCGCGCGACGGCAAGACCGTCGCCGAGGTGATGCACTACGGCACGACGCTGCTCACGCGCGACGACGTGATGGACGGCGTGCCGGAGATGATTCCCGACATCCAGGTCGAGGCGACCTTCCCCGACGGCACGAAGCTCGTGACCGTCCATCATCCGATTCCGTGAGGCAACGCATGATCCCCGGCGAAATCCTCACCGACGACGGCGACCACGAACTGAACGTGGGCCGCGAAACGCTGACGCTCGTCGTCGCGAACACCGGCGACCGCCCGGTGCAGGTCGGCTCGCACTATCACTTCTTCGAAGTCAACGACGCACTGTCGTTCGACCGCGCGGCCGCACGCGGCTTCCGGCTCAACATCGCGGCCGGCACGGCCGTGCGCTTCGAGCCAGGCCAGACGCGCACCGTCGAACTGGTCGCACTCGCGGGCGATCGCGCCGTCTACGGTTTTCAGGGCAAGGTGATGGGGCCGCTCTGAGCGAAGCCTCACGTCCGTCTCTTCAGGAACAGCACGACATGACACTACGCTTGAGCCGCCGCGCGTACGCGGAAATGTTCGGGCCGACGACGGGCGACCGCGTCCGGCTCGCCGATACCGAACTGCTGATCGAGATCGAACGCGACTTCACGACCTACGGCGAGGAAGTGAAATTCGGCGGCGGGAAAGTGATCCGCGACGGCATGGGCCAGTCGCAGCGCGTGGCCGCCGACGTGCCCGACACGATCATCACGAACGCGGTGATCCTCGATCACTGGGGCATCGTGAAGGCCGACATCGCGATCAAGCACGGCCGCATCGCCGCGATCGGCAAGGCCGGCAACCCGGACATCCAGCCGGGCGTGACGATCGCGATCGGCGCCGCGACGGAAGTGATCGCCGGCGAAGGACTGATCGTGACGGCTGGCGGCATCGACACGCACATCCACTTCATCAGCCCGCAGCAGATCGACGAGGCGCTCGCGTCCGGCGTCACGACGATGCTCGGCGGCGGCACGGGGCCGGCCACCGGCACCAACGCGACGACCTGCACGCCGGGGCCGTGGCACATGGAGCGAATGCTGCAGGCCGCCGACGGCTGGCCGATCAACCTCGGCTTCCTCGGCAAGGGCAATGCAAGCCTGCCGCAACCGCTCGTCGAGCAGATCGCGGCCGGCGCGATCGGGCTGAAGCTGCACGAGGACTGGGGCACGACGCCCGCCGCGATCGACAACTGCCTGTCGGTTGCCGACGACACCGACACGCAGGTCGCGATCCACACCGACACGCTGAACGAAGGCGGCTTCGTCGAATCGACGGTCGCCGCGTTCAAGGGCCGCACGATCCACACGTACCACACCGAAGGCGCGGGTGGCGGCCACGCGCCCGACATCCTGAAGGTGTGCGGCGAGGCGAACGTGCTGCCGTCGTCGACCAACCCGACGCGCCCGTACACGATCAACACGCTCGACGAGCATCTCGACATGCTGATGGTGTGCCATCACCTCGATCCGTCGATCGCCGAGGATCTCGCGTTCGCCGAATCGCGGATCCGCCGCGAGACGATCGCGGCCGAGGACATCCTGCACGATCTCGGCGCGCTGTCGATGCTGTCGTCCGATTCGCAGGCGATGGGCCGCGTCGGCGAGGTGATCATCCGCACCTGGCAGACCGCACACAAGATGAAGGTGCAGCGCGGCGCGCTGCCCGAGGACGGCGCGCGCAACGACAACTTCCGCGCGAAGCGCTACGTCGCGAAGTACACGATCAACCCGGCGCTCACGCACGGCATTGCGCACGAAGTCGGCTCGATCGAGCCCGGCAAGTGGGCCGACCTCGTGCTGTGGGAGCCCGCGTTCTTCGGGATCAAGCCGTCGATGATCCTGAAGGGCGGGATGATCGCGGTCGCGCAGATGGGCGACCCGAACGCGTCGATCCCGACGCCGCAGCCCGTCCACTACCGCGAGATGTTCGCGACGCGCGGCGGTGCGCTCGCGCGCACGTCGCTGACCTTCGTGTCTCAAATGGCGGCCGACGCGGGCATCGCGGAACGCTACGGCCTCGCGAAGCAGATCGTGCCCGTACGCAACTGCCGCAACGTGACGAAGGCCGACATGATCCACAACGCGTGGCGCCCGTCGATCAGCGTCGACCCCGAAACCTACGACGTGATCGCCGACGGCCAGTTGCTCACCTGCGAACCGGCGACGGTGCTGCCGATGGCGCAGCGCTACTTCCTGTTCTGATTTCCGGTTTTCGCTCCATGCGCACCCTCGACAAACGCATTGCCCCGAACGTGAAACTCGCCGCGTCGCTCGTTGCGCGCGCACCGACGCTCACGCTCGCGTATGACGCCCGCTGCAAGAGCCGCCTCGCGGCGACGCTCGACACCGGCGAGGACGTCGCGGTCCTGCTGCCGCGCGGCACCGTGCTGCGCGACGGCGACGTGCTCGTCGCCGACGACGGCGCGCTCGTGCGCGTCGCCGCCGCGCCCGAAGCCGTGCTGCTCGTGCGCGCGGCCGATCCGCTCACGCTGATGCGCGCTGCGTACCACCTCGGCAACCGTCACACGCCGGTCGAGATCGGCGACGGCTACCTGAAGCTCGAAGCCGATCCCGTGCTCGCGGACATGCTGCGCCGCCTCGGCACGCAGGTCGAAACAGCAAACGCGCCGTTCCAGCCGGAAGCCGGCGCCTACGGCGGCGGCCACAAGCACGGGCACGACGCGACGTTCGCCGAGGATTACGCACTCGCGCAGCAGGTGTTCGGCGAACACCACGGGCACGATCACGATCACGATCACGATCACGATCACGATCACGATCATCAACATGGTCCCGGATACGCGCACGGCCATGGCCATGACCACCACTGAACTCGTCGCGCTGCTGCACCTCGCGTCGCCGGCGCTGCCGATCGGCGCGTACAGCTATTCGCAGGGCTTCGAAGCCGCGCTCGACGCGAACCTGATCCGCGACGCCGATTCCGCGCGCGACTGGATCGCGAGCGGCCTGACCGACGTGCTCGCGCACGGCGAGCTGCCGTTTCTCGCACACCAGCTCGCGCGCTGGCACGCGCACGATGCGCCGGCGCTCGCCGCCGAGAACGCGTGGTATGTCGCCAGCCGCGAATCGGCGGAACTGCGCCGTGAGACCGAACAGATGGGCTGGTCGCTCGCGCAACTCTGCGCATCGCTCGAATGGGGCGATGCCGCGCGCCGTGCGACGCTCGCGTCGCTGTCGCCGGTCGCGCTGCCGACCGCGTTCGCGTACGCGGCCGCCGCGCACGACGCCAGCGCCGACGCGACACTCGCCGCGTATGCATTCGGCTGGGTCGAGAACCAGACGTCGGCCGCGCTGAAGGCCGTGCCGCTCGGCCAGCTCGCCGGGCAGCGCATCATCGTCGCACTGCGCGGCGCGATCGATGCGGCCGTGCGCCGTGCGCTCGCGACGCCGCCCGATGCCATCAACACGTTCGCGCCGCAGCTCGGCATCCTGTCCGCGCGGCACGAAACCCAGTACTCGCGGTTGTTCCGCTCCTGAATACGACGCTACTCGCCATGAACGCTCCTGCTTCCTCCTCCGCCCGCCGCACGAAGAAACTGCCGCCGCTGCGCGTCGGCATCGGCGGCCCCGTCGGCTCCGGCAAGACCACGCTGCTCGAAATGCTGTGCAAGGCGATGCGCGACAAGTACGACCTCGTCGCGATCACGAACGACATCTATACGAAGGAAGACCAGCGGCTGCTGACGGTTGCGGGCGCGCTGCCCGAGGAGCGCATCATGGGCGTCGAGACGGGCGGCTGCCCGCACACGGCGATCCGCGAGGATGCGTCGATCAACCTCGAGGCCGTCGACCGGATGCTGTCGCGCTTTCCCGATGCCGACATCGTGTTCATCGAATCGGGCGGCGACAATCTCGCGGCAACCTTCAGCCCCGAGCTGTCGGACCTGACGATCTACGTGATCGACGTCGCGGGCGGCGAGAAGATTCCGCGCAAGGGCGGCCCCGGCATCACGAAGTCCGACCTGCTCGTGATCAACAAGACCGATCTCGCGCCGCTGGTCGGCGCGAACCTCGACGTGATGGCGTCCGACACGAAGAAGATGCGCGGCGAGCGGCCTTATGTGATGACGAACCTGAAGGCGCTCGACGGCGTCGCCGACGTGATCGCGTTCATCGAGAAGAAGGGGTTGCTGACGGTCTGAGCGTGAACGGCGCGGCGGCACACGAAGCCGCCACGCCTGCCCGCGCGGCATGGCGCCGCATGCCGTCTTATTTGTCGGACGTGTCCTGCCCGTCCTGCATCGCGCGCTCGCCGCGTTCGGCGGGCGGCAGCAGTGCCGCGAGCACGTCGACCGTGCGCGCGGTCGCGCCGCGGTGACGCGACGCGAACGCCGCCCCGGCCGCGCCCATCGCGATGCGCCGCGCCTTGTCGGCGAACAGCGCGTCGAGCACGTGCGCGAGATCGAGCGGATCCTCGACCTGCAGTGCCGCACCGGCCGCGACCGCATCGGCGGTCGCCTGCGTGAAGTTGAACACGTGCGGCCCCATCAGCACCGGCACACCGACCGCGCATGCTTCGATCAGGTTCTGGCCGCCGAGCGGCAGCAGGCTGCCGCCGATGAACGCGATATCGGCGGCCGCGTAATACGCGCCGAGCTCACCCATCGAATCGCCGAGCAGCACCGTCACGTCCTCCGGCAGCGCTTCGGCGGCCGGGTGGCCGGCCGCGAGCGCGGCCGTGTCGGCCGCCCACGTGGAGCGTCGCATGCACTTGAGCCCGCTGCGCTCGACCAGCGCCTCGACCTCCGCGAAACGCTGCGGATGACGCGGCACCAGCACCAGCAGCGCGCCGGGCGTGCGCATCGCCGCGAACGCCTGCAGCACCAGCGCCTCCTCGTTCTCGCGCGTGCTGGCGGCGACCCACACGGGCCGCGCGCCGATCGCATCGCGCCACGCATGGCCGCGCGCCGCCAGCTCCTGCGGCGTCGTCATGTCGAACTTCAGGTTGCCGAGCACGGTCACGTTGCGCGCGCCGAGCGACGTCAGCCGCTCCGCATCGGCCGGGCTCTGCGCGAGCACGCGCGAGAAGCCGCCGAATACGTCGCGCGTCGCCGTGCCGAACTTCGCCGCGCGCCGGAACGAACGCGCGGACATCCGCGCATTGGTCAGCACGAGCGGCACGTCCGCGCGGCGGCACTCGTCGATCAGCGTCGGCCACACCTCGGTTTCCATCACGAGGCCGAGTGTCGGCCGCCATGCGTGCAGGAAACGCCGCACCGCGCCGGGCATGTCGTACGGCAGGTAGCAGCGCAACACGCGATCGCCGAAGATCTGTACGCCGGTCGCACGGCCGCTCGGCGTCATGTGCGTGAGCAGGATGCGCGCATCGGGGCGCGCGTGCATCAGCGCATCGATCAACGGCTGCGCGGCGCGCGTCTCGCCGACCGATACCGCATGCACCCAGATCAGCGGCGCGCGGTCGTCGCGCGAGCGGCCGGCCACGTGACCGAAGCGTTCGCCGATGTGCTCGCGGTAGCCGCGCTCCTTGCGCGAACGCACGTAAAGCCGGATGACCGCGACAGGCGCGACGAGCCACCACAGTGCGCGATAGATCGCCCTCAGCATGCGGCAGCCTCCGGATTGAATCGAAGCAGGTGTGCGCTCAAACCAGCGCCCTGCCCTGCAGGCGCTCGAGAATGCCGAGCGGCGCGCATTCGCGGCGGACCATCGCATCGACCGGCAGGAAGAACGTCTGCTCGAGCATGAACTGGCCGGACATCACAGCGTGCGAAGTCTGGTCCGAGAAACATATCCACACGCAACCCGGCGGAAACGGCATCGTCTGCTGCGGGCTCGTTTTCTGGTAGTCGAGATCGGCCTTCATGCTGTCGTGCAGGTTCAGCATCAGGTGGTCGTACGTGCTGCGCGGCGACTTCGTCACGTGCAGCAGGTTCAGCAGCCACGCGGCGCCCGGCAACTGCGGCCGGATGTGCGGCAGGAAACGCTTCGCGACGTCCTCGAACGGCTCGCCGACGCGCCACACGCGCGGCACGCCGGCCGGGTTCACGTTCGTGAACACGCGCAGGATGCGCTCGCCGTAATTCGGCCGCGACGGAAACGCGTCGACGTGCAGCCGGCTGTCGTCCTTGCGCCACGACGTCTGGCGCGTCTCGACCTGCATCAGCCGCAGGCTCGTCGGCGCGACGCGCAGCTTGCCGCGGTATTCGGGAAACAGGCCGTCGACGAGCGTGCCGGCCTGCTGCTGGAAGCGCGCGACGAGCGCGCGCACGGCCGACTGCGTGACGCTGTCGCCGAGCACGCCGGCGAGCGCGCCGCCGTTCGGCGCGAGGCTGATGTTCTTGCGTTTCGGATCGGCGAGCGCCGGATCGAGCAGCGCTTCCTCGCCGCCTTCGATCGCGAAGCGCAGGTGCGGGAAATACAGCACCTTGCCTGCCTCGACCGCGGCCAGCAACTGCTCGCGCGGCGCCGACAGGTTGTGTCCGCTCCAGTCGGCGGACGGGACTTCGATGATCTGGGATTCGCTCATGTTCGGTTCGCGTGTGTGGCAGGCATGGCAAGCATGGCGGGCATTACAGGAGACCGAAGCCCGCGAGCGCCGACTTCACCTGCGCGATCGACGGGGGCTGCCCCGCCGTGCCGAGATTGACGACGTTCGGCGACCAATAGCCGCCGGTCCGCCAGGCCGTCGCGAAATTGTACAGTTCGACCGTCGGACGCTTCAGCGCGGCCGCGATGTGAACCAGACCTGTATCAACCCCGACCGTCGCGGCCGCGCCGTCGATCAGCCCGACCACGGCCGGCAGCGACAGCTTCGGCGGCACGATCGCCGCCGCGCCGAACTCCTTCGCGAGCCGCTCGCTGGTCGCGCGCTCCGCGTCGTTGCCCCACGGCAGCACCAGCGACGCACCGCGTCGCACGAGCGCCTGGCCGAGCTCGATCCAGGCGGCGTCCGGCCACTGCTTGTCGGCGCGCGACGTCGCATGGACGAACACCACGTACGGCACCGGCAGGTTCAGGCCGAGCGCGGCCACCGCAAGCGCCGCCGCGCGCGTGTCGAGGCCGAAATCGACAGGATCGGCCGGCGTCGGCGCCGGGTCGCCCAGCGCGGCCGCGACGAGTTGCCGCGAGCGCTCGACGACGTGCGTGCGCGGCGCGATCGGCACGCGCTTGCGATAGAAGAAGCGCACGGGCCATTCGTAGCCGGCGCCGTCGGTGCGGTTGCCGAGCCCGACGAGCGGGCCGCGCGCCCAGCTCGCGACCCAGGCCGTCTTGATGAGACCCTGGCAGTCGATCACGAGGTCGTACTGCTCGGCCGCGAGACGCTTGCGGAATGCGCGAATCTCGCGCCACGTGGCCCCCGCGAACGGCTTCTTGCGCCAGCGGCGCAGCGAGAACGGCAGCACGTCGTGCACGCCGTCGACGAGCCGCACGAGGTCGACGAAGCTTTCCTCGACGAGCCAGTCGATCTGCGCATCGGGATGGCGGCGCCGGATATCGGCGATCACCGGCATGTTGTGCACGACGTCGCCCAGCGACGACACGCGCACGATCAGGATCTTTTGCACGCTGAAAAAACGCCGGCTGGCAGCCGGCGACAGACATAAAGGAGCGATTTTATCGCGCTCGGGGGTCCAGACAGGCAAAAAGCGGCGCACGCCTGTGGCGTGCGCCGCTTTTTGGAGATGGTGCGACCGCTGAATCAGCTGTCGCACCGCCAGCGGCCCGCAGGCCGCCAACACTCAGAACGGCAGCTTGACGTCCGGCTTCGCGGCCGTCAGCACGCGGCGGAAGTCTTCCTGGATGCGCTTGAGCCCTTCCTGCGTCTCGGATTCGAAACGCATCACGACGACCGGCGTCGTGTTCGACGAACGCGCGAGGCCGAAGCCGTCCGGGTACTCGACACGCAGGCCGTCGATCGTCACGACTTCCTCGGCGCCGTCGAACTTCGCCTCTTTCTGCAGCTTGTCGATCAGGCGGAAGTTCTCGCCCTCGTCGAGCCAGAGCTGCAGCTCGGGCGTGCTCATCGCGTCCGGCAGCCCGTTCAACAGCGCGCTCGGGTCGGCCGTCTTCGTCAGGATCTCGAGCAGACGCGCGCCCGTGTAAAGGCCATCGTCGAAGCCGTACCAGCGATCCTTGAAGAACACGTGGCCGCTCATTTCACCGGCGAGCGGCGCACCCGTCTCGCGCAGCTTCGCCTTCACGAGCGAGTGGCCCGTCTTCCACATCAGCGGCTCGCCGCCCTTCGACTTCACCCACTGCGCGAGGTTGCGCGTGCACTTCACGTCGTAGATGATCTGCGCGCCCGGGTTGCGCGACAGCACTTCTTCCGCGAACAGCATCAGCTGGCGGTCCGGATAGATGATCTGGCCGTCCTTCGTGACGACGCCGAGGCGGTCGCCGTCGCCGTCGAACGCGAAGCCGAGCTCGGCATCGGTGTCCTTCAGCGCCTGGATCACGTCCTGCAGGTTTTCCGGGTGCGCGGGATCGGGGTGGTGGTTCGGGAACGTGCCGTCGATGTCGGTGAAGCGCTCGACGAGTTCGCAGCCGAGCGCCTTGAACAGGCGCGTCGCGAGCGGGCCCGCGACGCCGTTGCCGGCGTCGACGACGAGCTTCAGCGGGCGGGCGAGCTTCACGTCGCCGACGATGCGCGCGATGTACTGATCGGCCACGTCGACCTGCTCATAAGTGCCGCTGCCCGTTTCGAAGCGTTCGTCGACGATACGGCGGTACAGCGCCTGGATCTGCTCGCCGTAGATCGCGGCGCCGCGCAGCACCATCTTGAAGCCGTTGTAGTCGGGCGGGTTGTGGCTGCCCGTGACGACGATGCACGAATCGACGCGGCGCTCGCCGCCCTTCAGCGCGAGCGGCACGCTCGCCGCGAAATAACCGACCGGCGTGGGCACCATGCCGACATCGACGACGTCGACGCCCGCCGCACGCAGGCCGTCGGCGAGTGCGCCGACGAGGTCCGGCCCGGACAGGCGGCCGTCGCGCGCGACGACGACCGCGTCGCCGCCCTGCGCACGCACTTCGCTGCCGAATGCCCGGCCGATCCCGCGCGCCGTATCGACGTCGAGTGTCTTGCCGACCACGCCACGAATGTCATATGCCTTGAAGATGGATTGGGAGATCATCGATTCTCTTCTCTCTCAGTTGCGTGCATGGAAAATTGTCTGGCGTGCCTGACCGCGTCTCGCCGGTGCCGCGCATGATACATGCCGGTCCCGGCACGACACGGAGCGGAACGGCTGGAGCGACCCCGATCCCACTTATAATCGCGGGTTTTGATGACGCGCATGTCGCCCATTTTAATGCCTAGCCGTCCCGCCGCCGCCAACCCGCAGCCTCCGCGCGCCCTGCCGGCCGCCCTGTGCGTGCCCGGTCGCTCCGCATGCTGAAGCGCTTCGGCAACCCGGATGTCGCGAAGGCCGTCGCGAACCTCGTCTGGCTGGGGCTCGAACGGCTCACGCAGATCGGCGTCGCGATCGCGATCAGCGGTCTTCTGGCCCGTTATTTCGGGCCGGATGTGTTCGGCAAATGGCAGTATGCGAATACGCTTCTCCTGGTACTGGCGCCGCTCACCTGGGTGTGCGGCGCGGAAATCCTCGTCCCGACCATCGTCCAGCGCCCGCCCGCCCAGCTCGGCGCGGTGCTCGGCAGCGCGTTCGCGCTGCGCATCGCCGTTTCGGTCGCCGCGCTCGCCGCGACCTGGATCGCGATCGCCGCGGGCGCCTTCGATCCGCTGGTCGGCGCGATGCTCGCGGGCCTGGCGGTCACGATGGTGTTCCGCGAGCCGTTCGTCGGCGTGATCAACGCGTGGCTGCAGAGCATGACCTACAGCAAGCCGCAGCTCGTCACCAGCATGGTCACCGCGCTGGCGAAGGCGCTGCTCGTCTGGCTGCTGGTCCGCGCGGCCGCCGGCCCCGCGCGCTTCGCGTGGCTGTGGGCGCTCGAAGCCGCGGCAATCGGCTTCGCGCTGCTGCTGTACTACCGGCATCGTAACGGCGGCGCGTTCGGCTGGACGTTCGACAAACCGCTGTTCAGGCACTTTGCGACGGCCGGCACCGTGTTCTGGCTCGGCCTCATCTGCATGTACCTGTTCCTGAAGCTCGACCGCCTGATGCTCGAGCGCCATGTGTCGTTCGCCGATCTCGGCCGCTATTCGGCCGCGCAGCAGCTCAACGAGAACTGGATCATGCTCGCGCTGATGCTCGCGCAGACGATCGCGCCCGCATTCGTCTACCGCGTGCAGGACGTCGCGCGGCTGCGCCGCAACATCGTCCGGCTGATCGCGATGACGGCCTGCCTGATGACGGCCGGCGCGCTCGTGCTCGACGCGGCCGCCCCGCTGATCGTCGGCAAGGTGTTCGGCCGCGGCTACGAAGCCTCGGTCGACATCTTCCGCTGGGCCGTCTGGCTGTCCGTGCCGGCCGGCATCGAGGCGATAGGCAATCTTATCGTTCTCAAATATCAAGCAAAATTCGTGTTGCTGTCGAAATGGCTGCTCGCGCTCGCGATCGCCGCGCTCGTCAACCTGTTCGCGATCCAGCGGCTCGGCCTGTACGGCGCGCTCGTCGGGCTGGCGGCCGGCTACCTGGCCGCCGCCGCCGTCAATTTTTATTACATCCGTTTCAAGCTGCGACCATGACGTCCCCTGATTGCCCGCCCCCGCTCGACGACGTGGCCGTGCTGATGCCGGCCTACAACGGGCACGACGACGTCGTTCGGACCCTCGTGTCGTTTCGCGAGGACGCGCCCGTGCAGGTGCTGATCGTCGACGACGGCAGCACGCCGCCGATCGTCGCGCCCGACCTGCCCGGCCTCGCGATCGAGGTGCTGCGCATGCCGGAGAACGTCGGCATCGAGCGCGCGCTCGCGGCCGGCATCGACGCGCTCGCGGCACGCGGCTTCCGTTTTGCGGCCCGCATCGACGCCGGCGATCTCGCCGCGCCGCAGCGCCTCGCGAAGGAGCGCGCGTATCTCGGCGCCCACCCGCGCGTGGCCTGCGTCGGCATGTGGACGCAGGTCGTGTCGCGCGCCGGCGAGCCGCGCTTCATGCTGACACCGCCCGCCGATCCGCGCACGCTGCGCCGCACGCGCTTCCTGCGTTCGCCGCTCGTGCATCCGTCGGTCATGCTGCGCATCGACGCCGTGCGCGAAGTCGGCAACTATCGTGCGAAATACCGCGCGGCCGAGGATCTCGATCTTTTTTTGCGGTTAATGCAACGCTACGATTGCGCGAACCTGCCCGAACTCGGCCTGTATTACGAGCTTAACGAGGGCGGGATCAGTGCGACCAAGCGCCGGCGCCAGCTGGTGTCGACGCTCACGCTGCTGCTGAGCCACTTCAACGCGCTGAACCCGTACGACTGGGCCGGTCTCGCCAAGAACCTGCTGCATTTCGTGACGCCGTACCGCACGCTGCAGCGGATCAAGCAGACGCTGTTCGCCGCGCGGCCGTCCGCCTGACGACCATTCGGCACATCCGGCATTTTCGACGCTTTATTTTTCAATTTTTTCATGTCCGCCACCTCCCCGCTGCGCATCGCGCTCGTCTGCAACACGGCCTGGGCGATCTACACGTATCGCCAGGGGCTGATCCGTGCGCTCGTCGCGCGCGGCGCTGAGGTCATCGTGATCGCGCCGCACGACCGCACGGTGCCGCTGCTCGAGCAGATGGGCTGCCGCTACGTGGCGCTCGCGGTCGCCTCGAAAGGCACAAGCCCGCGCGAGGATCTCGGCACGCTCGTCGCACTGGTGCGTCACTATCGCGCGCTGAAGCCCGGTCTCGTGTTCCATTACACGATCAAGCCGAACATCTACGGCTCGGTCGCCGCGTGGCTCGCGCGCGTGCCGTCGATCGCTGTGACGACGGGGCTCGGTTACGTATTCATCCAGAAAAGCCGCGCGGCAAGCGTCGCGAAGCGCCTGTACCGGTTCGCGTTCCGCTTCCCGCGTGAAGTCTGGTTCCTGAACCGCGACGATCTCGCGACCTTCACCGACGAGCAGTTGCTCGCGCATCCCGACCGCGCACGGCTGCTGCACGGCGAAGGCGTCGATCTCGAACAGTTCGCGCCCGTGCCGCTGCCCGCCGGCGACGCGCCCGTCTTCATCCTGATCGGCCGGCTGCTGTGGGACAAAGGTGTGCGCGAATACGTGGAGGCCGCGCGCATCGTGCGTGCCCGCGTCCCGAACGCGCGCTTCCAGCTGCTCGGGCCGCTCGGCGTCGACAATCCGAGCGCGATCGGCCGCGCGGATGTCGACGCGTGGGTCGGCGAAGGCATCGTCGAATATCTCGGTGAGGCGCACGACGTGCGCCCGCATATCGCGGCGGCCGACTGCGTCGTGCTGCCGTCGTACCGCGAAGGCGTGCCGCGCACGCTGATGGAAGCATCGGCGATGGGCCGCCCGATCGTCGCGACCGACGTGCCGGGCTGCCGCGACGTCGTCGCCGACGGCGAAACGGGCCTCCTGTGCCGCGTGCGCGACAGCGCGAGCCTCGCGGAGCAACTGCTTCGCATGATCGAACTCGGAACGGCCGGACGCGACGCGATGGGCGCACGCGGCCGGCAGAAGGTCACGGCGGAATTCGACGAGCAGCAGGTCGTCGAACGCTACCGGCGTACCATCCATTCGTTAACCGGTATCACCCTCTGAAGGAGCGCATCAGCAATGACCGCTAAAGGCACCATCCTCGTCACCGGCGGAGCGGGCTATATCGGCTCGCATACGGCCGTCGAGCTGCTCGGCAACGGCTACGACGTCGTGATCGTCGACAACCTCGTCAACAGCAAGTCCGAGTCCGTGCGGCGCATCACGCAGATCACGGGCAAGACGCCCGCGTTCCACCAGGTCGACGTGTGCGACGAGGCCGCGCTCGCGAAGGTGTTCGACGCGCACCCGATCACCGGCACGATCCATTTCGCGGCGCTCAAGGCCGTCGGCGAATCGGTCGCGAAGCCGCTCGAGTACTACCAGAACAACATCGGCGGCCTGCTCGCCGTGCTCAAGGTCATGCGCGAGCGCAAAGTCAGGCAGTTCGTGTTCAGCTCGTCCGCGACCGTGTACGGCGTGCCCGAGCGCTCGCCGATCGACGAATCGTTCCCGCTGTCCGCGACGAACCCGTACGGCCAGTCGAAGCTGATCGCCGAGCAGATCCTGCGCGATCTCGAGGTATCCGACCCGTCGTGGCGGATCGCGACGCTGCGCTACTTCAACCCGGTCGGCGCGCATGCGAGCGGGCTGATCGGCGAGGATCCGGCCGGCATCCCGAACAACCTGATGCCGTATGTTGCGCAGGTCGCGGTCGGCAAGCTGGAAAAGCTGCGCGTGTTCGGCTCCGACTATCCGACGCCGGACGGCACGGGCGTGCGCGACTACATCCACGTCGTCGATCTCGCGAAGGGGCACATCGCCGCGCTCGACGCGCTGGCGAAGCGCGACGCGAGCTTCATCGTGAACCTCGGCACCGGGCAAGGCTACAGCGTGCTGGAAGTCGTGCGCGCGTTCGAGAAGGCGTCGGGTCGCCCGGTGCCGTACGAGCTCGTCGCGCGCCGCCCGGGCGATATCGCCGAGTGCTACGCGAACCCGCAGGCCGCGGCCGACATCATCGGCTGGCGCGCGACGCTCGGTATTGAAGAAATGTGTGCCGACCACTGGCGATGGCAGCAGGGGAACCCGCGCGGTTTTGTATAATCCGCTGTCCATTTTTCGAGCGATCCCATGCTCAGCTTCGCGTCCGGCTTCATCGTCTCCCTGCTCGTCACGCTGTTCATCGTGCGCTACGCGCACCTTCACGAGAAATTCTCGATCGACAGCGACCTGGCCGGCGTGCAGAAATTCCACGTGCGGCCCGTGCCGCGGGTCGGGGGCATCGGGATCCTCGCGGGGGTCGTCATTGCCGCGCTGATCCTGTCGCGGCGCTATCCGACGATCGCCGGCAGCATTCTGGGCATTGCCGCGTGCGGGCTGCCGGCGTTCCTGTCCGGCCTCGTCGAGGACCTGACCAAGCGCGTGTCGCCGCGCGCGCGGCTGCTCTGCACGATGGGCGCGGCCGCGCTCGCGTTCTGGCTGATGGATATCTCCGTCACACGCATCAGCGTGCCGCCGCTCGATTTCCTGCTGCACTACGTGGCCATTTCGGCGTTCGTCACCGTGCTCGCGGTCGCGGCGCTCGCGAATGCGATCAACATCATCGACGGCTTCAACGGGCTCGCGTCGATGGTCAGCTTCATGATGTTCGCGTCGCTCGCGTACGTCGCGTTCCAGGTCCGCGACCCGGTCGTCATGTCCGCGTCGATCATCATGATGGGCGCCGTGCTCGGCTTCTTCCTGTGGAATTTCCCGGCAGGACTGATCTTTCTCGGCGACGGCGGCGCGTATTTCATCGGTTTCATGCTCGCGGAACTCGCGATCATGCTCGTGATGCGCAATCGCGAGGTATCCGCGTGGTACCCGGTGCTGCTGTTCATGTACCCGATCTTCGAGACCTGCTTCTCGATCTACCGGAAGAAATTCATCCGCGGGATGTCGCCCGGCATCCCGGACGGCGTGCACCTGCACATGCTCGTGTACAAGCGGCTGATGCGCTGGGCCGTCGGCACGAAGCACGCGCACGACCTGACGCGCCGCAATTCGCTGACGTCGCCGTACCTGTGGCTGCTGTGCCTCGTCGCGGTGATCCCCGCGACGCTGTTCTGGCGGCACACGGTGCACCTGTTCGTGTTCGTCGTGCTGTTCGCGCTGACCTATGTGTGGCTGTATATCAGCATCGTGCGGTTCAGGGCGCCGAGGTGGATGGTGGTGAGGAAGGAGCGGCGCAGCCACTGAGCCGTTCACGGCCCGGTATGAAAAAAGCGCCCCTCGGGGCGCTTTTCTTTTGGGCGGCTCGGCCGCCGTGCAGCGGCCGCAGGGCCGTCAGCGATTCGACGCGACCCGCACGCTCTTCAGCGCCGGAACCGCGGCCGTCTGATACTCCGGCACCCAGCGCCGCAAGTCGCGGCGCACTTCGTCGTCGGGCAGCACGCGATGCTGCATCAGCCACGGCAGCAACTCGTCGAGGAAATTGTCCGGCACTTCCCGTGCGCGCGCGATCCGCAGCTTCGGGTGCGGCGTGCGCGTCGTCGCCTCGTCGTCCGCCAGCAGCTCCTCGTAGAGCTTCTCGCCCGGCCGCAGCCCGGTGAACTCGATGCGGATCTGGCCTTCCGAGAAGCCGTACAGGCGGATCAGGTCGCACGCGAGATCGACGATCTTCACCGGTTCGCCCATGTCGAGAATGAAGATCTCGCCGCCATGCCCCATGCTCGACGCCTGCAGCACGAGCTGCGACGCTTCCGGGATCGTCATGAAGAAACGCGTGATCTCCGGGTGCGTGACCGTCACCGGGCCGCCCTTCGCGATCTGCTGCTGGAACTTCGGGATCACGCTGCCTGCACTGCCGAGCACATTGCCGAAGCGCACGGTCTCGAACTGCGTGCGCCCGCTCGTCTGCTGCAACGCCTGACAGGCCATTTCGGCGAGGCGCTTGCTCGCGCCCATCACGTTGGTTGGATTGACGGCCTTGTCGGTCGAGATCAGTACGAAGTGACGCACGTCGTGGCGGATCGCCGCGCGGGCCACGCGATACGTGCCGAGGACGTTGTTGCGCAGCGCCTGCCATGCGTTGTGCTCCTCCATCAACGGCACGTGCTTGTAGGCGGCCGCATGGAACACGATGTGCGGCGCATGGCGCGACATCACCTGATCGAGCAGCAGCGAATCCTTCGCGTCGCCGATGATCGGCAGGACCGGCAAGTCGGGGAAGCGCTCGCGCAGTTCCTCGGTCAGCTGGTACATCGCGTATTCGGACAGGTCGAACGCGACGAGCTGCGCCGGCTCGAAGCGCAGGATCTGCCGGCACAGCTCGGAGCCGATCGAGCCGCCCGCCCCCGTCACCATCACGACGCGGCCGCGCAGCAGCGCCTCGACGTGCGGCGTGTCGATCGTCACGGCGTCGCGGCCCAGCAGATCCTCGAGATCGATGTTCCGCACCTGCGACAGGAAGCCCTGCCCCGGCATCAGCGCGGTCAGCGAAGGCAGCACCATCGCCTTTATGCCGGCCCGCACGCACAATGTCGCGACGCGACGCTGGGTCTCGACCGACGCCGACGGAATCGCGATGATCGCGTATTCGACCTTCATCGCGTCGGTCCAGTGCTTCAGATCGTTGAACGAGCCCAGCACCTTGTAGCCGTAGACCTCGCGGCCCGTCTTGGTGACGTCGTCATCGAGCAGGCCGACGAGGCGCCATTCGCCGGAGCGCGACAGTTCGCGCGCGAGACTCGCGCCGGCCGTGCCCGCGCCGAGCACCAGCACCGGCTTGCCCTTCCCGACCAGCCCGCCGTACAGGTAATACTCCTTCGTCGCGCGATACAGCGCGCGTGCGCCGCCCATCGCCAGGAACAGCATCAACGGCGACACGAGCAGCACCGAGCGCGGAATGATCGGCACCGGCTGGAACATCACCGCGCCGATCATCACGATCACGCCGCCGCCGCCAACCGCCTTCGCGATGCGCATCAGATCGGGCAGGCTCGCGAACACCCACAGCCCGCGATACAGGCCGAATACGTGGAACATCAGCGCGTACACGGGAAGGACCCAGACGAGCGCTTTCAGCGCTCCACCCATGAAATCGGACGGTACGCTACCGTTGAAACGAATGAGATAAGCGAACAACCATGCGGCGGAAACCGCCGTCAGGTCAAACAGGAAAGCGCTCAGCGAAAGCCATGATGCTTTGGATCGCAACATCGGTGGCAGACCTCAAGAATTGTTATTGGAGGCCGTCTGAACCCGGCGCCAGCGGATGTCGATTGTGAACCCGATACACATGAGAACGCCATACCATGCAACACATGACAACCACTGCTGCAGTGTGGGACGCCCCACAGCCCACAACGCAACAATTATGCCTGCGAGCATGATGAGGTACCAGTAAACGGCGGTACGCCTATGACCGATGCCAAGGCGAACCATTCTCTGATAATAATGCTCCCGGTGCGCTTGCCAAAATTTTTCTCCCCGTAACAAACGTCTCGATAGTGTTACAGATGCGTCAGCAATAAAGGGGGCGAATACCGTGGCGGGAAACCACACGCCCCAGATCGCTTCGCGCCAGCCCCAATAACCGAGCGCGCCGGCAAGGAAGCCGAGCGGAATCGAGCCCGCATCGCCTAGAAACAGCCGGGCCGGATGAAAATTCAACAGCAGAAAGCCGAACGCGGCGCCCGCGATCGCCACGCTGCCCGCGGCGAGTTCCGGTGCCAAGTGCGAACCGCCGAGCGCCGCGGCAGCATACGCGCCGAATCCAAGCACCGCCATTCCGCCGGCAAGGCCGTCCGCACCGTCCATGAAGTTGTACAGATTGATCAGCCAAACCATCATGAAACCCGCGCCCGCGAGGAACCACCACGGGGCGGCGGCCGGATAGGCGACGATCAGCGCAACGACCGCAATCAGATGCGTGGCGAACCGCACACGCGCGGGCAGCCCGCGCCGGTCATCGATCTGCGACACGGCCGCCAGGCTCGTAGCAGCAGCAGCGATCAACCACATCTGCGGCGCGAGCCACAGCAGCAAGACGACGCTCACCGGCACAATGCCCCAGCCGCCGACACGCGGGGTCGGACGTGTATGCAGCGAACGGTCGTTCGGAATATCCGTCGCGAGCCGCCACGCCAGCCCGGTGGCGAGCAACGCCCGGAGGATCATCGTCGACGCGGCTGCGGCGGCCACTGCCACCGCGAGTGCCGCAAACCACGTGGTAATCGCGAGATGCATGTTGCCTATTGTCAAAGATCCCGCGAACGATACCACGCCGCGGTCTGGCTCAGACCGTCTTCGATATCGCACGGCGGGTACCAGCCGAGCACATCCCGCACGTGACGGGAATCCAGCCGCAGCTCGCAGACCAAACGCTCGACTTGTGCCGTGCGCCCCGTCAGGCGGCCGGCCAATCGTAACCAGGAAACCGGGACAGGAATGACGCGCGCGGGGGCATTCAGACACGCCGCCAGCTTCACCACAAGTTCCGCCACCGACAAATCGCGCGCGTCGGCAACGTGAAATGTCTGACCTGCTGCACGTGGATCGAGCGCGCACTGCACCAGGACATCGGCGAGATTGTCGACGAAGATCATGCTACGACGCGCAGACACTGCCCCCAGCGGCAACGGCATCCCCTTGGACAGCGCACCCATCAGGCTCAGAAAATTGGCCCGTACGCCCGGCCCGTAGACGAGCGGAGGCCGAACGACCACGACCTCCATGCCCGATTCGCGACCATAGTCGGCGAGCGCGCGCTCGGCTTCAAGCTTCGAAATTCCGTACGGATCCAGCGGGAGCGGGGCATCGTGCTCGGAGAGCGGCGGCCGCCCCGAGCTGCTCTCCGCAACGGCCTTGATACTGCTCACATATACGAATCGCGCGGCACCTGCTGCGCGCGCCGCCCGGGCAACGCGAAGCGCACCCTGCACGTTCGTCGCACGGTACGCGTCGAGTGGCTCGGCGGCATGATCGCGCATCACGTGCACGCGTGCGGCCAGATGAATTACCGCGTCGCACTGCAACCCTGGCCCTGGCGGCCAGGCCCGATCGATGTCCACAAAATCGGGCCGATCGTGGATCCACTCGCGCCCGATACCGGACGGACCTTGCGCATGACGAACCAACCCGACGGTCTGTTCGCCACGCAGAAGCAATGCCCGAGACACCGCCCGACCGACGAAGCCATTGGCTCCCGTCACTAGAATCACTCGAGACATGTCGTCAACGGGAAACGGCGAGACACCCGAATGCATCGGCGTCGCCCGACGAGCCGCAAACCGCACAGCGGCGGGCCAACATGCCCGGACGCCACGGGGGTGCGAAACAAGCGGCGAAGCAAGCGCCGCCGCATGTCCTGGATCGGTCGATGCGTTCCCGACTGCTCCATGCGCGACCGCGGTTCGTCATATCAAGCAGCCGACCGGCTCAGGAAATCCGTATAGGCCGCCGCAATCCCGTCGCGCAGCGACGTTTGCGCCTGCCAGCCAAGCGCGCGCATACGATCAACATTGAGCAGCTTGCGCGGCGTGCCGTCCGGTTTGCTTGCGTCGAAGACGATGCGACCGTCAAATCCGACAACGCTCATCACCGTTGCCGCGAGCTCGCGAATCGTCACGTCCTCGCCCGTTCCGACGTTATACAAACCCTCGGCAATTCCCTGCTCCATCAGGAACACGCATGCGGCCGCGAGATCGTCCACGTAGAGGAACTCGCGCATCGGCCTGCCCGACCCCCACACCACGTACTCGTTATCGCCTCGTGCTTTCGCCTCGTGCGCCTTGCGGATCAGTGCAGGCAGAACATGGCTGTTGTTCAGGTCGTAGTTATCGTTCGGGCCGTACAGGTTCGTCGGCATGACTGACACGTAGTGGCGCCCGTGCTGACGATTGTAGCTTTCGCACATCTTCACGCCGGCGATCTTCGCGATCGCATACGGTTCGTTCGTCGGTTCGAGTGGACCGGTCAGAAGGTATTCCTCCCGGATCGGCTGCGGACACTCACGCGGATAGATGCAACTGGAACCCAGGAAGCAGAGCCGATCGACACCCGCGCGATGCGCACTGTCGATGATGTTCGTCTCGACGACGAGGTTCTCATAGATGAAGTCCGCGCCATACGTGTTGTTCGCGTAAATGCCGCCGACCTTCGCCGCCGCGACAAATACGTAGTCGGGCCGCTCCTCGCGCATGAACTCGCGCACCGCCGTCTGATCAAGAAGATCCAGCTGGTTACGGGTACGCGTCAGGATGTTGGCGTATCCACGCGCCTCAAGGCAACGCACTAACGCAGAACCGACCATCCCGCGATGCCCGGCGACGAAAATCTTCGCATCCTTGTCGATACTCTTCATCATTCACGCCCAACGGAAACATTGAAGCCCTCGCGCTTGAGCAATGCATGCTGGCGCGCCTTGTCCAGATCGTGCGAAACCATCTCCTCGACCATTTCGTCGAGCGTGATGCGCGGCACCCAGCCAAGCTTTTCCTTGGCCTTGGTCGGATCACCGAGCAGCGTTTCCACTTCTGCCGGGCGGAAGTAGCGCGGATCGATCTTGACCAGCACGTCGCCAGCCTTGACTGCCGGCGCTTTGTCGCCGACCACCGATACGATTCGGCCCTGTTCGTTGACACCCTCGCCTTCCCACGCGAGTTCGATGCCGAGCTGGGCCGCCGCCTTGTCGATGAATGTCCGCACGCTGTACTGAACACCGGTTGCGATAACGAAATCCTCAGGCTGCTCCTGTTGCAGCATCAGCCACTGCATCTCGACGTAGTCGCGCGCATGGCCCCAGTCGCGCAGCGCGTCGAGATTGCCCATGAACAGGCAGGACTCCAGGCCTTGCACGATGTTCGCCAGGCCGCGGGTAATCTTGCGCGTGACGAAAGTTTCGCCGCGGCGAGCGGATTCGTGATTGAAGAGCACGCCGTTGCACGCATAAAGGCCGTACGCTTCGCGATAGTTCACCGTAATCCAGTATGCATAGAGCTTCGCCACTGCATACGGCGAGCGCGGGTAGAAGGGCGTCGTCTCCTTCTGCGGCGTCTCCTGAACCAAACCGTAGAGCTCCGACGTGCTTGCCTGGTAGAAGCGCGTCTTCTTCTCCAGGCCCAGGAAGCGAATCCCTTCCAGGAGACGCAGCGCACCGATCGCATCGACGTCCGCCGTGTACTCCGGCGCCTCGAAGCTCACCGCAACGTGAGATTGCGCGCCGAGGTTGTATACCTCGTCCGGCTGTACTTCCTGGAGTATCCGGATGAGGTTCGAGGTATCCGTCAAGTCGCCGTAATGCAGTTTGAGCCGCTGGTGCTGCGTGTGCGGATCCTCGTAAATATGATCGATCCGATCCGTATTGAACAGCGATGCACGTCGCTTGATGCCGTGTACCTCGTATCCCTTGCTCAACAGGAATTCGGCAAGATACGAACCATCCTGACCGGTGATACCGGTGATCAGCGCCTTTTTCATCGTTTCAACCTACCCAAACAAATTTTGTGAAACATCCAATAACTTTGCCGTACGAACAACATTCGCATTCGTACGGCCTCGTGATTCAACCTGCCCGCCTCAGGCCTTCGACTTGTTGCGAGCCACAGGCCTCCTCGACTCTCCTCCCAGCATACCAAAGCATCACGAGGCCGTCGTAGTCCCGCGCGCAAACCCGACATGCGACCACGTCCTGGCCGCCCCTGCCGATTCCGATATGCTACCGTATCCTGCTGCCCGCACCGTCACGTCCAGCGGCACCGCGATCATCCGCGAAATCACAAAACACGTGACAACATCATCACCGCCCCCGCATGAGCGCCGCTGTCTTCGTCCAGCTTGACCAGTCCGCGTACGATGGATCGGAAGCCCTCGGCGAAGGAAGGAATGGCGGAAATACGCGCTGCCATCGTATCGCCCAGCTTGCCTGTCTCGCCTCTCGGGGTGTGCCATAGGCTGTCCAGCAAAGCGAACGAATGAAGCGTCATCGCCGGAATGATGGAGATTTCCTGTTCGACCGCGAACCCTGCCGACGAGAAGTACTCTCGCCAGCGCCCCAGCGGTTTGGCATTGACGATGTTGTGGCCCCCCCGATACCGGGCGTCCGCCGCCTTTGCCTCCTCATGTAAACCGCACAGATTCATCACCGCCGAAATGCCGATGTCCCGACTGAAATTCTCGGTCAGCACGCTGCATATCAAACGCCCGTTCTTCTTGAGCCTGCCGCGCAGGTCCTGCAACGTCCTGTCGAGATCATGCGCCTGCACCAATGCGCTGCGCACGAAAATGACATCGAACTCGATGCCTGCGGGCAATTCGGCGAGGCGACCGTGCTCCCAAACCTGACTGTAAGGGCCATACAATGCTGCGACCTCCGCGGTGGCCGGGTCGGGCGCCAGCCCCTTGATATCCGCCGCACCTGTCAGAATCAGATTTGCCAACCGGCCGTCCGCGCACCCGACGTCTAGCACCTGGCCCGATACCCTGATCTTCCGATAGGCGGCATACTCCCACGCCAACCACAGGACGTACGAAGGCGCGTTCGGATACAACGCGATCAGTTCGTCATACGCGGCAATGATCTCTGACTCGCCGACCGTCGCTCCTGGCTTCGCTCGCACGGAAACCCCGGTGCGCTTCTTCGCACCGCCCCGGTCCAGCAGCGGCCCATAAAGCTCTTCGAACCTGACGGACACCTTGGCCGTGAAGTGATTCTCCCAATCGCCCGCGATGCCCTTTCTTTCGTGATCGTAGATCGCCTCGCTGCCGCGCGCACGCCCGGCGCTCAGGTTCTCGAATCGGTTGTCGACGATGCCCTGGCGCACGAGGCTCGCAGGAACATCGATTCTGCAGTCGCGACGCAACGCATCTCCGAGAATCTCCACGTCATTCGCAAGCAGGTCCTCGTACCAGACGATCTTCTGGTCCGACCGGAGCCATGACGCATGAATCAAGGCACTGGCCGGAAGCCATTTCTCCGCGAGAAGGATCAGACCATCCTCTTCGCTCAACTCGTTCAGCGCGTTCCTGATGGTCCCCAGTTCATTCGACATGACGGCGTGACTGTATCGCGCGCTGAAATACGACGATACGAGCGTGTCGCGAAGATCCCGCAAGACGACCAGCGCCCGCGAGTTCGACGGCGGCTTTCTCAGCAGGAACTGCTCCCTGGTCACGTACGTGGTCGGATATATCTTCCCCTCAATGAGCGGATCGATAAAGAACTGCCTCTCCCCAACCTTGGGCGGAACGATGCGATCCGGCTGAAGTTGCCGCAGGATCTTCAGAATCCATTGCGAGCCGGCCTTCCAGTGCGTGATGTGAAATACCGTCGCCGGCGCAGGTTTGAAAATTCTCATAGGAAAATGGTGATGTGGGATTGCGACATGCACTGCCATGGCTTCGCGACCACAGGCGGCATCACGCCGCTGCCGTCAAATTCACACCCGTAAGCAGTCGTGCCGGCCTCGATACCACGCAACGCAACCTCCGCATCGCGACGCCCCTCCCTACCACGCGTTCATCCTTCGTGTACGGCAATTAGGCCTTGGGATGGCTCCGGCCAGCACATTCGCGCCCCCAAACCGAACCAGCATGGCGACGCTCCATCCACCAATGCCGCGCCAGGAACACGCCATGCGAACAAAATCCCGCCAGTCGATTGAACCTGCCCGACGCGTACCGGTTACGCAGCCTCGCCATTTCGGCGCGGCCGGTGCTCGCCATCTGAGCTTGCGTCTTCTGATCCGCATGGACCCGAAATCCACCCAGCAGGCGGGGAATGTGCGCAAACCGCGCCCCCTGCTCGAGGAAGCGTAATAGCAACGCCCAATCCATCGCAAACTGCAATTTCGCGTCGAACTGAGCCGCTGGCGCCGCCACGAGCGCGGCCCGCCAGAAAAGCGTCTCTTGAGGAACGTAGTCGACATGACGCAGCACCGACGCCGCATGTCCGGGCAATATCCAACGCCCGACCTCGCACCCACCCTCGTCGATGATGAGACGATTGCCGTATACGACATCCACCTCGGGATGATCGCGAAAAAACCGCCCGACCGTCTTCAGCGCACCCTCCAGCATGATGTCGTCAGCGTTCAGGTATGCATAAATCGCCCCGTTCGCGCGCGTGAATCCACGGTTCAGCGCGTCAGCTTGCCCGGCGTCCTTTTCGCAACGCAGCTCGAATGAACCCGCAGGGAACCCCCGCAACACATCCAGTGTAGCGTCGGTCGAGCCGCCGTCCTGGATAATGTATTGCAGGGCCGGGTATCCTTGGCTCAGCACGCTCGATACGGTAGCCCCGATGTAGGCGCCCTGATTCAGGGACGGCGTCACGATTGTGATCGCCGGCAAATCGTCGTCACTGCCGGCCTCGACCGCAACGACTTCGATCGGGCGAGCTGCGTACTGATGAAACAGGCCCAAACGTATGCCGAGAATCTTGCGCAGCCGAGTTCCCGTCAGCCATTTCCGCAGGCGCCAGCTCATGGTCATTCCGCCAGCATCACGCGCGTCGACGACTCCAGCCCCGCGAGCCCGTAGAACGGCTGCGCGTCATACCCCAGCTGACCGCGCGGAATAACAGAAAAGCTTTGTGCAGCCGCGACGACGCAATGCCGGGTGGCACTGGACTCGAGTTCCGCCATCGTGATGCGAGCACGCTGGCTGTAGATCGCGCGCGGCCAGGTTGAGAATCCGAGATCCACGACATACTCGCCCGGCCCCAGGTTCAACGGGATTTCAAACACTGCCCGCACGATCGAACCCGCAGCAATGGTGCCCGGCACCAATCCATCGGTCTGGGCAGTGTGCTTGCCATGGACGACCACCCCTTTCTCGGTCCGGATAACGAAACCGGCGCAAGGCGTTTCGAGTGTTTCCGACACCTCGAACTCGCAGTAGAGACGCATCAGTTCCCCCTGCCTGAACACCTGCTTGGCGGTGTCCCGGTGGTCCATCAGCGCCATGCGAAGGCAGCGCACCGTTCCCGGTCCGATCTGTTCGCGCGTGTCCATGCTGGCAAACGGTCCCGCCGGCCAATCGAACGTATCACCGCGCGACGAGCCATCCGACATGTCGTCGCCGGATTCGCCACTGATCGTGATCGTCTGATGATCGGTTACATCGTTCGCACGGTCGTGCGCATTCAGATGTCCGAGCGCGTAATAACGATTCACGGCCTCGACCGGGTCGCCAAAATAGACCGGATCGCCGTAGTTGAGCAGCAGCACCTTGTCGCAATAGTGCAGGATGTCATCCATGCTGTGCGTGACAAGAATAATGGTGCAGCCCTTCTTGCGCAGACGCTCGAGACGCTCGTAGCACTTCAATCGGAAGAAGATGTCACCGACGGCCAATGCCTCGTCGACGATCAGGATGTCCGGATCGATACACGCCTGAACGGAAAACGCCAGTCGGACGAACATCCCGCTCGAATAAGTCTTGACGGGCTGGTCGATGAAATGACCAATATCGGCAAATGCCTCAATTTCCGGGAAGATGCGATTAAATTCCGCCCCCGAAATACCCAGGATCTGCGCGTTCAGCCGCGCGTTTTCGCGCCCCGTAAACTCAGGGTTGAATCCCGCCCCAAGTTCGAGGAGCGCCGCGATCCGACCGCTCACCTGAATCTTCCCGGTGGTCGGCGGCAGAATGCCCGCGATGATCTGTAGCAACGTCGACTTGCCGCTGCCGTTCTGTCCGATAATCCCGAAGAAATCGCCGGGATTGATCTGAAAGGAAACTTCCTTCAGGGCCAGGAATTTTTCCGCAAGCTGAGCCTTTGGCGCAAACATCTGTGCAATACGCTGCGCGGGCGACTTGAAGACGTCGTACGTTTTCGAAACGCCATCAACCTTCAACGAGAAATCAGAGGACATCTGCGAAACCTCCCCGCAGCTTGCGGAACACGAAGTTTCCAAACCATGCGAAAACGATCGCGCCCGCACCATACGTCAGCAATGCCGACCAATCGGGTGGTGTCCCCTGAAACAACATCCCACGCACCGACTCGACCGGCAACGTCAGCGGATTGATTTGAAGAAGCCAGCGGAAGTGTTCCGGAACCATGGTGGCCGGGTAGCAAATGGGGGCCGTGAACATCAGGATAGTCGACAGATGGGTCGTGAGCTGGCTCAGGTCACGAAAATACACGCCGAAGGCGGACAGCAGCCAGCCGAGCCCGAGACCAAGAACGACCAGAAAGAACAGGGGAACCACGATCATGAACGCCATCGGCGTCAACGTGCCGTGCACCAAGAGGAAGCCCCCAAAAAGAATAAGGAATCCGAACATCACGTTAATGATCGCCGTCACCATCGTCACGACTGGAAGGATCTCGAGCGGAAAAATCACGCGCTTGACGAACGAGACATTGCTGACGACGAGCGCCGGACCTCGCGTCAGTATCTCCGCCAACAATGCATGAATGAGAATGCCGACAAACAGGATCAACCCGAACGGCACCTCCCGTCCGGTGTTAGGCACGGTGACGCCCCAGCGCGAACGCAGCACGACCTGAAAGACGAATGCATACAACAGCAACTGAATCAGCGGTTGCGCAACCACCCAAAAGCCGCCCAACGCCGAGCTTTTGTAACGCTGCGCCATCTCGCGCTTCGCCAGTTGCCAGATCAGGCTCGAGTGCTGAACCCACCCTGTCATATGGCGTCGATGTGACTGTTCCATTTAGGATCCTTGTTGCAGAGCGACGTCAGGCTTACGCGCCACGTCTGACCTGATGAAGCACCTGCATGAAGTCGCGAGCAAATGCTAGTTGGCAACTACGATAATCGACGGGCACCTTGACCGGATCCGCTTCGATGTATCGCTTCATGCAATTCGCAAGCTGCCGCGCGTCACGCGCATCGAAAAATTCCGCGTTAGTGCCGATCTGTTCACGGTTCGTCGCCAGATCCGAGGCGATCACGTACTGCGAGTACGATTTCGCGTCCTCGACGACCGTCGACCATCCTTCGAACAATGACGGCTGCACGATGCAGATCGCGCGCCCGAAGAGTGCAATCTGATCCTCGCGGGCCAGGAAGCCGAGGAAACGAACATTGTCCTGGAGTCCGAGTTCCGCCACCCGGCGCTTCAACGACTCCGCGTGATCCGGCGCACGGTGGTCATGCTCCTTGCCGGAGAACGCGACAGTGACCGGGATGCCCTCCTGCTTGAGGAGGTTGACGGCCTCGATCACGACCGCGTGGTTCTTGTGAATCCAGAATTGATTCGGGCAGTAGAAGAACCGCGTCGGCAGGCCAAGCTCGGCGACGACCTGCTCAGCCGGTCGCTGCGACTGCCGCTCGTGAAAGACCGCGAAATGAACGACATGCTTGTTCACCCGGGCTTCGGGATAAAACTCCTCGAAGTCCGCTCGCGCCGCCTCGCTGCTGAAGACGATATGGTTGAAATTCTCGAAATAGTAGCGATGCTGTTCCGTACGTTGCCGAAGCTCGTCCGCAGAGAAAAACTCAGGCAAGCGCTTGTCCTGAAAATCGGGAATCCAGCACACCGTCTGCTTCCAGTCCGTGCTGATCGGAAACGGAAAGATCATGTCGAATCGAAGCTCCTTCTTGAGGAACGAAGGAAGCAACTTGCTCTTCAGTTTCAGCCGTCGGAAGATTCCGCCATCGACACCGGCAAGCGTGGCCGGACGCACCCATTGCAGATACGGATAGCCGGTATGGTGGCGGATGAAATCGAACGATTCCTGGCCGTTGCTCAGCATGTAGATTTCCGGCTTTTCCGCATCCTGAAGCATGTTCAGCGCGGACACCAGATTCTTAATATAGTAGGTACCACCAATCCAGGAATCGTCGTAATTAAACGGGATGCCTAGTTTTGCTCTTTTAGCCACACTGCCACCTTACGAAGACCACTGACGATGTCGTACTTCGGCTCGAATCCGAGCTTCGTCAAACTTGAAATGTCTGCCTGCCACTGCATGGGATCGCCCTGGCGAGCCGAGCCTGAAAATGCGAGCTTCGGATGCCAATCGAGATGCGCCAGCAACGTTGTGACCGCCTGCTCGATCGGCACCGACACGCCGCTCGCGACATTGACAGCCCGGCCGTCGAACACGTCGCTCTGCAGAATCAGCGCGATGCACGACACGAGATCGTCGATGAAAATAAAGTCGCGTGTCTCTCCGCCCGTGCCGAACAGTTCCAGCGCCTCTTGCCCGCGCGCGCGGCCGTACACGTCCCAGAAGAGTTGCTTCCTGAGGCCCGGGCCATATGCCGAAAAAATCCGCAACGAAACGGACCGAACGCCGAACTGCTCGAAATACTCGCGGCAAGCCAGTTCGGCGTAATACTTGTGCCAGCCATATGGCGACACCGGCGCCGCTGGCGCCGCCTCGGTCACCGGCATCACAGCCGGATTACCGTAAACGGCAGCGCTCGACAGATGAACGAAGCGCGTCCCAGGACTATTCACACGAATCGCCTCGAGCATTTCAATCACACGACGCGCGTTCAGCAGGTAATCGTGCTGCGGATCGCTCAGCGACGCAGGCACGCTGGCGGCACCGGAGCAGTTGATGCAGACGTCCGGAGCGATCGACCGCAACAGATGTGCGTAGTCCGGATTGTCTTTGTCGTAGCAGACAAAATCTTTCGCATCGCTTGGAAAGATGTCCGCGCGCACCACGTCGCAGGTGGCTTCGAGCGTATCCGCGACGTGGCTTCCGATGAACCCGCCGGAGCCGATGACGAGAACCCTCATTGGACCGCCTCTTCCCGATCGAGCACAAACGAATACGGGCGACCCGCGACGTCCAGCTCCGACAGATTCGCCAGTTCCTGCTCCGAATGCGGGAAATAATTGATGACGCTGTCCGCGAAGCCCAGGGTTCGGTGTAACCGCAAGCCCGCCGCCCTCACGAAATCGAGATACTGCTCGACCGTGTACGCGTTTTCACCGCCGTAATAGTGATGGAACGCATGCCCGTCCAGAAACCGCGCTCGATCGTCCTCGTCGAAAATCACGTGCTCGCGAATCAGCAACGCGACGCCGTTCGCGGCAAGCAGTTCCTTGATTTTCTTGAGCGAAGTAACCGGATCTCGAAAATGATGAAGCGCTTGCCGGCAATAGACGACGTCGAACTGTTCGTCGACATCCAGCGACTCCATGTCGCTGCTGACTATGCGCACCCGCTCCCTGATGGTCGGGTCGACGTTCATGGCGACGAAGTTGAGCAAGGTTTCCGCTGCGAGCGTGCCGACGATCCTATCGCCCGACTTCTCGACCAGCTTGACGTGATAGCCCTCCAGGGCAAAGGCAACCGCCATCACGCCATTGCCGCCACCGACGTCGATCATCGTTCGCGCGTGAGGGCACTTGGCGCGAATCAGTTCCAGCGTGCCGACGAACTCGCCGCTTTCGCGAAAGCGCCGCAGCGACATACCGGAATCCGCGCTCAGGTATGAGCTGTCCAGGATGTCTCGAAACTGCGGATCGCCTTGCGACGCGCCGACGATATCCTCCCAGGACCACGACTCGCGCGGCACCAGCTTGATGAAGCGCGCCGGATTGCCGCCATAGACGGAAAACGGCGCAACGTCCTTCGTCACGACCGAGCGCGCGGCAACAACCGCGCCGCGCCCGATGCGCACACCTTTCATGATGACCGACTCAAAGCCGATCCATGCGCCATCCTCGATAACGATGGGCTTCGACACGACCTGCGACCAATCCTTGTAGGCGCCCGTCTGACCGATATCAGCCGAGCATTTCCAGTCATATGCATCGTTCCATCGGACCGCCGGATCCAGCGAGTGGGAATCGCTGTCGATCAGCGTGCAATCCCACGAAATCAGAACGTTGTTCCCGATGACGATCCCTTCCTCCTGGGAGCAGATTATCTTGCAGCCGCTCCCTATCGAACTCTTGTCACCAATGGTGATCGTGCCGAGGCCGCGCTCGAAAACGTAATACCCGCCGACATGGCTGCCGTCACCCACCCGCAAGTACTTCCTGTGCTCCGGCTTGACACGAACGTCGACGATCGCATGCTCCAGTCGCGCGCCTTGACCAAGTTCGACGAAGCGCACGCCGCCGTAATCAAAGCCTGCGTGATGAATCTGCCGACTGACCGCCTGGCGTCCGCGGGCAATGGCCTTGCCGACAACCCGCCGCGCCGCTGCACGGCCATGCGCGACGATGCGCCGATAGCCCTCGCGGCTCGCGAACGCGCGCAAGCGCCGCGCCATCCGCAACCGACGCATCAGCTTCGGATCCTGGGAGCGCACCATCTTCAGGAACGCCTGAGCCGACCAGTCGCCATGAAGGCGAACGAACTCGACGTCGTCGTCGCTCAGCTTTGCCGCCAACCTCGTGAGGAACTCGCCCTTGAACTCGTCTGCGACGTGTGCCTCATAGAAATTGAACGGCGCGATATAGCCGACCAGGATACCCGCGAAATTCTCGCGCGCTCCGTGCTCGGCAAACAGCTTCAGGCATTCGTCGCGCACCGGAATGAAATCGAACGCCTTGCGATCGTTCAGCTTGGTCGTCGAACCTTCGCGCTGGTAATAGCGGTACGTGATCCCGCCATCGACGTACACACGCTTGGCATTCAGCATGAGCTTGATCGCGAATGGGTGGTCTTCGTAAAAGACGCCTGTTGCGAAGCGGATACCTTTGTCGATCAGCAACTGCCGCCGCGCGATCAGTCGCCACGGCGGCGCAGTCCAGCACGACACGACAGCGAAGTCGGCCGGATCAGCCGCCGGCTCAATCACCTTCCCGACCAAGCGCGGCGGCACGACGCTCGCCGGCTGGACGGCCCCACCATCCCAGAAATACTCGAAGTTCGCGACGAGGACTTCCGGCGCGAACTGCTCGAGAATGCGGGTCATGCGCAGCAGGACGTTATCGACCAGACAGTCGTCGCTGTCGACGCACCAGACATATTCGCCCTGCGCCTGATCGATCCCGTTCAGGCGCGCGGCTCCTTGCCCGCTATTCGGCTGATTGATGATACGAATCCGGGGATCCCGCAATGCATAGTGCCGCGCGATTTCTTCCGTTCGATCTGTCGAGCCGTCGTTGATGACAATGATCTCGTAGTCGTGAAACGGCTGCTCCAGAATCGACAACAGGCAGCGCTCGAGGTATCGCTCAACGTTGTAAGCAGGGATGATGAAGGAGAGCTTCATGTTCCTTGGTTGCGAATATAGGTGTTAATACGGCCAAGCTTACGCCTGATACGCTGCGCCAATGAAGCCGGCGTCAGGGCAACGT
Source organism: Burkholderia cepacia (assembly GCF_001039005.1). Classification (GTDB taxonomy): domain Bacteria; phylum Pseudomonadota; class Gammaproteobacteria; order Burkholderiales; family Burkholderiaceae; genus Burkholderia; species Burkholderia theae. The sequence continues at coordinate 54,415 of NZ_LDWR01000079.1, forward strand.
TCTGACGATTTGCGTGCGCGGAGGACGCCACGATCCGCACGCGCGTCAGCAATGCCAGCGCAACCGCATTTTGAAACCGCGATTCCGACATGTGCAACCGCAGGATATCCTCGAGTCGCTCGCCGCTGGACCAACCGCGGATGGTCCGAAATACGTGCTCCGCATCCTCGGTTCCGAGAAATGGAAAATTCTCGACAATCGAGCGATACGTTTCGGCCAGCGTCAACTCACCCTGGACAGTGGACTGGCCAGCGAGAGAAAAATGAACGGCGACGCGATCAAGCCGCAGGCAGGTGCAACCAGCCCGAATCGCGCCATGAACCCACTTCGCATCCGCGCACATGCGATAGGACGTGTCATAGGGTCCTACCCGGCGATACGCCTCCGGCGTCGCGAACATCGCGTTGTGACAGAAAGGCACGCCGCTGACGAGCGCGCCAGCATTGTAGTCCTCGTCGGCACGCAGTTGCGAAGTCCCGTCCGCCGCAAACATCAGAGCCTGGCCCGCCACGATGTCGGACGGCTGCGCCGTCCACGCATGAGCCACCGTGCTCAAAATACCGTCGGCCAGCTGATCGTCCGAACCGAGCACGATGATCAGATCGCCGGTTGCAAGGGCAACCCCTTTGTTGATCGCGTCGTATATCCCGTTGTCCCGCTCGGAGCGCAACTGGCCGATGAGATCCTCGTAACGTGCCGCGATCGCCAGCGTATCGTCCGTCGAGCCGCCGTCGACCAGAATCACTTCAGCGGCAGGATATTGCTGACTGCGCACCGACAGAAGAGCCTGATCCAGCGAGGCGGCCGCGTTGAACGTCGGCACAATAATCGAAAATTTTGGATACATATCTTCCCAACATAGCCGCCCGGGCGGTCGAACCGCGTCCCGGTTAGCGCGCGAACGGGCTCATGAGCAACCGCACCCCTACCGACACCGGCATCTTGGCATACCAGACAAGCGGAACATGCCCGTAATGGATCCTGACCGTCCGCATTGCCTCGCGGTAGTGTTGAACAGGATTGCGAATCGTCTTGGTCACCATGTGCGCGCGCGTCGCAGCGACAATTTCGTCGAGGTACCCCAACGAGCCGCCATACTCTGCAAGACGCCACCACAGGTCGTAATCAAGTGCATACCCCAATGCGCCGTCCAGCCCCCCGACAGCCTCCCATGCTTCGCGTCGCATGATCGTTGCGGGCTGCGAAATGAAGCAACGCCGGGCAAAGCGCGACCGATTCCACGCTTCAGTACTGTAAGGCCTGAGGGGACGGTCGTTCGCATCGATGACCATCGAACGGCCGTACACGGCGGGCACCGCCGGTTGCGCATCGAGCGCGGCGACGAGCCGTTCGAGTCCGTTCGGCATGTACGCGTCGTCCGAATTCAGCCATGCAACGTACGGCGCAGTCCCGCGTGCAATCCCTTCGTTGATCGCCTGCGCCTGCCCACCGTCGGGATGACTCCTCCAGTAGGCCAGTTTGTCGTCCCAGCGCTCGAGTATTTCGCGCGTGTTGTCAGTCGACCCGGCATCCAGGACGATCACTTCGACGGGTACATCTTGGGAGAACACCGAAACGAGAGCCCGCTCCAGAAACGCTCCATGATTGAACGTTGGAATGGCAATCGTACAGCGCGCAGAAGGAGCTGGCCGCTTGGTCGTGAACTCATTCATCGCGATACGGTATTTGTAAGAAACGTCAAGATGGCCCGGGACCCCCCAAGCCAAACCCAAGATTATATCGAAATCTTACAGCCATCCCGGCGCGTAATCGCAAGCAATTGTGAATGGCGGCGCATCCGCGGTCTGGTGCGTCGCGACAACATGGCCACGCACGCACGTCGCAATGCATACAACAGGCCACTTACCGCGATCGCATGCCCCTGAAATCGTGCGTCAATCTTGGCGTCCGGCGTCAAGCCGGCCACTTGCATCGCTCGCACGGTAAAATGCGCGTGCCGATCGACCGGACCGCCTGTCATCCGCCCCCATTCGGGAGCGCCGCTTCGCGTTCGCAAACCGGACAACTGCGCAAGGACACTCTGCACGCGAGCCAACCGCAGATTGGCAAGCAGTCATAGCACCATCGCCCCACACACCAACACTCTGACGACCACAATGCTTGACAACGCATCCTTCCTCCAGGTCATAGGCAATAGTCCGCTGATATCCATCGACCTTATCGTGCCCGACGGCCAGGGGCGTTTTCTGCTGGGCCGCCGAACCAATCAGCCAGCCAAGGGCTATTGGTTCGCACCCGGGGGGCGGATTCGCAAGAATGAGCGAATGAATGACGCATACCGCCGCCTGTGCGATATGGAACTGGGGTTGCGCAACCTGGAACTGGCCGACGCCACGCTGCAAGGTGTGCATGAGCACTTCTACGACAGCAATTTCGCGGGCGTGACAGGCCTGTCGACCCATTATGTCGTGCTGGCTTACGAGATGCCGCCGACGCCGATCGACCTGAGCACCCTGCCTCCGGACCAGCACACCGATTACCGGTGGGCGACTCCGGCCGAGCTGCTCGAAGACGAAACAGTGCATCACTACACCAAGGCCTACTTCGGTTAACAGGGCCGCTGCGCCGTAATCAGATGTAAGCGCGATTGACACGTGACCGAATAAGCTGCGACAAGATGCCCTTGTCTGTCTGCGCGTCACGGTCGCCCTCGGCCCGCCGCACTGCGTCGGATCGCGGGCCCACGCCGCATGTCTCCCGCTCGGGGCTCATGCGAAAGCAAAGTATACTTTGGCGTCTTGTAGTCGCATCAACAGCCCGGTGCGCCGTGAGGTCCACGTCAACGCGGACAATACTTCGCTGTACTTGCAGCGACTAAACTTACAGGACGATACTCTCGTCGAATAAGGGACATCGTGTATTTGATTCCAACGATCTTGTGTGGTGGCGCAGGCTCTCGTCTGTGGCCCGTTTCCCGGGAACTCCATCCGAAGCCGTTCATGCGGCTCACGGACGGGCAAAGCTTGCTCCAGAAAGCCTTCCTGCGCGGAGCAGAGCTGCCCGACGTCCGCGAAGTCCTGACGGTGACCAATCGCGAGCTTCTGTTCAAGACGGAAGACGAGTTCCGCGAAGTCAACGCAGCGAAGACGGCAACGTCGTACATCCTGGAACCGTTCGGTCGCAACACGGCAGCCGCGATCGCAGCTGCATCATTGCGCGTGGCCGACGCCCACGGCAGTGACGCGATTCTGCTGGTGCTGCCCGCAGACCATCTGATTCTCGACCAAACCAGCTTCGGCGAAGCCGTGGCCAAGGCAAAGGCACTTGCGTCGCAAGGCAAACTCGTCACGTTTGGCATCCAGCCCGACAGGCCGGAGACCGGCTACGGCTATATCGAGGCCGATGGCGACGTCGTGCGGCGCTTTGTCGAGAAGCCGTCCCTGGAAAAAGCGGAAGAGTACCTCGCGACGGGCCGGTTTCTGTGGAATTCGGGGATGTTCTGCTTTTCCGCTGGCACCATGCTGCAAGAAATGGAAAAGACCTGCCCAGAAGTCCTGCAAGCGGTGCGTGCATGCGTGGCCGAATCCCGCAGCGTCGCCGGCAAAGGCTTTTCCCAGCTTGAACTGGATGCCGATACGTTCGAGAAGGTACGCGAGGACTCGATCGACTACGCCGTCATGGAGCGGTCGTCGTCGGTAGCGGTCGTGTCGTGCGACATCGGTTGGAGCGATATCGGCTCGTGGGATGCGCTCGGCGATCTCACGCCCGCCGATGAGTCCGGTAACCGGGTCGTTGGCCAGGCGATGCTGCGCGATTCGACCAACTGCTACATCCAGAGCCCGGATCGACTCGCGGGCGCCGTGGGAGTCGAGAATCTCATCATCATCGACACGCCAGACGCCTTGCTCGTCGCACACCGGTCTCGCGCCCAGGACGTCAAGCATATCTACGCGAAACTCAAGACCGAGGGGCACGAAGCCCACAAGGTGCATCGCACAGTGCATCGCCCCTGGGGTACTTACACGGTGCTCGAGGAAGGTGCGCGCTTCAAGATCAAGCGCATCGTGGTCAAGCCTGGCGCAAGCCTCAGCCTGCAGTTGCACCATCACCGCAGCGAGCATTGGGTGGTGGTCAACGGGGCGGCCAAAGTCGTCAATGGCGAGGAGGAAATTTTTCTCGTCGCTAACCAGTCTACGTACATCCCGGCCGGCCACAAGCATCGCCTGGAAAATCCCGGCGTCGTGGACCTTGTGATGATCGAGGTGCAGAGCGGCGAATATCTCGGTGAAGACGACATCGTCAGGCTCGAGGATCGTTACGGGCGCAAGTGACGAGCAGCGCGTTGCCGGGCGGGTGATCGCCCCCCCGAAAGGCGCGCCATTTCGATCGAGGGACCGAAGCGTGCCAACCGCGCCGCGCCCTCCCGACGCGCATGTGCTCGCCGCCCGCAAAGGCATTCGGTTCGGGGCGCAATGGCTCCCCGTCAGCAATCGCGGGCGGCGCAATTGAGTGGCGACCCGAGCCGGAGCGATGCGCACGCGTGCTGCGCATCGCAATTTCAATGACCCGTAGGGCCAATCAGTTGAAAGTCCTTCAATTCTATAGAACGTATTTTCCGGACACGTACGGCGGTGTCGAGCAGGTCATCTATCAGATAGCACGTGGCGCCATCGTGCGCGGAGTCGATATGGAGGTGCTGTCGCTCAGTCGCCGCGGCAACGAGGGCGCGCACATCGTCGACAATCACCGTGCGTATCGCGCTCCGCTGGATTTCGAAATCGCGTCGACAGGATTCTCGCTGCAGGCCGTGCGACGCTTTGCGGCGCTGGCGCGCGAGGCCGATGTCATCCACTACCACTATCCGTGGCCGTTCATGGATATGGTCCACTTCGTGACACGCGTCAAAAAACCCTCGATCGTCACGTACCATTCCGACATCATTCGCCAGAAGGGCCTGCTCCAGCTGTACAAGCCGCTGCAGAAGAAGTTCATGTCGAGCGTCGATCGAATCGTCGCGACCTCGCCGAACTATCTGGCCACGAGTGAAACCCTGCAAACGTACGCCAGCAAGACCACCGTCATTCCGATTGGTCTCGACGAGACATCGTATCCCGCCCCCAAGGCCGCGCTCATCGAAAAATGGCGCGCCGAAGTCGGCGATCAGTTCTTCCTATTCGTCGGAATGATCCGCTACTACAAGGGACTGCACATTCTGCTGGACGCGCTTCAGGGAACGGACTTCCCCGTCGTCATCGTCGGCGCCGGCCCGGTCGAGACCGAACTCAAACGGCAAGCCGAACGGCTTGGGCTCACGACCGTGCGCTTTCTCGGCGCACTGCCCGACGAGGACAAGGTCGCGCTCCTCCACTTGGCGTGCGCCCTGGTATTTCCGTCGCACCTACGCTCGGAAGCGTTCGGCGTTTCGCTGCTGGAGGGTGCAATGTACGCGAAGCCGATGATTTCCGCCGAAATCGGCACCGGCACTAGCTATATCAACGTGCATAACGAGACAGGGCTGGTCATCCCTCCCTCGGATCCCCCCGCACTCAGAAACGCCATGCGCTTCATTCGCGACAACCCCGAAAGGGCGCGCGAAATGGGCCGCCGCGGTCGTGTGCGGTACGAAACACTGTTCACCGCGAACCGTATGGCGGAGCGCTATGTCGCGCTGTATCGAGAGGTTGCCACGGAGCACCGCTCGCGGAACTGAGCTCGTCCGCAGCTCACCTGAAGTAGTCGGCAATGACAAGCTCGAACGCCGACCGCCAATTCGATCGGTTCAACGCGAAGGTCGAATCGAACAACGCGCAGTCCAGAACCGAATAGCGTGGTCGAGGCGCCGACGCGCCAAACTCGTTGGTCGTGATTGGTTCGACCGCACGGGTGCGAACGGCATCGCCACGCATCTCGCGCACGGCATCGACGATCGATTCGGCGAACGTGTGCCACGTCGTGCAACCGCCAGCCGTTACATGATAAATTCCGCGCGAGAAGCGCCCTTCGCGTCGCCGCTCTGTCGCGTCTCGTAGCGCAAATCCCGTGAGATCCGCGAGCATGCGTGCGGACGTGGGAGTGCCGTACTGATCCGCGACGACGCGCAGCGTGTCGCGCTCGAGCGCAGCATTCGCGATGGTGCGCATGAAGTTGCGCCCGCGCGCACCGTACACCCAAGACGTTCGAAAGACGAGCCAGTCGCCACCAACTTGGGCAATCGCTCGCTCGCCCGCCGCCTTGCTACGCCCGTACGCACTTCGAGGATTCGTCGCGTGATCCTCGCGGTAAGGCCGCGTTGCGTCGCCATCAAACACATAATCGGTCGAATAGTGGACCAATTGTGCGCCTTGCTTCCGCGCCGCTTCAGCGAGCTCGCCCACTGCTACGCCGTTGACCGTCGTTGCGAGCGCCTCCTCCGTTTCCGCACGGTCAACCGCCGTGTATGCCGCGGCATTCACGATCACGTCGGGACGGACCGATCCGACCACGGCAGCGATCGTCTCCGGGCGGGTCAGATCAAGCGCGGCGCGATCAAGTGCACATACCTCACCAAGCGGTTGAAGCGAGCGCTGCAATTCCCAGCCCAGTTGGCCATGCTTGCCGGTCAGCAGAATCTTCATGCAAATACCTCGGCATCTGACAGCCGCTTCCCGTTTGCATCCTTGGACGCCAACACCGGCTCGCCGTCCAGCGGCCACGCGACGCCGATCTGTACGTCGTTCCAGAGCAGGCACCGTTCGTGTTCAGGGAACCAATAGTCCGTCGTCTTGTAAAGGAACTCCGCCGTCTCCGACAAGACGGCGAAGCCGTGCGCGAATCCGGGTGGAACCCACATCTGCCGCTTGTTCTCAGCGCTCAAATGCACACCCACCCACTTGCCGAATGTCCGCGAGCTTCTGCGGATATCGACCGCAACGTCGAATACCTCGCCGTGGGTCACGCGAACCAGCTTCCCCTGCGCGTGCTGAATCTGGTAATGCAAACCGCGCAGGACCCCTTTCGCCGAACGCGAATGATTGTCCTGGACGAATTCCACACCGGCGGCCACGTGCTCCGCGAACTCCCGCGCGTTAAAGCTCTCGTAGAAATACCCACGCGCGTCGCCGAATACCTTCGGCTCGATGATCTTGACTTCCGGGAGTGCCGTGGCGGTTACTTGGATTGCCATGCGATCTGATCCGAAAGAATGTGTTCGAGATAGCGCCCATAGCTGTTCTTTGCTAGCGGCAGGGCAAGCTTGCGCAATTGATCCGCGTCGATCCACTTCTTGCGATAGGCGATCTCTTCCGGGCAGGCGACGACGAGGCCCTGGCGCTTCTGCAGCGTCGCGATGAACATCGCCGCGTCGATCAGTGAGTCGTGCGTGCCGGTGTCGAGCCACGCATAGCCGCGCCCCATGATCTCGACGTCGAGTGCGCCGTCGGCGAGATAGCGCGAATTCACGTCGGTGATCTCGAGCTCGCCGCGCGGCGATGGCTTGATCTCGGACGCAATGTCGCACACGCGATTGTCGTAGAAGTACAGGCCCGTGACCGCGTAGTTCGAGCGCGGCTTGGTCGGCTTTTCCTCGATCGACAACGCGCGGAAATCCCGGTCGAATTCGACGACACCGTAACGCTCGGGATCCTGGACGTGATACGCGAACACCGTTGCGCCGTTCGTGTTCTCGTCGGCCCGCTCGAGCTGCTTCGCGAGATCGTGCCCGTAGAAGATGTTGTCGCCGAGGATCAGTGCCGACGGGTCGTTGCCGATGAACGACTTGCCGATGATGAACGCCTGCGCGAGCCCGTCGGGCGACGGTTGCACCGCGTACTGGATGTTCATCCCCCACTGGCTGCCGTCACCGAGCATCGACTCGAAGCGTGGCGTGTCCTGCGGCGTCGAGATGATCAACACGTCGCGGATGCCCGCCACCATCAGCGTCGATAGCGGGTAGTAGATCATCGGCTTGTCGTACACCGGAAGGAGCTGTTTCGATACGACATGCGTAATCGGATACAGCCGCGTGCCCGAACCGCCGGCGAGAATGATGCCTTTACGTGCCATCGTTCAAACCCTCACGTGCGTTGCGCGTAATTCGTTTCGACCCACTTGCGGTAATCGCCCGACGCGACTTCGTCCACCCATGCCTGGTTGTCGAGATACCAGCGCACGGTCTTCGCGAGCCCCGTCTCGAAGGTTTCGGCAGGCTTCCAGCCGAGCTCGCGCTCGAGCTTGCGCGCATCGATCGCATAGCGGCGGTCGTGACCCGGGCGGTCCGTCACGTACGTGATCAGATCGCGGTACGAGCCCGTTGGCTTCGGCCGCGCCGCGTCGAGCAGATCACAGAGCGTATGCACGACGTCGAGGTTCTTCTTCTCGTTCCAGCCGCCGATGTTGTACGTCTCGCCCGGCACGCCGCGCGCGAGCACTTCGCGGATCGCGCTGCAGTGGTCGCCCACGTACAGCCAGTCGCGCACGTTCTGGCCGTCGCCGTAGACCGGCAACGGCTTGCCCGCGAGTGCATTCGCGATCATCAGCGGAATCAGTTTCTCGGGGAACTGGTACGGGCCGTAGTTGTTCGAGCAGTTCGTCGTGAGCGTCGGCAGGCCGTAGGTATGGTGATACGCACGCACCAGGTGATCGGAGCCGGCCTTCGTCGCCGAATAGGGGCTGTTCGGCGCGTACGGCGTCGTCTCCGAGAATTGCGGATCGGTCGCGGACAGCGACCCGAACACCTCGTCGGTCGACACGTGCAGGAAGCGGAACGCCGCCTTGTCGGCATCGTTCAGGCCGTTCCAGTGCGAGCGGGCCGCTTCGAGCAGCGTAAACGTGCCGACGACGTTGGTCTGCACGAAGTCGGCCGGCCCGTGAATCGAACGGTCGACGTGGCTTTCGGCCGCGAAGTGGATCACCGCGCGCGGCTTGTGCTCGGCAAACAGCGCATCGAGTGCCGCGCGATCGCAGATGTCGACACGAGCGAACACATGACCCGGATTCCCGTCCAGCGGTGCCAGCGTACGCACGTTGCCCGCATAGGTCAGCTTGTCGACGTTGAGCACGGCCTCGTCGGACGCGCCCATCCAGTCGAGTACAAAATTGGCACCGATAAAACCCGCGCCGCCGGTAACCAGGATCATGAAGCTTCCTCTAGTAATAATGTGCGGTGTGCCTGGCAGGCGCTCATCGCACTTCTTGTCATGTCACAGTGGCCAAGTCTCGACCGATCAGGCCCGGCATTTTAACCGGTCGCCATGACCGGCAAAGCGACGAGATGTTAATTTCGGAGGGAAAATGCCAATTATAGGAATCCGGCCGACACCAACTCCATGCCGCTAACAACTTGATACAGCGACCGGGCCCCTTGCGCGGCGGCTCATCGGCGGTCCGGCGCCCGGCCCGATGCGGAACAATGGTTGCGCCGCACCGGTGTCCGGCGGCCTTTCTCCCTTTTTACCCTGATTCGTCACGATCCGACCCTCATGCATTCGACCCCCATCGCCATCGGCGACATCCAGGGCTGTCATTCCGCTTTCCAGTCGCTGGTCGACAAGCTTTCAGTTCCTGCCGACACACCGCTGTGGATCGCCGGCGACGTCGTCAACCGCGGCCCGGACTCCCTCGCCGCGCTGCGTGCGCTCGTCGACCTCGGCCCGCGCGCGACCGTCGTGCTCGGCAATCACGACCTCCACCTGCTCGCGGTCTCCGCCGGCCTGCGCACCGAACGGCCGGGCGACACCATCGGCGAGATCCTCGACGCGCCCGACGCCGATGCGCTGCTCGACTGGGTTCGCCACCGCCCGTTCGTGCACGCCGAGAACGGGATGCTGCTCGTGCATGCGGGCGTGCTGCCGCAATGGGACGCGACGCTCGCGCTCGAACTCGCCGACGAACTCCAGCGCGCGCTACGCGCGCCCGACTGGCGCGACACGCTGCAGAAGCTGTACGGCAACGAGCCGAATCAATGGAGCCCGGATCTGAAGAAGCGCGACCGGATGCGCGTCGCGTTCAACGCGTTCACGCGCGTGCGCTTTTGCACGCCCGACGGTGTGATGGAATTCAAGGCAAACGGCGGCCCCGACAGCGCGCCGCCCGGCTACCTGCCGTGGTTCGACGTACCGGGGCGCCGCACGGAAGACGTGACGGTCGTGTTCGGGCACTGGGCCGCGCTCGGCCTGATGCTGCGCGAGAACGTGGTCGCGCTCGATTCGGGGTGTGTGTGGGGGAATCAGCTATCGGCCGTGCGGCTGACGGCCGATCCGGCGCAGCGCACGGTCACGCAGGTGCAGTGTGAAGCGTGCCGCGCGCCGGGCGGAGAGTGACGACAGACTGATTCGCGGGGCCGGGAGTGAGTCAGCCCCGGCGCGTCAGCCCTCGCGCCCCGGCACGGGCGCATCGGCCGCCCCGTCGCCCGCCGCACCGGCGCCGAGTTCGGTCGCCGGATACGCGTGCCTGGCCAGCTCCGCGAGCGACTCGGCGGTCGGCTTGCCGACGTTCGCCTGCAGCGTCGCCAGCGCGGCCGCGATCGCTTCGCGCGCCGCCGCGGACGTCGTCCGCCGATCACCGCCCGGCGCGATCGGTTCGCACACGTACAGGTGCGCGACGAGCGGGCCGCCGCGCAACACCATGTCGAGCGACTTGCCGAGCGACAGCTCGCCCGTGTAGGCCGGCGCGACCGACTGCCGCCGCTGCGCGTCCTCGTACATCAGGCAGATCGGCTGCACCGCGCAGCCGGCCGACACCGCGGCCTGGAACAGGTTCGCATGGAACGGCAGCAGTTCCTGTCCGTCGGTCGTCGTCCCCTCCGGAAACACGCACATCAGCCCGCCGTTGCGCAGGCGCTCGGCCATCTCGTGCATGATCCGCATCGCCTCGGTTCGCTTCTCGCGCTGCAGGAACACGGTGTCGAGCTTCTCGGCGAGCCAGCCGACGACCGGCCACTGCCGCACCTCGGCCTTCGACACGAACGGCGTCGGCCGCCACGCGTTGATCGCGTAGATGTCGAGCCACGACACGTGATTGCCGACCACGAGCGCGCTCGCGTCGAGCCGCGCACCGTCGTTATGGACAACGACGCGCATCCCGCAGATACGCAGCATCTTGAGCGACCAGCGGCGCGTCATCTCGGCGCGGCGCGCGGGCGTGACGTGCGAAAAACGCAGCGCGACGATCGCCATGCCGCGCAACAGGTGAAAGACGAGACGCAGCTTGCGAAGGGCGGTCATGGCGAGGGTCCGGCGTGGGTCAGTGGCGCTCGAACGCAATCTGCCCGGCGACGAGCGTCGTGCACACGCAGGCAGGCAGTTCGTAACCGAGGAACGGCGAGTTGTGGCCCTGGCTCTTCAGCGCACGCGGCTCGACGCGCCAGTGCGCGCGCGGATCGAACACGCACAGGTCGGCCGCGCCGCCTTCGGCCAGGCGGCCGGCCGGCAGCTTCAGCACGTCGGCCGGTGCGGACGTGATGCGGCGCAGCGCCTGCGCGAGCGGCGTGCGCGTCTCGTCCGCCCACTTCAGCGTCAGCGACAGCAGCAGCTCGAGCCCCGTCGCGCCCGGCGTCGCTTCGCCGAACGGCAGCAGCTTCTCGTCGTCGTCGACGGGCGTGTGGTCGGAGCAGATCGCATCGATCGTGCCGTCGGCGAGCGCCACGCGGATCGCTTCGCGGTCGCGCTCGCTGCGCAGCGGCGGGTCGAGCCGGAACTGCGAATCGAAGTAGCCGATGTCGACGTCGATCAGGTGCAGATGGTTCACACCGACGTCGCAGGTAACGGGCAGCCCTTCGGCCTTCGCCTCACGCACGAGCGCGAGGCCGGCCGCCGACGACAGCCGCGCGAGGTGCACGCGCGCGCCCGTCACGCGCATCAGTTCGAAGATCGTGTGCAGCGCGATCGTCTCGGCCGCGACCGGCACGCCGGACAGCCCGAGCCGCGACGCAAGCGCACCGCTCGCGGCGACGCCGCCGCGGCCGATGAACGCGTCGAGCGGGCGCAGCCACGTGGTGTAGTCATAGGTGCTCGCGTACTGCAGCGCGCGCAGCAGTACCTGCGTGTCGCGCACCGGCACGTTGGCATGCGTGAAACCGACGCAGCCGGACTCGGTCAGCGCGACCATCTCGGTGATCACCTCACCCTTGAGACCGACCGTCAGCGCACCGAGCGGATGCACGTTCGCCTGGTGCAGGTTGCGCGCGCGGTACTTGAGCATTTCGACGAGGCCCGGCTCGTCGAGCACGGGATCGGTGTCGGGCGGGCACACGAGGGTCGTGACGCCGCCCGCGACGGCCGCAGCCATCTCGGACGCGAGCGTCGCCTTGTGCTCGTAGCCGGGCTCGCGCAGCCGCGCGCACAGGTCGACGAGACCGGGCGCGACGATCAGGCCCGATGCGTCGATGGTCTTCGCGGCGTTGAAATCGGCCGGCGCCGCCGTGCCAGCCTCGGCGATCGCGGCGATCTTGCCCGCCGCGACGAATACGTCGGCCTGCCGCTCGGTGCCGGCGACCGGGTCGATCAGCGTGCCGCCTTTGATATGAATCTTCATGCGCTGTCTGTGAATGCGTTGATTGCGTGAAAAGGATGCGCGAAAGCGGGCTCAGTCATTGTTGCCGGCGACGATGCCCATCACCGCCATCCGCACGGCGATGCCGAACGTGACCTGGTTGAGGATCACCGACTGCGGACCGTCGGCGACCTGCGAGTCGATCTCGACGCCGCGGTTCATCGGGCCCGGGTGCATCACGATCGCATCGGGCGCGGCGAGCGCGAGGCGCTCGGGCGTCAGGCCCCAGGTCTTGAAGTATTCCTGCGCGGACGGCAGCAGCGCGCCGCTCATCCGCTCGTTCTGCAGGCGCAGCATGATGATCACGTCGACGCCCTTCAGCCCTTCGTCGAGGTTGTGGAACACCTTCACGCCCATCTGCTCGAGGCCGCCCGGCAGCAGCGTGCGCGGGCCGATCGCACGCACTTCCGGCACGCCGAGCGTGGTGAGCGCATGGATGTCGGAGCGCGCGACGCGCGAATGGAGGATGTCGCCGACGATCGCCACGCGCAGCTTCGTGAAGTCGCGCTTGTAGTGACGGATCGTGTACATGTCGAGCAGGCCCTGCGTCGGGTGCGCATGACGGCCGTCGCCGGCGTTGATCACGTGCACGTGCGGCGCACAGTGCTCGGCGATCAGGTACGGCGCGCCGCTCGACGCGTGGCGCACGACGAACAGGTCGGCGTGCATCGCCGACAGGTTGTTGATCGTGTCGAGCAGCGATTCGCCCTTGCTCGTCGACGACGCATTGATGTTCAGGTTCAGCACGTCGGCCGACAGGCGCGTCGCGGCAATCTCGAAGGTCGTGCGCGTGCGCGTGGAGTTCTCGAAGAACAGGTTGAAGACGGACTTGCCGCGCAGCAGCGGCACCTTCTTCACTTCACGGTCCGTCACGCTGACGAACTGCTCGGCCGTATCGAGGATGTGATTGACGATCGAGCGCGGCAGGCCCTCGATCGACAGCAGATGCTTCAGCTCGCCGTTTTTCGTGAGCTGCGGGTTGCCCTTCAGGAAACCGTAGCGGAATCGGTCGGGGCTCGCGGCCGCGGCGGGATTGCCGGTGCGGCCAGTGGTGTCGGTGGTCATGGTGTGCGTGATTCCAACTATGCAAACGGGCCGCGGTGCAAACCAGCGGCCCGGGATACGGTTTCGCGTGCCGATCAGGCGCCGTGCGCCTCGACGCGCAGCGTGAACTGCGCGGCATCGTCGCGCGCGAGCACGAGCGTCGCGCCGGCCGGCACGTCGAGCGCGCCGCCCGCGAAACGCGCGGCGACCGGCAGCTCGCGGCCGCCGCGATCGGCGAGCACCGCGAGCTCGACCGCGGCCGGACGGCCATAGTCGAACAGCTCGTTGAGCGCCGCGCGCACGGTGCGCCCGGTGTACAGCACGTCGTCGACGAGCACGATGCGCGCGCCGTCGATCTCGAACGGCAGCGACGTCGGGCTGGCCTGGCTGTGCAGGCCCTTCTTCGCGTAGTCGTCGCGATGCAGCGCGACGTTCACGACGCCGAACGCCGGTGCGCCGAGATCGCGCGCGAGACGTTCGGCGAGCCACGCGCCGCCGCTGTAAATGCCGGCGAGGCGCGGGCCGCCCGGTTCGGCGAAAGCCGTACCGTACGCGGCGCGAATCTGGTCGAGCAGGACGCGGTAAAGCGCCTCGGCATCAATGGTGCTCATGGTCGGACAATTGATCGAGATACTGTTGAAGGATGACGCGTGCGGCCTCGGCATCGAGCATCTCGGCCCGGGCGCGGCCGCGCACGTTGCGCTCGCGCAGGCCGGCCTCGGCCTCGACCGACGAATAGCGCTCGTCGACCCACGTGACGGGCAGCCCGAAACGGCCGTTCAGCTGGTTGCCGAAGCGCTTCGCCTGCTGCGTCATGTCGTGCGGCGTGCCGTCCGGATGCATCGGCAGGCCGACGACGAGCGCGTCCGGCCGCCATTCGGCCAGCAGGTCGCCGACCGCCTTGAAGCGGTGTTCGCGGTTCAGGTTCTGGATCACGAGAAGCGCGCGGGCCGAGCGCGTCAGCGCATTGCCGATCGCGACGCCGATACGCTTTTCGCCGTAGTCGAACGCCATGAGCGTCGCATCGCGCGCGCTCGCGCCACTCATGCGTGCCCTGCTTCGCCGGACAGCATCGACGAGCTGACGCCGAGCAGGCCGAGTGCGGCTTCGAAGCGCTCTTCAGCCGGCGTGTCGAACACGATGCGCGGATCGGCGGCGACCGTCAGCCAGCCGTTGCGGGAAATTTCTTCCTCGAGCTGCCCTGCGCCCCAGCCCGCATGGCCGAGCGTCAGCAGGAAGCGCTTCGGGCCGGTGCCCGTCGCGACCGCTTCGAGCACGTCCTTCGACGTCGTCATCTCCAGCCCGCCTTCGACGGACATCGACGAGTTGTAGCTCGCGCCTTCCACCGGCTCGTGCAGCACGAAACCGCGCTCGGTCTGGACCGGGCCGCCGAAGTACACGGGAATGTGCAGCAACGGCTCGATGTCGAGCTTCAGGTCGATGCGGTTGAACAGCGATTCGAGGTCGATGTCGGTGGGACGATTGATGACGAGGCCGAGCGCACCGCGCTCGCTGTGATCGCAAAGATAGACCACCGTTCCCGAAAACGTCGGATCCGCCATGTTCGGCATGGCGATCAGGAACTGGTTGGTGAGATTGATGCGATCGGAAGGCTTTGACATGGTTTGAATTTTAGCAAAGACGCCGCGACCTGACCGGGCCGCGATCAACAAGCAACGCCGCGCCACGCTGGCAACGGCGCGCGCGGATCACACGGCACTCTAACACGCGCGCGGGCGCTGTCGGCAGCGTGTTGCAGGCCCGCGCGGCAAGGGCCGCCGCCATGTGTCCGTCCCCTTGTTCGTCAGGTCCGGCCGAGCGCCGCGCCAAGCGCCGCGGACGCCGCGGTGAGGTCGGGCGGCGCGACGCCGGCCGCGATCTTGAGCAGCGCCGCGCGCAACATGTCGGACGCGTGACGGTGCGCATCGAGGCCGCCGTCCGCGAGCGGCACGCCGTGCGCCGCGCGGCGCCACGCCAGGCCGAGCGTATCGGCCAGCAGCGCCGCGTGGCCGAGCCCTAGCGCGCACGCGGCCGTGCCGACCCGGTAGGCGGCGCCGGACGCGTGCCACGCGGCACCCGCGTCGGCGGCGGCCGGATCGACCGCGAGATCGACCATCGACGCATCGGCCGTCTGCAGGAAATCCTCATAGGCATGCGCATTGACGGTCACGACGCCGAGCGTGCGGGTCGGCGCGGCGACCACCGCATCGTGCTCGGCCCGCGCGGCATCGGCCTCCCACAGCGCTTCGGACGCGGGCGTGCCGGCGACGTGCCAGTCGACCGTCAGCCCGTAGTCGTGCAACACGTCGACGAGCGCGACATCCTCGGCCGCGGCGCCGAACAGCGCGAAATCGCGCCACAACAGCGCAACCGCCTCGCACACGAGTTCGGGCGGCGCACTGCGCCGGCCCTGCGCATGCTCGCCGAGCAGCAGGTTCGTCCGCGCGAGAAAGCGCTTCAGTTCGGGCGCGCCGCTTGCACGCAGCGCGCGCAGGCACGCGGTCGCGAGCCGCCAGAAATCGTACGGCCCGTCGTCGGTGAGCGCCGCCAGCATCGCCTCGAGTTCGTCGAGCGCCGCATCGGGCGCGCCGTGCTGCGCGCGCAGCACGCCGAGCAGCGCCTGCTCGTAGCGGGCGCGTATCCGGGTCGCGAACGCATCGGGCAGCGCCCGCAGCGTCGCTGGCGGCACCGCGCGGCCGACGAGCGCGAGCGCGTCGAGCGGCACGCTCGCGCGCAAGTCGGCGGCGCTTTGCGCACGCAACGCACGGAAATGCTCGAAGAGAACGGGCGAGCACGCGAGCTCGCGCAGGTTGTGGCGCCCGACGGCCGCGCGAAAATCGCGCAGCGCGGCACGCCAGCCGGCCGAAGTCGGCTCGGTGGCGACGAGCGCCGCTGCGGCCGACAGTTGCCCCGCGAAACGCGCGGCCGGCAGCCAGCCGGCTTCCGCCAGCACGGCCGCGGCAGCGGACAGCGGCGTGGTTGCGTCGTCGCGACGCTCGAATGCGTCGGCGGCCGTCGCAAGCCACGCGTCGGCCGCGCGCACCGCCCCGCCACGCGGGTTGGGCAGTGCGTCAGGTTGGGGAACGTTCGCCGGATCGGCCGTCATGGACACGCGCGCCTGTCATCGTCGAGTCGCTCGCGCGAACCTCGGCGCGCGAGCGCCGGGCCGATGCGAGGCCTGAGCGGTGTGTCCGTGGGCCAAGGGTCCGGTCAGATCTGGACCATCTCGAAGTCTTCCTTGCGGGCGCCGCATTCGGGACACGTCCAGTTGATCGGGACGTCTTCCCAGCGCGTGCCCGGGGCAATGCC
This sequence comes from Burkholderia cepacia, assembly GCF_001039005.1. Lineage (GTDB taxonomy): Bacteria > Pseudomonadota > Gammaproteobacteria > Burkholderiales > Burkholderiaceae > Burkholderia > Burkholderia theae. Next base: position 71,254 of record NZ_LDWR01000079.1, read on the forward strand.
CTCTTCCGGCAGCCCGGCTTCTTCGTCGTAAATCCAGCCACAAATCAGGCACATCCAGCTCTTGTATTCCATCTTAAGCCGCGTCGGGAAAGTCGGTAAATTCGGGAGCCATGATGGTACCGTGTCGGGGCCGGACTGCCTAGCAATCGCGCTGGAGTACGGCAACTACGTTGCGCTGCGCTAAAAAATCCGTCGTGCAGGCCGGATTACGCCGCATAATGGCTGAAAAGTGCGGCCTGCCGGGCAACACAGGGCCGAAAAAGCCCATTTCGCCTCGCCGTCCGCATACCCGTCGCTTTCCCGTTTTTCTCTTGCCCCATTTTTACATGTCCAGCAACGCCCCTCCGATCGTCCTCACCTTCGGCCTGTCCGATCCCACCGGCGGCTCCGGCCTCCAAGCCGATCTGATGACCCTGGCGAGCATGGGCTGTCACGGCGTGTCCGTCCTGACGGGCTACACCGTGCGCGACTCGGCCGCCTGCGACGAAGTGACCGGCCTCGATCCCGACGTCGTCGCCGCCCAGGCGCGCATGCTGCTCGAGGACATGCCGGTCGCCGCGTTCAAGATCGGCGCGGCGACGCGCGCGGAAGTCGTGAGCGCGATTGCCGAGGTCGTCGCCGACTACGACGGCGTGCCGCTCGTGCTCGCGCCGGACTTCACGCTCGACGACGAACACGTGCTGGCAGCCGACGACCTGCGCGAATCGATCGCCGACCTGCTGGCGCCGCAGACGACGCTGCTGGTCGCCGACTACGCGACGCTGATCGCGCTCGCGCAGCCGGACGGCGATGCCGAGGCGCCGAATCTCGACGCGGCCGTGTCGCACCTGCTGTCGCAGGGTTGCGAGTACATCCTGTCGTCCGAAATGGGCTCGCACCGGCTCGTCAACACGCTGTACGGCGAGGAAGGCCAGCTCCGCGAGGACATGTGGGATCGCTCGCCGCACCGGCTGATGGGCATCACCGACACGCTTGGCGCGGCCATCGCGGCGCTGCTCGCGAACGGCCAGGAGCCGCCCGAGGCGGTCCGCGAGGCGCAGGAGTACCTGTACCAGGCCGTGCGCGACGCGTTCCGGCCCGGCATGGGTGCACATATGCCCGACCGGTTCTTCTGGGCGCGCAGCAACGAAGACTCGGACACGCCGCCGGCCACGAAGGTCGACCCGGTGCCGAGGACGTCGCACCGGCATTGAAGCGCGCGCGGCGGGCCTGAACGCCGGCCCGCGCGTGCAGCGAATCCCGCGCGCAAATAAAAAAAGACCCGCATCGCTGCGGGTCTTTTCTTTTGGCTGGAACGCGCATCGCTGCGCGTTCCGGACACCATCGACCGAAGTCGATTACATGTCCATGCCCATGCCGCCCATGCCGCCCGGCATGCCGCCAGCCATCGGTGCATCTTCCTTCGGCAGTTCTGCAACAGCTGCGTCCGTCGTCAGCAGCAGGCCTGCAACCGACGCTGCGTTCTGCAGTGCGGTACGCGTGACCTTGGTCGGGTCGACGACGCCGGCTTCGACCATGTCGACGTACTCGCCCGTCGCTGCGTTGTAGCCGTAGTTGCCGCTGCCTGCAGCAACTGCCGCCACCACGACGCTGGCTTCTTCGCCGCCGTTCGTGACGATCTGGCGCAGCGGCTCTTCCATGGCGCGCAGCACGATCTTGATGCCGGCGTTCTGGTCAGCGTTCAGGCCGGTCAGGCCTGCGATCGCGGTGCGAGCGCGGATCAGCGCAACGCCGCCGCCTGCCACGATGCCTTCTTCCACAGCTGCGCGCGTTGCGTGCAGTGCGTCTTCGACACGTGCCTTCTTTTCCTTCATTTCGACTTCGGTCGCAGCACCGACCTTGATCACTGCCACGCCGCCGGCCAGCTTGGCCACGCGCTCTTGCAGCTTTTCACGGTCGTAGTCCGACGTCGCTTCTTCGATTTGCGCGCGCACTTGCTTCACGCGTGCTTCGATGTTCACGGCTTCGCCTGCGCCGTCGATGATCGTCGTGTTTTCCTTGCCCACTTCGATACGCTTCGCCTGGCCCAGTTCTGCCAGCGTTGCCTTCTCGAGCGTCAGGCCGGTTTCTTCCGCGACGACTTGACCGCCGGTCAGGATCGCGATGTCTTCCAGCATCGCCTTGCGACGATCGCCGAAGCCCGGTGCCTTGACCGCAACGGTCTTCAGGATGCCACGGATGTTGTTGACGACCAGCGTTGCGAGCGCTTCGCCTTCGACGTCTTCAGCGATGATCAGCAGCGGACGGCCAGCCTTCGCGACTTGCTCGAGTACCGGCAGCAGATCACGGATGTTCGACACCTTCTTGTCGTGCAGCAGCACGAACGGGTTGTCGAGGACGGCGACTTGCTTGTCCGGGTTGTTGATGAAGTACGGCGACAGGTAGCCGCGGTCGAATTGCATGCCTTCGACGACGTCGAGTTCGTCGGCCAGCGACTTGCCGTCTTCGACGGTGATCACGCCTTCCTTGCCGACCTTGTCCATCGCTTCAGCGATGCGATCGCCGATCGACGAATCGCTGTTCGCCGAGATCGAGCCGACCTGTGCGATTTCCTTGTTCGTCGTGCACGGCTTGCTGATCTTCTTCAGCTCTTCGACAGCCGCTGCGACTGCCTTGTCGATGCCGCGCTTCAGGTCCATCGGGTTCATGCCCGATGCGACGTACTTCATGCCTTCGCGAACGATCGATTGCGCGAGGACGGTTGCCGTCGTCGTGCCGTCGCCTGCGTTGTCGCTGGTCTTGGAAGCGACTTCCTTGACCATTTGCGCGCCCATGTTCTGGAGCTTGTCCTTCAGCTCGATTTCCTTCGCGACCGACACACCGTCCTTGGTGACCGTCGGGCCGCCGAAGCTGCGCTCGAGCACCACGTTGCGGCCCTTCGGACCCAGCGTGACCTTGACTGCGTTGGCGAGAATGTTCACGCCTTCGACCATCTTCGAACGGGCGGAATCGCCGAATACGACGTCTTTAGCTGCCATCTTCTAACTCCTTGAATTCTTGGGAATATGTACCGTCGGAGGACGCTTAGTTAGCGTTGACCACGGCCATGATGTCTTCTTCGCGCATGACCAGCAGTTCCTGGCCGTCGACCTTCACGGTCTGGCCTGCGTACTTGCCGAACAGGACGCGATCGCCGACCTTCACGTCGAGCGCGATCTGTGCACCCTTGTCGTCACGCTTGCCCGGGCCGACCGCGAGGATCTCGCCTTGATCCGGCTTTTCAGCAGCGGCTTCGGGGATCACGATGCCCGACGCGGTCTTGGTTTCCTGATCCAGGCGCTTGACGATCACGCGATCGTGCAAAGGACGAAGGTTCATATTCACTCCTCTCTTGACTGAGATTGAAGAACGCTTAGGGAAGCTGCCCGGCAAATCGCCCGGCAGAGAATTGTTAGCACTCTCGTGCAGCGAGTGCTAATTATATGGACGGGTTTTGACAAATTCAAGAAGGGGATCCGGAGGATTTTTCCGGGAAGCGAGGTGCGCTCGGTGCTGAGCTTCGTTCGCTTGAGATTGGGCTTGAGGGGACGTGGGAAAGGCGGGATCCACGGGAATATATTGTGCAAAAACAATATCTTAGCAAAAACCACGAGCGACGGCGGCGGTATCCGGGAGGATAGCAAGAGTCGCCTGTTCGGTCCGTCGCGCTGGCTATGCAGCACCGGCCGCGACACCTCGGGGATTCCCGTACATCCCGAGCGAGCCCGGCCGGAATAAATGGGGTGCAAACATATGATCGCGATCAACGCGCAGGCAGTTCGTCACGACGCCCTCGCCTCAGGATCGGAGCAGTTTGTCGCTTCGCCGCCTCGCAGCCGACGCTTGACGGGCAGTCGTGAACGCCCGATCGACCACACATCGGCCAGAAGGACGAAGGTCCTCTCCCGAGCGAGGTCGGCCGGTTGCCTGTGAGAAAGCAACCGGCCCCGAAGCCGCCTGTTGGCGCAATGGTCAAAATGCACTGCCGTGCGAGAGCCCGCACCCGACCGGTCGTGACATCCGGCGCCTCGAACCGATCGCTCACCAACCCGCCCGAATCTTGGTGCCGCGCAGGATCCGGACGATCTGTTGGTCGACCGCCACCCATCGAATTCGTCTTGTCGCAGGGTCAGGTCGCAGGGATCTCGCTCGCCAAATCACCACGAGGAACACCTTAGATCACTTTCAGTTTACAAACCCCATTAACCGGGCGAATCACTTGGCATATTTAAAGCAGCGCGGAAGCGACACCCTCAGTCATCGAACCTCGCGCGACCTGACCACGGACCATGAAATTCTCCGCCATCGAGAAATCGTCAACCATATCGAGCCGATAGCCGTGCGTATACACAGCGCTCAATTGAAAGCCGTTTTCCGGGCGAAGCGCCAATTTCTGACGAAGTCGATAGATGTGCGTGTCAAGGCTTCGCGACGTGCCATCCAGTGTCCGCCCCCATGCCAACGTCGACAAGGAATCTCGGGAGACTACGTTTCCAAGATTATTGAACAGGCAACTCGCCAAGGAAAATTCCTTCGCAGTCAAATCGATGTTTTTGCCGTGCAGCGTTATCGTGCGCATAAGCGGATTCACAACGTACGCCCCAACCTCGACTCTATTATCGGCTTTTTTATTTCGGCCGCTTCGACGCAGCAGCGCATTGATCCGAGCCATCAACTCGATCTCACGAAAGGGCTTGCCGATGTACTCGTCGGCCCCGGCATCCAGCGCAGCGGCAATATCTGCCTCAAGCGTTCTCGCCGCCAGAAATAAAACGACGGGCGCGTCTCCAAGATTGGCCCGAATCCAGTGCAACAAATTCAGACCACTGGCGTCCGGGATTCGCCAGTCAAGCACCACGAGCTCCACCACGTTCTTTCTCAGAAACTGAACGGCTCGCGCACTATCGCACGCCACCGAAATTTCCCGGTTCGACCCTCGCAGCGCCTTTTCAAATGCTGACGCCTGACCCGGATCTCCTTCCACTAACAGGATACTCATAACACCCCCAGCCTTCATCGACACGATTAATTTTAAAACCACTCCAATCGATCGCCCGAACGTACAAACACAAATATAATATTTTTAACCACTACCGAGCGATTGAAACCTTACTCACTCAAACTTCAACATCAACATCAACTTCAACTCAACTCAACTCACAACGGACCGACTCGATCCGATACAACACTACCCGAGCGGATACCTGCACATTTTTTCGTGCATTCCCATATCGATAAAAATAAATTCGACGCCCTTTATTTCAAACAGCACGTGCTCGGCGACGAGCGTGGAAGTCTTGCTGCACCCATCGAAGTTCTCCATGGGCAGATAGCGGGTCTTTTCGCCCCCATTTCGCGCGTGATGCCGACTTTGCTTGCCGACCATTCATCCGAAGCCCCGCGGCTGCAATCACGCAGGTGAACACCCGTTCGCGAATGTTGTATGCAATTCCAGTGAAGCCGCACTCACCGAGCCAGCAGATCATCACGAGCGTGCCACGCACTCTGGCACCGATATCAGCGACGCGCATGTCGACCTCGGTAGCGATCAGCGAATTGGGCAGAGCTATCGGTGTCCGGCACGACGCCGCCGTATCTTCGGCCCAACTCGTTCATTAAGTATGCCACTCAGATGTTACTGACATATCAGTAGGATATCGAGACGCTTGACAGAGGTCAAAGCGGGTAAACCCGCTCGCCAGCATTGACCCCTTTACAGCGTGTTGAAAACGAGGGGTGACCGCGCTAATATGTTAGTAATATTTTCTGCTGGATCACCGGACACATGAACGGACTAACGGGTACCACCCTTGCCGAACAGGCTCACCAGAAACTCGAAGAACTGATCGTGACGCTCGAGCTTGCGCCCGGCAGTGTCTGGTCGGAGGCATCCCTCGCGGAGAAGCTCAATACGGGGAGAACGCCGGTTCGCGAGGCCGCACAACGACTGGCTGCGTCGCATCTGCTTCAGATCGTGCCGCGTCACGGCATCATGATCACTGTCCCGAACATTCATGATCAGTTGCTCGTGCTCGAAACACGCCGTGAACTCGAGCGCCTCATCGCACGGCGCGCTGCACGGCGTGCATCGCCCGAGGAGCGCGAGCAGATCCGCGACGTCGTTGAAAAACTCGACGCGGCAGGCGAATCACAAAACGTTGTCGACTACTTGAGAAGCCTATATGCGGCCAATCAGCTTATCGCTCAGTGTTCGCGAAATCGGTTCGCTGCCGAGGCTATCGCACCGTTATATGCGTTGTCCCGGCGCTTTTACTTCATGTATCACAAACGGTTGAATAATTTGCCGTCGGCAAGTCTGCAGCACGTGAGAGTTGCGCGTGCAGTAGCTGATGGTGACGAGCAGGAAGCCGAACTCGCATCAGACATGATGATGGACTACATTGATGCATTTACGCGGGACTGCTTTACTCTTGATTTTGAACCGTATCACTCGCGAGCTGCGGTCTGATATGCCTTCGATGAATTGAGCACACCCGCAACCAGGTATATATCGCGCAAGCTCAATCGCGCACGTAGCGATGTCGGCGAAACACCGTCGATCTCGAACAGACATTGTGGAATTACCGTCGACGTCGAGCAGCAGCACCGAGCAAGACGTCGACAACCACTCGTCATTCAACACAGAATTCCGCGCCGTTCAATCAACCCGCCTACCTGCTCCTCCCGGATGGGCTCGGATATGTAATATCCCTGGCAATCAATTTGCGTCATTTCGCTCAACCACTCGAACTGAGCCTTGGTTTCGACGCCTTCGATCACAACACGCTTCTTCAAGCGGCGCCCGAGCTCGACGAGCGTTTCCACCATGGCCCTCGATTCGATATTTTCGTGGATATCGCACATGAAGGAGCGATCCAGCTTGAGCGTATCTACTGCCAGGCGATGCAATTTGGTCAGCGACCAACACCCTGAACCGAAGTCATCGATTGCAACACTCACCCCCATGTTCCGGATCGAAGCTATGGCAGTTGCGAGCGTCTCGATTGGGCCCGGGTCAATGGATTCCGTGAGTTCGATTTGAAGATTCCCGGCACGAACCGCACAGGAATCGAGAATCGAGGACAGTCTTTTTTCCGCTCCCGGCCGCGTAATTTCACGGGCAGGCAAATTGACAGACAGCGACAAGCCACCATATCCGAGAGCAGCCCAACTGGCGAGCACCCGCGCAGATTCCATCATGACGTAATCAGTGAACTGGCTCGTCAGATATGAATCTTCGACAAGATCAATGAATACCGATGGCATCAACACACCATGTTCCGGATGATGCCATCGTATCAACGACTCGAACCCGGACAGCAATCCGGCCTCAAGGCGGAGCTTGGGCTGATACACGAAAAAGAATTCTTTCCGAGCCAGCCCAAGCTCCGCATCGTCGACAAGATCACCATAGTTGCGATGCACTGCCGTACTGTCCAAAGCGATCTCCAATGCACGCACGTCAGATTCTCCGGTGCCTGCTGACACAGCCTTACGGTCGCCCGGGCTTGCTGTTGCCCGGGCTCTCCGTCAGTCAGTGCATGAACACGCGACTACTTCCACTGATACAGCATGCCGGCACCGATCACCCGCTGGCCGCCGCTGAAACCGCCGTTGATCGACGCCTTCAGGTTGTCGGTGATGCGCGCCTGCATGTTGACCGCCATCGCCTTCTGGCCGAGGAAGGTCGACGTACCGACCCCCATGCCGAAGTTGGCGTCGCGATCGAGCTGCGGGATCGACGCCATCGCGCCGACGGCCGCGATACCCTGCTTCGCCATCTGGTCGGTCTGCTGCAATTGCGAACCCAGCGAGTTGATCTGCGCCTGCTGGCCCGACAGCGCCGTCGACAGCGTCG
>NZ_LDWR01000008.1 GCF_001039005.1 Burkholderia cepacia
TCTGAATCCGGGTATGACATTGATGTAGGTACCAAGTTGAAATGTCGCGTTTTGGGCCCCGAGAATGCAGTGATTCGCACCCATGATCGGGCCCATCCATTGGTCGCCGCGTGTTATTCGTCGGCAATCCGACTGGCGACATCGGCCGCGCCACCCTTGACTCTCAACGCATGCTCGGCGCCGAAGAAGATCTGGGTTTCGTCGGACTGGGCTTCGCGCACGAAAGTTACGCGTTCGGGATTGACGTAGACGGCATTGCCATTCACGTCTTGAAAATGCACAAACTTGGTTGCCATAGGTCTTTCGCTATCGTTATGTGATTGGCAACGCGAGTCGTTGCCGGGCGAAAAACACTATCAGAGGAGGTGCGATTTCACAATCGGGAATCCGGTTTTGCCGGATTGGCTTCGTGCAAGCGCGGGTTTCCTGGCAACCGGAAGCTGCACGACTCGAACCGACTCGAGCGTGTCCGACACCCCAACCAGGATTTGAAGTCCGGCCGCACTGGCGGGGATCGGGGCTGTTGTCGGTGACTGCAGCCATGTATGTCAGCTTTCGCGTCCGAATGCCCCCTCCTCGCCTCGATTTCGCACGCGATGCCGCGCCGCTCGTGCTCGCCGAACAGGCGATGCCCGACGGCAAGATCGATCTGATGTTCCAGGACTATCTGGCCGCGCTCTATCAGCTCGATCCGTCCTATCTCGCCGTGTTCGAAACGCAGGCGTCGGGCTTCTACACGCTGGCCGACGTCGCGCCGGACAACTTCCGGATGACCGAGTACTACCCGCGCTACTTCAAGAAAAACATCGTCGGTGACGAAGTGATGTTCTACGACCCGGGGAGAACGAGCGAGCCCGCGTGACATGCGTGACTCGCGTCCAGATCGAGCCGCAGATTCGTCACGAACGCGGCCCCCGGTTCGCGGGACAGCGTGAATCCGAGCGATCGCGCGAGGCCGGTCATCGCATCGTTCTCGCTCAATGTCGTGCCGACCATGCACTTCATGCCCGACCGTATCGCAAGATCGATCAGGCTCGACAGCAACGCACGGCCGAGTCCTTGCCGTTGCCACGCATCGTCGATCACGATCGCGCACTCGACGACATCGGATTCGCCATCGTTCATTGCGTAACGCGCGACGCCGATCAACCGCTCGCGGCCGCCGGGCCGGATCGTCGCGATCACCGCACCTTCCCGCCGGCGATCGATGCGGGTCCATCGAACCATCTCGTCTTCGGTCGGCTTGCGGGCCGACATCAGCCGCATATAGCGGCTCTGGTTCGACAGCCGGTCGACCAGGTCGCGTTCGATCCCGAGATCGCGGTGCTCGATTGCGCGCAGGAGTACCGGCGTTTTGTCCCGCGCCTCCCAGATGTGCCGGATGCTGAGGGCCGGCGCGTCCGGCATCGCGTCGCGGGACGGGGCTTGTTCGATCTCGATCGTATCCATCCTTGCCTCCGCAGGGTTGACGCTACCCGCCGTGTGTCGGATTTCCTTTCGACACCGAAAGCAAACCGCTGCCGGCTGGCGCTTCGTCATGCACTCAGTCTAGCGATACGCGCGCCTCTCCCCCAGTCGCGCCGGATCAAAGCGGTTTTCCGATCGCATCAATAATGCCGGCCGGTAGGCGTCGTGAGCACGACCGCCCGTCGGCACCGTGCGGCCCCGTCACGCGGGGCCTGCTCCCCGTTCGTCGCCGCTTGCGGCACCCGCATCCCGCCGCGCCGATTATTGACCGATCCGGAATGCCGCATTCATCGCCCCCCTCTTACTCCGCGCCGGAACGTTTCATACAGTGGCATCAAGCCCGGACGACAACGCCTCAGCGACGCCGCCCGGATCTTCCCTCCAGCGCATCGGATACGTCCATGGAACAGCCGCTTTTCTACTTCGACGATTTCACGGTCGGCGACACCTTCGTCGGCGGCTCGGTCGAGGTGACCGAGGCCGACATCAAGCGCTTCGCCGCGGAATTCGATCCGCAGCCGTTCCATCTCGACGACGAAGCCGCGCGCGGCACGATGTTCGGCGGCCTGGCCGCCAGCGGCTGGCATACCGCGGCGATCACGATGCGGCTGCTCGTGCTGAGCGGGCCGAAGCTGGCGAAAGGAATACTCGGCGCCGGCGCCGACGTCGAATGGAAACGGCCGACGCGCGCCGGCGACGTGCTGCGCGTCGAGAGCGAAGTCGTCGAGCTGACGCCGTCCCGGTCGCGCCCGCAGTACGGCGTACTGACGCTGCGAACCAGGACGCTCAATCAGCGCGGCGAAGTCGTGCAGATTCTCACCGCCAGGCTGATGGTCGAGCGTCGCGCCGCGTGACGCGCTCTGCCCTGAACCGCTCAACTAGCGGCGCGCAGCCGGATTGCGGTTTAATGGCGACACCACTCTCGACCGGAGTCGCGCACATGGACCGCATCGCTGCGATGAATGCCTTCGTCCGCGTCGTGGAGGCCGGAACCTTCACGAAAGCGGCCGATACGCTCGACATGCCGAATGCGACGCTGACGCGGTTGATCCAGAAACTCGAGGAAGACCTGCAGGTGCGCTTGCTGCATCGCACCACACGATCGGTGACGGTCACGCCCGAAGGGGCGATCTACTACGAGCGTGTCGTGCGGCTGCTTGCCGATCTCGCGGAAATCGAATCGTCGACGACCCATGCGCGCGCGAAGCCGTCCGGCAAGATTCGCGTGGATACGGCCGCGGCGATCGGCACGCTCGTTCTCGTGCCCGCGCTCGCGGCATTCTATGACGCCTACCCCGACGTCGAGATCGAACTCGATATCGGCAACAAGCGTACCGACCTGATCGCCGAAGGGATCGACTGCGCGATACGCGCGGGCGAAGTCGACGAGCAGTCGCTGGTTGCACGGCAGATCGGCAGCTTCGGCTTCACGACCTGCGCGACGCCGGCGTTTCTCGACACGCACGGCACGCCTGCGTCGCCGGATGCGCTGCGCGATTTTCCGACGCTCGGCATGATTCCTTCCCGCGGCGGCCGCTCGCTGCCGTTTCAGTTCTCGGAAGACGGCAAAAGAAACGATCTCGCATTGAATCATCGGCTCGTCGTGAACGATACGAATGCCTACCTGGCCGCGGGCCATGCGAACCTCGGCATCATCCAGGCGCCGTCCTATTCGGTCCGTGCTGCCATCGCCGCCGGCACGCTCGTGCCGATCCTCGAGGACTGGACGCCCCATGCGAATCCGGTCTACGTGATCTACGCGCCGAACCGCTACCTGAGCGCGAAAGTGCGGGTGTTCATCGACTGGGTCATCGCGCTGTTCGAGCGCGACGAACACCTCAGGCGCCGCTGACGCCGCAAACGCGGGGGTCAACCGATCGCGGCTTCCGCGTTGTCCGCGCCGCGTATTTCGCGCACGAGCCGTTCGATGCCGGCGTCATGGAGACCGAGACGCGCCAATGCCTGCACGGTCGAATCGAAGTAGTCGCGCGACGTGCCGAGCGGGCCGCGGCCGGTGCGGATCAGGTGCGCGACACGGTCGAGCGCGTATCCGCCGAGGTAACGATCGTGCGACCGGTTGACGACGAATGTCAGCGCGCGGATCGCCTGGCCGTCGACCTTCGCCGTAATCCAGCGCGGTTGGTACGAGTCGGCCAGCATTTCGCGCCGCCACAGCAAGCGCAATTCGACTTCGACCTTGGACGCGTCGATCCGGTACAGCACGCCGTCGCATCTGCCGCCGCGGTCGAGCGCGAGCATTGCGCCCGGTTGCTCGGGCGTGCCGCGCGCGATGATGAGCCGCAAGCAGAACGCGCGGTGCCAGCCGTCCACGCGCGCAACCGACGAGCCGGCCATATCGAACGCCGGATTCCACATCAGCGAGCCATATGCGAATACGTGGAGATCGCGCCCGGATGGGTGGCGGTCGAGCGTGGCCTGCAACGTGTGTTCGAGTTCCGCATCGCTTCGCACCGTCATGCCGGCCGGCGGATCCGCGCGCAGCGCGTGCAGCAGCGTGCCTCGCGCCAGACGCTCGCGCGTCATCTCGTAGTCGGAATCGGTGGTGCGTCGATCGTCGGACATGGCCGGATGCGATTGCGCGTCGTGGTGATGAAACGACTGTAGATTGCGCTGCCGGCGCGGGGAAGCCGAGCGCGAACAATGCGCTTTTGTCGCGAATGAAAAAGCGAACGCGATGCGGGCGACATGCGATCAACAGCCCTTTTCATCGGGCGGCACGATCGCTCCGGCATTTTTGTTCCAACTGGAACGTTGAATTGGAGCGACGGCCATTTATCGCGACGTCGTTCGATCCTAAGCTCCGCTCAACGACTGAAACACAGGTCGCTTCGCCGAATATTCCGGAGGTGGTCATCATGAAATCGCTGATTCGCACACTCGTCGTTGCATTCGCACTCGTCGCGCCGGCAGTCGTTTTCGCGCAGGAAACCCAGCCGCTGACGCGCGCGCAGGTTCGCGCCGAGCTCGTCGAGCTCGAGCACGCCGGTTACAACCCGATGGACTACTACTATGCGGAAAGCCTGCAGGCCGCCGAAGCGAAGGTTGCACGCCAGCACGAACTTGACGCGCAGACCGAATCCGGCAGCAAGCAGGTCATGTTTCAGGCGGAAACGCATTCGCCGCTGAACGTCACGCGGAAATGAAGTGTCGCGGTGCACGGGACCCGGCTTCCCGTGCACCAGTCGCTACGCCCTTCTCGCTTGCCTCAACGCGCGACGGAGCACTTTCCCGACCGGCGACTTCGGCAACGCGTCGATAAATTCGAATTGTCGAGGCACCTTGTATGCGGTCAGGTGCTCGCGGGCGAATCGCTGCAGAACGTCTGCCGTGAGTTCTCGCCGCCGCGACACCACGAACACCTTGAGCGCTTCACCCGTCTTTTCGTCCGGAACGCCGATACACGCGCACTCGACGACTGCGTCGTGCAGGCTGATGACGGCCTCGATCTCGTTCGGGTAGACGTTGAATCCGGACACCAGCACGACGTCCTTCTTGCGATCGACGATCGACAGGAATCCGTCCTTGTCGAGCATGCCGATATCGCCGGTTCGAAGATAACCGTCGGCGGTAAAGGTGTCGCGGGTTTCCTCGGGCCGGTTCCAGTAGCCGCTCATGACCTGCGGACCTTTTACCGTGATTTCGCCCGGCGTACCGATCGGCGCCTCGTGCCCCTCCTCGTCCAGCAGCTTGATGTCGGTCGACGGAAACGGCACGCCGACGCTATCCCGGCGCGCGAATGCATGGGGCGGTGTGGCACAGACGCTGGGCGAGGCCTCGGTCAACCCGTATGCACTGAGAAGATGGCAGCCGGTCAGTTCGAGCCACCTTCTCGCGACGCTCGCCTCCACCTGCGCGCCGGCGCCGATCGTTTGCCGGAGGCAACTGAAATCCAGCGCACGAAACGGCTCGTGTTCGAGCAGCGCATTGAACAACGTGTTGACGCCAAGCAGAAACGTAAAGCGGTGGGCGTGGAACGCATCCGCGAAATGTTCGAGATCGCGCGGGTTCGGGATCAGCACGTTCTTGCGTGTCATCGCCACCGAAAAGAAGCAGCCGACGGCCAGCCCCATGATGTGATAGATCGGCAGGACGGTCACGAGACACTCGTCACCCCGGGTGAAATCGGCGCCGAACCAGTCGCACATGATCCGGGTGTTCGCGATGATGTTCCGGTGCGACAGAATGGCCGCCTTGTTTTTTCCCGTCGTGCCGCCCGTGTACTGCAAGAAGGCATTCATGTCCGGTGTCACGACCGGATCGCGATAGGCCACGGTGCGGCCTGTCAGGAGCGCGTCCTTGAACCGGCACCGCTCCCCTTGTACCGGACTCGGAGCCGGCATGGCCGTTTGCCGCGCCCACTGTGCAAACGACGGCATTTCGTCGGCCGCCGCGACGACGACCCGGCAGGGCCGCCCCTCGACGTCGGCCGGCACCACGTCCAGCGCCGATTCCGCCACGACGAGCAGGCTTGCGCCGCTATCCTGCAGATTGAACAGCACCTCGCGCACCGTATAGAACGGATTCAGGTTCACGAGCGTGAGGCCCGCCCGCAGCGCGCCGAACACCACGACGGGATAATGAAGCAGGTTCGGCAGCATGATCGCGACACGGTCGCCGGCATGCTGCCCTTCGACGTCCAACAGGTAGCCGGCGAACGCACGACTGAGCGTATCCAGCTCCCGATAACTCAGTGTCGAGCCCAGACATACCATTGCCGTCTCGTCGGGGCGCGCGTCGGTGGCCCGGGTGAGAAAATCGACCGCCGATCGATAGCCTTCAATGTCGATGTCCGCGGGAACACCTTCCTGGTACTGCCGCTGCCAGATTCTCTTCATGCTGCCTGCCCCCTGACTGGGTTCGTTCAATCGGCTGCGAGTGCGTCGCGAACGAAGTCGAGCCGATCCTGCCCGAAGAACATGTGCTCGCCGACGAACATCGTCGGCGCGCCGAAGAGCCCTCTGGCAACCGCCGCCTCGGTGTCCGCCTTCAGCTTGTCCTTGACCGCCTGATCCTGGGTGATCTCGTAGAGCAGCCGAGGATCGAGATCGGCATCTCGCAAGACCTTTTGCAACGTCTCCATGTCGCCAAGGTTCTGCGGCGTTTCCCACATCGCCCGGAACATCGCGTCGACATATCGCTGGAACAGCGCTTCGTCGCGCATCTGCGTGCCGGTGGCGCCGCGCATCAGGACCAGCGTGTTGATGGGGAAATACGGGTTGTATGCGAAGCGCACGCCGTACTTGCGCGCGAACCGCTCGAGATCCTTGCGCATCCACGCGGACTTGGCGGGGATCGTTGCCGGCGACGCATTGTTCGTCGCCTTGTGGATGCCGCCCAGCAGAACCGGCTTGAAGACGAGCTCCGCCTGATGGTCGGCGGCGATGCCGGGAAGCTGGGTCCACGCGAGGTAGGCCGTCGGGCTGCCGAAGTCGAAGTAGAAGTCGATGCGTTTGCTCATGGAGATTCCTTTTGGATTGCGGGCCGTCGAGACGGATGACTCACCACGTCTCGCGCCACGGCCGCAGATCCAGCTCGTGCGTCCACGCATCGCGAGGTTGGGTATGCAGATGCCAGTAGTTGTCGGCGATGTGATCCGGATTGAGGATGCCGTCTTCCGCCTTCGTCGCGTACCGCTCCGGGAAATTCTCGCGAATGAATTCGGTGTCGATCGCGCCGTCCACCACGACGTGCGCGACATGGATATTCTTCTTTCCCAGTTCGCGCGCCATGCTCTGGGCCAGTGCACGCAATGCATGCTTGGCGCCGGCGAACGCCGCGAAATTGGCTGACCCGCGAATGGCGGCGGTCGCGCCGGTGAAGATGATGGTTCCCCGCTCTCGCCCGACCATGCGCTTTGCCACTTCCCGGCCGAACAGGAAGCCGCTGAAGCAGGCCATTTCCCAGATCTTGTAGTACTTGCGCGCGGTTTCCTCGAGGATGCTGCACGGCACGTTCGCACCGATGTTGAAGACCATCGCCTCGATCGGGCCGATCTCCTGTTCGATCCGCGACACGACATCGATCACGTCTTCCTCCTTGCGCGCATCGGCCCCGAAACCGACCGCCGCCCCGCCCTCGGCCTCGATTTGCCGGATCAACGGTTCGAGCTTGTCCGCCTGGCGACGCACCACGCAGGCCACCAGCCCTTCGCGCGCGAAGCGTCGCGCGATGGCGCCGCCGGTCGCATCGCCGGCGCCGATGACGAGCGCTGCCGGTCGACCCTTCACGATCTCATTGGCCATCTCTCCTCCTTTATTGATTAACGATCGTTTACTTATAGGGCGCCGGTCCCGATCTGCCTAGTCATTGATTACCCTAGTACCGTCCGGATTTCGCGGAAGGCGGCTGACGGCCCCCGGCGGCGCCAGGCGGGCGTGCTAACATCGATCGGCCCTTTTCCGCGTCAACCTTGGCGTTCGTGATCCCAGCGAGTCCAGGCTTGAATGGCTGGCAACTGACGGCTATTCTGAATTTGAATTTTTTGCCAACGATGGATCCCGGCGACCATGCGCTACTCAAGTACCCACAAGGAAGAAACCCGCCAGAAGCTGATCGCCCAGAGCCGAGCGATCGCGAAGCGCGGTGGTTTTGCGACGACGGGCATCGATGCGTTGATGGCGTCGATCGGGCTCACCGGCGGCGCCTTCTATACGCACTTCCCTTCGAAGCAGGCGCTGTTTGAAGCGCTCGTCAGCGAGGAGGTCGAGAAGAGCGCGGAGATGCTGGCCGGGGACGATGCGTCGCCTGCCGACCATGTCGCACGCTGTTTGCGAAACTACCTGAGCTCGGTTCATGCGTTGCACCCGGAGGACGGCTGCGTGCTGCCGACCCTCGGGCCGGAGATCGCACGCGCGGAACCGGAGGTTCGGGAAGTCGTGGAGCAGGCACTCAAGCGCACGCAAAAGAGCTGGAGCGGCCGCACGGGCGATGCCGATGTGGCATGGGCACTGATTGCCCAGTGCGTCGGCGCATTGGTGCTCGCACGCTCGGTGGAGTCGGAGCGCACGCGCAAGGAGATTCTTGCCGCCAGCCGGCGCTTCCTTGGCAAAGCGCTGGCGATCGATTCGCTGCGCTGAGCTGGGTCTTCACCTCTCGCCGGCGCCCGCGCTAGCGCTGCCAGCGCGCCGGCTCCAGCCAGATCGGGAACGACAGGATCACCGCCAGTCCGCGCCCGTCGATACCGTCCGCAACCTCGACCGACCCGCCGTGAGACGCGGCGATCCGCGCGACCAGCGACAGGCCGATCCCGCTGCCCGGCTGCACCGTCCCGGGCACCCGGTAGAAGCGTTCGAAGATCCGCGCACGCTCGTCGACCGGCACGCCCGGCCCGTCGTCCGCGATACGCAGCCTGACCCGCGCGCCATCCGCGTCCGCTGGACTGTCGCACGTGATCTCGACCCGCCCGCCTTCGCGGCCGTAACGCAGCGCGTTGTCGATCACGTTCCGCACCGCAATCGCGATCTCGTCCAGGTCGCCCCAGACGTGCACCGGTTCGACCGCGACCCGCATCGTCTGTCGGCGTGCATGCGCCGCCGCGTCGAAGTCGCTCGCGATCAGCGCAACGAGCCGCGACAGGTCCACCGGCCCGTGCTGCTCCGCGCGCGATCCGGCATCCAGCCGCGCCAGTTCGAGCAATTGCCCGGTTAGCCGCGCGCTGCGCTCGACGCCCGTGGCCAGCCGGCGCAGGGCTGCGTCCTTGTCCGCCAGACTGTTCGCCCGCAACGCCACTTCCGCCTGAGCCGACAACGCCGCCAGCGGAATGCGCAACTCGTGCGCCGCATCGCCGATGAAACGGCGCTCGGTGTCGACGGCCTGACTCAGCCGCGCGAGCAGACGATTGAACGAATCGACGAGCGGCCGAAGCTCGCGCGGCAGCGTCGTCAGCGGCAACGGCGAGAAATCGAATGCGGCCTTCCGCTGGATCGTGCGCTGGACGTCGCGCACCGGCCCGAACGACCAGCGGATCACCCACCAGATCGCGACGCCCAGCATCCCGAGCATCAGCGCCGTATTGAACAGGCCGAGTTGCAGCGCATTGCTCGCCTTCTCCTGCCAGGTCGTGGCCGGGCCGCCCGTCTGAACGCGAATCCGGCGCGCCGGATCCGACAGCGAGTAGACCCGCCAGGTCTCGTCGTGCGCGACGCCGCGCCCGGTGCTCACGCCGTATCCGTCCTGCGGATCGGCCTTGAGCGCCGACCCCGGCGCATCCGCGCTGTGCATCACGTTGCGGCCGTCGACCCAGATCTGGAACGCGACGTCGTATTTGCCGTACGCGGCTTTCGGCAATACCGCCTGAGCGCTTGCTTCGGGCAGCCGATCGATCGCATCGGGCAACGACAACAGCAGCAGTTGCGCGGCGCCCTCGAGCATGCCGTCGCGCCAGCCGCGCTGTTCGCGCCACAGGCCGATGCCGAGAAACGCGCCCCAACCCGCCCAGAACACGATGACCGTCGCCATCACGGTCGCGAGCAGGCGCAGGCGTAGCGACTTCATGCCGTGCCCTCCCCGACGCGATAGCCGAAGCCATGCACCGTCACGATCAGTTCGTCGCCGAGCTTGCGCCGAAGCTGATGGATGTAGACCGCGATCGTGTTGCTTTCGATCGCGCCGTCGTTGCCGTACACGCGCTCTTCGAGTTGCGTGCGCGTGACGATTCGCCCTTGCCGCTCCATCAGCGCGACCAGTGTCCGGTACTCGTGAATGCTGAGCGCAACGGGTTCGCCGGCACGCGTGACTTCCTTGCGCGCCGGATCGACGTGTACGTCGCGGTAGATCAACCGCTCCGACACGCGGCCCTGGCTGCGGCGCGTCAGCGCGCGAAGCCGCGCGTAGAGCTCCTCCAGCTGGAACGGCTTCACCAGATAGTCGTCGGCGCCCGCGTCGAGGCCACGGATTCGGTCGCTCAGCTGATCGCGCGCGGTGACGATCAATACAGGCGTCGCGTCGTAGTTCTCGCGCATCGCGGCGAGCAGCGTGAAACCGGACGCGCCGGGCAGCTGCAGGTCGAGCAGCACCGCGTCGTAGCCGTGATCGACGAGCGCGAGCCGCGCGGCCGGCACGTCGGCCGACCAGTCCGCGCGCCAGCCGTTCTGCGCCAGGCCGGCACGAACGGCATCGGCCAGCATGACATCGTCTTCCACCAACAGGATATGCATCGGTTTCGCTCCTCGAATGACGAGGTCACCAGCCTGACGGACCGCGATTAAAAACTTCTTAAAGCCCGGGGGCCACGATCCGTGTCGATCGCCGCATTGCCGGTGCAATGCATCAGGCGTTTACTCGAGAGGCCCGCCATGACTGTGTTATGTCGTTCGATTCCGTTGCTGCGATGCAAGGCGGCACGGGACTCCACCCTCGCGCTGTCCCGGTGCGGGCCATTCTGGCATGGAATGTCGTGCGCGTTGCGCGCCTGCCATGCGGGAGCGGCGCGATGAACCAGTTCGCCACGCTCGTCCCGTTCGGCCTCGCGCTCAGCCTGGCCGGCACCAATAGCATCGCCTGCCTCGTCGGCCTGTCGCTGATCGAGCGGCTGATCCCCGTGCTGCCATCCCACGTGCTCCTCACGATGATCGGCGTCGCCTGCGCGCAAGGGGCGTGGACGCTGCCGGAAGCGATCGTCGTCACGGTGCTCGGCAGCTTCGCGGGCTGCCTGTTTCATTACGCGCTCGGCAATCTGTGGCCGGAAGACAGCGCGCTGACCCTGCTGCGCCGTCTCGCACCCCTCGGCAGGCTGCAGCCCGCAAGAATGGACGCGCTGATCGCGGGAATCCGCGCGCGGCCCACACGCCTCGCGCTGTGGTCGCAACTGGTGCCGTTCGTCCGGCTCGTCGCGCCGGCACTCGCCGGCTTGCTGGAAACGAGTTTCGCGCGTTTTGCGTCGGGCGCCGCGGCCGGTATCGCGCTATGGAACACGCTGTTCATCACGGCCGGCTATCTGGCCGCGCAAGTCACCATCTAGCCGGACATGAGATGTCCCGATCGATTCCGCCAGGAGCTTGTCGATGCGAATCCCCGAATGGATGCTGTTCCTGCGGTCCTGGTTACGCAATCCGCGCCGGGTCGGCGCGCTCGCGCCGTCCGGCCCGGCACTCGCCGCGCTGATTACCGCATATATTCCGCGCGGCGGCGCATCCGTGATCGAACTCGGTGCGGGCACCGGCGTGTTCACGCGTGCACTGCTCGCGCGCGGTGTCGCGAACGACAGGCTGGTGCTGGTGGAAGCCGATCCGGCTTTCGCGAACGCCTTGCGGCATCAGTTTCCCGCGTTGCGGATCATGCAGATGGATGCGGCCCAGCTCGGCATGACGGGTGATTTCTTCGGCGGGGAGCGCGCCCATGTTATTGTGAGCGGATTGCCACTCGTCGCGATGCCGGTCGAACAGGCCGTCGCGATCGTTCACTGCGCCTTCGCGCGTCACTTGGCTACCGGTGGTGCGTTCTACCAATTCACGTATGTGCCGCGCTGCCCGATCCCGGCGCGTTATCTGGAGGCCATGCGCCTTCGCGCAGTCCGAGTCGGCATCGCGTGGATGAACTTCCCGCCCGCCTTCGTGTATCGCTTCGAACGCCGAATCGATACGGCCGGCCACCAGCGGCCTGGCACGCGGCCTCTGTCAGAGGTAGTCGCGCAAGCCACTTCTACAAACAGCCTCGACACAACCCGATTCTCCCGTACTCCATCACTCGACTCGAGCGGCGCCGGGCAGTCAACAGACGGAAGTCCATCATCATGAACGCTCTCGGGTACTGGCTGATGTTCGGCCTACTACGGTTCCTGTCTTTTCTTCCGTACTCGCTGGTCGCGAGAACCGGCAGCAGCATCGGCGCCGCGCTCTACCGCATACCGAGCCGACGCAAACACGTGGTGCATGTGAACCTGCAACTCTGCTTTCCGCTGAAGACCGACGCGGAACGCGACGTGCTCGCGCGCGCCCATTTCGAACATGTCGTCCGGAGCTACCTGGAGCGCGGATTCCAGTGGTTCGGCAGCGCGCGCTCGATCAATCGGCTGGTTGAACTGGACAGCCACATCGATCTCCACGATCCGGATGCGCCGCCGACGATCTTCATGGGTTTTCACTTCGTCGGCATCGAGGTGGGCTGCATGCTGTATTCGTCGTCGCTGCCCGTGGCGGCGCTCTACACGCGCATGTCGAACCGTCGCATGTGCGATCTCGCCAAACGTCAGCGCGGGCGCTTCGGGGCCGAGATGATCGAACGCAGCGCGAGTGCGAAACACCTCGTCAGGCTGCTGCGCGCGGGCACCCCGGTGATGCTCGCCGCGGACATGGATCACGGCACGACGGGTTCGGTGTTTGCGCCGCTGTTCGGCGTGCAGGCCTGCACGCTGACGTCGGTATCGCGGCTGGCGAAGCTGAGCGGCGCGCGGGTCGTACCGTTCGTGACCGAAGTGCTGCCGGACTTTCGCGGCTACAAGCTGACTATCTTCGAGCCGCTCGGCAGTTATCCGACCGATAGCGACTCGTTCGACGCGCGCACGATGAATGCCTTTCTCGAAGCGCAGATCCTGCGATTTCCCGAGCAGTACTACTGGGTGCACCGACGCTTCAAGCATCGTCCGGCCGGCGAGCCAGGCGTTTATTGACGGCTGCATGAGCGGCACGTCCGGCGGCTGCGGCCGTCATGCGCCGCCGTTCGTGCCGACCAGCCCGGATGCCTGCAGATCGCTCAGGTCGGGAACCGTCGACGAAAACGCCGTCGATTGCATCGCATGCTGCGCGAGACGCGCCAGTCGCGGGAAGGCATCGCCGGTGATCGCGTGCGGCATGACGACCGCGGCACTCTGAAACGCGATGACCGTCATGATGTCGGCTTGCGAAATGCGCGCGCCGAGCAACCACGGTTCCGCATGCGCGTCATTCAGTATGCCGAACCCGGCCTGCATCTGCTCCAGGTAGCCGGCCTGCAGATGCGGCAGCCGGTGAGATTCGGGGCGCAGCATCAGTTCGTCGCAATAGCGCGCCAGCTTGTCGTAGCAAGCCGCCGCATAGCTGACGAGCTGCATCGCGCGCACCCGCTCCGGGCCGCCGGCAGGCATCAGGCGCTGCTCGGCCGGAACGAGGCTGTCGAGATAGTCGACGATTGCGCCGCTGTCGATGAGCACCTGCCCGTCGTCCAGTTGCAGCGCGGGAACGCGCTTCATCGGGCTGAATGCCGCGACGCGCTCCGGTTGCCGGTAAGCGTGATAAGGCAGATGCTCGAACGGAATGTTCAGCAGATTCAAGGTCACGCCGACACGGCGCGTGTACCCGGACAACCATGGCCCCACCAGTTTCATCGCGTACGCTCCACGGACATCGGTTGAACGATCTGAAAAATCCAATGTAAGTCAATTCATTCACGCTCAACGGGCACGCGCGCAGCGGCTGCCGGCCGGCTCATCGCCGACATGAGCAAGTCGGGCAATCACGCAGCCGCCGCGGCGTGTAGCGGCCTTTCCTGCAGCGGTTTAGACTGCGCGCTGGGCGTAACGGCCCGGGTTGCGGCCTCCCACGCGTATCGAACGCGACGGGGGCTTCATGAGTTCTCAACGCGTCGTTCTGAAAGGTCCGCGCCATGGATATCGTGTTGGCCATGAGAGTATTCGCCCGCGTCGTGGAAACGAAAAGCTTCACGCGTGCGGCCGAGACGATGGACCTGACGCGGGGGCGCGTGACCGTGATCGTCCAGAGCCTCGAAGCGCACCTGAAAGCCCGGCTGCTGCAGCGCACCACGCGCAGCCTGAACCTCACGGCGGACGGCGCGGCCTATTACGAGCGATGCGTGCGCGTGCTCGCGGATCTCGACGACATCGAGAATTCGTTTCTCGGCAAGGAACGCTCGCCGCGCGGCAGGCTGCGCGTGGACATGCCCGGCGCGCTCGGGCGCGTCATCGTCATGCCCGCGCTGAGCGATTTTCATGCGCGCTATCCGGACATCGACCTGATGCTCGGCCTCGGCGACAAGCCGCTGGACCTGGTCCAGGAAGGCATCGACTGTGTGGTGCGGATCGGCACGCTGCAGGATTCGTCGCTCGTGGCACGGCGTGTCGGCATCTATCAGGGCGTGACCGTCGCGAGCCCCGGCTATCTCGAACAATCCGGCACCCCGCAGACACTCGAAGAACTCGCCGATCACCACACCGTGAACTACTACTGGGGGCGCACGGGGCGGATCATGCCGCTCACGTTCGACGTCGACGGCAAGGCGGTCGAGGTCAGGATGCGCGGCGCCATTGCCGTGAACGACGCCGAGGCCTATCTGAGCGGTGCGCTGAAGGGCCTCGGCATCGTCCAGGGCGCCCGTTTCCTTGCGCTGCCGCACCTCGAATCGGGCGCGCTGGTCGAGATCCTGTCGCAATGGAAACCCCTGCCGCTGCCGATCTCCGCGGTCTATCCGCACAATCGCCACCTCTCCGCCACCGTGCGCGCGTTCGTCGACTGGATCGCCGAGCTGTTCCGCAACGATCCGCGGTTGTCGAGCACGCCTGAGACCGATGCGCGCTGCGGCCCGGTCAGCATCGACGCGCAGGATGGCGACGCGCTCGACCTGGACGGTGACGAGGAAGAGCCGATAGCGTAGCCAGGCCCCGCCGGCAAAGGCTGCCGAATTGTTCTCGCGGCGAGAACACTGTTGCGGCAAACACGAGATTTATCGGTTCCGCGGTAACAACCAGAATGCGTTCATTGTTCAAGCACATGAGAACGCAGCCGCGTTGACTGGTATGTCTACCGTTTCCCTTTCAGGTTTGCTGGTCGAAGAAGCGCGTATCGCCGGCTACAGCCAGCCGATCGACGTGCGCAGCTTCCGGCCGTCGACGCACAAGCACCCGCTCTCGATCGTCCTTTATTTCCACGGCGGCCTGTTTACCGCCGGCTCGCTCGACGACACGAATGCCGTCTGCGAGATGCTTGCGTTGCAGGCGCGTGCATGGGTCCTCTCCGTCGGCTACTCGCTCGCCCCGGCCTTCCCGTTTCCGAATGCGGTGGAAGACGCGCATCGTGCGTTGCAGTGGGTGCGCGCGGAAGCCAGGGCGATGCGCGCGGACAAGCGGCAGATGGCCGTTGCCGGCCACGACGCGGGCGCGAATATCGCCACCGGCCTTGCCGCGATTGCGCGCGACCGCGGCGACGCCGGCATCCGTGCGCAGGTTCTGCTCGCCCCGCTGCTCGACCCGAGCATGACGCGCATCGGCCGGGACGCGATGCACGCGGCACCCGCGATCGACACGCTGGCGGCCAGCTACCGCGCGTATCTGCCGACGCTGTCGCAGCGCGTTCATCCGTATGCCGCGCCGCTCGAATCGTGCCGCTTGGCCCATCTACCGGCCACGTTCATCGCCACGGTCGAGCACGACCGGCTGCATATCGAAGCCGAACATTACGCCGCGTCGTTGATCGCCGCGGGCGTCCCCACGGAATGCGCGCGTTTTGCCGGCACGACGCGCGCTGGCATCGCAACGCATGCGCCGACGTTGCTCGCGGCCAGCGGCTTCCTGCAGCGCCAGCTTGCGGGCAGCTAGTCGGCCATCGCGTTCGCGGCAGCCCGGTGTACAGCGAATCCGAAGTCCCTTGATCGATCTTCACCCACCCAGGAGCACGCATCATGAAACTCAGCGGAAACACCCTCTTCATCACCGGCGGCACGTCGGGTATCGGCCGTGCGCTGGCGGAAGCCCTCCACCGGCGCGGCAACAAGGTCATCGTCGCGGGCCGGCGCAAGGCGCTGCTCGATGAAATCGCGCAACAGAACCCCGGCATCGACACGGTCGAGCTCGATATCGGCGACGCGGCGCAGATCCGCGCGGTCGCCGCGCAACTGATCGAGCGTTATCCGGCGCTGAACGTCGTAATCAACAACGCGGGCATCATGCCGTTCGACGATGCCGGCGGGCCGCTCGACGACGAACAGGCAGTGCAGCTCGTCACGACGAACCTGCTCGGCCCCGTGCGCGTGAGCGCGGCGTTCGTCGAGCATCTGAAGCAGCAGCCCGACGCGACCATCATCAACAACAGCTCGGTGCTCGCGTATGTGCCGCTCGCCGCGACGGCCCTCTACTCGGCGACGAAGGCCGCGATCCATTCGTACACGCTGTCGCAGCGTTTCGCGCTGCGCGACACCAGCGTGCGCGTGCTCGAAATCGCGCCGCCGTGGGTCGACACCGATCTCGTGCACAAGAGCGGCGACCCGCGCGCGATGCCGGTCGACGCGTTCGTCGCCGAGACGCTGGCGCTGCTCGAAACCGCGACGACGGAGGTGGTCGTCGCGGCAGGCAAGCCGTTGCGCGACAACGCGGGGCCGAACGAACACGCGTTCGTCGAGCAGTTCAACCAGTTCATCGCGGACAACCCGATTCCGGTCGCATGACAGCAGCAAGCGCCTCGTCTTCGCGGCGCGGGAAGATGTACTGAAGACGCTTTTCCATTCACCCTGCGGTGTCGTTCCGGACCCTCGAGCCCGGGCGAAAGCAAACCGGAACGAACGAAACGACACCTCGAATCATCGGAGTCCGAATCATGTCAAAGGCACTGGAAGAAAAGAATATCGCGTTCGTTCTCGACGCGCTCGACACGTTGTTCAACAAGAAGGATTACGACAAGGCCGCGCAGTTCTGGTCCGACGCGTACATCCAGCACAGCCAGCACGTGCCGGCCGGCCGCGACGGCCTGTTCGGCCTCGTAGACTCGATGCCCGACCTGCGTTTCGAGTACGACATGGTGGCCGCCAACGGCGATTTCGTGTGGGTGCACAGCCGCTACAGCAACTCGGCCACGCCCACCGCGCTGATCGCGATGGATATCCTGCGGATCGAGAACGGCAAGCTGGTCGAGCATTGGGACGTGCTGCAGAACGAAGCGGCGCGCAGCGAATCCGCCGGCGGCCATCCGATGTTCGGCGACACGTTCGGCGACGAGCGCTAACGCGCTCGCGACAGGCCGCTCAACCCACGGAGGACGCAATGAGTACGCTGCTCGAACAGGCCATCCACGCGCATGGCGGGATCGACAACTGGGACAGGTTCCGCACGGTTTCGGCGGAACTCGATATCGGGGGCGCCGTCTGGCATCTGAAAGACCAGCCCGGCCTGTTCCAGGGTATCGAGCTGGCGGCCGACCTGCGGCGCCAGCACGTCGCCATCACGTCGAGGGCCGGCGGCTGGCGCGGCACGTTCGAGCCGGACGTCGTCGGTATCGGTGCGCTGAACGGCGCGGCGCGCGAAGAACGGCGCACGCCGCGCGACGCGTATCAAGGCCATACCCAGCAAACCCGTTGGGATCGCCTGCATGCGCTGTACTTCACCGGCTACGCGCTCTGGACCTACCTCACCATTCCGTTTCTCTACGCCCGCCCGGGTTTCCGGACGGAAGAACTGCCCGACTGGCACGAGAACGGCGAAACCTGGCGGCGCCTGAAGGTCACGTTCCCGGAAACGATCGCGAGCCACAGTCGCGAGCAGGTGTCCTACTTCGGCGAGGACGGATTGCTGCGCCGCCACGATTACACGGTGGACGTGATGGGCGGTGCGCGCGGCGCGAACTACGCGTCGGGCTATCGCGACGTTCGCGGCGTGATGGTGCCGATGTCGCGCCGGGTGTTTGCCTATGACGACGCGACGCAAAAGATCGACGAACCGCTGCTGGTGTCGATCGATTTCCGCAGCATCGATTTCCACACCGAATAGGCGCGTGACGCCCTTCACTTTCGCCGGGGATCAAGCCTGAGCGAGCGGACGCGAGGCCTGGTCGGCGCCGCCGAACTCGGCCGGATGAAACCCACGAGCCGCCTCGTCAATACGTCGCGCGGCCCCATCGTCGATACGGCTGCGTTGCTCGCCGCGCTGAAGAGCGGGCAGATCGCCGGGGCCGCGATCGATGTCTCCGATACCGAGCCGCTGGAACCGGCGAACCCGTTGCGCTCGCTGGACAACGTGCTTGCCACGCCGCATATCGGCTATGTGACGCGCGAACTCTACGAGACGTTCTATGGCGATACCGTGCGCAACATCGTCGAATGGCTCGACCAGACGCAATCTCCTGCGCTTCCATGATTTTCGGCAAACTCGGCGCGATCGGACTGCATTCCGACGCGCGTCGAACCAATGCCGGCGCATGCGCTGCATGACCTGATGCGAAAGACGTGACAGAAACGAAAGGCCGCGCCCCGATTCGGGCGCGGCCTTTCAATGCATCGGTCTTCATTCGGCATTCGGCGTTCGACCGACAGAAGCATCACCGCCGAACGCCTGCCCTCCTCCTTTCAGTGCGCGGCCGCCGCCGCGTCGCTCGACCCGCTTGCCTTGCCCGGCTTGGTGATCCAGATGAGCGGGATGATCAGGATCATCACGACCGCCGCGCCGTAGAACACGTCGTTCAGCCCAAGCATCGCCGACTGCGACTGCACGACGTGGTCGAACAACGCATACGACGATCCCTGTCCGAGGCCGAGCAGCGAATGGTAGCTGTCCATCTGCGCATTGAAGAGCGGGTTGGTCGGGCTCGACTGCTGCGTCAGGATCTCGTGGTGCATGATCGTCCGGTTGTTCCACACGACGCCCGCGAGCGACGTGCCGATGCCGCCGAAGAACATCCGCGCGAAGGTCGACAGGCCAGCCGCGGCCGGCACCTTTTCAGGCGGCTGACCCGACAGGATGATCACGGTCAGCGGCGCGAAGAACAGTGCCATCGGGATACCCTGCAGCAGGGTCGGCAGGATGATGTAGCCCTCGCTGATGTCCGTGAAGAAGAACGTGCGCATGTAATAGACGATCGCGAAGCCGACGAACGCGAGCGTGCCGATGATGCGTGCGTCCGAGCGCGGCAGGAGCTTGCCCATGATCGGCGCGCCGATCACCGCGAAGATGCCGAGCGGTGCCGTCGCGAGACCCGAGTCGACGGCGCGGTAGCCGAGATATTCCTGCATCCACTGCGGCAGCAGCACGAGCGTGCCGAAGAAGATCCCGTAGGCAATCGCGATCGAAATCGTGCCGCCGAGGAAATTGCGCTGCTTGAAGAGCGTGAGGTCGACGACCGGATTCTTGTCGGTCAGCTCCCAGATGATGAACAGCACGAGACCCACGACCGCGACGATGGTCAGGATCACGATCGTGCTCGACGAGAACCAGTCGAGATCCTTGCCCTTGTCGAGCATCACCTGGAGCGACGCGACCCAGACGATCAGCAAGGTCAGCCCCACGAAGTCGATCGGCAGTTTCCGGGTGGGTGTGTCGCGCTTGCGGTACAGGAACCAGACCATCGTGGCGGCGAACAACCCGACCGGGATATTGATGTAGAAGATCCACGACCACGCGTAGCTGTCGGTGACCCAGCCGCCGAGCGACGGCCCGACGATCGGCCCGGTCACGACGATCATCGAGAACAGCGATAACGCCAGCGACGATTTCGCCTTCGGCCACGAACTGAGCAGCAGCGCCTGCGACATCGGGATCAGCGGCCCCGCCACGAGGCCCTGCAGCACGCGCGCGCCCAACAGGAACGGCAGCGACGGCGCGATGCCGCACAGCCACGATGCGAGCACGAACAGCAGGATCGAGCCGACGAACAGCTTGACCTGCCCCAGCCGCTGCGTGAGCCAGCCGGTCAGCGGGATCGCGACGGAATTCGCCGCGGCAAAGACGGTGATGACCCAGGTGCCCTCGTCGACCGATACGCCGAGGTTGCCGGAGATGGTGGGGATCGCGACGTTGGCGATCGAGGAATCGAGGACGGTCATGAAACCCGCGAGGCCCACGCTCAACGAGCCCAGTGCGAGTGCCGTCCCCGTCAGCGGAGGAGGATTCGATTGATTGGCGGTCATGGTGATAATCCGGTTACGGTCGGGCCGGCGACGCGGACGCAGGCTGTTTCGCACGCGCGTTCGCCGGGCGTCGGGAGGTCATTTGTTGGCGGCGATGATGGTGGCGATCGCGGCATCGGCCTGATCGCCGTACTTCGCGAACACGTCGGTCTTGTAGATCGACGGCGGATCGGTTTCCGGGCCGGCGCTGCGCTGCTCCTTCACGTTGACGTCGACATTCATCGACAGCCCCACGCGCAACGGATGCTTTTCCAGCTCCTCCGGCGGAACCTCGATCCGCACCGGCAGCCGCTGCACGACCTTGATCCAGTTGCCCGTCGCGTTCTGCGCGGGCAGCAGCGCGAGCGCCGACCCGGTGCCCGGCGTGAAGCCCACCACCTTGCCGTGGTAGACGGCCGACGAGCCGTAGACATCCGCCGTCAGCTCGACCGGCTGCCCGATGCGGATGTGGCGCAGCTGCCACTCCTTGAAGTTCGCGTCGACCCATACCTGGTTCAACGGCACGACCGACATCAGCGCGGCCCCCGGCGACACGCGCTGGCCGACCTGGACCGAGCGCTGCGCGATGTAACCGGTGACCGGCGCCGGCAGCGTCGTGCGCGAATAGGCCAGGTACGCGTCGCGAACGCGCGCGGCGCTCGCCATCACGTCCGGATGCTGGTCGACGGTCGTGTTCGACGTCAGCGCACGATTCGAGCCGAGCTGCTGCTTCGCGGCGTCGAGCGCGGCCTGCGCCGACCGCACGGCGTCCCGTGCATGCGAGATGTCTTCCTCCGACACCGCGCCCGTCATGCCGGTCGACTGGCGGCGTCGCAGGTCGTCCTGCGCCTTCGCGAGATCGGATTGCCGCTCCGCGATGTTCGCGCGGTACTTATCGTCGTCGACATACAGGCCGTGAACCTTGCGCACGGTCTGGCCGAGATTCGCTTCCGCCTGCTGCAGCCCGATCTTCGCGTCGGCGGGATCGATCTGCACGAGCGGCTCGCCGGCCTTCACGATCTGCGTGTTGTCCGCGTTCACCGCGATGACCGTGCCCGATACCTGCGGCGTGATCTGCACGACGTTGCCGTTGACGTACGCATCATCGGTTTCGACGTGATATCGCGCGTCGAGGAAGTAATAGGCGCCGTAAGCGGCGCCGGCGACACCGAGGGACGCGGCGACCAGTGCGAGCAGCGCGCGGCGCTTGCCCGGTTGTTTCGGTGCGTCGTCGATCGGCTGTGAATCGGGGGTGTTCATGAATGGCTCCAGTCAAGGTTGAGGTTCAAGGTTTTCCGTTCGGCGCGCGCGAGAGCCGCCGAATCAATCGATCAGTTCGACGCCACGGGGCGCGACGGCGCGGGAATCGGCGTTTCGGCACTCGCCGCGAGACCGGCATGCGACGCATCGAAGCCGCCGCCGAGTGCCTTGATCAGCCCGATCTGCTGGCTGCGACGACCCATCTCGAGATTGACGACGGCCGTCTCGGCCGCCAGCCGGTTGTCGTCCGCGTTCAGTACCTGCAGTTGCGGGTTCAGCCCCGCCCGGTAGCGGGCGATCGCCAGTTGATAGGCGGTGGTTTGCGCATCCAGCGCCTTGCGCGCATCGACCAGTTGAAGATCGGTCGAGCGGATCTGCGTGACCTGCGTGGCGACGTCGGACAGTGCGCCGATCAGCGTCTGGTTGTAGGTCGCGACGTCGTAGTCGAAGTCCGCATAACGACCCTTCAGTTGCGCGCGCAGCGCGCCGGCGTCGAAGATCGGCAGGTGAATGGCCGGGGCCGCCTGGAACTGCCCGCTGCCGGCCGTCAGGAAACGGCCCCAGCCGAACGCGTCGAGCCCGGCCGCCAGCGACAGATTGACGTCGGGGTAGAACTCGGCCTTGGCTTCCTTCACGTCGTGAACGGCCGCGTCCACCTTCCAGTAGGCCGCGACGATGTCGGGCCGGCGCGACAGCAGGTCGGCCGGCAGGTTGTCGGGCAGCGCGACGACGTCGCCGCCATGCAGTGCCGGCGCGGCGATCGCGAGGCCGCGATCCGGGCCCGCGCCGAGCAGCGCGCCCAGCTGGTAGCGCACCGTCTTGATCTGGCCGTCGAGATCGCTGACGCTGGAACGGCTCGTCGCGGTTTCGCCGTACGCGGTCTGCCGCTCCACGTTGCTGTCGAGGCCCGCATTGACGCGGCCTTCGGTGAGGTGCGAAATCGTCTCGCGGTTCGATACTTCATGAACCTGGATGTCGCGCAGCGCGTAGAGCAGCGCGAGCTGGTTGTAGGTGCTCGCCACCGACGCGGCGAGCGTGATGCGCACCTCCTCGGCTTCCGCGTCCGCCACCTTTTCCCCGGAGACGGCCTGACGCAGCCGCTCGCGGTTCTTGCCCCACAGGTCGAGATCCCACGACACGCTCGCCAGCAGGCTGTTCTCGCTCTGCCACGAGCCGCCGTACGGCGGCGGCACGATGCCGTTTTCGGTGTAGCGCTGGCGCGTCCACGTATAGCTGCCGTTCGCATTCGGATAGAGCGCGGATCGCGCGGTGCCGATATACGCCGACGCCTTCTCGATCCGCGCACGCGCCTGGTCGATCGTCGGATTGCCGCGCAACGCTTCGTCGATCAGCGCCGGCAGCTGCGGATCGCCGAACTGGCTGGCCCAGTTCATCGCCGGCCACTTGCCGCCCTCGGCCGGCAGGCTCTCGGTCGACGCGAACTGCGTCGGGGCCGCCATCTGCTTGTCGCTCTTGATGCCCGCGTAGTTCACGCAGCCGGCCAGGCTGAACGCCAGCGCCGCGGCGGCGATCCATCCCTTACGAATGCCCGACTGCGGCCGGGCGAGCGAGTGATACGTCATCGTTTCCATTTCCATGTTTCCCTGAGTCATCAAGTCATCGAACGATTAATGAGTGCATATGCACAAGTTAGCGATCCGGCAGTCGTGCATCAATGTCTGGAACGGCATGAATGAGTTGTCGGGGCGGCTAACTGTCTGACGTGTCGTGCGTCATGCGAAACAGTTCGCGACGCAGATGTGCCGCCTGTTGCGAGCCGAATTCGCGTTCGAAGCTGGCCTGCGCCCTCGCCCAGTGAACGGCGGCTTCATCGAGCTTCTTCGATCCATGCGCGGTCAATACGACCTGCAGCCGACGATGGCGCTTCCCTTCGGCGGGCGCCGCCACCAGGCCGCGCCGCAGCAACGGCTTGAGGGCGCGCACCAGCGTCGTTCGGTCCATCACCATCGCTTTCGCGAGTTCGGCCATCGTCAGGCCGGCCCTCAGGCCGAGCGTGCCGAGGATGCTGAACTGCGTGGGCGTGATGCCGACGGCGGACAGGTGGTGCTCGTAAAGCTTCGAGATATGCCGCGAAGCCTGGCGAAGCGCGAAACAGTCGTCGTCGAGGAAGTCGATTGAGTGCATGCGCACAGCGTAGTGCGCGGCCTGCCGCGGGGCGATGGCAGGCGGGTTATCAGATTGTTGTCGCTGGGAGCAGGAATGGCGCGCGGGCCGCGGTTTACCGGGTTCGCGCTGTCTCGAAGAAATCGACCGCGTGGTCGATGAACGCGCGGACCTTGGCGGGCAGCAGCGTCCGGTTGCTGTAAGCGAGTTGAAGCTCGATGCTCTCGTCGATCAGCGGGAACTCGGCGAGCAGCCGCACCAGCCTGCCGGACGCCAGGTCGCTTTCGACCAGCGCCAGCGGCGTGATGCCGATGCCCAGCCCCTGCAGCACCATTTCGCGGTTGAACGCGGGACTGTTGGACGAAATGTCGAAGCTCAGCGCGATGGCGAGCTCCTCTCCGTC
This sequence comes from Burkholderia cepacia, assembly GCF_001039005.1. GTDB lineage: Bacteria > Pseudomonadota > Gammaproteobacteria > Burkholderiales > Burkholderiaceae > Burkholderia > Burkholderia theae. The sequence continues at coordinate 24,068 of NZ_LDWR01000008.1, forward strand.
GATGCGGAAGCGGAGGTCGGGACGGCGCATCGACGCCGACAGCGGCACGAAATGGTGGCTGGCCAGATCCGACGGATGCACGGGTGTCGAGCTGGCCTTCAGGTAGTCGGGCGTCGCAACGAGGACGATCGGAATCCGGTCGAGCACCCGGATGACTGTCGTTTCGCTCATCAGCATGAAGGGCACGACGATGCCCAGGTCGTACCCTTCGCCGACCAGGTCGACCGGCCGTTCCGTCAGCGTCACGTCGAGCGTGACCTTCGGATGGGCCCGCTTGAATCCGGCAATGAGCGGGACGAGGCGATGTATCGTCGCGGTCGCATGCGCGACCAGGCGCAACACGCCCTGGGCCTCCCGCGTCTGGTTCGCGACCGCCGCCTCGACCGTATCCACCTCTTCGAGAATGCGCACGCAGCTTTCGTAGAACCGCTCCGCGGCTTCCGTGAGCGATATCCGGCGGGTCGTCCGGTTCAACAGCCGGCACCCCATCCGCTGCTCGAGCGCCGAGATCGCCCGCGATACAGCCGGCGGCGCCATGCCGTGATGATCGGCTGCGCGGGTGAAGCTCTTCAGTTCCACCACCGTCCGAAAAATACGCATGCTTTCGATGTAATCCATGGCCGCATCTCGAGAACGGGTAGAGGTCAGACGCAACACGGGCGTGCTTCAAGGGGGCTTGTGACGCGAAACGGTGTTGCAGGCTTGTTCGCAGAAATATAGCAAAACCGGACCGCGGGGCCGATGCAGGCGTGCTGTCGAAGACCGCTGCCCTGCCCTCGAATCGATCATGGGTTGCATCTGAATGGTCTGGATGGAGACGTCAGACGCGTTTCTGAAATGACGAGTTTGGATTTGCGATAGTGCTATTGTGATAAGAAAAGTTATCCAAATGACATTTTCAAGATTCCATCCTTGAGTGCGAGCAACTCGTTATTGGTCGCTTCGCTCGTGGCAACCCATTGCGTGCCCAGACGTGCGCGCCACATCGCATCGAATCCGGGTGCAGGCGCTGACTGCGGCGACGATAGCTGCTGGGCCTCGGGCCTCACCATGCTGGCATAGCTGGCGCTTAACGCATCGCGCTTCAGCAGATAGCGATAGCTGTACGCCTGCCCGTTCGGGTCGATGCCCGAAATCACCTTGAACGCATAGCTCGCCGGGTCGCCGCCGCTCCACCACCAGCCGTCGCTGCGGTACTGATTATCGCGCCGCGCCGTCAACGAGCGGCTTCCACCCGCCCTCCCCTGCGTCATTCATCGCATACTGGTTGAGCGCGAAGCTGTTGTCCGTATCGACCACGACCTGGATCACTTTGTCGTGGCTGCCATAGATGCCGGCGGCCGATGCCACGTCGGCGCGGTGGACGCGATCTGCCTGCCCTGGAACACGTCGCGGTTCAGGAGGATTTGCGCGAGCTTCATCATGTCGGCGGACGTGGTGTTCAATTCGCCGCTCGCGTAACCGTTCACGAATTCCAGCGTGTCGAGGAATCGGCCTTTCAGGTAGGGCATCGCGTACGAACTGGCGGGCGGCGACGCGCTCGTGAGGAACCCCGAGTTCGTCATGTTCAGCGGCGTCAGAATGTTCTGCTGCACGAAATCGACATAGCTTTGTCCCGTCACCGCCGCGACGACGTGTTCCACCATCGCAAAACCATCGTTGCAGTACACGGCCATTTCGCCTGGGAGATGTTTCAGGTGCGAATTGGCGAGCATGGCCTGCGTCGCTTCGGCCAACCCGGCAAAAGGCGCGCCGAGCGTGTTCGCGTTATGCAGTGTCATTCCGGGAATCCCGGACGAATGCGACAGCAAGTGGCGCATCGTTATCTGCGTGTATTCGGGTGACAGCATCGTGAACGACGGCAGGTACCGGACGATCGGCGTATCGAGATCGAACTTCCCGCGATCCTGCAGGATCAGGCCCGAGAGTGCGGCCATGACCTTGCTGACCGAGTTGATGTTGAAGCGTGTCTGGACATTGGTTTTTGTCATTGGCAGACGCGTAGAGCAAAATCGCCGACTGGCGAACGTACTATGACGAGGTTCGCCCCACTCTGTATTGCAGTGGATAAAGCCCGCAGAATTCCCCCGTCAGCCACGGGAAACCGCTTCACCTGACAACTCAACCAAGCCGGAAATTTCCACTTCCGACCGAAACCAATTCTGGTTAAGGGTCGGATTGATATAGTTTTTTTATGAATTATTCGATCGGGATCATTTTTGCGAATATTTCACGAATTCAAGTCGATTCTCTTGGTTGAACCGGATTGAGGGGGCTTTGAGTTTTATGGGAATGGTTAAAATACCAATGCCGATCATTGATTGCGGCTCCCTTGATCTTCTAAATGCAACCTACTATATTGATTTCGTTATTCATCGGGCGACGATTGCGGCGATAAATTAAGGAAGTGCTACGTGATGAATTTTCTTTTGCCATGCATCGAACCAATGCCAGTTGCTGTAAGTTTGATCGATGGTCGACGCTAGCCAACTGAAGCGGAATGTTGCCGGGGAAAACTATGCTCGCGAGTCATACGGAACGTAGCCGCTTGCTATTGCATACGGCCCGATTTGCAACGCTTGCAAGTGTATCCGTAGAAGGTGATCCTTGGGCGAGCGTCGTGAATTTTGTCACGATTTCCCCTCCAATTCGAATTATTTGGTATTCGTTGAAAGAGGCGCTGCATTCCCGCAATCTGCTCCACCGGCCAGATGTTTCAGGCGCCATCTACCGGGCGGATCTCGGTGATGTGTCGCCGCTAGGCCTAGATGGTGCGCAATTCACTGGAAAATGTCGCGTCATTCCGGACGACGAAGCCGAGGATATTCATCGGCAATATTATTGTTTGAATTTCCCCGATGCGACGGTTCGTCACGCGTGGATGTTGCCTCTCGATAGCTTCGTTGGCGAAGGTTCAAGACGATTTTACGAAGTCGCGATAGAGGCGTGGTGGCTGTTCGATATCGACGGCTGGTTGAAGGACAAATGCGACCGACGCATCCCGGTGGCAATCGAGACTATTTGAATTCCGGTATGACCTATGAACGCAAAAGAAATTTTGTCGGGGAAACTGATTGTCTCATGCCAGGCGCTTCCGGATGAACCATTGCACGGCGGCGTCTTCATGGAGAGAATGGCCGCTGCCGCAAGCCAGGGTGGCGCTGGCGGAATTATTGCAAACGGCCCCGATGACACGCGTGCAATCAAGCAGGGAACTGTTGCGTTGCCCGTTATCGGCGTGCTGAGTCGTGCCTACCCGAATTCGCCCGTCATGCTTACTGCGACGATGCGCGAGGTTGATGAACTGGTGGAGGCCGGTGTCGATATCGTTGCACTCGATGTCACGGCGCGACTGCGCCCGGCTGGCGAATCGCTGGCCCAATTGGTTTCCCGAGTCAGGCGCAAATACAGTGCTTTACCGCTGATAGCTGAAATTTCGACGTTCGACGAAGCCCTGCAGGCCGAGTCACTCGGATTTGATTGCATCTCGAGCGCGATGGTTGGCTATACCGACTCGACCAGAGGGCGCACCAATCCAGACGACGATTTTGCATTGATTCGATCTCTTCGGGCGCGATCGTCATGTTTCTTGATTGCAGAAGGCGGCATTAAAACACCTGAGCAAGCTGCCGCCGCGATGCGAGCAGGTGCACACGCGGTTACCGTCGGTTCTGCCATCACGCGCCCGCAGTTCATTACGAGCTGGTTTTCCCGTGCGGTGCGAGATGCAATAAAGAATAACGTCGACGCAGTCGAAAGCGTCGATCGATAGAAATTCGCCTTATTCGAAAACCATTCCGCATTGATGATATGCATCGCACAAGCTCACCGTCTGCGGTTCATGCAGAAATTGCTCCTGTCACAGGTCGTCTATAACCACCCTGGAGGCAACATGGAGAGTCAATTCGACGATCTCCCCTCTCTATATGAGAATATGGCCGAATGGCCATTTCGGCGCGACGTCGAGATTCCGAACGTCTTCGCGACCTTGGGAGACGTTCGCAACCGCGACATCTTGGACTTCGGATGCGGAAATGGCATGTATTCGCGCTGGCTAAAGAAACGCGGAGCGGACAAAGTCGTGGGCTACGACGTTTCGGAAGGCATGCTGAGGTATGCGCGTCGGTGGGAAGAAGAAGATCCGGTCGGCATCGAATTCATCTCGAACCTACCGCCTGAATCGGATGGGCAATTCGATATCGTGCTTGCGGTTTATGTATTGCCATATGCAAGGACCGTCGACGAGCTGCGCAAGCTTTGCGCACAGATGACTCGCCCGCTTAAGCCCGGCGGCCGCCTGATCACGCTCCCGATCCATCCCGACTACGTCCGGGACCGCCGATACTACGAACCGATGGGCCTCAGGCTTGCCCCGTTCGGCGATGACGTCGACGGCGGCAAGGTCCAACTAGACTTGTTCATGGGGTCATTCAGCGCTCAGGTTACCGCATATGTCTGGAGTCGCGAGAGTCTGGACGACGCGCTCTATCGAGCGGGTTCATCTATCGTCCAGTGGGTCGAGTACGGGCGAATGAGAGACGGACAACACCCGACCGTTGATTCGTCGTTGCAAGCCTATTTGGATAAGCCTCACGCGGCTCTTCTGAACTGCGTGATCGGAGCGCATAGTGTTGACGCTGCCGGATGACACGCGTGCCGACGCCGCTGTCCATGCGACCACTTTATCGTCGGCGGGCGACGTCGCTCGTCATGACTGGGACACGCTCGTCTCGGACGGCGACTTCTTTCACAGCCACGGTTGGCTTCACAGTCTCGACGAAGCACTCGGACCGACACCGCTTGTTGCTGTATCCGGTCCGGCCGGCTTGATGGCGGGCTGCGCGATATGGGGCGGAGAGGCGCGTCCCGGGCTCTTTCATTTGCCGGATTTCTTTCCCGCCGTACCAGGACCGTGGGAGCGCGAGTTTCTGTGGGTCGGCGCGCGTCGCTCGACGCACAATGAGATTCCGTGCGTGATCGGCAAGCGCCGTGCCGATGCGCAGCGTGCGTTGCTGCGCGCGGCGCTCGACGCCGCCGAAGGTCGCAAGCGTGCCGGTGTCATCATCCCGTACATGCCGCTTGCCCAGGCCATTGAAATGGCTGCCGCCGACGAGCGCGCGCGTGTGCTGCTGCATTCGGCCGAAGCAACGCTCGACGTGCCGGACGGCGGGCTCGCGAGCCTGCTGGCCAGTATCGGTACGCGACGTCGCTGGAAGGTGCAGAACGAGCTCACCCGATTCTCGGAAATGGGCAATGTAATGCGATGGTCGCCCGTCACGCCGGAGCTCGAGGACGTCGCAGCGGAACTGATTGCCCGGAATCGCGCCAAGTACGGCAGCCATCAGGGCGCCGACTGGATGCGCAGCATATTCGCAGGGCAGCGCCGAACCGGGATTCTCAATAAAGCGGTTGCGGCACTCGCTCTACGCGATCAACAGATCGTTTCGATCGCGGTCTCCTATCGTTTCGGCGACCATTTGCATCTTCGCTATTTCGGCGCCGACTATTCCGTCGACCACAACGATTTTCGCTACTTCGTCCTGTGCTACTACGCACCGCTCGACTACGCCGCGGCGCACGGGATCCGGACCTACCACGAGTCGATCGCATCACTCGAAGCCAAGTCGGCACGAGGAGCGAAGGTCGAGCCCCTGGCCGCCGTCGTAGCCACCACGGACGGCATTGCCGTCACGCGTGATGTCGCCGCCAGGCACAACCAGCTGTTCGCGCAGGCGTTCCGCGAGCAATTCTCATCCCGCCTCGGCAGCGACTGGTCGATATGTTCCGAGTGACCCAATGGAGAACCTCATGCTTCATCTCGTTTACACGATGCAACCGACATTAAATGCGCGCCGCAATCTCACCGCATTTTGGCAATGGGTAAAGCAGCGCGAGGCATGGTTTTACGACGGACTCGATATGGCGATGAATCCGCAATGGCGTGTGCAGACCATCGGACCGCGCGTGCATGCGCTCGAACATTCGATTTCCTTTGCCGATGAGGCCGCGTGGGGCACATACCGGAGAGCTGTTGCGCAGCGGTCGCGCGATCCGGAATGGGAGCGACGCCGCGTCGAACAGGACGAATGGTGGGAGCTGATCGACGCGCGCATCCTGACCGATGCGCCGCTGCCGCAATCGGAGTGATTGCGGCCGGTCCAGCCGAGGCAGCGCGAACTCGTTGCCGGCGGCCAGGTTCGTGCCGCCGATTACGGGTATGAAACCGAAGACCGATGCGCGAAAACGGGACCAGTCGACGCAGGCGCACCTAAGAAAGATGGTGGTGCAAGCGGTGCGTGACGCGATGACGCAAGTCGATGTTGCTCGCACGTACGGTGTGAGTCCGCGAGCGGTCAGCAATCAGCAGAGTAAGACAATTTTGGCGAATATTTCACGAATCCCGGCTGACTCTCATTGAAGGTCGAGAGAATCTATCGGAACCACTACGAAACGCGCGCTCAAGCCCGCCTGGATATCGTCGATCGGATCCAGGACTATTACAATCGGCGACGCATGCATACCTCGATCGACTACCTTACCCCCATCGCCTACGAGGCTGGGTTGATTGCCGCGTTGCTGTACGTGAAAACGGCAGGGTCACGAGTCGTGGGCGGCGGATCCGCCGTCGACGAGCCGCGGAACCTGCCGCTGCTCGCAGGCCCGGTGTCGCCGACGCTGCGCTGCCGCTCGTCTCGACGCCGTTCACGTTCGTCAGGCTGATTTCGAACAGGTCGCGGCCAAGCATGGCCGGCACCGTGACGGACATGCCGCAGCGATCGCCGCCGCGCAGTAACCGCCGGGGTTTCAGCGGCTCGGCCCGTCAGGCCGCGGAAAAATCAACCTCGTCGATGAGCGCGCCACGCTTCAAACCCGCCCTCCCCCTTCATTTGTTCCCCCGACGCAAGACTGTTGCTCCACGGTGGGTGTTCGAAATCGCGATCGGCACGCCTACAGTCTGCTCATCGGATTCATCGATCCGGTCGGCACTGAAGCCGAACACCCACTACTTATCGAGGCATGTCATGAGCGCATCCAAAGTCATCATCGTCACCGGCGCATCGCAAGGCATCGGCGCGGAAACGGTCAACGCATTCCGCGCACGCGGCCATCGCGTCGTCGCGACGTCCCGGTCGATCGGCCCGTCGAACGACCCCGATCTCGTCACCGTCGCGGGCGACATCGGCGATCCGGCCGTCGCGCGGCGCGTGGTCGATGCGGCAATCGAACGCTTCGGCCGCGTCGACACGCTCGTCAACAACGCCGGCGTGTTCGTCGCGAAGCCGTTCACGCAATACACCGCGGACGACTACGCGCAGATCACGAGCGTCAACCTGAACGGCTTCTTCCACGTCACGCAGCGCGCGATTGCCGCGATGCAAAAGCACGGCAGCGGCCACGTGGTCAGCATCACGACGAGCCTGGTCGATCACGCGAACAGCAACGTGCCGTCGGTGCTCGCATCGTTGACGAAAGGCGGATTGAATGCGGCGACGAAATCGCTCGCGATCGAGTATGCGAAGGCCGGCATCCGCGTGAATGCCGTGTCGCCAGGCGTCATCAAGTCGCCGATGCATGCGCCCGAAACGCATGCGACGCTTGCGTCGCTGCACCCGGTCGGCCGCATGGGCGAGATGAGCGACATCGTCGGCGCGATCCTGTATCTCGACTCGGCGCCGTTCGTCACCGGCGAGATCCTGCACGTCGACGGCGGCCAGAGCGCCGGGCATTGAGTGCAGCGTCGAAAGAACGCGCCGGCGTGCCTATCGCGATGCGGTGGCGCGTTTGGTGCGCGCACTGCCCGCCTGCCTGGCGGGCGCGCGCTCCAGATGCTCGACGAGAAAGTCGACAAACACGCGCACGCGCGACGACAGAAAGCGCGCATGCGGGTACAGCAGCATGAACGGCCGTGACCGGCCCCCAAGGCCGGGCAGCACCTCGACGAGCGTGCCGGCGTGCAGATCCTGTTCGACGATGAAGCGGTAGGTCTGGAACAGGCCCGCGCCGCTGCGCGCGAGCGTCACGCCGGCAAGGACGTCGCCCGACGCACTGTAGTTGCCGGTCGTCGCGATCTCGATCTCGTCCGATCCGTCGTCGAACAGCCAGGGAATCGGCCGCCCGCTGCTGGGCAGCTCGAACTGGATGCATTCGTGCGCATGCAGATCGTCGATGGCGGCCGGCGTGCCCGCACGCTTCAGGTAGCCGGGCGTCGCGACGACCACGAGTTCGGCGTCCTCCAGCTTGCGCGCGACCAGCGTCGAATCGGCCGGTGTGCGGCCGCGGATCGCGAGATCGAAGCCTTCCTCGGCGAAGTCGATGTTGCGGTTGCTCAGGTGGGTTTCGACACGCACGTCCGGATACCGCTCGCGAAACGCGGGCAGCAGCGGCAGCACGCGATAGTGCCCGTACGGCGTCGGCATGCTGATCCGGAGCACGCCGGCGGGTGTCGCCTGCTGGCCGGTCGCTTCGCGTTCCGCGTCGACGAGCTGCGACAGCGCATCGCGGCACTGCTCGAAATAACGCCGGCCGGAATCGGTCAGGCGGATCTGCCGTGTCGTGCGCACGAACAGCCGCACGCCGAGACGTTCCTCGAGCCGCGCCACCGACCGGCTGACCGCGGCCGGCGTGACGCTTGCCGCGGTTGCCGCCAGCGTGAAGCTGCCGAGTTCGGCGGCGAGACAGAACAGCTCGATGCTGCCCAGCAGCAGATCGTCGAATTTGCGTTGCATGGGGCGGTTCCTGCCGTCTCCGGCGTGTGGCGCGCGATGGAGCAACGAGTGTGCATGAATATCGCTCGGGAAACCAGCGAGCGTACGTGGGCGAACGCGGCCCGCATCGGGCCGTCGCGCGCGTTGCGTCATGCGTTACACCGCGTTGTGAATCAATTGCGCCGCTGACATTTACCGGCTTCGGCCGCATCACTAGAGTGACTGACAGGCAATACCGATCGCCCGATCCATTTTCCCGCAAGGAGCACGACATGACCGTCGAACAGAAACTGGCCGAACTCGGCCTCGCGTTACCCGAACCGCCGCAACCGCTCGGCAGCTATACGGCCGCAAGCGAAGCCGGCAACCTGCTGTTCGTATCGGGGCAACTGCCGCTCGTCGACGGCAAAGTCGCCTACACCGGCCGCGTCGGCGACCAGTTGAGCGTCGACGAAGGGCGGCATGCGGCCCGGCTTGCGGCGCTGAACGTGCTCGCGCAGATCCATCTGCATCTGGGCGGGTTCGACCGGCTGCGCAAGATCGTGCGCGTTGAGGGGCACGTAAGTTCGGCGGACGGTTTTTACGGGCAGCCGGCCGTGATCGACGGCGCATCCGACCTGTTCGCCGCCGTGCTGGGCGGCAAGGCGGGACACGCGCGCTCGGCGTTCTCCCAGCGCCAGTTGCCGGCCGATGCGGCCGTCATCCTCGTCGTGATCGCCGAGATCGACCCGGCCTGACGTATCGGCCGCCCCGCGCGGCCGCAAGCCATTCCCGCGGGCGTGTTCGCCCGCCCTGCCCGGGTTTCGTCGCCTGCCTCGTTATCGTGGATATCGGGGCTCGATCGTCCGGAGGCCTTATCCAGCCAAGCCGGACACGTTCCGGATACATTGAAATACAAAATATCGTATGCGATCTAATCGAATGCGCTTGACATGGGTGGTCGCCTCGACGAAACTCCATCGCATGCGATCGAATCGCATCAGAGAAAACCTGCTGAACCAACTGACGGAGCAAATGATGAGCAAGATCGAAAAAGTGCTGTACACGGGCAAGACGCATACGACTTCGGGCGGCCGCGACGGCACGGCGCGCAGTTCCGACGGCCGCCTCGACATCCAGTTGTCCTCGCCGGGCAGCGCCGGCACCGGCACCAACCCGGAACAGCTGTTCGCGGCCGGCTGGTCGGCCTGCTTCATCGGCGCGATGCAGCTTGCGGCGCGCGCCGCGAAGGTGACGCTGCCGGAAGATCTGGCCGTCGACGCCGAAGTGGATCTCGGCACGGCCGGCAACGCGTACTTCCTGCAGGCACGTCTGAACGTGAGCGTGCCGGGGCTCGACCGCGACGTCGCGCAGCGCCTCGTCGATGCCGCGCATCAGACCTGCCCGTATTCGAAGGCGACGCGCGGCAACATCGACGTCGAAATCCGTATCGCATGAACGTGGCATCGGGCGGCCGATGTGCCGCCCGCCACATTCCAGAACTTTTTCCAATCAAGGTAAATGATGAAAACCCAACTGATCGCTGCCCTTCTCGTCGCTGTTTCGGCTTCTGCCGCCGCACCGGCGTTCGCCAATGAAACCACCGTGACCCGTGCGCAAGTGCGCGCCGAGCTGACCCAGCTTCAAACGGCCGGCTATCCGCTGAATCGCGCTTCCGATGCGACCTATCCGAACGATCTGCAGGCCGCGCTGACGCAGATCCATGCAGCCGACGCGGTCGCGGCCAACGAGCGGGCTTCCGGCTACGGCAGCAACGGCGACGCGGCGACGCAAGCGGGCAGCCGGCACGCCGTCAGCGTGGCCGACCGCTCGGTGTATTTCGGGCATTGAGCGCCGCGCGCCGATACCTGAACGCTGAATCCTTTCCATTCCAGTTCTGAATCGAGGTAAATGATGAAAACCCAATTGATCGCCGCCCTTCTCGTCGCTGTTTCGGCTTCTGCTGCCGCACCGGCGTTCGCCCATGAAACCACCGTGTCCCGCGCGCAAGTGAGTGCCGAGCTCGTCCAGCTCGAACAAGCCGGTTATCGGCCGGGCCGCGCGAACGATCCGCACTATCCGGACGACCTGCAGGCCGCATTGACGCGCGTTCACGCGAACGACGCCGTGACGGCCGATTCGGCGGCATCCGGTTACGGCCGCGATGCCGTCGCCGCCACGCAGTCGGGCAGCCGGCCCGCGACGCGCATCGCCGAGCGCTCGATCTACTTCGGTCATTGAACGAAACCGCGATCGGCGCCGATTGCCGGCGTGCGGTGCGCGACTCCCGAATTCCTGATTTCCTGTCGAGGTAAAAAATGAAGACCCAATTGATTGCCGCCCTCCTCGTTGCCGTGTCGGCCGTCGCCGCCGCACCGGCGAACGCCAGCGAAAGCACCGTCACGCGTGCGCAAGTGCAAGCGGAACTGGCCGCGCTGCAGAAGGCCGGCTACCAGCCGAACCGGCCCAATGACCCGCACTACCCGGACAATCTCCAGGCAGCGCTGAGCCGGATTCACGACGATGGCGCAGTCGCCGCGGATACGCAGGCGTCCGGTTACGGCCGCGACGCAGACAGCTCGGCCCAGTCCGGCAACCGCAGCGTGGTTCGCGTGGCCGAGCGCTCGATCTATTTCGGTCATTGAGCGTGGCGCGACGCAATCGGTCGCCAACGTCCGTCACATAAAGCGCATGCGATGTAATCGTGTGCGCTTTTCTATTTGGGGCGCCCCGGTTTGCAGCGCCAATTCGAGCGACCGCAGTGCAACGTCCCCGCCCGATCCGGTCTATTCTGTGCGGCACGCAATCTTCAATCGAGAGGCAGCCGATGCCGGATACCACAACCGGAAACGCGACAAGCGGCGCACACGCGCTCGACCAGGTCGTCTGGAACGCGCTCACAAGCAAGCAGCGCCACTTTGCACTCGGCAACGACCGCGCGTTGCGGTTTCCGGCGGCCGTTGCGCCGTTCGCCGCGCTCAAGGACACGAGCCCGGCATCCTTCGACGCGTTGCACGAGCTGATCGCGGCGCACGGGCCGGCGGCGCTGGTCACGCCGGACGAGGTCCGGCCGCCGGCGGGATTGTCGGTGATCCGGCGCGCGACGTTGTTGCAAATGGTCTGGCAAGGGACGCTCGAACCGGCATCCGCATCGGAGCACGTGACGCTCGGCGAAGCCGATGTGCCGGACATGCTCGCGCTGACCACCGCTGCGCAACCCGGCCCGTTCGGCCCACGCACGTTCGAACTCGGCGGCTATATCGGCGTACGCAGCGAAGGCCGGCTCGCCGCGATGGCGGGCGAGCGGATGCGGCTCGACGGTTATACCGAGATCAGTGCCGTGTGCGTGGATGCCGCGTTTCGGCGGCAAGGTCTTGCGGCGCGATTGATCCGTGCGTTGATCGCGACCATCGGCGCACGCTCGGAAGCACCGTTCCTGCACGTCCTCACGACGAACCAGGTTGCGATCGAGCGCTACCTTGCTCTCGGTTTTGTCGTGCGTCGCGAGATGAACCTGCTGGTGCTGGGGGAAGCGCAGGCGTGACGATGCCGGCCGACGCCGCTCGGGCGTCGGCCGGCTCTTGTATGGCGTTTATTCTTCGGTCGACCGGATCAGGTTGCCGCGCAGCGTGACGATCGCCTTCTGCATCTTCGCGAATTCGTCCGGCTTCAACCCGGTGGCCTCGACCAGATTCATGTCGAGCCCCTTCTCGCGCACGCGGCGGCCGCTCTTCGTCAGGCTGACGAGCACCTGGCGTTCGTCCGTCGGATCGCGGTGCCGCTCCAGATAGCCCATCGCCTCGAGCTTCTTCAGGATCGGCGTCAGCGTATTGGATTCGAGGAACAGCTTCTCGCCGAGCTGGCCGACCGTCTGGTTGTCCTGCTCCCACAGCGCAATGATCGTGATGTATTGCGTGTACGTGAGGCCGAGCTCGTCGAGGATCGGCTTGTACGCCTTGCCGAACGCGAGGTTCGTCGAGTAGATCGCAAAACACAGGAAATCGGACAGCTTCGGTGCGGCGGGCGATGGTGCGTCGGTCGGTTTCATGAACTTCCTCCAGCGACGCGAACGGTCGCAGATAAGCGCATTATATATCGCGTGCGATCTTATCGGAAGCATGATAATCGGTCTCGATGAACTGGCGTGACGGCGCAACACGGCCCGATCGCCGTCAGCCCTGCCTGCGGCGCTTGCCGGTCTGCACGCGGCTTTCCGAGCGCAGCGAGCATTGCACCGGATGGGCGATTTCGGTCGCGAGCCCGCCTGCGGCAAACAGCAGGATCATCAGCCAGCGTTTCATGCGTCCTCCACGACCGACAGGCTCGCGCCGTTGGCGACCGTCGCGTCCAACGCATACGGATCGATGCCGTCGAGGCAACCGAGATTGACGCGCCAGCATGCCGGGTCCATGCGCGTCCGATGGAACGGATAGATGCCGCAACGACTGCAGAAGTAGTGACGGGCCGTGTGTGTGTTGAAGTGGTAGCACGTCAGCGCGCCCTCGCCTGCGACGATCTTCAGGTCGTCAGCGGGGAACATCGGGCTCATCAGCGCGCCGCGGCGGCGGCACAGGCTGCAGTTGCAGCGGGCGGCCGGCGCAATGGCTGTCCGGACTTCGAATTTGACGGTCCCGCAATGGCAGGACCCTTTGAACCAGGTTGCAGACATGGTGCGCTCCCGAAGAGGTCATGCCTGCGTTATAGCGGACCCGCGCAGCCGCGTTGTATCGCACTGTATCCGCGGTCCGAGCAGATACAGAACATTGCAAATCGGCGGCCGGCGGCGCAGGTTCGCGCGCTGATCGCCGGCATGTGTGCGCGGCTTGCGAACCGCGCGCGGTCAGTCCAGCGCGTGCTGCAACCGCGCGATCGCGGCCCGCGTTTCGCGCTCGAGCGTCGCGAACAGCTCGGCGGCCGGCAGTGCGCGCACGAGCGGCGCCGCCTGCCCGGCCCACTGCGCGCCGTAGCCGAATTCGCCCTTCGCCTTTGCCGCCGCATGCAGCGCCTTGCCCGCGTCGTACGCGATCGGATACGCGGGCGTGGCCGGCGCATGCGGGTCGTCGCCGAGCGCGGTCAGCCGGTTCGCGATGCCGCGCGCGACCCGGCCCGAGATCGCGGTCGTGAACGTGGTGCGGCGTGCCGCGTCGCCGAGGATCGCGCGGCGATAACCGTCGTCGATCGACGTCTCCGGGCAGGCGACGAACGCGGTGCCGAGCTGCGCGGCCTGCGCGCCGAGCGCGAGCGCGGCGGCGATACCTTCACCGTCCATGATGCCGCCGGCCGCGATCACGGGCAGCGCGCATTCGCGCACGATCAGCCGCGTCAGCGCGAACGTGCCGAGGCGATCGTCGCGGGCGGTCGAATCGAACACGCCGCGGTGTCCGCCGGCTTCGATGCCTTGCGCGACGATCGCGTCGATGCCGGCGGCGGCGATCTGCCGCGCCTCGTCGAGATTCGTCGCGGCCGCGAACAGCGTGATGCCCGCGCGCTTCAGCGCGGCGATCACGTCCGCCGATGGCAACCCGAAATGGAAGCTGACGACGGCCGGCGTTTCCTCGACGAGCATCGCCTGCATCGCGTCGTCCGCGACGAAACTCGTATAGATCTCGGCCAGCGATGCGGGCGGCGTCGCGCCATATTCGCGGAACGCCGGCGCGAGCCAGTCGAGCCACGCGCGTTCGACGGTCGCGTCGGCCCGGGCCGGATGGTGGCAGAACACGTTGATGTTGAATGGCCGGTCGGTGAGCGCGCGCGTGTCGCGGATCATCTTGCGCGCGCCGTCGGCGTTCGTCGCGCCGACGCCGAGCGAGCCGAGCCCGCCCGCGTTCGACACGGCGGCCGCCAGCGCCGGCGTGCTGACGCCGGCCATCGGCGCCTGCACGATCGGCGCGCGAATGCCGAGCGTGCGCAACAGCGTCCGGTTATCGGTCGATTGATTCATGTTGCTTGCCTCCTGCACGATCCGTCATCGAAATGCGTCGGCCGCATGCCGGCCGACGCGTGTTGGTCGGGTCCGGCACGACGTGCGTTCGTCGTTCTTCGCGCGCAGCCGGACATGTGAAAGCGGTGTCGATAATGATGGGCAGCGTTAAGGTACGGTGCACGGAAGGCTCGGCGACGGTGTGTGTTATCGCAGCTTCCGGGTGCGCATCCGCAACTGCGACCATCCTACGCCACACCTCGATCCGCGGGCCAGCCGCTATCGGCCGCGCGCCCAGTGCGCGAGCACCGCGCAGGCCGCCAGCAGCGCGCCCGTCACGAAGAACACCGAATGCAGGCCGAGCGCGACGCCGATCTGCCCGCCGATCACCGGGCCGATCACCTGCCCGCTGAACTGCGCGGACTGCAGGTAGCCGAGCATCTGCCCCGTCGCGCGCTCGTCGACCGACTGCCGGACGAGCTTGCCGATCGACGGCAGCAGCCCCGCAAGCGTCATGCCCATCAGCACGCGCAGCGCGGCAAGCTGCCACCAATGCGTGACGAACGCCTGCGGCACCATTGCGAGCGCGGTCAGCAGCAAGCAGCCGACGATCACGTTCCAGCTGCCGATCCGGTCGGCCAGCGCGCCGAGCCGCGCGGCGGTCAGCATGCTGCCGAGCGCCGAACACGCCATCACGACGCCGGCGATGCGCGCGAGGCCGTCGCTGCCCACGCCGAGGCCGCCGATATAGACCGTGATGATCGGCTCGATCGACATGTTCGCGAGCAGCACCATCATCGCCGTCACCAGCAGCGCGGCGACCGCCGCGCGATTCGTGCGTTGCGCCGTGCCCGCGGCCGCGCCGGAGGCGCGTGCTTTCGCGTCGGTATCCGCGTGGAAGTCTTCCTTCACGAAGAAGATCGTCAGCAGCGCGGCGACCGCGATCATCGCGCCGCCGGCGAAGAACGTGCCGCGAATGCCGACCCAGCCCGGCAGCAGCCCGCCGACGAGCGGCCCGACGAGATTGCCCGCGAGCGCGCCGGTCGACAGGATGCCGAGCGCCCAGCCAGCCCGTTCGCGCGGCGCCTGCGTGCCGACCATCACGGTCGACGCCGACGCGTAACCGCCGACGAGCCCCGCGATCAGTCGCAGCGCGACAAGTTCGAACACGTTGTGTGCGATACCGATCAGCGACATCACGATGGCCATCCCGATCGCCGCGCGCACGAGCATCGGCTTGCGGCCGAAACGATCCGCGAGCCGGCCCCACAGCGGCGCGGTGACGGCCGTGCCGAGAAACGTCGCGCTGAACGCGACGCCCGACCACTGGATCACGGCCGACTGCGAGTCGACGCCGAGTTGTCGCACGTACAGCGGCAGGAACGGCAGCAGCATGCTCAGGCTGACGAGCGTCGTGAACGATCCGAATACGCAGACGGCGAGATTGCGCCGCCAGTAGCGCGCGTTGCGTTCCGCATAGCTGGCGGCGGGCCGTTCGGCGAGCGTCGGCGCCGGCGTCGGCAAGTGTGCCGTCGTGCTCATCGCGACCTCGCAATACGAATCGGGCCGACCGGGCCTGCGCCGGCGGCACACGGCGTGCCGCGCCGCACGTTGAGCGCACGTGCACACGGCTGATCCAGAAGGGCTTGATGCATGTCGACCTCCATTCGCTGGACGGGCGCCACGCGCGTCCGTCGGTTGAAGGAAGTCTAGATTGAGTCGAATGTCGAGAGAATCCCCGTCACACGAAAGCCATTCTTCCGCGTTTCGGTTCAATCGCCGTCGGTGATCGCAGCCAGCCGTGCGAAATGCTCGCGCAGGCGCGGCGCCGCGAAATCGACGAACGCGCGCACCTTCGGGACCGACAGCCGTCCGTAAGGTGTGACGAGATGGATGGGCAGCGGCGCATGTTCGCTGTCGCTCAGCACGATCCGCAGCGTGCCGTCGCGCACCGGTTCGGCGACGTGATACGAAAACAGCCGCGTGACGCCGTGGCCGGCGACGGCCGACGCGACCGCGCCGCGGATCGTGTTGATGATGAAGCGCGGCGCGAACTGGACGACCTGCGGCAGCGCCGATGGCCCGGACGGCGGGAAGCTCCACGAGTCGAGCCCGAAGTGCGTCATCGAGATGATCCGGTGCTGCGCGAGATCGGCCGGCGTCTCGATCGCGGCATGCTTCGCCAGGTAATCGGGCGACGCCACGACGACGCGCCGCACCGTGCCGACCGGAATCGCGACGAGTGTGGAATCGGTCAGGTGCGCGATGCGCAGCGCGACGTCCATCCCTTCGTCGATCAGGCTGACGGGACGGTCGAGCAGCTGCAGGCGGATCGACACGGCCGGATGGCGCTCGATGAATTCGTCGAGCAGCGCGCGCAGCACGTCCTCGCCCGCGGCGACCGGCGCGGTGATCGTCAACATGCCGCGCGGCGCCGAACGTTCGTCGGCGACCAGCATGTCGGCTTCCTCGAGATCGGACAGGATGCGGCGGCACGCGGCCGCATAGCGTTCGCCGGCCTCGCTCAGCCGAATCGTCCGGGTGGTCCGGTACAGCAGCGCGGTGCCCGTGTGCGCCTCGAGAAAGGCGATCGCACGGCTGACCGCCGCCGGCGAGCGGCCGAGCCGCCGGCTCGCGCCCGCGAGGCTGCCCTCGTCCAGCGTGGCGACGAACACCTTCATCGCGTCGATTCGATCCATGGCGTGTGAATGGGGCGAGCGGTCGTGTGATTGGCGGCGGGCCAGCGAGCGTGCAGTCTACCGCACGCGGGCGCGGTGCCTTGCCGGGGGGATGCTGCAGTCGCGGTTTTGGCCCTACAATGCGCAGGCGAAGAAACCGCACGAACGGCCGTCACGGCGCCGCGTTCATCGAACGCGGCGCCGGACATTCAAGCGGTTGCGCTGAATAACGAACAACAACCTGAACAGCACTCATGAAAAGAAGAACATTCCTCGCGCTGCCCGCCGTGGCAGCGTCCGGCATGCTTGCCGGCTGCAGCGATTTCGGCCCCGTCACCAATCGCATGATGAAGGACCCGGAATACCGGGAAACGCTCTCGGCGTTTCTGATCAGTGCGGACGGGAAGAAACTCGTCGTGCTCGGCAAGCAATATCACTACATTTTCGATGTGCCGCCGGCCCTCGCCGTCAACCTCACGGCACCCTATCGCCCCAAGCTGTATACCGATCTCGACGATTTCGAGACGCACGGCGACAAGATCACGGGGCGTTACCAGATGCACCTGTCGCGCGAGGATGCGCCGCCCGGTTCCGAACTGCGCGAGCGCGCGCTCGCGGACGGCTTCAAGGACACCCGTTTCGAGCTGGTGGCGAGCGGCACGATCAGCGGCACGCGTTACCAGCCGAACGACGTCACGCCGGCCTCGGTTCCGCAGGCGTTCAATCACGCGTACGGCGTCAAGGTGATCGAGCGGCCGTCGGTGCTCGGCAAGGGGGTAAAGCTTGTGCTGTCGCCGATCACGATGGCTGCCGACGGCGCACTCGGCCTGCTGGGCGTCGCGCTGGCCCCGATCGCGCTCACCACGATCATCGTCCTGGCCCACTAAGACCGTCGCGTTGCGGTGATGCTTGGCGCAATGCGACGGCGCACGCTGCGCTCCAACGGAATCAATGATGAGATCTCCCGCCCGAAAGCTGTTCCGGATCGGCTGCGTGGCCGGTTGCCTGGCATTCGCGCAACACGCCATCGCTGAAAGCGACTGGGACGCCGCGCGCCATGTCCGCACAGACTGGGTGTTCGCGTCGATGAAGGAAAGCGACGTGCGGCCGACGCTCGATCGCACGCTGAAGGATCAGGTGCGCTGGGCCGACCTGCCCGGCAATGCCCCCGATGCGGGCAACTTCCAGTGCACGAAGCTCGCGCTGCCACCGCCGTCCGCCGAAGCACAGGCCGCGTTCGACGCAGCGCCGTCGCCGCGCGGCCGCGACGCCGACAAGGCCTATGCGAAGGCCGCATCGCTCGGTTCGTGGCGTGCGGCCGCGCGTCTGGTGAACAGTTCGCTCGACGACGAGGATTGGGAAGGCGCGCAGCCGGTCATCGCGTGGCTGCTCGTTCATCACGTGCCGGCCGGATACAACAAGCTCGCGGACGTGCTGCAGGCGATGTCGGGCTACGACGGCGAAACGCCCGGTGAGCGCATGCGCGGGATGATCCCGTCGTTGCGCTGGCGCGCGGCGCGCGAAGGCGATCCCGTCGCGCAGATGGAGATGGCCGATCTGTTCGAGAAGCTGGGCAAGACGGATCTCGTCGCCGCGCTGCGCGCGTGCGCGACGCAGCAGAATCCGGAATTGAAATGATGCGCTTTGTGCCGGTACGCCGCCCGTGAGATTCGGCGTACCGGCGCGAGCAACGGCGCTGTCGTTTCAGACTTCGTATCGCACCGCATGCGCGTCAGATGCGCGCCGGCAACGGCGGCTGCAGCATTTTGCGCTGGAGCGCGGTAACCCCGTGCGCGTGTTTCATGGAATCGCGTTCATACCGGCCGATTGAGTGCGGCGGACGGGCAATCGGGCTCATGGTTTTCCCGGCCCGCCGGCTGCGCGCTCGCACAACCGGATCCAGTGCACAACCACCCGCCACGCAGGCTGCACCGGCCTGCCGCACGCATGCGGGCCGCCGCGCGATCCCTACCCTTTCTGCACGGGAAAGGACGCTTGAGACATCCGCAATTATCACGTGCTCCGGATTTGCCCACCATGTGTCGGACGATCGGCGCAGCCCGCATGGCCGGCCCTTTACGGGCCTCGCGGTGCCTGCCGTCGCGTCGTGCGACCGGCCGCATTGCGCGACGGCATATCGATAATCATCAGGAGACACGATGAACAGCCAATCCCTCGATCTGGGCGGCAACGCCGGCGGACCCGCGCCCGCCCGGCCGCCGGCCGCTCCCGCTGGCGTCGGCGCCGATGCGGCGGCCCTCCCCGCCCGCCGCGTCACGCTCGGCGATTTCATGGACGACCTGCCGGTCGGTGCCTTGCACCGGTTCGTCGTCTGGGTGATCGGCATCGGGCTGTTCTTCGACATGTACGAGATCTTCCTCGTCAGCACGATCGGTTCCGCATTGCAGAACGAATACGGGTTGAGCCGGCAGAGCGCCGATTTCAAGCTGCTGCTGGCATCGGCGTTCATCGGGATGTTCGTCGGCGCGATGTGTCTCGGCAGCCTCGCCGATCGCATCGGCCGGCGCAAGGCGTTCCTGCTGACGCTCGTGTGGTACAGCGCGTTCTCGCTGGTCGGCGCGTTTTCGGTGAATGCCGACATGCTGGTCGCGTGCCGGTTCCTGACGGGCATCGGCGTCGGCGCGATCTATCCGGTCGCCGACAGCTTCCTGTCCGAAATCCTGCCGAAGGAAAAGCGCGGCCGGCTCGCCGCGTGGGCCTATACGACTTCCTATGTCGCGGTGCCGCTCGTCGGTTTCCTCGCGCTGTGGCTGAACCCGCTGCATGTGGGCGGCGTGGCCGGCTGGCGCATCATCCTCGCGATCGGCAGCCTCGGCGCCATCTACGTGCTGCTCGTCCAGCACCGGTTGCCGGAGAGCCCGCGCTGGTTGCTCGCGCAAGGCCGCACGGCGGACGCGCACGCGGCGCTGCGGCGCTTCGCGGAGGGCACCGGCGTGCGCGTGCCTGAGCAATTCGCGGAACCGGCCGAGCCGCAGCGGCCGCTCGGGCTCGGCGAGCGCATCGCGCTGCTGCGCCGCGAACCCTACGGTGCGCGCTACCTGATGCTCGCGATCTTTCACCTGTTGCAGGGCTTCGGTTATTACGGCTTCGGCACGCTGGCCGGCACGGTCGTGAAGAGCCGCGGCTTCGACGTGACGGACAGCACGCTGTTCATCGCGCTGTCGTTCGTCGGTTATCCGATCGGCTCGCTGCTGTCGATTCCGCTGCTCAACTGGATCGAACGCCGCACGCTCGTGATCGTGTCGATCCTGTCGATCGCGGTATTCGGGCTCTGCTTCGCGTATTCGGGCAATACCGTGCTGATCGTCGGCTTCGGGTTGCTGACGACCTGCGCGTCGAACGTGTTCAGCAATGCGTATCACGTGTACCAGGCCGAAATCTTTCCGGCGCGTGTGCGCTCGACGGCGATCGGCAGTACGTACGCGCTGTCGCGCATCGTCAGCGGCGCGCTGCCATTCGTGTTGCTGCCGGTGCTCGTCAGCCACGGCGCGGGCGCGATGTTCGGCGTGATCTCGATCGCACTCGGCATCGTCGCGATCACGCTGCGCGTGCTCGGACCGCTGACCACGCGGCGCAGCCAGGATGAGATCAATCCGGTTTGAGCGTGTGCCAACCGATGGCGGGCGCAGTCCGACGCGAGATGCGTGTCGATCGATGGCTGCGTCCTTCAGTCCGAGCCTGCGGGGCAAGGATCCGTCGACGACATTCCCGCTTGAGAAACGACGACCGTGAATTCGATCCCCGATTCAAAATCCAGTGTCATGGTCGAGAACCGCGGATCGTCATCGAGGTAGTGCTTGTACGGCCGAACGGCGTCCTCGGCCGTGTACATGTTGTCGGCCAGGACGATCGATCCCGGGCGCAGCAGGCGCTCGATCCCCTTGAACAACTTCAGATAGGCGTCGGCCCATACGTCGATGAAGACCATGTCGAAGCGACCGTCCAGTTCGGCAACGGTGTCGAATACATCGCCCTCGCGCAGGTCGACATGGACGTCCAGGCCCGCCGCCCTGACGTGATCGCGCAATCGTGCGCACTTGAGCGCATCGCGTTCGGTCGCGACGACCACGCCACGGCCCAACGTGCGCAGCGCCTCCGCGAAATACAGCGTGGACACGCCGCATGAACTGCCGAGTTCGAGGATTCTGGCCGGCCGTTGCGAGAGCACCATGTTGCGCAAGAATCCTCCCGTTTCCGGCGACACGGCCAACGATAACGAACTGCCGTGCGACGACTCGAAGTCGTCGGTGGACAGCCCGAGCGTTTCGAGAAACCGTCCCCGCAGACGGGGGGCGATCGCTTCGTATTCGTCGGCTAACGACAGGAAATCCTCGTTCGATCCCTGGAACTGTGCGCGGGCGCGTGCGATGACTTCGGTTCGGCTCTCTTCGTGGAGCCGTCGCAGAAGACCGAGGGTGGGTGAAGCTGAAGTCATGTGCGTTCCTGGACGAGATTGATCACGTCGACGCGGTATCCGGCGACTGCGCTTCCCGTCAGGGTTGCTGCGCGGTCGCTCGATCGCGGCGATACACGGGGGTTGCTAAACCGTTCGGGCGAGCGTGATGGCGCGCTCGGGGCACGCCGTCACACACAGTCCGCATGACCGGCACGCATCCGCATTCGGCGTGTAGGCGACTTTCATGCCATGCACGCGCAGCTTCAAGCGATGCATCAGATCAAGGCCGACGTAATCGGCGTTGTCGATGCGCCGGATCTCGAACACGTTCTCAGGGCACACCGTGACGCAATCCCCTTTGCCTTCGCAACGCTTCAGATTGACGACCGGCGCGATCACGCCCGGTTTCTGTTTGCAGTCGCCCGTTGATGTTTCGCGCACGTTCACTCTCCCGTGGGCCGGTTGCTGCCGGCTTGCCACGCGGTCCGGAAATGCTCGCGTTCCTCGGGTGTCATGGATTCCCACTTGCGCCAGTGGCGCCGGCCGCGCCAGCCATGGTGTCCGCGGAATCCGCCGAATAGGATGCGGCTCAACACGAGCAGGCCCAGCGCATGGGCGAAGTCGATCGTCCGGGCGCCGACGAACAGCGCCGGAATCACCCAGTTCCATAACATCATGACGACCCATCCGAGCACGCCTATGGCGATCACGACGAACAGCGCCTTGCCCGCACATCTGATTCGAAAATTCATCTGTCGACTCCTCTAGGTATTGTCCAATTCGTCATAAATGAGCTGCAGTCGGGCACGCAGATGCAAGACCGCATAGCGTTTTCGAGCGAGCAGCGTATTGAGCGCGACACCGCTTTGCGCGGCCATCTCCTTGAAGGACTGGCCGTCCAGTTCGTGCGCGACGAATACCTCGCGCTGATTCGCCGGCAACTCGTCGAGCGCATCCTGCAAGGCCTTGAGCAAGAGCGTGCGAGCGTAGAGCGCTTCGGGGCCGGCATCGTGTGCCGGTAACGCAAGGTCCAGGCGATACTCGCTGTTCGCTTCGTCGTCGGCCTCGAACAGGTCCGTCAGCGGCTGCTCCTTCTTCTTGCGAAAGCGGTCGACGATACGGTTGCGCGCGGCACGGAACAGCCACGCGCTCACCTGTTCAATGGGCGCGGGAAGCCGGTAAGCCTGAACGAATTCGTGAAACACATCCTGCAGAATGTCCTCGGCATCGTCCGGATCACGTATCCGACGCCGGATAAAGCTCACGAGTCTCGTTCGCTCACGCGTCACGATCGCGGTGATGTCGCGGTCTGGGTCGGTCATCGTGCGTGAAGTGGGTGGCGATTCCATGTGCCTGAAGACGTTTCAGGCGCGCGAATATTGTGTCGAGTGCGAAAAATGACTGCCGAGCGCGTCGGCTTCACGGGGCGATGTCGATCACGCCGCCAAGCCAGCGGAATACCCGTTTGTCCGGCCCGGAGGTCATCGCCGACACAGCCGGGAACGGTGTAAAGATAGTGCAAGGAACGAACCCGCGACGGCAACGCGGAAAATGCGCTTCGCGGCAGCGAAACGTGCGGGCGGCGGGCGTGTACCCCGGCATCGGCCTTCCCGGGGCGAAATGGGGAAGCGCGTGCCGTGCTCGCGATTGTCGGCTGCAATCGAACCGTACGACGCGACGGAAGTTCGCGGTCGCCTGCCGGTCGGTCTGGCGCGGATGCGTCGAATCGGCTTCCTGCAGCGGTGGGCTGAACGCGCACCGATGATCGCCCTTCCTCGAAGCCGCATCGCGCCAACTTCTACCGCTTGCGGGCTGGCCTCAACGCGCCGACATGAAATCGAACAGCTTCGCGATGTCGGTCGACAGCACGGTGCCGGCCTTCACGCCGACCCACAGCGTGCGCGTCGCCCACGCATCGTCGAGCTTCACGACCCCGAGCCGCGCCGCGCGCTCGCCGGTCACCGCATCGCGCGGCAGGATGCCGATACCGAGCCCCGCCTCGATCATCCGGCTCACGCCGTCGAAATTCGATACCTGGATCCGCAGCTTCAGCGAACGCTCGACCGCAAACGCGGCGTCGGTCATGCGCGCGAGCAGCGAACTGCCGTCGCTGAGGCCGACGTAGTCCTCGTCGAGCGTGTCCGCGAAGCGGATGCTGTCGTGCGTGGCGAACCGGTGCTTGCGCGGTACGAGCAGCACGAGTTCGTCGCGCCGATACAGCCGCCGTTCGATGCCGGGCGCCGGCACGTTGTCGGCGAACACGCCGAGATCGGCCTTGCCGGACGCGAGCGCATCGACGATCTCGTGGCTCAGCCGTTCCTCGAGACTTACCTTGATGCCCGGATTGACGGTGAGGAACGCGGCGAGATCGGCGGGCAGGAACTGGACGATCGCGGACGTGTTGGTCCATACGTGGACATGGCCGCGCACGCCGGCGACGTAGTCGCTCATCTCGTGCGCCATCCGGTTGACCTGCTCGATCACCTTCGCCGCGTGGTCGAGCAGCGCGCGGCCCGCGGGCGTCAGCTCGACGCCGCGTGCATGCCGCACGAACAGCGCGCTGCCCGTCACGCTTTCGAGCTCGGCGATGCGCTTGCTGACCGCGGACAGCGTGAGCTGGCCGTGTTCGGCAGCCTTCGTCAGGCTGCCGTGCTCGGCGACGAGCGCAAACACGCGCAGCGACTGCAGATCGAAATGAAGCGGGTTCACCATGTCGTGGGTCCTGGGAAGGCCGTTCGGCGCAAGCAAATCATCGCGGCGGCCTGACGCCGATCATACGCCCGGCCGTGTGCGCGCGGTATGGCGTGGCTAACGCGGCGCGATTGCCTGCAACACGGCGAGCATCTCGCCGTGCGGGTTCGCGAGATCGTCGAGCACGTCGAAGTGTTTCATGCCCGGCAGCCGCACGTGCGCGATCGGTTCGCCGGCTGCGTCGCATGCCGCCGCATAGTCATGCGCTTGCCGAATCAGTTCGGGCAGTTCGGCGTCGCCGACCGCGACGACGGTCGGCACACCCGGCCCGATATGGCGCAGCGGGCTGCAGGTATCGATTTCGTGCGCGGTGAGCTGCAGCTTGTCGTTCAGGCAGCACAGCGAGATCGGTTCGAGATCGACGAGCGGACTGATCGCAAGCGCCGACACGACAGCCGGATGCGCGCGATGCATGGCCGTCAGATGGCCGCCTGCCGAGTGGCCGCTCAGGTGGATCGGCCGCTGCGCGGTGCCCAGGCCGTCGGGATCGGCGGCGAGGTAGTCGAGCAACGCGCCGATCTCTGCGACGATATCGGCCATCGACGCGACCGGCGCCAGCGTGTATTCGGCAAGCACGACGTCGAAACCGCGCGCGAGCGGTCCGCTCGCCGCGTACGCGAAATCCTCTTTCGCGCAGTGCTGCCAGTAGCCGCCGTGAATGAACACGAACAGCGGCGCGCCGGGTTGTCCGCACGACAGCCAGTCGAAGCGCTGCGCGGGGCGCGTGCCGTAACGCAGGTCGCGGCGGCCCGGCGTCGCGTCGTACAGTGCCGCGCTGCGCGCCTGGCACGATGCGAGCACGGCCGGGAAATCGGGAATGGCCTTCGTGTTCAGGTAGGCGGCGTCGAGCGCCGCGCGGTCCATGCCGCGATAGAGGATCGTCATTTGGGGAGCACCTGGGTCGGATTGCGGATGCGCGGGGCAGGTTTGCGCTGCCCGCTGCTGCGAAGGCGGCGGCCGGGCCGACGCCGTTGCGTCATTATCCGCAGCGTGGCCGGGGCCGGCTATCCGGAATCGGCGAGCACGGCGCTCGGCTGTCCGCTTTCGGCGAAGGACTGCGCCGCCGGGCGGAGCGATACGCCGACGCGGCGCGGCCGGCGACGCGAAAGGCCAGCCGCCGCCAGTCAGATCAACTCGGAGATCTCGATCAGGTTCAGGTCGGGATCGCGCACGTACACCGAGCGGATCCTCTGCGTCGCGCCGGTGCGCTCGACCGGCCCCTCGACGATCGGCCAATCGACGCGCTTCAGGTGCGCGATCACGTCGTCGAGCGGCACCGATGCGATAAAACACAGGTCGAGCGCACCGGGCACCGGCACATGCGCTTTCGGTTCGAACTCCGCGCCGCGTACGTGCAGGTTGATCTTCTGGTTGCCGAAGCGGAACGCGAGCCGGCCGGCACCGAAGGTTTCGAGCTGCATCTGCAGCACCTCGGTATAGAAATGCCGGGTCCGCTCGGGATCGACGCAGGTCAGCACGAGATGATCGAGGTGGTCAATCAGCGCCATGGGATTCGCTCCTGTTCACGAGAAAGCGCGTTGCGCGGGCATGTCGCCGGCGTCGGCACGCGGTGGCGGATGAAGATCCGAGCGGCGCCCGGCCTTCAGGATCTGGCTCGGCACGTCGTGCCCGATCAGTGCGGGCAGCCGTGCCGATGCGGCAAGCACGGCCGCGAGATCGATGCCCGTATCGTAGCCGTCGAGGTCGAGCATGTGCACGAGTTCCTCGGTGCAGGCGTTGCCGGTTGCGCCCGGTGCGTACGGGCAACCGCCGAGCCCGCCGAGCGACGCGTCGAAGCGGTCGATGCCGGCATCGAGCGCCGCGAGCGTGTTCGCGAGCGCCATCCCGCGCGTATTGTGAAAATGCAGCGTGAGCTGCAACGCGCCGAAGCGCTCACGCGCGCGTTCGCACAACGTGCGCACCTGCGACGGAAACGCCATGCCCGTCGTGTCGCACAGCGTGAAGCCGTGCACGCCGAGATCCGCGAAGCGCTGCATCCACGCGAGCACCGATTCGGCCGGGACGTCGCCTTCCATCGGGCAGCCCATCGCGGTCGACAACGACACGTTGATCGCGGTACCCGTGCCGCGCACCGCGTCTATCACGTCGCGCAGTTGCGCGAACGATTGCTCGCGCGTCATCCGCAGGTTCGCGCGGTTGTGGCTTTCGCTCATCGACATCACGAGGTTCACTTCGTCGACTCCGCACGACAGCGCGCGCTCGGCGCCGCGCACGTTCGGCACGAGCACCGTATAGACGATGCCCGGTGCGCGCACGATGCCGTGCATCACGGCCTCCGCGTCGCGCAGTGCGGGGATCGCCTTCGGCGACGTGAACGAGGTGACCTCGATCTTCGCGTAGCCGCATGCGCTTAGCGCATCGACGAGCGCGATCTTGTCGTCGGTGTCGACGAATGCCGCTTCGTTCTGGAAACCGTCGCGTGTCGCGACTTCCTGGATGTAGAGCCGTTTGCGTTGCGTGCTCATGTCGTCGTCTCCCGTATTCCGTTCAGATCACGCCGCGCGTGCGCCAGTCGCCGCGCGTCGCGGCATCGATGCCGATCGATTCGAGCACCGCATCGGTATCCGCGCCGAGCGCGGGCGCCGCGCGCTCGATGCGCCCTGGCGTCGCGCCGAGTTTCGGCACGATGCCCGGCACCAGCACGGGCGTGCCGTCGGGCAGCGCGGCGTCGACGATCATGTCGCGTGCTCGGTAATGCGGGTCGGCCGCGATGTCCGCGACGTCGTAGATGCGCCCGGACGGAACGCGCGCGTCGTTCAGTGCGGCCAGCACGTCGTCGAGATCGCGGCGCGCGCTCCATTCGCCGATCGCCGCGTCGATGCGCTCGACCTGTGCGACACGCCCGTCGTTGTGCGCGAGCGCGGGATCGTTGCCGAGATCGGGCCGGCCGATCAGCTCCATCAGGCGCCGGAAGATGCTGTCGCCGTTGCCGGCGATCAGCGCGTATTTGCCGTCGCGGCAGCGGTACGCGTTGGTCGGTGCGATGCCGGGCAGGCTGCTGCCGGCCGGCTCGCGCACCGCGCCGAATGCCGAGTATTCGGGCAGCAGGCTTTCCATCATGTTGAACACCGATTCGTACAGCGCGACGTCGACGACCTGCCCTTTACCGCCCTGTTGCTCGCGATGCCGCAGCGCAAGCAGCACGCCGATCACGCCGTGCAGCGCCGACAGCGAATCGCCGAGCGAGATGCCGACGCGCACCGGCGTGCGGCCGGGTTCGCCGGTCAGGTGCCGCAAACCGCCCATCGCCTCGGCGATCACGCCGAAACCGGGGCGGTCGCGGTACGGGCCGGTTTGTCCGAAACCCGAAACGCGCAGCATCACGAGCCCCGGGTTGATCGCGGACAGTGCGTCCCAGCCGAGCCCCCAGCCCTCGAGCGTGCCGGGCCGGAAGTTCTCGATCAGCACGTCCGTCTCGGCCACCAGACGGCGCACGACGTCCTGTCCTTCCGGCGTGCGCAGGTCGAGCGTGAGCGAGGTCTTGTTGCGCGACTGCGCGGCCCACCATACCGATGTGCCTTCGTGCAGCAGCCGCCATTTGCGCAGCGGGTCGCCGAGGCCGGGCGGCTCGACCTTGATCACGTCCGCGCCGAATTCGGCGAGCATCCGGCCCGCGAACGGCCCGGCGATCAGTTGGCCGAGTTCCAGCACGCGGATGCCGTCCAGGGGTCGCGTCATGACTGTCTCCGATGAAATCGTGTTGTCGATGACGGCGATCATGACGGCGTTCGCGCACGGCGAAAATCGATCGATGCTCAACCAGCCTTTCCGAAACGGAAAGGCGCGGGCCGGTGCGATTGCCGCAGCCGTTCTCGTGCGGGTGCGTCAGCCTTTCCATCCGGGAAAGTGCGCTCGCGCAACGGTCAAACGACCGCGTGCAAACCGGCGGCAGAATCGAACCCGTTCCGCGCCCGCCGGGCGCCTGTCAGCGAGACCCGCCATGTTTTCTGTTTCCTCTCCCGCGAAGATCGTGTTTCTCGACCGCGCGACGCTGTCGCCGCAGACCGTGCTGAAGCCGTTCCCGTTTCCGCACGAACTGCATGCGTTCGAACGGACGGCCGCGCACGAAGTCGCGGCGCGCATAACCGACGCCGACATCGTCGTGACCAACAAGGTGCGGCTCGACGCGGCGGCACTCGCCGACGCACGGCGCGTGCGCATGATCGCGATCGCCGCGACGGGGACCGACATCGTCGATCTCGACGCGTGCGTGTCGCGCGGAATCGTCGTGAGCAACATACACGGGTATGCGGTCCGCACGGTGCCCGAGCATACGTTCGCGCTGATCTTCGCGCTGCGCCGCAACGTCGTTGCCTACCGCGACGCGGTGCGCGCGGGGCGCTGGCTCGACAGCGGGCAGTTCTGCTTCTTCGATCACCCGATCCGTGACCTGGCCGGTTCGACGCTCGGGATCGTCGGCGACGGCGTGCTCGGGCGCGCGGTGGCCGGCATCGCGCGTGCGCTCGACATGCGCGTGCTGTTCGCGGCGCACGGCAATGCCGAGGGCGCCGACTACGCGCCGCTCGACACGCTGCTGCGCGACAGCGACGTGATCACGCTGCACTGCCCGCTCACGCCCGCGACGCGGCACCTGATCGATGCGGCCGCATTCGCGCGGATGGCGCGCCGGCCGCTGCTGATCAATACCGCGCGCGGCGGGCTCGTGGACGAAAGCGCGCTGGTCGACGCGCTGCAGTCGGGGCAGATCGCGGGTGCGGGGTTCGACGTGGTCACGCAGGAGCCGCTGCCGGCCCGGCATCCGTTTCACGCGATCCTGTCGCATCCGGCGTTCATCCTCACGCCGCACGTCGCATGGGCGAGCGACGAGGCTATGCAGGCGCTCGCCGATCAGCTCGTCGAGAACGTTGCCGCGTTTGTCGGCGGCGCGCCGCGGCACGTGGTGTGACGCGTGTGATGGATGTCGCTGAGCGAGATCGTTTCAGCCGCGCAAACAGAAAAGCCCCGCTCGATTGCTCGAAGCGGGGCTTTCTGAATCAGGGGCTGCTTGCGCCAGCGACTCGGCACATGCCGGGTTCGTGCATCCGCGCTGTCTTGCGGCCGGTATTTGAATGCCTGGTGGGTGTTGCTTCAACGCATTAAGACCGACGGTGATGCGAGGCGAGCCGGAAAGCGGCTTAGTAAGCAGACATCTCGACGCAAGGATCGACCTTGGACGGCGAGCAGATGACCGAATACTTGGCGCTCTCGCGCATCAGCGCTTCGCCTTCGTGCAGTGCGATCTTGATCTCGGGGTGACGCTCGTACGCGAGGAATGCCGAGCACACGACCGCGGACATCACGATCAGGGAAAACACAAATTTTTCAAGGGTTTGGAAACGTTCAGGCATGGTTCGACCTTTCTCTTAGCCCGTGATTATACCCTGAGATAAGGGTTTTCCCTATAACCCTGCCCGCATACCGAGGATGTCTTCGACCGATGGCGGGCCCAGTGCTTGCGCCCTTTTTAGTTGATCCGTGCTTGAGCGCCGGTCGCGGGCGCCGAACGACGCCTGCCCGTGCGAAGGTGGTGCTCGCACGGGCACCGTCATCGATGGATTGCTGTCAGCGGAGCGCGTGGAACGGCGCGGTCTTCATGAACGAGAGACCGTGCGCCGCGGGAAGGAAGTGAACAGCCCGCCGCCGGCGCATCACTGCGGCGCCGACGCGCCGCTTGCCGCGTCGCCGTGCCACGCCTTGCCGATCTGGTCGATCAGCGATTTCGCGGTGCCGGTCGCGAGCGCCGCATCGACGCCCGACGTCTGCCACGAGCCGTCGGCGGCCTTCACGAAGGTCAGGTTCGCACGCGACGGCGAGTAATCGGCATTGCGCCACGTGACCACGACGTCGCACGAGTACGTGCGATCGCCGAGCTTCTTGCAGTCGCCGTCGGGCTTCGCCGACACGACATCGGCCGATACCGGCAGCGGCTGGCCGAACAGCGCGTTCAGGCCGCCGTGGTTTTCCGCTTCGAGCGCACGGCGCACCGCGGCGTCGACGTCGCTCGATCCGGGGCCGTCGTGGAGCAGGTTGCAGGCGGCCAGCAGGGTCGATGCACAGCCGAGTGTCAGCAGCGTTTGAAACTTCATGGATATCCGTCAATCGAGTGAGCGTCGGGTGGCGTGCGGCGACATGCACGAACGCAGCCGCCAAGCCGGTACGCCGCGTAGTCTGCAACGTCCGCGCGTCGTTCGCGGTATCCATTTGTAACGAATTGCACGGATGCGCAGTGGCACGGCGCCCCCTTTTTCTCTTCTACTGCCGCTCCTGCTTCACGCGGCTGACGAGCTGCGTCGGGCTGACGAACTGCAGCGCGATCACGACCCACACGAGCGTGATGGCCATATAGATCATCGCCATCGCGTCGATCGACTGCGGCGCGCGCACGCCGGTCGAGAACACCGCGTAATAGAGCGCGACGACGAGCGTCTGCGTGCTCGGTCCCGCGGTGAAGAACGTCAGCTCGAACATCCCGATCGTGCGTACCAGGACGAGCAACCCGGCCGCGAGCATGCCGGGCACGAGCAGCGGCAGCAGCACATGGCGGAAATAGCGCCACGTGTTCGCGCCGAAGATGCGCGCGGCGGCTTCGAGATTCGGATCGATCTGCTCGATGAACGGCGTCATCACGAGGATCACGAACGGCAGCGCCGGCACGAGGTTCGCGAGAATCACGCCCGGCAGCGTGCCGGCGAGCCCGACCTTGTACATCACGGTCGCCATCGGAATCCCGTATGTGACGGGCGGCACCATCAGCGGCAGCAGGAACACCAGCAGCGCGAAGCGCTTGCCGCGAAACTGCACGCGTGCCAGTGCATAGGCGGCCGGCACGCCGAGCGCGATCGACAGCAGCACGACCGCGCCGACGACCTCGACGGTCACCCACAGCACGCTCGCAAGCTGGAAGTCCTCCCACGCCTTCGCATACCAGCGCAGCGTGAAGCCCTGCGGCAGCGGCGTGCCGAACCAGCGGGTCGCGACCGAGTTCACCGCGACGGTCGCGATCAGCAGCATCACGTTCAGCAGGAAGAACGCCATCAGCCCCCAGACGAGCGCCTTCCACGCGCGACCGGCGAGATTGCTTCTCATCTTTTGCGGTTTCCTCGCGTTGACCGGCCGTGCATCGGGCGCGTCCTGCTTCGGCGGCCAGGCTCGCGCGGCATGATTGTCGGTCGCCATCAGCCCTTGCCTCCCGTCACCGCGCCCGTATAGAAGAAACGGCGCGCGCCGAGCATCGATGCGACCACCAGCAGCTGCACGAAGCCCATCACGATCGCGATCGCCGACGCAAGCGAATAGTCGTAGCTCTCGAACGCGGCCTCGGCCGCCGCGATCGAGATCACGCGCGTCGGTCCGGCCGGCGCGCCGAGCAGCACGGCCGACGGGAACACCGAGAATGCCTGCACGAACGACAGGCACGCGGCCATCGTGAGCCCCGGCACGAGCAGCGGCAGGTAGATCTGCCGGAACTGCTGCCACGGGTTCGCGCCGAGCGTCGCCGCCGCGCGCGCGAGCGTCGGGTCGATGCCGCTGATGTACGACAGCATCAGCAGGAACGCGAACGGGAAGCCCGACACGATCAGCGACAGCAGCACGCCCCAGTAGTTGTGCGTGAGGCGCACTTCATCGGTGTACAGGTGCAGCCCCTGCAGCGCCTGCGGGAACCAGCCGTTCGGCCCGAAGTACGTGAGCATCCCGTCGGCCACGAGCACCGTGCCGAGCGTGACGGGAATCACGAGCAGCGTCGTGACGAACTTCTGGTACGGCGAATTGCGGCGCAGTGCGAACGCGACGGGCACTGACACGCCGACGTTGATCAGCGTGGCCGGCACCGCGAGCTTCAGCGTGACGAGCACGGTCGGCCACATCGCGGTATCGGTGAAGAACTGCACGTAGTTCGCGAGCGCGCCGCCGCCGTTCATCGGCTGGAACGACAACACGAGGCCGTACGCGAACGGATAGATGAACAGCGCGGCGATGAACGCGAGCGCGGGCGTGACGAGCCAGGCCTTCGTGTCGCGCGGCGTGCCGGCCGCGAGCGCGCTCATGCGGCCTCCCGGCGTGACGGCGCTGCGGTCGGGACGCTCATGTCGGCTCTCCCGGATAGATGAGCGTGCGCGACGGCGCGACGCGCAGCCGCAGCCGCTCGCCTTCAGCGAATTCGCCGGCCACGCGCGCCCAGATCGGGCCGAACGGCGTGACCGCGCGAATCAACGAATCGCGGCCGCCGTATTCGACCGTTTCGACCGTCGCGTCGAACGTGTTGTCGCCGGCGCCGTCCGCGCGCTCGATGTCGTCGGGGCGCAGCGCGACCATGACGTCTTTCGCGTCGAAGCCGGCCATCGGCACGCCCGCGATGCGCACGCCGCCGGCCGTGACGTTCACGTAGTCGCCGGCCATCCCTTCGAGCGTGAACGGCAGCACGTTGCGATAGCCCATGAAGCGCGCGACATGCAGGTTGTGCGGGCGCGTGTAGACGTCCTTCGGCGACGCGACCTGCTGCACGACGCCCTCCTTCATCACGACGATGCGGTCGGCCATCGACAGCGCCTCGTCCTGGTCGTGCGTCACGTAGATCGTCGCGCGTTCGAGCTGCGTGTGGATGCGGCGGATCTCCGCGCGCATCTCGATGCGCAGCTTCGTGTCGAGGTTCGACAGCGGCTCGTCCATCAGCACGAGCGGCGGCTCGATGACGATCGCGCGCGCGATCGCGACGCGCTGCTGCTGCCCGCCCGACAACTGCCCGGGCAGCTTGCCCTCGTGACCGACGAGCTGCACGAGTTCGAGCGCCTGCTGCGCGCGCCGCCGTGTTTCCTGCTTCGGCACGCCGCGCATCTTCAGGCCGAAGCCGACGTTGTCGAGCACCGACATGTGCGGAAACAGCGCGTAGTTCTGGAACACCATCCCGAAGCCGCGGCGCTCGGGCGGCAGCACGTCGATGCGCGTGTCGTCGAGCCAGATGCCGCCGCTCGTGAGCGGCTGCAGCCCCGCGATGCAGTTGAGCGCGGTCGACTTGCCGCAGCCCGACGGGCCGAGCAGCGCGATGAACTCGCCGCGCCGGATCTCGAGGTCGAGCCCGTTCAGCGCGGCGACCTGCGCGCCCTGCGCATTGGTGAAACTGCGGCACACGCCGTCGAGACGCAACCGTTCGAAACTGTGCTTCATTGCGCGAACTCCATGGACGCGGGCGCCGCGGCGCCCGCCGGTTCATGCGTCACTTCGACTTCTGCGAACCGATCTCGCGATCCCACTTCTGGAACGCGGCGACCATCGCCTGCGCGTTGAGCGGCTGCACGTGCGGGCGATCCGCAAGCAGCTTCGCGTACTCGGGGCGGCCGAACTTGCGGATCACTTCCTGGCTGTGCGCGGGTGCCATCTCGAGCGTCACGCCCTTCACCGCCGGGCCCGGATAGAAGTAGCCGTCGTCGTAGGTCATCGCCTGCTGCGCCGGTTCGAGCAGGAAGTTCATCAGCTTGAACAGCACGTCGAGCTTTTCTTTCGGCACACCCTTCGGGATCACCATGTAGTGCGCGTCGTTGACCCACGTCATGTTGTCGAACGCCTGGATCCGGAACTCGGCCGGCACGATGCCGAGCGCGCGCGGGTTGAGGTCCCAGCCGGTGACGGTCACGGTCATGTCGCGCGTGCCTTCGCCGAGTTCCTTCATCACCGCCGACGTGCCGCCCGGGTAGTACGGCACGCAGTCGTTCAATGCCTTGAGGAACGCCCAGGTCTTGTCCCAGCCGTTGATCGGATCCAGCGGATTCTTGTCGCCGAGCACGTACGGCAGCCCCATCAGGAACGTGCGGCCGGGGCCCGAATTCGCCGGGCGCGCGTAGATCAGCTTGTTCGGGTGCGCCTTGCACCACGCGAGCAGCTGGTCGGGCGTCTTCGGCGGGTTGCTGACCTTCGCCGGGTTGTATTCGAGCAGCGGGCCGGCCGGCATGTAGGTGACTTCGAGGCCGAAGCCCTGCGCGAGCTCCTGCATCTTGCGCGGGCCGGGCGCGTACTTGTCGAGCACGCCGGGGAACGCGGCCGCGTCGTCGGGCAGGAGTTTCTGCCACAGGTTCTGTTCGATGCCGGCGGCCAGCGCATCGGTGCCCGTCAGCACGAGGTCGATGTCGGAGCGCCCGGCCGCCTGCATCGCCTTGATCTTGCCCGGCAGCTGCGGCGCGGGCGCATTCGTGAACGTGACGGTCGACACGAGGTTCGGGTTCTTGTCCTTGAATGCCTCGATGGCCTTCTGCGTGAGCTGCAGGTTGCCCGCGACGTCGACGATGTTCAGCGACACGGGTGCGGCAACGGCTGCCGTGGCCGACAGCGTAACGCTCAGCGCGAGTGCGATCCGGCGAACCCGGCGCGCGATCGTGGTTGTGTTCATGTCTCCTCACTTCGGTCGGTGGATGGGACCTTTCTTTCAGGAAATCATGACGGCGTTATACGATGTCGGTCAACAAAAAACCATGACGCGCGGGGCGGGACTTTCCCTGACAAAACCCCTTCACTTGATGACGTGATTCAAAAAGCGAAACGGATTTCGGGGATTGTCGCAGCGCGAGAAGTGACGTGTGCTAAGACATCGTATGTCGATGGATGCACAATGAACTCGGTGTGCCGAGCAGGTTCGACCCGCGTATTTCGCAGGATGAATGCAAGGCCGGGCGAGGCCCGATGCGCCAGCCGAGTGACCGACGGACAGTCACCACCGGGCAAGGGAATGATCCGGTGGAGCGGGCTTTCAGCGGGACAGCGACAACTCCCAGATCGCACTGAAATATTCGGCCAGTTCTTCACTCGTCACGCTGCCGTCCGCAACGTCGACCATGAGGTCTTCGAGATCGGCGAGGCGATGAATCGAGATACCCTGCCGTTCCATATACGTCAATGCGCAAGTCAGGCCGGTGCGCTTGTTAGCATCATTGAACACATGCCCGCGCGCGATCGCGGCGGCATAAGTGGTGGCAATGCCGAACACGTCATCGAGACCCGCGTAATGGGCATGATTTTCGACTTGGTGCAGGGTGGCTTCGACACCGCCCCGACCAGCATGCGCGAATCCGCTGAGACCGCCGAGATCCGGATGGTCTCGGCGTGGATCGTGATGACGTAGTCGAGATCCCGCCAATCAGCGATCCTTCAACGCGATCAGTACGTCCCGATGCTCGGAAATGACTTTTCGTGCCGCGCGAAGTACGTCGTCCTTCTCGGTTTCGGTCGAAGCCTTGACCTCCGTCGTGGGACGAATGATCGTGCGGGGTTTCAACTCGACCCCGTACAGCACCTTTCTTTTGGGAACCATGACAGCTTTCCGCTCAAAAAAACAATAACAATCAGCCGCTTATCGCGCATCCTCGCGCCGCGGCCACGTTGCCGACAATCATAGCGCTCGACGGGTCGCCGAAGGAGCTTCGAGGTCGGCAAATATGTCGGCGTGTCAATCCGTCAAGCCGGAATGACTTTCGCCGAGCGCCATCACTTCACCGATCAGCCGCTCCGCGTCATGCCACTCGCCATACCCCGACGCCGGGTTCAGGTGCCCGACCTCGCCGAGATCGACGAGTTTGCTGCCCCACCCCGCTGCCAGCGTCTCGATGCGCTCGAAGCGCGCGAGGGGATCGTTGCGGCTCGCGGCGACGACGCTCGGGAACGGGAGGCGCGCGGTCGGCACCGGCGTCCAGCCGTGCGCGTCGATCGCGTCGGGCGACGGATAGCCTGCGGGCATCGGCATGTCGAGATCGGCCGGCGCCGCGAGCAGCGCGCCGTGGATCGCGCGCGTGGCCTGCCGCGCCCAGTGCACGGTGATCATCACACCGGCGCTATGCGCGACGAGGATCACCGGGCCGTCGATCGCGGCCAGCGCCGCATCGAGCGCCGCGACGCGCGCGGCGCGGCTCAGTTTGTCGGCTTCGAGCGGCGCGACGGAACGCGCGTTCGGCAAACGCCGTTCGAGATGCGTCTGCCAATGGTCTTCGACGTGATCGCGCAAGCCGGGCACGATCAGGATGGTGGGCGCGGTCGCCAGGGTCATGTTGCCTCCGGGAGGGTTCAGGAAAGTTGAGATGCGCGTCGTTCGCGTTCGACGCGCGCGAGATCGGCCGCGTAACTCGCGCGTCCGATCGCGAACAGCACGGCGGCCGCGAGCGGCACGACGGGAATCCATTGCAGTGCGCCGACGAGTCCGGCGCGATCGGCGACCCACCCCGTCAGCAGCGGGCCCGGCGCCATGCCGAGCAGGTTGTTCGCGAGCGTGAGCGTCGCGAACGCCGACGCGTGGATCGCGGCCGGCGTCAGGTTCGCGACCATCGCGCCCGACGCGCCGGATGCGCCCGCGCCGACCAGCATGCCCGCGCAGATCAGCGCGAGCTGCAACGGCCCGGGCGGCAGCCGGAACGCGACGGCGAGGCAGACGCCGGTGATCACGCAATAGGCGATCGCGGTCAGCCATTTGCGCGAACCGTCGGCGCGGCCGACGCGGTCGGTGACGATGCCGCAGCCGACCATCCCGACGCCCGCGAGCAGCACGAAACCGGCCGCGAGCACGGCGGCGCGGTCGGGCGCCATCGCGTAGTAGCGGTTCAGGTAGCTCGGCAGCCATGCGAACAGCGCGCCCGGCACGAACAGGTGCAGCCCGCTGCCGATATACGCGCACACCACCGAGCGCGACGCGAACAGTCCCGACATCAGCGCACGTACGCTGCCGCGCAGGTCGCGCGGCGCGTCGGCATCGCGCCGGCACGGTTCGACGCGGCATGCCGCGAGCCGCCGTTCCGTGACGACGCCGCGATACGCGACGAGCAGCACGATGCCGAGCGCGGCCATCACGCCGAACGACCAGCGCCAGCCGAGATGCGCGCCGACCAGGCCGCCGAGCGCCATGCCGAACACGGAGCCGAATGCGCCGCCGGCCATGAACGCGCCGGTCAGCGTCGCGCGCAGGCGGGCCGGGAAGATGCTGAGGATCAGCGCGACGCCGACGCTGCCGTACGCGGCTTCGCCGAGCCCGACGAGGCCGCGCGACACGAGCATTTCGGTGTAGTTGGTCGACAGCGCGCAGCCGAGCGTCGCGACGCTCCACAACGCGGCCATCAGCACGATGCTGCGCACGCGTCCGAAGCGGTCGGCAAGCACCGACAGCGGAAACGTCAGCAGGCCGACCAGCAGCGCGACGACGCCGGACAGCGAGCCGAGCTGCGTGTCCGACAGTCCCCACGCGTGCTTGAGCAGCGGAAACACGGCGTTGAGCACCTGCCGCGACATGTAGTCCGACAGCAGCAGGCCGACGGTCAGCCCGAACACGAGCCATGCGTAGGCCGGCGCGCGCCGCCCGGTGGCCGCCCGCTCCTGCAGCGACGGCTCGACGTGATGAATCAGCATGCGTGTCTCCTCCG
Organism: Burkholderia cepacia; assembly: GCF_001039005.1. Lineage (GTDB taxonomy): Bacteria > Pseudomonadota > Gammaproteobacteria > Burkholderiales > Burkholderiaceae > Burkholderia > Burkholderia theae. The sequence continues at coordinate 61,924 of NZ_LDWR01000008.1, forward strand.
GCACCGGTGCGGCAACGCGCCGGCGCGGCTTGCGCGGCCCCGCTCCGTCGACCGGAGTCCGCCCTGCGTCACGTGCAGGGGTGGGTGCCGCGCTACAACGATCGGCGGGCGGCGGCCGCGCTGGCGGGCCGCCCGGATGCGCAGCGCGTCAGGCCGCGCGCAGCGGCACGTTCATCTGGCCCGGCCGGCGGTTCGGCGCCATCCCGAGCTGCGCGAGCGTTTCGTCGACGCCGTCGTACTGCACGCCGATCCGGTAGATCGCCTTCGCCTCCTTGCCGGTCGCGATGTCGCGGCCGAGTTCGCGTGCGATCCGCGCGCACTGCTCGACCTGCTGCACCGACGTCATCCGGTTGCCCTTCTGGTCGATGATCGTGTCCTCGATCCCGCAGCGCGGATGCAGGCCCAGCGCCATCGCGACCGTGTTGATCGGCAGCACGTTCTTCATCAGCGATTCGAGCGTGATGCACGCGCCGTCCGGGCAACGCCGCACGAATTCCATGAAGTTGTACGGATTCGGGCCGTCGAAGCCGCCGCCGATGCCGACCCACGTGACGTTCAGCGGGCCGCGATAGACGCCGCGGCGGATGATCCGCTCGAGCGTTTCGAGCGCGTGCATGCCGGTGAGCTGGAAATGCGGCTGGATGCCGGCCGCCTGCAGCCGGCGCATGTGTTCGTCGACCCAGCCCGGGCCGGCCGGCACCGTCATCTCGCGGTACGCGTCCCAGTACGCGGTTTCGTTCAGCGACGTGCCGGCAATGTCCTGACGGTTCATCAGCTCGGTGATGTTCATCTGCACGGTGTTGATCGCGACCGTCACCTGGTCGGGCTTCGGCGTCAGCTCGGCGAGCATGTGGCGCGTGTCGTCGGACAGCCATTTCGCTTCCGCGCCGTCGCCTTCCGGCGCGAACGAGATCGAGCCGCCGACCTGCAGGATCATGTCGGGCACGGCTTCGCGCAGCCGGCCGAGCAACTCGTTGAATTTCGACAGGCGCTTGCTGCCCTTGCCGTCGAGCTCGCGCACATGCATGTGCAGCACCGTCGCGCCCGCGTTGTAGCAATCCACCGCCTTCTGCACGTGCTCGTCCATCGTCACCGGAATGTCTTCCGGAAAATCGGCGGGCATCCATTCGGGGCCGTACGGCGCGACCGTGATGACTACCTTGTCCTGGTTTTCCGGGTGCAGCGAATCGTCGAGAAATTGCATGTCGTCCTCCAGTGGAAATCGTTGTGTTCGGGCGTACGGGCGTGCGTATCCCGTCGTGCCGGGCGGCATGCCCGGCGCGTTGTGTGGGGTTGCGTTTCGGTTACGGGGTGGCGGCGCTCAGAACGGCACGTCGCCGACGATGCCCGCGCGCTCCATCCTGCGGACGCACGGCGGGTAGTCCATCACCGCGTAATGCTGGGTGCTGCGGTTGTCCCAGATCGCGACGCTGTTCTTCTTCCAGCGCCAGCGCACCTGGTATTCGGGGATCAAGGCCTGGCTGATCAGGTACTGCAGTAACTGGCCGGCACCCGGGTTCGCGTCCTGCCCGAAGCGCACGCGCCCGGGCGTGTGGAAGTTGGTGAAATGCGTGGTGAACGCATTCACGTACAGCACCTTCTCGCCGGTTTCTGGATGGGTGCGCACGACCGGATGCTCGGCGTCCGGGTACTGCGCCTTCAGCGCGAGCCGCTTGTCGATCGGCATCGCGGCGCCGAAGCTCGCCTCGATGCTGTGGCGCGCGCGCAGCCCGTCGATCTGCTGCTTCAAGTGGTCCGGCAGGTTGTCGTAGGCGAGCACCATGTTCGCCCACATCGTGTCGCCGCCAACCGGCGGACCCTCGACGCAGCGCAGCACACAGCCGAACGGCGGCGCCACGCGCCAGCTCGCATCGCTGTGCCACGCATTCTCGTAGCGGTCGTTCGGCTGGTCGGGCGACTTGTAGATCCGCACGAGCCCCGGGTGGTCGGGATCGCTGCCGGCGACCGGATGATCCTCGAGCTCGCCGAAGCGCCGCGCGAACGCGACGTGCTCGGCGCGCGTGATGTCCTGGTCGCGCAGGAACAGCACGCGATGCCGCAGCAACTGCGCGCGGATCTCGGCGAACAGGCCGTCGTCATGCACGGCGTCGGCGAGGCTCACGTCCAGCAGTTCCGCGCCGATCGCGCAGGTCAGGGGTTCGACTCGCATGCGCGTCTCCTCAGATGATGAACACCGACGAACCGGTCGTCTTGCGCGATTCGAGATCGCGGTGTGCCTGCGCGGCGTCCTGCAGTGCATAACGCTGGTTGATTTCGATCCGGATGCGGCCGGCGGCGACGTGCGCGAACAGTTCGCCGGCGAGGTCGTTCTTCTCGGCCGGATCGACGATGTAGTCGGCCAGCGCCGGGCGCGTCAGGTACAGCGAGCCCTTCATCGCGAGGCGCTGCGGGTCGAACGGCGGGATCGGGCCCGACGCGGTGCCGACGCACACCATCAGCCCGCGCCGCTTCAGCGAATCGAGCGAGCCTTCGAAGGTGTCCTTGCCGACGCTGTCGAACACGACGTCGACGCCCGCGCCGTCCGTCAGTTCGCGCACGCGTTTCGCGACATCCTCGCGGCTGTAGTCGATCGTATGGTCGCAGCCGTGCGCGCGGGCGATCTCGGCCTTGTGCGCGCTGGACACGGTGCCGATCACCTTGAGCCCGAGCAGCTTCGCCCATTGCGACACGATCAGCCCGACACCGCCGGCGGCCGCATGCAGCAGCAGCGTGTCGCCCGGCGCGAACGCGTGGATGCGGCGCAGCAGGTAGGCCGACGTCAGGCCGCGCATCGTCATCGCCGCGGCGGTGTCGCACGCGATGCCGTCCGGCAGCCGGATGAGCGGCGCGGCCGGGATCAGCCGTTCGGTGCTGTACGCGCCGAGCGTGTTCAGGAAGCCCGTGTAGGTCACGCGATCGCCGGCGGCGACGTTCGTCACGCCGGGGCCGACGGCCTCGACCACGCCGGCCGCCTCGACGCCGATGCCGGACGGCAGCGGAACCGGATACAGGCCGCTGCGGAAATAGGTATCGGCGAAGTTCAGGCCAACGGCCTCGTGCCGCAGGCGCACCTGGCCGGGGCCCGGGTCGCCGACGTCGACTGCTTCCCAGCGCAGCACGTCGGGGTCGCCGGTTTCGTGGAATCGCACTGCATGTGCCATCTTGTTCTCCGTAGGGTGTCTCAGTCGGATGCGCGTCGCGCATCGTCGATTTCATTCGCGTCCGGCGGTGTCGCGGCTGCGCCGCCCGCCAGGCGCCGGTCCAGTTCGGCCCAGTCGGCGTCGCCCAGGTAGCGCCGCGCGGCCGGGAATATCACGCCTTCGATTCGCCCCATCTGCTCGAACGCTCCGCGCGCATAGCGGGCGAGCGCCGTGTCGAATGCGGGCGACGGTTGCCCGTCGGAGGCGATCCGCGCCAGCGCGTCGCATGCTTGCGCGTCGCGGCGTTGCTGGCGGTCGATCTCGTCCAGTTCGGCCACGACGCTTTCCGTGCGGGTACGCAAGGCCGCGAAGAGTTGCGCTTCGGCGGCCGTGCCGAAACGCGTGCGTTGCAGGGACGCGAGCGCTGCCAGGGTGCTGCCGATGTCGACGGCTTCTTGCGCTTTAGCCAATTCCGCCGCTTCCCCGCCCTGCGCGATCAGCCCATGCAGCATCGCGGCCACGTCGCGATGCGCATCGAGGCAGCGGGCGATCACGCGCGCCGCGGCCGGCGGGCGCGGCGACGCGCATACCAGCACCGGCACGTCGCACATCGCGAGCAGCTGCTGCCGCTGCCGGCATTCGGCTGGATCCGCGTCGGGCGGCAGTGCCGCCATGCCGATCAGGTCGCAGCCGAGTTCGCGGGCCAGTGCGGCCGGCGATGTGCCACCGGCCGCCGGGTGGCCGGCCCCCGCGATCGCATGGGACAGGCCCTGCGCCCGCGCGGCGGCTTCCACTTTCGCACCGTGTTCGGGCAGCCGCGCTCCGGATAAACGCGAGTCCGGCGCGGCACCGGGCAGCACGAACGTGACCCGCGCGCCGACCGCACGGGCCAGTTCGAGCGCATGGCCGATCGCGTCGATGCCGCCGGGCGCGCCGTCGACCGTCACGAGCAGATGGCGGTACATCGTGCCGCTCCGCTTATCCGGCGGTCGGCGCGCTGTACCGCGCGCCGGTCGATTCGATGTTCATGGCTGCTCTCCTCGTTGCGTTCGTGATGCATCTGAACCCATGCTATCGGCGCCGCGCCGCGGCGGCCCCACTCGTCGCGGGGGGGATTGACGCGCGAACACGGTTCGGCCGATCCTTCCCCCCACGCCCACCCCGGACGCTGACCCGCACGGCA
>NZ_LDWR01000080.1 GCF_001039005.1 Burkholderia cepacia
CGTGGATTCAGGGCAGGGTCACTTGGTCCGTGCGCATTGCTTTCGGATAGCTTCGGAGGCGTGCTGCCCGGACCAATGGTCGAGCGACATACAAGCTCGAGATGCCATGCAAGTAAAGCACTACGTCTGCATCGCACCGCGAATCATCATTACGGTTGCTTCTACCACAGGTGTCAATGAATGATCGGTCAAATGGGCGAGTCCAAATTCAAGTGGCATTGATTGAACATCGACGGGACGAATTGGCATCAGTGTTCCCTTCGTCGTCTCTTCTCTTGCTGCAGAAACGGTCGAGAACATGATCGAATCGGTATTATTTACGACTCCCATTAGCACAGATATATCGCTGCACTGAGTTCGCAGAAAAAATTCCTCATCGTTGCGCAATTTGAGCATTTGATGGATGGTTTCGCGTAAAAATCTAGGGATCGGCGTAGAGACGAATGGGTAGCCATGCAAATCCATTGACACGATCCGCTCGAGCGAAAGCAAGGGATGTCCAGGGCGGACATATAGTGTCACTTCATGCTGCGACAATAGATGTGTTGCAACAATCGGCGTTGAAGGTAGTCCCCGACGATCACTCACGATCAAGTCGACCCCTCCGACCAGAAGCTGCTCGACCAACAACTGATCATCGCCATGCTCAATCCTCAGGTTCACCTTGGGATACCGGTTAGTAAATTCGATCAACAATTCGGGTAGCAAAATCTCCGCGCAATAAGGACCAATACCGATAGTCAGGTTGCCCATTTCGTTGATATTTAGTCGTGCGACCTCGCGTATGAGACGGTCTGCCTCGTTCAACACGCGGCGAGCCTGCGACACGACAAGCTTACCTGCTGGAGTCGGAGTAGCGCCACGTGCAACACGATCGAAGAGCCTTATGCCAAGCTCGTCCTCGAGTGATTGTATGCTTCGACTGAATGCTGGCTGACTAAGGTGTACGCGGGCAGCGGCTCTTGAGAAATTGCCCTCTTCACTCAATGCCACAAGATGTACAAGACGTCTCGAATTAAGATCAAGCATGATTCGCAAGTAACAATTCAACAAATTGAAATTTAGGCCCAAATCATCTCAAAATTGTGCGGTGCCATGCAACTGAAAGACACTCTAAATCTTTTTATTTGCAATGCGAATCAACACTCTGTGGGATTGGTTCATTGTTGGTGCTCTGCGCCAAAATTGATTTGGTGAACTAATCATATAAAGCCGGATAGGTTGCTAAGTTTGAGATATTTCCACCGTCTGCGGGCTATCCTTAGTGCGCCGACCGCTTAATCGTCTCCTCCCAGATGTGGTGGCGTAATAGATCGATGATCAACTTGCGCATGGCTTCCCACCCTCCTTGTGCAACCTGCGGTACGTTTGATCTGGGCTGCCGGAGATGCGATCGCAGAAATCGTGACACGCATCGACGATGCGCTTCGTCTCCGTCCAAATGCAATGAGCATTAAATCAACGTCTGGATATACCATATAAGACGATTTTTTCAGCGATCGCACATATATATCACGCGATCGTCATGATTGATTTAACGAGGTGCGCCTAATATTTTCGCAAAGAACAAGGCTGCATCGGTAATGTTTCTTTTCCGGTAGGTGCTTCCTGTTTCCCTGTCTCCCCTACATATCTTCAACGGCCGGCCGTCTATCTCGATGAACTGCGGTATCATCGTGCCACGATTGCTCATTCGGCGTTACCTGATATTTTGGTGTGCATCAGGATATGTTGGGCGACGACACTGCAGATATCATGCTGGGTCGAAAATTTTGTGTAGTCCAATGCAACATATGCATTGGACTACGTTATAAAAATGTCTCAGAATTTTTGGTAACGCTGATGGCCTTGGCTTAAATTTCTTCGTCGAGGCTACTCTTGATCCGGATTGGTAAGAACCTCCACGATCGCCGGATCGGCACCGTCGGAAGTCGCCATGGCTGTTGCTACGCAACCATCCACAGAGGGGCGCTTGAACAAGATTGTTCGTGTTGGTGTCGATCTGGCGAAGAATGTCATGCAGATTCACGAAGTCGGCGGTGTCGAGCATGTCGTCGTACGGAAGACAGTCGCACGCGAACGATTCGTGAGCTGGCTCGCGGAGCTGGAGCCGTATCTGGTCGCAAAGGGGGGGCGTGCAGCACGGTGCACGACAGGGTAAGCAAGCTGCGAGCGTTTGGACACGACGTGCGCCAGATTCCGCCGCAGTTTGTTGCCATGTACCGCAAGGACGACGTTCACGTGAAGAACGATGCACTCGATACGGAAGCGATCTGCGAAGCGGCAAGCCGTTCCCATACGTTTTTCGTGCTGATCAAGTTCCCGGCCCAGCAAAGCGGGCTGGTGCTGCGCAGTATGCACCGTGCTTTGTGGAGAGCGAACTGCATCAATCATTGGTTGTGCGGATTGCTGGCCGTTTTGGGCGTGATCTTGCCGCAATGGCAAACGCTGAGCGGCCAAATCACGTTGCTCGAAAGGCCGGCCGCCGAACACGCCAGCCACGACTTACAAGCTAACGGAAGTTGTCCTTTTTGCTTTGGTTGGCCGTGGGTTCGACTCTATATCCTGTAGTGACAAACCAATAACGTGTGCTAATACAACCCTCACTTGCGCTCGATGTTTCGTTCGATTTTTTGCGGTGTCGCCCGAACTTGTTGGAGGTGAAGCAGATAGCCTGTGATGGAAAATGCGCTTGTTATAGTTCCCGAGGCCCTCTCACGACCATCGCTACTAGATATCGGTGTGTATATCGGCCGAATGAGCGTTTGGGAAACTGCGGCGTGGTACGTTGCAAATTTGGGCGATATCCGCGGCTCTGATTTGGCCGAGTTTTGTAGTGAGGTGGCAGTGATGACGGAGTGATCTCTCGTCATAGGGTGTCGGTTTTTATGAAATTCTTACAAACGACGAAACGTTTCCACACCAACCATTTCTCATATTGCGGTATCAATGGCAATTGTTTTGCGTGAGTCATGAGGGAAAATAATCGAAATTTTAGTGAGGTCGCGTCGATGTGTTCTGAGGGCGTTGTCGTATAAATCGACCGTGAGGACGAAAGTAGCCGTCATGTTTCGGATCTTAAACAATGCGAACGGATTGCGGACGAGCGAGGTCCAACATGCGGCTCAGCGTGCCCACGCGGATGGCGACCTCGGTGGCCTGTGGGCTGATGCGCCGCGCCCACAAGCGCTACTCGTGAGCGTCTTCAGCCGATTCATCGCCTTTTCCGACAGCGAGAGTCGATGGTAGCCACTGCTCTTCTTCCATTCGCGGCGGCCAAGTTGGGTGATCGCATCGACCGCATCGTTGCGCCGTGTCGCGCCCGACGTGTTCGCGGGCAAACGAGCGGGGCCTTCGCGCGACGGAACCGGGGTTGTTGCGCCGCGCGCGACAATCGCTGCATGGCGCGACTAGGAGTCGTAGGCCCCGTCGCCGTCGATGACATCGAACTGCTTGTTGCCCGGGACCTGATCGAGAAGTTCGGCCAGGACGTCGTCGTCGGCAACGTCCTGATGTGTCATCAGCGCGATACGCATCTGACCAGTGTTCGCGTCGAGCGCGAGATGCACCTTGCGCCACGTGTGACACTTCGAGTAGCCATGCTGGCGCACCTTCCATTCACCTTCGCCGTAGAGCTTCATGCCCGTGCTATCGGCCACCATATGGATCGGTTCGCTGTCGCGAACGATCGTCAGTTGGACCTCGAGCGTTTGAATGCGACGACACAGCGTCGTGTAGTTCGGCACGGGTGCGGTGGCGAAGGCCAAGACGCGCAGGCTTTGCGCGAAGCTTTGCAGCGCGCGCAACAGCAGGCAGAACGCACTCTTGAGGCCACGCAACGCCCGGAACAGCGCGTCGCTGTAGAGTCGCGGACGCTCGTGCAGAGGCTTAGCATCGGGCGCGCAGGCGAGTTCGGCTTTATCAAGCCAAATCGTAACGTTACCTCGGTTGATCAGGTCGACGTTGTAAGCCGCACAGTTCCTGGTGCGGTATGCGCATTTCGCTCGCGTATCTTGCTTTCGTCCCTACGCATCTTCTCGGTGAAAAATAAAAAATCTACGCAGAATCCCAAATTGTTAACAATCATGCCCCGCAGTTGTTGCGCGTATACGTCAATCCGCTTCGCAGTCGACGGATTTATGCAAAACCGACGATTCTGAGTGCACCATCACCTAGGCATCACAAACCAACAAAAAATGTCAATTCATGGTTGGTTGATTTGACTTATTTTAAATTCTTGACTATTTTAATTTTCAAGTATTGTGAATATAAAAACCACCCCTTATTTTGGAGCCGAGCTTAGCGACGAGGAATGGAAATATTTCTCGGAATGCTTTCCAGATCTGGCGTGGACTCCCCGCGGTCAGCGAGGGCGTCCGCGCCGCAATCCAAGAGTTGTGCTGAATGGCGTGCTATGGGTGATTGGGAGTGGTAAACCGTGGGCGGCGATACCGCGAAGGTATCCATCGTTCCAGACCTGTCATCGAAGTTTCAAAAGATGGCGCGATGACGGCTCGCTCGAACGCATAGTGCGAATGCTGCAGGCGATTCGCGGACTTGAATTGCGCAGCGACATAGACTATCGCGTTTGTCCCAGGGGAGGGCGTGTAAATTTAAATTTTTAAAATAAAATTGTCGGAAATTTAGTGCTGCAGCCGTAACTATTTTTACTATACTATATTAGTAACTGGCATGATATAGCCGGTGCCTCACGGTCCCGCGCCGAGCAGTACGAGCGTATGGTGTGACCATCCGGGACAAGGGACACTGGGGAGCACTTCGGGTGGGCAGGCCGTTGTTATACGTTGAGCTGCGAGCTTGTGTTATGGACCGGCCCCCGCGACCCGCCCGGTTGCGCTGCGAGCGCGAATCCGTAGTTGTCGTGCTGTCCCACCGGCTCCCGACAGTGATTTGAAACGGGAGACGGTTATGCGAATCGTAGGATTGGATGTTTCGCGCTCCGTGGCCGAGATCGCGTACCAGGGGCACTGCGCGCTGCATGCCGGCGGCCGAACCGGGCTACGACGCGACGAGTTGGAGCGCTTTGCCGCGAAGCTGCGCGCCACCGATCATGTGGTGCTCGAGGCGACCGGCAATACCGCCGCCATTGTCAATGTGCTGTGCCGGCACGTTGCCCGCGTGGCGATTGCGAATCCGCGGCAGGTGAGGCTCATGGCCCAAGCGCGCGTCAAGACGGACAAGATCGATGCGGCCGTACTGGCGCAGCTGTATGCGAGCGGCTTTCTGCCGGAAGTCTGGATGCCCGATGAGCCGACGCTGGCGGTGCGCCGCCAGATCTCACGCCGTTTACAACTGTTCCGGCAACGCACGCGGCTGAAGAACGAGATTCATGCGGTGCTGGCCGCCCACCTGATCGAACGGTGTCCTGCTACCGATCTGTTCGGCAAGAAGGGGCGCGTGTGGCTCAGCGCCCAATCGCTACCGATGGACGAACGTCTGGGCGTCGAGCAACGCCTGCGCGAACTGAAGCGCCTCGGCGAGGATCTGCATGCCGTAGATCAAGCGCTGGCGCAGGCTAGTATCGGTGACGAGCGGTTGCGCCAGATGCTGACGATCACCGGGGTCAATACCACGGTCGCGATCGGATTACTGTCCGCGATCGGTAACGTCGAACGGTTCCCGAATCCGGAGAAGCTGGTGAGCTACTTCGGGCTCAATCCCGCCGTCTATCAATCGGGACCGACACCGACGAGGCACGGCCACGTTACCAAGCGCGAACGGTCCTATGCCCGCGCGATGCTGGTCGAGGCGGCCTTGGGGGGTGCCCCTATGTGTTTCGTCAAGCGTTA
>NZ_LDWR01000081.1 GCF_001039005.1 Burkholderia cepacia
GCGCGGCCGATACGATCACTACGTCCGTCATTTCCCTTTCCTCCAGGCCCGCACGACACGGCGCATCGCTACCGGCCCTGTTAAAAAAACTGCGGTGCATCGGACAGCGTGCGCCGCTGTCCGGTTTTCGTCAATCGCGCTGCAACACGTAACGTCCCGGCGCCGGCTCGATCACCGGGAACTGCGCGGAACCGGACTGGGCGGGCGCCGCCACTTTGCGGCCGCCGTACTGGTCGAGCCATTCGACCCAGGTCGTCCACCAGCTTCCCGGCTGCTCGGTCGCGCCGGCAAACCAGTCGTCCGGGGATTCGGGCAGGTCGCTGTCGTTGACCCAGTAGCTGCGCTTTTTCTTCGCCGGCGGATTGATCACGCCCGCGATATGACCTGACGCGCCCAACACGAACTTCAGCGGGCCCGTCAGGATCGACGTCGATACGTAGGCCGTCTGCCACGGCACGATGTGATCCTCGCGCGAGCCGTAGACGAAGGTCGGCACGTCGATCAGCGACAGGTCGACGGCCTCGCCGCATACGGTCAGCTCGCCCGGTTCGCGCAGCTTGTTCTCGAGATAGGTATTGCGCAGGTACCACGCGTACATCGGCCCCGGCAGGCTCGTCGAATCGCTGTTCCAGTACAGCAGGTCGAACGGCGCGGGCGTACGGCCCTTCAGGTAGTTGTCGACGACGTAGTTCCACACGAGGTCGTTCGGGCGCAGGAACGAGAACGTGTTCGCGAACTCGACGCCGCGCATCAGCCCCGGTTGCGTGCCGTTCTTGCCGCCGATGGTCTGCTCGCGCATCTGCACGTGCGCCTCGTCGACGAACACGTCGAGAATGCCCGTGTCGGTGAAGTCGAGCATCGCGGTGAGCAGCGTCATCGACGCGGCCGGATGTTCGCCGCGCGCGGCGAGCACGGCCAGCGCGGTCGCGAGCATCGTGCCGCCGACGCAGAAGCCGAGCGTGTTGATCTGCTCGCGGCCGCTGACCTGCTGCACGGCATCGATCGCCGCGAGCAGCCCTTCGTTCATGTAGTCGTCCCACGTCTTGTGCGCGACCGATGCATCCGCATTGCGCCACGACACGAGGAACACCTGATGGCCGTTCGACAGCGCATGCGCGACGAGCGAATTCTCGGGCTGCAGGTCGAGGATGTAGAACTTGTTGATGCAAGGCGGGACGATCAGCAGCGGCCGCTCGAACACCTTGTCCGTCTTCGGCGTGTACTGGATCAGCTGGATCAGGTCGTTTTCGTAGACGACCGCGCCTTCAGTACACCCGAGGTTCTTGCCGACCACGAACTGCGATTCGTCGGTCTGCGAAATCTTGCCGCGCTGCAGGTCGCCGAGCAGGTTCATCATCCCCTGCCGCAGGCTTTCGCCCTGCGTCTCGAGAATCGATTTCTGCGCGTCGGGATTGAGTGCGAGGAAGTTGCTCGGCGCGGCGGCCGCCGTCCATTGCTGGACCGTGAAACGGATGCGCTCGCGCGTCTTCGGATCGGTCTGAAGCGCGTCGGCCAGTTCCTGCAGATAACGCGCGTTGAGCAGATACCAGGCAGCCGCGAACGCATGCGCGGGCGACGCCTTCCACGCATCGCCGCTGAAGCGGCGGTCCTTCAGTTCGGGGGATTCGAGCTTCGCGGCGGCCGCCTGCTGCATCAGCGTCATGCAATCGCGCGCGTAGTCGGCCTGCAGCGTCTGGAGCCGTTCGGGCGGGATCGCGGCAACCGGCAGCTTCAGCCCTGCGAACGGCGACGCCATGCTGCCGAAATCGGGCATTGACGGCACCTGGAACGGAAACGACGTCGGGAACTGGAATGTCGCGAACGGATTCGCGGTGGCCGACGCAGTCGCGGCGCGCGCCGGATCTGCAAAACCACGCCACGCGTGCAACCACGACTCGAACATCTGCTGCATCGGCTGGGCGGCCGGATCGAATCCGATGCTGCCCGCGGAAGTGCCCGCCTGAGCGGACGTCGACGAATTTTTCGATGCTGTCATTACCTGCCTTACCGGTGATTCGTGAGCGTCAATCGTGAAATCCTGCTCGCGCGCGGCGTGCCGGCTGCGAGCCGGGCCGTCATGCTCTGGAGAGGCGTCTCCAGATTCTGCCGCAGTGCGGTATTTTTATCATTATCGTTTTCCCCATGTGAAGCGCCGCGTCAAACCGCTGAACATTTCTGCGCGGAGATAATCCGTGTGCAACAGACGCGACAAGGGTTCCGGCGAAACATAAAACATATTGGTCGACTTGACTTCGGGATTTTTCATTCGACTGCGCATGCAACGCCGATTTGCCGCCTCAATATCGAGATAACCCGATTTCGCGGCGCAACAAAACCATGCGCGCATGCGCATGCCGTCAATCTGCCAGCCAGATCGCCGCCGCCATGCGGCCCGTTACACGGTCGCGCCGATACGAATAGAAACGTGCTTGCTCGGTGACCGTGCAGGCCGTCCCGCCGCTTACGTGCGCCACGCCCGCACGCGCGAGACGCAGGCGCGCGAGCGCATAGAGATCGGCGAAAAACTTGCCGGACGCGCCGTCGATCGCGACGAACGCATGGCGGGTTTCATCATGCTCCGACTGCGGGGCCGTGTCGAGAAACGCATCGCGCACGTCGGCACCGACCTCGAACGCCTGCGGGCCGATCGCCGGCCCGAGGTACGCATGAAGCGCATCCGTCGCGCCGCCCGCGAGCGCCGCGACGCGCGCCGCGGTCTGCTCGACGATGCCGGCCGAGAGCCCGCGCCAGCCCGCATGCGCGGCCCCCACCGCCCGGCCCTGCGCGTCGCAAAGCAGCACGGGCAGGCAATCGGCCACCATCACGACGCAGACGGCGCCCGCCCGGTCCGTGACACTTGCGTCGGCCTGCACCGGCGCCGCGGCAGCCGGCGCCGCCGCGATCACCTCGTCGGCGCGCACGATCTGCGCGCCGTGAACCTGCTCGAGCCATGCCGCGCTCGTCTGGCCCGCCAGTGCGAGCAAGCGTGCGCGATTCCCGGCGACATGGGCCGGATCGTCACCGGTATGCAGGCCGAGGTTCATCCCGCCCGGCAACGCGGCACCATCCTGCCAGCGCCCGTACGGGCCTTCGCTCACACCGCCGTCGCGCGTCGTGATCAGCGCGCGCACGCGCGGCGACACCTGCCAGTCGGGCTGCACGCAGTCCTGCCACGTCAACGGCGCCAGGTTCGTCATCGGCACTCACTCCTCCTCATCGTCCAGGTACGGCTCATCGTCGTGATATTCGCCGCCGAAATCGTCATCGTCGTAGACACCGTCATCGTCGTCGAATTCCTCGTCGCCCTGCCCGAAGCCGAGCGCAGCGACGAGCGCGTTCATGTCGTCGGGCAGCGGGCAGCGCCATTGCACCATCTTGCCCGTCACCGGATGCACGAGGCCGAGCCGCCAGGCATGCAGTGCCTGCCGCGCGAACCCGTCCGGCAGCGGCGTGACCGAGCGCTTGCCGCGCGCGCGCCCGTAGACGGGATCGCCGAGCAGCGGATGGCCGGCGTGCGAGCAATGCACGCGGATCTGGTGCGTGCGACCGGTTTCGAGGTCGCACTGGATCGCCGAAACCGGCTGACGTTGCCACACGCATGTGTCAACCGTGCGGAAATGGGTGCGCGCGGGCTTGCCCGACGCACCCGTCACGACGGCCATGCGCGTGCGCTCGCGCGGATCGCGGCCGATCGGCGCGTCGATCGTGCCTTCCTCGGGCATCGTGCCCCACACGAGCGCGAAATAGCGGCGCTTCACCGTGCGGGCCTGCAGCTGTCGCACGAGGTCCGTCTGCGCGGCCAGCGTGCGCGCCACCACCATCAGGCCGGACGTTTCCTTGTCGAGCCGGTGGACAATCCCCGCGCGCGGCAGGCCGGCAGCCGCGTCACCGTAGCGATGCAGCAGCCCGTTGAGGATCGTGCCGCTCCAGTTGCCGGCTGCCGGGTGCACGACGAGGCCGGCCGGCTTGTTGATGACGACGAGCGCGTCGTCCTCGTAGATGACGTCGAGCGGCACGGGCTCCGGCGTGAACGCGAGTTGTTCCGGAAGCAGATCGGGCACGAGCTCGATCGTCGCGCCGAGCGGCACCGGCTGGCGGATCTTCGCGGGCGCGCCGTTGACGAGCACGCGCTGCGCCTCGATCCAGCTCTGCAGGCGGCTGCGCGAGAATTCGGGGAACAGTTGGGCGAGCGCCTTGTCGAGGCGTTCACCCGCGAGCGACGACGGCACTTCGACGACGCGCGGCGTGTCATCGACGGCCGCGGACGGCACAACGGGCGGTTGCAATGCGTCACCAATCAGATCGTCATCGAGGGAATCCCCCGAGGCAGCGTCGGCGGGCCGATCGCTTGGGCTATAATCTTCGCGATTTGGTGTGCCCGGCTGGGCATTCTGCGAACTTGAACGGGTCATTTAGACTGGGTCACCGAGACTTGAAGCTAGGACATGCGAGCATGATGAATTCGACCAAACGCACGGCCAGAACCGTCGCCGCCCGGGCTGCGGCGGTAGCGGCCGCGGCCCTCATCGCCGGCTGCCACGGCTTGCCGCAGAAACAGGACGAGACGGCTACCTGGTCGAATAACAAATTATACTCAGAGGCCCAGGACGCACTGTCCGGCGGCGACTGGGGCAAATGCGCGAAATATTTCGAATCGCTGCAAGGTCGCGATCCGTTCGGTCATTTCGCGCAACAGGCGCAGATCAACGTTGCATACTGCAACTGGAAGGACAACGAAGCGGCAGCCGCTGACCAGGCCGTCGACCGATTCATCCAGCTCCACCCCGATCATCCGGATATCCCGTACGCGTACTACCTGAAGGGGATGATCCACTTCAACGACGATCTCGGCCTGTTCGGCCGCTTCTCCGGCCAGGACATGAGCGAGCGCGATCCGCAGGCACTGCGCGAATCGTACGATGCGTTCAAGGTCGTCGTCGACCGCTTCCCGAAGAGCAAGTACGCGCCCGACGCCGCGGCACGGATGCGCTACATCGTCAACGCGCTTGCGTCGCACGAAGTACACGCGGCCGACTACTACTACCGGCGCGGCGCCTACGTCGCGGCAATCAACCGCGCGCAGCTCGCGATCAAGGACTACAAGGGCGCGCCGGCGATCGAGGACGCGCTGCACATCATGATCCTGTCGTACGGCAAGCTGGACCAACCGCAACTCGCCGAGGACACGAAGCGCGTGCTCGCGGGTACGTTCCCCGACAGCCCGTACGTCACGGGCCACTCGCGCCCCGGCGCGAAGAAGTCGTGGTGGCAGTTCTGACGAACGCGCGACGCAACGCCCGTTGCACACACAAAAAACCCGGCCATCGAGCCGGGTTTTTTATTGGCGTCGCATGCATGCGACGCAGGTGAACTCGCGCGGCAATCGCCACGCGCGCCGTCACGTGCGCTTGTCCGAGCGTTGCTCGTCGAAGAAATCCTGGACGACCGCAATCTCGCGGGTCCGCTTGAACGGCGGCAGGCTCTGCCAGATCCGGCGCCCGTAGGGCTTGTCGACGAGCCGCGTGTCGCAGATCATCAGCACACCGCGATCCGTCTCCGCGCGAATCAGCCGGCCCGCGCCCTGCTTCAGCGTAATCACGGCCTGCGGCAACTGGTGCACGGCGAACGGGCTCAGCCCCTTCTTCGTCAGCGCGTCGAGCCGCGCGGCCAGCACCGGATCGTCCGGCGGTGCGAACGGCAGCTTGTCGATCACGACGAGCGACAGCGCGTCGCCGCGCACGTCGACGCCTTCCCAGAAGCTCTGGCTACCGACCAGGATTGCGTTGCCGTACGCGCGGAAGCGGTCGAGCAACTCGGTGCGGCTCGCATCGCCCTGCACGAGCAGCGGCGTGTTCCAGCCGCGCGACTCGATCACGTCGCGCAGCTTCGACGCGATCCGGTCGACCGCGCGCAGCGTCGTGCACAGCATGAACACGCCGCCGCCGGACGCCTCGATCGCCGGCAGCGCGGCATCGAATACGGCATCGGTAAACGCCGGCGAAGACGGTTGCGGCAGGTTGCGCGGCACGTACAGCAGCCCCTGCGTCTGGTAGTCGAACGGGCTCGCGAGCGTCATCGAGCGACGCGAACTCAGGCCCATCTGCGCCGCGTAGTGCGTGAAATCACCGCGCACCGACAACGTGGCCGACGTGAACACCCACGCACGCGGCACGCCCGCGCGCTGCTTTGCAAAGATCGGCGCGACCGACAGCGGCGTTTCGTGCAGCTGGACGGTATGCGCGAATACCTCGACCCAGCGCACCTTCTCGTTCGGATCGCCGTCGGACGCCGCCTTGTCGCCGGCCGCCGCCGCATCGGCCTTCGCGGCTTCCTCCGCCGCACCGGGGGCGACCCAGCCGGCCAGCAAGTCCTGCAGCTCGCGTGCGCGCCGCAGGCACGCACCGAGCGATTCCGCCCGCTCGGCCTGGCTGGCAAGCGCCGACGCGAGCGCGTCGAGCGCGGCCTCGAGTGCGTCGAGCGCGCCGAACATCGGGTGATCGTCGCCAAGCTGGGCGAGCGACATGCGTACGATCTGGTCGTTCGCGAATGCAAGGCGCAAGTCGCGCGCCGCGCGTTCGAGCTCGCCGCCGAGCTTCACCCACTCGACCGCGTCGCGCGCGTGGCTCAGCCCTTCGGCCACGGTGTCGCGTGCGAGCTCGAGAATCTGCGTCGTCGACAGCGTCTCGCCGAAGAACAGCGTCGCCGTCTCGGGCAACTGGTGCGCCTCGTCGAAGATGACCGTGTTCGCGTTCGGCAGCAGCTCGGCCATCCCCGTGTCGCGCAGCATGATGTCCGCGAAGAACAGGTGGTGGTTGACGACGACGACATCGGCCTGCTGCGCCTCGCGCCGCGCCTGCATCACGAAGCACTCCTTGTAGTGCGGGCACTCCTGGCCGAGGCAGTTGTCGCGCGTCGACGTGACCATCGACCACACAGGCGCCGTTTCCGGCACGCTCGCGAGTTCGGCCTTGTCGCCGCTCTTCGTGATCTTCGCGAAGCGGACGATTTCCTGCAGATAGGCCGTGTCCTGCCGCGACGGCAAGCGGCCGTTATCGGCCGTGCGTTGCAGGTAGTAGTGGCACAGGTAGTTTGCGCGCCCCTTGAGCATCGCGACCGTCACCGGCACCGCGAGTGCGTTGCGCACGGTCGGGATATCGCGCTGGAACAACTGGTCCTGCAGGTGCTTCGTGCCGGTCGACACGATCACCTTGCCGCCCCACAGCATCGCGGGCACGAGATACGCATAGGTCTTGCCGGTACCCGTACCGGCTTCGACGATCAGCGTGTTGTCGCCCGAGTCGCTGTCGGGCTCGGCCGCCGCCGCGGCGTCCGCGCCCGGCTCTGCCGTCTTGTCGCTGTCGCCGAGGCGGCGCGCCGGACGCTTGCGGGTTTCGAAGATCTCGGGCTCGGGCATCCGGCGCGCGGACGCTTCCATCGCGGACGCAACCGCACGCGCCATCTCGATCTGCGACGTACGCGGCCGATAGCCGTCGAGCGCACGTGCCAGCAACCCGCCTTCGCCGAAGATCGTGTCGAGTTCGTCGACGCGCTTGCGGCTCAGTTCGAAAGTGCCTTCGGGCGCACGAACGCGCCCGGCGGACGACGTGTCACGCCGGGCATCGGGGGTGGCTTCAAGCGGAGAATTCAAGGCAAGCGTTCCTGTGTGTCCAGCGCCTGTGCGGCGCCGGCGCTTGCCAGGCCGCGCTCAGGCGCGCTTATCCGGTTCCAGCTGCGATTGCAGCAAAATGATTTTGTCTTTGGCCGCCAGCTTTTCCTTCTTCAGCCGGTGCAGCGTGATGTCGTCGATGTCGGAGTGTCCTTCCTTCAGCTCGATCTCCCGAGCGAGCTGCTGGTGCTGCTCCTGCAATGCAGCCAAACGGTTGTGCAATTCCTGCTGCTGTTCCGTGTGACGGTTTTGCATATTTGCCTCCTCATCGAAGCAGCGCACCGGCTGGCGTGCCGGCGCGCTTGAGACTGATTCCGGATCAATCCAACACGTTACTGCCCCTGCTGTTGCTGCTGCTTGGCCTTCTCGGCGGCTTCCTGCTGGCGCCGCTCGACGTCGGCCTTGTGCTGCACGGCTTCCTTCTGCTTCTGCTCGTAGCGCGCGGCATTGTCCGCCCGCTCCTGCGCCTTCTGCGCAGCCTGCTGGTGCGCCTGGTCGAGCTTGTGCTGGAAGTCGGCCTGCTTCTGGTCGTATGCCTGCTTGCTCGCCGCGCGCTGCGGCCCTTCCGCGCCGCGCTGCGCCTGCTTCAGCGCATTTTGCTCCTGCTTGTCGCGGAACGCAGCCGCGTTCGCCGCGTCGGTCGCCGCGCGCTGCGGTGCTTCCGCCGCGTTCTGCGCCTGCTTCAGCGCCTGTTGCTGGTCGCGCTGCTGCGCGCGCACCGCGCGCTGCTCGTCATTGAGCGCGAGTTGCTCCTGGCGGATGCTCGCCCGCTCGTCGCGCATCTGGTCGCGTGCCTTGCCGAGACAGTGATTGACGAAGAATTTGCTGTAGCAATCGTGCTCGGCCACCGCATAACGATAATCGTTTTCCGCGGAGCGTTGATTGAGCACTTTTTGACGGGCGTCGAAATCCGGTGCGGCGGAGGCCGCGGCAGGCGCGGCCGCGACGGCGTCCGGCGCGGTTGCGCCCGAGGCCTGCGCGAAAACGCAGGAAGGCCCGGCAGACAAAGCCGCGGCGAGCGCTGCGCCGAGCGCGACGAGAGAAATGCGGGAAGTTGGCAACGTCGTAGGAAAGCTGCGGGACATGTGTCAAATTCTATCACCCCCGGCTGGACGCTCCGCCATTTATGGCAAAATGCCCCGCTTCACTCACCCGCGGCCTCAGGCCCGTCGGGCCCGCCATGCAGCCCGCCGCTTCGGGCCTGCCGGCCCGCGCCGCGATTTCAGCAGGCAGATCATCCACGACATGACGGAAACCGTAGCACTCAAGATCGTACAGCGCATCGCCACCGAACTGTCCGTCCAGCCGCGCCAGGTCGCGGCGGCCGTGCAACTTCTCGACGAAGGCTCGACCGTTCCGTTCATTGCCCGGTACCGCAAGGAAGTGACCGGCAACCTGGACGACACGCAGTTGCGCCAGCTCGAGGAACGCCTCCTGTATCTGCGCGAGCTCGAGGATCGCCGCGCGACGATCCTGTCGAGCATCGACGAACAGGGCAAGCTGACCGACGAACTGCGTGCCGCGATCGACGCGGCCGACAGCAAGCAGGTGCTCGAAGACCTTTATCTGCCGTACAAGCCGAAGCGCCGCACGCGCGCACAGATCGCCCGCGAAGCCGGCCTCGAGCCGCTCGCGCAGGCGCTGCTCGCGAACCCGCTGCTCGACCCGCAGGCCGAGGCGGCCGCGTATGTCGACGCCGACAAGGGTGTCGCCGACGTAAAGGCCGCGCTCGACGGCGCGCGCGACATCCTGTCCGAACAGTTCGGCGAAACGGCCGAGCTGCTCGGCAAGCTGCGCGACTACCTGCACAACCAGGGCGTCGTGTCGTCGGCCGTCGTCGAGGGCAAGGAAAACGAGGAAGGCGAGAAATTCCGTGACTATTACGACTACGCGGAAACGATCAAGACCGTGCCGTCACACCGCGCACTCGCACTGTTTCGCGCGCGCAACGCGGGCGTGCTGACGGTCAAGCTCGGCCTCGGCGAAGAGCTCGACGCACAAGTGCCGCATCCCGGCGAGGCGATGATCGCGCGCCATTTCGGCATCGCAAACCAGAATCGCCCGGCCGATAAATGGCTGTCGGACGTGTGCCGCTGGTGCTGGCGCGTGAAGGTGCAGCCGCATATCGAGAACGAACTGCTCACGCAACTGCGCGAAACGGCCGAAGCCGAAGCGATCCGCGTATTCGCGCGCAACCTGAACGACCTGCTGCTCGCGGCACCGGCCGGCCCGAAGGCCGTGATCGGTCTCGACCCCGGCCTGCGTACGGGCGTGAAGGTCGCGGTCGTCGACCGCACCGGCAAGGTGCTCGCGACCGACACGATCTACCCGCACGAACCGCGCCGCGACTGGGACGGCTCGATCGCAAAGCTCGCGCGCATCGCCGCGCAGACGCAGGCCGAACTGATCAGCATCGGCAACGGCACCGCGTCGCGCGAAACCGACAAGCTCGCGAGCGAACTGATCGCGAAACACCCGGAGCTGCGCCTGCAGAAGATCGTCGTGTCGGAAGCCGGTGCGTCGGTCTACTCGGCGTCCGAACTCGCGGCGAAGGAATTCCCCGAAATGGACGTGTCGCTGCGCGGCGCCGTGTCGATCGCGCGCCGCCTGCAGGACCCGCTCGCCGAACTCGTGAAGATCGAGCCGAAGGCGATCGGCGTCGGCCAGTACCAGCACGACGTGAACCAGCGCGAACTCGCCCGCTCGCTCGACGCGGTCGTCGAGGATTGCGTGAACGCGGTCGGTGTCGACGCGAACACGGCATCGGCCCCGCTGCTCGCGCGCGTGTCGGGCCTGAACGCGACGCTGGCGCGCAACATCGTCGATTACCGCGATGCGAACGGCCCGTTCCCGTCGCGCGAACACCTGCGCAAGGTGCCACGCCTCGGCGACAAGACGTTCGAACAGGCTGCCGGCTTCCTGCGCATCAACAGCGGCGAGAACCCGCTCGACCGCTCGTCGGTGCACCCGGAAGCCTATCCGGTCGTCGAACGGATGCTCGCGAAGATCAACAAACGCATCGACGACGTACTCGGCAACCGCGACGCGCTGTCGGGCCTGTCCCCGACGGAATTTGTCGACGAACGTTTCGGCCTGCCGACCGTACGCGACATCCTGTCGGAACTGGAGAAGCCGGGCCGCGATCCGCGTCCGGAATTCAAGACGGCGACGTTCCGCGAAGGCGTCGAAAAGGTGTCGGATCTCGTGCCGGGCATGACGCTGGAAGGAGTCGTGACGAACGTCGCCGCATTCGGCGCGTTCGTGGATATCGGCGTCCACCAGGACGGCCTCGTCCACGTGTCGGCGATGTCGACGAAGTTCATCAAGGACCCGCACGAAGTCGTGAAGGCCGGTCAGGTCGTCAAGGTGAAGGTGATCGACGTCGACGTGAAGCGCCAGCGCATTGCGCTGACGATGCGCCTCGACGACGACGCGGCAGCGCCCGGCATGTCGGCACGCGGCAGCAGCCAGGATCGCGGCAATGCCGGACGCGGCGCCGCACGCCCGCCGCGCTCGCGCGAGCCGGAACCGGCCGGCGCGATGGCCGCGGCATTCGCGAAGCTGAAGCGCTGAGCACGCGAAGGCCCGTCGACGCACGAAAAGCCCGCCGCAAGGCGTAATGCCGTTCAGTTAA
>NZ_LDWR01000082.1 GCF_001039005.1 Burkholderia cepacia
CATCCGCTGAGCGAAGTGCGGCCCGAGCAGGCGCAGCAGCTCGACCGCGACGGCAAGACGCCGCTGCCCGTGCTGCCGAAGATCTGGGGCGGGCTCGTGCCGCAGGCGCAGGAAGTGGACGGCAAGCGCTACGCGATCGCCGAGCGCGACATCGACAAGCTGCCGAACGCGCCGTTCCGGGTTGCCGATGCGCAGGGCAAGCCGCTGCCGAACGGCGTGATCACGCGCGACCTGTGGCACCGCTTCTACCAGAACCAGATGCAGATCGCGGCCGGCCGCAACAACCAGTTCGCCGCGTGGGCCGATTCGGGCGGCCTCGTGATGGGCCATTACCGCAATTCGGCCGACACGCTGCGGCTGTGGAATCTCGCGCGGCAATACACGCTGTGCGACAACTTCTTCATGGCGGCCTTCGGCGGTTCGTGGATGAACCACATGTTCCTGATCTCCGCGCAGCCGCCGCTGTATCCGGACGCGCACAAGCATCCGCACGCGGCCAAACTGCTGTCGAAGGTCGAAGGCGACGATCCGGCCGGCACGCGCCTGAAGCTCGCCGACGATTCGCCCGCGTCCGCGCTCGACGGCCCGCCGAAGTTCGCGGTCGACGGCTCGCTGACGCCCGACGGCTACGGCGTCAACACGATGGCGCCGCCGTACCAGCCGAGCTACGTGCCGCCCCCCGACCCGGGCAACGCCGCGTATGCGGATCCGGCCGACCATCGCGTGATGCCGCCGCAGGGCTATGCGACGATCGGCGACCGCCTGTCGGAGAAGAACATCGACTGGGCGTGGTACAGCGGCGCGTGGCAGTACGCGCTCGAACATCGCGACACGGGCAACGTGCCCGATTTCCAGTACCACCACCAGCCGTTCAACTACTTCGTGAACTACGCGCCGGGCACCGAAGCCCGCCGCAAGCACCTGCGCGACGCGGGGCTCGGCGACGAACCGTCGACCAATCATTTCATCGCCGATATCGACGCGGGCCGCCTGCCGGCCGTCACGTTCTACAAGCCGCAGGGCAACCTCAACATGCATGCGGGCTACGCGGACATCGAATCGGGCGACCGCCACATCGCGACCGTGATCGACCGTATCCGACGCGGGCCGCAATGGGCGAACACCGTGATCGTGATGACGCACGACGAGAACGGCGGCTGGTGGGATCACGTCGCGCCGCCGGTCGGCGACCGCTGGGGCCCCGGTTCGCGGATTCCGGCGCTCGTGATCTCGCCGTTCGCGAAAAAGGGTTTCGTCGATCACACGCTGTACGACACGAACTCGATCCTGCGCTTCATCAGCCGCGTGCACGGGCTCGCGCCGCTCGACGGCGTGGCCGCGCGCAACAAGGCGTTCGCCGCGCGCGGCGAGACGCCGCCGGGCGATCTCACGAACGCGCTCGACCTCGGCTGACGGCCGGTCGGTCGCGAGATCGGTGATCGCGTGACCGCTTGAAACGACGACGCCCCGGGCAATGCGATCGATTGCCCGGGGCGTCTTTCGTTTACGGCACCACTACGCGGCGCTGCGCAATGCGTCGCGCACCGCCAGCGCGGCGTGACGGCCGGCCTGCCGGCCGAAGAACGTCGCGTCGGCCAGCGACAGCCCCGAGCTGTACCCGGCGCCCCAGCGCGGCAGCCCGCACGTCGTGCGCCCGGCCGCATAGAGGCCCGGCACCGGCGCGCGCGCCGCATCGAGCACCTGCCCGGTCGGCAGCGTGTCGAGCCCGCCGAGCGTGAAATGCGGATAGAACGCGTAGTCGATCCGGCAATCGAGCGCGACGAACGGCGGTTCGATCAGCGGCTGCAGCCACTTCTTCGCCTTATGGAACAGCGGATCGGCGCCTTCGGCCGCATGGCGGTTGTAGACGTCGACAGTCGCCGTCAGCGTACCGGCCGGCATCTGCAGGTCGCGTTCGACTTCCTCCCAGGTTTCACCGGCCGCCGCGATGCCGATCCGCGCGATCGCGGGCGGCTCCTGGTACGTCGCGTGGTCGACGAGCAGGTAGATGCGGTCGTCGGCCTGGTGGAACGCGTGATGGCCCGTGCGGCCGTGGTAGCCGTCCTCGTTGATGAAGCGCTGCCCGCGCGCGTTCACGAAAATGCCCTTGATCAGCGATTCGGGCGCATAGAACGGCAGGCTGACGAAACCCTGGTCCATGTGGATCGCCGCGCCGCCCGCACTTTGGCCGAGCAGGATGCCCGAGCCGTCGTCGCCGGGGCTGCCGATCGGTTCGTCCGAGCGCAGGAACTGCGGCGCATGGCGGCGCACCATGTCGCGGTTCATCGCAAAGCCGCCCGCGCACAGGATCACCGCGCGGCGCGCACGCACGAACGCCGTCTCGCCATACGCGCGCAGCACGACGCCGCGCACCGCGCCGCCGTCGTCGACGATCAGCGCGAGCGCACGCGTGTCGTAGCGCGTCGCGACGCCGAGCGCCGCCACGCGTTCCGCCAGCACACGCATCAGCATCTGCCCGCCGCCCCAGCCCGGCCATTGCGGCGTGTGGCCGCGCGGGCACGGTTTCGCGGCCTCATTGAACGGCCAGGCCTCCTCGCTGCCCGACCAGATCAGGCAGTCGTCGGTTTCCGGTTCGACGATCCGCTCGGCGATGAACGTGTTCTTGTACGTGAGGCCCTGCGCGACCAGCCAGTCGTGATGCGCAAGGCTTTCGTTCGCGTAGAGGCGCACCTTCGCTGCGTCGGCGTCGCGGCCGCCCGCGAGCATCAGGTAGCGGTACAGGTCCTCGGTTTCGTCGCGAAAGCCGGCCTGCCGCTGCGCGGGCGTGCCGCCGCTGCCGCCGAGGTAGATCTCGCCGCCCGACAGCGCGCTCGTGCCGCCGTAGCTCGATGCGCGTTCGACGATCAGCGTGTCGGCGCCGGCGCTCGCGGCTTCGATCGCCGCGCATGCGCCGGCCGCGCCGAAGCCGACGATTACGACGTCGTGCTCGGCGTCCCAGCGATGTACGTCGCGGGTGTTCAGGGGGCGGGTCAGGGAATGGTCGGATGACATGGGGAATGGGTCAGCGTGAAGGAAATCGGCGGGGAACGACGGGTGTGGTGCGGGCCTGCGGACACGCGGCCTGATGCTGGCGTCGCCGCATTGCCGCTACGAGCGCGCAGCACTGCGAACGCAAGCCGTGCGCCGTCTGATGCGCGGTTGAAGTCGAACCGCGTTGAGCCGGCCTGGCAGAGCGGCCGCGCCGACGCGCGACGCTTGCGCCGTGACGCCGACGAAAGCCGTCCGTGTGCCGCCGCAACGCGACGGCTGCCGGCCCGCGCGGCGCGCGGCCGCGCCGGCGTTACATGCCGCGCAACGCGGCGAAACCGAAGTGCGACGGATCGATCGGCACGCAACCGGTCGGCAGGCCGTTCGGGTCGACCGAGCGGCATTGCAGGATGCCGGCCGCATACGGCGGCGACGGGACCTGATCGGCTCCGTATCGCGCCATCGCCATGGCAGCGAACGTGCCCATTGCCAATACGCACAGCTTGCGAGTCGTCAGTCTCATGATCGTCGTCCCCTCCGGTTGGCCGCTCGTGCGGTTCGTGTCCGGTGCGCCTCTGTTGCAGCACCGGATGACTGCACGGTAGCCAGCGCCCGGCCGCCAGCCATCGTCCATTTCGACTAGGGGCAAACGCTGAGCGGAGGTCATACGGCATGCGGCGTCGCAGCATCGCAAGCAACGGATTCGCATGCGCGGAGGGAACACGGCACGTCGTGCGCCTTTCGTGACCGGACAAGTCAATCATCAGACCCATGACGTACGTCGGCCGCTGCGACGCACCATCGCGCAACGCGCGGCTGCCGGCCCCGGTGTTTTCCCCGAGCCTCGCCCTGCTCCGTATGGATGATGGATCGCGATCGGTCCGATGCGAACCTGCGCGTCGACGTCGCAATGCCGCCGCGTCCGCATTCGCGGCGCGGCCGACTCTTTCCGTTCTTCCACGGGAGCAACGCATGATCGATTCGAATCCCCGCCACGCGCTGTACGAACTCGCGTGCCGTTACGCGCAAGCCGTCGACCGGCGCGACTGGCCGCGGCTCACCAGCCTCTTCACCTCCGATGCAACCCTTGCCGGCCCCGGCTTCCGCTTCGACGACCGCGATGCGATCGTCGCGGGCATGCGCGTGATCGAGCGCTACGAAGCGACCCAGCATCACGTGCACAACCAGCTCGTCACGCTCGACGGCGGCGAGGCCGACGTCGAGACCTACGGCGTCGCATGCCATATCTACGTACGCGACGGCGTGAAGCGCAAGCTCGACTGGGGGCTGCGCTATCGCGACCGCTGCGTGTTCGACGGCGGCACGTGGCGCTTCGCCGCGCGCACGCTGCACGTCGACTGGGCGCAAGACCTGCCGCTGGAGGGCTGAACGATGCGCACCTCCCTTCCCCTCGACGGCCGCACCGCGCTCGTGACGGGCGGCGCCGGCGGTATCGGTGCGGCCTGCGCGCACGCGCTCGTCGCCGACGGCGCGGCCGTCGTGCTGATGGGCCGCCGCCGCGACGCGCTCGAACGCACGCAACGGCACCTGACCGACGCAGTGCCCGGCAGCCGCGTCGCGATCCACGCCGGTGATGCATGCGACGAAACCGACCTGCAGGCCGCGCTCGACTGTGCGTGGGCGCTCGACGGCCGCCTCGACATCGTCGTGCCGACGGTCGGCGGCGCCGGCTTCCGGCCGCTGCTGATGCACGACGCCGACACGTTCCGCGCCGAAATCGACCTGAACCTGCACAGCGCGTTCGCCGCAATACGACATGCCGCGCCGCGGCTGGCCGCGAGCGGCGGCGGCGCGATCGTCTGTATCTCGTCGACCGCCGCGCAGATCAACTTCCGCTGGCTGACCGCGTACTGCACCGCGAAGGCCGCGCTCGAAGCGCTCGTGCGCGGCGCGGCCGAGGAACTGGCCGGCGCGAAGATCCGCGTGAACGCGGTGCGCCCGGGCCTCACGCGCTCCGAAGCGACCGCGCCGATGTTCGACAACCGTGCGCTGGTCGACAGCTTTCTCGAACAGATCCCGCTCGGCACGCTCGGCGAACCCGAAGCGATCGCGCACGCGGTGCGCTATCTCGCGGGCCCCGAGTCGGGCTGGGTGACCGGCCAGAGCTTCGCGGTCGACGGCGGCCACGAGCTGCGCACGAACCCGCGCGTCGACGACACGATCGCGCAGATCTACGGCGCGGCCGCGCTCGATGCGGTCAAGGCCGGCCGTGCACCGGGCGCCGCATGAGCGCCCGCCTTCTTTCAACCTCACAGGACATCGACCGACCATGAATCGAGTCGCAAACAAGGTCGCGCTGATCACCGGCGCGGCAAGCGGCGTCGGCCGCGCGGATGCGCTGCTGCTCGCCGCCGAAGGCGCACGCGTCGTGCTGACCGACATCGACGAGGACGCAGGCCGTGCGCTTGCGCGCGAGATCGGGGACGCGGCACTGTTCGTGCGCCATGACATCGCCGACGAAGACGGCTGGCGGCACGCGCTCGCCGCGACGCTCGACCGCTTCGGCCACCTCGACGTGCTCGTCAACAACGCGGCGATCTGCCCGGTCGGCTCGATCGAGGAGACGAGCCTCGACACGTGGCGGCGCGTGATGCGCACCAATGCGGACGGCTATTTCCTCGGCTGCAAGTACGCGATCGGCGCGATGAAGGGCAACGACACGCCGGGCTCGATCGTGATGATGTCGTCGGTCGCCGCGCTCGGCGGGCTGCCGATGATGTGTGCGTACACCGGCTCGAAAGGCGCGGTGACGGCGCTCGCGCGCAGCGTCGCCGTGCACTGCAAGCGCAGCGGCTACCGGATCCGCTGCAACTCGATCCACCCGGACGGGATCTGGACGCCGATGACGCAGGCACTGATGCCCGACCTCGACCCGGCCGCGCTCGGCATCGGCAGCGATCCGATGGCGCGCATGTGCGACCCGCAGGACGTCGCGAATCTCGTGCTGTTCCTCGCATCCGACGAATCGCGCTTCGTGAACGGCGCGGAACTGCGGATCGACAACGCGCAACTGGTGTCGTCGCTGTGACGCGGCGCAACGCTTTTCCATTCGAAGGAGTGCATCGATGATTTCATTCACCGGCAAGACCGTGCTGGTCACGGGCGGCGGCGCGGGCATCGGCCGTGCGTGCGCGGAAGCATTTGGCGCGGCGGGCGCGCGCGTCGCCGTGGCCGAGATCGACGCGGCCCGCGCGCAGGACGTGCGGCAGGCGCTCGAAGCGGCGGGCGTCGACGCGCTCGTCGGCACCCTGGACGTCACACGACGCGACGACGTCGATGCGTTCGCGCGAACGGTCGACGCGCGCTTCGGCGGCCTCGACGTGCTCGTCAACAATGTCGGCGATTTCCTGCAGATCGCGAAACCGTTCGACGACTACACCGACGACGACATCGCGCGGCTGTTCGACGTGAACCTGCGCCAGGTGTTCGTCGTCACGCGCGCGATGCTGCCGTTGCTGCGCAAGCGCGGCGCGGGGAGCAGCATCGTCGGCGTGTCGTCGATCGAAGGCTTCCGCGCGATTCCGAACTGTTCGGTGTACGCATCGTTCAAGGCCGCGCTCACCGGCTTCACGAAAAGCCTCGCGCTCGAACTCGGGCCGGCCGGTATCCGCGTGAACCAGATCGCGCCCGAAACCACCGAGACGCCGCAGGTACCCGTCAGCGCGATGGTCGCGGCCGAACACCATGACCACATCCCGCGCTGGATTCCGCTCGGACGCTTCGGCACGGCCAGCGACATCGCGGGCGCCGCGCTGTACCTCGCGAGCCCGCTCGCCGCGTGGGTCACCGGCACGACGCTGCACGTCGACGGCGGTGCGCTCGCGGCGGCCGGCTGGTATCGCGACCCGAACGGCTTCTGGACCAACATGCCCGTCGTCACGGGCAACGGCTTCAATTTCTGAGCGACGGCCGCGCGCACGCGCGGCTTCATCCGTTCATTTCTCGCGGCGCGCGTGCGCCGCCACCGGAGACACCATGAAGATCCTGATCGTCGGCGGCACCGGCCTCATCGGCGGCCATGCCGCGCTGCACCTGCATGCGCAGGGCAACCACGTTACCCTCGCCGCGCGCAAGCCGCCCGTGGCCGGCAGCACGCTCGCGCAGTTCGACGTGCTGCTGCGCGACTACGTGGCCGGCAACTTCACGCGCGACGATCTCGCGCCGTTCGACGCAGTCGTGTTCGCGGCCGGCAACGACATCCGCCATCTGCCGCCCGGCACCGACGAAGCCGCGCACTGGGAACGCGCGAACGTCGACGCGGTGCCGCGCTTCTTCGCGCTCGCGCGCGACGCGGGCGTGAAGCGCGCCGTGCTCGTCGGCAGCTTCTATCCGCAGGTCGCACCGGCGCTCGTCGATACCGTGCCGTACGTGCGCTCGCGCCATCTCGCCGACGAACGCGTGCGTGCACTCGCGACGCCGCCGTTCGCGGTGTGCAGCGTCAATGCGCCGTTCGTCGTCGGGTCGGTGCCGGGGCTGCGCAACGAGATGTTCGCCGCGTACACGGGTTATGCGCGGGGCCAGTTCGCGGGGCTGCCCGTGTACGGGCCGGCAGGCGGCAGCAACTTCATCTCGACACAATCGCTGTCGGAAGCAATCTGGGGTGCGCTTCAGCGTGGCGAAGCGGGCAAGGCCTACCTCGTCGGCGACGAGAACCTCAGCTTCGCCGACTACTTCGCGGCATTCTTCCGCGCGGCCGGCAACCCGCAACCCGTGCCGTCGCTCGACCAGGAGCATCCGCTATTGCCCGACATGGCGATCTACACGGGACGCGGCAATGTCGTGTCGTACGAGCCCGATCCGGCCGATAGCGCACTGCTGCGCTACCGGCGCGGCGACGTGCAGCGCGCGGTCGACGAGGTCGTCGCGCATTGCAGCGCGCAGTAAACGAACCGCGCACACGCGGCGCGGATGCGAAAACGTCCCGCCGCCGGCGATGCATGCCGGCGGCGGGACGTCAGGGTTGACGCGGCGATGCGTCGCGGCGGATCGTCAGGCGCCGAGGCGCTGTTCGATTTTCTTCATCGTGTCGGTCATCTCGGCCGGCAAGCGCAGCTTCAGCGTGTCGAACAGCGCCGCATGCAGCTTCAGCTCCTCGCGCCATTCGTCGGCGTTCATCGACGTCACCGCGTCGAACTGCTCGCGCGTGAAATCGAGCCCGTCCCAGTGCAGATCCTCATACGCGGGCGATACGCCGAACGCATGCTCGCCGCCACCGCCGGTGCCTTCGAGACGATCGAGCATCCACTTCAGCACGCGCATGTTCTCGCCGAAGCCCGGCCACACGAACTTGCCGTTCGCATCCTTGCGGAACCAGTTCACGCAGTAGATCTTCGGCAACGCGGCGCCCGCGCCTTCGAGCTGCTTGCCGAGTTTCAGCCAGTGCGCGAAATAATCGCTCACGTTGTAGCCGCAGAACGGCAGCATCGCGAACGGATCGCGGCGCACGATGCCTTGCTGGCCGACCGCGGCGGCGGTCGTCTCCGAGCCCATCGTCGCGGCCATGTACACGCCTTCGACCCAGTCGCGCGCCTCGGTCACGAGCGGCACCGTCGTCGAGCGGCGGCCGCCGAAGATGAACGCATCGATCGGCACGCCGGCCGGGTTCTCCCAGTCGCCGTCGATCGATGGGCACTGCGCGGCCGGTGCGGTGAAGCGCGAGTTCGGATGCGCGGCCTTGCGGCCCGTTTCCTTGCCGATCTCCGGCGTCCACGGGTTGCCCTGCCAGTCGGTCAGCTTCGCGGGCGGCGTGTCGGTCAGACCTTCCCACCACACGTCGCCGTCTTCCGTCAGCGCGACGTTCGTGAAGATCACGTTTTCCGTCAGCGTCGAGATCGCGTTCGGGTTCGTCTTCACGCCGGTGCCCGGTGCAACGCCGAAGAAACCGGCTTCCGGGTTGATCGCATACAGGCGGCCGTCGCGGCCCGGCTTCAGCCACGCGATATCGTCGCCGATCGTCGTGACCTTCCAGCCGTTGAAGCCCTGCGGCGGAATCAGCATCGCGAAGTTGGTCTTGCCGCATGCGGACGGGAACGCGGCCGCGACGTGATATTTCTTGCCGGCCGGCGACGTCACGCCGAGGATCAGCATGTGCTCGGCGAGCCAGCCCTGGTCGCGGCCCATCGTCGATGCGATGCGCAGCGCGAAGCACTTCTTGCCGAGCAGCGCGTTGCCGCCGTAACCCGAGCCGAAGCTCCAGATCTCGCGCGTTTCGGGGAAGTGCACGATGTACTTGACCGGGTTGCACGGCCACGGCACGTCTTGCTGGCCCGCTTCGAGCGGATGGCCGACGCTGTGCACGCACGGCACGAATTCGCCGTCCTCGCCGAGCACGTCGTACACGTCGCGGCCCATGCGCGTCATGATCCGCATGTTCACCGCAACGTACGGGCTGTCGGACAGTTCGACGCCGACGTGCGCGATCGGCGAGCCGAGCGGGCCCATCGAGAACGGCACGACATACAGCGTGCGGCCGCGCATCGAGCCGCGGAACAGACCGTTGAGCGTCTCGCGCATTTCGGCGGGCTCGATCCAGTTGTTGGTCGGGCCGACGTCATCGCGCGATGCCGAGCAGATGAACGTGCGATCCTCGACGCGTGCAACGTCCGACGGATCGGATTGCGCGAGATACGAGTTCGGGCGCTTCGCCGGGTTCAGGCGCGTGAGCGTGCCCTGGTCGACCATCGCCTGGCACAGCGCATCGTTTTCTTCCCGCGAACCGTCGCACCACACGATGCGCGCGGGCTCCGTAAGCGCCGCGATACGCGACACCCAGTCGATCAGCTTGCGATGTTTGACGAAAGCCGGAGGAGCGATCAGCGGGCCGTGTGTCGTCGCTTCGGCCAGATTGTTTTGCGACATGAGGATGTCTCCAGATTATTGGGCGGGGATGGGGAATGCGGGGTGAACCCGCCAGATGGGGAATGCGATTGGAGCGCAGGACGCAGCAACGCGCAGCGCGGTACACGCGAGCTGTGCGCGTGTCGATGCCGCGATGCGGGCGAGAGGATGTGATGTCTCGTTAGAAGATGCGAACGCGAGTTTCGCCATGCATGCAACCTGCCTTACAACTTCCATGCCGGCCAGCATACCATCGCCGATATTGCTCGGGCGCTGCGTTGCAACAAGAAACAACTGTGACGACGTGCCGGCACATGCGTTGCCCGCAAGTCAGGTCGACGGCGTCGACGTGTCCGCTTTCGGGGACGAAACGGCCGGAACGTCCATCCGGCAATGGTTTCGGGGAAGCGATAAATTCGGCTCGCCGGACGCATGCATGACGATCGCGCATGTGCGCCCGGCGAATTCGTGTTTTCGCTACTCAGGCAAACCCTGAATTAGGTTGCGTACACAAACATCCGGGTCGAATGCTTGATGTACGCCCCTGCTCAAAACGGCGCGCCCGGCAATCCGGGGTAATACGCGCCTGCCGCCATCCCGCCGTCGACGGCCAGTTCGGCGCCGTTGCAGTACGACGCTTCGTCGCTCGCAAGGAACAGCGTTGCGCGCGCGATCTCGTCGGGCAGGCCGACGCGCTGCAGCGGCACGTTCGCATAATGCTTGTTGATCTCCTCGAGCGGCGCACCCGTCGGGTTCGACATCACGGTGTTCACGCCGCCCGGATGAATCGAATTCACGCGCACGCCCTGGTGACCGAGTTCGAGCGCGGCGACCTTCGTCAGCCCGCGCACGCCCCACTTGCTCGACACGTACGCGGCAAGCGCGTTCACGCCGCGCAGGCCGTCCACCGACGAGATGTTGACGATCGACCCGCTCTTCCGCTCGATCATGCGCGGCGCGATCGTGCGGATACCGACGAATGTGCCGACGAGGTTGATCGACACCGCGCGTTCGAAATCGCGTTTCGACAGCTCGGTGATGCCGCCGAACGTCAGCACGGCCGCATTGTTGACGAGCACGTCGATGCGGCCGAACTGTTCTACCGTCGCTTCGGCCACACGCACCCAGCTCGCTTCGTCGGCCACATCGAGGCGCATGAAACGCGCCGCATCGCCGAGCTCGCGCGCGAGCGCTTCGCCTTCCGCATCGAGCACGTCGCCGATCACGACGCGCGCGCCTTCTTCGACGAACAGCCTGCACGTTGCCGCGCCCATGCCACGCGCGCCGCCCGTGACGATCGCTACTTTTCCTTCCAGTCGACCCATGTCGTCCTCTCTTCGATTCCGGTTTGCCGGCCGCCACGCGCAGGCATGCGCGTGCGTGCCGAATTCGTGATTGGCACGCGGCCCACGCCGCGCGCCGTCAGCCCCGCCGTCAGCCCCAGTAAGCCTGCCCGCCGTCGAGCGGCAGCGTCGCGCCCGTCAGGTACGCGGCATCGCGGCTCGCGAGAAATACGATCGCGCGCCCGATGTCCTGCTCGCAGTCGCCCACGCGGCCGAGCGGAATCGTGCGGAAAAACGCGGCGGCTTCCTGCGGATTCGCATCGACCCAGCCTTTCAGGCCCGGCGACAACGCATGCGGCGCGACCGCGTTGACGCGAATGCCGTCCGCGCCCCATTCGCACGCGGCCGCACGTGTCAGCGCACGAATCGCCTCCTTGGTCGCCGCATACGCGCCGTACCCTGACGCATCCCAGCGCACCGCGGCCGACGACGCGAAATTGACGATCACGCCGTCGCCCTTCAGATGCGGATGACACGCACGCATCATCCGCAGCGTCGCCATCGGCCCCGATTCGAGCCCCGCCAGAAAATCCCCGTCGGTCACGTCGAGCAGGCGGCCGAGCGGCACGACCTGCGCGTTGTTGATCAGGATCTGCACGCCGCCGAACCGCTCGACCACCGCGTCGACGCTATGCGCGATCTGCGCGGCGTCCATCACGTCGCACACGAACGGCGCCGCGATGCCGCCGCGTGCGCGGATCGCATCGCAGGTCGCGAGCAGCTTGTCGCGCGTGCGGCCGACCACCGCGACGTGTGCGCCCTCGGCCGCGAGCGCGTGCGCGACGCCCTGGCCGACGCCCTGCCCCGCGCCCGTCACCAGCGCGACCTTGCCCTTCAGGATGCCCATGAGCGCCCCTTAAGCGACGATCGCCGGATGCGCCTGCACGGGCCCGCCGAGCAGTTCGCGGTACGACGGCGGCTGCTTGCCGTCCAGATCGGCAATGCCGTACTGCAGCGCCGCTTCCGCGCCGACGAGTACCTGCCCCGACAGCGCCATGCGCTGCGGATCGCCGTGGATCGCGTGAATCACGCGGCCCGTGAACTCCGGGCTTTCGGCGACGAGCGAGAATTCCTTGTAGAGGTCCGGATGCTCGTCCCACACGCGCGTCGTGCGCTCCGTGCGCAGCGGGCCCATCCAGATCGACACGGCCGCGACGTCGAACGGCTTCAGGTCGACGGCCATGTCCTTCGCGAACTTGTCGACGCCGGATTTCTGCGCGCCGTACGCCGCGCCGTGCATGTAGCAGCTCGCGCCGAACGACGACGTGAACGCGATCAGCCCGCTGCGGCGCTTCGCCATCAGCGCCGCCGCATGCCAGCTCGCGACGTAGGCCGAACGCAGCCCGACGTCGAGGATGTTCACGAGATCGAGCGACTTCTCCCAGAACGGGCCCGGCAGGATCAGCTGATCGTGCAGGTAGGTCGCGTTGTTGACGAGAATGTCGAGCCGCCCGCTTTCGCGTTCGACGCGCTCGAACAGCGCCTTCACCTGCGCGTCGTCCGCGTGGTCGCAGGCCACCGCGATCCCGCGGCCGCCGAGCGCGTCGATCTCGCGCGCGGTCTCGTGAATCGTGCCGGGCAGCGGCGCATCGCCTTCGTTCTGCGAGCGGCCCGTCACGTAGACGGTCATGCCGGCCGCGCCGAGCGCGCGCGCGATGCCTTTGCCCGCGCCGCGCGATGCGCCCGTCACGACGGCGACCGGCGTCTCGTGGTTCTGTGTCATGTTCGATGTCTCCAGTGGAATGTCCGCCATGCGCGTGGCGATGGCGTGCGTCAGGCGGCCGGCGGCTGCGCGCCGGCGAACAGCACGCCCGGTGTGTCGCCTTCGTAGCGGGCCGACAGCGTCGACGTAACGACGCAGCGCGTGGCCGCGATCTTCCATTCGCCGTCGACCTTCCGGTATTCGTCGTCGTAGTACGCGCCGAGCTGCGTGAGCGTGCGCGCGTTCGTGTCGATCATCTGGTAGTGCAGGCCCCACGTGCCGCGCGCATGCGTGTCGTCGAGCACGGCGATGTCGGGATTTACGCCATGGTGCATCTCGACGATGTGCGGATGGCAGCCGAGTTTTTCGAACACGTCGACGAGCGCGTCGCGCGTGTCGAACGTGCCGATCCGGCCGTAGTCGATATGCACGCGGCCCGGCACGAAGCAGTCGCGCATCCCTTGCGGGTCCTTGCGGTCGCAGCACGTGAAGTAGCGCGCCTTCAGCCGGCGGATCGCATCGGCATCCTCCAGCCTGCGCACGCGCGTTTCCAGCGATTCGATGAGGGTCATCCCGTCTCCTTGTTCGGTGCCGACGCGGATCGAAGGCCGCGTCGATGCCACGTTACCGCCGCGCGAATCGCCGGCCATCACCCGTTCGGATTAATCCAGCGGTTCGTCGCGGCAGCGCCGGTCGCATGCGTGCGCGGCTTTCGTCCGAACAGACGATGTGATGCAGGCGGCTTCGTTCCTACCATCGAACGACACCACCACGAGACACGGCGATGGACGACACGACCCGCACGCTCCATGAATACGAGCAGATCCGACAGCTGAAATACCGGTATTTCCGCGCGGTCGACACGCACGACTGGTCGCTGCTCGCCGATTGCCTGACCGAGGATTGCGAGGCGCGGTTGTACGGCGGCCGTTACGCGTACGACGGCCGCGATGCGTTCGTGTCGAGCCTGCGCGAACTGATCGGCAAGCCGACCTTCCTGACAATGCATCACGGCCATCACCCGGAACTCACGCTGGTATCCGCCGATCACGCGTGCGGCGTGTGGTTTCTCGAGGATCACGCGATCAATCTCGAGGACAACTACCTGCTGCACGGCACCGCGTTCTACGACGACCAGTACGTGAAGCGCGACGGCGTGTGGCGCATTCACGCGACGCGTCACGAGCGGCTGTTCGAAACCGTCACGTCGCCGATCCCGCCGTCGTTCACGCTGACCGCGAACCGGTTCGCGCCGGTCGCGCACCAGGCGGCCGGATCGACCGAAACCGCTTCCTGAACCCCGGCGGCAGCGCCGCCGATCCCGTCATTCCCTTCTGGAGCCGGAGCAATGGAGAAAGTCATTTACGTGTTGTGGCGCGACGCACAGGCCGCGCCCGATCAGTGGAGCCGCACGGTGCGCGCGCAGCTCGCCGACAAGCTGCTGTCGCTCGGCGCGCACGGCGTGCAGGTGAACGTCGCCGACGCCGATGTCGCGCCGGCCGCCGGCCTGAAGCAGACCAACACGCACCCGGGCATCGACGGGATCGTCGCGGTGTGGGTCGACAGCGCGAACGCGATGTTCCGCCAGCCGTTCGACGATGCGGTGCGCGCGATCGTCCCGCACATGGCCGCGTATCTCGTCACCGAGTCGCAGCCGATTCCGAACACGCGCTTCCTGGCTCGGCCGGGCGAGCGCACGGCAGGTTTTTCGCAGCTCGCATTCCTGAAACGGCCGCCGCGCCTCACGCACGAAGCGTGGCTCGACGTGTGGCACGGGCATCACACGCGTGTTGCGATCGATACGCAGGATAATTTTTTGTACGTGCAGAACGTTGTCGTGCGCGCGCTCACGCATGCGGCACCCGGGTATGACGCGATCGTCGAGGAGTGTTTTCCGGCCGCGGCAATGACCGATCCGCATGCGTTCTTCGACGCGGTCGGTGACGACGAGAAGTTTCAGCGCAATGTGGCCGAGATGATGGATAGCTGCGGGCGGTTTATCGATTTCGACAAGATCGATGTGGTGCCGACGAGTCAGTATGTGGTGAAGGCGGTGCGGGGATAGGTTGTGGTGGTGGCGAGCCGCGCGGGTGTGGCCGCGCGGCTCGATTGCTTTTGTCCAAGGTTTGTCTTGTGTTCCTGCGCAGGCCGGCAAAGCGCTGGCGCCGGCGCATGTATGCCCGATTTCGACTCCCACGCTCTACTCAAAAGGCACGTTCCTGACTGCAAGTCAGTCCATCCGTGCTCCACGAATTCCCGTGCAAACGACACGCACAAATCGTGCATGCCTCAAATTCCGCAGCGAGAAGTTGTCTCAAGCAGGTTGCAATTCGAAACCGGGCGCCGGAAGTCCCGGCCATAGCTCGTAAAGGACCTCGGGGTTGTTGACCCCTCCATTGCGCGGACTGCTGTTCATACCCAGTACGTCTGCCGCGGCGATACTGATCTCACCAATCCTGTTAGCCGGACCCAAGTCTGCCACGACACAGTCAACGCTCTTCCCTTGCCACGTCACGCGCGCCCTACAGCCGCGCACCACTCCGATTACTGAAGTAACAATAAGCGGGGGAACTACGACGTACGGTATCGTCTGCGCATCGACATACGACGCAGGGTCCGATGCCAGCCGGGCACGATTGCGATACCAGGTTGTTGATGCAATCACCCCGCCTGCAAAAACCTTTGGTTCGTTATCGGTATCGAGCAAGACAATGCTGCGCGCCCACTCGTGGGCGCAAATCACCTTGCCGTCCACCATTCGCATACCGCCGTTCGCAAGAAACTCGGAGCCTTGATCGCCAACCATATAAGCCGCCTGCTCGCCATTCTGTCCGTTCGCACCATCCGCGTCGATATCCGCGTCTGCCGTGTAATAGACGCGCTGATCGTCGTCCTCGACAATTTCACTTGCGAACCCGTGGGCAGAAATTGTGCCGATTAGTCTTGGCATTGCATCACCTTTGTGATTAGAGATTAGCTAAACGCGGTTTAGCGCTTACTTGTCACTCGTACATTGCGCAAACGAAGCGAGTGTACCTGTGTAGATCTTTCCTCCAACGACAGGGTTGTTGGCGACAGGATCGGCTGCGATGCTCAGCTTGTTCGCCGCATCCGCGTATTCGTGGGTTGCACCGCTAAGCTTGTCGATACCGTAAACCAGATTCTGCACACCCGACCCGACGCCACCCGTGGGCACAGCGCCCGCAGCTCCGCCTCCAGTCGGTGCGCCCCCCTTGACCGAGGAAAGCGCGCCGGTCACGTCGGCGACGGTCAGCACTTTGCTACGTGCGGCGAGTTGCGTTTTCCGGTCGATGGCATATAGCAGGCTTTTCAGCGTGAGCGGAATGGAGCTTCTGGCGTCGAGTTCGGCATTTCCCGCGTCGAGCGCACCTTTCGCTTTGGCGACGATCGCGTCCGCTGCGGCGACTGCGTTCTTGCCGTTATCGTCGAGCTTGGAAGGCACGTTGGCGCGCAGCCCATTCACGTGGTCGATGCCATCGGTCAAGATCTTTACGCTAGACACAAGCTGTTTCGACTCAGTGCTAAGTCCGGTGTTCGGGCTGTCATCCGCGCGTTTCGATTTGTCCGCGAGACACGACAACTGCGTGGCGGCGGTCGAATACGCATCCTGCTTGGTATCCGGCGCGAGGGTCGAGTAACCCAACGCCCATGCGCCCGCCGTCAACGCCAGCCCGACTACCCAATTGCCCTTGGCAGCACCCGTTGCAAACGCCGATGCCGCTACGCCGCCGGCGCCCAGCACGATCAGAGGAATGTTGTTCCATGCTTCCGTGCCGCCCCATTTCGCGCTTTCGGCTTGATATTCATTCGCGCGCTTTCCCAGTGCCGTATTGATGCTCGCCACACTGCTCGCATCTGCGGGTTCCATCGGCTTGATCGTGCCGCATGCGCAAAATATCGAAAGGATGATGCCCCCGGCAAGTCCCCGCGCGATTCTCATTGTCGTTCTCCGCCTATTATTTGAGGATTCTGGCGACGTAAACATAATCAGCCCATGGATCAACACGGAACAGACAACACATCGCCCCTGCGCGTGTGGCCGGCCAAATGACCCGAACTGAACAGTGGAAGCTGGAACGCAAACTACAACGACGAATACTAGGATACCGATCAAACATCGACAAGCGAGCTTTAAGCCTAGGAGCGCAATTCAAAGCTTCATAGGTTGTTCTCACATCTCACCTAGAACGACCGTTCAAGGAACATGGCCGGTGATAGGTCATGTCGAATCATGGATCACGAACAACTGAATGAAGCTTTCGGGGTTAGCAGGTTGTTAAATGAGAATCACAAGTCCCTTGAAGACGGTTTTTCCATCTACGCACTCATTTTCGATGAGGTAGGCACCCGGTGCAGCAGCGAAGCCTACGATAAGCTCGGTGTCGTCATGCGAACAATCCTCGCCTTCGCTCAAGTGCCGACCATGGTTCAAAGTGAAGCCCCACATGCTCTCAATCGCCTTGTCCAGCGGTGGCCCAATACGGTTCCTGTTTGCTTTCACCCTTACCGCTGCCGCCCCTTGCACGCTCCCGTTGTTCAAGAACACCCAATGGACTCCGGTCACCACTCGAGGCGCGCTATGAAGGACCAGTACTTCCGAACTGTCCTGAGGCGCAGCCGCGAACGGATCTTTCCCGCACTGGTTACGCCGTGTACCACGATGGAAGTAAGCGCCATAGCTCGTTAGCGTCTCAGAATCTGGTTTGTCTGGCGGTAGCGGCGACAGCAATCCGAAGCATCTTTTAATTGTCGACAATCCTGATACTACCGTCGACTGCCTCATTATGGCCGAGCACCACCCCGCGCAATCGGGCACGCGGCCACCTCTCACGCACGATTCAACCGAGCACCGACTCCATCAACCACTCGCGCGCGATCGCCGTGCATAGCGCGGGCCGCTCCAGGGTCGGGAAATGGCCGCATCCATCGATTGATTCGAAACGGGCGTGCGGCATCAAGCCGGCGATGCGGCGGCCAACGTCGACGGGCACGAAGCGGTCCGCGGCGCCCCATATGAGCAACGTGGGGACCTTGCTCGATGCCAGGGTCGACCAATGATCCGAACGCGTCAGCGTCGAGTCGGATTGACGGGCAAACAACTCCGCACCGGCATCGCGAGCCATCTGAATGAACGCAGCCCGTGATGTGCGATCGTCAGGCGGGATTGCATTCTCGGCAAACTCCGCAATGACGCGCTCATGCTCGCCGGTGCGGATTCTCCGGCTAGTCGCACGAACGGCATCCGGGTTCGGATGAACGCCCGGCTGGCAGTTCATCAGCCAGAGTCCGCGGACGCGGTCTGGCGCTCTCGCGAGCACTTCCATCGCGACGCACCCGCCATATGCGGTACCAACGAGAACGAACGTGCCGCTCGTCAATGTCAGGAGCTTCTCGGCACTCTCGGCGAAGGTTGCGTGCGCCAATATCTTCACGGTCGGTGAAGCAAGGTCCTTGAGCGCTTCGATCTGGTCGGCATACATGCGGCCATCACACGGCATCGCCGGTAGAAATATGAGCGGTAGCGACATCGGAATGGTTCGGGCTGGCAGTTGAATCGGGCCAACGGGTTGCGCTCGCATCACGATGCAGCGGCAGACCAATTGATCGTAATCTGGCCGAGGTTATCGGCTGGCCGCTTCTGGTCAAGCTTGGTCGAGGTTGTCGATAGGTGCCACGTGGCAAGACCATAACGTGTCGAACATTTCCAACGTGGTCTCTTGTGCGTCGAATTCCGGATCCTCGTTGATCTCGACCAGCGAGGGCACCGGAACGGTTCCTAGCGCCGTCCCCTGCGACGACCTCGTTTCGTCGGCAAACCCCACTCGGCCATCGCGAAAAAACTCGAGCTTGCGCACCTCGTAGCGATCACGGTCAAGCACCGAAACGAGACGGACCGGCTCTGTATCAAAAGCGTGCTTCCATGCGACGTCGATGGCGATCATGCTTCTTCTCGTTGCGATGTTGTCGACGATAGCTTTTGGCCGCCACGTTCCGAATGCGGAGGACGGCTGCCATCCGTGAGGACGCCGATCAAACGTCGGCTTTCTTCGCCGGAGGCAGTGCCACTTTTTACTGAGTTACGGCAAGTAAGGCGTGATGTTCGTCATCGCGCGAGAAACATACGCTTCCTTCTCTCCGACCGGCGCAACGTAGTGCAGTGCGCTCCGCGCGGCTTCTTCACCTTCCATGCGCGCAATGATCCATGCGGCCAGATACTGCGACGCAAAGCAGCCACCCGCGGTTGCAACGTTGCCTTGAGCGAAGAACGGCTGATTGAGGACGTCGACGCCCGCCTCGATTACCCAGGGTTTGGTCGTGAGGTCCGTGCAGGCCGGGACTCCGCCGAGGAGGCCCAGCTTCGCCAGAACCAACGTGCCCGAACACTGCGCGCCGATAAGTTGCCGGGCAGGATCGAGCTTGATCTGCGCCATCAGTGCCGCATCGTTGACGATCTCCCGGGTTTGAATGCCGCTCCCGACGATGACGGCATCCGCCGTGCAGGCGTCCGCCAACGTTGACTGCGCGTGGACAGTCACGCCATTCATCGAAGTGACGGAATGCTCCGGGCATGAGAGCGTTACCCGCCAGTCGGGCTTCTTGATTCGATTGAGCACGCCAAGTGCAATGAGGGAGTCGAGTTCGTTGAAGCCTTGGAAGGTCAGGATCGCGATGTGCATGGGGTGCCGTATCTGAGGTCTGTCGGAGCATATTGCCAGATCGCCGACAATCTGGAAGCGTCGGTGAACGACGCTGCCTGGCTGAACGCCGACAGTTCTCCCCGCATTCCGCACCATTCCGCAAAGAACCGTTCCTTCGATCCCCTTTTCCCGATGGCCACGGCCGCCCCCCGTGGCAACCCACACTTCCACCACCTCCGTGACAAAACGTCTATAATTGGACAATCCATCGACCACCACGTGGCACACGCCTCACCCCGTGCACACCGCGATTCCCCGGCCCAGCCTCCCCGGAGCGACATGA
Organism: Burkholderia cepacia; assembly: GCF_001039005.1. Classification (GTDB taxonomy): domain Bacteria; phylum Pseudomonadota; class Gammaproteobacteria; order Burkholderiales; family Burkholderiaceae; genus Burkholderia; species Burkholderia theae. Next base: position 19,894 of record NZ_LDWR01000082.1, read on the forward strand.
ACGCCTACCCCGTTTTCGACACGCTTTGCGACCTGCTGACGACCTCCGGCGCACGCTTCCGCGTGCTGGAGCATCCGGCGGAAGGTAAATCCGACGTCATCGCCGCGATCCGCGGCACGCGCCCCGAACAGGGCGCGAAAGCAATGCTCTGTACCTTCAAGGACGGCGGCGACACCACCGCGCTTGCCGTCATCCCCGGCCACCTGAAGATCGACTTCCGCAAGGTCGCCGATGCCGTCGGCCGCCGCAAGGCAACACTCGCCTCCCCCGACCTCGCGGCCGCCGTCACGCGCTGCGTGATGGGCGCCGTGCCGCCGTTCGTGTTCGACGCCAACGTGACGCTCGTCGTCGATCCCGCACTGGTCGAACGCAACGCCGAGATCGCCTTCAACGCGGGCCGCCTCGACCGCTCGGTCGTGCTCGACGCGGCCGACTACGTGCGGATCGCACGCCCGTTGCTGGCCGACATCACGCGGCCGGAAGCGGCGGACGGCGACGCACTCGCCGAATGACCGTTTCCGGCGCCCATTGCATCGATGCGGAACCGCCCGCCTCACTGAACGCGAATACACCATGACCCCAACCCGGAACAAAGCGCTGTCGGAGCAGGCGTCGCTGATCGAACAGGTGCAGCGCATCGCCGAAGGGCTCGGCGAGATGTTCGCGCCGTTCACCGAGGTCGTGGTCCACGACCTGCGCACGCCGCAGCACGCGATCCTCGCGATCCACAACAACCTGTCCGGACGCGCGGTCGGCGATCCCGCGACCGAGCTCGGCCTCGCGCGCATCGCCGACGACGATTTCCCGCAAGTACTCGCGAACTACCCGAACCGCTTCGCCGACGGCCGCACCGCGAAAAGCACGTCGATCGGGATCAAGGATTCGACCGGGCGCTACGTGGCCGCGCTGTGCCTGAATGCCGACGTCACGCTGTTCCGCGGCTTCCAGGGCATGTTGAATCAGTTCTGCGCCACGGATGGCGAAACCGTCGCCGAAACGCTCGACCCGGCCGGCGCGGACGCGATCCGGCAACGCATCGACGCGTTTGCGTCGCGCCTCGCGACGACGCCGCGCGAACTGAAGACCGACCAGCGCCGCGAACTGATGCAGGCGCTGAAGACCGACGGCTTCCTCGAGGTGCGCCGCGCGATGGAAATCGTGTCGCAGCATCTCGGCGTATCGCGCGCGACGGTGTACAACGATGCGAAATGATGCGTGCGCGTCGTGCGCGCTGCGTTCCTGTTGACTGATCTTTCCGACCCTCGAACCACCATGAACTCTCCGACTCTGCCTACGTACGACGACGTTGCCGCCGCCGCGGCCCGGCTCGCAGACCATGCCCACCGCACGCCCGTGATGACGTCGCGGACGATCGACGAAGCGCTCGGCGCGCAGGTGTTCTTCAAGTGCGAGAACCTGCAGCGGATGGGCGCATTCAAGTTTCGCGGCGCATTCAATGCGCTGTCGCGCTTCGATCCGGAGCAGCGCCGCCATGGCGTCGTCGCGTTCTCGTCCGGCAACCATGCGCAGGCGATCGCGCTGTCGGCGCGCATCCTCGGCATCCCGGCAACGATCGTGATGCCGCAGGATGCGCCGGTCGCGAAGATGAACGCGACGCGCGGTTACGGCGGCAACGTCGTGACCTACGACCGCTACACCGAGGATCGCGAGCAAATCGGGCGCGATCTCGCGGCGAAGCACGGGCTCACGCTGATCCCACCCTACGACCACGCGGACGTGATCGCCGGCCAGGGCACGGCGGCCAAGGAACTGTTCGACGAAGTCGGCCCGCTCGACGCGGTATTCGCACCGCTCGGCGGCGGCGGGCTGCTGTCGGGAACCGCACTCGCCACGCGCGCGCTGTCGCCGCGCGCAACCTTGTACGGCGTCGAACCCGAAGCCGGCAACGACGGCCAGCAATCGTTCCGGTCCGGCGCGATCGTGCATATCGACACGCCGCACACGATCGCCGACGGCGCGCAGACGCAGCATCTCGGCAACCTGACGTTCCCGATCATCCGCCGCGACGTCGACGACATCCTGACCGCGACGGACGCGGAATTGATCGACTGCATGCGCTTCTTCGCGACTCGTATGAAGATTGTCGTCGAGCCGACCGGCTGCCTGTCGTTCGCGGCCGTGCGACGGATGAAGGACCAGCTGCAGGGCAAGCGCGTCGGCGTGGTGATCAGCGGCGGCAACGTCGATCTCGAGAACTTCTGCAAGCTGGTGTCGGCATCGGCATGATGCGTCACGGCGCGCGGGAACATCGTGTAATCCGCGCACCGACGCTCCTTCACATCGCGTTAAGTTTCGCGCCCTAGACTGATTACGTTGTCCCGCAGTCAGTCGTGAAGGAGCCAACATGAACACGCACGCGATCGTCGCCGCCGCCCTGGCGGCCGCTTCCCTTTCGGCGTTCGCTCAACCGGGCGTTACGTCATCCGGTTTTCCCGCCGCCTCGCCACGCGATGCAGTCGCGCAGGCGACGCATCGTTCGCCCGCCGCGCTGCCGTCCGCCGGCTTCGTGCTCGCGAAGATCGATCAGAACAATACGCCGCCCGATCGCGGCGGCGACCCGAGCGGCCGCGCGCACGCCGGCACCCGTATGTAACGGCGCGCGAGTCGCCGCTGCCGCGCGCGTGCGTCGTCAGAACGACGGCAGCGACGGGTCGCGTGCGGCGAGAATGTCGTCGGTGCGCCGCTGCAGCGCGCCGTCGATCGTCTCCGGCTGCGGAATCAGCCAGTAGCGCCCTTCGCGGATGCCGTCGAACACCCGCTCGGCAAACGCGTCGGGCGTGAGCCCGTGCGCGTTCAGCATCGAGCGCATCGTGTCGACGAAGCCGCGCACCTCGGGCCGGTCGTGCGCGGCGCCGAACGGATCGTTGAAGATGTCCGACTGCACGGGGCCCGGCGCGAGCAGCGACACGCCGACCGGCGCGCCGAGCATCTTCAGTTCTCCGTACAGCGATTCCGTCAGCGCAACCACCGCGAATTTCGTCGCCGAATAAGGCGACATCAGTGGGCTCGGCAGGAACCCGCCGACCGACGCGGTATTCACGACGCGCGCCGGCACGTTGCGTTCGAGCATCCGCGGCACGAAGCTGCGGATCCCGTTCAGCACGCCGTGCACGTTGATCGCGAAGCTGCGCTCGAAGCGTTCCGGCGTGATTTCCCAACTGAAGCCGGTCGCCATCACGCCCGCGTTGTTGAACAGCAGGTCGACGCCGCCGAAGCGCTGCCATGCCGCCTCCGCGAGTGCGTCGACGGCTTCCGGCCGGCTGACGTCGGTCGGCACGCACAGCACGTCGGTATCGAGCGTCGCGGCGAACGCGTCGAGCCTCGCCGGATCGAGATCGGCCAGCACGACGCGCATGCCGAGTGCGGCCGCGTGGCGCGCGAGCCCGCTGCCGATGCCGCTGGCCGCGCCGGTAATCACGGCGGTGCCGCCGTCGAAACGAATCGATTTCGTCATATCAGAATCCTGTCGGGTCGATGTGGGGATGCGCGTACGCGGGAATCACGGGTGGCGGCAGCGGCGTGCGGCCGTCGAGCGAACGCACCGCGAGCTGCTGCGCGAGCGGGAAATGCAGGCTGTGCGTGACGAGGCCCGTGCGTTCGCGCGCCGGCAGGCTGCACAGCGCGAGCGCGGTTTCGGCGAGATACGCGACGTCCTCGGTCGGATAGCCTTCGGGGATGTAGCGCGCGGCGCCCGGCGTGCGGATCGCCGTGCTCGGCGCGACGAGATTCACCGCGATGCCGTCGGCTTCGAGTTCGGCCGCGAGCCCCTGCGTGAAGCGCGACAGCGCGGCCTTCACCGCCGCGTAGACGGTCGCGCCGCCCATCCGCGAGAAATCGTCGAACGGCCGCAGCGGCGGCAGCGCCGTCACCGAACCGACGTTCACGATCCAGCCGGCGCCGCGTGCGCGCATCAGCGGGATCGCGGCCTGCGCCAGTGCGAACGGAATGCGGAGATAGTGTTCGATCGTCGTGTCGAACATCGTCATCGGCATCGCGTCGATGCATGCGTAGTCGGCCACGCCCGCGTTGTTGACGAGGATGTCGAGGCCGCTGGCCGCCTGCGCCGCGCGCCCGACGAGCGCGTCGCGCTCGGCAGCGTTCGACAGGTCGGCCGCGAGCGCGATCGCACGGCCGCCGGCCTGTTCGATCAGCGCGACCGTTTCGGCGAGCGTGCCGGCGGTGCCAGCCGATTGCGTGAGGCTGCGTGCGGTGACGACGACGGTCGCGCCTTCGGCTGCGAGGCGCTGCGCGATCGCGCGGCCGATGCCGCGGCTCGCGCCCGTCACGAGCGCGCACTTGCCGGCCAGGATCGGGGCTCGGGTGTCGGTCATGTTGTCTCCTGTGATTTGAGTGCGGGCCATTCAGCCGGCGATATCCGCAACGTGCAGCACGAGCTTGGTTTTCGCCTCGCCCGTTTGAACGAGATCGAGCGCCCGTGCCGCCTGTTCGAGCGGGAAACTGTCGAAGCGCGGCACGCGCAACGCGCGCCGGCCGAGGCGTTCGGCAATCGATGCGAGCGTGTTGCCGCTCGGCATCCGGCTGTAGGTCATCGCGGTGCGCAGCCCGCGCCGTGCGGCTTCGGCTCCCGTCGCGGCCAGCCGCTCGGCGTCGCCGGCCGCGAGCGTCATGATGTTCACCAGCGTGCCGCCGGGCGCGAGCAGGTCGAGCGCATCGGGCAGCGTGTCGCCGCCGACCGCGTCGAGCACGAGGTCGACGCCGCCGGGCGCCCATGCGCGCACCGCTGCCGCGATGTCCTGCGCGCGGTAGTCGATGCTCGCCGCCGCGCCCAGCGATTCGACCGTGTCGCGGTTGCGCGCGGAACACGTCGCCGCGACGCGCGCACCGGCCTGCGCGGCCAGCTGGATCGCGAACGTGCCGACCGCGCCCGCGCCGCCGTGCACCAGCACGGTCTGCCCCGCGCGCAACCCGCCGTCGTCGAACAGGCCGGCCCATGCGGCCAGCGCGGGGGTCGGCGTCGCGGCCGCTTCCGCGAAGCTCACCGTGTCGGGCAAGCGCACGACCGAGTCGTGGCGCACCGCGACGTATTCCGCATACGCGCCCCAACGCCCCGCGCCAACGTCGGTCTGCGCAAACACGCGCATGCCGGGCGCGAAGCCGTCGACGCCGTCGCCGACCGCTTCGACCACGCCCGCCGCATCGAAACCGATCACGAACGGAAACGTGTACTCCATGAACGCGCCGAGATAACCTTCGCGGCATTTCCAGTCGGCGGGATTGACACCCGCGTACGCGACGCGGATCAGCACGTCGCCGGGGCGCGGCTTCGGCGCCGGTACATCGGCCAGCCGGAAAGCGCCGGAATGACCGACGCGGTCGATCAGGAGGGCTCGCATTTTCGTGTCTCCAGGGTTGGGGTTGGCTTGGTGCGCGTCACGCCGCCGTGTCGGCCAGCAGGCTCGACGCGAGCGGACAGAACGCATGCGAGATCGCGTCGACCGTCCAGTCGGGGCTTTCGGCGTCGAACCGGCGGTCGACCCAGCCCCAGTGATACGGATGCATCAGGTATTCGCCGAGCAGATCGCCGACCTGCTCGAATTCCTGCTGCCATACGTGCGTCCATGCGCCGGGCGTCACGATCCGGCTCAGGCGCCAGTTGCGGATGCCGCGCATGAACGCGGGCATCTGCAGCAATTCGTGCTCCAGCGACGCGACCTGTGCTTCGCTCGCCTGCGGCCGCACGCGCAGCATCAGCGTGCGCCAGATGCCGTCGCGTAACGCCGGTTCGCGCAGGCCGCCGCCGATCGCACGGCAGGCCGCGCCGTCGATGCGGGCTATGCCCGGCAGTCGAGCCAGCGCTGCGAAATCCGCTGCGGAATCGACCGCCCGTTCGTCGCGCAGCACGTCGAGCGTGTAGTCGCCCGCGCCCCAGCTACCTTCCAGATTGCGTGCGAGCGCCACGCGGGTTGCGCCGGGCAACGCCTGCGCGGCCTCGCGCAATGCATGCTCGATTGCGCCGCCGTCGCGATCCGCCGAAACGAACACCTGTGCCGTGTCATGCCGCATGGTCGACCTCCGTCAGCGCGGGCAGCGGTGCATCGGCGTCGGTCATCACGTGGCGGCGGCGCGCATCGCACAGCCCGTCGACCGCCATCCAGAACGCGACCACGTCGCCATCGGTCAGCGCGCGCATCCGGTAATAGGCCGGCGCATCGTCGACCTGCCACGTCAGCCACAACGTGCTCGGCTGCCCCGGCACCGCGACGGGCGGCGACACCCAGCGGCCGGCCGCCGTCAGCCCGCGCGCCGCGTGGCCCGGCAGGTAACGGTCGCGCAGCAGTGCAAGCACGTCGGGAATGCGCTCGGGCGCGAGCGTGATTTCATCTACGATCTGGATCATTCGCGTGTCGTCCGTGGTCGTTCATGGCGGGATGCGTGGCCGGCCTACGCCGTACCGGCGAGGCCGAAGGCGGCCGGCGTGACTAGCATTCTTGCGTGGCGACGGTTCACGGACCCCTATCGGCCCGCTCACCGGCCCCTGTCGCAACGATCAGAACGGGAGACACATGAAACAGCGCGCCATGCCGTCCAGCGGCCGGGTCCTGCCGGGGCTCGACGCGCGCCTGCTGAGCGAACTCACACGCAGCGGCGCGCCGCCGGCCGATCGCGATACGCAGCCGCGGCAAGATGCGACGACGACGCGCGGCTTCGTCGCGCTGTACCGCGACGCGATCGAGCGGCTCGAGGCGCAGGTCGCGCGCGGCAACGGCCATCCGCCGATGCGCAAGCAGGAAGTCGACCTGATGTGCCGCTGCCTGCTGAGCTGTGCGACGCTCGCCGACGCGATCCGCTGCGCGCGCGACTTTTGCGAGATGCTGACGCCGCGCGCCGGCGCGCTGTCGCTCTCGGTTCGCGACGCTCGCGCGACGTTCCGGATGGACTCGCTGCGCCGCACGCGCAGCCCGGCCGCGTGCCTCGTCGACCTGACGGGGCTGTTCTGCTATCTGCAGCTGTTCGGCTGGCTGATCGGGCAGCCGCTGCGGCCGGACGAAGTCTGGCTCGGCCATCCGCGCCGCGACGACGCGATGCCGCTGCTCGGCTTGTTCAACGCGCCGGTCGACGTCGGCCGGAAAACCTACGGCTTCTCGTTCGATGCGGCGCGGCTCGACAGCCGCGTGATCCGGCAGCCGGGCGAACTCGACGCGTTTCTCGTCGATTTCCCGTTTCGTCTGATCGATGCGGCACCGGCCGTCGTGTCCTGGGCGCAGCAGGTGCGCGGTTTTCTCGATGCGGCGCTCGCGCGCGAACAGGCGCTGCCGGTGCTCGCGGAACTGGCTGCGTGGCTCGGCGTCAGCGAGGCGACGCTGCGGCGCCGGCTGGCAACCGAAGGCAGCGGATATCACGTGCTGCGCGAACAATGCCTGGCCGACGCGGCACGGCGATGCCTGTACGAGACCGACTGGCCGGTGACGCGCGTGGCCGCGCATCTCGGCTTCGGCGGCGAGGAGGCGTTCCGGCGCGCATTCGTGCGCTGGACCGGCGTCGCGCCGAGCCGGTTCAGGCGCGATCGCGCAGCCTCGAACCCACCTGTTTCGTCTGACATGAAACGTGACGCCGGCACATAAAAGAAAGGATTTCGAAAGTTTTTACCGGGCAATGACGTTTTTTCGCATCCCCGCTTGACCGAAGAATTGACGTGCCGGAGTGCGCGCCATTACGCTTGCGCGCTGATGGTTCCCGGAGACGGGATCAAAAGGGAACGCAGGAGAGGCAGCGCCTCGAATCTGCGGCTGCCCCCGCAACTGTGAGCGGCGAATTCGTGCCACTGCGTGCCACTGGGAAACCGGGAAGGCCGGCACGAATGACGACCCGCGAGCCAGGAGACCTGCCATCGACCCGAGGTCCAAGCAGCCGCACCGGGCGGGGTGTCCCGATGCGCCAAGCACCGCCATTGGCGGTCGCCCGTTGCATGGACGGCCCGACCTCAGGATCCTTCAGATGTCCTTCGTTCCCGAATCCGCTTCCCCACCGGAAGCGTCGCACCGGCACGCTGCCGGCAGGCGTGGCCCGCCCGTGCGCATACGGCTTGCGCCATCGATCGCGTCGTCCGGCATGTGCCGCGCCTGCACCCGCGACGGCCCGCCGCGCGGCCCGGCCACGCCATGATCCAGAAAAAAACCGGCCGGCCCTGCCCGCCCCCCGCACACGATCGCTGTACGCGCAACACGCACACTCTCGCTGCCTCATGAACATTCGTTACCTGCTTGCCACATCCGCCGCCACCGCGCTGCTTTCCCCGATCGCCCATGCCGCCGGCGACGCAGCGCTTCCGCAGCCGTCCCAGCCCGCGGAAGGCGCCGACCTGCCGACGATCAGCGTGACCGACACGCGGCACCTGCCGGAATCGTTCGACCGGCGTTATGCGTCAACGCAGGTGCTCACGCGCGAGGATCTCGACCGGCTGTCGCCGAGCGACCCGAGCATCACGCAGGCACTCGCGACGCTGCCGGGCGTCACCGTTTCGCAGAGCGGCGGCCCCGGCTCGTCCTCGTCGGTCAGCATTCGCGGCTCGTCGGCCAGCCAGGTCGCCGTGTTCATCGACGGCATCCGGATCGGCTCGCCGACCACCGGCATCGCGCCGTGGGCCGACCTGCCGACCGAAGCGTTCGAACGCGTCGAAGTGATTTCGGGCCCGGCCGCCGCGTCGTTCGGCGCCAATGCGATGGGCGGCGTCGTGCAGCTCATCACGCGCCGTGCGTCCAACCAGCCGAACCAGACCACCGTCTCGTTCGGCGGCGGCTCGAACAAGACGTTCGACACGCAGTTCCGCACGTCGGGCACCGTACCGTCGACGGGGCCGCTTGCCGCGCTCGGCGGCCTCACCTATTCGCTCGGGCTGCACGACTACAACACGGCCGGCATCGATGCGACGCGGCCCTTCTTCTCCGGTCACGAGGCCGGCCGCAATCCGTATCACGCGCAGGATCTCGATGCGCGCCTCGGTTACGCGCGCGACAACTGGTCGATCTCGACGTTCGCGCTGTATCACCGTTCCGATCTGTCCTTCGACAACCTCGGTTATGCGAACCGCGAGCTCGATCACCAGTTGACGACCGGTGTCGCGTTCCATCTCGACATCACGCCCGACACGCAGTTCGACCAATCCTTCGGTTATGCGAACGATCGCCAGTTCATCTACGCGGACAACCCGGCCCTCGCGACCGACCAGATCAATTCGCAGCGCTTCAGCATCTCGACGTCGCTGACGCATCAGGAGCACGGGTTCCGCCTGTTCGGCCTGCCGCTGTCGGGCGAGTCGAAGCTGGCCTACGACTTCACGCGCGAACAGGTGTTCCTGCCGATCGACATTCCCGGCGGCGTGCCGACGCGCAACGACTCCGCGTTCTCGCTGCATCAATCGGCCACGCTCGGCAGCGTGACGATGTTCCTCGCGGGACGTCACGAAATCATCGCCGGGCAATCCGTAAACACGGGCAACGCCGCGCTGTCGTGGGCAATCACGCCGGTCTATACGGCGCGCGTGTCGTACGGCAATGCGTACCGCCTGCCGAGTTTCAACGACCTGTACTACCCCGGCTACGGCAATCCGAACCTCAGCCCGGAACGCAGCACGTCGGTCGAGGCCGCGATCGACGCGAACACGTCGTACGGCACGTTCACCGCCGCGATCTACGACACGCGGGTCAACAACCTGGTCGCCTACAACCCGGCGACGTTCTCGCCGATGAACATCGGCCGCTCGCATATTCGCGGCATCGACCTGTCGTACAAGGGAACGATCGGCCGCTCGACGCCGGTGAGCCTCGCGGTCGGCATCCTGAATCCGCAGGACGAGACCAACCAGACCTGGCTCAGCCGCCGGCCGCGCCAGACGGTCAGCCTCAACGTCGACCACACGTGGGACGAACTGCACCTGCACGCGCTGAGCACCGGCGCGTCGCTGCTCTATGGCGGTTCGACGTTCGACGACCCGGCCAACACGCAATATTTGCCGTCGTACCTGACGGTGAGCCTGCGCGCGTCGTACCGGATCAATTCGCACCTGACAGTGTCGGCATCGCTGTCGAACCTGTTCGACCGCCAGTACATGACCGCGTACGGCTACAACACGCTCGGACGTACCGCGTTCGGCAAGGTCAGCTACACGTTCTGACCGCCCCGTGCATCGGCGCCTGCGTCGCGGGCGCCGATGCGTATCGGTGCAACCGGCTCGCGTGGGAAATTGACATCGCCGCAAAAACTAATAGAATTAGTTTTTTGACTAACCCACATAGCATCCGTCATGGCACGTGCCGGCATTACCGTAGACAGGCTCGTCGAAGCCGGCGCGCAGCTCGCCGATGAAACCGGCTTCGAGCAGCTCACCGGCGCGGCGCTCGCGCGGCACTTCGACGTCAAGCTGGCCAGCCTGTACTCGCATATCCCGAGTTTCGACGATCTCAAGAGCCGGATCGCGCTGTTCGCGCTGAAGGAACTCGCCGATCGCGCGACCGACGCATTGGCCGGCCGCACCGGCAAGGACGCGCTGGCCGCGCTCGCGAACGTCTATCGCGACTATGCGCGCGAGCACCCCGGCCGCTTTGCGGCCGCGCGCCACCCGGTGAGTGCGGAACGCGCCGCGGAAAGCGCGGGCGGCCGGCTCGTCAGGATGACGTCGGCGGTGCTGCGCAGCTACGACATTCCGGAAGCCGAACAGGCTCATGCGATCCGCTTGCTGGGCGGCTTCTTCATGGGCTACGTGACGCTCGAAAGCGCGGGCGGTTTCTCGCACAGCGCGCCGGATTCCGACGCGTCGTGGTCGCGCAGTCTCGATGCGCTGGACGTGATGCTGCGTCACTGGCCTTCGGCCGCATGACACGCCGAACGGAAATCCCGCGATGAAAGACAAACCTGACGGCGTCGTCCTGCCGAGCCGTGTCGTTCCCTTCCCGACCTCGATCAGCGACGCAGCGCGCACCGCGTTGCAACGGCTGGTCGGCGACGACGGCGTGCCGCTGAACGCGCGGCATGTGATGCCGGCGCCGGACGATGTCGACGCCTGGCTGCGTGTAAAAGCGGCCACCGATGCGCACTACGCGGCCGCCGTCGAGCAGCTCGGCGGGTATCTGCGTTCGAGCGTGGCAACGATCCGGGCCGGCGACGCGGACGTGCATGTCGCGACGCCCGGCGCGCCGGCTTCCGGCGAATGTGCGTACATCGACCTGCATGGCGGCGCGCTGATCTTCGGCGGCGGCGCGGCGTGCCGGGCCGGCGCGCGGATGCAGGCCGACCGGCTCGGCATTCGATGCTACGGCGTCGACTACCGCCTGCCGCCCGAGCATCCGTATCCGGCCGCGCTCGACGATTGCATCGCGGCGTATTCATACGTGCTGGAGCGCTACGCACCGGAAAACATCGTCATCGGCGGCCGCTCGGCGGGCGGCAACCTCGCCGCCGCGATGGTGCTGCGCGCCCGCGACGAAGGCTTGCCGCTGCCGGCCGCGCTGGTGCTGCTGTCGCCGGAAGCCGACCTGACGGAATCCGGCGACAGCTTCGAGACCAACCGGCTCGTCGATGTCGTGTTGCCGGCGTCGCTGATGCCGAACAACCTGCTCTACGCGAACGGTGCCGATCTCGCGCATCCGTATCTGTCGCCGCTGTTCGGTGATTTCGCCGCCGGTTTTCCGCCGACATTCATCCAGAGCGGCACGCGCGACCTGTTCCTGTCGAACGCCGTGCGCCTGCACCGCGCGTTACGGCGCGCGCAGGTGCCGACCGAGCTTCATGTGTTCGAAGGGATGCCGCATGGCGGGTTCATGGGCGCGCCGGAAGACATGGAACTGAGCCAGGAGATCGCGCGTTTCGTGCGTGCGCATTTGCAGGCGTTGAATGCCGCCGAGGGCGTTCGATCGAACGGCGCCCCACCGCAGGACTAGACCAGGCCGCGCACGCCCGCGACCAGCTGGATCGCACCGAATGCCGCGATGACGACGGCCGATACGCGCGACAGCCCATGCATGAACGCGAACGACATCTTCGTGCGCAGCGCGGCGGTCGCGCTGCTCAGGCACAGCCACCAGGTCGCGGAACCGATGAACACACCGGCGACCATCAGCGCCACGGCCGGCCACATCGCGCCGTCCCGCGCGCCCGACAGCGGGCCCAGTGCCGCGAAAATGCCGACGAACGACAGGATCGTCATCGGGTTCGACAGCGTGAGGCCGAACGTCGTCAGGAAGTCGCGCAGGACGGTCGTGCGCGGCAGGTCGCGCTGCATCGCCGACGCGGCCAGCGCCTGACGCGCGATGGTCCAGGCCAGCCACACGAGAAACGCGCCGCCGCCGATTTTCAGGCCGATGGTCAGCATCGGGAAGGCCGTGACGATGCCCGCGATGCCCAGTGCGCCGAGCAGCCCGTAGATCGCATCGGCGCACGCGGCACCGACGCCCGTCGCGAATCCCGCCTGAAAACCGCGGCTCAGGCTGCGCTGTATGCACAGCATGCCGATCGGGCCGACCGGCACCGCGATCGACAGCCCCATCACGACGGACTTGATGAACAGCATCGCCTGCTCCTTGCGACTTTCAACGGGTGGAACAGGCATCGTAGGGAAAGTCCGGTCATCGCTGAATGCGGTTTTTAAGGAAAAATGACTGCTCCACCTTAAAAAATCCCGCTGCGATGGATGAACTGGACTGGAAGGTACTGGCACTGATGCAGGCCAACGGCCGCATCAGCTATACGGAGCTGGCGCGCCAGGTTCACCTGTCGGTGCCGGCGGTGACGGAGCGCGTGAAGCGCCTTGAAGCGGCCGGCGTCGTCGACGGCTACACGGCCCGGATCAATCCGGCCGCGGCCGGCTATCCGGTGAGCGCGCTGATCGGCATCACGGTGCCGCAACCGGCGAAAGCGAAATTCCTCAAGTTGCTGGAGACGATTCCCGAAGTCGTCGAATGCCATCACGTGACGGGCGCGGACTCGTATGTCATGCGGTTCGTTGCCGTCAGCATGGCCCATCTCGAACAGCTGATCGAGCGCATCAACCTGTACGGCGAAACGCGCACATCGATCGTGATGTCGACGCCGCTGCCGGCGCGCGGGCTGGCGCGGCCGCCGTCGAAGCTCGACGGTAGCCGCGGGTGACGCGTCGATCGGCCGTTGAATCGGTCGTTGAATCTTCGCTGCAAGCGTAGCCGCCGCCGGACCGTTCGATCCCGCAGACGGCATCGCCCGGCCTGCCGCGCGCGATCGTCCGGCCGGTTGGCCGGCGGGACGATCCGACGAGACCGGCTATTTGCCGGCCACGCCGCCGAGCAGGCCGCCCACCAGCGACGTCACCGGCGCGAGCGGATTGCCGAGCGCGCCCAACGGATTGCCGCCCCCCGTGCCGGTCGCGGAGCCGCCGTGCACGGCCGCCGGCATACCGCCGACCACGCTCGTCACCAGGCCGGCGATCGGCACCGCGCCGTTCGCACCGCTCGGGTTCACGAGCCCGCCCACGTTGGTCACCGTATTGCCGACCGCACGGACGAGTTCACCGACACCGCTCACGACCGGCTGTGGCGACGCCGATGTCACCTTCCATCCGGCCGACGTGATTGCCCCGCCGATTTGCCCGAGCAGGCCGGCGACCGGCTGGCCGAGGCCGGTTGCGGTGCCGACCTGTTGCGTGAGCTGGCCGGCCGTCGTCACGAGCGGCGTGATCGCCGTGCTGAGCGCCTGGGTCGCCTGCTGGACCGGGCCCGACGACAGCGCCGAGCCGAGCATCGTGCCGCCCGACTTCAGACCGCCGGCCACCGTGTCGAGCAGGCCACCGACCGGCGTCGTGAGCGGCGCCAGCGGCGACAGCGGGCCGGAGCCGAGCGCCTTCACCGTGTCGGCGAGACCGCTGACCGGATTACTGGTCGAGCCGACGATCGTGCCGAGGCCTGCGACCGTCGAGCCGACCGGGTTCGTCGTGAAGCCCATCTGACCGATGCCGTTGCTCACCGCGTTCGACGTATCGCGGATGAGCGTGCCGGCGCCGGTGACCGTGTTGGCAAGCCCGGTGGTCACGCCCTTGGTTCCGCCCGGAGGGCTTGCGCCGGCGATCGTGACGCCCACATCGGTGACGACCGAGCCGACCGAGCTGATGATGCCGTTCGTGCCGGGGGTGCCGCTTGTGCCACTGCTGCTCGTGCCGCTGCTGCTCGTGCCGCTGCTGCTCGTGCCACTGCTGCTTGTGCCGCTGCTGCTCGTGCCGCTGCTGCTCGTGCCGCTGCTGCTCGTGCCGCTGCTGCTCGTGCCACTGCTGCTCGTGCCACTGCTGCTTGTGCCACTGCTGCTTGTGCCGCTGCTGCTTGTGCCGCTGCTGCTCGTGCCACTGCTGCTTGTGCC
>NZ_LDWR01000084.1 GCF_001039005.1 Burkholderia cepacia
TTAACTGAACGGCATTAGGGCTTCATGCCCCGTTTTTTTGCGCCCGTGCGCGGCGAGCGTCGCGCGGCTGGACTCGAATCAGCGCGGATAGAGCGCGCCGAGCACGCGGTCGCCGGCCGCGCCGGTGACCGTCGCGAGATTGCCGGGCTGGCGCGCGGTGAAGCGGTACGCGAGCCACGCGAACGCGAGCGCCTCGACCTGTTGCGGCGGCACGCCGAGCGCGGCCGTCGTATCGACCGTGGCCGACACGCCGGCCTCGCGCAGCGCTTGCCTGAGCGCGTCGAGCAGCACCGGGTTGCGCGCACCGCCGCCGCACACGAAGACGGCCTTGCAGCCGGGGGCGTGCTGCGCGATCTCGCGCGCGACCGACACGGCGGTGAGCGTCGTGAGGGTCGCCTGCACATCCTCCGGCGCGACCTGTGCGAACGCGGCGAGCTTCGCGTCGAGCCACGCGGGGTTGAACAGGTCGCGTCCGGTGCTTTTCGGCGGCGGCGCGGCGAAATACGGCTCGTCGAGCAGCGCGTCGAGCAGCGGTGCGTGCACGGTGCCGCGCGCGGCGAACTTGCCGCCGTCGTCGTACGGCTTGCCGAGATGACGGGTCGCCCATGCGTCGATCAGTGCATTCGCGGGGCCGCAGTCGAAGCCGCGCACGTCGCCGCCTTCGCCGGGCAGGATCGTGATGTTGCTGATCCCGCCGAGATTGCAGACGACGCGCGTCTCGCCCGGGGCGCCGAACACCGTCGCATGGAACGCCGGCGCGAGCGGCGCGCCGTGGCCGCCCGCGGCGACGTCGCGGCTGCGGAAATCGGCGATCACGTCGACCTGGGTCAGCTCGGCGAGCAGCGCCGGATTGTTGAGCTGCCGCGTATAGCCGCGCTCGGGGCGATGGCGCACCGTCTGGCCGTGCACGCCGATCGCGCGGATCTCGTCGCGCGACAGCCCGGCCGTGCGCTGCAGTTCGTGGCAGCACACCGCGTAGCGCGTGACGAGTGCGTTGGCCGCGAGCGATTCGCGGTCGATCTCGTTGTCGCCGGGCTGCTGCAGCGCGAACAGCGCGTCGCGCAGCGATTGCGCGAATCCGACGAACGCTTCCGCGAGCACGACCGGCGCCTTGCCGGTCTCGAAACGCACGGCGACACCATCGACGCCGTCCATGCTGGTTCCCGACATCAGCCCGAAGTAGATGCCGTCGGCCGGATGGGCGTTTTGCGGAGGTCGTTGCGGCACGTTGGGTTCTCCTCGATCATGCGGCGCGGGCCGGTGCCGCGCGTCTTGCGCCCGATTATCCGCGTAACGTGACGCGTCGTTAAGCGATGCGCGCGCAAGTTATGGGAAAATCCCTGTTTTTGCGACATTCTTCCTGGCACCGATGAGCACCGAACCCAGTTCCAAGCCTGTTTTCCCGATCACCGACGAAGTCCGGCATGCGCTCGCCGTCACGAAGCGCGGCGTCGACGAGCTGCTGATCGAGGAAGAGTTCGCGCAGAAGCTCGCGCGCAGCGCGGCCACCGGCACGCCGCTTCGCATCAAGCTCGGCCTCGACCCGACCGCGCCCGACATCCACATCGGCCACACGGTCGTGCTGAACAAGATGCGTCAGCTGCAGGATCTCGGCCACACGGTGATCTTCCTGATCGGCGATTTCACGTCGCTGATCGGCGATCCGTCAGGCCGCAACGCGACGCGCCCGCCGCTCACGCGCGAGCAGATCGAGTCGAACGCGAAGACCTACTTCGAGCAGGCCGCGCTCGTGCTCGATCGCGACAAGACCGAGATCCGCTACAACAGCGAATGGTCGATGCCGCTCGGCGCGGACGGGATGATCAAGCTCGCGTCGCGCTACACCGTCGCGCGGATTCTCGAGCGCGAGGATTTCACGAAGCGTTTCCAGGGTGGTGTGCCGATCTCGATCCACGAGTTCCTGTACCCGCTGATGCAGGGCTACGATTCGGTCGCGCTGAACGCCGATCTCGAACTCGGCGGCACCGACCAGAAGTTCAACCTGCTGGTCGGCCGCGAACTGCAGAAACAGTACGGCCAGGAACAGCAGTGCATCCTGACGATGCCGCTGCTCGAAGGCCTCGACGGCGTCGAGAAGATGTCGAAGTCGAAGGGCAACTACGTCGGCATCAGCGAGAAGCCGACCGACATGTTCGGCAAGCTGATGAGCATTTCGGACACGCTGATGTGGCGTTACTTCGAACTGCTGTCGTTCCGCAGCCTGGACGAGATCGCCGGCTTCAAGCGCGAGGCCGAAGGCGGCCGCAACCCGCGCGATTTCAAGGTGCTGCTCGCGCAGGAAATCGTCGCGCGGTTCCACTCGCAGCCCGACGCCGAGCGTGCGCTCGAGGACTTCAACCACCGCGCGAAGGGCGGTGTGCCGGACGACATTCCGTCGGTCACGCTCGCCGGCGCGCCGCTGGCGATCGGCCAGTTGCTGAAGCAGGCCGGCCTGGTGCCGTCGACGAGCGAGGCGCTGCGCAACATCGAGCAGGGCGGCGTGAAGATCGACGGCGCGATCGTGTCGGACAAGGGCCTGAAGGTCGAGGCCGGCGAGTTCGTCGTGCAGGTCGGCAAGCGCCGCTTCGCGCGCGTCACGCTGACCGCATGATCGCGCTGATCCAGCGCGTGAAGCGCGCCGACGTGCGCGTCGGCGAGCGCACGACGGGCGAGATCGGCGCGGGCCTGCTTGCGCTCGTCTGCGCGGAGCGCGGCGACACCGACGCGGCCGCCGACAAGCTGCTGGCGAAGATGCTCGGCTACCGCGTGTTCAGCGATGCCGCCGGCAAGATGAACCTCCCCGTGTCGAATATCGACGGCGAGGGCCGCGCGGGCGGCCTGCTGCTCGTGTCGCAGTTCACGCTGGCGGCCGATACCAACAGCGGGCTGCGTCCGAGCTTCACGCCGGCCGCACCGCCCGACGAAGGCGCGCGGCTGTTCGACTACTTCGTCGCGGCCGCGCGTGCGCGCCATCCGGTCGTCGAGACGGGCGAGTTCGGCGCCGACATGCAGGTGTCGCTCGTCAACGACGGCCCCGTGACGTTC
Source organism: Burkholderia cepacia (assembly GCF_001039005.1). GTDB lineage: Bacteria > Pseudomonadota > Gammaproteobacteria > Burkholderiales > Burkholderiaceae > Burkholderia > Burkholderia theae. The sequence continues at coordinate 3,046 of NZ_LDWR01000084.1, forward strand.
TGGCTGCAAGTGCGGCCCTGATTCTTTCCCGGAGACGCACCGCGATGGCCACCACGCAGATTCTTTTCATCCGCCATGGCGAGACGGCCTGGAATCGCATCAAGCGCATCCAGGGCCATATCGACATCCCGCTGGCCGACTCGGGGCTCGCGCAGGCGCAACGGCTGGCCGCGCGGCTCGCGCGCGAAGCGCGTGACGGTGCGCGCATCGACGCGGTTTATTCGAGCGACCTGATGCGCGCGCAGCAGACCGCTTTGCCCTTTGCCGATGCGCTCGGGTTGCCGCTGCTGCTGCGCGAAGGGTTGCGCGAGCGCTCGTACGGCGCGTTCCAGGGGCACGACAGCACCGAGATCGAGGCGCTGTTTCCGGACGCGTACGCGGCCTGGCAGACGCGCGATCCGGGCTTCGCGCCGGAAGGCGGCGAGTCGCAGCGCGCGTTCTATCACCGCGTGCTGCATGCGCTCGAGCCGATCGTCGCCGCGCATCCGGGCGGCCGGATCGCGTGCGTCGCGCACGGCGGCGTGCTCGATTGCGTGTATCGCTTCGCGAACGGGCTCGATCTGTCCGCACCGCGCAACTATCAGTTGCTCAACACCAGCATCAACGTCGTCGATTACGTGGACGGCCGCGCACAGGTCGTGCAGTGGGCCGACGTGTCGCACCTCGATGCCGAGAGCGACGACGACGGGTATCGCAAGGTACTCTGACTGAGTGTGAGGGTCCGCCCGGCACGGCCGGCTGGGCTTCCCCTTCGAGCGTGATCCTTACTGCGGCAGCCCGTGGCGCGTCTTGTAGTCGAGCGCGTATGCGATCTTGCCGGGCTTGTCGGCCGTGATCGGCTGGCGCAGCTTGTCGAATTCCCCCTTGTTGTATTTCTTCCCGCCGTTGATCGCATCCGCGCGCCCGAGGTCGGCGCCCGTCTTGCCGTCGATCACCGGGTCCGTGGCCGCGACCATGCGCGTCGACGCATTCCAGACCGCGTTCAGGTAGCCCGTGTCGGCCTTCGCCGGATCGGGGTCGGTCGCACCGGCGCGCGTCAGGTCATAGCCGGCGAGCGAGAACGTGCCCGGCTGCGCGCGCAGCCAGTCGGACCAGTAGAACTCGAGGTAGTCGGTGGCTTGCGCGGGCTTGCTGTAGCCGATGTCGCGCGTGAAATAGACGAGCGACCGGTAGCGGTCGTTCGTCATCCCGAGCTTCAGGCCGAGCCCGGCCGGCAGTTGCGCGACCGCGATCGGTTTGCCTTCGCCGTTCTTCAGGCGTACGTAGCCGCGGTTTTGCATCTGCTGCCAGAACGCGTCGCCCGAGTAGTCGCTCAGGTTGTCCTTGACGACGACGTGCACGTGTAGCGCCGGGCCGCCGTCGGGTGTTTCGTAGTAGGTCGACAGGCCGTGGTGGCCGTCGGTCAGATATAGGGCATCGCCGTTCGGGCCGATCACGACGGGGTTCAGCACCGCGCGGTCGCGGGCGTTTGCGTCGGTCGTCGAACACGCGTAGCTCGCGGGTTCGCGCAGCGACGATTGGGCCGTGTAGCCGCTCGATGCGACGCCGCCGAGCCCTTCGTCCGCGCAGAAGTCGTCGAATTTCTTGTCGGGCTGCAGTTCGTAGCGGCCGAGCTTGTAGTAGATCTGGTCGTAGCCGATCGCGCCCTGCGTCGGATGGAGATCGCCGAGCGTCACGTCGATCAGGTCGCCCGCGCGGGCGGCCTTCCACTTGCCCGGTTGCGGCGTGACGGTGGCGGGCGGCGTGGGGGCGGGCGTTGTCGTCGTGCCGCCGGACGGCGTCTGCGCGTCCGTGCGCGCGACGGCGGTGACATCGTCGCCGCCGCAGGCGGTCAGGGCGAAAACGGCGGACAGGCTGGCGGCAAGGGCGAAACGGATCGGCAGGCGTGGCATCGCGGGCATCGGGTGTCGGTCAGGTTGGCAGGACACCGCGCGGGTAACGGACATGCGGGACATACAGGACGTGTGACCGTGTGCGGGTGCGAGCCCGTCAGCTTGTCACAGGAATTTGACAGTAAATTGAAATGTTCTGAGGAAGCTGATCGTCAGGCTGGCGGATCGCCGTCGACCGGTGTCGCGGTCGCGCGGCGGCGCGCGCGCTTCGACGCGCCGTTGACGAGCGCCCAGCGCAGCACGGGGGCGACGGTCCGCACGCCGGGCCGGACCACCGCGCGACGCAACGGAGCGAACGTCGACACGCCGAGCATGCGCTGCGCCCACGGCGGCAGCAGGTCGATCCCGGCATGCATCACCAGCGACGCGGCCGGCCGCAACGCGGGTGTCGCGACCGGCACATTCAGCAGGATGGACATCACTTCGAAGGTATGCGGCCCGGCCTCGAGTTCGGGCTGCATGCGCGCGAGATAGGCGGCGACCTCGGCGCGCGAGCGGGGCACCTCGCGTGCGCCGAGCAGTTCGGCGATCAATGCCGTTTCGGCGTAATAGCGGTCCTGCAATTCGCCCGGCAGCGCCGGATTCACGTAGCACAGATGCGCGGCGAGGAAGCTCGATACTTCCGCGATATGCACCCAGGTCAGCAGCGCCGGATCGTCGGCGCGGTACGGCCGACCGTCGGGTGCGGTACCCGATATGCGCGCGTGGATCGCTTTCACGCGTTCGATCAGCGCGAGTGCGTCCGCGCGGCTGCCGAACGTCGTGCCCGTGATGAACGTGGCGGTACGCCGCAAGCGGCCGAGGATGTCGGTGCGAAACGACGAGTGATCCCAGACGCCCGCGAGTGCGAGCGGATGGAGCGCCTGCAGCAGCAGCGCGGCGATGCCGCCGGTCATCATCGACGTGAAGTCGGCATGCACGCGCCAGCAGATGGCGTCGGGGCCGAACAGCCCCGGATCTCCGGGTGGTGAAGAGAGGTCGAGCGACGGGCCGCCGCCACCCGCCGTCAGGTGCGTGATGCCCGCCACGAGCCGCTTGCGGATCGGCTCGGCCCAGCGCGGGCCCGGTACGGGTGCGGCGGGGTGGCGGCTGGGCGGCGTTGTCATGGCAGGTACGGCTCGGGCGACGGGCTACTTCCCGTCGGGGGCATCCCACGCGCCGCGTTCGGAGCGGCCGGTGTCGGGCACGGAGAGCCCGAAGTGGCGATAGGTGAGCAGCGTCGCGACGCGCCCGCGCGGCGTGCGCTGCAGGAAGCCCTGCTGGATCAGGTACGGTTCGATCACGTCCTCGATCGTGTCGCGCTCCTCGCCGATCGCCGCCGCGAGGTTGTCGAGGCCGACCGGGCCGCCGTCGAACTTGTACAGGATCGCCTCGAGCAGCTTGCGGTCCATCAGGTCGAAGCCGACCGGATCGACGTCGAGCATCGCGAGCGCGGCATCGGCGACCGCCGCGGTGATCTGGCCGTCGGCCTTCACTTCCGCGAAGTCGCGCACGCGGCGCAGCAGCCGGTTCGCGATCCGCGGCGTGCCGCGCGCGCGCTTCGCGATTTCCAGCGCGCCGTTCGGATCGATCTGCGCGTTCAGCAGCGACGCCGAGCGCCGCACGATGCGCGACAGCTGCTCGGCATCGTAGAACTCGAGGCGCGCGACGATCCCGAACCGGTCGCGCAGCGGGTTGGTTAGCATCCCGGCGCGGGTGGTCGCACCGACGAGCGTGAACGGCTGCAGGTCGAGCTTCACGCTGCGCGCGGCCGGGCCTTCGCCGATCATGATGTCGATCTGGTAATCCTCGAGTGCCGGATACAGGATTTCCTCGACGACCGGCGATAGCCGGTGGATCTCGTCGATGAACAGCACGTCGTTCGCTTCGAGGTTCGTCAGCAGCGCGGCGAGATCGCCGGCGCGTTCGAGCACGGGGCCCGACGTCTGGCGCAGGTTCACGCCCATCTCGCGCGCGATGATGTGCGCGAGCGTCGTCTTGCCGAGACCCGGCGGCCCGAACAGCAGCACGTGGTCGAGCGGCTCCGAGCGGCGCTTGGCGGCTTCGATGAAGATCTCGAGCTGGCCGCGCACCTTTTCCTGGCCGACGTAGTCGTCGAGCTGGCGCGGCCGCAGCGCACGTTCGAACACCTCCTCGTGCGACGAGGCGGGCGTGGCGGCGATGATCCGCTGCTCGGTGGCGAGTTTGTCGGTTTCAATCATGCGGCCATTGTACCGCGCGCAGTGGTCCCGCCCACCTGACCAAACGGCCGACTGGCGAGCGCCGCGCGGCCGCGCGACACTGACTTCAACAGCTTGTTCGGCCGCGCGTTACGCCTTCGACAGCGCCTTCAGCGCAAGCTTGATGCCTTCGGACACACCGGTGCCGGCCGGCACGTTCTTGATCGCGGCGAGGCCTTCCTTTTCGGAGTAGCCGAGCGCGAGCAGCGCGTTGAGGATGTCGGTCGCGTGGTCGGACGCCGATGCGGCGCCGGCGAGCGCACCGAGATCGGCGCCGAGCTTGCCCTTCAGCTCGAGCAGCAGGCGCTCGGCGGTCTTCTTGCCGATGCCCGGCAGGCGCGTGAGGCGCGCGGCGTCCTGCATCGTCACGGCCTGCGCGAGCTCCTGCACGCTCATGCCGGACAGCACGGCGAGCGCCATGCGCGCGCCGATGCCGGTGATCTTCAGCAGCTCGCGGAAGGTCGTGCGCTCCTGCAGCGTCAGGAAGCCGTACAGCAGGTGCGCGTCCTCGCGGACGATCTGCTGCGTGAGCAGTACGACGCGCTCGCCAGTTTGCGGCAGGTTGTAGAAGGTGCTCATCGGCACGTCGATTTCGTAGCCGACGCCGTTGCAGTCGACGAGCAGGTGAGGCGGGTTCTTTTCGAACAGGATGCCGGCGATGCGACCGATCATGGGGGGCGGGATGCGAGGAAGAAAGCGCGAGTGTAGCGCACGCGCGGCGCAATGCCGACGGGATCGGCCGTCAGGCCGAAGCAATGCGTGTCGTGTGCGCGCCGTGCGCGGTCAAGACGGTCGATCCGGCGTGCCGGGCGACGGCGTGCGCCGGTGTCAGCCGACCAGCCGCCCGCGCCGCACGCGCAGCCCCTTCTTCGCGAGCGCCGGCGCGAGGCCGCCGAGCGTGCTGAGCGTCGTGCCGCCGTGCGCATGGCAGATCGCCATGCCGAGCGCGTCGGCCGCGTCGGAGCCCGGTTGTCCGGAGAGATTGAGCAGCCGCGTGACCATTTCCTGCATCTGCGTCTTGGTCGCGCGGCCGTAGCCGACGACGGCCTGCTTGAGCTGCAGCGCCGTGTATTCGGCGACAGGCAGGCCGCCCGCGACGAGGCCGCAGATCGCGGCGCCGCGCGCCTGGCCGAGCAGCAGCGTCGACTGCGGGTTCACGTTGACGAACACCTTTTCGATCGCGGCCTGGTCGGGCGCATGTTCGCGCACGATCGTCGAGACGCCCTGGAAGATCGTGCCGAGCCGGGTGGCCAGGTCGGCCGTCGGCGTGCGGATCACGCCGCTCGTGACATAGGCGAGCTGGTGGCCGCTGACGTCGATGACGCCGAAGCCGGTGACGCGCAGGCCAGGGTCGATGCCGAGAATTCGCATGAGTGAGGAGAGTTGCCTGATGCAGCGATACTACAACGAATGGTGCGGCGAGCCGGCAGCATGGTCGCGCGCCGGGGCGTCGCGCAATAAAAAACCCGGCGGGTGCGACGCCGCCGGGCTTGCGTACAGCGGCCGAGCGGGCCGTGTGCGATCAGTGACGGAAGTGGCGCACGCCCGTCAGGATCATCGCGATGTTGTGCTCGTCGGCCGCGGCGATCACTTCGTCGTCGCGCATCGAGCCGCCCGGCTGGATCACGCAGGTCGCGCCGGCTGCCACGACGACGTCGAGACCATCGCGGAACGGGAAGAACGCATCCGACGCGACGGCCGAGCCGGCCAGCGTCAGGCCCGCGTTCTGCGCCTTGATGCTCGCGATGCGCGCGGAATCGACGCGGCTCATCTGGCCCGCGCCGACGCCGAGCGTCATGCCGTTGCCGCAGAACACGATCGCGTTCGACTTCACGTACTTCGCGACGCGCCACGCGAACAGCAGGTCGTCCATTTCCTTCGGCGTCGGCTGGCGCTTCGTGACGACGCGCAGCTCGTGCGGCTGCACGTTCTTCGAGTCGAGCGACTGCACGAGCAGGCCGCCGCCCACGCGCTTCAGGTCGAATGCGTTATGGCCGTCGCCGAGCGCGATTTCGAGCAGGCGCACGTTCTGCTTCGCGGTGAACACCTGCTTCGCGGCGTCGGAGAACGACGGTGCGATCAGCACTTCGACGAACTGCTTCGCGACAGCCTGAGCGGCCGCTTCGTCGACTTCACGGTTGAACGCGATGATGCCGCCGAATGCGGAGGTCGGGTCGGTCTGGAACGCCTTCGCGTATGCGTCGGCCGAGTCGTTGCCGACCGCGACGCCGCACGGGTTCGCATGCTTGATGATCACGCAGGCCGGCGCGTCGAACGTCTTCACGCATTCCCACGCCGCGTCCGAATCCGCGATGTTGTTGTACGACAGTTCCTTGCCCTGCAGCTGGCGATAGTTCGCGAGCGCGCCGGCTTGCGGCGCGATGTCACGGTAGAACGCCGCGCTCTGGTGCGGGTTCTCGCCGTAGCGCAGGTCCTGGACCTTGTCGAACGCGATGTTCAGCGTCGCCGGGTACGCGCTGCGCGATGCGTGCTGCAACTCGTCGGTCAGGCTCGTCAGGTAGTTCGTGATCGCGCCGTCGTATTGCGCGGTGTGCGCGAACACCTTCGTCGCGAGGCGGAAGTTGGTCGAATAGCCGAGCGCATTGCCGTTCGCCTTCATTTCATCGAGCACGACCGCGTAGTCGGCCGGATCGACGACGACCGTCACGTCGCGATGGTTCTTCGCGGCCGAGCGCAGCATCGTCGGGCCGCCGATGTCGATGTTCTCGATCGCGTCGGCGAGCGTGCAGTCGTCCTTCGCGATCGTCGCGACGAACGGATACAGGTTCACGACGAGCAGGTCGATCGTCGGGATGCCGTGCTGTTCCAGCGCCTGCATGTGCTCGGGCAGGTCGCGGCGGGCGAGGATGCCGCCGTGCACCTTCGGGTGGAGCGTCTTCACGCGCCCATCGAGCATTTCCGGAAAGCCCGTGTAGTCGGCCACTTCGGTAACGGGCAGGCCCGCGTCGGCGAGCAGTTTCGCGGTGCCGCCCGTCGACAGCAGCTTGACGCCGAGGTCGGACAGCGACTTCGCGAAGTCGACGATGCCGGTCTTGTCGGAAACGGAAATGAGCGCTTGCTTGATCATGATGGAACCACCAATAGCCAGGGAAACGGGGACGGGACGGCCGGCTACAGCAGGCCGTGCTGCTGCAGCTTCTTGCGCAGCGTATTGCGATTGATGCCGAGGTACTCCGCGGCGAGCGACTGGTTGCCGCCTGCCTGTACGAGCACGACCTCGAGCATCGGCTTTTCGACGCAGGACATCACCATTTCATAGACGTCGTGCGGATTGGAGCCGTCTAGATCCCGGAAATACACGTCCAGGCTCTCGCGGACACATTGTTCGATGTTGTGCTTGCTCATGCTGCTAACTGGTTATGGTCGTCCGACTCGCCCTGGCCGTTTTCCTCTTCGTCATCGACATAGACGAGATGGTCCGACAGCGCCTTTTGCGCCTCGAAGAATTCATTGACGGCGGCGAGCTGCTCGCGGGTGGAATCGAGCGTGTTCATCCTGTGCCGGAACCCGTTGGCACCGGAAAGGCCGCGAGTGTACCAGCCGATGTGCTTGCGCGCAGTACGGACTCCCGTGAATTCACCATAGAACGCGTAGTGGTCTTCCAGGTGTTCGTTCATCACGTGCTGGATCTCGTCGATCCGCGGCGGGGGCAGCAGCTCGCCGGTTTGCAGGAAATGATCGATTTCGCGGAACAGCCACGGCCGACCTTGCGCGGCGCGACCGATCATCAGTGCGTCGGCGCCCGTTGCGTCGAGCACGGCCTTCGCCTTCGCGGGCGACGTGATGTCGCCGTTCGCGACGACCGGAATCCTGACGGCCGCCTTCACGGCCGCGATGGTTTCGTATTCGGCGTCGCCGCGGTACAGGTCGGCGCGCGTGCGGCCGTGCACGGTGAGCATCGAGATGCCGGCCGCTTCGGCCAGGCGCGCGACCGTGATCGCGTTCTTGTGCTCGCGGTCCCAGCCGGTGCGGATCTTCAGCGTGACGGGCACCGCATCGGGCCCCGTGCCGACCGCCGCGACGACAGCCTCGACGATCCGCTGCACGAGCGGCTCGTTCTGCAGCAGCGCGGAACCGGCCGCGACGTTGCAGACCTTCTTCGCCGGGCAGCCCATGTTGATGTCGATGATCTGCGCGCCGTTGTCGACGTTGTAGCGGGCCGCTTCGGCCATCATCGCCGGATCGGCGCCCGCGATCTGCACCGCGATCGGCTCGACCTCGCCTTCGTGGTTCGCGCGCCGCATCGTCTTCGCGCTTTTCCACAGCTGCGCGTTGGACGCGACCATCTCGGACACGGCGTAACCGGCCCCCAGCTGCTTGCACAGCTGGCGGAACGGACGATCCGTCACGCCGGCCATCGGTGCGACGAACAGGTTGTTACGCAATACGTGAGGGCCGATAACGGGCATCGCAATGGCACCGCCCGCGACAGGTGCGGGCATGAAAAGGGCGGACGGAAAACGCGCATTTTACCGTATTCCCATGTCCCGCCGATTTGACCCGGTTTGCGTGGTCCGGCCGGGCGCACCCTGAGGTGCGCCGCGCGTCAGTTGCGCTGGCCGAACATCATCTGGCGCGCGATCACCTTCTTGAGCGGCGGCACGAATTCGAGCGCGGTGAGCGCGGCGCCGCGCAGCAGCGGGAGCGGGCCCGAGTCGATCGTAAACAGGCGCGCCAGCGTGTCGGTCGCGCCGATCGTGAAGCGCCGGTCGAGCGCGCGGCGTGCGTTGAAGGCCGCGAGCGCGGTCGCTTCGAGGCCTTGCGCGGACAGCGTGTCGACCAGCGTATGCGCATCGCGCAGCCCGAGGTTGAGCCCCTGGCCCGCGACGGGGTGCAGGGTTTGCGCGGCATTGCCGACGATCGCGACGCGGCCGCTGACGAGCGTCTGCGCGGCGTTCAGGCCGAGCGGGAACGCCGCGCGGCCCGCGATCGCGACGAACTGGCCCATGCGTTCGCCGAACGCGCTACCGAGCTCGCGCAGGAGCGCGTCGTCGGGCAGCGCGGCGCGCCGCGCCGCTTCGTCGGGCGTGCAGCACCAGACGAGCGCGTAGTCGGCCTGGCGCGGCCCGCCGAGCGGCAGCAGCGCGAGCGGGCCTTCGTTCGTGAAGCGTTCCCATGCGACGTTCGGGCGTGGCGCCGAGACCGTGACCGTGCCGACGAGCGCGGTCTGCCCGTAGTCGCGACGATGCTGGCCGGTGTCGGCCGCCTGTTCGTGGAACAGCCCGCCTTCGGCGTTGATGACGATGCGCGCGCGCAGCGTGCGCTCGCCTTGCGGGCCGTCGAGCGTCAGCGTGACGCCGTCGGCATCCTGCTGCGGCGCGCGCGCGGTGGTCGACGCGAGCCAGTCGACGCGCGTGCCGCGCACGGCGCCCGCGAGCGCCTGCACGAGCGAGCCGTAGCGCACGACATAGCCGAGCGCGGCAAGGTCGTGCTCGTCGCGGTCGATCAGCGTGCGGCCGAAGTGGCCGCGCTGCGACACGTGGATATGTTCGATCGGCGTCGCGTCGGCGGGCCACGCGAGCGTGTCGAGCAGCACGCGGCTGCCGTGCGAGACGGCGATCGCGCGCGGGTCGTTCACGCTCGCGACCGGTTCGCGCGCATCGATCAGCGCGATCGACGCGTGTTGGGTTGCGCTGCGGCGCGCGAGCCAGCCGGCGAGCGCGAGCCCGACGGGGCCGGCGCCGACGATGGCGAGGTCGTAGTCCGGCGTGGCCGGGGAGGAAGCGGTCGTCATCTTGATTCGTAAAACGGAAATAACGGTCGACGGCGGGTCGACGGCGGCGCGACGAACAGGCGTTGGCCGGTCATGCGCCGTGCGCCGCGCCTGCGCGCATCAGCGCTTCGATCTCGTCCGCGGCGACGGGCACGCCGCGCGTGATCAGCTCGCAGCCGTGCTCGCGCACGATCGCATCGTCCTCGATGCGGATGCCGATGTTCCAGTACTCGGGCGGCACGTCGTCGGCTGCCCGCACATACAGGCCGGGCTCGACGGTCAGCGTCATGCCGGGCTTCAGCGTGCGCCACGGCAGCGCGCCGTTGTCGTCGCGCCCGGCGAGCCGCTCGCGGTAGTCGCCGCAGTCATGCACGTCCATCCCGATCCAGTGACCCGTGCGGTGCATGTAGAAGCGCGTGTACGCGCGCTCGGCGATCACGTCGTCGACGTTCGAGAAGCGTGTTTTCGGGATGATGCCGGTGTCGAGCAACCCCTGCGCGAGCACGCGCACGGCCGCGTCGTGCGGCGCCTCGAACGGCACGCCCGCGCGCGTCGCGTCGATTGCGGCCTGCTGCGCGGTGAGTACGATGTCGTACAGCGTGCGCTGCGCGGGCGAGAAGCGCCCGTTGGCCGGGAACGTGCGCGTGATGTCCGACGCGTAGCCGTCGAGTTCGCATGCGGCGTCGATCAGGATCAGGTCGCCGTCCTTCGCGGCCGCGTTGCCGGCCGGGTAGTGCAGCACGCACGCATTCGCGCCGGCCGCGACGATCGAGCCGTACGCGGGTGCCTGCGCGCCGTGCTTGCGGAACAGATACAGCAGCTCGGCCTCGAGTTCGTATTCGCGGATGCCGGGGCGGCACACCTGCATCGCACGGCGGTGCGCGAGCGCGGAGATGTGCGCGGCGCGCATCATGATCGCGAGTTCGTGTTCGTCCTTCACGAGCCGCATGTCGTCGACGAGCGGCGTGAGGTCGAGCATCGCGTCCGGCGCGGCGACACCCGTGCGCGCCAGCCCGCGCACCGCGTCGAGCCAGCCGGCGAGCTGGCGTTCGAAGTCGGCCGATGCGCCGAACCGGTAGTGCACGGTGCCCGCGTCGGCGAGCAGGCGTGGCATCTCGGTGTCGATCACGTCGACCGCGAACGCCGCGTCGAAGCCGAACGCATCGCGCGCGGCTTCGGGGCCGTAGTGGAAGCCTTCCCAGATCTCGCGGTCGGGATTCTTGCCGCGGCAGAACAGGATCGACTCCGGCGCGCCGTGCGGCGCGGCCGCGTTCAGCACGAGCACGGCATCCGGCTCGGTGAAGCCCGTCAGGTAATGGAAATAGCTGTCGTGCCGGTACGGGTAGGCCGTATCGCGGTTGCGCAGCATTTCCGGCGCGGTGGGGACGATGGCGACGCCGCCGCCCGCGGCGCGCAGTGCGGCAAGCACGCGTTCACGGCGTTGGCGGTAGACGTCGACGGCGATGGCGGTATCGAGGGGCGCATTCATCGTGCGATTGTAGCGCCGCCGGACGCGGCGCGTGAAAGGGGCGGCCGCGAGCCGCGCCGGCAGGCTCGCGCGGCGGCTGTTGCAAACCATCCACAGGCCGGCCGGGCGATTTTCTACCGTGCGACCCTGCCCGGTTATGATCGGCGACAACGTATACTCTCGGCGGTTCCCTTAAAAAGGCAGATGATGAAATTAATCGGTTCGCTCAGCAGCCCGTACGTCCGAAAGGCGCGGATCGTGCTTGCTGAAAAGAAGATCGACTACAAGCTGGAGCTCGAGAACGTGTGGGCGCCGGAGACGGATATTCATGCATCGAATCCGCTCGGCAAGGTCCCGTGCCTCGTGATGGAGGATGGTGCCGCGGTGTTCGATTCCCGCGTGATCTGCGAATACGTCGATACGCTGTCGCCGGTCGGCAAGCTGATTCCGCCGTCGGGCCGCGAGCGCGTCGAAGTGCGCTGCTGGGAAGCGCTGGGCGACGGCGTGCTCGACGCGGCGGTCGCGATTCGTCTCGAATACACGCTGCGCGACGACGTGCAGCGCAGCGCAAGCTGGATCGCGCGCCAGCAGCGCAAGATCGACGATGCGCTCGTCGCGATGTCGCAGGGCCTCGGCGGCAAGACGTGGTGCGTCGGTAATCATTACACGCTCGCCGACATCGCACTCGGCTGCGCGCTCGGTTATCTCGACTTCCGGATGCCCGAACTGAACTGGCGCGAGCATCACCCGAACCTCGACAAGCACTTCGTCAAGCTGCAGCAACGGCAGTCGTTCGCGGACACGCTGCCGCAGAACTGAGCCGCTGCCGGCCGCGCGTTCAAGCGTTCGAGCGTTCACGCATTCGGCAGACAAAAGAAAAGCGCCCCGCGGGG
>NZ_LDWR01000085.1 GCF_001039005.1 Burkholderia cepacia
TCGAATCCAACCAGACCCACCAATGTCTTGTCTGGCGTGTCGATGATCGTTGGTGCTTTAGCGCCTACGAGAATCCCATACCGACGGGTAAGGTACCTGAGGAATCTGTACTCATGGGGGCATAGCTCAGCTGGGAGAGCACCTGCTTTGCAAGCAGGGGGTCGTCGGTTCGATCCCGTCTGCCTCCACCAATCACCAACGCTAAGGGCTTGGTTCAGACACTGAACCGAGAATTTTGCATTGGCGATTGAGCCAGTCAG
>NZ_LDWR01000086.1 GCF_001039005.1 Burkholderia cepacia
GAATTTTGCATTGGCGATTGAGCCAGTCAGAGTGATACGTAGTACGTATCGGCTGTCGTTCTTTAACAATCTGGAAGAAGTAAGTAATTTGGATAGCGGAAGCGTCTATGAGATGGACGTGAAAACTATCCGGGTTGTGATTGTATCGATGTATCTCAAGATGATTCGAACTCTATGTTTGACTCAATTGGAATACGGCACAACGCGAAAACTCAACCTGTAACGACTGTCGGAGAGACAGACTCGTTATAGGGTCAAGCGAACAAGTGCATGTGGTGGATGCCTTGGCGATCACAGGCGATGAAGGACGCGGTAGCCTGCGAAAAGCTACGGGGAGCTGGCAAACGAGCTTTGATCCGTAGATGTCCGAATGGGGAAACCCACTCCTTTTGGAGTATCCATAGCTGAATACATAGGCTATGTGAAGCGAACGCGGTGAACTGAAACATCTAAGTAACCGCAGGAAAAGAAATCAACCGAGATTCCCAAAGTAGTGGCGAGCGAAATGGGATGAGCCTTGTACTCTTTATTTGTATTGTTAGCCGAACGCTCTGGAAAGTGCGGCCATAGCGGGTGATAGCCCCGTAGGCGAAAACAGTATGAAAGAACTAAGTGTACGACAAGTAGGGCGGGACACGTGAAATCCTGTCTGAAGATGGGGGGACCATCCTCCAAGGCTAAATACTCGTGATCGACCGATAGTGAACCAGTACCGTGAGGGAAAGGCGAAAAGAACCCCGGGAGGGGAGTGAAATAGATCCTGAAACCGCATGCATACAAACAGTCGGAGCCTCGTAAGGGGTGACGGCGTACCTTTTGTATAATGGGTCAGCGACTTACGTTCAGTAGCAAGCTTAACCGTATAGGGCAGGCGTAGCGAAAGCGAGTCCGAATAGGGCGTTCAGTTGCTGGGCGTAGACCCGAAACCAAGTGATCTATCCATGGCCAGGATGAAGGTGCGGTAACACGTACTGGAGGTCCGAACCCACTAACGTTGAAAAGTTAGGGGATGAGCTGTGGATAGGGGTGAAAGGCTAAACAAACTTGGAAATAGCTGGTTCTCTCCGAAAACTATTTAGGTAGTGCCTCGTGTCTCACCTTCGGGGGTAGAGCACTGTCATGGTTGGGGGGTCCATTGCGGATTACCCCGCCATAGCAAACTCCGAATACCGAAGAGTGCAATCACGGGAGACAGACATCGGGTGCTAACGTCCGGTGTCAAGAGGGAAACAACCCAGACCGCCAGCTAAGGTCCCCAAATATAGCTAAGTGGGAAACGAAGTGGGAAGGCTAAAACAGTCAGGAGGTTGGCTTAGAAGCAGCCACCCTTTAAAGAAAGCGTAATAGCTCACTGATCGAGTCGTCCTGCGCGGAAGATGTAACGGGGCTAAGCTATATACCGAAGCTGCGGATGCGTGCTTTGCACGCATGGTAGGAGAGCGTTC
>NZ_LDWR01000087.1 GCF_001039005.1 Burkholderia cepacia
TCGCGACGACGCTCAAGAACAGCCTCGCGTCGTACTACCCGTTCGGCGCGCTGCCGGCCGTCGATGCGCTGAACGCGAGCACGATGGGCCCGTTCTCGGCCGCCGCGAACGGCGGTTCGCTCACCGCCGATCCGTTCGGCGGGCAGGCGCTGCAGGTGACGACGCAGACCGTCGATGCGAACGGCTACGACGGCTACAAGCTCGTGCAGAACGCCGACATCGCGACGCAGGCGCAGTTCACGATCGGCATGTGGGTGAAGACGCCGTGCACCGACGTGGTCGGCTTCGGCACGCCGGTGTTCGCGAACAAGAACTGGCAGAGCGGCAAGAACGCGGGCCTCGCGATCGGGCTGTTCCCGCAGGCGTCGGGCGCGCCGTCGGGCACCTGCAACATCCAGTACAACGCGGGCGACGGCACGAACCGCAACGACCTGAAGACGATGAGCGTGACCGCGAACCAGTGGGTGTACGCGGCGTTCGTGATCGACACCGTCGGCAAGACGATGACGGCCTACACGTTCGACCCGGTGCTCGGCGAGCAGAAGCAAAGCACGCCGCTCACGGTGTCGACGGCCGCGCTGCCGGGCCTCGGCACGAAGACGTTCGGCATGAACGAGGACGGCACGGGCCAGTACCACATGCTCGCGTGCGGTTACCCGGCAAGCCATTACAGCGGCGGCTACACGGTCAACGCGTGCACGACGGTCAAGCCGAACGTGGAGAGCTTCTCCGACGTCGCGATGTGGAGCCGCGTCGTCACCGAAACCGAACTGCAGTCGCTCGCGGGCTCGGGCAAGCCGCTGTCGACGATCCTTCACTGACGGAGTCCTCACATGAACACGACAGACCTGCGCCGCGTGCGCGTCGCGCTCGCCGCCTGCGTGCTGAGCGCGCTGGTTGCCGGGTGCGGCGGCGACGATGCGTCGAACGGCACGCCCGCGAGCGCCGCGAAGACGAACGCCGCACCGGCAGGTGCGGGCGGCGCGAGCGCGCCCGTGCCGATCGTCGCGCTGCCGGGCGCCGGCCCGTGCCCTGCATCGGGCACGGCCGCGCTGCAGTCGCCGTCGCTGAATTCGCAGCTGCGCTGCGCGCCGTGACGCGCGCGCCTTTCCGGGACGACCTTCCTTCTCGACCATGACCTCCATCGACCGCCGTTCGTTTCTCCGTGCCGCCGCTGCCGGCACGGCCTTCTCGATGTTCCCGCCGGCGATCCGGCGCGCGCTCGCGATTCCCGCCAACAACCAGACCGGCACGATCAACGACGTCCAGCACGTCGTGATCTTCATGCAGGAAAACCGCTCGTTCGATCACTACTTCGGCACGATGCCCGGCGTGCGCGGGTTCGGCGACCGCCTGACGATCCCGCAGCCGGGCGGCACGCCGGTCTGGCAGCAGAGCGACGGCAAGCGCCCGGTGCTGCCGTTCTATCTCGACAGCACGAAGGGCAATGCGCTCCTCGTCGGCGGCGCGCACTCGTGGACCGATTCGCATACGGCGTGGGACAACGGCCGGATGACCGCGTGGCCCGCGTCGAAGGGCGATGCGTCGATGGGCTACCTGCGACAGTCCGACCTGCCGTTTCACTTCGCGCTCGCGAACGCGTTCACGGTCTGCGACGCGTATCACTGCTCGCTGCACGGCGGCACGAACTCGAACCGGATCTTCCTGTGGACCGGCACGAACGGCCCGACCGGCTCGAACACGGCCGTCGTGAACAACGACGGCTGGGACGGCCTCGGCGCGTCGAAGACGGGCCTGACCTGGACGACCTATCCGGAGCGCCTGCAGGCGTCCGGCGTGAGCTGGAAGGTCTACCAGAACATGCCGGACAACTACACCGACAACCCGCTCGCGGGCTTTGCGACGTTCCGCAAGGTCAACGAGACCGTGCCGGGCTCGCCGAACGCGCCCTATACGCCGGCGATGGAAGCGCTGTCGCCGCTGTACAAGGGGATCGGCAACACGATGCCCGACGGCGGCTTCCTGCAGTCGCTCGCCGACGACATCGCGGCGAACCGGATGCCGCAGGTGAGCTGGATCGTGTCGCCGCAGGCGTATTGCGAGCACCCGGGCGCATCGACGCCGGGGCAGGGCGCGTACTACCTGCAGCGCCTGCTCGACACGCTGACCGCGAACCCGGACGTGTGGAGCAAGACCGTGCTGTTCGTGAACTACGACGAGAACGACGGTTTCTTCGATCACATGCCGCCGCCGAACGCGCCGTCGCGCAACGCGGATGGCACGTATGCGGGCAAGTCGACCGTGACCACGCAGTACGAGTACTTCACGTTGCCGAACCCGCCGGGCGATTCGTCGCCGCTCGCGCCGGACGGCCGCCCGTACGGGCCCGGCCCGCGCGTGCCGATGTTCGTCGTGTCGCCGTGGAGCACGGGCGGCTGGGTCAACTCGGAAGTGTTCGACCATACGTCGGTGCTGCGCTTTCTCGAACAGCGCTTCGGCGTGCAGGAGCCGAACATCAGCCCGTGGCGTCGCGCGGTGTGCGGCGACATGACGTCGGCGTTCAACTTCCGGAACCCGAACGGCAACCCGACGACGTCGCTGCCGGCGCCAACCAAGGCCGCGGCCGACGCGCAGCACGTGCAGCAGAGCCTGATGGGCGCGGTGCCGGTGCCGTCGGTCGGCGCGCAGCAGATGCCGACGCAGCCGCAAGGCACGCGGCCGTCGCGCGCGCTGCCGTACGAACTGCATACGAGCGCGAACGCCGACGTGTCGGGCGGGCTGCTGTGGCTCACCTTCAGCAACACGGGCACGGTCGGTGCGGTGTTCCATGTGTACGACAAGCTGCATCTCGACCGCGCGCCGCGTCGTTATACGGTGGAAGCGGGCAAGCAGCTGTCCGACTCGTGGCGCGCGGTCGCCGACGACGCGGGCAACTACGACCTGTGGGTGCTCGGGCCGAACGGCTTCCTGCGCGAATTCCAGGGCAACGTCGCGAAGGCCGCGAGCGGGCCGGTGCCGGAAATTCGCGTGTGCTACGACCCGGCCAACGACGCCGTGTACCTGACGATCATGAACGTCGGCAATGCGGCGAGCCAGGTCACGGTCACGTCGAACGCGTACCGCACCGACGGCCCGTGGAGTTATGCGGTGCCGGCCGGGATGCAGGTCGAACCGTACTGGACGCTCGCCGCGTCGAGCGGCTGGTACGACTTCACGCTGGCGGCCGAGAACGGCCTCGTGCGCCGCTTCGCGGGCCGTGTCGAGACCGGCAAGGACAGCATCAGCGATCCGGCGATGGGCGTGTCCAGCTGACCGGCGCCGGCCGCGCGGCCGGCGTCGCATCACCGGTTGCCGCCGGCGCGCCGACCCGCGCCGGCGGCTTTGGTGCGCGGCCTCGCGTCGACGGGGCCGCGCGTTTTTCATTCCTTTCCGTTCACACACGCTTCATTCGATGCCGCAACTCGCGCTTTTCGATCTCGACTTCACCCTCATTCCGTTCGACAGCGATCAGGCCTGGGGCCGCTTCATGGTCGAACACGGCCTCGTAGACGCGGCCGAATTCGCACGCATCGACGCCGCGTTCTCGGCAGGTTATGCGGCCGGCACGCTCGACATCCATGCGCACCTGTGCGCGATGCTCGCGCCGCTCGCACGTCATTCGCGCGAGCGGCTCGCCGTCCTGCACGCGCGTTTCATGGACGACGTCGTGCTGCCCGCGATCGCTCCCGCCGCACTCGACCTCGTGCTCTACCACCGCGCACGCGGCGACCTGTGCTGCGTTGTCACCGCGACGAATGCGTTCATCACACGGCCGATCGCGCATGCGTTCGGCATCGACGCACTGATCGCGTGCGAACTCGAGACCGTCGACGGACACCCCGACTCGCGCTATACGGGGCGGCCGGCCGGCGTGCCGAGCTATCGCGAAGGGAAGATCGTGCGCACCGATGCGTGGCTCGCGTCGCGCGGCCTCGCGTGGTCCGATTTCGAACGCAGCTGGTTCTACAGCGATTCGCACAACGACGTGCCGCTGCTCGAGAAAGTTACCGATGCGGTCGCAACCAATCCGGACGAGCGACTGCGCGCGCTCGCAACGGCGCGCGGCTGGCAGATCGTCGAACTGTTCGAGACGGTGTGAAGGCGGGCGTCGTTACGCGCGTGACGGCGTACGCTCGTCGCGGCATTCGACATTGGCCATGAACGCGGTAATCAGCCGCGTATCGGCGCGCGCGTCGAGGTAGTACAGGTATTCGTGCATCGGCGGCATGTCGTCGGCGAGCGCGATCGCGCGCAGTTCCGGATGCGCGCCGACCTCGCCGCGCGGCATCAGCGTGCAGCCCATGTCGTGCCGCACGGCTTCGCGGATCGCTTCGCGGCTGCCGAGCTCGATCGCGTTCGCGGGCAGGCTGATGCCCGCATCCTTCAGCACGTGCTCCATCAGCGCGCGCGTACGCGAGCCGGCCTCGCGCAGCAGCAGCGTCTCGCCGGTCAGCGCGGCGAGCCGGGTCGACTCGCGCGTCGCGAGCGGATGCGAGCGGTGCACGACCAGCACCAGCGGATCGTTCGCGATCGTATGCCGGACGAAACGCGGATCGTTGTCGCGCTGTGACGACACGGCGACGTCGACGCGAAAATCGACCAGCGCGTCGAGCACCTGCTGCGAGTTGCCGATCTCGATGCTGATCTTCACGGCCGGATACTGGCGCCGGAATGCGGCGATCGCGGGCAGGATGTAGAACGGGCCGGTCGTGCCGACGCGCAGGTTGCCCGTGTGCAGTTCGCGCTCGTTGCGCAGCGCGAAATCGATATCGTTCTCCATCTGCAGCATCTGGCCGATCATCGGCATCAGCGATGCGCCGGCGTCGCTGAGGTCGAGACGGTTGCCGCGACGATGGAACAGATCGACCCCGTAATGGCGTTCGAGCTGCTGGATGCGCGACGTGATCGTCGGCTGGCTCACGTCGAGACGCTTCGCGGCCGCGGTCACGCTTCCCTGGCGGGCGGTTTCATAGAAGGCGGCGAGAAGCAGGGCAAGCATGGCGAGACACGGAACGAGACGAGCGGAACTTACCGGCCGCGCGTGTCAATTCCGTGTCATCGCGGTGGAGCGGCGTGGCAAATTGGGGCGCTATGTTGCGTGCAGCGCATGCTGGCCGACGAAACGGTGGCGCTTACGCGGGCGGTTGTTCGTCGTACGCGACGAAGATCTTCCGCGTGTGTTCGACGACTTCCCACGTGCCGCGAAAACCCGGCGGAATCACGAAACGATGGCCGGCACGAACGGTTTTCCGGTTTCCGTCCGTGTCGGTGATCACGGACGTGCCTGCCAGGATCTCGCAGTATTCCGCTTCGGTGTAGGCGACGTGCCAGCAACCGGGTGTGCTTTCCCAGATGCCGGTCGAGAAACGGCCGCACGGGCTCGCGAAACCCGGCGTGAGTGTTTGCAGCGGATCGCCCGCAATCAGCTTCTCGGGCGACACGCGGTACTGCGTCGGCTCGCCGCTCGGGATGAGCGCGTCGGTAATGGATGAAACGTCGATCATGATGGGCAGTCTTCGTCGAGTTGGAATGAACGCGCCGACGGCGCGTTCGCATGATTTCATACTTGCGGCCGGGCTGGTCGGTTTCATGACGCGCTCGATGCTTCGTCGGTCCGGAGAAGCGATGCGTGGTCGCACGGTCGTAGTCGTGACGAGCGCTTATGATGAGCGGTCGAAACGGTTACGTAGATGCGACACACGAGGAGAGCCGATTGAGCATCGCATGGGACGGAATCACGAGCGCCGACGTGCTCGGGAAAGCGGAGGTCGCGAGCCGACATGCGTTGGCCGACGCGGCCAGGAACGGCGAATGGGCGACGATGCTCGACCTCGTTGAGAAGCAGCCCGAACGCGTCAATGCGACGCGGCTCGACGGAACGTCGCTTTATGCGCCGCTGCATCAGGCCGCGTATGGCGGCGCGCCGAAGGAGGTCGTCGCCGAGCTGCTGCGGCTCGGTGCGTGGCGCATGCTGCGCGATGCGCAACGCGAGCGTGCGGTCGATATTGCGGTGGCGCGCGGACACCGGCATCTGGTCGATTTGCTGAGGCCGCAACCGAAACGCTTCGTGCCCGACGACACGCTGTTTGAAATCCAGCGTCATTTCCACACCATGATCGTCGGCCGCATCGCACACCTGCGCGTCGACGCATTGCGCCTGCCTGAGCTCGAACCGCTGCTCGAACTCGACGCGCAGGCCGCACGCATGTGGTTCGCGGTGCCGGGCATGTATGGCGGATTCGGCTATGCGCTGCGCACGGATGGCGACGCGGCCGTGCTCGTGTCCGAGAGCTGGAGCCGGGTGGTCGGCGGCTCGGGCCAGCGGCACGAGATCACGGCGAATGGATGCACGATGGTTGACGAGGGATTCGTCTGACGCGAGTTTCGCGCGGCGCGGCGAGCGCGCCGCCGCTCAAGCGACTGCCGTGTCGGTTGCCGTCACTGCCGCTGCACGGCGCGCGGTCGAGCCAACCGCGGAAGCAGCACCCGCCAGCCGCCGATAACGCGCAAGCGCCCACAGCGGGAAGTACGCGGTATACCCGTGATACTTCAGGTAGAAAATGCGCGGAAAACCGGGCGCATTGTGCGAGCGGTGCCACCAGAAACCGTCGTCCTGCTGCACCGACTGCAGATACGCGATGCCGCGCTTCACCGAATCGGATTCGCAATCGCCGAACGCCATCTGCGCGAGCAGCGCCCACGCCGTGCAGTTCGACGTGCTCTCACCGGCATTCGTACCGGCGAGCTTCGGGTCGATATAGCTGTCGTTCGTCTCGCCCCAGCCGCCGTCTGCATGCTGCCGTGCGCGCAGCCATTCGAGTGCACGCGCGATATAGGGCTGCGACTTGTCCTCGCCGGCGAGCGCGAGGCCGGCCAGTACGCTCCACGTGCCGTACAGATAGTTCGTGCCCCAACGGCCCCACCAACTTCCATCGGGCTGCTGCGTGCGTTTCACGTAGTCGATGCAGCGCGCGAGCGACGCGCGGTCGTCCGCGCGCTTCGTCACGCCGAAGCACAGCAGCACGCGGCCCGACACGTCTTCCGTCGGCGGATCGAGCAGCGCGCCGTGATCGGCGAACGGGATCGCGTTCAGGTACATGCGATCGCAATCGGCGTCGAATGCCGCGAAGCCGCCGTTGCGCGATTGCAGACCGCGCATCCAGTCGAGTGCACGCGCGACGCGCGGCGCATACGGGTTCGTGCCGTCCGCGTTGCGATGCGTGTGGCCGCGGCGATCGAGCATCGCGGTGACGAGCGCGCTGTCGTCGATGTCGGGGTAGTACGGGTTCGCGTACTGGAACGCCCATCCGCCCGGCTCCGTATCGGCCGGCGCGTTCTCGATCCAGTCGCCGCGCAGGTCGTTCACCTGGCGCTCGGCCATCCAGTCGTACGCGCGCGCGATGCGTGCGTCGAGTTCGTGCAGCGCGCCGGCCGTGTCGCCGGCTTCCGGCACCGCCACGCCGCGCGCCTGCTCGAGCGCCATCGTGCTCCATGCGGTGTCCCACACCGGCGACAGGCACGGCTGGCAATACACGCTGCCGTCCGGCCGCGTGACCAGCAGCTTTTCCAGCGCGTTTTCGCAATCGCGCCGCAGCGGATGATCGTCCGGGTAGCCGAGCACGTCCATCATCTGGTAGCTGTACACGATCGGCGGGAAGATGCCGCCGAGCCCGTCCTCGCCGTTCATGCGCTCCGCGCACCACGCCTCCGCATGCCGGATCGCGCGCGCTCGCAGGCGCTTCGGCATCAGCGGCTCGATATGACGAACCATGCGGTCGAGCGCGAGGAACAGCTTGCGCATGCCGCGCGCGGGCGGGAAGTAGTGACGTTCCGCGTCCGGCGGCGTGACGAACAGCTCGCGGATCGAGACGTTGCGCGGATTGCGGGCGCGCGCCTTCAGCGAGCACAGCACCAGCAGCGGCACCATCGTCGTGCGCGCCCAGTACGCGACCTTGTACATCGAGATCGGCACCCACTTCGGGAACAGCACGAATTCGATCGGCATGAACGGCGCCGCGCGCCACGGCACCTGGCCGAACGTTGCGAGCAGGATGCGCGTGAACACGTTCGAGCACGCCGCGCCGCCGAGCTTCAGGATCGCGTCGCGCGCGCGGACCATGTGCGGCGCGTGTTCGCTGTCGCCGGCCGCCTTCAGCGCGAAATACGCCTTCACGCTGCACGACACGTCCGGCGCGCCGTCGACGTACAGCGCCCATCCGCCATGCGTGTCGAGCCGCTGGTTCGCGCGCAGATAGCGCGCCATCTTCTCCTGGCGCACGTCGTCGATCTTGTCCATGAAATGCATCATCAGGATGTATTCCGCGGTGATCGTCGCGTCGGATTCGAGTTCGAAACACCAGCTGCCGTCGGGCTGCTGAAGACGCACGAGCGCGTCGCGTCCACGGGCGATGGCGGTGTCGAGCGCGGACCAGGAGGAGGGGGGCGGTTTATTCATGCGGCGGATCATACCATCCAGCCGGAATGTTTATCTCGAGACCCTCGGGTGCTACCATCCGCGCTATGAAAAAACGCCTCGAACCCGCGCCGCGCGACGTGTCCGTGCCTGTCGAACCGGCTGGAATGGCCGGTGCACGGGCATCCGAAGGATCATCGGCGCCGGCGGCGGCCGCCGTCGTCGGCGTGCGGCGGAAAAAAGCGCCGGATCAGGTGCGCGCGCAGTTGCTGGCGGCTGCATCGGAGATTGCGACGCAGCACGGCGTAGCCGCGTTGACGCTCGATGCGGTGGCCGAGCGTGCCGGCGTGACGAAAGGCGCGCTGCAGTATCACTTCGCGAACAAGCAGGGGCTGCTGGATGCGCTGTTCGGGCAGGCGACCGAGCGGTTCACCGCGCAGATGGCCGCGCGGATGGCCGCGGATTCCCGCGGCGACGGCGCGGCGGCGCGGGCCTATCTGCATGCAGTGCTCGACGCGGCGAATCCGGCCGCGAGTACCGATGTGCTGCGCGTGCTGGTCGCGTCGATGATTACCGAGCAGGAGACGCGCGCGCGATGGTCGGTGCCGATGCGGGAATGGACGCGGCCCGATCCCGTGCCGCTCGAACAGGCCGCCACGCTGATGATCTGCCGGCTCGCGGCCGACGGGCTGTGGATTTCGGAGCTGCTCGACAGCGTCGAGGTATCGGCCGACATGCGCGCGGAGATCGTTCGGCAGCTGGATGCGATGAGCAAGGGGGTGTTTCCGAAGGGCGACGGTGGGGCGGCGTGACGCGCGTGCTTCGGGAGCCGGTCGCGGTTACGCCGAAGCACGGCGGATGGTTGGCGCGCGAAGGCGCGCGTCGTTCGCTGATGGTTGCGTAGCCATCGGTGTCGATCTCAAACCTGCTTGCTCGCGATCGGGCAGTTGGTTATTCTGCTGCACATGAACCGATCGCATACCCGCTCGATTATTTGCGCCGCCATTTCGCCGGCGGGGTAGCCATCGACTGAATGCATGTCATCACAACCCGCCCGGAAGGCGGGTTTTTGCTTTCTGGGCATTCGATGGAGCGCCTGGAAATGCAGACCGACAAGCATCACACGACAGCCTCGAACGACGCGGTATTGCTCCACATGGTATGCGGCAAGATCGCATCCGGAAAATCGACGCTGACCGCGACGCTCGCGAGCGCGCAGCGGACCGTGTTGATCAGCGAAGACGTCTGGCTCGCTCGCCTGTATCCGGGCGAGATCCTGTCGATCGACGACTATGTCCGATGTGCAAAGCGCATCAAGGATGTGATCGCCGACCACGTCGCCGCGGTGTTGCAGGCCGGCGTCTCGGTGGTTCTCGATCTTCCGTTCAATACGGTTGCTGCGCGTGCGTGGGGGCGGGCTGTTGCGCAGGCCGCCGGTTGCGACCATCGGCTTCATTACCTCGATGTAAGCGATGCGGTTTGCAAGGCGCGTCTGCACGTGCGCAATGTACGAGGGGAGCATCCGTTCCAGGCATCGGACGCCGAGTTCGAGCAGATCACGCGGTACTTCGTCGCGCCGGATCCGACGGAAGGGCTGACCATCGTGGCTTATGACGAAGCGGGTTCTGTTCGCGCGCAGGTGACGCGCGGATAGCCGGGGTATCCGCGTTGAGCATGCAGTGCCGCTTTCGAGAGTAGTGCTTTTGCGTCGCCGTCGACAACAGGTGGGCGGGAAAGCGCAACGAAACTGTATATGTCTGAAGATGCGCTGCGTCTTTAGAATGGGTATCGCGACTAGTGAGCCTCGGACGACATCGTTGCATCCGATGGGGCGCTTTCAATACGCAATCTTTGGGAGAAACACGATGCACGACCGTCCGAAAGCAATCCCGACACGCCAGGTATCGAACGAGCGCGTGATCGTCACCGAATGGCGATTTGCGCCCGGTGCCGAGACCGGCTGGCATATCCATCAGCATGACTATGTCGTCGTGCCGCAAACGGACGGCCAGCTGCTCCTCGAGACCACGCAAGGCAATCGCGAATCGCAGTTGCACGCCGGGAGCAGCTATGCGGGGTTGAAGGGCGTCGAACACAACGTCGTCAACGCGACTGATCACGAAGTCGTGTTCATCGAAGTGGAGATTCTCTGAGAAGCGCTTCGAAAAGTGGGGTGAATGATGAAAATGACTGACATCCCGTTCGGCACGACCGACTGGAACACAGTGGAGCCGACCGAACACAACGGAGAGCGTGGCGTCGCTCGCTGGCGGACCCTGCAATTCGGCGATATTCGGGTGAGGCACGTTGAATATTCGGCCGGTTACATGGCGGATCACTGGTGCGTCAAAGGTCACATCCTCTATTGCCTTGAAGGCGAGTTGCTGACGGAGCTCGACGATGGGCGACAGTTCATCCTTCGACCGGGCATGAGCTATCAGGTCGCCGACAATGCGGAAGCGCACCGGTCGTCCACGCGGACAGGCGCCAAATTGTTCATCGTTGATTGAACCGGTTGCAGCCAGATTCGGTTTGCCGCAGTCGACCCGATTCGGTGATGAGTGTTTGCCCTACGTCGCATCGTCGCATTGTCGAATCCGATCCGTGATCCCGAACCGTATTGGGCGTTGCCAGTTGGCCGACGTGGGCGTCCTCGCGGATGTCCTGCTCGGGTCGGCCTCCGCGCACCTTCGTGCGCGTGCCAGGCAGCAGACAAAATATGCCCAAGTGGCAGGCGGTGTTCGTTAGAATCTGCTTTCGTCGAGGAAACAACGTATTTGCATTGGTGCAGAGCGGTATCCGGTTACAGACGCTGCTCGCCCTGATTCGATTGTTCATCTTTTACCGGAGGCGGGCATGCCAAGTTTACTTCCCGATGTCGACCGCGAGGGGCTCCTCGAATATTCAGTGGTTTACACGGATCGGTCGGTCAACCATATGTCGCAGCGCTTTCAAGGCGTCATGCGCGACATTTCCGCTACGCTGAAAAACGTCTACAACGCGAAGTCGGCTGTTATCGTCCCGGGCAGCGGGACGTTCGGCATGGAAGCCGTTGCCCGGCAGTTCGCGACGAACAAGAAGTGTCTGGTCATCCGCAATGGCTGGTTCAGTTTCCGCTGGTCGCAGATTTTCGACATGGGCAGCATTCCGTCCGAATCGATCGTGCTGAAAGCGCGTCCGGTCGAACCGGGAAGACAGGCCCCCTATGCGCCGGCCCCGATCGACGAAGTGGTCGCTGCGATCAAGGAAAACAAGCCGGATTTCGTCTTTGCGCCGCATGTCGAAACCGCCTCCGGGATGCTGCTGCCCGATGACTATTTGCGCGCGGTGTCCGACGCCGTGCATGCCGTCGGCGGCATGTTCGTACTGGATTGCATCGCCTCCGGCACGGTTTGGGTCGACATGCAGGCCAGCGGCGTCGATATCCTGATCAGCGCGCCGCAAAAGGGATGGAGCGCGTCACCCTGCTGCGCAATGGTCATGCTCAGCCCGCTCGCGCGCGAAAGAATCGATGCAACGACCAGCACCAGCTTTGCTTGCGATCTCCGCAAGTGGCTGCAGATCATGGAAGCCTACGAGAACGGCGGGTTCGCGTACCACGCGACGATGCCCACGGACAGTCTCACGACGCTGCGCGACGTGATGAAGGAAACCGACGCATACGGTTTCGAAAAGGTGAGGGCGGAGCAGCTTGAACTCGGCAAGCGCATTCGTTCGCTTTTGGCCGACAAGGGCTTCAAAAGCGTGGCGGCCGAAGGTTTTCAGGCGCCGGGTGTCGTGGTCAGCTACACGGACGATGACGGCATCCGCTCCGGGAAGAAATTCGCCGATGTCGGTTTGCAGATCGCGGCGGGCGTTCCGCTGCAATGCGACGAGCCCGAGGATTTCAAGACCTTCCGCCTCGGATTGTTCGGCCTGGACAAACTGCATGATGTCGAAGGCGCGGTCGCCAGGTTCGCCGACGCGTTGAACCGCGTTCTGTAGGTCTATTTTCCGCAGTAGGTGCGTAGCAGCGTCGTTGCCGGTGGCGTGTGCTACGCACGTCCTTGTCGTTGCGGCCACACTCATTCCTTGAGCGCTGGCCTTACACGCTGTGCAGCAGATCCGGAAGTTCGAACCGAGCGCGCGTGATGTTCGGGCGCGCTTTGTTGCGCGCGCCCTGGTGATTTACATGCGTTGGGTGCGTCGCACCGGGGCGCCGCCTTTAACCGCGCGTATCGACCCAGTTGCGTGCCCAGCGTGCCGAGTGCTGCAGCGCCTGCACTTCACTCGGGAAGTAATCGAGCGAATAGAACTGGTAGCGGCCTTCGGCGCGCGAGCTGCCGGTGCGTTCGAGCAGCAGGTTGGATGAAAAACTACCGTCGGGCAAGCGATGCGCCGAGGGTTGGACGGCATAGCCGTTGTACTGTTGAGTTCGTTTGTCTTGCATTTGCATTTTAATTTTAATGATGTTCGAGTGCGCGCGTGCCGTGCCAAATGTGCACGGGTGCGCCGATTCAAAGCCATTGCGAGCTGAATCTGAAGCAGTCGGAAAGCGAAAAAAGGCGTTGCTGCCGGAGGGGAGAGTGAAGTGCAACGAGGCGTGTGGCGCTTGGCAAGCTGCTGAACAAACAGATGCAGCTAAGAGCGATCGCGCCAACTTTAGGAGACAAAGCTCCGTGAGGGTGTCGCTGCGACCCGGCGTCCGTCGTGGGAGGCCGGGTCCTTCAAACTTTACAGCGGCTTGATGTTAGCCGCTTGCAGACCCTTCGGGCCTTGCTTCGTTTCGAAGCTCACTTTTTGATTTTCAGCGAGCGTCTTGAAGCCGTCAGCGCGGATTTCGGAGAAGTGAGCGAACAGGTCGTCGCCGCCGTTGTCCGGAGTGATGAAGCCAAAGCCTTTGCTGTCGTTGAACCACTTAACGATACCGGTATCCATGATGAATCCTTGGGGAAAAAAATAAGAAAAATTGCTCTGTTGAAGAGCGCTTGAAGCGTCAAGGAGGGAGAGGACAACGAATACCGCTGAGGAGCGAGCAATTGATGAACAGCAATCGGACTTCTTGGACTTCGGGGCACACACTAACTGCCGGGCAGGGGCGGCGTCAATGATTAACTTGTAACTGTGTCACCGGGCGGTCCGTTTTGTGGATGGAGCGATGTGGCCCCGCCTGTCTGTGCGCCTTGCCTGGCATGGCGCGCGGGTTCGGCAGGATCCAGTTCGGCCGATGGTTTTGGATGACCCGATTCGTCCTGTCAAATATTGACAAACCGGCCATTCGTTCGTCGCAGCGTCAGGTTAGCGCCCCGTCGCGAGAACGAACCGAAGCGAGAAAAGGGCAACCTCCTACGCCAATCGCAGATCCCACAACGCATCGAGTACATGTTGCGTGGAACGCTCGACGTGCCCCGCACGATGCGCAATGCCGAGCCGGCGCCACAACGCCGGGCGCAGTGGGCGCATGACGATGCGTCTGTCGGGTAAGGGCGTCGTGGCCTCATGAGGCAACAGCGCCGCGCCATAACCTGCCGCTACCAGACTCTTGATCGCATCGTTGTAATTGAGCTGAATGCGCGGCGCGGGATGGTGCCCTGCGGCCGCAAACCACTCCGCGGTCAGACGCGAGAGACGCGTGGTCGCATCGTTGAGAATGAGCGGTTGAGCGGCGAGCCATTCAGGCGTAATGCGCGCCGGACACCGCCAGTGCGCCGGTACAAAGGCCATCACGGGGTCGCGGCGCCAAGGCTTTATCACGAGTCCGGCCACTGGAGGCTGAGGCAGTGCGACCAGACCGATATCCAGCGTCCCATCTGCCAATCGGGTCAGCGTTTCATGCGAGGTGAGTACCGCGATCTGAATATCGATCGCGGGATGCTGTTGACGCAGCACGTCGAGCGCTTGCGGCAAAAGATGCGCAATCGCGCCGGTCGATGCGCCGAGCCGAACGCGTCCGACCAGCCCTTGAACCTGGCGGTGAACATCGTCTAACGCCTGTTCCGCGTCGGCCAACAGTCGACGTGCGCGCTCGACCAACAACTCGCCGGTTGCCGACGGCCGAACCTGTCCACGCTTGCGCGACAGGAGCGGAGCCCCGATGCGTTCTTCGAGTTCAGCGATGTGGAGGCTGACCGTTGGTGGCGCCAGATGCAACGCACGCGCCGCGTCGGCGAATGAGCCACGGTCGGCAATCGCGACCAGGGTGCGCAAGCGGTCCAGGCTGATCTCTCGCATGTAGGCGTCTCGATTCAGAAAAACTGAATGTCAAAATCACGAAATTCAACTTTCGATATTCTAGCGGCGCGCGGAAGATAACAGGCTCGTTCCGCTTGTTACCAGTCACCGGAGTATTGCGCGCATGAGCTCTCCCCTTGTTTTCATCGACGGCGACCAAGGCACCACCGGGTTGCAAATTCACGAACGGCTTCGCGGCCGGACCGATCTGAAACTGGTCACGCTTCCGGCGGCGGAACGCAAGGATTCCAGGCGTCGCGCCGAAGCCATCAACGCCTGCGACATCGCCATCCTGTGCCTGCCCGATGACGCCGCGCGCGAGGCGGTGGACGCCATTGTCAATCCTGCCGTCCGAGTCATCGACGCAAGTTCCGCCCATCGCACACAGCCGGACTGGACCTACGGTTTTCCGGAAATGACGCCGGGACAGGCAGAGCGCATTGCGACCGCACGGCGGGTCACCAATCCAGGTTGTTACCCGACCGGTGCAATTGGCCTGCTGCGCCCCCTGCTGCACGCAGGGCTCATCCCGGGGAACCACCCGGTCAGCATTTACGCGGTGTCCGGTTACTCCGGACGCGGGCGTGCCGGCGTGGAAGAACACGAGGGGTCGGGCGCCGTCAACGCACCGTCGTACCAGGTGTACGGTCTGGAACTCGCGCACAAGCACACCCCGGAGATCCAGCAGCACGCCGGGCTCGCGCGGCGTCCGATCTTCGTCCCTGCGTATGGGGCGTTCCGCCAGGGCATCGTGCTGACGGTGCCCCTGGATGTGCGGCTGCTGGCACCCGGCGTAGATGGCGCCACGTTACACGCGTGCCTCGCACGCCACTATGCCGAGGCGGCTCACGTACATGTGTTGCCGCTGCACGAATCGTGCGCTCTGAAGCAGTTGGATCCGCAGGGTCTGAACGGTACCGACGATATGTGCTTGAGCGTGTTTCCCAACATGGAACACGGGCACGTTCTCCTTTCCGCGGTTTTCGATAACCTCGGCAAGGGCGCAGCCGGCGCTGCGGTTCAGAACCTGAACCTGATGCTCGCGCAGTAATGCTGGTCGATCGCTTACCCTGATGTTCGGCTGCACCTGTATGCCGACGGTTGGCGGCAATCTGGTCGTGGCAGTCGCGTGTCTCGAACTGGCGGCGGCCATGGCCAGATTCGGTCGATTGAGTCTGGCCGTCGCCCATTCGAAATCGATGCGGCGTAAGCCGCGGTTACGTCGATTGTGCGATGAGGGTTCTATTCTTGCGTCACGTAGGACTCTTAACCGAGTCTGGCTGCCGCATTGCTACGAGCGGAGCAAGGAATTGCTCGAAGTGCGGCAACCAGATGGGTATGGCGTCCTTGACGGCGAACATGCCGTGACCGTTCTTGCCGAAGGGCGGTTCGAAGATCATTTGCCCTTGACCGCCTGCGGCCTGAAACGCCGCAAACCAGGTCGCAACGACTTCGGGAGCAAAATATTTGTCGTTCTGGACGTAATGCCAGAGTACGGGAACATGGGTGGTCGCCGCGAAATGCGCAATCGTGTCGGCCATCTGCCGCGGATCGCACGGTATGCCCGGATGTGTCGAAGGGTTCCCGCCTCGACCGCCCGAGAAGTTGACAACCGCGACCAATCCCTTCGGTGCATAGCTTGCCGCGGCCAGGGACGCGAAGCCACCCGCTGATTGCCCGACCAGAACAACGTGGTTCCGATCCACCTGGGGCAAGGTCTGCGCATACCTGACGGTCGCGAGCACATCCTGTGCTGCCTGCTGGCCTGCGCTCAGGTAATCGGGATGCCGGCAGGAACCGGCGTCCTCTTCGTCAGTGCCTCCGGTGGCGCCGTAGCCACGGCGGATCGGCACGATCACGGCAAATCCCAGTTGGACGAACGTCCGGATCTGCGCCAATTGACGATAGCGTCCAACCTTCGGTCGATCTCGAGGATTGGGCGGACTGCCATGACTCAAGACGATCAACGGAAATGGCCCGGGACCGTCCGGCACATAGGTGGTGGCCACGATGTCGCGTTTGTGGTCTCCCTCGTCGACTGAAACCTTGACGATGGTTTCGTGCAGGTCGGCGGCCAGAGGCGGGTCCTCGTTCCCGCTCAGGGCGCAGCCGGTCGCTGAAGCGATCAACGCGCCCATTATCAGGAACCGATGCAGGCGGACGACCCTCTGTGTTCGACGAGCGATATTCTTCATGGATGATTTCCGAAGTAACGCGCGCGAGGACTGTCACCCGGAGACGTGTGCGCGCATCGCGGCATCCGGTCAGTTGCTTTACACGACTCGCTGACAGCTTGAAGTAATCGGTGCGTTGCTCGGGGATGCAGGTTCCGACACAGATTGTCGGGAATCAGGCGCTAGTGAAACACAATCGCGCCATTGTCTGCGCACATCTCGAAGGCCTTCATCCAGTCGCCATAAGACTCATAAAAGTAAGCATCAGGGACTTTTGCTGCCTGATCGCGGTACTGGACGAAATCTCGATAGACCTTGCGGCACACTTCCGGACCGATCACGCCTTCCGCGTCGGAGAAATTGATCAATTCCCAAAACGGTCCATGGTCAAGCTTCCATACCGTTTCGTCGTATCTCGATTCAACCACGTTGTTCCGCGTGGATGCGCTTGGCTGGTATCCGGCGAGCTTGGCCAGTTCATTTCGCCATGCGTTGTAGCCGGAGTAGGAGCCCGCTCTGAAGTCGAAAGACGAGTCGAACTGGTACACCTTGCCACTCTCGAGTCCGCGAAAACGCTCAGGGAAATCAACGGGAGACAGAATGACTTGATTTTTTCCTTGTGGCTCCCCATCCGATGACAGGGTAGGAAATTCGACACGTTTCAATCCACTGTATGCCGTGACGTCGAGTCCGGCGTATGCCACCGAGGCGAACAGGGAAAGAATCAGGGGAACGAGAACGCGCTTCATGAAGTAATCGATATATCCAAAAAAATCAGGCGCCGCCCTCAGAGCCATCACCGCTGCCGAGGGATGATTCCTGAGCGAGCAGTCCGCATTGTCAGCGATCCACGTGCGGTTGTCGAAGGTTGGCAATTGGACGATTGTCGCCCGGTGCGCCGGTTGACCAGCATTTCTCAATGCGAGCGCTCAAATCGCTCGCGCCACCTGCTCGGTCAATCCGATGAGCCAACGTAGGCCGCGGTCGCCCTGATGTGCAGTCTTCCACAGTGCGCTAATCTGATGCGTCGGCGTATCGAACGGCAACGTGCTGATGCGCAGCCCAAGACTGCGGCTCCAGATGCGAGCGATGTAGTCGGGCACCGTGACGAATACGGGATTGTCGCGTGCAATGAAAGGCAGCGTTGCAAAGTGAGGATTGGAAAATATCACGCGCCGTTGCTTGCCCATCGCCTCCAGCCGTTCGTCGATGAATCCTCGCAGTTCGCCTTTGAACGAGGTCAGCGCATGCGGATGCGCCAGAAACTCGCGCAAGCTCAAGGTTTCGCCTCGCGTCCGTATCAGCGTCGGGTTGTGGAGGCATACAAAGCGCCAGTCCAATAGCGCGCACTGCTGTTGCCATGGAGTGCATTCGTTGAACACACCGAATGCGACCTCGATCTCGTTGCGCTCGAACATGCTGGAGACACGGTGGCAGTCCGTATCCAGGGAGATGAGCTTCACGCCCGGCGCTTCGACGGCGAGCTTGTTGAACAAGGCAGGAAACAGCGTCACCGCTATCGCTTCGGAAACACCGACCCGGAATGTTCGATCGGAATTTCGGGCATCGAACGGCTGGCCGACTCGCATGCTTTCATGAAGGCCAATCAGCAGCGTGTCGATCTGCCGGGAAAGCTCCAGTGCGCGAGGTGTGGGTTCCATTCCGGAACGACTCCGCACGAACAACTCGTCACCGAACGCAGTGCGAAGTCGTTTCAGTGCGCCGCTCACGGCGGGCTGACCAAGGAACAGCCGCTCGGCTGCACGCGTGACATGCCGCTCTTTCATGAGTGCATGGAAGACAAGTAGCAGATTGAGATCGAATCGCCGAAGATCATTCTCGATGATGGATGTCATCACAATAAGCAATTGGAATAATGGCCCGCCTAGCATGCATGCTATCTCCGCCCGCCGCAACAGCGGCCGCATGAAGACAGGGGAGCG
Organism: Burkholderia cepacia; assembly: GCF_001039005.1. Classification (GTDB taxonomy): domain Bacteria; phylum Pseudomonadota; class Gammaproteobacteria; order Burkholderiales; family Burkholderiaceae; genus Burkholderia; species Burkholderia theae. The sequence continues at coordinate 18,741 of NZ_LDWR01000087.1, forward strand.
CAATGAACAGTGACACTGGCAAGGTGGTGGTACTAGGCGGCTCGTCCGGTATTGGACTGGCTACGGTGAGGCGCCTGGCCGGCGCCGGTTACGAAGTGATCGCCACGGGACGTGATGCGGACAAGCTGCAGACAGTGGCCGCATCGATCAAGGGATCCGTGCGCGTCGAAGCGTTTGATGGCGCGCAGCGTGATCAGCTGGAACGTTTCTTTACGAGCATCGGGACCATTGACCATCTGGTGATCGCATTGAGCGGTGGCGAAGGCGCCGGCGCGTTCAAGGATCTCGATCTGGCCTCGTTGCGTCGTGGCTTCGATGCGAAATTCTGGCCTCATATACAGGCCGCGCAGACTGTCCTGCCGACCCTGCGCAAGGGCGGCAGCATAACGTTCGTCACCGCGATTTCCGCTCGGATCGCCAACCCGGGCACGAGCGGCCTGGCCGCGATCAATGCGGCGATCGAGGCGATGGTGCCGGTGCTTGCCCGCGAATTGGCGCCGACCCGAGTCAACGCAGTGTCCCCCGGCGTGGTAGAGACGGCGTGGTGGAACGCCATGCCCGACGCAGCCCGGCGGGCATTCTTCGAACAGCATGCAAGCGAATTGCCGGTGGGGCGCGTCGGGCAGCCTGACGATGTCGCGCAGGCGATCGCCTACCTGATCGGAAACGGCTACACCACCGGCAGCATCATGGAATGCGATGGCGGCCTGCACCTCCTCTGAAGGTCATGAAAGGCACCGCGTCGCATTTTTGTCTCAACCACTACTAAAAGGAGAAAAAATATGTCCAGGCAAATCTTCATCAACCTGCCGGTGCAAGACCTGCCGAAGGCGACGGCGTTCTATACCGCCATCGGTGCCAGCAGAAATCCGCAGTTCAGCGACGATACGAGTTCCTGCATGGTGTGGTCGGACACGATCTTCGTGATGCTGATGACGCACGGAAAATGGGCGCATTTCACGAAGAAGCCGATCGTCGACGCCCGGCGCGAAAGCGAGGTCATGCTGGCGCTCAGCGCGGAAGATCGCGAGAGCGTGGACAAGATGACTGAAACGGCCGGGGCGCACGGTGGCAAAGCGGACGTCAATGCCAAACAGGATCTCGGCTTCATGTACGGCCGCAGCTTCGAAGACCCCGACGGCCATATCTGGGAAGTGATGTTCGTCGATATGTCGCAGATGTCCACGCAATAAATCACGGGTACGTGAGTTCGCGGAATCGATCCGTGAACTCATCGACTCCTCGATGCAGGCGACTTTCCCGGCACGACCCTCTCTCCATACCCGTGGTCTGCCGGTCTTTTCCCGGTCGAAAGCGGAATGTCGCCGGTCTCTACTCGCAACGACGTTGCCAAAAAAAACGCCGCGACGGGCACCAGTCCGCCAACGATTGCCGCAATCAGTGAGCGTAGCCGCAGCCGCCCCTTTGCAGACCATCGGCACCCGGAGGACAATACCTCCGGATATCTCGTCGGAGGTTGCGCATCATGGCCACGTTTCAGCCCGCTGGATGGCATACCGTCACGCCCCGAATCGTCGTGCGCGATCCGGAGAACCTGATCCTGTTCGTCAGGACGGTATTTCACGCACAGGGCGAATTCCGCGCCGGGCTGCCTGCCGAAATCCGGATCGGTGATTCCGTCGTGATGATCAGCGGCGGAGACGGCCTGCGCGAACCGATGCCGGCGTTTCTGTACGTCTATGTCGAGGACGCCGATTCGACCTATCGGCGTGCGATCTCGGCGAATGCGATCTCGCTCGAAATTCCAGCCGACATGCCCTACGGCGACCGGCGGGCAATGGTGCAAGATCCGTGGGGAAACACGTGGCAGATCGCCACGCACCAGCGCGACCTCTCGGCTGACGAGATCCGTTCAAGGCTGGCCAACGGCGGATAGCCGATCGTTGCCGGGCAGGGGACACATCGGGCACCTCGTTTCCTGTCCGCGGTCGTTCGACATCCATCCGTGGGGCCACCGGCAAGGCTTCGCGCGACAGCACACGCTTCAGCGTCATGCCTCATCCGCCAGTCAAATCTGTCGTAATCGTCAAGATTCACGTCGCGTGCAGGTAAAACCTTCCTGTCCAGCCCGCCGTTAACCCGTTCGCAGCCCTCGCGCCACGTGTTGCGACGTGACGCCCGTCTTTCGTGATCCGTAGTCCACATCCGCTGCTGGCCGCGCCCGGCCAGCGCAAGGGAACGTCATGCGAAAACAACTCACTATCCGTGGTGGACTCATCGCGACCATCGCCGGTTATACCGTGCTGCTCGTGCTGGTGGTCGGCGCCTGCATCGCGGCCCTCTACGAGGGCAATGCGTCGCTCGAGGCGATGTACCGCGACGACACCGCGTCGCTGCTGCACCTGAAGACCAGCTCCGAGCGGATGCTGGTGCTGCGCGAACGCATGAGCGACGTCGCGCAGATCATCAGCGCCGGCCAGTCGGGCAAGGAGGGAATTGCGCAACTCCACACGCTCCTCAAGCAGAGCAACGACGAACTGGACGCCTACACGCGCCTGCACGCGCGCGACGCCAATGAACAGACGCTGTTCGACACGCTGCAGAGCCGTCGTCGTGCGCTGCTGGACCGTGTGTTCCTGAAGGCGCTATCGCAGCTCGACGGTGACGACGCGTTCAACTTCCTCGACACGCAGCGTACGGCGCCGCCCGCGCTGTTCGCCGCGTACCAGGATGCGATCGATGCGCTCGAATCGTTCCAGGTCGCGCGCGAAAAGGCCCGCTACGAGGCGGCCGGCGTCCATTTCCACCGGATCGTGTGGGGGATGGCGGCGGTCGCGGTGTTTGCGCTGGTTGTCGGTTTCTTTGCTCAGCGTATGCTCGCGAAGGCAATCATCGAGCCGATCAATCTCGCCGTCGGCCAGTTCGACAAGATCTCGAAAGGCGACCTGACCGGGACGGTCGTCATTCCGGGCAAAAACGAGATGGCCTATCTACTGCATGCGCTGAAGCGGATGCAGGACGGCCTCGTCGATACGGTGAACCAGGTGCGTGCGAGCACGGAGACGATCGTCGTCGACGTCCGCACGATCGCGAGCGGCAACGTCGACCTGTCCGCGCGCACCGAGCAGCAGGCCGTGTCGCTGCAGCAGGCGGCGGCGAGCGTCGAACAACTGACGGCGGCCGTGCGCCAGAACGCCGACAACGCGCGCGACGCACGCACGTACGTCGAGGGCGCGGCCGGAATCGCGTCGCGCGGCGGCGATGCAATGCAGCGCGTCGTCGAGACGATGTCCGAGATTTCCAGCAGCTCCGCGCGGATCTCCGGCATCGTCGGCGTGATCGAGAGCATCGCGTTCCAGACGAACATCCTGGCGTTGAACGCTGCCGTCGAAGCCGCGCGTGCCGGCGAGCAGGGGCGCGGGTTCGCGGTGGTCGCGACCGAGGTGCGCGGGCTCGCGCAGCGCAGCGCGGCCGCGGCGAAGGAAATCAAGGACCTGATCGGCCATTCCACGCGGCGCGTCGCGGACGGCAGCGGCCTTGTCACGCAGGCCGGCTCGGCGATGGCCGAACTCGTCGCCGCGGTCGAGCGAGTCAATGCAATCATGAGCGAAACCAGCAACGCATTCGAAGAGCAGTCGTCGGGCATCGAGCAGGTGAATGCCGCGGTGATCCAGATCGAGCAGACGATGCAGCGCAATGCCGCGCTGGTCGAGGAGGCGGCGGCCGCGGCGCTGTCGCTCGACGAACAGGGTTCGCGGCTGAGCGCGGCGGTCGCGCAGTTCCGACTGCGTGGAGAGGTCGTCGCGTGACGCTGGAACGCGTTATCGCATAGGGTCAACAGCGTCACACGGAATCAGCGGCGCTCGTGCGTGCGCGGCTCACTGCGGGGATTCAGGCAACGCGTAGTCGAAGCTGTACGAATGCTGGCCGTTGTCGATATTGATGGTCATCGAGCCGGAGAGCCCGAGCAATTCTCCCGTCGCGGAATCGGGCACGACGGTGATCGATTGCTTCGGCTGACCGCGCGTCATGGTGGAGCTATGTTGCAGGACAAAGCTGCCCTGGCGCCCACCGAGCACACCCTGCACGGTTTCCATTGCCACGTAGCCTGCCGAACCCTGGACACTGCTTCGAAACGCAAGCATCTCTCCGTGGCTGACGGCTTCCAGGTCGCCGTGAAATTGCTTGTCCAGTGACAGGCGGCCGAGCCCGGTGTTTTCCGCGACGCTACTCAGGGATTCCGGATTCAGCTTCACTTCAAAAGGACCGTTGGCCAGCAGTTTCATTGCAGCTCTCCTCGTTGAATGGGCACTCCGCACTATAAGCCAACGGCGTTTCGCCGGCGGTAACGGTTTGCGTGACCGGATCCGACCTCGGATCGTGTGCCGCGCAGCGTTTGGGGCGATAATCGGCGTCCAGTCGTTAATCTTTCTCACCTGAGGCTAGCCCAATAAGCGTCCGTTGAAGGATTCATTCTTCGCATTGTTGGTCAGTTTGCCAGGACGTGAGAAGTCAATCTCGACGCCATTCTATTTGTCCAGCGTCTTCGAAATGAATTCGCTACCATTGTCCGCCTTGATATGGCAGGGAAGCGGACGATGCTACGCAAGCCGGGTCAGTGCGGCGACAACGTGCCCGCCACGCAATGAGCCGTCGACTTCCATGGCCAGACATTCCCGCGTGTAGTTGTCCACGATCGTGCGCGTACATAAGCGACGGCCATTGAACGGCGCATCAACGACGAAATCCATACTCCAGATTTCGTTGATTGCGCTCACTGGCTGCTTCGGCTGTCGGCTCCGGGCCGACTTGTTCCGTCGAGGTCTTTTGTGGCGCAACGAAAGCCCAAGTTCCCGATACACGCGTTCAACGTGTTGATGGTTGTCTCGTCAGCCTTCCCGGCGAAGCATCACGTACCCGCGGGGCGGGGCGTACCGTAATGCACCTGCACTTCCGTGATCCCGTTGATGCGCATCTCCAGCGCGCTTTGAGCACGCGTGACCGACTCGTAACGGTAGACCGTGCGGGACAGCTGCAACAACGCACTGGTCTGTCGCTGGCTTGCGCAGAAACGCTGCATCAAGTCCGTGACCAGTTCACGGGGCCGAGAAGGCCTCGGCGCTGATAGGATGGTCCGCCCCTCCCCCAAGGGGGATACTGAAGCCCCTGAAACCATCGGAGAATGATCATGCGTATCGTTCCTCACAGCTGCGCCGTCTACAGCGTCGACCTGGGCAAGACGACATTTCACATTGCCGGAGCCGACAAGCATGGACAGCCCACCCAGTGAATCAAGCTTCGTCGCGGCGCGTTGCTACAGTTCTTTGCAACAGCTTCTCCCGCACGCGTGGGCATGGAAGCTTGTCCGGGATTGCATTGGTTGGCACGGAAACTGATCGCGTTCGGCCACGACATCAAGTTGATAGCGGCCCAATTCGTCAAGCCCCACCTGAAGTCGAACAAGAACGACACGCTCGACGCCGAGGCAATCGCCGAAGCTGTAACGCGCCCAACGATGCCAAGCGTGAAGAGATGGGATTACTCAAAGCCGAAGGCGTCGGAGTGCGTGAGATCGCGCGCCGTATTGGCCGCAGCGCGTCAACGGTCTCACGAGAGCTCGCGCGTAATGCTGCAACTCGTGGTGCCTGCCCTGTTGTGGCGATCATTGACCTGGGATCGAGGAAAGGAACTGTCCGATCATGCTCGCTTCACCATTGAGTCTGGTGTGAAGGTCTTCCTTCACAGCATGACCAACTGGTCTTGATGACAACGTCACGCCGGAATTTCCCACTTCACTTCAACCGGGACAGTTTTGTGGGCCAGGGTCATTGCTTCCTCCGGTGGCAGCATCGCCTTGGATCTGCTCTCGACATCGGAGTGTATAAGCCGTTCGATTGACGGAGATCCAGACACCGTCCGAACAGATAATCGAACAGCGCTATCTTGTGTCTTGCTTCAGATGCCTCGTGCTCAATGAAGCCGACATTTACAGACCGCGATAGAAGAAGAATGGTGGATCCGGCAGCAAAATACTGAAGTACGCTTCACAGTATGCGGGATTCGATTTTCATAAAGCCGACAACTTCGATACCACACTCCGGGCAATAATAAGCAACCGAACAGCCCGACTCCGAACCCTTTGCTAGGAGAATTATTGAACTTGCTGGCGCTCTTGCGGACGCAACTAGCGCTAATTGTGTACGTCTACACGTGCGGCGATCTACAGGAAACCGTCGCAAGGCCGGCTTTGGTTACGGCATTTTCGCGAGCGCTAGGACTGCTTTGACAGCGTCGTCTTCCAGGCCTTTGAGGTCCGATGGGAAGCGGTTGCGTTGAGGAATGAATACGACAAGTCCCTCGATCTGGGCAGTAATCAATGCCGATCTTCGCGCGAGCACGGGGGGCGGCAGCGCAGGGTTGATGGCCATCACGAACTCGGCAACCATGTGACGCTGGAGCGTGTACGCCTCTTCGATGGTTTTGCGCGCGAATTCCTGCGATTGCGCCAGTGCAAACAGATTGACGAAAAGTCCTTGGGTTTTCGATTGCTTGCTGTCCTCGATCAGCAGCCGCACCAGCTTCTCGAGGCGTGCCTCGGGCGTAAGCGTTGTGTCGGCGCGAAGATCGTCGTACGAACCCGCATAGTTGGCGAGCGTTACGTTGATGATCGTTGCTAAGAGGTCCTCGCGGGACGGAAAGTAATGTTGCAGATTCGACAGCGACAGTCCGGTCTTCGTCGCGACCTTCCTCATACTCAACTCGCCATACCCATCCGTGACGAAAATCTCGATCGCGTTCGTCAGGATGCGACCAATCGTCTGACGCCCGCGTTCGGTCAACGGGCGCGGGTTGTCCCCGAGAAGCAGTGATGGAAACGCGTTCGTCTGCGGATCGACGTGATCATTTCCACCAGCCTTGTCATGCAGGTCGCGGTTTATGGTTTTCGACGACATCGATTTGTCTTCCGGGGTGTTGGCGAGGGCAACACCGTCATTACGGTTGTGGAGTGACATTATGGGTCGTCTAATCAACCGCGTGCAAGCCCGCAATGGCGTCTCATCGTGCTGGATGGACTCGCCTTGTAGCGGTCGGCGAGCGGAATATTGCTGCGATGCACAATAAAAAATCACTGCAATGGATTCGCGAGCCAAACGCCCGCCTCCTTCTGCTCGATGTCCACAGTCGCGCGCGTGAGCAGTATGCAACTGGACCGCAGGGAGGCTGGGGATACTACCGTCATTTCCCGATCGGTTCGATCAGCGACGCCATCGCCCACCGGTTGAATCCAGTTGTCGGCGCACGGGCCCACTCGGTGGCGCTGCCGATATCGGCCGCAGACATTCGGGCTCAGCGTCGGCAGGACTGATTTATGACAGGTCTTCCAACCTATATGTGTGATGCCTTCGATTTTGAGGCGAGCTGGTTGCTACCTAAAATCCGATCGAGTCCAAGATGGTTTTGAAGCGAACAAAAGCCGGCATGTAATTGATTTTCATAGATTTATGCGCGGACAAATCACGATGAAGCTTATGCGCGCTATCTTCCTTCGGAGGCGGGTAAACGAGAGTTGCTGTACAAAATGTTGTCAATGTATAACACAAATAGGTCGTATGACCTTTTTATTGAGAGCGAGGATCGGAAGGAGGGTATCGATCGACGTATGTCCCTGCGTGGAGCAGTCGCGACAGCGCTCGTAGACTCTGCAATGGTCAGCGATGTTTCGCTGGCAGCCGTGACGCAACCTTCGGCTGTAGGTCTCTAGTCGAAGAGCGTGGCGTCGGATGTTCACGGTGATGTGATTGTGGTTTGCGATGGATTCGCGGATCTTACAACTGCTCGCAATTGCGCGTTGCGTCTGAAAATGGCGCGTTCGATGAGGTGGCGATACTGGCAATGATGTTATATGGCACCGGCGGGATTGCTGAGGCTTCTATCGAACTGGCCATCATTTGCCTCTTGTCGCAACTGCATTCGGCCGGCGATATCGTCGGGAGGGCTGCAGCGGCAAAAGCATGGATCACGATCACGATCGCGCACGAAGCTCAAGGAGGACGGTGGCGGCGCGAAGGACCTGCCGTTCTTCTCTGGTCGTCGGTTGTCGGCAATCGGCCCACGAAAGCACGTTGGAGAGGATCGTTGTTGCTGAAGATTTGGGAGCGGGCTCTTTTTTGTCGGCCTTTTCCGACTCACTCTAGACGTACTAACAATGACGCGCGGATGCTCGTCTTCGGCTGGTAGTTGCTTCAGCACTTCGAAGATCGTGTCGTTCAGACCATATGACGGTACCTTGAAGAAAGAATGAATTATTTTTTAACCAACATAGATAGGAATGCGAATAAATACATATACAAGAATATCTTATAATTTGTTTTATATAAATAATGACTCTGTGTGGATAGGACGGATTCATCGCCGACCGCATAGCGAGTGCCGGATCCTGCCAGCGAAGTCGTGGCAGAAGTCGCTTGGCTTTCAGGGCAGTACAGAATTTAACGGGGTATTCATGTCGGCGTCCAATTCGGCGAACATCATCTTGTGGAAGCTTTCGAGGGCCTCGTCATGAGCGGAAGAGAGCGAGTCAACGTATGCATTATCGGCGCCGGTCTCGCCGGGCTCCGCGCAGCGCAGCAACTCGCTGAGCGCGGTCATAGTGTGTGCGTGCTTGAAGCCCGAGATCGCGTCGGTGGCCGCACCCAAGGCGGTACGTTATGCGGTGAATCCGTTGATCTGGGTGGTCAGTGGATCGGGATAGGTCAAACTCGAGCGGTCGCGATGTGTAAAGAGCTCGATTTGGAGCTCTATGAGCAGTATGCGGACGGTCGGAGGGTAATGGAGATTGAGGGTAAGGTTCGAGGCTACAGTGGCACCATTCCCCGCATGCCGGTCATGGGCCTCCTGGACACGGATCGTGCCATGCGGCGTATTAACCGCGCTGCGAAGACGATCGATCCGCGGGCGCCATGGGAGGCCCCGAATGCACCGCTCTGGGATCGAATGACCGTTGACCAGTGGATACAAAAGACGATGCATACACGCAGCGGCCGAAGGTTAATGGAGACCGTCACGCGTGCCTTAAGTACCAGTGAGCCACACGAAGTTTCATTGCTCTGTATTCTGAGCTTTGTCGCAGCCGCCGGAACGATACAGACACAGGTAGAAGTTCGCGGCGACGGGGCGCAGCGCTTGAAAGTGCGCGGTGGTGCCTTCCAGCTGGCCGAGCGTCTGGCCCAACGCCTTCCACCGGGCATGCTGAAGTTGAATTCGCCCGTATACGCGATCGAGCAGTCGGAGTCCGAAGTGACGATCCGGCATGCGGGCGGTGAGGTGCGGGCATCGCGTCTCATCGTAGCAGTTGCCCCCACTCTTGCTGCGCGCATCGATTTCATGACACCGTTGCCCGCGATGCGCATGCAGCTCCATGCCCGCATGCCGATGGGTTCGGTGATAAAGGCACTGGTTGCTTACGAACGTCCTTTCTGGCGAGAGCAGGGGTGGTCGGGCGAGGCGATCAGTGATACCGCAACGTTTGGCCCCATTGCCGACGCCACGCCGCCCGGCAGCCGTCGCGGATTTCTCGTTGGCTTTTTCGCCGGGAACGCCGGCCGAGAGATGGCGCAGGCTACCAGCAACGAGCGGCGTCAAGTGGCCGTGCGGTCGATTCAGCGCTTTTTTGGCCCAGACGCCGCGTCACCGATCGGCTATGTGGACAAGGATTGGATTTCAGATCCCTGGAGTCTGGGAGGGTATGTGGGTATAACGGCGCCTGGAACGCTGATAACGAACGGTCCTGCATTGCGCGAGCCTTGCGGTCGTATTCACTGGGCGGGTACCGAGAGCGCAACTTGCTGGACTGGCTATATGGACGGAGCCATCGAATCCGGGGAGCGTGCGGTGACGGAAGTCATTGCAGGCGGTGTTCATACGCCGCAGCTATAGAAGCAGGGTGAGCGCACCAACGCTTTCGACATTCTTGCTACTGGCGGCTGCCCCCAACACTGCGGGCTGGCCGCTTGTGCAGCAGTCCACGTCATGATGCAGAGAGATTTGCGGTCTTCGCATGGCATTTCATGCCAACTTCGCTAGTTGGCTGGAAGCAATTTACCTCGACAGCGACCGAATTTTCGTCGCGCAACGTAGATGCGACATCATCAGCGAACCTAACGCGAGTACTCCGGCAGCGCGCCAGCCACGAACACCAAGCCCGGGTTCCCAGTGAATTATCTTCTGGCCTAAAGCGGCCGTGCCGCCTCGTTGCGGCTCGACTGCCTGGTCGCATTCGCGGGCGCTACCTAAGGTTGACGCGAAATCTGGACATGGCCTTCGTCCAAGTCACCTCAGCACGGCACCCCCGCGCGTGGCGGGCTGCATACCGTGGACCATCCTTTCTGCCCATTTCAGCGGATTGTCGAAATGAAGACCATTCGGGGCGACATCACGCTGCATGCCAATGGGTGGGGTGCCGGGTACCGAGTGGGACTTCATCGGTCAGCGAGCCGAGCATAAAAAGGTCATCATACCTATTTATATGAGGAAAATCGGATTGCCTGTGGTGTGCTGGGGTGTGGAATCCGCATGCCAACGGCTTTGCCGGATACGTAAATTTCCGCAAATTGTGGCCAATTTTCAGTATCTTCTGAGCGAAAAGTCTTAAAAATTGTTAAATAGTCTCAATTTTGACAATTCATTTCAATGCGAGGGATAAACAGGAGTTGCTCTGCAGCACTTCGCTATGTATAAAGCGAACTAGGTCTTGTGACTCAGTTGTTTCGGTTGGGGCAAGTGATGTGCAGCGAGTGTCGGGGTGAGGAACTGCTACAACTTTGGCCGCGATATCACATGCAGTTTCGGGCATGGTCAGCGGCAGGCGAGCGGAGGCTGTCAGGTCGGAGGCGAACGAGGATGACGAATCGGAGGACCGAGGTGTCGGACACCCGCCCCGATTTGCTCGTAATCGACAGTTGATTCGCTGACATGAAGCCGTTATTGGGGAGCAAGCGACATTAGGATGCCTTTGCTAAGAGGTGCGCATTAGCGCATTGACCCCGATGTCGGCGAGTGAAGATTACCGGCCACACGTCGGACGCAGTTCTACCGCTGCCCTGAAAGGGGAGCGTGTCAGTTTACGCACACGATGCCGCGTTGATTGACCTTCAGGACTTGCTCTCGATCGATAAGACGAATGCGTCAGACGACTTTGCCAACTGGTGCCCCCACAAATAGTTGATGAACGCGACAGGATAGGTTTGTCCGGCGGCTGCAATTTGGACGAGCGTATCCGGATCGGCAACCGCAGCCCGGCGAACGGAGTTGTGCTTGTCCCCGATGCGCCACGTGCATCGCGTTGGAGACGTGGGAGTGATGGTCGGCAAGGACGTTCCGGCTGCGACTGAAATTGCGTTGAAGGCGGCGGAAAATGACTTCTCCTGCATCGTCGATGCCGATGAAGTGTTAAGGACTATTAAGTTATTTATTTTTAATGTAATCCCGGCAGGGTTTCGGCAGGAGGCGGTATGAACAAAATTTTTAAAGTGATCTGGTGCAAAGCCGTTGGCGCATTTGTCGTCACGTCTGAATTGGCGAGATCGAAGCGAAGCGGAACTAGATCGTGCACGGTATCCGGTGCGCCAGTAGACGATTCGCGGCGACAAACGGCCGTCGCTACTGCCGTTGCAGCCTTATTTCTCTATTTGTCGGGCGTACCAAATGTGATGGCGGGCATCGTCGATGGCGGCAGCAACACGACGGGCTCAAATTTCACTGGTGGATCCGGTTCGACAAGCGGAACGCTGTCTAACAGCTACATCGGCGCCGCCGGCCAGGGTGTTGCCCTTACCGGTGACGACGACTGCATGTCTCTTACCGCAACACGCAAAACACTGAATTCTGCAAATACTGCATGGTTGCTTGGAACAACCTCACAGACAACTGATCCTGGTGCGCTCTACCCAACCGCGGGAACTGACAACGGCGTCGCCATAAACTATGCGGGCACTGGTGACTTTTCCGGGGGCGGCGTTAGTGCTACGGGTTCGCAAGCCACGCTTGCGTGGGGCTTCAATTCGTTTGTAGGTGGTTGCGGTAACAAGGCGCTGGGAATGGGTTCGACCGCGCTAGGGATGAGTAATCTTGCAGGACTGGCGGGTTCGACCGCTCTTGGAATTGCCAACTCGGCCTCGGGTGCGGGTGCGACTGCAATCGGTTTGTATAACACGGCTTCTGGCACGGGCAGCACCGCAATGGGTATTGGCTCGCAAGCTACCGGAAACGGGGCGGTAGCCTTGGGCTTCGGCGGAAACGGCAATGCGGCTAACGCAACCATTGCAAGTGGGGCCAATGCAATCGCGATTGGGGGTGACACAACTCAAGGTGCGCAGGCGACTGGCTCGGACTCGATTGCGCTTGGCAGTGAGGCCGCTGCGACGAACACAAGCACCGTCGCATTCGGCAAGAATGCCACTGCTTCACTTGCGAATAGTGTAGCGATTGGAGCAGGCTCGACGGCAAGTGCGGTTAGTGCCACAACGAACTGGACAACAGCAAACGCCGTGGTCAACGGTAAGACGTTCTCGGTTAATCAGGGGCCCACGAACGGTGTTGTTGCCGTTGGCAACAGGCAAATCCAGGGTGTGGCGGATGGCAACGTTTCGGCGACGTCGACTGACGCGGTTAACGGCAGCCAGTTGTATCAGGTGGCTCAGGCAATCTCTGGTGCAGGCACGCACTACTTCAGCGTCAACGACAACGGTACGCAACAGGGCGGCTACGCCAACAGTGGCGCGACAGGCGTCAATGCCCTGGCAGCAGGGACTAACGCATCGGCGTCGGGTGGGGCAGCGACCGCGGTCGGGCAGGGCGCAAAGGCTTCTGGTGCGCAGGCCGCAGCGGTAGGCAACCTCGCAATCGCCGCTGGATCTCACTCAGTTGCATTTGGGACTTCTTCGTATGCCGGATCGTTTAACGATACCGCGTTTGGCGCGCTGACGACCGCGTCTGGGGGCGGAGCCACCGCGTTTGGCGATCAAACCATAGCAAGCGGAAACGTATCCATCGCATTAGGGACTCTCGCTACTGCATCTTCCGCAAATGCAATGGCGATCGGCACCAGTAGTACGTCGAGTGCAACGGGTGCGATAGCTTTTGGCGCGACCTCCTCGGCAACGGGCGCGAATGGCATGGCGCTTGGATATGGGGCCATTTCCAATGGTGCAGGTGATATAGCCTCTGGTTTCAATGCGGTGGCTGGTGTTAGCGGCGCGACGGCAATCACCAACGATATCGCTGTCGGGAATGGAGCCTCAGCGACTGGGGGCAACTCAATTGCTCAGGGCACCGGTGCGATTGCTAACGCGGCGGGAGCTACGGCTATCGGCAACGGTGCGAGCGCGGGTGCCGCCGGTACCGTGGCGATTGGTCAGAATGCGTCGGCCAGCGGCGGGCAGGCAGTGTCGATCGGTGTGGCCAATACTGCGAGCGGCAACGGAGCGATCGCTATCGGCGATCCGAACGTTGCGACGGGTACCGGCGCAGTGGCGGCGGGTGCAAATAACACCGCATCCGGCACCGGTGCGGTTGCTGTCGGGAGCGGCAACTCGGCCAGCGGCACGGGTGCGGTCGCACTGGGCAGTGCCAGTACCGCGACAAACAGCGCAGTGGCCGTTGGCCTGGGCGCGAACGCGACAGGCGTGAATGGAGCGATCGCTGTCGGTAATGCAGCAACGGCAACAGGTGAAGGAGCGATTGCACTCGGCAATTCGGGGTCGTTTGCGGCGACTACCATTGCGTCGGGATTCGACGCGGTGGCGTTGGGGAACGGATCGACTGCGAGCGGTAGCTCCGGGTCAATGGCACTCGGCGCGTCAAGTACGGCGAACAACACAAACGGTACTGCGGTCGGTGCGGGATCGGTAGCCTCGGCGACTGCTGCGACGGCGTTGGGGCACGGCGCATCAGTGGGAGGCGCATCTTCTGTTGCCGTTGGAGATGGAGCCAAGGTTGGCAATATAGCCAATGCGGTCGCACTTGGCGCCGCCGCGAACGCTTCAGTGGCGGGTTCCGTCGCGCTTGGCGCGAACGCGACCACGACAGGTGCGGCTTCGGGTGCGACACAGGGCACTGGTACAGTCAGTAGCACAACAATCGGCGGTCAGACATTTGGTCCCTACGCAGGCGCGAACGGGGCAGCTGGTGTCGTGAGCGTAGGCGCCGTCGGCTCCGAGCGCCGCATCCAGAATGTCGCGGCCGGTCTCGTCAGCGCAGGTAGTACCGACGCCATCAATGGTAGCCAGCTTTACGCGGTAGCCAGCACCACGACCTCGAGCATCACCAGCTTGTCGACATCTGCTTCGACGGGCCTCTCGTCGGCGAATAGCTCGATTACGTCGCTGTCGACTTCGACTTCGACCGGTCTGTCGTCGGCGA
>NZ_LDWR01000088.1 GCF_001039005.1 Burkholderia cepacia
ATGTGGTACGGCAAGGGCCCGGGCGTCGATCGCGCCGGCGACGCGCTGAAGCACGGCAACGCGTACGGCTCGTCGCCGCACGGCGGCGTGCTGGTCGTCGCGGGCGACGATCATGGCTGCGTGTCGTCGTCGATGCCGCACCAGAGCGACTTCGCGATGATGGCGTGGCACATGCCGGTCGTGAACCCGGCGAACATCGCCGACATGCTCGAATTCGGGCTGTACGGCTGGGCGCTGTCGCGCCATTCGGGCGCCTGGGTCGGCTTCAAGGCGATCTCGGAAACGGTCGAGTCGGGTTCGACCGTCGACCTCGACGCGCTGCAGACGCAGTGGCCGGCGCCGGCAGGCTTCACGCCGCCGGCGGGCGGACTGCACAACCGCTGGCCCGACCTGCCGAGCCTCACGATCGAGGCGCGCCTCGCCGCGAAGCTCGACGCGGTGCGCCATTTCGCGCGCACCAACAGCATCGACAAGTGGATCGCGCCGAGCGCGCAGGCGAACGTCGGTATCGTCACCTGCGGCAAGGCGCACCTCGACCTGATGGAAGCGCTGCGCCGCCTCGACCTGACGGTCGCCGATCTCGACGCGGCCGGCGTGCGGATCTACAAGGTCGGCCTGTCGTATCCGCTCGAGATGACGCGCATCGAGACCTTCGTCGACGGGCTGGCCGAAGTGCTCGTGATCGAGGAGAAGGGCCCGGTCATCGAGCAGCAGATCAAGGACACCCTGTACAACCGCACGGAAGGTGCGCGCCCGCGCGTGCTCGGCAAGCACGACGCGGTCGGCGCCTGCCTGCTGTCCGAGCTGGGCGAGCTGCGCCCGTCGCGCATCCTGCCCGTGTTCGCCGAATGGCTCGCGCGGCACAAGCCGGCGCTCGACCGCCGCGAACGCGTCGTCGATCTCGTCGCGCCGCAGATCTTGTCGAACGAGGCCGACGCGGTGAAGCGCACGCCGTACTTCTGCTCGGGCTGCCCGCACAACACGTCGACGAAGGTGCCGGAAGGCTCGATCGCGCAGGCCGGCATCGGCTGCCACTTCATGGCGTCGTGGATGGAGCGCGACACGACGGGGCTGATCCAGATGGGCGGCGAGGGCGTCGACTGGGCCGCGCACGCGATGTTCACGAACACGAAGCACGTGTTCCAGAACCTCGGCGACGGCACCTACTTCCATTCGGGCATCCTCGCGATCCGCCAGGCGGTCGCCGCGAAAGCGAACATCACGTACAAGATCCTCTACAACGACGCGGTCGCGATGACGGGCGGCCAGCCGGTCGACGGCAGCATCTCGGTGCCGCAGATCGCGCGGCAGGTCGAGGCGGAAGGCGTGTCGCGCTTCGTCGTCGTGTCTGACGAACCGGAGAAGTACGATGGCCATCACGGCCAGTTCCCGACGGGCACGACGTTCCATCACCGCAGCGAGCTCGACGCCGTGCAGCGCGAGTTGCGCGAGACGCCGGGCGTCACCGTGCTGATCTACGACCAGACCTGCGCGGCCGAGAAGCGTCGCCGCCGCAAGAAAGGCGAATTCCCCGATCCGGACAAGCGCCTGTTCATCAACGACGCGGTGTGCGAAGGCTGCGGCGATTGCGGCGTGCAGTCGAACTGCCTGTCGGTCGAGCCGCTCGAAACGCCGCTCGGCCGCAAGCGCCGCATCGACCAGTCGTCGTGCAACAAGGACTATTCGTGCGTGAACGGCTTCTGCCCGAGCTTCGTGACGCTCGAAGGCGCGGCGCTGAAGAAGGCCGCGGGCGCGGCATTTGACGAAGCGGCGCTCGCCGCGCGCGTCGACGCGCTGCCGGTGCCGGCGACGCATCTCGACGCGGCGCCGTTCGACATGCTCGTGACGGGCGTCGGCGGCACGGGCGTCGTGACGGTCGGCGCGCTGATCAGCATGGCCGCGCACCTCGAAGGCAAGAGCGCATCGGTGCTCGATTTCATGGGCTTCGCGCAGAAGGGCGGCTCGGTGCTGTCGTTCGTGCGGATCGCGTCGAGCGACCAATGGCTGAACCAGGTGCGCATCGACACGCAGCAGGCCGACGTGCTGCTCGCGTGCGACATGGTCGTCGGCGCGAGCGCCGAAGCGCTGCAGACGGTGCGTCACGAGCGTTCGCGGATCGTCGTCAACACGCACCGGATCCCGAACGCGTCGTTCGTGCAGAACCCCGACGCGAACCTGCATGCGGACGCGCTCCTCGAAAAGATGCATCACGCGGCCGGCGACGGCTACCTGTCGAGCTGCGACGCGCAGGCGCTCGCCGCGAAATTCCTTGGCGACTCGATCGGCGCGAACATCCTGATGCTCGGCTACGCGTGGCAGCTCGGCCTCGTGCCGGTGTCGCTCGCCGCGATGATGCGCGCGATCGAGCTGAACAACGTCGCGGTGCCGATGAACAAGCTCGCGTTCTCGATCGGCCGGATGTCGGCTGGCGACGCGGCGGGCCTCGACGCGTTGTGGAACGCGCGCCACACGGTGGCCGTGCACGCCGCGCCGGAGACGCTTGCAGAACTGATCGCCGATCGCGAAACGCGTCTCGACGCGTACGGCGGCGCGCGCTACGTCGAGCGCTATCGTGCGCTCGTGACGGCGGCGCGTGCGAAGGGCGACGACGCGCTGACGCGCGCGGTCGCGACGACGTTCTACCGGCTGCTCGCGGTGAAGGACGAATACGAGGTCGCGCGGCTTTACACGGACGACGCGTTCCGCACGGCGCTCGAAGCGCAGTTCGAAGGCGTGCCGGGGCAGGCTTATCGCGTGAAGTTCAACCTTGCGCCGCCGACGGTCGCGAAGGCCGGCAGCGATGGCAGTGCGCCGAAGAAGCGCGTGTTCGGCCAGTGGATGTGGCCGGTGTTCGGCATGCTGGCGCGCGTGCGCAGCCTGCGCGGCACGTGGCTCGATCCGTTCGGCCGCACCGTCGAGCGCAGGATGGAGCGCGCGCTCGCCGACGACTACGAGACGACGCTCGCCCGTGCGCTGGCCGCGATGACGGCCGGCAATGCGGTGCAAGTCACGCAGCTGGCCGACCTGCATGCCCGCGTGCGCGGTTTCGGTCACGTGAAGGTGCGCAACCTGGCCGGCGTGAAGCGCACCGAGCGCGAGCTCGCGCTGCAGCTCGGCATCGACGCGGCGACGAGCGCGGCCGTGCAGCATGCGCTCGACGAGATGAAGGGCGCCGGCATGCTGAAGGGGATCCCGGTCGTCGTCGCGAAGTAACGCGAACGCGGGCGGAGGTGAAAACGGCGACGCTGCGGCGTCGCCGCTTTTTTATGGGCGGCCGTGTGCGAGTATCGGCCGGCCCGTCAAAGAATGCCTTTCTTGCGCGTCGACAGCGCGGTTTCCGACAGGTCGATCTCGCGGATCAGCTTCGTCAGCGTCTCGTCGGAAATCTTGCTGTCGCTGCGCAGCCGGTACAGCACCGAGCGCTCCGCGCGGATCGCGGCGATCCGCATCTGCAGTTCCATCGTTTCGCTCTGCTTCGCTTCGGCGCGCGGCGTGGGGCCGTCCTCGGCGAGCGCGGCGAGCCGGCGGCGGTACTGGTCCATCACGCGCGCGGAGATGTCCGCGCAGCGCGCGGCGCCCGATTCGTCGAGATCGGCCGAGATCGCGTCGTGCGACGAGTCGATCGCGCGGATCGCAGCCTGCGCGGCCGCCGAGCGCGCGGTGCGCTCCTCGTCGGCGAGCGGGTTGCGCGACGAGCGCACGCCGCGCAGCAGCAGCGGCAGGCCGATCACCGCGACGACGAGCGAGCCGAGGATCACGGCCGACGCGACGAAGATCGCCGTGTCGCGCCCCGGCAGCGGCGCACCGTCGGCGAGCGCGACCGGGATCGACAGCACGCCGGCGAGCGTGACCGCGCCGCGCACGCCGCCAACCGTCATCACCGCGATCGTGCGCACGCCGGCCATCGTGCCCGCGAGGCCCTGGCGCGCGGCGCGGCGGCTCGCGATCCAGCGCAGCAGCCAGACCCACAGGAAGCGGATCGCATACAGCGCGAGCATCATCGCGCACACGTTGAAGATCATCCGGCCGACGAGCGCGTCGCTCGTATGGTGCGCGTCGACGAGCGCGCGGCCGATGATGTGCGGCAGCTGCAGCCCGAGCATGATGAACACCATGCCGTTGAACACGAACTCGATCATCGCCCACGTGCTTTCGGCACGCACGCGCGACGCGACGGTGCTTTTGCGCGAGAAGCTCGTGTAGTTCATCATCATCCCGGCCGACACGGCCGCCAGCACGCCCGACAGGTCGAGATGCTCGGCGAACAGGTAGGCCGCGAACGGCACGAGCAGCGTCATCACGATGCCGGGGGCCGGATCGCCTTCCTGCTCGGCGTTCAGGAAGCGCGTCGACAGCGCGCTGAACACCCACGACACGATCGCGCCCGTCGCGAGCCCGCCGGCGGCGACGATCACGAACGTGACCGACGCGGCCCGCAGCGAGAACATGCCCGTCAGCGCGGCCGCGATCGCGAACTTCAGCGCGACGAGGCCCGACGCGTCGTTCATCAGCGCCTCGCCTTCGAGGATGTGCATCAGCTGCGGCGGGATCCGTCCCTTGCCGGCGATGCCCGCCAGCGCGACCGCGTCGGTCGGCGACAGCACGGCCGCGAGCGCGAACGCGATCGGCAGCGGCAACTCGGGAATCAGCCAATGCGCGAAGTAGCCCACTGCGAGTACCGTCATGAACACGAGCCCGAATGCGAGCATCAGGATCGCGCGGCGCTGCAGGTACAGCTCGCGTTTCGGAATCCGCCAGCCGTCCGCGAACAGCAGCGGCGGAATGAACAGCAGCATGAAGATTTCGGGATCGAACGCGACGTGCAGGTTCAGCTTCGGCCACGCGAGCATCGCGCCGAACACGATCTGCATCAGCGGTAGCGGCAGTTGCAACGGCAGCAGGCGCGTGACGGCGCCGGACAGCGCGACGGTCAGCAGCAGGATCAGGACGGTGAAGACGATTTCCATCGATACGGCGAATACGGGGAATGAAACGATCGTACGGAGTGTAGCGTGCCGGCGTGACGGGTGCGTTCGAGCGGTCGGTGCGTGCGCACGAAAATGGTGCATCGGACGCGCGCCACGGTGGTGCGGCAGTCCGGCGCGCCCGCACGGCATATGGGCTGAACGCACCTTGCACGGAGCTTGCTTGATGCAGGTCAGCCGTCCGGCATCGACCGGGCAACCGAGGGTCCAACCATGACATTGCACGCGCCGTCCGTTTCGTCGGCGGCCGCGTTCAAGGGCATCACCAGGAGGAACGCATGACGATCGTGCAACAGGAGCGTCCGGCCGCCGCGTCGCCGTACCGGTTCGAGCGGGAGATGAGCTCCGGCCTCGAACGTCTGGCGACGCAACATCGCGACCTGACGCTCACGACCGTGTTCCAGCCGATATTCAGCCTGTCGCACCAGCGTGCGGTCGGCTACGAGGCGTTGTTGCGCGCACACGATGCGCTCGACCGCGCCGTGTCGCCGCTCGACGTGTTCGGCGAAGCCGCGCGCCAGGGCGAGCTGCTGCAGCTCGACCGGCTCGCGCAGGCGCTGCATCTCGAGAACTTCGCGCTGCTCGGCGCCGAGCGCGAGTGGCTGTTTCTCAACGTCCATCCGGGCGTGCTCACCGATCCGTTCCAGGCGGCCGCGCTGCTCGCGAACCTGAAGCGGCTCGGCATGCCGCCGCGCCGCATCGTGCTCGAAGTGCTCGAACAGCGCGCGGACGACGTCGAGCGGCTCGCCGAGGCCGTGCGCGAATTCCGCACGCATGGCTTCCTGATCGCGCTCGACGATTTCGGCGCGGGCCACTCGAACCTCGAACGGATCTGGCAACTGAACCCGGACATCGTGAAGCTCGACCGGATCATGCTGTCGCACGCGGCGCACCGCACGGGGCTCACCGCGATCCTGCACGGGCTCGTGACGCTGCTGCACGAGGCCGGCAAGCTCGTGCTCGTCGAAGGGATCGAGACCGAGCACGAGGCGCAGATCGCGCTGTCGTGCGAGGCCGATTTCGTGCAGGGCTACTACTTCGGCCGCCCGGCGCCCGGGCTGCCCGACAGTGCGGCCGCGACGGGCTGCATCGGCGAGCTGACCGAGCGCTTTCGTCAGCAGACCGAAGTGCGCGAGCGGCGCGATGCGCAGCGGCTCGCGCCGTACCTGCGCGCGTTCGAGCGCGCGGCCGAGCGTCTGGCGTCCGGCGAGCCGCTCGACGAAGTGTGCTGGAATTTTCTCGCGCTCGACGCGGCCGCGCGCTGCTTCCTGCTCGACGCGCACGGCCGGCAGTCGGGCCGCAACGTCGTGCTGCGCGCCGATCGCGCGCTGAGCGAGGCGCGCTTCTCGCCGCTCGCGGACGCGCAGGGCGCGAACTGGCTGCGCCGGCCGTATTTCCGCTCGGCAATCGCCGAACCGGGGCGCGTGCAGGTCACGCGGCCGTACCTGTCGATCAACGAGGCGCAGCCGTGCGTGACGCTGTCGGTGGCGGTGCGCGTCGGCGATGCGCAGCGCGTGCTGTGCGGCGATATCGACTGGGCCGACGACGAAGCGGACGCCGGTTAGCGCCGCCTGCGGTGCGTGCGGCGATCCTGGCGACCGGAACGCCCCGGCGCGGGCCGGCCGTTGCATTCGCCGCGCGCTTCCCCGAGAATGGCCCGATCGCGGCCGTCGTGACCGCGATCGCGCCGTCCCGGGGGCCACCATGGCGGCGAATAAAAGGACAACACAATGAAAAGACCGATTTCGCTGACCATCCTCGCGTGGATCATCATCGTGACCAACGCGATCACGTGCGTCTATACGCCGTTCTCGATCGGCATGCCGACCACCCAGGCGCTGCTGTCGCACTACCTGCTGCCCGTCTGGGCGACGCTCGGCGTCAGCGTGATCATCGAAGCCGCGAACGTCGTGATCGGCATCGCGATCCTCAAGGGCCGCGAGTGGTCGCGCAAGGCTTACATCGCGACGTCCGGGTTCGGTTTCGCGTTCTCGTTCGTCAACATGCCGGCGTCGATGTTCGCGGTGCTGATTCCCGGCTTCCTGCTGTTCGCGCTGTTCATCTACCTGCTGTTCCGGCGCCCGGCGACCGCGTATTTCCGCCAGTCGCTCGCATGAGCGTCGTGCGCAATGCGCTGGCGATCGTGCTGTTCACGATCGCGGGCATGTGCGTGATTACCGCGCAGATGGGCGCGTTCATGCGGGTCGGCCATACGGGCATGATGTCCGGATTCGTCGCCGCGCTGTTCGCGTTTTCGGCCGTGCTTTTCGCCGCGGGTGCATTCGCCGGTGCGTTCCGGCCGCGCGCGCGGGGCGCGGGCATTGCGCTGCTCATCGCCACCGCGACCACCGCGCTCGGGATGATGGGCTGGGCGTCGTTCATGCTGGCGCCCGGGATCGTCGACGTGATGCAGCAGCAGGGCCTCGACCTGAACGCTCGGATGTTCCGGTTCGCGCCGGGCGCCGTGGTGACGGCCCTGTCCGCGCTGGCCGGCATGTGGCTCGTGCGGCGCGGCTGACGCGCGCGGCGCCCGGTACGCTGGCGCCCGTCACGCCGCTCGGCTAGGATGCGCGAATTGTCCTGACGAATCGCGAGCCGCCGATGAACCGAAACGCTGCTTCCTCCGTCCTCCTCGAGGTGATCGCCACGACCGTCGGCGATGCGAAAGCCGCCGCCCGCGCGGGCGCCGACCGCCTCGAACTCGTGACCGCGATCACCGAAGGCGGGCTGACGCCGAGCGTCGGCCTGATCGAGGCCGTCGTGGCCGCCGTGCCGATTCCCGTCAACGTGATCGTGCGCCCGCACAGCCGGTCGTTCGTCTACGACGCCGACGATCTGCGCGTGATCGAGCGCGACGTGCGCGCGGCCGTAGCGGCCGGCGCGAACGGCGTCGTGTTCGGCGCGCTCGACGCGCGCGGCGACATCGATCTCGGCGCGCTGGCCCGCATCGCGGCCGCCGCGGATGGCCGCGCGCTGACGTTCCACCGTGCGTTCGACGTATCGCGCGACCTCAACGCCGCATTCGACGCGCTGCTGCGCGTGCCGGCCGTCACGTCGGTGCTGACGTCGGGCGGCCATCCGTCGGTGCTCGACGCGGCCGCGACGATTGCGCGGATGGTGCGGCAGGCCGAAGGCTCGACGTGCACGGTGCTTGCCGGCTCGGGGCTCACGGTCGACGCAGTCGGCGATTTTGTCCGCGCCACCGGTGTGCGCGCGGTGCATTTCGGCTCGGGCGTGCGGCCGCGCGGCGAGGTGCTGGCGGGCGTCGACGTGCAACTCGTCGAAAGGGTGCGCGCGGCGCTCGACGGCGCGGCGTCGCACGTGTGACACGCGTGTAACGCGCACGGCCGCCGCACGCGCGTGCCCGACACGCAAAGACACCACCCGGGAGAGAGGGCCGCATGACGGACGCAACACACGACACGCAGGGCGGCGCGGACGATGACGGCGCGCCGGGCTGGGAAGCGATCGACGGTGCGCTCGCGCGCCTCTATCCGGGCCAGGAGCCGAAGCACTACGGCACGCTGATCAAGTGGCGGCTCGGTGGCCCCGATCCGCTCGACGGGATCAGCGTGTGGAAGCGCGCGGAACCCGTGCCGCACTGGCATTTCGTCACGTACGGGTTGAGCGAGCTGTATGCGAAGGAGTCCGACGATCCGGCCGTCAGCGGCTTCGGGTTCGAGCTGACGATTCGCGTCGCCTGCGATGCCGGCGATGAAGCGCCGCCGCGCTGGGCGTTCAGCTTCCTGCAGAACCTCGCACGCTACGTGTTCCAGAGCGGCAACGCATTCGACGACGGCCACTGGATGACGGCCAATGGCCCGATCGCGCTCGACACCGACACGGCGCTCTGTTCGATGGGCTTCGCGTTCGATCCGGAACTGCCGGCGATCGACACGCCGCACGGCCGCCTGGCGTTCCTGCAGATCGTCGGGCTGACGCTCGACGAGGAGCGTGCCGCGAAGCGCTGGCGCACGCGCGCGCTGCTCGACACGCTGCTGCCGCACCTGCCGCTGTGGGTGACCGATCTCGTCCGCGCGTCGCTGCTCGAGCGCGCGGACGTGCGTGCGCAGGTCGACGCCGGCACGCAGCGCGACGGCTCGGCGAGCGGCTACCTGTTCACCGACGTGCTGGGCTGGGAAACGCGCAAGCGGCTGCTGCGCGCGCCGGTCGTCGAGATTACCGTCGGCGCACGGCAGGTCGACGAACTCGTCATGCTGTTGCCGTTGCGGCTGCCGTTCGACCGGCCGTTCCGGCTGGTCGGTCACGACGGCGCGGTGCGGTTCGTGCGCGGCGACGCGAACGGCGTGACCGACGAGGACGGCACGCTGACGCTGCAGCTCACCGACGCGACCGTCCACGCACTGGCGCGCACGCTGCAGCCGCGCGCCGGCGAGTATGCGGTCGACGGGCTCGACGGCGTGCGCTGGCGTGTCGAGAAGACCGTGATCCGCGACGCGCAGGGCAACGCGGTGCAGACGATCGGGTGACACGCGGCGGCGCACGTTGGCGCTACGTCTTCACCGTCACGTATTGCGCACGAACCAGGTTCGTTTCGCGGTGCCCAGCAACGTGCGATAGACCGCCCACGACACGACGAAAGTCGCAGGCGCCGACAGTGACGCGGCGAACCCCGTTGCCTGGTTCAGCGCGAGTCCCGCGAACGCGCCGGAGAACCACGCGGTCAGCCCGCCCGGGTTGAACGTCGGCACATGCGCGTCGCGGCATTCGACGTCGTCGCCGACGAGCTGCCCGTAACGCGCCGACAGGATGTGCGCGAGCGCGACGCCGACCCACGCGACGACGAAGATGCCCTGGTACGCGAGCGCCTGCAGGATCCGGGAGAAGATGTCTGCCATCATCAGCGCATAGACGACCGCGCCGACCACGAGCGCCCAGACGAATTTCGGCGCGCGCAGGCCGGCCACTTTCAGGAAGAACGCCTGCATGTTGACGGTCGCGAGGTAGTAGTTCGCGGTGTTGATGCGCGATTGCGTGACCCACACGAACAGCAGCCCCCACAGCCCCATCAGCTTCAGCAGCGCGAGCACGACCGACACTTCGGATAGCGTACCGAGCCCCGGAATCGTACTGACGAGATAAATGCCGGCCGCGCCGTTGACGAGGAACGTGACGAGATAGAACGGCATCCCGAAGTTGAAGCGGCCATGATAGTCGGCGTCTTCCTTGCGCCCGAAACGCGCATAGTCGAACGTGAACATCATCAGCACCCACACGCCCATGTAGTAGACGAAGCAGTGCCACCAGCCGCCGGCCGGTGCACCGCCGGCGGGGCCGAAATCGAGCCACGCGGCGTGGTAGCCGTACTCGGCCGTCGCGAGCCCGACGGCCGCGAGCAGCCCAAGCAGGTAGAACGGCAGCAGCACGCCGTTGAACTTGTCGAGCCAGTGCTGCACGCTGCCGAACACGAGCGGCACGCTGTAGCAAACGACGATCAGCGCGGCCCACTTGTAGTCGAGCGCCGGAAACTGGTGGTGCGCGGCGACCGCGATCACCGAGCCTTCGAATACCGCGTAGTAGATCGCCGTCGCGAAGAAGATCAGCGTCGCGAGTGCCGCGCCCGCGCTGCCGAACAGCACGCGCGAGAACAGCGCGACCGACAGGCCGGTGCGGATCGCGTAGCGGCTGATGATCGAATTGACGACGCCGTACGACACGACCGACAGCGCCATCCCGATCAGCGCGTTGCGCGCACCGTAGGTGAGCGCGAGCGTCGCGCCGACGACGATGTAGAACACCGCGCTGCACACGGCCCACCACGCCATCGTCAGCGAAAAGGGCGGCATGCGCGCGTGATCGGGAATGGCGAGCGTCGACAGGTCGAGATCCTCGTCGGTGCGTGCCTGAGCCAGGTTGGCCATGATCGTGCTCCTCGATGAGCAAAATTGCGAACGACGTCTCGGCCGCGGCACATGCGATCCGCAGGGCTGCCCCGACGTCGGGCGGGCAACCGGTCCGGCAGAAAAAACGCGCAAGCGTCCCCGCCGCGCGGCGCGTGGCCGCGCGGGCGGGAAACGGATAGCGAAAAGCGGAGCGCGTGAAGCGCAGGCGGCGTGCGGCCGCAAACAGCGCCCGGCGCGACGGCCGGGCGCGCGGCGCTCAGTCCCGCAGCACGGCGCGCAGCAGCGCGAGGCGTCGCTGGTATTCGCGGCGCGCCGCGAGCGCATCGGCCATCGTCACGCGTATGAAGCGCGCGCGGTGGTTCGGCTGCATCTGGCCGATCAGGTCCATGTCGGCGCTGATGACCGTGCCGATCGTCGCATAGCCGCCGCCCGACACCGCATCGCGATGCAGGATGATCGGCTCGAGTCCGGCCGGCACCTGGATCGAGCCGATCGGGTAGCACGCGTCGACGATGTTCGACGGATCGGCGCCCGCGCCGAACGGTTGCTCGCGCGGCCGGAACTGCAGCGGGCGGCCGTTCCTGTAGCGGTAGCCGATGCGATCCGCTTCGGGCGCGACCGTCCATTCGTCGTCGAAGAACGTCTGCGCCGATGCGTCGGTGAGCCGGTAGTGGTACAGGCCCGGCAGCACGCGCAGCTCGACCTGGCTGTCGAGCGGCCGACTCACGGCCGCCGGCAGTTCGCGCCCCTCGCGGTGGGTGCCGTGCGCGGCGCCGATCGGCAGCCGGTCGCCTTTCTGCAGACGCCGGCCCGCATGGCCGCCGATCGCGCCGAGCGCATACGTCGAACGGCTGCCGAGCACGACCGGCACGTCGATGCCGCCCGCGACGGCGAGGTACGCGCGCGCGCCGCCCTTCACGTAGTGGAACGACAGCACGCTGCCGGCGCGGATCCGCAGCGCGACGTTGCAGCGCTGCCCGACGCCGTCGATCTTCGGCGTCATCTCGGCGCCGGTGACGGCGATCAGCGCGTCGACATGGAACATCAGCTCGGGGCCGAGCAGCGTGCATTCGAGCACGGCCGCCTGTTCGGGATTGCCGACGAGCAGGTTCGCCGCGCGCGACGCGTACTGGTCGAGCGCGCCCGACGGCGGAATGCCGACGTGGTAATAGCCTTGCCGGCCCGTGTCCTGGACCGATGTCGCGAGGCCGGGTTTCACGACCTCGATCACGTTGTGCGCGTCAGCTTGCATGCAGCACCTCGACGAGAGAGCGGTTGTACGCGTCGGGATCGCGCAGGAATGCGTCGAGCGAGAACTTCACGGGGCGCACGCGCAGGGAGAAGGTGCCGGCATCGACCGCCGCGACGGCGGCGTCGTACGCCGCGCGGTCGATCGGCGTGAACTTCACGATGTCGCCGGGCCGGAAGAACACCATGAAATCGTGCAGGTAGTCGAGCCGCTGCGCGGGATCGAAGATCGGCGCCGGCGTCACGCCGAACATCTGGTAGCCGCCCGCGCCGCGCACCGAATAGATGCAGCCGAAACAGCCGCCGTGGCCGACGGTGAGCTTCGGCGTGTCGGTGCGCGGCCGCAGGTATTTCGGCACTTCGAGCTGGCGCGCGCGCTCGACCATCTGGTACATGAACGGCAGGCCCGCGACGAAGCCGACCATCGACACGAACCATGGCGAGCCCGAATGCGCGGCGATGAATTCGTCGACGCTTTGCTTGCCGTTGATGCGCGCCGCATATTCGAGATCGGTTGACGACGGATCCTGGTGGCGCTCGCGAAACCGCATCAGCGTTTCATGCGTCCACGGATCGTTGTAGAGCACGGGTATTTCGACGATGCGCGTGTCGAGTTCGAGCGATGCTTCGCCGACGTCGGCCTCGATCGTCTTCAGCAGCGCGACGAGCGCGTCGGGATCGATCACGTCCGGGTCGTAGCGCACCTGGTAAGACGCGTTCGCCGGACAGATCTCGGTGATGCCCGGCACCGCGCGCCGTTGCAACTCGCGCGTGATTGCCGTGCCCTTGAAGAACGCGTCGAGCGACATGGCTTCGCCGATTTCGACGAACACGAACTCGTCGCCGCCGAACGTATAGCGGGTCGTCACAGGGCCTCCCCGACGCGCATGGCGTCCTCGGTTGCAGGCTCGCGCGCGGCGTCCGTCGCGGCTTCGCGCCACTGCGGCATCCACGCTTCGAGAAAATTCGTGTGGTAGCGTCCGGCGCGCACGTCGTCGTCCGCGAGCAGCGCCACGTGCAGCGGCGCGGTGGTCTTCACGCCGCCGACGCGCAGTTCGCCGAGCGCGCGTGCGAGCCGTTGCAGCGCGGCCGCGCGGCTCTCGTCGTGCACGATCAGCTTCGCGAGCAGCGAATCGTAGAACGGCGGCACGACGTAGCCCGGATAGAGCAGCGAATCGACGCGCACGCCGGGGCCGGTCGGCCACTCCAGTGCATCGATCCGGCCGGGATTCGGGCGGAAATCCTGCAGCGGGTCCTCTGCGTTGATCCGGCATTCGAGCGCCGCGCCGCGCATCGCGATGTCCTGCTGCGCGAAGCGCAGCGGTTCGCCGTCGGCGATGCGCAGCGTCTCGCGCACGAGATCGATGCCGGTGATCGCCTCGGTCACCGGATGCTCGACCTGGATGCGCGTGTTCATCTCGATGAAGTAGAACTCGCCGCGTGCGTCGTCGAACAGGTATTCGAGCGTGCCCGCGCTGCGATAGCCGACTTCGCGCGCAAGGCGCGTCGCCGATGTGCACAGTGCGTTGCGCTGCGCCGGTGCGAGCGACGGCGACGGCGCTTCCTCGAGGATCTTCTGGCGGCGGCGCTGCAGCGAACATTCGCGCTCGAACAGGTGGACGACGTCATGCCCGTCGCCGAGCACCTGCACCTCGATGTGCCGGGCGCGCGCGATGAAGCGTTCGAGATAGACGCCGCCGTCGCCGAACGCGGCCTGCGCCTCGCGCTGCGCGAGCGGCAGTTCGGCGTCGAGCTGCACGGCGTCGTGCGCGACGCGGATGCCGCGCCCGCCGCCGCCCGCCGCCGCCTTGATCATGATCGGGTAGCCGATGCGCGCGGCGACTTCCCGCGCTTCGTCGAGCGACTGCACGACGCCGTCGCTGCCGGGCACCGTCGGCACGTTCGCACGCCGCGCGGTGTCGCGGGCGCGCGCCTTGTCGCCCATCGTCGCGATCACCTGCGAATCCGGGCCGACGAAGATCAGCCCGGCCGCCTCGACCTGGGCGGCGAATGCGGCGTTCTCCGACAGGAAGCCGTAGCCCGGATGGATCGCGTCCGCACCGCATTGCCGCGCGGCGTCGAGGATCGCGGCGGGATTCAGGTAGCTCTTCGCCGCGTGCGACGGGCCGATGTGGATCGCTTCGTCGGCCATGCGCGCGGCGAGGCTGTCGCGGTCCGCGTCGCTGACCACGGCGACCGCGCGCATGCCGAGCTCGCGTGCCGCGCGAATCACGCGCACCGCGATTTCGCCGCGGTTCGCGACCAGTACGGTTCGGATCCGCGACGGGCGATAGAACGTGCCGGAGGAGATTGCCGGATTCATCGCGTCACCCCTCGATTCGCATCAGCACCTGGCCCGCGTCGACCGGCTCGCCGTCCTCGACGAGCAGCTCCGCGACGCGGCCGGCCAGCTCGGCTTCGATCTCCGTGAACTGTTTCATCACTTCGACGAGGCCGACGACAGCGCCGGTGGCGACCGTCGCATCGACCGCGACGTAGTAGTCCGCGTCGGGCGACGGGCGCCGGTAGAAGGTACCCGGCAGCGGGCTGACGATATCGTGCAGTGCCATCTTGTGTCTCCTTGAATCGGTATCAGTGATGCGCGGCGAGCGGCTGCGGGCCGGCGGTCCGGATGCCTTCCCGGAGCAGCGCGTGGCGCGTTTCGCGCACGAGGTCGAGCGCACCCGGCGTGTCGCTGTGGATGCAGACCGAATCGAAATCGATGTCGATGTCGTCGCCGTCGATCGTGCGCACCTTGCCGTCGATGCAGGCGCGCAGCACCTTGTCGGCGACCTGGTGCGGGTCGAGGCGGCCGACGCGGCGCGTGAACACGATCGAGCCGCTGCGGTCGTAGTCGCGATCCGCGTAGAACTCGCGGATCACCGGCTGACCGTATTCGGCGGCGATGCGGTAGGTGACCGACGCTTCCATGCAGTACAGCCACAGGCCGGGATCGACGCGCTGCAGCGTCTCGATCAGCAACCGCGAGAATGCCTCGTTGGCCGCCGCGTGCATGTAGAGTGCGCCGTGCGGTTTCACGTGCTGCAGGCTCACGCCGTTCAGGCGCGCGAACTCGCGCAGCGCACCGAGCTGGTACAGGGTGTCGTTGACGAGCGCTTGCGGCGTTTCGGCGATCGTGCGGCGGCCGAAGCCGACGAGGTCGCGAAAGCCGGGATGCGCGCCGATACCGACGCCGGCGTCGCGCGCGAGTTGCACCGTGCGCGCCATGATGTTCGGATCGCCGGCATGAAAGCCGGTGGCGATGTTCGCCGAGCTGATGAGCGGCATGATCTGCTCGTCGACGCCATCGCCGATCGTCCACGGGCCGAAGCCTTCGCCCATGTCGGAATTCAGGTCGACGCTGTGCTTCCTCATACGGTTCGTTCCTCCAGGTTCTCCGGTTCGCGTGCGCGGCGGCGCAGCGCGAAACCGTGTTGAAAGGAGGTTAGCCGCGCGGGGTGCGTCAAAATAGTTCTATTTTTGTATGCGAAGGTATCGATTTTTCAGATACCCCCCGAATCGGCCGCACAGCGCCGCCGGAACTGGGAGCGGCATGCTTCGCCGGCACCGGATTGTCTTCGGCGGAACGGTTGATATGATGTTTGTCGCGCCCTCTTCGGTTTCCACTCCACATGGCCCTGACCCTCAGACAGCTCAAGTACTTCGTCGCGACCGCCGAGCTCGGACAGATTTCGCAGGCGGCGATCCAGCTCACGATCTCGCAGTCGGCCGTGACGAGCGCGATCAGGGAGCTGGAGGACAGTCTCGGCACGCAGCTGTTCCTGCGCACGTCGGCGGGCGTGACGCTCACCGACACCGGGCGGCGCTTTCTCAATCACGCGTACACGATCCTGTCGTCGGTCGATGAAGCGATGCGGATCCCGAACCTCGAAAGCACGCTGACGGGCACGCTCGCGATCGCCGCGAGCTACACGGTGCTCGGCTACTTCCTGCCGCATCACGTGCTGCGGCTGAACACGCTTTATCCGCGGCTGACGATCCACCTGCACGAGCTGAACCGCGAGTCGATCGAGGAGGGATTGATCGCGGGTCGCTACGACATGGCCGTGCTGCTGACGTCGAACGTGTCGAACCCGGCGCTCGTGCTGGAGCCCGTGATCCATTCGGTGCGCAGGCTGTGGGTCGGCGCGCATCATCCGCTGCTCAAGCGCGAGAGCGTCACGTTCGCCGAGGTCGCGCGCGAGCCGTTCGTGATGCTGACGGTGGACGAGGCCGGACAGACGGCGCTGCGCTACTGGAACGAGACGCCGTACCGGCCGAACGTGATCCTGCGCACGTCGTCGGTCGAGGCCGTGCGCAGCATGGTCGCGAACGGCAGCGGCGTCGCGATCCTGTCCGACATGGTGTATCGCCCGTGGTCGCTGGAGGGGCGGCGCATCGAGACGATCGTGCTGCGCGATCCGGTGCCGCCGATGAGCGTGGGCCTCGCATGGCGCAAGAACATCGAGCTGAGTCCCGCGATGCATGCGGTGCGCGACTATTTCCGCCACACGTTCATGGAGCCGCGGGCGCTGGGCGGCACGGCCTGAGCGGCACGTGCGGGTGAAAAAAAACCGGGGCATGCCCCGGTTTTTTCGTTGGTACGCGCTGCTGCCGCTTACGCGTTTTCCGACAGCGCGTCGGCCTGGCTCGCGCGGATGCCGAGGCGCTCGAACAGCGCGCGGTCGCGCTGCGTCTGCGGGTTGCTCGTCGTCAGCAACTGGTCGCCGTAGAACATCGAGTTCGCGCCCGCGAGGAAGCACATCGCCTGCATCGCGTCGTCGAGCTGTTCGCGGCCGGCCGACAGGCGCACGACGGCCTTCGGCATCGTGATGCGCGCGACCGCGATCGTGCGCACGAACTCGAACGGGTCGAGCGGCGCGGTGCCTTCGAGCGGCGTGCCTTCGATCGCAACGAGGTTGTTGATCGGCACCGATTCCGGATACGGGTTCAGGTTCGCGAGCTGCGAGATCAGGCCGGCGCGCTCGCGGCGCGACTCGCCCATCCCGATGATGCCGCCGCAGCACACGTTGATGCCTGCGTCGCGCACGCGGTCGAGCGTGTCGAGGCGGTCCTGGTACGTACGCGTCGAGATCACCTGGCCGTAGAACTCCGGCGACGTGTCGAGGTTGTGGTTGTAGTAGTCGAGGCCGGCGTTGGCGAGCTGCTGCGCCTGTTCGTCCTCGAGCATGCCGAGCGTCATGCAGGTCTCGAGGCCGAGCTCCTTCACGCCGCGCACCATCTCGGTCAGCGCCGGCATGTGGCGCTCCTTCGGGTTGCGCCACGCGGCGCCCATGCAGAAGCGGCTCGCGCCGTTCGCCTTCGCCGCGCGCGCGGCGTCGAGCACCGTGTCGACGTCCATCAGCTTCTCGGCCTTCAGGCCCGTGTCGTGATGCGACGACTGCGAGCAGTAGCCGCAATCTTCCTCGCAGCCGCCCGTCTTGATCGACAGCAGCGTCGACAACTGCACCGCGTTCGCGTCGAAGTGCTCGCGATGCACCTGTTGCGCGCGGAAGATCAGGTCGTTGAACGGCAGCGCGAACAGCGCGACGACGTCGGCGACGCGCCAGCGCTGCGGGGCCGGTGCGGCCACGGGAATCGCGTCGGGTTGCACGGCGGCGGTCTGGGCTTGGGTCATTTCGTTTTCCTGTCCTGGGCGGGAGTGGGGATTCGGTTGGGTCAACGCTGCGCGGCGCGCAGCGACTCGACGAGCGCGTCGATGTCGAGCATCGCCGCGGCGGATTCGGGCGCGGCCGGCGCCATGTACGGAATGCGGCCGATCAGCGGCGCGCGGTGCTCGCGCGCGAGCCAGTCGTGCAGTGTCGCGACGTTCTCGTCCGGGAACGACATCGCCGGGTCGACGTGGTTCGCGACCCAGCCGGCGAGCGTGAGGCCGCGTTGGCGAATCGCGTCGGCCGTCAGCAGCGCGTGGCTGATGCAGCCGAGCCGCACGCCGACCACCATCACGACCGGCACGCCGAGCGCGACCGCGAGGTCGGCCATGTCGCGCGTGTCGGTGAGCGGCACGCGAAAGCCGCCGGCGCCTTCGACGACGACGATGTCCGCGCGCGTCAGCGCCTCGCGATGGCACGCGACGATCGTATCGATGTCGAGCGTCACGCCTTCCTGCGCGGCGACGATGTGCGGTGCAGCCGGCGCTTTCAGCAGGAACGGCGTGCGCAGTTCGGGCGGCAGCACGACGTTAGCGGCCGCGTCGAGCTGGTCGGCATCCTCGTTGCGCCAGACGCCGTCGCGCTCGTACGCGCCGGCCGCGACGGGCTTCAGTGCGGCCGCGCGCAGGCCGAGCCGCGCAAAGCCGTGCAGCATCGCGGCCGATACGAAGGTCTTGCCGATTTCGGTGTCGGTGCCGGTGACGAAGAGCGAGAGCGGGGCGGTCATGCTGCAGTCTCCCGCCGGGCCGCCCCAAGGGGCGTAGCGGGGAATTCGCGGAGCATCGCTCCGCGCCCGCGCAGCCGGCCGGCTTTGCAAAGCCGGCCGTGGACGGCTGCAGCTCCCTCGGGGGGCAGCGAACGTGTCGATCCGGAGTAGCGCTTTAGCGCGTACTCCGGTCCCATGCAAAGCAAGTGAGCGTGGGGGTGGTTCATCTTGCTGCCTCGCTCGCTTCGATCAACGCGGCTTCGAGCCGCGCGAGATCGTCGAACGAATGCGCGGCCGACAGCGACACGCGCAGCCGCGACGTGCCGGCCGGCACCGTCGGCGGCCGGATCGCGGGCACCCACAGGCCGTGTGCGTCGAGCGCGCGCATCGCCGCGAGCGTCGCGTCGTTGCTGCCGATCACGAGCGGCTGCACGGCCGTGTGCGAATCGACCGGCTGCCAGCGCGTGTTGCGCAGCAGCGCGCGGGTGCGCTCGATCAGCGCGGCGAGATGCGCGCGTCGCGCGTCGCCTTCGTCGCCCGCGATCACCTTCAGGCTGGCCGATACCGCATGCGCGACGGCGGGCGGCGCGGCCGTCGTGAAGATGTAGCTGCGCGCGCGCTGGATCAGCCATTCGATCACGGTCTCGTGCGCGATGACGAAGGCGCCCGCGACGCCGGCCGCCTTGCCGAGCGTGCCGACGTAGACGAGATTCGGCGAACGCAGCGCGGCGGCCGCGAGCGCGCCGCGGCCCTGCGGGCCGAGCACGCCGAAGCCGTGCGCATCGTCGACGACGAGCCAGGCGCCGTGGCGTTCGGCCAGCGCGACGAGTTCGGCGAGCGGCGCGAGGTCGCCGTCCATGCTGAATACGGTATCGCTGACGATCAGCTTCGTTTCGGCATCCGACGCATCGAGCAGCGCGCCGAGCGCGGCCGTGTCCGCATGCGGATAGACCTGCACGTTCGCGCGCGACAGCCGCATGCCGTCGATCAGCGATGCGTGGTTCAGCGCGTCGGAGAAGATCGTCGCGCCTTTACCGGTCAGCGCCGTCATCGCCGCGAGGTTCGCCATGTAGCCGGTGCTGAAGTACAGCGCGCGCGGCGCGTCGGAGAAGCCGCCCGCGAAGCCCGCGAGTTCGTCCTCGAGCGTCGCGTGCGCGCGCGAATGGCCGCCGAGCAGGTGCGAGCCGCCGCTGCCGGAACCATAGCGCTGCGCACCTTCGCCGAATGCGGCGACGAGCGCTGGATGCGCGGCGAGGCCGAGGTAGTCGTTGCTCGCGAAGCCGACGATCTCGCGGCCGTCGACGGTCATGCGGGCGTCGCACGCGGTATCGGCGATGCGGCGCACGCGGCGCAGCCCTTGCGCGTCGAGATCGGCGAGGCCGCGCTGCAGGGTATCGAGCAGGCTCATCGTGCAACCTCCGCGAGCGTTGCGTCGAGCGTGTCGCGCGTGCGCTGCGCGAGCCATGCGATGTCGTCGTCGCTCATCACGTACGGCGGCATCAGGTACACGGTCGTGCCGATCGGGCGCAGCAGCAGCTCGCGTTCGAGCGCGTGTTCGAAGAAGCGCCGCGAGAAGCCGCGCGCCGCGTCGCCGTCGAGCGCGACGTCGAAAGCGAACAGCGTGCCGCGCTCGCGCAGGTGGCGCACTTGCGGGTGCGTGTCGAGCGGCGCGAGCGCGGCGCGCATCGCGGCCGACTTGCGGGCATTTGCCGCGAGCACGTCGTCGCGCGTGAACAGGTCGAGCGTCGCGACCGCCGCGCGGCACGCGAGCGGGTTACCGGTGTACGAATGCGAGTGCAGGAAGCCGCGCGTCGTGTCGTCGTCATAGAACGCCGCGAACACGTCGTCGCGCGTGAGCACGAGCGACAGCGGCAGGTAGCCGCCGCTGATGCCTTTCGACAGGCACATGAAATCGGGCCAGACACCGGCCTGCTCGCACGCGAAGAAGGTGCCGGTACGGCCGCAGCCGACCGCGATCTCGTCGGCGATCAGGTGCACGCCGAATTCGTCACACAGCGCGCGCAGGCCGCGCACGTACGACGGATCGTGCATCGCCATGCCGGCCGCGCACTGCACCAGCGGCTCGACGATCAGCGCGGCGATCCGGTCGCCGCGTTCGACGAACAGGCGCCGCACGTCCGCGAGCGCGCGGCCCGCGACGTCGGCGGCCGTCTCGCCCGGCAGCGCGCCGCGCGCATCGGGCGACGCGACGACGTGCGCATGGCGGATCAGCGGATCGTACGCGTCCTTGAATAGCGCGACGTCGGTCACGCCGAGCGCGCCGATCGTCTCGCCGTGATAGCTGTTCGCAACGCACACGAATTCCTGCTTGCCCGCGCGGCCGCGGTTGCGCCACGCGTGGAAGCTCATCTTCAGCGCGATCTCGACGGCCGACGCGCCGTCCGACGCGAAGAACGCATGGCCGAGCGTGCGCGCGGTGAGCGCGTGCAGCCGTTCGGCGAGCTCGATCGCGGGCTCGTGCGTGCAACCGGCGAGCATCGCGTGCTCGAGCGTGTCGAGCTGGTCCTTCAGCGCCGCGTTGATGTCCGGGTTCGCATGACCGAACAGGTTGACCCACCACGAGCTGATCGCGTCGAAGTAGCGGCGGCCGTCGCGGTCGTACAGCCATACGCCCGCACCGCGCGCGACGGGAACGAGCGGCAGGCGCTCGTGGTGCTTCATCTGGGTGCAGGGGTGCCAGACCGCGCGCAGGCTGCGCGCGACCCAGTCGTCGGTGGCTGGCGTACTCAAGGCAACTCCGGAGGCTAAAACAGCCGCGCGGCATCGACGGGATGCCGCGCGGCGAATACGAAAACGCGCTGAGATTAGCGTGTTCCGCGCGACGTTGCACTAGCGGTTACAAACACCGTAAAGCCTTGCGGGGCGGGAGTTCGGCGCAGATCGGAGCGGCTCGGAACGATTCGGTTCGGATGCCCGGAAATGACGGCAGATGGCGACGTTCGAGTGAGCCCCCCCAACAGAAAAAAATCGTGGGGCGGCATGTGACGCGATCGCGAAAAATCGGGGATCGAAGGGCACGGCGAAGGGGCGCGATGCCACGCACGAAAGGTGGCGGCGGAATGGTCTGCGGAATCAGGCGCGGGAGCGGGCCGCCGAAATGGCAGGCGATAGCGAGACGGCGCAAGCGCGCAGGCGGCGACGCGCGACGCGATCACGCACGGAAGAATGAGGAATGAGACAGGAGGCAGGAACGGCAGCGAAATGGGCGTAGCGTATTACCCGCCGCGCGTCAGTGTCAGCGCGAAGCCAGCGCAGGCGTAGCGGTGTCGCGCGTGTTGTCGTCGCCATTGTCGGCCGTCTGCGTCGTGTTCCACACGACGCGGTCGTTGACCGCATACAGCCGGCACGCGCCCGCGCCTTGCTTCGCGCAGTTGTCGAGCGCGAGCGCCATCGGGTCGTCGCCGCCTTCGGCCCACGACCATGCGCCTTCCGACGACACCGCGAACGCGCGGCTCGGATGCTGGTTCAGGAAGCGGCGGTAGCCGTCGCGGCCGGCTTCGTCGACATACGGCACCGCGTTGACCGCATCGATGGCCGCATAGCCGGTGGCTTTCGGTTCGTGCGGGTTCGCGACCGCATACCGCACCGTGGTCGGCAGGTTCAGTTTCGCGAGGAACGCGTTGACGGCCGGCCACCAGATCGGCACGCCGTCGCGATCGACGATCAGCCGGTGCGCGTCGTCCTTGTAGCGGCCGAAATCGATGAACTGGGCCTGCGTGCCGTGCGACACGTACGCGTCGTGCATTTGCGCGACGAGCCCGGGCGTCCACACCGAATCGTTGTCGCCGTACAGCCACAGCGACTGCACGGCCGTGTGCGCGCCGTACTGGTCGAACGCGTCGACGAGGTTGCGCTGCCAGCCGTCGCACAGGTCCTGGCGCAGCCCGCCCGAGAAGTTGATGATGCCGCGCACGCCCGGTGCGGCTTCGGTGCCGTACGCGACCGACACGAGGCCGCCGTGCGACGTCCCGGCGACGACGATGCGCGACGTATCGACGTAAGACTGGCGCGACATGTAGCGCACCGTCGCGTCGACGTCGGCGGCCTGCGCGAGGCCGTTCTTCCCGACGTTGCAGCCTTCCTGCTGGTAGGTGCCGTCCGAGCCGGCGAAGCCCTGGCGGTTCGGCGCGATCACCGCATAACCGCGGCGCACGAATTCGCGCGCGAACGCGAGCGGCCGGCTGCGCGGCTGCAGATGGAGATCGCCGGTGTTCTTGCCGTGGTTGAAGACGACGAGCGGGAACGGGCCGGGGCCGTCCGGCTTGAAGAGCGTCGCTTCGAGCGTGACGGAGCCCGAAGCATCGGCCGGAATGCGGAGGATTTGTTCGTTGAGGTCGGCCGCGACCTGCGGCAGGTTCGCGTCGCTGTAATCGAAGCGCTCGGCGTGGGCGAGCGATCCGGTTGCCGTGCCGGCACCCGTATTCGCGTTCGGCAGCGTACCGGCCTGAGCGGCCGACAGCGCACAGGCCGCCATCCATCCCACCAATACCTTGCTGAACGCCATTCGTAAGCCCTGCCATGCAACATGACCAATTCGAGGTCATCGTAGCCCGACAAATTCGGGTTGTGCAATGCGGGAATTACCCGGCGTCTGACACAGCAACTATTTGTCAGCGTTCACTTACTTCACCGTCGACATAGCGCCAGAAACCGTGCTCGTCGCGCTCGAAACGGCTCGTCTCGTGGAGCCGGTAAGCGCGTCCGCCAACCTTGTAGCGGGCCACGAACTCAACCTCCGCGTGCCGTTCGTCGAGCGGCGCATGGCGTTTCACCGCGAGGCCGAGCCAGCGCGGCGCGTCTGGCGCTTCGGGGTCGGTGTCGAGATCGGGCGGGCAGGTGCGCGCCGCCCACGTCGCGCGCAGGTAGTCGGTCGCGCCGAGCACGTACGCGCTGTACCGCGAGCGCATCAACTCGAGCGCGGTCGGCGCGGCTGTGCCGCCGTCGATGAAGCGGCCGCAGCACGCCGCATAGCGGGGCGCCGGGGCTTTGCCGGCGGGAGCGGGGGACGCGCCGCCGCACGGGCACGCGTCAGGTCGGGTCAAAATCATGCGAAACGGGAATTAACGACGCCGGGTTGTCGGTTCGGCTCACCAGCTCAGCTCGATGCCGTCGTACTGGAAGAAACGGCCGTTGGCCTGCGACACGTCCGCGCCGGCTTCGGCGATCACGCGGCGCATGCCGGTCACGCTGGTTTCCGGATCGATCGCGGCCTGCGCGCCGCCCATGTCGGTGCGCACCCAGCCGGGATGGAGCGAGATGCACGCGGCGTGACGCGTCTGCAGCGACGCGATGCGCAGCACGTCGTTCAGCGCGGCCTTGCTCGCGCGATACAGCCAGCCGGTGGTGCCGGTCGCCTCGGCGATGCTGCCCATCCGGCTCGACACGACGGCCAGCACACCGCGCGCATCCTCGACGAGCGGCAGCAGGATCGGCAGCAACTGCATCGGCCCGCGCACGTTCGTGTGCATCACCGCGTCGAAATCCTCGGCGGTGATCGTCTCGACGCCTTCGGTGCGCGGCCCGTAGACGCCCGACACGAGCACGGCCGCATCGAGCCGCTCGCCGTCGAGCTTCCAGCCGAGCGCCGCGATCTGCTCCGGCTGCGCGATGTCGAGCGCATGCGCTTGCGCGCCGAGCGCGTGCAGTTCGGTGAGCGACGCTTCGTCGCGCGCGGTGGCGATCACGTTCCAGCCGTCGCGCCGGTATTGCCGGACGAATTCGCGGCCGAGGCCGCGCGATGCGCCGACGATCAGTACGGTTTTCATGCCCGTCGCTCCTTTGCAGTGCCGTGGTGACGGCGTCAGGTCAGTTCGATGCAGGTTGCCGTTGCGTCGCCGCAGACACGGAACGCGTGCTTACTCCGCGTCCCCGCACGGCTTCAGCGTATCGACCACCGCCTGCGCGACTTCGTTCATTTGCGCGGCATCGGCGACGACCATGTCGTTGTCGGGCGCATGCTGGCCGCGTGCGGTGAGCGCGGCAACGCAGCGCTTGTAGGTTTCGTCGAGCGCGTCGAAGCTCGACACGGCCATCCCGAGGTTGCGCATCCGGCCGTCGTGCACGCCGTACACGAGCCCGTGCACGGTGAGCGACTGGCCGCGCGCCCACGCGTCGTTGACGATCGTCGTGCGGCACACGTTGACGACCTGCTCGATCGAATTCAGTTCGATCAGGCGGCGATAACGCGCTTCGCCCACCGGCCATTCGTCGAGCAGCGCCGCGTGGCGCTCGCGCACGTCCTGCACGTGATGCAGCCAGTTGTCCGCGAGGCCGACGCGGCGGTTGTGCAGCGCCGCGTTCACGCCCGAGCAGCCGTAGTGGCCGACGACCATGATGTGCTTCACGCGCAGGATGTCGACCGCGAACTGGATCACCGACAGGCAGTTCAGGTCGCTGTGCACGACGACGTTCGCGATGTTACGGTGCACGAACACTTCGCCCGGCGGCAGGCCGATGATCTGGTTCGCGGGCACGCGCGAATCCGAGCAGCCGATCCACAGATATTCGGGCGCCTGCTGGTCGGCCAGGCGCGTGAAGAACTCGGGATCGTCGGCGAGCTTGCGTTTGACCCACGCGTCGTTGTTGTCGAACAGGTGTGAAAGCGGGTTGTCTTGGGTGTTCATCGGTGTGGATTCCGTGTGCGGAAATCAGGTCGATATCGGATTCGGTGTCACCGGCGTCAGGCGGCGCGCTGAGCGTCGCCTTCGCCGTCGTTCTGGTCCGTCGCGCCGAAGCGCGCCGGGTAGCGCGCGCTGAAGCGCAGCGCCGCGTCGTACGGATAAAAATCAGGCAATTCGCCCTGCAGCAGCTTGTCCTTGCTCGCCTGCCACAGCGCGGGATCGAAAAAGTCCGCGTGATGCTGCATGAAGGCGCCACGCACGCGCGGGTCGCCGAGCAGGAACGGCCCGTAGGTCTCCGGAAAGATGTCGTGCGGGCCGACGGTATACCACGGTTCGCCGGACAGCTCGTCTTCCTCGTTGCGCGGCGGCGGCACGCGGCGCACGTTGCAGTCGGTCAGGTACTCGATTTCGTCGTAGTCGTAGAACACGACGCGGCCGTGGCGCGTGACGCCGAAGTTCTTGTACAGCATGTCGCCGGGGAAGATGTTCGCCTTCATCAGCTCCTTCACCGCGTTGCCGTATTCCTTCACGCCGTGCTCGATGTCCGCGTCGGTGCCGTTCTGCAGGTACAGGTTGAGCGGCGTCATCCGGCGCTCGATATACAGGTGCTTGATCACGAGATTGTCGTCCTCGTATTCGAGCAGCGACGGCACTTCCTTCTCCAGCTCGCGCACCAGCGCGTGGTCGAGCCGCGCGAGCGGCAGCGCGACGCTCGAATACTCGAGCGTGTCGGCCATCCGCCCGAGGCGGTCGTGGCGCTTCACGAGCTGGTACTTCTCCATGATCTGCGCGCGCGTCGTTTCCTTCGGCGGCGGGAAGTGATCCTTGATGATCTTGAACACGTACGGGAACGACGGCAGCGTGAACACGAGCATCACGAGGCCCTTGATCCCGGGCGCGATGATGAAGCGGTCGCTCGAATGCGACAGGTGGTGCAGCAGGTCGCGGTAGAACAGGTTCTTGCCCTGCTTCTGCAGGCCGACCGACGTGTAGATTTCCGCCTTCGGCTTGCCGGGCATGATCGTGCACAGGAAGTCGACGTACGCGGACGGCACGCCCATGTCGACGAGGAAATACGAGTGCGAGAAGCTGAAGATGATCTGCAGCAGGTCGCGGCGCAGCAGCACGGTGTCGAGCGCGAGCAGGCCCGGGCGCACGTGGCGGATCGGCACCGCGAACGGCAGCACGCGGTCGGCGTTGATGATGCGGCCGACGATGTACGCGCTCTTGTTGCGGAAGAACAGCGACGACAGCACGTGGATCTGGAAATTCGGCGCTTCGTCGAAGCGGCCGAATTCGTCGTCGATCGCCTGCATCACGCACGCGATGTCGCGCGTGAGATCCTCGAACGCCGGTTCGAGCTGGAAGTTCGTGACGATGCGCTCGAGCGTGACCGCGAGCCCGTCGGTGCCCGGATAGTACGCACGGTAGGTCGGTTTCGCGGCCGGCTCGTCGTTCTCGAGATATTCGGTCGAGATCGCCGGGCGCACGAAGATGAAATCGTTGCTGAAATACGAGCGGTGCAGGATCTTGCAGCACACCGAATTGAAGAACGTTTCCGCGCACTCGGGCTGGCGGTGCGACGTAAGCAGGCCGATGTAGTGCAGCTTGATTTGCTGCCAGACCTCGTCGTCGATGTTCTCCGCGTCGTATTCGTCTTCCAGCCACTCGACGCATTCCTGCACGCGTTCGTCGTACGACGTGATCCGCTCGCGCGCGAGCCGCTGCAGCCCGTGCCAGTCGGCGCGCTCGTACAGCGTCTTCGCCTCGACGGCCGCTTCGCGGAAGATCCGGTAGTGGCGGTCGAAGTTTTCGAGCATCGTCTGCGCGACGTCGAAACCGATCTGCGAAGACAGCAGTTTGGGGAAGTGATTCATTGCGTGCAGGCTCGTTCGGGAGGGGCTGTAAGCACTCGCCATTTTAGCGCCCAAGTCGGCGTTTCAATGACTTTAGCGGGGACGCACCGGCGGTCGTCAATCGGCGCGTTATTCGCCGTTGGGGGCCGTTCGGTGCATCTTCGCGTAAAGATACGGGTACGGAACCGATTCTGACACGAACTTTTTTTGACGGGCCGGCTGCCGCCGGGCACGCGTTCCGCGCGACGGCGATAGAATCGACGGATCGCCCGCCGCGGCCTGCCGCCGGCGCGCATTCGCACCGATAACGACGAGACGCCCCACCGATGAACGCACTGGAACACCAACTCGACTATCCCTTCGCCGACACGCTGCCTGCCGCGGGCGACACGTTCGAGGTCGCGCCCGGCGTGCGCTGGCTGCGCATGCCGCTGCCGTTCTCGCTCGACCACATCAACCTGTGGCTGCTGCGCGACGAGATCGACGGGCAGGCCGGCTGGACGATCGTCGATTGCGGGATCTCGTCAGACGCGATCCGTACGCACTGGGAACAGATCTTCGACACGCATCTCGACGGCCTGCCGGTGCTGCGCGTGCTCGTCACGCACTGCCACCCCGATCACTTCGGGCTCGCGAACTGGCTGTGCGAAGGCGGCGACCGGGGCCGCTGGAACGTGCGGCTGTGGATGACGCTCGGCGAGTACATGTTCGGCTGCCTGATGGCGGCCGGCAACGGCTCGAACGCGGGCGGCGCGGCGGCCGCCGATCACTTCGCGCGCCACGGGCTGACCGATCCCGCCGCGCTCGACAAGCTGCGCAACCGCCGCAACTACTACTCGGATCTCGTGCCGGCCGTGCCGCCGCGCTACCGGCGCCTGCGTGAAGGCGACGCGGTGACGATCGGCACGCGCACATGGCGTGTCGTCACCGGCTTCGGCCATTCGCCTGAACATTGCGCGCTGCACAGCGAAGCGGACGGCGTGCTGATCTCCGGCGACATGGTGCTGCCGCGCATCTCGACCAACGTGTCGGTGTTCGATCTCGAGCCGGAAGCGAACCCGCTCGCGCTGTACCTGCAGTCGCTCGGCCGCTACGAGACGATGGCGCCCGACACGCTCGTGCTGCCGTCGCACGGCAAGCCGTTCCGCGGCGTGCGCACGCGCATCGCGCAACTGCGCGCGCACCACGACGCGCGGCTCGACGAAGTGCGCGTCGCGTGCGCGGCGCAGCCGACGAGCGCGGCCGACATCGTGCCGATCATGTTCCGCCGCCGCGAGCTCGATATCCACCAGATGACGTTCGCGCTCGGCGAGGCGCTCGCGCACCTGAACCTGCTGTGGCTCGCGGGCGAACTCGTGCGCGAGCAGGGCGACGACGGCGTGCTGCGGTTCCGCACCGCCCGCTGATACCGCTTCGTTGTCCTCACACGACGGGTTCGTAACGCCACCCGTCGTGATGCCATTGCATCGTGTGCGTCGGTGCGAGCGCCGCGAGAAATGCGGTGTCGTGCGACGCGACCACGATCGCGCCCGGGAAGCCGGCGAGGGCGGCTTCGATCGCGCGCACCGATTCCAGATCGAGGTGATTGGTCGGCTCGTCGAGCAGCAGCAGTTGCGCGGGCGTGCCGCGCCACAACGCGCATGCGAGCGCGGCCTTCAGCCGTTCGCCGCCGCTCAGTTGCCGCGCCGGCTGCGTCGCGCGCGCCGCGTCGAGCTGCAACAGCGCGAGACGGCTGCGCAGGTCGCCTTCGGCGAGCGGCGTATCGAGCAGCCCCAACTGCTCGACGATCGAGCGCTCGGGATCGAGCAGCGCGAGCCGCTGGTCGAGATACGCGGCGCTCACATGCGTCGCGCATGCGCCTGAACGTGGCGCGAGCTCGCCCGCGAGCATCCGCAGCAACGTCGATTTGCCGCAGCCGTTCGGCCCCGTCAGCGCGATGCGCACGGCGCCGCTCGCCGACCACGTGATCGTTTCGGCGTCGCCCGCGACGCGCCACGGCAGTCGCGCGTGTTCGAGCGTGAACAGCTGGCGCCGCGCGCTGACCTCGGTGCCCGGCAGCGACACGAGCACGGGCGCATCGGCTTCGACGCGCGCGGCGGCTTGCTGCACGCGTTCGTCGAGCGTCGCCTTGAACGTGTCCTGACGACGCCGAACCTGCCCCATGATGTGGCGCGCCGCACCCTTGCGGCTCTGTTTCGCCATCGACGACAGGTTGGCCGTCTTTGCGTCGCGCAGCGAGCCGGCCGCGTGGCGCTGGATCGTGTCGTGTTCCTGTTCGAGCCTGCGCCTGACGCGCCCGCGCTCGCTGCGCGCATGATCGAGTGCTGCGTGCGCGGCATCCTGTTCCGCGTCGCGCTGCGCGCGGTAGAGCGCGTAGTTGCCGCCGTACGAGCGCGCGCCGTGCGGCGTCAGTTCGACGATGCGCTGCACGCCGGCGAGCAGCGCGCGGTCGTGGCTCACGATGACGAGACCGCCGCGCCAGCCGTCGAGCGCCGCGCGCAGCCACGCGCGGCCGGGCGCGTCGAGATGGTTGGTCGGTTCGTCGAGCACGAGCAGGCCGGCGCCGGACAGCAACGCGCCGATCAGCGCGACGCGCGCGAGCTGGCCGCCGCTCA
Organism: Burkholderia cepacia; assembly: GCF_001039005.1. Classification (GTDB taxonomy): domain Bacteria; phylum Pseudomonadota; class Gammaproteobacteria; order Burkholderiales; family Burkholderiaceae; genus Burkholderia; species Burkholderia theae. Next base: position 29,588 of record NZ_LDWR01000088.1, read on the forward strand.
GCGCCTGCGCGGGCGTGGCGGGCTGCACGTCGTGCAGGCCGGCCGCGTCGAGTGCCGCGCGCAGCTGCTCGGCGAGATTCCAGCGCTCGCCGATCAGGTCGAAGTCGTGCGGCTCCGCGCGACCGTGGGCGAGTCGCGCAAGCGCGCCGAGCGGCGCATCGAGCGCGGCGATTTGCGCGACGGTGCGCGGTCCGGCCGACGCATCGTCGTGCTGCTGCGCGACGTAGACGACCGGCGTGTGCCGGTCGATCGTGCCCGAGCTCGGCGCGCGGCGGCCCGCGATCAGCTGCGCGAGCAGGCTCTTGCCGATGCCGTTGCGGCCGACGATGCCGGTCGGCGTGCGGTCGATGGAAAGGTCGAGCGAATCGAACAGCGTGACGCCGTCGTCGAAGCGAAAGGAAACGTGATGAAGCGCGACGAGCGCGCCGGTCGGCGTGGCAGCAGCCATAAGCACCTCCGAAAATGCGTGAAGACCTTCGCGCGGCGTGCGTGGCACGACGGCGAAAACATTTTGGGAAGGCTTAGTTGTTCACTTTGGCTGGCGTCCGGTATGAGGAATAGGCGCGGAGTGTAGCAAGCGCCGCACGCGGGCCGCAAGCGACGGGCGCGCACGCCGTCGCTTGCGCGCCACGCGTGCTTACTGCACGGAGACCGTCGTGAAGTTCTGTCGTCCGAACGGGCTCACGTGATAGCCGCTCACGTTCGTGCGCGTGAGCGCGGCCGCGGTCGGGTAGCCGAGCGGGATCCACAGCGCCTGGTCGTGGATGATCTTCTGCGCCGCTTCGTACAGCTTCGCGCGCTTGGCCTGGTCGGCGGTCGACTTGCCGTCGGCGATCAGCTTGTCGAGCTGCGCGTCGCAGAAGCGCGCGAAGTTGATGCCCGATTTCACCGCGTTGCAGCTGAACAGCGGCGACAGGTAGTTGTCCGGATCGCCGTTGTCGCCGGCCCAGCCCATGAACAGCATGTCATGCTGGCCGAGCTTCGCCTGCTTGATCAGCTCGCCCCATTCGATCACCTTCACTTCCGCCTTCACGCCGATCTTCGCGAGGTCGGCCTGCAGCAGCTCCGCGCCGACCTTCGGGTTCGGGTTCAGCACGCTGCCGGTCGGGCGCGTCCAGATCGTCGTCGAGAAGCCGTTCGGGAAGCCGGCCTGCGCGAGCAGTTGCTTCGCCTTCGCGGGATCGTACGCATACGGCGAGACGTCCTTCGCGTAGCTCCACGTGTTCGGCGGATACGGGTTGTTCGCGGCCGTCGCGGTGTTGTCGAACACGACCTTCAGGTAGGTCGCGCGGTCGAACGCGAGGTTCAGCGCCTCGCGCACCTTGTCGTTGTCGAGCGGCTTTTTCTGCGTGTTCAGCGCGACGAACGCGGTCATGAACGCGGGCGTCTGCACGACCTTCAGCGCGCTTTCGCCCTTCGCGGCGAGCACGTCCTGCGGCTTCGGCGACAGCGCGATCTGGCATTCGCCGGCCTTCACCTTCTGCAGGCGTACCGACGGGTCGGGCGTGATCGCATAGATCAGCCGGTCGACCTTCGGCTTCGTGCCCCAGTACGTCGGGTTGACGTCATAGCGGATCAGCGCGTCCTTCGTGTAGCTCTTCAGCACGAACGGGCCCGTGCCGACAGGCTTCGCGTTCAGGTCGGCCTGCTTGCCGGCCTTCAGCAACTGGTCCGCGTATTCGGCCGAGTAGATCGACGCGAAGCCCATCGTCAGGATCGGCACGAACGTCGCGTTCGGCTCGTTCAGCACGAACTTCACGGTGCTGTCGTCGACCTTCGTGACCGACTTCACGAGCTTCACGAGGCCCATCGACTGCGCGTGCGGGAAGCCGCTCGCGCCGGCCACCTTGTGCCACGGGTTCGCATCGTCGAGCATCCGCGAGAACGTGAACACGACGTCGTCCGCATCGAGCGCGCGGCCGGGCTTGAAAGTGTCGGTGGTCTGGAACGCGACGTTCGGACGCAGGTGGAACGTGTAGGTGAGGCCGTCGGCGCTGGCGTCCCATTTGTCGGCGAGCGCGGGCACGACCTTCTTCGCGGCTTCGTCGTACGACACGAGCGTATTGAAGATCACGTCGGCCGACGCGTTGGTCGTGACGAGCGAGTTGTACTGCACGACGTCGAAGCCGTCCGGGCTCGATTCCGTGCAGACGGTGAGCGGCTTGGCGGCGGCGAGGCCGGGGGCGGCGAGTGCGGCGGCGACCGCGGCCGCGGCGAACAGCTTGACGTGCATAGGATCTCCCACGTGGCTTGTGCTTTTTGCTGGGTAACGGGATGCGGGCGCGGCCCGGAAGCGGACAGGGCCGGCGCGGCTGGCGAATAGCATACCGTCAAAGCGCACGACGCGTGAAAAAAGGCGCCGGAACGCGGCGAATTGACCGACAAACGGCTGCGTTGGCGACGGAACGGGTGTTGACGCGGCGGCGGGTGCCGCGGTGGCGGCGGGAGAGGCGGGCGGCGGGGAGCGGGCGCGGCGCCGTCAGGGCGTGCCGCGGGAGCGGCGCTGACGCAGCGGGAATTGCCGCGATATCGAAGCTTCGATGCGGCGATACGGCCCGGCGCGTGTCGCGCGGGCCGGCCCGCCGGTGTGTCAGTGCGCGCCGGCCTTCGGCTTGCGCGGCGCCTTCTCGAACAGGCGGTCGTACAGCCAGCGCGGCAGCACGTGCAGCACCTTCGCGACGACGCCCATCTGCCACGGAATCACGCGGAACGCGTGCTGCCGCGCGATCGCGCGCGCCGCGCGCGCGGCGAAGCGGTCGGCGTCCATCAGGAACGGCATCCGGTACGGGTTGTGCGCGGTCATCGGTGTGCGGATGTAGCCGGGCGCGATCGTCACGACGCCGACGCCGGCGGCGCGCAGTTCGACGCGCAGCGATTCGAGATACTTGATCGCGGCCGATTTCGACGCGCTGTACGCGCCGGAGCCGGGCAGGCCGCGCACGCCGGCGACGCTCGCGACGCCGACCAGCGTGCCGTGGCGCGAAGCCGTCATCGGGCCGACGAACGGCTCGAACGTCGCGACCATCCCGTAGTAGTTGATGTCCATCACGTTGCGGAACGTCGCGAGATCGCCCTGGCCCGTGACGGCGCCCTGGCTGATGCCCGCGTTCGCGATCACGACGTCGGGACAGCCGTGCGTCGCGATGAACGACGCGGCGGCCGTCGCGAGCGCGTCGGCATCGCGCACGTCGGCGGAATAGACGGTGATGGACAGCTTCGGGAACCGCCGCGCGAACGCATCGAGCGCATCGGTGCGGCGCGCGACGAGCGCGAGCGTGGCGCCCTGACGGGCGTATTCCTCGGCCATCGCGAGGCCGAGGCCGCTCGACGCGCCGGTGATGAAGACCTTCAGCGGAGTAGTCATGCCGGCGCGCGGGCGGGGATCAGAGCTTCTTGTCCTGAACCTGCTTCACGAGGAAGTCGAGCACCTGGGCCGTACCCGGGATGCTGTTCGTGTAAGCGGGACCCGTCTTGTACTTGCCCTGGATGACGACCGTCGGCACGCCGTCGATCGCGTAGTCCTTCAGCAGCTTGGCCGACTGGTTCACCTCGCCCTGCACGCTGAACGAGTTGTACGCGTCCGTGAACTGCTTCTTGTCGACGCCCTGCGTGGCCAGGAAGTCGGCCTGTGCCTGCGGCGTCAGCAGGTAGTTCTTCTGCTTGTGGATCGCGTTGAAGATCGCCGGCGTGACCTTCTCGGAGATGCCGAGCGCGGACACCGCGTAGTACAGCTTCGAGTGCGGGACGAAATCGTCGCGGAAGGCGACCGGCACGCGCTTGAAGTCGATCTTGTCGCCCTGCTTCTTCACCCAGGCCTCGACCGTCGGCTCGAATTCGTAGCAGTGCGGGCAGCCGTACCAGAAGAACTCGATCACCTCGACCTTGCCGGCCGGCGCGGACACCGGCTGCGGCGACTTCATCACCTCGAAGTCCTTGCCGGCGACCGGCGCGGCGGGCGAAGCCTGGGCGAAACCGGCCGCGAGGCCCAGGGACAGAAGGAGCGTGCTAAGCAGTTTTTTCATGTTGTGAACGTCGAATCAGTTGCTCGGGTTGCGAAACGTAGCGGGTTCTGCGTGGGCTCGGCCGGCGGCTTACTGCTTCGTGAAGCGGATCACTGCCGTGTCGACACCTGCATCGGACAGGCGCTGACGGGCCGAGTTCATATCCTCGAACTTCGAGAACGGGCCGACGCGCACGCGGAAATAGGTCACGCCGCTGACGTCGCGCTTCGACACCTTCGACTCGAAGCCCTGGAAGCCGAGGCGCGCGCGCTGCTGCTCGGCATCGCCTTCGGTCTTGTAAGCGCCGACCTGCAGGAAGTAGCCGGTATTCGCGTCGCTCGCGGTCGGCGGCTTCGCTGCCGCGGCGGCCGTGGCCGACGACGTCGGCTTCGGCGTGTTGGCGGCCACCTGCTGTTGCTGCTTTTGCGCGGCGGCTTGCTGCGCCTGCTTCTGCGCGGCGAAGCGCGCGAGGTCGTCCTCGCCGGCCTGCTGCTGCTGTTGCGCCGGCGGCGTCTTCTTCGGCGGCGTGTTGTCGGCCGGCTTCGGCGCGACGGCGACGCCGTTGCCCGACGACGGATTGTTCGACGCGGTCGTGCTGTTCGAGTTGCCGGTGCTGTTCGAACCGTTCGAACCGTTGGCCGACGGCGGCACTTCGACGATCTGCGGCTCGGGCAGCAGGCCGCCCTGGGTCTGGTTCGCGGCCTGGCCGGGCGCGGTGTTGGGCGGCGCGGGTTGCGCGGCCTGCGGCACCGGCTGGCCGGGCGTCTTGCCCTGCAGCGCGCGGTTCGGGTCGAACTGCTGCGGCTGGCTCGCGCCGGCGTCGGCCGGCGGCGGCGCGACCTTCGACACGAATGGAGACGGCGAACGCGTGATGTAGAGCGCCACCACCACGGCGATTGCGAGGCCGACGATCAGGCCCAGCACGATTCCAAGAAATGTTCCTCCGGCTTGTTTCGATTGCTTCGAAGTTCGGCGTGGTTGTGCCATTGCTTGAGTCACCTGCAAAAAGAATCGTGAAAAGGCCGCGGCGGGCGCTGCCGCGGCCATTCGCTGCCCGGTTCGGGCCGCTTACATCCTTACATCTTGGCGGGCGCGGATACGCCGAGCACCGCCAGACCGTTCTCGAGCACCTGCCGGGTCGCGGCGAGCAGCGCGGCGCGCGCATTGCGCGGCGCTTCGTCGTCGACCAGCACGCGCTCCGCATTGTAGAACGAGTGGAATTCGCCAGCGAGATCGCGCAGGTAGAACGCGACCGCGTGCGGCGCCAGCTCGTTCGCCGCGTGCGTGAGCATGTCCGGATACTCGGCGAGCTTCTGCATCAGCGACGCGGCCTGCGCGCTCGTCAGCTGCGACAGGTCGGCGCCCGGCAGCTGCGCGGCGTCGACGTTGTAGCGCGACTTCAGTTCGTTGAGTACCGAGCAGATCCGCGCATGCGCGTACTGCACGTAATAGACCGGGTTTTCGTCGTTCTGTTTCAGCGCGAGATCGATGTCGAACACGAACTCGGTATCGGCCTTGCGCGAGATCAGGAAGAAACGCACCGCGTCGCGGCCGCGCGTGATGGTTGCCTCGTCGATCAGGTCGGGTGCCGATTCCTGGCCCGGCGCCGCGCCGCCCGACCATTCGATCAGGTCGCGCACCGTCACGTAGCTGCCCGCGCGCTTCGAGAGCTTCACTTCCTGGCCATCGCGCATCACGGTGACCATCTTGTGCAGCACGTAGTCGGGATAGCCCTTCGGGATCCCGATGTGCAGCCCCTGCAGGCCGGCGCGCACGCGCGCGATCGTGCCGTGGTGGTCCGAACCCTGGATGTTGATCACCTTCGTGAAGCCGCGTTCCCACTTCGCCACGTGATATGCGACGTCCGGCACGAAGTACGTGTACGTGCCGTCCGACTTGCGCATCACGCGATCCTTGTCGTCGCCTTCGTCGGTCGTGCGCAGCCACAGCGCGCCGTCCTGCTCGTAGGTCATGCCGGCCTTGATCAGCGCGTCGACCGTCTTCTCGACGCGGCCTTCGCTGTACAGCGACGACTCGAGGTAGTACTGGTCGAACTTCACGCCGAACGCCTGCAGGTCCATGTCCTGCTCGCGACGCAGGTACGTCACCGCGAACTTGCGGATCGCGTCGAGATCCTCGACGTCGCCCGTGCCCTTCACCGGCTCGCCGTCCGACGCGGCGACCGTTTCGCCGTTCAGGAAGTCGCGTGCGATGTCGGCGATGTACTCGCCGTTGTACGCGGCTTCCGGCCAGCCCGCGTCGCCCGGCTTCAGGCCGCGCGCGCGTGCCTGGGTCGAGATCGCGAGGTTGCCGATCTGCACGCCTGCGTCGTTGTAGTAGAACTCGCGGTGCACCGCGTAGCCCTGGCTCGCAATCACGTTCGCGAGCACGTCGCCGAGCGCGGCCTGGCGGCCGTGGCCGACGTGCAGCGGGCCGGTCGGGTTCGCCGACACGAATTCGAGCAGCACCTGCTTGCCTTTCTCGCGATCCGACGTGCCGAACGCGCGGCCCTGGTCGAACACGGCGGCAATCACCGCCTGTTTCGCGGCGGCCGACAGGCGCAGGTTGATGAAGCCGGGGCCGGCGATTTCGGCGGCTTCGACGAGCCCTTGCGCGGCCGGCTGCGCGTTGAGCGCGGCGACGATCTGCTCGGCGAGCTGGCGCGGGTTCGCGCCGAGCGGCTTGGCGAGCTGCATCGCGACGTTGCACGCGACGTCGCCGTGCGCGGCGACCTTCGGGCGCTCCAGCGTGATGGCCGGGGCGACGAACGCCACGTCGGCGCCTTTCAGCGCGTGTGCGACCTGCTTGACGCTATCCGCGAGCAGGGCTTCGAGGGTCTGTTTGTGTGCTGGCAGCATGCTGGTAGAAGGCTTGGTTGGTGGCGGTCGGAAACGCCGGCCCGCCGGCGCGCTTTTTAAGCGCGCGTTTCAGGGATCGCAGAATTTTAACAGGTGCTAATATGCCGATCAGGCGGCCCGTGTCCGCGAGGCCGGGCGCCGGTCTGCCGGCGTTCCCCAACGGCATCGCGCAGGCACAACAAGAGAAAAGGGAATAGTCATGATTACGTTCAAGAGCAAGGCGGCACAGGATCTCGACGTGCTGAAGGATTTCGCCGTATATGTGTTGAGCCTCGTCGGCAAGCAGTTGGGCGAGCGCGGCGTGATTACGCACGACGAACTGGACAGCGCGATCGCGAAGCTGGAAGGGGCGGTTGCGCAGGCGAAGCAGGAGCGCGCCGAGCACGCCGGCCATTTCCACGAAGACGAAGCCGACCACGCGCACCACGAAGTGCCGCCGAACCTGGCTCAGCGCGTCGCGCCGTTCCTGATGATGCTGCGCGAAGCGAAGGCCGGCGAGGCCGACGTGCACTGGGGTTTCTGAGCTTCCTGGCCCGGCGGTAAGCGGGTCGGAAAGGCAGGAAAAAGCCCGCTTTCGAGCGGGCTTTTTCTTTTTGTCTGACCAAACGGGCGACCGCCCGCCGGCGCCGCTCAGAGCTGCGGCGCGAGCGCGCGGCGCGCGTCGTCGAGCGACAGCGCCATGCGCCGCGCGTAGTCCTCGAGTTGATCCTGCCCGATTTTCCCGACCGAGAAATACCGGCTGTCCGGGTTCGCGAGGTAGAAGCCCGACACGCTCGCGGCCGGCAGCATCGCCAGCGAGTCGGTCACGCTCATGCCGATCTCGTCGGCACGCAGCACGTCGAACATGTCGCGCTTCACGAGGTGGTCGGGGCAGGCCGGGTAGCCGGGCGCCGGGCGGATGCCCGCGTACTTCTCGGCGATCAGCGCGTCGTTGTCGAGCGTTTCGCCGTTCGCGTAGCCCCACAGCTCGCGTCGAACGCGCGCGTGCATCGCTTCCGCGAGCGCTTCCGCGAAGCGGTCGGCGAGCGCCTTCAGCATGATCGCGCTGTAGTCGTCGTGGTCGGCTTCGAACTGCTTTTCCTTCACGTCTACGCCGAGGCCGGCCGTCACCGCGAACATCCCGATGTAGTCGGCGACGCCCGATTCCTTCGGCGCGATGAAGTCGGCGAGCGAGCGGTTCGGCCGCATCACGCCGTCGACCACCGGACGCACGCTCTGCTGGCGCAGGTTGCGCCACGTGAGCAGCACTTCCGAGCGCGACTCGTCGCTGTAGATCTCGATGTCGTCGTCGTTGACGGTGTTCGCCGGCAGCAGCGCAATCACGCCGTTCGCGGTCAGCCAGCGGCCCTGGATCAGGCGCGCGAGCATCGATTTCGCGTCGGAGAACACGCGTCGCGCCGATTCGCCGACGATCTCGTCGTTCAGGATCGCCGGGTACGGGCCCGCGAGATCCCACGTCTGGAAGAACGGGCCCCAGTCGATGTAGTTCGCGAGATCGTTCAGGTCGTAGTTCTTGAACACGCGGCGGCCGATGAACTTCGGTTTCGCGGGCGTGGTGTTCGCCCAGTCGATCTTCGCCTTGTTCGCGCGCGCTTCGGCCAGCGTGACCATCGGCTGCACCTTGCGGTTCGCGTGCTGGTCGCGGATGCGTTCGTAATCGGACTTCAGCTCGTCGAGGTACTTCGTCGCGCCTTCGTCCGACAGCAGGCTCGACGCGACCGACACCGAGCGCGACGCATCGGGCACGTAGACGACCGGGCCTTCGTAGTGCGGCGCGATCTTCACGGCCGTGTGCACGCGCGACGTGGTCGCGCCGCCGATCAGCAGCGGGATCTTCTTCACGCGGAAGTAGTCGTCGCGCTGCATTTCGGACGCGACGTACGCCATTTCCTCGAGGCTCGGCGTGATGAGGCCCGACAGCCCGATGATGTCCGCGCCCTCGACCTTCGCCTTCGCTAGGATCTCGTTGCACGGGACCATCACACCCATGTTGACCACTTCGAAGTTGTTGCACTGGAGCACGACCGACACGATGTTCTTGCCGATGTCGTGCACGTCGCCCTTCACGGTCGCGATGACGATCTTGCCCTTCGCGCGCACGTCGCCGCCCGCTTCCGCGAGCAGGCGTTTTTCTTCCTCGATGAACGGGATCAGGTGCGCGACGGCCTGCTTCATCACGCGCGCCGACTTCACGACCTGCGGCAGGAACATCTTGCCCTGGCCGAACAGGTCGCCGACGATGTTCATCCCGTCCATCAGCGGGCCTTCGATCACGTTGATCGGGCGGCCGCCCGCCGCGTCGATCTTCGCGCGCACTTCCTCGGTATCCTCGACGATGAAGGTCGTGATGCCGTGCACGAGTGCGTGCGAGAGCCGCTTCTCGACCGGCTGGTTGCGCCACTCGAGGTTCTCTTCCTTCTTCGCGCCGCCGACCTTGAACTTGTCGGCGATCTCGAGCAGGCGGTCGGTGGAATCGTCGCGGCGGTTCAGGATCACGTCCTCGACGCGCTCGCGCAGCTCCGCGTCGAGATCGGCATACACGCCGAGCTGGCCCGCGTTCACGATGCCCATGTCCATCCCCGCCTGGATCGCGTGGTACAGGAACACGGTGTGGATCGCCTCGCGCACCGGGTCGTTGCCGCGGAACGAGAACGACACGTTCGACACGCCGCCGCTCACCTTCGCGTACGGCAGGTTCTGCTTGATCCAGCGGGTCGCCTCGATGAAGTCGACCGCGTAGTTGTTGTGTTCCTCGATGCCGGTCGCGACCGCGAAGATGTTCGGGTCGAAGATGATGTCTTCCGGCGGGAAGCCGACTTCGTTCACGAGGAAGTCGTACGAGCGTTTGCAGATCTCGGTCTTGCGCGCGTACGTATCGGCCTGGCCCGTCTCGTCGAACGCCATCACGACGGCGGCCGCGCCGTAGCGGCGGATCAGGCTCGCGTGGTGGCGGAACGCTTCCTCGCCTTCCTTCAGCGAGATCGAGTTCACGATCGCCTTGCCCTGCACGCACTTGAGGCCGGCCTCGATCACGTCCCACTTCGACGAGTCGATCATGATCGGCACGCGCGCGATGTCCGGCTCCGACGCGATCAGGTTCAGGAAGCGCACCATCGCCGCCTTCGAATCGAGCATCGCCTCGTCCATGTTGATGTCGATCACCTGCGCGCCGTTCTCGACCTGCTGGCGCGCGACGGCCAGCGCGTCGTCGAACTGGCCGTTGAGGATCATCCGCGCGAACGCCTTCGAGCCGGTGACGTTGGTGCGTTCACCGACGTTGATGAAAAGCGTTCCGGACGTGACGTTGAACGGCTCGAGGCCGGCGAGGCGCATCATGTGATCGGTCATGGCGTGCGAATTCGTGTAATGAAGGGCGTGGGCGGTCGGGTCAGGCGTTGTCGCTGTACTGGTTCGGCCAGCGGCGCGGCTTCACGTCGGCGAGCGCCTTCGCGATCTCGGCGATGTGCTCGGGCGTCGTGCCGCAGCAGCCGCCCGCGAGGTTCACGAGCCCGGCCTGCGCGAATTCCTTCAGCAGGCCCGACGTGACGTCAGGCGTTTCGTCGAAGCCGGTGTCGCTCATCGGGTTCGGCAGGCCCGCGTTCGGGTAGCACGACACGTAGGTGTCGCACAGCTTCGCGAGCTCGGCGATGTACGGGCGCATCAGCGCCGCGCCGAGCGCGCAGTTCAGGCCGAACGTGAGCGGCTTCGCGTGGCGCAGCGAGTTCCAGAACGCCTCGACCGTCTGGCCCGACAGGATCCGGCCGGACGCGTCGGTGACGGTGCCCGAGATCATGATCGGCAGGCGCTCGCCGGTGTCTTCGAACAGCTCGTCGAGCGCGAACAGCGCGGCCTTCGCGTTCAGCGTGTCGAAGATCGTCTCGACGAGGAACAGATCGACGCCGCCGTCGAGCAGCGCCTTCGCCTGCTGGTAGTACGCGGTGCGCAGCTCGTCGAACGTGACGTTGCGCGCGCCCGGATCGTTGACGTCCGGCGAGATGCTCGCCGTCTTCGGCGTCGGCCCGATCGCGCCCGCGACGAAGCGCGGTTTGTCGGGCGTCGCGTATTTCGCGGCCGATTCGCGCGCGAGCCGCGCCGATTCGACGTTCATCTCGACGACGAGATCTTCCATCCCGTAGTCGGCCTGCGCGACGGTCGTCGCGCCGAACGTGTTGGTCTCGACGATGTCGGCGCCGGCGGCGAAGTACTGGTCGTGGATTTCGCCGATGATCTGCGGCTGCGTGAGCGACAGCAGCTCGTTGTTGCCCTTGATGTCGCGCGGGAAATCCTTGAAGCGCTCGCCGCGATACGCGGCTTCGTCGAGCTTGTAGCGCTGGATCATCGTGCCCATCGCGCCGTCGAGGATCAGGATGCGCGATTTCAGCAGCGCGGGCAGTGCGGCGCCGCGCGTGTAGGGCGCGTCGAGCGGGGCGGAAGCGGCGAGAGGAGTCGCAGACATGGGCGATGGACCGGCGAAGACGGGAAAACCGTCATTGTAGCCGGTGCGCCTGGCCGCCGCCCGGCCTTGCGCGGCGCCGGCGGCGTGCCCGCCAAATGAAAACCCCCGCGCGGCGAACCGGGCGGGGGCATGATCGGAGTGCTCGCGACGCCGCGGCGGTGCGCGGCGAATGGCCCGGCCGCACGAGGCGCCGGGCTGAGGTTGTCAGTGCAGCACGACCGGCATCATCATCAGGCTGTCGAATTGTCCGAGGAATTCGTCGACTTCGTCGAGCGACGGTTCATCCTCGATCAGCTGTTTCACGTGTGCGCGGAAGCGTTCGGCAAGTTCGCCGTCGATGAAGATTTCGCGCTGCGCGTTCTTGTCGACGATTTCGTACCCACCGGCATTCATCAGATGGTGGCCGGCCTGCGGCGCGAATTCGACGACGCAGTAGTTGGGGCTGTTGTAGATCATTTGCATGGCGGCACTCCTCTTCGCAGTGGCATCTGGCCTTGTTGTCCCCTAGGTGGGGCGAGCCTTGCCGGTTTCAAGGGGCTTGCGCTGCACACCCTGTTCTCCCGTTGTGTAGGGTGTATCGGTTAGAAGCCGATGTCTATGAAACGTTTCTTATTGTCTGCCGGTGTACGGAAATAGTTGTTAAAGAGTGTCATCGGCCATTTCGCGGAAATCTGTAATCGGTCGAAATTGCCGAATCGCGTGCATTCATTCACGGTGCAGCCGGCGATGATGCGGGCGGTGCAGCCGGTTGTGCCGGCGGTTGCACGACGGCCGGCGGTGCGGGTTGTGCCGGTTCTTCGGTTGATGCGTCGGGCGCCGCTGCGGCGGCGGGCGGGTTCGTTGCGCCGGCTGCCGGCGCGGCATCGGACGGCGCGCTCGGCGCCGCGAGCCGGCCGTGCCACAGCAGTTCGATCTGCGCGCCATTCGGCTCGGTCTGCACGAGCCGTGCGGGCAGCCAGTCGAGCGACGGCGCGAGCCACATGTCGATGCGGCGCGTGTCGCCGTCGCGGCGCGGCAGGCGCATGAAGTGCCGCGCATTGATGATACCGGCTTGCGTCTGCACCTGCTCGTCGCCGATCACCGTGATCGGCCAGGTCTCGCCGCTGTTGTTGTCGATCACGAAGAACTGCTGCGTGACGCCCGGCTTGTATGCGGCGGGATTGCCGCGCACGAGCCCCGACAACTGCATCAGCATGCTGAAGCGGTCCTGCACGCCGTCGGGCAGCGGCGCGTTGTTCGGCGTACGCGTAAACACGACCTGCCGGATCTCGCGGTTGAAGATCGCGATGTCTTCCGGCCGCTTGCCGCGCTTCTCGACGTAACGGTCGGGCGCGACGCCGAACGCGTCGATGCGGCCTTCGCTGCGATAGGTGAACGGGCCGACGAACGGCACGGGCATCGATACCGACAGGTCGTAGGTGCGTCCGTCGGTGCGCCAGCGGATCGTGCCGATCATGTTCTGCATCCCGTTGTAGAACGTGTCGTACTGCAGGTCGCCGGACGGCGGCGCGGCGAACTTCACGCCGTTCGTCGCCGGGCCCGGCGTCACGGCGCTGGCGGCGCCGGCGGCCGACGCGGCATGCGCGCCCGATGCGCCGGGTACGCCGCTTGCCGCGGATGCGGCGGCCGGTGGCGGCTCCGCGTGCTCGGCGGTCTGTGTCGATGTGAGGACTGGCTCCGGCGCGGGTTTCGGTGCGGCGGCCTTGGGCGTGGCCGGCGCGGGCGCGGCCGGATGCTCGACCGGCTTCGGCGCGGGCGGCGCGGGCTGGCGCTCGATCGGTTGCGGCTTCAGCAGCTCGATCTGCACGGGGACTTCGGCGGGCGCGGGCGGCGTGAACGAATCGCGGTTGCGCATCAGCCAGAGCGCGGCGAGCGCGTGCAGCACCAGCACGACGACGAGCGCGATACCCACGCGCAGCCAGCGGCGGGGCAAGGCGTGACGCGGGCGGATGTCGGCAGGCTGCATGGGCATCGGAACAGGATCGGGGCGAGCGCGTGACGTCGGGCGCGCAGTGCGCGCCACAGGAGTCGGACCGTCGGATGCGTCGCGCGTTCGCGGTGCGCGGCGTGTACCGGGGGGGGGGGGTAGCGCGCGTGTCAGGCGTCGCGCGCGTCGGGACTATAGCCGAGTTCGTAAGACAGTTTCTGTGCGCACGCGCGCAGCGCCGTGT
>NZ_LDWR01000089.1 GCF_001039005.1 Burkholderia cepacia
CGGGCGCGATGGACCTGGGAGAAATCATGAAACGAAACGAGACGCCGGCCTCGATGCGCAGGCGCGCAAGATCGGCGCGAGGCTCGGGCCGCCTGGCGGTTTGGCTGCTCACGCTGGCAGTGCTGATGCTCGGCCTTGGCACACGTACCGTGTTCGCCGCGAGCATAAGCTGCTCGGGAACAGCGCAGACGGTAACGCTGGCGATGCCGGCCTCGGTGACGATCCCGCGCGATGCAGCGGTCGGCACCCTGCTAACCGGCTGGTTCAGTACCTCGAACGTTCCCAACTACTACACATGCACGGTGTCGGGTGTGGTGTCCTCGGGTATGGTCTTCGAACCGCAGTCGATGACCAGGGCCGGCATGACCGTGGCCGCGCAAAATGGTGGAACCTATACCGTCTGGAATACCAATGTGCCTGGCGTCGGTATCGCGATCGGCGCGGCTACTTTCGCGAACCAATGCGGAAACCAGCCCTGGAGGGATCTCGGCGTTCCGCTTTCGATATTCCCCAGCCCGTGGACGGGCTCCGCCTGCAACTCAAACGGCATCGTTACTTCGATCACCAACGGTGGCCAGGTCCAGGCGGCGCTGGTCAAGACCGGTCCGATCACGGCGGGCACCGTGACGGGCGGCGTGCTGGCCGTGGGGGCGTCTGCAACGAATACCGGCGGCTCCGTCTATACGGTCGCCGCGTCGCCCCTCGTGTCGTTCTCGCTAACCCCGACCATCGTCAACGTGGCGGCGTGCACCACGCCGAACGTGACGGTCAACATGGGCTCGTATATGCAGTCGGCATTCAAGGGCATCGGCTCGACCACCTCGCCGGCTATTCCGGTCACCGTGGCTGTCAATGCCTGCCCGTCGGGCCTGAATACGATCCAGTACCAGTTCATCCCGGTCAACGCCGTGCTCGACAGCACCAACGGCGTGCTGGCGCTGTCGAGCGATTCGACGGCCAGCGGCATCGGCCTGCAACTGAAGGACAACAGCGGCAATGCGCTGAAATACAACACGCAGTACACGCTGACGGGCTACAGCAAATCGACAGGCGGCTCCTACACGATTCCGCTCAAGGCCACGTACTACCAGACGTCCGCCAGCGTGAAGGCCGGCAGCGCGAATGCGGTGCTGACCTTCACCATGACGTATCAGTAAGGCAGGCGCAGCGGATTTTGACGCATACGGAACTTGCCCCTGCATGACCAGGCGCGTGGTCACGCTGCGGTTGGGGAGTTCGCTTGCGGGCGAGACTCGCGCGTGGCGAGCGGTAGTTCACTCCACCGTCACCGATTTGGCCAAATTCCTAGGCTTGTCAATATCCGTCCCCCTGGCCAACGCCGCGTGATACGCCAGCAACTGCATCGGCACCGTATGCAGAATCGGCGAAAGCGGCCCGTAGTACTCATTCAGCCGAATCACCTCGATCCCGTCACTCGGCACCAACCCGCAGTCCACATCCGCAAACACAAAAAGCCTTCCATTCCGCGCACTGACCTCATGCATGTTCGACCTGAGCTTCTCGAGCAGCATGTCATTCGGCGCAACCGCAATCACCGGCATCTCGTTGCTGACGAGCGCAAGCGGCCCATGCTTCAGCTCCCCCGCCGGATAAGCCTCCGCGTGAATATAAGAGATCTCCTTCATCTTCAGCGCACCCTCGAGCGCGATCGGGTAATGCATCCCGCGCCCGAGAAACAGCATGTTGTCGCGCCTTGCGAGCAGTTCCGACCACGCCATGATCTGCGGCTCCAGCGCGAGCACCTTCGACATCGCATCGGGCAGATGCCGCAGCGCGCGCAGATGTTCCTTCTCCTCGTCGTCACTCAACCGCCCGCGCACCTGCGCAAGCGACAGCGTGAGCAGGAATAGCGCAACGAGCTGCGTCGTAAAAGCCTTCGTCGAAGCCACCCCGATCTCGATCCCCGCGCGCGTGACGAACTGCAGCGCACACTCACGCATCAACGCACTCGTCGCGACGTTGCAGATCGCGAGCGTATGCATCATCCCGCTCTGCTTCGCGACATGCACCGCGCCGAGCACATCGGCCGTCTCGCCGCTTTGCGACACCGCGACGACGAGCGTGCGCGGATTCGGCACGCTGTCGCGATAACGAAACTCGCTGGCAATTTCTACGCTGGCCGGCAGCTTCGCGATGCTCTCGATCCAGTACTTCGCGGTCAACGCGGCGTGATAGCTGCCGCCGCATGCGAGCAACAGCACCGAGTCGACATCGTTGAACACGCGCCACGCACCGTCGCCGAACAGCTCGGGCATGATCGACGCGACGTCGAGCAGCGTATCGGCCACCGCCTGCGGTTGCTCGAAGATCTCCTTCTGCATGTAGTAGCGGTACGACCCGAGATCGGCCGCGCCGCTATGCGCGGCGACCCGCTGCACCGCGCGCTCGACGCGCTGGCCGGCCGCATCGACGATCCAGTAGCGATGCAGCTGGATATCGGCGACGTCGCCGTTCTCCAGATACGCGATGCGATCCGTGATGCCCGACAGCGCAATCGCATCGGACGCGAGAAAATTCTCGCCTTCGCCGACGCCGACCACGAGCGGCATCCCGTCGCGCGCGCCGACGATCCGGTGCGGCTCGTCGCGGCACATCACCGCGATTGCGTAGCTGCCGCGCAATCGCGCGACGGCGCGGCGCACCGCGTCGAACAGGTCGCCGTCGTACAGGTGGTCGATCAGGTGCGCGATTGCCTCGCTGTCGGTCTGGCTCGCGAACACGTAGCCGTGCGCCTGCAGTTCCGCGCGCAACGGGTCGCAGTTCTCGATGATCCCGTTATGCGACAGCGCGATGCGCGCGTTGGCATCGCTCGGCGAGAAGTGCGGATGTGCGTTGAGCGTGACGGGCGCGCCGTGCGTGGCCCAGCGCGTATGCGCGATGCCGGTGTAGCCCGACAACGCATGATCGGCGATCTCGCGCTGCAGGTTCGCGACGCGATCGACGCTGCGGGCACGCGCCAGCGCACGGTCGCGATAGACCACGACGCCGCACGAGTCGTAGCCGCGGTATTCGAGCCGCTTCAGGCCGTCGACAAGGTTCGGCAGGATGTCCCGCTGGGCGACCGCCCCGACAATTCCACACATATCGCGCTCCGTAAATGTCCTGTCTGGACCAGTGAGAGCGATGGTAGAGGCGGTCGAATGGAATTAAATTTCAAAATACAAGAAAAAATGAAACGAACAGCAGATCGTCTATCATATTGAAATTAAATTTCACACCCTGACCGGAAGGAGCTGCCAATGGCCGGCATCACCCTCGACGATCTCGACCTGCGCATCCTCGCGATCCTGCAGGACGACGCGTCGGTGTCGAACCTGCAACTGGCCGAGCGCGCACTGTCGTCGCCGCCCACTTGCATGCGTCGCGTGCGCCGGCTGACCGAGGCCGGCGTGATCCGCCGGCAGGTCGCGGTGCTCGACCCGGTGGCGATCGGCACGGCCGTCACGGCGCTGATCGAGATCAGCCTCGACCGGCAGACAGCCGAAGACTACGACGCATTCGAAGCGTACGTGTGCGCGGAGCCGGCTGTCACGCAGTGTTATCGCGTGTCGCCGGGGCCCGATTTCGTCGTGGTGGCCGATCTGGCCGATGTCGCCGAATACGACGAATTCGCGCGACGGCTGTTCACCGGCGCATCGAACGTCCGCAACGTGCGCACATTCTTCTCGACGCATCGCGCGAAGTTCGAAGCGAACGCGCGGGTCGCGCATGCGATGCGCAAGCGCACGTGATCGCGTCGTTCGCTCGTCGTCACGCGGCGGACACGTCCACCAGTTGCAGCGGCTTGCCGTACCCGAAGCAATGCGCCGGTTCGGGAAACACGCGCTGCCGCACGTCGTGCGCGTACTGGCGGATCGCGTCGCGCGTCACCGCATTCGCATCGGCGTAACGCTTCACGAAGCGCGGCGTGTACGCATCGAATGCACCGATCATGTCTTCGGTCACGAGCACTTGCCCGTCGCAGGCGGGCGATGCGCCGATGCCGATCGTCGGGATCGTCAGCGTTTCGGTCAGGTGGCGTGCGAGCGCTTCGGCGGTGCCCTCGATGACGACGCTGAACGCGCCGGCCCGCTCGGCCGCGCACGCGGCGTCGAACACCTGCGCGGCCGAACGCGGGTCCATTCCCTGCGCGCGGAAGCCGCCTGTTGCATTGGCCTGCTGCGGCATGAGGCCGACATGCGCCATCACCGGGATGCCGCGATCGGTCAGGAAGCGGATCGTGTCGGCCATCTCGCTGCCGCCTTCGAGCTTCACGGCCTGCGCGCCGGTTTCCGCAAGCAGGCGCGCCGCGGAACGATAGGCCTGCGCAGGCGATTCCTGGTACGTCGAGAACGGCAGGTCGACGACGACGCACGCTTGCGCCGCGCCGCGTACGACGGCCGCACCGTGTGCAATCATCATGTCGAGCGTGACGCGCAGCGTATCGGGCATCCCGTACAGCACCATGCCGACGGAATCGCCGACGATGATCACGTCGGCCACGTCGTCGACCAGCTTCGCCATCGGCGCGGAATACGCGGTCAGCGACACGAGGCTGCCGATGCCTTTGGTCGAGCGGATCGCGGTGACGGTCTTGCGGGTGGTGCGGGTGTGAGCGCTCATGAGCGGAAGCCGTGTGAAAGAAGAGCCGTCACGGTAGCATCGCGCTCGTTCGTGCAATGACCTTCGGAGGACGTCTTATGTTGCTGGCGGGACAATCGGTTGACCCTTACGCAGTGCCGCCGATGGCGCGCTTGCCGAGGCCGCTGTTCGTGCGTGCGTTCGAGATTCCCGGCAACGCGAGCGTCGACGCGCACAGTCATCCGTGGGCCCAGCTGATGTATGCGACGAGCGGCGTGCTCGAGGTGTCGACGCCGTCGGGCCGGCAGCTGCTGCCGCCGCACTATGCGATGTGGATTCCGCCGCACGTACCGCATGCGGTGTCGACGCGCGATTGCGTCGCGTTCCACAGCCTGTATCTCGACGAAGCGATCGCGCGCGACGACGCGAACGACGACTGCACGATTCTCTGCATGACGCCGCTGCTGCGCGAACTGGTGATCGCGACCGGCGAGTTGCCGGTGAACTACGACGAGACGGGGCCGGACGGCGCGCTGGTCTGCCTGATCGCCGACCGGATCGCGCGCATGCGCCCGGCGCCGCTGACGGTGCCGCTGCCGCGCGATCCGCGCCTGCTGAAAATCGCACGCGCGTTGCATGCGTATCCGGGCGATACGCGCAGCCTCGACGAATGGGGGCATCAGGTGGGCGCGACGCGGCGCACGTTGTCGCGGCTGTTCCGGCAGGACACGGGGCTGTCGTTCACCGAATGGCGGCAGGCCGTGCGGCTGCTCGCGTCGCTGCCGCTGCTCGATGCGGGCGAGCCGATCGGCGCGGTGGCCGCGCAACTGGGCTACGACTCGACGTCGTCGTTCATCGCGCTGTTCCAGGCGAAGTTCCGCATGACGCCCGGTGCGTATGCGAAGCGTGAAGCGCGCCGGCCTGTCTTGACTGCGTGACGCGGCATCGCGCGCCGCTCACGGTCGTTCAGAACGCGAGCGCTGTCTGCACTGGATGAGCTGCGCCGCGCTGGAACCCGGCGCCTTCGAGCGACAGCAGCGCGCGCTTGCGGTCGATGCCGCCCGCATAGCCGGTCAGGCTGCCCGACGCGCCGACCACGCGATGGCACGGCACGATGATCGATACCGGATTCCGGCCAACGGCACCGCCCACTGCGCGTGCACCGCTCATCGGCAACCCGACGCGTTCGGTGATGTCCCCGTACGTCACGAGTTCGCCGAACGGAATCGCGAGCAGTTCCTTCCACACGCGCCGCTGAAACGTCGTGCCGCGCAGGTGGATCGGCACCGAGAACGTTTCGCGCATGCCGGTGAAGTATTCCGCGATTTCTTCCGCGACCTTGCGCGCGATCGGCGACGACGCGTGCGCGTCTGCTTTATCCGCGATCGCAAGCGACGGGAAGTATTTCTGGCCGACGAAGTACAGGCCTGTCAGCGCATCGTCCTCGATGCGCACGGCGATGTCGCCCAGCGGGCTCGGAATCAGGTGAGCGGGAGTCATCGCGATATTTCTCCATGAAGGCGCCACACATGCAGTGCGGCATACGCGCGCCAGGGCGCCCAGCGCGCGGCATGCGGCGCAGATGATGGCACACGTGCGCGTTCGGTGCGGGCAGGCAGCAACCCATCGTCGGCCGGGAACGCATTCGGCCAGGCCATCGCACGCATCGCGACGTACTGCACCGCGCGCTCGTCGAAGCCGGGCAACGCGCGCAGCGCGGCGAGCGTCGCGTCGAGCGGCGCCATCGGTTCGAGCGCGAGTGTGCCGTCGGCGACCGCACGAGCGAGCGACACGATCGCCTGCGCCACTTCGCGTGCGATGCCGAGTGCATCGAGGGCGGCCGGCGGCAACGCAGCCAGCATCGCTGCGGAAGGCAGCGCATGCGTGAGCCCCGGCGGCGCGCCGTCCACCGGGGTGCCGAAGCGTTCGGCGATGCGTGCCAGCACGGCACTCGCCTGCGCTGCCGCGAGCTGCTCGCCCGCGATCGCGCGGATCGCAATCTCGAGGCCGTCGAACGCGCCGGGTACACGCAGGCCGGGCGAGCCGCTCGCGAGTTCGCCGAGATGCGCGTCGATCACGTCGGGGCGGCTGTCGAGATCGAACAGCCGCCGCACGCGTGCGAGCACGGCCGGCACGACCGGCGTCAGCGCGGGCGACACGGTGACGGCCAGCGCGAACCGCTGCGGCACGTGCGCGACGGACAGCCAGCCCGTCACGCGGCCGGTGCCGCCGTCGCGGTTCGGATTCGGGTTCGGGTTCGGCAGTTCGACGACGCGCGCATAACGCTGCGCGTCGATCCGCTCGACGCCGTCGATCTGCCGCTGCGCGAGGAAGCGCATCAGGTCGGCCCACGCGAACGGCGGCCGGTACGGCAGCGGGAACGTCATGTCGCCCTCGGCGGAGGGGCCGGCCCCTTTACGCAGCCGCAACGGATTGAGGCCGTAGCGCTGGCGGAACAGGTCGTTGAAGCGCCGCACGCTGCCGAACCCGGCCGTCGATGCGACGACGGCCACCGGCAACGCGGTGTCGGTCAGCAGCCGCTTGGCCATCAGCAGCCGGTGCGTCTGCGCGAATTCGACCGGCGACACGCCGAACTGCGCGGCGAAGATCCGGCGCAGATGGCGTTCGGTCACGCCGACCCGCTGCGCGAGCGCGTCGACGGAATGCAGGTTCAGGAAACCGTCCTCGATCAGCGTGGCGGCTGCGTCGGCGAGATTGCCGGACAGGTCGAGCAGCCCGTGACCGGGCGCGAGCTCGGGGCGGCACCGCATGCACGGCCGGAAGCCCGCTTTCTCGGCGGCCGCGGCGGTCGGGTAATAACGACAGTTCCGCGCTTTCGGCGGCTTGACCGGGCAGACGGGGCGGCAATACACGCCGGTCGTCGACACGCCGACGAAGAACCAGCCGTCGAAACGGCGGTTCCGCGAAAGCAGGGCGTCATAGCAGGTGTCGGGATCGAGGCGCATGAAACGACTGTAAACCATCCGCGCGACCGATTCTGGCTGGAATCGGACATGTGTATCGGCCGCCGCGCGCGCCGTCCGCGCGTTGGAAAATCCGGGAAAAACGGTTAATGCCGGGCTGCGAAACAGTCGTCTCTTTTGCCGCGACGAATTTGAGATGACTCATCGAAATCCCCGACTGACAGCGCACTGTCAGGCGCTCTATCCTTTGAAAAACGTTTTCCAGATTGATTGGCGATCGGCCGTGCCGCGACAGCGTGCCCGCGGCCCGCCCCGGCGCCGGTCGCCGGTCAACGAACATCGTGCGGCGCGACGGGCGCGGCCGCGCATCGGAGACATTCATGCAATCTGCCGTCGTCGGCACGGTCCGCGCCGTCGCCAGCCGCTACCGCTGGACCGTCTGTGCGCTGCTGTTTTTCGCGACCGTCATCAACTACATGGATCGGCAGATTCTCGGCCTGCTCGCGCCGATGCTCCAGCACGACATCGGCTGGAGCCAGGTGCAGTACGGCCGCATCGTGATGGCGTTTTCCGCGTTCTATGCGCTCGGGCTGCTCGGCTTCGGGCGCATCGTCGACTGGCTCGGCACGCGCATCTCGTACGCGCTGGCGATGCTGGTGTGGAGCATCGCCGCGATGCTGCACGCGGCGGTCGGCTCGGTGATGGGCTTCGCATTCGTGCGCGCGCTGCTCGGGATCGGCGAGGGCGGCAACTTCCCGGCCGCGATCAAGACGACGGCCGAGTGGTTCCCGCGCCGCGAACGCGCGCTCGCCACCGGCATCTTCAACTCGGGCGCGAACATCGGCGCGGTGTTCGCGCCGGCGATCATCCCGGCGATCGCGGTGGCCTACGGCTGGCGCGCGGCGTTCGTGATCATCGGTGCGATCGGCCTCGTATGGCTCGTGGTGTGGCTCGTGCTCTATCGCCAGGCCGACACGCGCGCGCTCGCCGCGGAATACGACGAACCGCGCGACGAGGCCGAAGCGCTCGACGCGGCGAACGCGAACGCCGGCGCGCCGCGCTGGGGCGAACTGATTCGCAAGCGCGAGACGTGGGCGTTCCTGATCGGCAAGTTCCTGACCGATCCGGTGTGGTGGTTCTACCTGTTCTGGCTGCCGAAGTGGCTCAACGAGTCGCGCGGGATGGACATGCAGCACATCGGCCTGCCGCTCGTCTGCATCTATGCGCTGACGACGGTCGGCAGCATCGGCGGCGGCTGGCTGTCGTCGATGCTGCTGCGCGCGGGCTGGAGCGTGAACGGCGCGCGCAAGACAGCGATGCTGATCTGCGCGTGCTGCGTGCTGCCGATCGCGTTCGTGTCGCAGGTGCAGAGCCTGTGGATCGCGGTGCTGATCGTCGGCCTCGCCGCCGCCGCGCACCAGGGCTGGTCGGCGAACCTGTTCACGACGGCATCCGACCTGTTCCCGCGCCGCGCGGTCGCGTCGGTGGTCGGCATCGGCGGGATGGCCGGTTCGATCGGCGGCGTGCTGTTCTCGGAAGTGATCGGCCAGGTGCTGCAACGCACGGGCCACTACTGGGTGCTGTTCGCGATCGGCGCGTCGGCCTACCTGATCGCGTTGGCCGTGATGCATGTGCTCACGCCGAAGATGAAGCCCGCGAAACTCGACGCGTGATGGTGCGCCGTACAAGCGAACGCGCCGCCCCTGGGGCGGCGCGTTTTGTTTTGGCGTTCGGGGAAGCGGTGCACCCCGCGCGCTTCAACCGGCGGCGGCCGCGGCCGTCGACGCGCGCATGATCAGCCGCGGCTCGAACGTCGAATAACTCGCATCGGTGCGCCCGGCGAGCGCGTCGATCAGCTTCTGCATCGCGAGCTCGCCCATGTTCTCGCTCTGGATGTCGACGGTGGTCAGCGCGGGCGCCGCGTATTCGCCGTACGGCACGTTGTCGATGCCCGCGACTGATACGTCCTGCGGCAGCCGGAAGCCGAGCGACGCGGCCTCCTTCATGAAGCCGAGCGCGATCAGGTCGTTGTAGCAGATCACCGCCTGCGGGCGCTGCGGCCCGAGCATCACGCGCGAACATGCGCGCTCGCCGGCCTCGGCGGTCGGCGCGTGCGCGTCGTGCACGTCGAGCGTGAGCCCCGCTTCGGCGAGGCAGTCGCGCGCGCCCTGGATCCGCTCGTCGTTCACGCGCGCCGTGCCGAAACCGAGATACGCGATGCGCGTGTGCCCGAGATTGAGCAGGTGACGCGCGAGCATGTAGGTCGACAACCGGTTGTCGATGCCGACGCTCGGAATCGGCAGGCCGGGGCTGCGGCGCAGCAGCACGAGCGGCTTGTTGAGATCGAGCATCCAGCCGGCTTCGTCGTCGGGCATCCGCGTGCTGACGATCAGCCCGTCGACCCGTTGCGCGAGCGCCTCGATCAGCGAGCGTTCGCGCGCCTGGCTCTCTTCGGTATCGACGAGCAGCAGCGTGTAGTCATGCTGGAGTGCGATGCGGTTCGCGCCCTTGACCACGTTCGTGAAGTGCGGGTTGCTGATGTCGAGGATCACGAGGCCGATGGTGCGCGTGCGCCCGGTGATCATTGAACGCGCGAGCGGGTTCGAACGGTAGCCGAGCCGCTCGATCGCTTCCTTGAGCCGCGCCTCGACGGTCGGCGAGAAACGCTGCGTGCCGTTCACGTACTTCGATACCGTCGCGACCGACACGCCGGCTTCCGCGGCCACGTCGCGGATCGTCGGGGAAACTTTTTTCATCAGTTACTCTAAGAAACCATCGCAGACGATGGCCGGCAGGAACGGAGTGCACTTGACAGGCAGCTTCTTCCGCCGGCTAGGATGACCGGCATGATCCTTGTTTACCGCTACCGGGTGAAGTCGCTCAACGGCCTGCTGAACCAGCAGAGCCATACGGTGAACTACGTCTGGAACTTCTGCAACGACACGCAGAAGCATGCGCTCAAGTGGAACAAAAAGTGGCCGACGGGTTTCGACCTGAACGTGCTGACGACCGGCAGCAGCAAGGAGCTTGGTATCCACTCCGGTACCATCAACGCAACCTGCGAGCAATTTGCGAAGTCGCGCAGCCAGCGCCGGCGGCCCTACTTGCGCTATCGCGGTAGGAAATCGCTTGGCTGGGTGCCGCTGAAGGGGCGTGACCTGAAGCGCGAAGGAGATGCGTTTCGCTTCGCTGGCAGGACCTTCCGTGTGTTCAATAGCCGGCCGCTTCCTGACGGCAAGATCAAGGACGGCACCAATTTCGCGCAGGACGCGCGCGGCAACTGGTTCCTGAATATTGTGATCGAGATGCCCGATGTTCAAGCCCGGCCGATCCGTTCCGGTGTCGGTATTGATCTCGGCCTGAAAGACTTCGCCACACTTTCGACCGGCGAGAAGCTGCCCAACGACCGGTTCGGCCGGCGAGGGGCAGAAAAGCTGGCGAAGGCGCAACGAGCGAGAAAGCACAAGCGGCACATCGCGAAGCTTCATGCCAAGGTGGCGAACGCCCGCGCCGATTTCCAGCACAAGCTCGCGCTCGATCTGGTGCGGCGCTTCGATTACATCGCGGTCGGCAATGTGTCGGCCGCGAAACTCGCCAAAACCAGGATGGCGAAGAGTGTCTACGACGCATCCTGGTCGTCCTTCCGAAACAGGCTCCGCTACAAGGCGATCGCGCACGGAGTCACGTTCGACGAAGTGGACGAAAACGGTTCTACCCAATCCTGTTCGTCGTGCGGGTCGAAAGACGGCACGACGCGGCCGAAAGGTATCGCGGGATTGCGAATAAGAGAATGGACCTGCAGTCACTGCGGTGTCGAGCATGATCGTGATACCAATGCTGCGCTGAATATTCTCCGATGCGGACGTGCATCGCCAGATGTGGGAATCACCCGCCGCTAGGCGGGGGAGGACGTCAACGGGAGGGTAACGTTTTCGTTCCATTGCGCCGGATTGTGGCAGAAAAAACGAGCAAGTGATCCCGAGTTGATATCGGGAAAGTGCGGATGGCTGCAATTGAGATCGGCCATTGACGCATCGCTTTCCTTCCGCGTATAGTAGGAAAACGTTTTCCAAAATTGAACTAATTCCAGATCAGAGTCAACAGGAGATTCAATGAACGCCTCATCTACCGGCGCGCGCAAACCGTTCGGGCGCCTGTTGCTGACGGGCGCGGCCGGCAACCTCGGCCGCCAGTTGCGCGGCGCGCTCGCCGACTGGGCCGACGTCGTGCGCGTCAGCGACATCGCGGTGCTGGACGACGCGGCTGCGCATGAAGAAACCCGCGTCGTGGATCTGGCCGACCGGCCGGCCGTGATGCAGCTCGTTGACGGCGTGGACGCGATCGTCCACCTCGGCGGCATTTCGGTCGACGCGCCGTTCGACGATCTCGTCGATGCGAACATCACCGGCACGTACAACCTGTACGAAGCCGCGCGCAAGCACGGCGTGAAGCGCGTCGTGTTCGCGAGCTCGAACCATGCGATCGGCTTCCACCCGGTCACGGAAGTGCTCGACGCCGATTCGCCGCTGCGCCCCGACAGCCTGTATGGCGTGACGAAGTGCTTCGGCGAATCGCTGTCGCGCTACTACTTCGACCGTTTCGGCATCGAGACCGTGTGCCTGCGGATCGGCTCGTCGTTCGAGGTGCCGAAGAACCCGCGCATGCTTGTGACGTTCCTCAGCTATCGCGACTTCATCGAGCTGGTGCGTTGCTCGCTGCTGACGAACCGCGTCGGGCACGCGATCGTCTACGGCGCGTCGGACAACCCGGTGAAGTGGTGGGACAACACCAAGGCCGGTTTCCTCGGCTTCCGGCCGCGCGACAGCTCCGAGCAGTTCGCGGGGCTGTTCCCGGTCGCGGCGCCGACCGCCGACTACGACGATCCTGCGCAGCGGTTCCAGGGCGGCGGGTTCGTTGTTGGCGAGCCAATGGAGCGGAAGGCGTAGGCGGCACGGTCGGCCGAGGGGCCGCTTCATTGACGACGGATTTGCGGTTGCGGTAAAAGGAAAACCATCCGGTGCGACAGGTTCCGCCATGCGGGGCCGCAAAACGACGAACACGCCGGAAGGCTGCATGCGTTGCGCGACGCTCGGGGGCACGACGTCGCGCTTCGCCGCAATCCGATCGAATAATCACAATATCGAGAGCAATGAAGAAAACCCTGTTGACGCTGAGCCTCGTGCTGGCCATGGCGCCGGCGTTTGCCGACCTGCAGGCCGGCCTTGACGCCTATGAGAAGAAGGACTACCAGGCCGCCATCCCCGAACTGACGACCGCGGCGAACGCGGGTAACGCCGAAGCGGCTGCGCTGCTCGGCGAGTACTACCAATACGGGCACGGGGACAAGGAGGATGCGGTGAAGTGGAGCTTCATCGCCGCCCAGCACGGCGACGTGAAGATGCAGTACGACATGGGCATGCGGATCGACGATATCGCTTGGCAGCTGTTCCGGTACGAGGAGAATCCGGCCAAGCGCTATTTCCGCGTGGCCGCGGACTGCTTGCAGCTGGCGGCCGATCGTGGCTACGCGCCCGCGCAGAGTGCGCTCGGCATGATGTACGACCAGGGGATGAAGCTGCCCGAAGACCTCGGCAAAGGGATTGCACTGTATCGTGCGGCCGCGCGCCAGGGCGACCCGCTGGGGCTTGAAAGCATGGGGACGCTGTATCAGCAGGGGCGTGGCGTGAAGGAGAGTCTGCCGACCGCGTATACGTTCTACCTTGCCGCGGTGAAAGCGGGGAACGGCAGCCACATGGTCAGGTTCTCCGAGTCGATGGTCAGCCAACTCGATACCGTCTTGCCGGCGCGTGACCGCGCGCGGGCGAAGGCGACCATCGACGCGTGGCAACCGGGGCAGCCGCTCAAGGGAATGTAACGCGGTATCAGGACGCGCGGCGCGCACCGGCGACCTTGCAGGCCGATGGCACGAACGTGTCGCAAGCGTTGCCGGCGTCGCAGATCAGCGCAGGACGTCGGTCGCCTTGTGCCGTTCATCGACGCCGTCGATCAGGATCAGCGGGCCGCTCGCGTGCCGTGCGCGCAGCGGCTGGATCTGCCGGTACGCATCCGATTCGTACCACGCGCGCGCCGTGTCGAGATCGGGAAACGCGATCGCGATCAGGTCGCCGCGCCACACGCCTTCGCGCACCTCCGGCCGTGCGCCGTGAATGACGAACTGGCCGTCGAACGGCACGAGCGTGCCGTCGATGCGTTCGAGATACTCGACGATGTCGTCGCACATGTCGACGTCGTGCAGGTGGGCGATGGCGTAGGCGGTCATGGCGGGGCTCCTTGTCGTGACGCGGTTCGTGCGTCGATGGAGCCATGATCGCGGCGCGCACGGCGCACGTCGATTACCTGCGACGTAAGCGAATCCGTGCGGCCGCGCCGGCATCAATGCTTGCGGCACACCGGATCGCTTTCGCGCCGCTCGGCCGAATCGCACCAGTAACTCGGCCGCCACGCTTCGAACGCGACGGCCTTGGCCGCATCGGCACGCGTGACGCGCACCGGGTCGGCCTTCAGCGCATCGCCGTCCTGCTCATAGTTGAATCGCCAGTTGCGGAACACTTCGCGATGGAACACCCACGTGCGGTGCGCGACGTCGTAGCGAAACGTCACGCGGTCGCGCCAGTGGTTATGGCCCGCGAATACTCCCTGTTCGATCGTGAACGTACGAGGCTCGACCGTGAGCGCGTTCTCGGCGACGCCATCGAGATACGGGTCGCCCATGCCGCCTTCGTCGGCTTTCATGATCACGGTGTCGTTGCGCGCGGCCAGCCGGTAGCGCCCGTCCTTGCCCTGCAGGAAGACCAGCAGCGGACGCAACGACGGCGTGCGCATCGAATCGCCGGGCTGATGCGCGACGACGACGTAGCCGGGGCGGGCGCTGTCGGTCAGGCGTCCGGATGCGGCGTCCAGTGCTTCGTAACCGGCGGGAAGCTGCGCGACGATGTCGTCAGGAAGATCGGAGGTGTCCGGGCAGCGGATCGACGAAGATGTGTCGCCGCACTGCGTGGCGTATGCATTGCCGATGCCGAATGTCAGCAGCGCGGCGATGAGGAGTCCTTTGAAGCGGGGGATCGTCATGCGGTTCGAGTCATGAGGTCGTGATGCGGAAGCCGACGCGCACGCGTCGGCTCGTCTCGCCGCAACGCGGGTGGATTGATTGGTGGGTGACGCCGTGCATTCGGTCATGCGCGCTTGCGCGTCGGCCGTGCGACGGGCGCCGGCGCCAGCGGTTCGCTGGCCTGTTCGCACAGCCGGTCGAGCATGCGTTGCGCGGCGCCCGCGCAATCCTCGCCCGCCGGCTTGTTCTCGATCTCGTCGATCAGCGTCTCCAGATGGCGCCGGTTCTGCGCGAGACGCTGTTCGAGCAGCGCGATTTCGTCAACCTTGTGCCGCAACGCGACCAGCAGTTCGTCGCGCGGCCATGCGCCGAGATCGGGCGGCAGCACCGCGCGGATTTCGTCGAGCGCGAAGCCCGCGCGCTGTGCGCGGTCGATGATCGCGAGGCGCGTCAACGCTTCCGACCCGTATTCCCGATAGCCATTCGCCTGCCGGCGGGCCGGTTCGAGCAACCCGCTCGCTTCGTAGAAACGGATGCGCGACGCCGCGATGCCGCTGGCGCGCGCCAGTTCGCCGATTTTCATGCAGTGCTCCAAAGGGGCTTGACCTTAAAGTTGACTTTAAAGTTATCGTTGGGCATCGTCAATCGAGGATGCCCTCCATGAACCTGTTTACGCCCCTGACACTGCCCAACGGGGCGGTGATCCCGAACCGGCTGGCCAAGGCCGCGATGGAAGAGAACATGGCCGATGCGGATCACGCGCCGTCCGACGCGTTGCTGCGCCTGTACCAGGCGTGGGCCGACGGACAGGTCGGCCTGATGCTGACCGGCAACGTGATGGTGGACGGCCGCGCGATGACGGGGCCGAACGGTGTCGTGCTCGAGAGCGATGCGCATCTCGATCACTTCCGCCGCTGGGCGCAGATCGCGCGATCGGGCGGCGGGCACGTGTGGATGCAGATCAACCATCCGGGGCGCCAGATGCAGGCGGCGCTCGGCCAGACGACGCTCGCGCCGTCGGCCGTGCCGCTCGCGCTCGGCGCGCTGTCGAAGCAGTTCCCGGTGCCGAAGGAGATGACGGAAGCCGATATCGCCGAGGTGCGGCAGCGCTTCGTGCGGGCCGCGCAGCTCGCGGAGCAAAGCGGCTTTACCGGCGTGCAGATTCACGCGGCGCACGGTTATCTGCTGAGCCAGTTCCTGTCGCCGCTGACGAACCGCCGGCAGGACCAGTGGGGCGGCAGCATCGAAAATCGCGCGCGCCTGCTGCTCGATATCGTGCAAGAGGTGCGCGCGACGGTGTCGCCGGCATTCGTCGTTGCGGTGAAGCTGAACTCGGCCGATTTCCAGCGCGGCGGCTTCAGCGCGGAAGACGCGAAGCGCGTGGTCGAACTGCTGAATCCGCTCGGCGTCGATCTGGTCGAACTGTCGGGCGGCAGCTACGAAGTACCGGCGATGCAGGGCGAAGCGCGCGACGGGCGCACGCTCGCGCGCGAAGCGTATTTCCTCGAGTTCGCGCGCGACATCACGGCCGTCGCGCGGATGCCGCTGATGGTCACGGGCGGCATCCGGCGCCGCGCGGTCGCCGAGCAGGTGGTCGACAGCGGCGTGGCGATGGTCGGCATCGCGACCGCGCTGTCGATCGAGCCGAACCTGCCGCGCGAGTGGCGGGCCGGCAAGGACAGCGCGCCGGTGCTGCAGCCGATCCGGTGGAAGAACAAGGCGCTGGGCGCGCTGGCCAACATGGCCGTCGTCAAGTTCCAGCTCACGCGGCTCAGCGAAGGGCGTCGCACGCACCCGCAGGTGTCGCCGCTGCGCGCGCTGGTCAGGCAACAACTGGCCGCGCAGTGCCAGACGCGGCGCTACCGGAAGTGGATGGCGGGGCGCGCGGCGGCGGCGCGCGCGTGATGCGCATGGGCGCATCTGAAGCGCCTGTTCCGGACTGAATGACCCGCCGCCCGGCGGGTCATTTTCCGGGTCGATACTTTCGGATTGCTTGCTGAAATATCGGGTTCGTTTACTGCATTATTCAGGCGCGTGAATGCAATTTCAGCGTGGCATAATTTGCCACCTTCATTGCATTCCACTCCCTTCGCGCGTCATGCACGTCGCTCGTTTCCGCAAACCCGGCAGCCTGATCGGATTGATCGCAATCCTGATGATGGCGCTCGCCCCCGCGGTTTCGCAGATGATGGCGTCGCGTCACCGGCTCGTCGATGTGCTGGCCGTTTATTGCTCGGCCAGCATCGACGAGGCGCCGGTCGCGCACGACGACGGCAAGTCCGCGCATCACGCCAACGCGCACTGGCAAGCGTGTCCTTATTGCAGCTTCGTCGCACATGCGACCGTGCTGCCGGGCCATCCGGTCGCTTTCGCCGCGCCGCTTGCCGACTCGCAGATGCCGGTCGTGTCGGCATCGATTCCGGCCCGCATTCGTGTCGTCCATACCATCGCGCAATCGCGCGCGCCTCCCGCGTTCTCCTGAGTTCGTCTGAGCTTTCCCTCTGACTAGCCGCCGCTTCGCGACCGAAGCGAGCGGCCGTTCGTCGCGCGCATGCGCGACGGCATCGAACGACAACTGGAGAACACATCCATGCCCCGCTTTACCGAACGGCACGCGCCTCGCGCATGCGCCGCGCTGCTGGCCGCCATCGCCGGCCTGTCCCATGCGTCATTCGCGAACGCACACGCCGTGGTCGGCGATCGCGTCTTTCCCGCCACGATGACCGTCGACGATCCAGGCGTCGGCGACGAATTCGACACGCAGTTCGGCCACATCAAGACCACCGACGACAGCGGCAACAACGTGAACGTCAACACCGTGTCGTACGAGTGGGACAAGCTGATCACGAAGAACCTCGCGTTCAGCGTCGCGAGCCAGTACGTGTCGCAGAACGCCCCGGACGGTGGTTCCGCGAAGGGCTGGGACAACGTCACGCTCGGTGTGAAGTACCTCGCCTATACGAATCCGGCGCACGAGTTCATGGCATCGGTCGGCCTCAAGACCGAGATCGGCGGCACCGGCGCAAAGTCGATTGCGAATCCGTATTCCACGTTCACGCCGGCTGTCTATCTCGGCAAGGGCTTCGGCGATCTGCCCGCGTCGCTCGGCTATCTGCGCCCGTTCGCGATCACGGCCGAGGTCGGGCCGAACCTGACCACGGCGTCGTCCGACCAGGGCCCGAATTCGCTCGGCTGGGGCATGACGCTGCAATACAGCATCCCGTACCTGCAGCAGCAGGT
Organism: Burkholderia cepacia; assembly: GCF_001039005.1. GTDB lineage: Bacteria > Pseudomonadota > Gammaproteobacteria > Burkholderiales > Burkholderiaceae > Burkholderia > Burkholderia theae. Next base: position 17,815 of record NZ_LDWR01000089.1, read on the forward strand.
GAAGAACCTCGGCCTGCCGCAGCCGCTCAGCAACATGATCTTCGTCGTCGAGGCGCCGATGAGCACCTGCACGGCGGGTGCGTGTTCGGGCCAGACTACCGGCACGATCAACCCGGGCCTACTGTGGCTCAATCGTTATGGGCAGTTCGGTGTCGAGGCGCAGATTCCAGTCAATCGCGCGAGCGGCAACCATATCGGCGTGCTCTTCGACGCGCACTTGTATTTCGACGACCTGTTCCCCGGCTCGCTCGGCAAGCCGCTCTTCTGATCCAGGGAGAAACCGCATGAACGTCCTGACCACGATGCGCACGGCCGCCACCGCGCTGCTCCTCGCCGGCGCGCAGCTTGCGCATGCACATGCCTATCCGACGCATCAGGCGCCGTCCGCGGGCGAGACCGTGACCGCGTCGCCGAAGCGCGTCGCGATCGATTTCGACGACGGGCTCGAACCCGCGTTCAGCTCGATCGCCGTCACCGATGCGCAGGGCCGCGCCGTCACGAACGGCAAGGCCGAAGTCGACGCATCGAACCGGAAGCACATGTCCGTGGCGCTGAACCCGCTGACGCCGGGCGTCTATACGGTCGCGTGGGTGGCCGTCGCGCTCGACGGCCACCGCACGCAGGGTCACTACGCGTTCACGGTGAAGTGATTGACGTGACGATGGCCGTGCCCGCCGCCGCGCATGCGCCGGCGGGCATGTCGTACCGCATCGCGCGGCGTCAGAACCGGTAGTTCGCCAGCACTTCGAGCCGCCGGTCGTTGCCGAGCAGAACCTGCGTTTCGTTGTAGTACGCGGACTGCACGAAGCGGCGGTTGAACACGTTGTACGCGCGTGCCGTGATCGTCGTGTCCTTGCGCGGCTTCCATGCAAGACCAAGGTCGACGGTGGTATACGACGGCATCACGAGCTGGTTCGCCGTGTCGGCAAAGCGCTTGCCGACGTATTTCACACCGGCAATACCCGTCCAGTCCGGCGCGAAACGCCAGCTTACCCACAGGTTCGCAAGACGCTGCGGCACCGACACCGGCACGTTGCCCGCGCGCGAGACCATCGTGCCGCCGGACACCTGCTGGAAATCGTCGTATTTCGCGCGCAGGATCGACACGTTCGCGTCGACGCGCCAGTCCTTCGCGATCTCCGCGCCGACCGTCGCTTCCAGCCCGCGCGACGACTGCTGGCCGACCTGGATCGACTGGTTCGGGTTCAGCGGATCGGCCGTCAGGAGGTTGCTCTTCACGATCCGGTACGCGGCCAGCGTCCATTCCGCCTTGCCATCCAGGAACGACTGCTTGACGCCGATCTCGATCTGCTTGCCGGTCGCGAGCGTGAAGTTCGCCTTCGACGCATTCAGCGACAGCAGCGAGCTGACCGGATCGGCCGCGACCGAGTACTGGCCGTACACGGCGAGACCGGGTCGCACGTCATACACGGTGCCGATGCGCCAGCCCGTGTTCGCGAACACCTTCGTGAACGCGCCGCCTTTTACGAGATCGTCGCGGTTCACGCTCGCGTGGTCGTAGCGCAGCCCGCCGATCACCGACCAGCGCGGCGTGATTTCGAGCCGGTTCTCCGCGAACAGCGCGTACTGGTTCGCCTGGCTGCGGTACTTCGGATATGTGCCCGCGGCGTTGATGAAACTGCCCGGATCGAAGCTGAACGGATCGACCGTCGACGTGCCCGAATACGGCGAGTTGTTGTCGTGCTGGAAAGTCGTGTGATTGAACTCGAAACCCGCCGAGAACGTGTTGCGCATCCCGAGCAGCGCGCTGCTCACGGTGGCCGTCGTCACGTTGCCGTACTGCGCCTGGTCGTGGAAGATCTCCGTGTAGTTGCTGCGCCGGACTTGTGCGGTCGACGGCAGGTAGGTGTAGTTCTCGGCGTCCTTCCAGTGACGGTTGCTCTTCATCCGGTACAGCGTGCTCGTCACGTTCAGACTGTCGCTCGGCTGCCAGTTCGCCGACACCGTCGCCCAGCTGTCGCGGAACGCGATGTCGCTGTCGCCGACGTTGTAGTTCTTCTTGTCGAGCGCCGGATCGCGTACGCCGTTCACGAGCGGCACGCCGAAATACTGCATCGGATGCTGGAAGCCCTGCGCGTACGAGGCCGTCACGTACAGGTCGGGCGTCACGTCGTAGCGCAGCGCGCCCGAGATCGACAGGTTGCGCGAATCGCCGCGATCGACCCAGTTCGACGAGCGATTACCGCTGATGTCGAAGCGGTACGACAGTGTGTCGTTGATCGCGCCGCCGCTGCCGAACGCAGCCCGCGCCGTGCCTTCGGTGCCGCCGCCGACCTGCAGTTCGTTCCGGATCGGCGTGCGGTTCGGCTTCTTCGGCACGATGTTGACGACGCCGCCGATCGCGCCTTCGCCGTAGACCACCGACGCCGGGCCGCGCAGCACGTCGATATGGTCGACCGACCACGTATCGAACGGAAACGTGACGCCGATCGCGCCATACGGGCGCACGCCGTCGTAGAGCTGCGTCACCGACGCCGCGCCGACGAAGCCGCGTGCGCCGAGTTCCGATCCGCCGTTGCCGGGGTGCGGCGATTCGCTGATGCCGGCGGCGCGGCTTACCGCATCGACGATCGAACTGTCGCCGCGCGTGTCGAGCGTCGCGCGGTCGATCTGCTCGACGCTCGCGGGCGTTTCGAGCGACGACAGCCCGAGATGGCTGCCCGTGTCGAGCGGCTGCGTCAACGGGGCCGGCTTCTGCGCGTCAACGCGAATCGGCGCGAGCGTCGTGCCGGTGCCCTTGATGTCGCTTTCCTGTGCCTGCCCGGCTGGCGCAAAAGTCGCGAGAACGGCGGCGGGCAGTATCAATCTGAACTTCATGTTTCGGAATCCTTTGAATCTATCTAATCGTTTTTCGATCACGCAGCCGTGCGCGCCGCACGGCCGAACAGCAAACGATCGATCAACCAGACCGCGACGATCGTGATCCCCATCAGCGGGAATACGATCCCGAGCAGCACGAGCCCCGCGATCCAGCCGCGCATCGGCGGCGTGCCGCGTTCGCGCGACGGCGCGCCCAGCTTGCCGGCCGGGCGGCGCTTCCACCACATCACCGTGCCGGTGACGGCCATCGCGGCCAGCCCGAGCGACAGCACCGCGCAGACGATCTGGTTCGCGAGCCCGAAATAACGACCTATGTGCAGCGATGTGCCGTACGACACGGCCTGCGACACCGCGCCGTAGTCGTCATAGCGGATGTCCTTCAACACCGCGCCGCTGTACTGGTCGATGTAGATCGTCCGCTCGGCTTTCGGGTCGGCCGGGAAGTACGACGCGGTGAACACGCCGTCCGGGCCCGACGGCAACGCAAGCGTGTAGCCGCTCGTCACGCCGAGCCCCGCAACGATCTCGATCGCGCGCGCCAGCGGCAGCGGTGCCGGCGTCGGTGCCGACGGCGAATGCGGCACGGGCACGTTGCCGACCGCCCACGGCGTTTGCGGCAACGGCAGGTCGTCCATCACCATCCCCGGCATCGACTCGCCCGATTCGTGATGATGGCCGGCCGGTGCGGCGGCCGGCGCGTGCATAGGCTCGGCGGGTGCGCCCGGGCGTGTCGAGTGCAACGACGCGCCGCCCCATACGCCGTCCGGCGCGCCGAGGTTCACGGTCGCGGCCAGCGCCTTGAAGTTCTTGCCCCACGAGCCCGACCACGGCAGCCCCGTCAGGATGAACGCCACCGTGCCGGCCGCGAGCCAGATGCCCGCCGTCGCGTGGACGCTCTTCCACAGCGGCCGGCCGCGCAGCGACAGGTCGGGCCGCAGCGCACGTCCGACGCGCGCTGTGCCACGCGGCCACCACAGCGCGATGCCGGTCCCGATCATCACGAACGTCCAGCACGCGGCGAGCTCCATCAGCAACTCGCCCGTCTTGCCGAGCAGTAGCTTGCGATGCAGCATCCGGTCGACCTGCATGAAGCGGCGCTCGACGCTCAGCGTGCCGAGCACGCTGCCGTCGTACGGGTTCACGTACACGCTCTCGCGGCTGCCGTCGCGCAGCCGGAATACGTACTCGGCGCTGCGGTCCGGCGCGGTGGATACCTGGACCGAAACCGGCGTCGCACTGGCCGGCATCGCGGTACGCGCGTTCGCGAGCAGCGTGTCGGGGGCGAGCCGCGGCGTGCCGCGCGGCTCGACGACCAGCCGCTGCGGATACAGCAGCGGCTCGATCTGCGGCTGGAAGCAATAGAGCGTCCCCGTGATCGCGAGGATCACCAGGAACGGCATCACGAACAGGCCGGCATAGAAGTGCCAGCGCCAGAGCGTCCGGTAACCGGCGCTTGCGGAACGGGCAGGCGAGATCGCCTGCTCGACGGTGGTCGACATGGTGTCAGCTCCTCGTGGTCGTCGAGCGGTCAAGCCAGCGCGAGCCGGCTGTCGTCAACGTGCGGCACACCCGCGGGCACGCGCCGACGGAACGGGCGACGCGGCGTCATGCGCACGCGGTGCGCAGGGCGGCGTCGCCCGCGCGGCGCGGGCATTCGGGTGAACGCTTGAATCGGGTGATGTGAAACGAACGACGTGAAGGCTCATGCACATCGATGTGCACGAGCCGCTAGGCGGAACGTTCAGCAGAACAGCGGAGGGGCGCGGGAAGGCGGGCGATCGTCGAATATCGATCGCACGAAAGGAAGAGAGTCGAAGTGAATCCGGACACGCCGCGGCGCTGCGGCGGGGAACAACAGCACCAGCAGCGCGAACGACGCCAGCGCCGTGAACAGCGCCGCACCGAACGCGCAGAGGCTGTCGCCGTTCCCGGAGGACGCCGTCTTGCCGGCGTGCGCGTCATGCTTGAGCGCATCGACGAGCGCCAGCGCATCGTTGGCCGGTGTGATCGGTGCGCCCGCATCGAAACGGGCGCTCAGCGCGGCCACGTCGACGATCAGCGGGCCGCGGCCCGAACACAGCACCACCGAGCCCGCATCCGGACCGTCCGGATCGAGCATCACGGCACCCGACATCAGCGCGCGGGACAGCAGCGTCACGAGGAGGAACCCCCACAGCAGCTGTCGCGCGACGCCTTGCCGGAGCAGGAAGCGGCGAAGTGCATTCATGGCGCGCGATTGTACATCCGTTTGTGGGGCCGGGCCGGCGGCAGCGCTGATGGGCGGCACAAGTCGCGGACAAGCGGAAACGGGGCTGCTAGGCCGGGCTGAACGGTCCGTCGCCTAGCGGCGCGTTCGCGGGGCCGTACGACCAGGTGCCGTCCGCGCGTGCGGTCAGCACGTTGCCCGAGCGCCGGTCGTACAGATGCCACTGTTCATCGGCCGGGTCGTCGCCGTATGGCCAGGTCGTCAGTTTGCCGCCGAGGTCGAAGTCGAATGCCCACGAACCCGGTTGGGCACGCGGCATGACCGATTGCAGGATCTGTCCGTCGAGACGTTGCGCGGCGGCCGCGATGTCGCCGGACCGCGATTCGCTGTGTGCGAGCTCGCGACCGTCGAGCGCGATCGACCAGTGGCAGTAGCAGATCCACAGATGCCCGTTGCCGGCGACGGTCACGTGCCGCGACGCCAGCCGGTCGCGCGCCGCCGCGGACAGGTCGGGCGAACCGACGAGCGGCTCCCTGACATGCAGCGCGGGTTCCCCGAATTCGAACGTGAGAAAGCTGCCCTGGCCTTTCGTCACGGACCACGCGGGCGTATCGCAGATGGCCGGCCAGATCCGGTCGAAGTCGGCGGCGTTCACGGGATGCGTCTCGTATCGGCGGAACCGGCCGCGGCGTCGTCTTCGCTGAAATCATCGCCAACCAGCAGATCGGAGAGGGCGGCCGGCGACAGCCGCGCGATCGTGCGCTCGACGTCGTGATCGTAGCGGCGATCGTTCGGATCGACATGCTTCTGCGCCCGACGTCCGTAGCGCTTCACGAAGATGCCGAGTTCGCCGACCAACCGGGATTGTCGGTTCCTGATGCTCATGCGGCGATGTCGTCGGGCATTCGCGCGAAGCGGGAAGGGCCGCCCGTGCCGTGATTGCCGGCCGCGGCGGCCGATGCGTGGCGCCGGCTCAAGCCGGATACGCGTCGTCGACCTTCAGGTTCGCGAGCCGGAACAGCGTGCGCAGCGTCTGCGGGTGAATGTCGCGGTGCGCGGCGAGCGACGTCAGCATGAAGTCGAGCACCTTCGCATAGCGGAGCAGCACGAGGCAGCGCGCGAGATCGGGCGTGCGGGCACGCATGTCTTCGGCGAGGTGAACCATCTCGGTGGACAGCGTGCGTGCCATCTCGAGCTCCATCTGCTGTTTTTCGGTCCAGTCGGGCAACGGCTGTTCGAGCAGCTTCGCGAGAAAGAGCTGGAACGACGTGTCGGACGAATTGGGCAGCGCATCCATGAAGGGCCTCGTTGCTTGCGCGGATCGTTCGGGCGTATCCGGTGGACGCGCCCGAGGGTGGACTCATGGCCGCGCGATGACCGGCGCGGCGTTTATCGGAACGGAATGCAGGTTCCGTACCAGCCCCGCGATCCGATTGTTGAGCAATGTTGAGCCGCGCTACCGCACCGGTCGGCGAGTCCCGCTGGTACTGGGTTGCGGAGGCGGCCGAGGAGGGCGTCTACAGGCGGGGCGCGGAAGACGTCGGGCGTACCGAGCGGCTCGATGCAGTGAAATGCTTCACGGATGTAACGTAACGCCGGAATAAAACGCGTTGCGCGTTGCCACCGGCGGAAGGCCGAAACGTGCCGGCCCGCGCGTGCCGCCTGCGCCGGCAACGCGTTCGGCTTGTCGGAAGCATGGTGTGAGAGGGCCGCCCTCGCTCGGCGGAACCGGCGGCGAATGCGCCAGTTGTTTCAGAACCGAGACGGTTTCGCGAGCGGCGCTCCGGCCGCGCCGCCATCGAACTGGCCCAGCGATTGGCCGCGCAATTGTCCATGGGCAGATGGCGCGCGTTTGCCAACAATCTGCGGATCATCCCTGCGAGGTTCGACATGAGCGTCCACGCCTTCTTCTCGGCCAACCTGCTGCTTGCCTACACGGCCTATTTCATCGGTACGGCCAGCCCCGGGCCGAGCAATCTCGCGATCATGTCGGTCGCCGCGAACCAGGGTCGCAAGGCAGCGCTGGCGTTCGCGCTCGGCGTCATTTCGGGGTCGATGTGCTGGGCGACGGTGGCGGCGCTCGGCGTGTCGGCCGCGCTGCTCGCGTGGTCGAAACTGCTGGTCGCGATCAAGATCTTCGGCGGGCTGTATCTGCTGTGGCTCGCGTTCAAGTCGGGGCGCACGGCACTGGCGGGCCCGGCGGCGGCATCAGTGAATGCGGCGCGCGAGCAGCGGCTGTCGCGTTTCTACGTACGCGGCGCGATGCTGCACCTGACCAATCCGAAAGCCATTCTCGTATGGGTATCGATCGTCGCGCTGTCGTCGAACGGCGCGGGCGCGTCGCACGGTGCCGTCGTGCCGGGCTGCCTCGTGATCGGGTGCCTGGTGTTCGGCGGTTATGCGCTCGTGTTCTCGATGGACGGCGCACGCCGGCTGTACGTGCGCGGCCGGCGCGCGATGGAAGCGTGTCTCGCCGTGGTGTTCGGCGTGGCGGGGATCCGGCTGCTGGCGTCGAACGTGTAGCTTGCCGGAACGAACCCTCCGCCGCATCGGCGCACGGCGAAGGGTTCGCGCATCACGGGTGCTTCAGAAAATGAAGCCCGTATTGATGAACTTCGAGTAGTGGTCCGACACGATCGAGTCGAGCAGCTGCTTGCTGCCGTCGGTCTGTTTTGCGGCGACCATCGAGCGGATCGAGAACGCGCGCAGCGCGTCGCTCACCGACAGCGTGCCTTCGGCCGAATCCTTGCGGCCCGCGAACGGGAACACATCGGGCCCGCGCTGGCACTGGCAGTTGATGTTCACGCGGCACACCTGGTTCACGAGCGGATCGACGAGCGCGCCGATCTGCGCCGGGTCGGAACCGAAGATGCTGACCTGCTGGCCGTGATCCGACGTCGTCACGTAGTCGAGCGCGGTGTCGACGTCGTCGAACGGCGCGACCGGAATGATCGGCCCGAACTGTTCCTCGCGGTACAGCTTCATCCCTTCGGACACCGGGTACACGACGGCCGGATAGAACAGCGTCTTGCTGAACTCGCCGCCCGAGTGGTTGACGACCTGCGCCCCCTTTTCCTTTGCATCGTCGATCGCGTCCGTCATGTAGGCCGTGCGATGCATGCCGGGCAGCGGCGTGATGCTGACGCCTTTTTCCCACGGCATGCCGATCTTCAGCTGTTCGAGCGCGGTGGTGAAGCGCTTCAGGAATTCGTCGACGATCGAGCGGTGCACGAGCAGCATCTTCAGCGCGGTGCAGCGCTGGCCGTTGAACGACAGCGCGCCGAGCAGGCATTCCTTCACGGTGAGATCGAGATCGGCGTCGGGCAGCACGATCGCCGCGTTCTTCGCGTCGAGGCCGAGGATCGCGCGCAGCCGGTGCGACTTCGGGTGCTGCTTCTTCAGGTGATCGGCCACCTTGCTCGACCCGATCAGCGCGAGCACGTTGATCTTGCCCGACGCGAGCATGTGCGGCACGACCACCGCGCCCGGTGCGTAGATCGTGTTGATCACGCCCTTCGGGAACGCGTCGCGGAACGCTTCGAGCAGCGGCTCGAACAGCAGCGTGCCGTACTGCGGCGGCTTGAACACCACGGTGTTGCCCATCAGCAGCGCGGGGATCAGCGTCGCGAAGGTTTCGTTCAGCGGATAGTTGTACGGGCCCATGCACAGCACGACGCCGAGCGGCGTGCGGCGGATCTGGCCGATCGTGCCTTCCGCGATCACGAAGCGCGAGTTCGCGTTGTCGAGCTCCTTCAGCGCATCGATCGTCTGCGTCATGTACGTGACGGTGCGGTCGAACTCCTTCTGCGAATCGGCGAGGCTCTTGCCGATCTCCCACATGATCAGGTTCACGACCAGTTCGCGCTGCGCGACCATCCGCTTGATGAAGTCCTGCATGCACGCGATGCGCTGCTCGACCTTCATCGTCGGCCACTCGCCGCGGCCCGAGTCGTACGCGCGCACCGCAGCGTCGAGCGCCGCGTCGCTTTCCGTTTCGCCCATCACCGGGTAGCTGCCGATCTCCATCTGCTCGACGCTGCCGTCCGCCTGCCGCACGCACACGGGCGACAGCACGGTCTTGGTCGTGCCGTCCCACGGCCGCAGTTCGCCGTCGACGAGCGACACGCGCTGGTGGATCGGCGAACTCAGCCGGAATTCGGCGGGGATGTCCTGATAGGCGGGAAACAGCTGCTGCAGGGAGGCGGAATCGGGCATGACGGTCTCGTTTGACGGGGTGTCCGGGAAGGGCGGGCGATGCGAATCCTGAGCTGAGCGATCCTCGATCCTGAATCGGCATGATGACGCGCACACGACGAAGCGTCACGCGAGGACATGGCCGAATCAGCGACTGGAACCAGTTCCATTAAAAAGGAACGCCGACGCGAATGCAAGAATTGCCGAACTGTGTCGCGCGATCCGTAAGTATTCAGAAAGACTGTTGCCGAATAGCGGGAATAACGTGCCCGGCGCACCCGCAAACGTTTCCCGCTGACCAGATTGGGCGGATAATGGCGCGGCGCGGCGAAGAAAAAAATGAAGCGAGCCTGAGAGAGCAGACGTAGTGAATAAGAGAAGAAGGTCCGCCGCGCTGCCGATGCGAGGTCGGCTGCCCGGAGCGCCGGGTCGGGATTGCCCGGTCCGGCGCGCACCGGACCTCGAATGCGTGCCGCCAGCTTCACCGGATCCTTCGTGATCCTCTCCAATCTCCCCGTCGCCGTATCCCGAATCCCACCTTCTGCGTGACCGTTTCCGCACGATGTACTTGATGCGGTAGATCGAATTCTTTCGCTGAGCTTTCGGCGGCGCGTGAATCGATATCGCGAAAACGAAAGGCATTCGTCAGGAATCCGGAGCGCAATGCGTCCGCACGTTGCGGGCAGGCGACACGTCGCACGCGACACAAAAAATTAATCGAAAACACGAATCATTCTCGTTTAATATTTCGCTCCGTTACGAGCCGTAACCCGATGTCACGGCTTTTTTCGTGCCGGTTGCGCCGGCCGGCATCCATCCGCGCCGGCTGTTCGCCGGTCGGCATGCGCGGCGGGGCGATCCCCCGCGCGCCCTCTCGTCTTCACGGAAAGGCTTTCGCCGGTCGATGCGTCGCGGGGTTCGCGCGTTGGCCGGACGCGTTTCCGTTCGCCGTTTTCCTTCAGCTTCTACTTCAACGATGAAACTCAACAAAAGCGCCTGCCATGCGCTTCTGATCGCCACGTCGCTGGCCGGCGCACGCACCGCATCCGCGCAAGCGAGCGACGCCGCGGCGACCTTGCCTGCCATTTCCGTCAACGCGGCCGCCGAGCATGCGTCGTACGACGCGGGCCACTCGCGCGCGGCGACCAAGACCGACATGTCGCTGATGGACGTGCCGCAGACGGTGAACGTCGTCCCGCACGCGGTGATCGAGGACCAGAACGCGACGTCGATGCAGGACGCATTGCGCAACGTGCCGGGCGTCGGCTTCTCGGTCGGCGACGGCCAGCGCGACCAGATCACGATCCGTGGCTTCAACAGCATCACGGATCAGTACGTCGACGGTATTCGCGACGATGCGCTCTACTATCGCGACTTGTCGAACGTCGACCGCGTCGAGGTGCTGAAGGGGCCGGCGGCCGTGCTGTACGGTCGCGGTTCGGCGGGCGGCATCGTGAATCGCGTGCTGAAGCGGCCGGAGGCGAACCCCGTGCGCGACGTGGGCGTGACGCTCGGCACGCACGGCGAGCGGCGCGGCGAATTCGACCTCGGCTGGAACGCGAACGACGCGGCGCGTTTCCGCATCACCGGCGCGGCCGAGAACTCGAACAGCTTTCGCGACCAGTTCCAGCTCAACCGCCAGGCAATCGCGCCGTCCGCGCAGTTCAAGCTCGACAGCGACACGGTGCTGAACGTCGAATTCGATTACCTGCACGACCGCCGCACGTCCGACCAAGGCCTGCCCGCGTATCTCGGCCGGCCGGTCGACGTGCCGATCAACACGTATTACGGCTCGGCCGATGCGGCGAGCAGCTCGTACAACGACGTGTCCGCGAAGAGCGCGACCGTGTCGCTCGATCATCGCTTCAGCGATTCGCTGTCGTTCCATGGCGCGATCCGCGCGTACGACTTCTCGCTTGAACGCAAGAACTACGTCACGTACGAGCCGATCAAGACCGCCGCGCGCCCGGTCGTGACGCTCGACCAGTCGACCCGCCAACGCACCGACCACGGTATCGACGGCCTGTTCGAGATCACGCAGAAGACGTCGCTGTTCGGCATGCGCCATGAACTGCTGTACGGGCTGGAGCTGTCGCAGCAGCAGAAGTTCGACACGATCTACAGCGTGTCGAAGGTCGCGACCTACGATCTGTTCAATCCGCAGCCGGTGATCCTGCCCGGCGTGCCGACCGGCGCGCGTGCGAAGACGAATGCGTCGACCGTCGTCGGGCTCGCGGGCGTCTACGCGCAGGACCTGATCTCGCTGACCGAACACTGGAAGGTGCTCGCGGGACTGCGCTTCGACTATCTGAACCAGATCCGCCACGACTACACGTCGTCGAACGTCAATCTCGACCGTACCGATCACGCGTGGAGCCCGCGTGTCGGCCTGATCTACGAACCGCTCGACTGGCTGACGCTGTACGGGTCGTTCAGCCAGTCGTTCTCGCCGCTCGCCGATACGCTGATCAGCTCCGGCGCATTCGCGAACGGCGCGGCGCTCGCACCGCAGAAGACCACCGCGTATGAGCTCGGCTCGCGTTTCGATCTCGGCGGCAAGGCGACGGCCAGCGTCGCGCTGTTCGACATGCGCCAGACCAACCAGCAGATCGGCGACCCCGCGAATCCCGGTTATGCATTGCCGATCGGCACGCAGCACGTGCACGGGATGGAGCTCGGCTTCACCGGTGAGATCGCGCCGAAGTGGTCGGTGTATGCGGGTTACGCGTACCTGAACGGCACGGTCGACGGTTCGGCGCAATCGACGGCGGCCGGCCTCGCGGTGTCGAGCAACACGCCGGGGCTGATGCCGCGCCACAGCGCGAACCTGTGGCTGAAGCGCGAGCTGCCGTACGGCTTCTATGCGGCGGCCGGCATGCAGTTCCAGTCGGCGCGCTATACGTCGGCGAGCGATCTCGTCACGCTGCCGTCGTTCACTGTGTTCAACCTCGGTGCCGGTTATCGCAGCAAGAAGGTCGACGTGACGCTCACGCTCGACAACCTGTTCGATCGCCGCTACTTCATCGCCGCGCACGGCAACGCGGACCTGTACAACATGCCCGGCGATCCGCGGACGCTGACCGCCACGGTGAAGTGGCACATGTAACGCACGCGCTGCGCGACAATGCAGGTCTTCTTCAGGATGACCTGCATTTCACTGCTCATGATCCGGAAAGCGATGACGTGTCGAGCATGAAAGGCGGGTAGCGCCGCTATTCAACGTCCTCGTCGTCCTCCACGTCGACGCCATCCACATCCCCCTCCGGCGCCGCATACGCGCTCGCCTGCTCGAGCAGCCAGCCGCGAAACAGCTCCAGCGGCTTGCTGTGGCTGAGCTCCGTCGGATACACGAGGTAGTACGCCGAATCGCCGACCGTCGCCGCGTCGCACGGCACGATCAGGCCGAGCTGCTGCAACTGTTCCTCGACGAAGAACTTCGGCACGAGCGCGATTCCGAGCCCGGCCGCGGCCGCGCTGATCAGCATCGTATGCAGCTCGTAGCGCACGCCCTGCATCGTGCGGATGTCCTCGACGCCGTGCGCCTCGAACCACTGCGCCCACGCGCCGGGGCGCGTCGTCGAGTGCAGCAGCGGGTACGCCAGCAGATCCTCCACGCGCTCGACTGGCCCGTCGAGCAGCGCGGGCGAGCAGATCGGCACGACTTCCTCGCCGAACAGGTAGTCGGACGACGTGCCGGGCCAGGTCGGCTTGCCGTAGTGGATCGCGGCTTCGAAGTGCGTGTCCTCGAACGAGAACAGGTCGGTGCGGCTGCCCATGTTCACGCGCACGTCCGGCGTGCGGTCGTAGAAGCTCTTGATGCGCGGGATCAGCCAGTGCGATGCGAACGTCGGCAGCACCGCAAGCTCCAGGTAGCCGCCGCCGCTGCCGTGCGCGATGATCGACAGCGTGTCGCGGTCGAGCGTTTCCAGCGCGCGGCGCACCTGCGTGCCGTACAGCTTGCCGGCGCGGGTCAGCACGACGCGCTGTTTCACGCGCGCGAACAACCGCACGCCGAGGCTGGCCTCGAGCGTCGCGATCTGGCGCGATACCGCGCTTTCGGTCAGGAACAGCTCCTTGGCCGCGTGCGTGAAGCTCTCGTGGCGCGCGGCGGCTTCGAAAGCCACGAGCGCGCCCATGTTGGGAATCTTGAATTTACGCATGATGCTCGATTTGTCTGACGAACGGACCCGCCCGGCGCGGGCCGGCGAGCGGGATCGGGGACGGCCAATAATTCCAAAAACTCATCACGTGTCAATTTAATCTCGCTTTACGCCCGGCTGCAACCCTTTGAATAATGCTCCCCACGCAAGGTCAGGCGCCCGTGGGGCGGCCGGCCGACGAGTTGCCGGCACGTTTGCCGGCGGTCCCCCGAGACGAGAATCCTGATGCGCAATCCGAATATCGAGAGCTTGCTGACGAAGCTGCTGGGACAGGCGAAGACCGACGCCCTGTTCTCGACCCTGAACATGCCGGCCATCCTCGAAGAATGGGAAGACGGCGTCGTGACGCGCGCGGAAATCGCGCAGGCGATGAACATGGCGCTGTTCGAAGGGCTGCTCGAACGTTCGGCGAACGGCCGCGCGTACACGGCCGACGCGATCGAAAGCGGCGGCTCGGTCTATTTCGATCACGGCGCGCTGCGCACGGTGCGCTGGCCGCACACGGGCGCGCTGCCGCCGGGCGAAGCCGCGTTCACGCGCATCCTGCGTCCGCTCGGTTTCCGCCTGAACGGCCGTTACCCGCTCGACAAGCTCGGCATGACCGGCCGCGCGTATGCGCATGAAGACGCACCGGACGAGATCGCGCAGTTCTTCGTCAGCGAGTTGCATCCGGAGCGTTTCTCGAAAGAATTCCAGCAGGCCGTGACGAACGTCGTCAGCTCGTCGCGCGATCCGCTGTCGCCGGCAGCCGTCGCGATGCTGTGGGAAGTCGAACGCGAAGGCTGGCTGTCGCTCGACGCGGCGCACGCACTGCTGCCGGAGATCGTCGGCGCATTCTCCCGCCAGCACGACCTGCCGAACGAGCTCGACTACGAAACGCTGCTGCTGGAATCGGCCGAGATGGCGTGGATCTCGACCGAAGGCAACGCGTTCAACCATGCGACCGACCGCGTGACCGACGTGTTCAAGCTGTCCGACGACGAGAAGGCGAAGGGCCGGCCGATGAAGCCGGAAGTCGAGCGCTCGCGCTCGGGCCGCGTGTTCCAGACCGCCTATCGCGCGGATACCGTCGAGCGCGAATTCCGCACGCGCGACGGCGGCACGGTGAAGCGCAACGTGCCGGGTTCGTTCTACGAGTTCATCACGCGCAAGCGCACGTTCGACCAGGCGGCGCGCCGCTGGGTGACCGACCTGCGTTTCGATGCGGGCAACGCGCAGGGCATCTTCAAGATGACGGCGAACGCGGCGAAATAACGGACGTGAAGCGGGGTGCGTCGCGCCCCGCTGCCGAAGCGATGAGCCGATCGGGCAGGGCGCGTATGCGTCCTGCCCGATTTGCGTTGGGCGGCCGCGATGCGGCGGAACGCGCGCGGCCGTTCGGTCGGCAACGGTGGATCGCCGTGCCACCGTCGATCGCGTAGTCGGGTGGGTGGGGAGTTTGCAGAGACAGGCGGAGCGCGCCGGGCGCCGAGCCGTCAGAAGATGTGGGTGATCAGGTAGAACAGTACCAGCAGCCCGGCCGGCACGCCGAGCAGCCAGGCGATCAGATATTTGCCCATGTCGTCGTCCTGGTGGCCGCGACGCCGACGGCGCCGCGGCGGGGTGAGGCTACCGGTGGCGTTACAACTCGCGATCGAATTCCTTCAACTGCTTCTCAGCCGCATCGCGGGCGATCCCGTAACGCTCCTGGATCTTGCCGGCCAGATAGTCGCGATTGCCTTCCGCGACCGCGAGATCGTCGTCGGTCAGCTTGCCCCACTTGGCCTTCAGCTTGCCGGTGAGCTGCTTCCACTGGCCCTTGATCTTGTCCTCGTTCATCGTGTGCTCCTGTCGAAAAGGGGGATAACCGCGCGGCAGCCGCCGCGCGGGAGGTCAGGCCTTCGCCTTCAGGCCGGATGCGTCGACGTGCTTCACGCCCTTGACCGCGCGTGACACGGCGATCGCCTTCTTCACGGCGATCCTCGAGGGCAGCACGCCCGTCAGCGTGACGGTGCCGTCGACCGTCTTCACGCCGATGTCGAAACTCTTCACGCCGTCGGTGGCGGCCAGCTGGCTCTTCACCTTGGTCGTGATCCACGTGTCGGTAACGGGCTGGCTCGATTCGGCCTTCATGCCGTTGTCGGCCGACGCGTCCTGCGCAATCGCGTTCGTGAGCGGTGCGGCACTCAGCAGGAAAGCCGCGCTGACGGCGAGCAGCGTCGAAAGGGGCTGGGTCTTGTTCATGGTCGGGTTCTCCGTCGGTTGACGTGTTGAATGGGTGAGTGCGAACCGCGTGATCCGTTACCGGACGATCGGCGTGTCGTAGCCGGGTTCGCGCGGCGGGATGTCCGGGCGCGGAAAGTCGGGCGGCAGCGGAATCGGCGGGTCCGTGCCGGGCGGCGGTTCGGGCGGACTGTCCGGATGCGGTTCGGGCCGCGTCGGATCGGGTGTCTGATGAAGTTTCATCGTGCTTCTCCTCTGCGGTTCGGAAGGCAGCGCATGAGCGCCGATGCAGGACCAGCGTACCGGGGCGAACGCATGCGGACATCGCGCAAATTCACCGGATCGGCTAGTGCGTTTGCACGGGGGGCGGAGATGGGGCGGGTGGGTACGTGTTGCCGGCGGTGCGGGGAAATGCGTGCGCGGCGGATGCTTGCCGGATCGGCGGGGTACCGTACGGCGGTGGCGTGCCGTGCGAATGTACTATGGCGGATAGTGCATTCGCGCCTGTTGCGCCCATGCGCGGCAAGCGATCATCGCCACACGCGCCGTCCGGCGCGCGTCGACGAAGAGGCGACGCGGCCGCGGCCATACCGATCACGTGGAACGATTCGATGAACGAACAAGTGAACGAACAGGCGCTCAAGTCGCATACCGACCGGCGCCAGCTGCATCAGATCATCGCGGGGCTCACCGAGGGCGTGATCCTGGTCGAGCCCGACCAGCGGATCGTCTGGGCGAACGAGACCGCGCTCGCGATGCATGGCGTGACCGAGCTGAAGGCGCTCGGCGCGACCGTCACCGAATATCGCGAGCGTTTCCGGCTGCGCTACCGGAACAACCACCCGGTGCGCGAGGGCCACTATCCGATGGATCGCGTGATCGCGGGCGAGGCGTTCAGCGACGTGACGGTCGAAGTCGAATCGGCCGCCGACGAAACCGTGAGCTGGGTTCACCGGATCCGCAGCCTCGTGCTGACGAACGCGGCAGGCGAGCCCGATTGCCTCGCACTGGTGCTGCACGACGCGACCGAATGGGCGAGCGCCGAGGAGCGTTTCGAGCGCACCTTCAACGCGAACCCGGCGCCGGCCGTGATCTGCCGGCTCGACGATCTGCGCTACGTGAAGGTCAACCAGGGCTTTCTCGACATGACCGGCCACGCGCGCGACGACGTGCTCGGCCGTTCGGTGTACGAGGTCGACGTGCTCGAACAGGCCGAGCGGCGCGAACTCGCGATCGAGCGGCTCGGTGAGGGCGCGACGATCCCGCAGATGGAGGCCGTGCTGAAGCGCGCGGACGGTAGCACGAAGGCGGTGGTCGTCGCCGGGCAGCCGATCGACATGAACGACGAGGCCTGCATGCTGTTCACGTTCATGGATCTCGAGCCGCGCAAGCAGGCCGAGCGCGCGTTGCGGCAGAGCGAGGAGCGGTTCGCGACGGCGTTCCGGATGGCGCCGGTCGCGACCGCGATCGTCACGGCCGACCGTTTCGAGCTGCTCGACGTCAACGGCGCGTTCGCCGCGATGACGGGCCATGCGCAGGACGACCTGCTCGGCAAATCCGCGGACGAGATCGGGCTGTGGGCCGAACGCGGCGCGTGGCAGCGTATCGAGGCGCGGCTCGCACGCGACGGCAACGTGCGCAACGCCGACGTGCAGATCCGCACGCGCGACGGCGACGTGCGCGATTGCGTGGTGTCGGCCGACCCCGTCGCGATTCACGGGCGCGACTGCCTGCTCGTCGCGCTGCTCGACATCAGCGATCGCAAGCGCACCGAGATGGAGCTCGTCTACGCGATCGAGACCGCGATGCAGGATGCGTCGTGGTTCAGCCGCACGCTGATCGAGAAGCTCGCGAACGTGCGGCGCGCGAATGCGCCGGACGCGGGCGCGCAACTGTCGGACCTGACCGCGCGCGAGCGCGACGTGTTCGACCTGCTGTGCCACGGCCTCGCGGACAAGGAAATCGCCGGCCGCCTCGGGCTCGCGCCGAACACCGTGCGCAATCACGTCGCGACGATCTACGCGAAGCTCGACGTGCACAGTCGCGGCGAGGCGATCGTGTGGGCGCGCGAGCGCGGGATCGTCGGCGCGGCCGAAGCGAACGGCGCGCGCGGCGAGAAGGGCGGCGCGAAAGGCAAGGATTGACGCCGTCGGTACGAATGCACCATGCGTGCCGGTGCATTCGCATCTGCCACGCGCGGCGCAGGCCTGCGAACCTGTTCACTCGGCGGTGCGGCGCGGGCCGTCACGCCGCCGGCTCTCTCCCACCATCGCAGGAGACGACCATGGACAGGAATCGTATCGAAGGCAAGCTGAAGCAGGTCAAGGGATCGCTCAAGGAAGCGCTCGGCAAGGTGACGGGCGACCGCAAGACGGAAGCGGACGGCGTCGCCGAACAGCAGGCCGGCAAGATCCAGGAGAAGGCCGGCGCGGCGGCCGATGCGGTGCGCAAGCCTACGCGCACGGATCGGCACTGATCGATGATGCGCCGTCGGCATGACCACGACCGGCCTTGATGGGCGGGCGCCGGCGCGATACCCCTTTGATGTCATCGATTCACGGCCCGCCGTCGCGCGGGCCGTGTGCCGTTCGGGCGCGCGAAACTTGATGACAAATCCTCACTACATAGTTCCGATATTTCGTTTGCTGCTCCGGTATTGGCTACCCACAATCCATTCACCTCTTTCGCGGCGTAAGGTTCTTCGGAGACGGAACCGCGGTGATCGGCCGGCGGGTCGGGCGCATTGAACGGCGCCTCGGCGGCGGACGCAATCACCGGCGTGCGGGAGGTCGCCGACGCGCGGCAGTCGCGCGTTGCATCCCGACTCACAGAAGAAGGACTGCCATGACGTTCCGTATTCGTTCGCTTTCCGGCGTCGCATTGACTGCCGCGCTTCTCGCGTTCCAGACGGGCGCGGCCCATGCGCAGGAGACGGTCGTCAAGGTCGGCGTGGCCGGCCCGCTGACGGGCGGCGGCGCTGCATACGGCAAGGACATCGAGAACGGCGTGCGGATGGCCGTCGACGAAGCGAACGCCGCGCATACGACGGTGGGCGGCAAGCCCGTGAAGTTCGTCGTCGCGTCGCAGGACGACCAGAGCGATCCGCGCACCGGCGTGCAGGCTGCGCAGCAGCTCGCCGATGCACAGGTGGCCGTCGTGATCGGGCATTTCAATTCGGGCACGACGCTGCCCGCATCGAAGATCTATGCGAAGGCCGGCATTCCGATGATCACGCCGTCGGCGACCAATCCCGACATCACGCGCGCCGGGCTCGGCACCGTGTACCGCGTGATCGCGACCGACACGCAGAACGCCGGCAACGCGGGCGCCTATGCGGCGAGCGTGACCAAGGCGAAGCGCATCTCGATCATCGACGACCGCACCGCGTTCGGCCAGGGCGAAGCCGACGAGTTCGAGAAGGCCGTGAAGGCGAACGGCGGCACGATCGTCGCGCGCGAATTCACGAACGACAAGGCCGTCGACTTCAGCGCGCAGCTCACGAAGATCAAGAGCACGAATGCCGATCTCGTGTTCTTCGGCGGGCTCGACGCACAGTCGGCGATGCTCGTGAAGCGCATGCGCCAGCTCGGCATCCGTGCGCAGTTCCTCGCGGGCGGCGGCGTGATGAACGCGAACTTCATCAAGCTGGCCGGCAATGCGGCGGAAGGCGCGGCCGTGTGGGAATACGGGCAGCCGCTGTCGCGTCTCGCGAAGGGCAAGCAGTTCGAAACGAAATTCAAGCAGAAGTACGGCGTCGACATGCTCGCGTATGCACCGTTCGCGTACGACGCGACGTGGATCGCGATCAACGCGATGCAGAAGGCGAACTCGACGAAGCCGGCCGATTTCAACGGCGCGCTGAAGGGCACGCGCTACGACGGCATCACGGGCACGATCGCGTTCACGAACACGGGCGACCTGAAGAACCCGAGCTCGACGCTGTATGAAGTGAAGAATGCCGCGTGGCAGCCCGTCACGACGAAATCGGCGGACTGAACCCGAGCGCGAGCAGGCTTTCGCGGCGCTGCCGGACGTGCTGAAATACCCTGAGCGATCGGTTGCGATCGCGGCGCACGCCGGGGGCCTTGGCCGGGAAGTCTGCCCGCGCGGCGCCGCGCACGACGCGGCACGAACAACCTTCGGGCACGGCCGGCTGGCCGCGCCTTTTATGTGCAACTGGAGTCAGTCGTGAGTTCTCAAGTCGTCATCGTCGGCGGTGGTGTGATCGGCAGTTCGATCGCCTATTTCCTGCGCGCCACCGATCCCACGGTATCCGTGACCGTGATCGAGCGCGACCCCACCTATGCAAGATCGTCGTCGGCGCTGTCGGCCGCGTCGATTCGCCAGCAGTTCTCGACGCCGCTGTCGATCGAGATGTCGCTGTTCGGCATCGACTTCCTGCGCACGATCGGCGAACGGCTCGAAGTGGACGGCAACCGGCCGTCGATCGATCTGCACGAAGGCGGTTACCTGTTCCTCGCGACGCCGGCGGGCGATGCGACGCTGCGCGAGAATCATGCGCTGCAGACCCGCCTCGGCGCGGATATCCGCTTGATGGATTGCGATGCGCTGCGCGCGAAGTTTCCGTGGCTGAACGTCGACGATCTCGTGTCGGGCGCGTATGGCGTGAGCGGCGAAGGCTGGTTCGACGGCTACGGGCTCGTGCAGGCGCTGCGCAAGAAAGCGCAGTCGCTGGGCGTGCGGTATGTGCCGGCCGATGTGAAGTCGGTGGTGCGCGACGGACGGAAGATCACGCATGTCGTGACGGGTGACGGCGAGCGCCATGCGTGCGACACGCTGGTCAACGCGGCCGGTGCATGGACGCGCACGCTGTCGTCGATGATGGGCATCGATATTCCCGTCTATGCGCGGCGCCGCAGCATCTTCAACGTGTCGTCGCCGGCGAAGCTCACCGATTGCCCGTTGCTGATCGACCCGACCGGCGTGTATTTCCGGCCGGAAGGGCGCACGTACATCTGCGGCACGTCGCCGAGCCCGGACCGCGACCCGGACGACCTGCCGCTCGATGAAGTCGACCATGACCTGTTCGACGAGGTGATCTGGCCGACGCTCGCGAATCGCGTGCCCGAGTTCGAGGCGCTGCGCGTGGAGAACTGCTGGTCCGGGTACTACGAGTACAACGTGTTCGACCACAACGCGATCATCGGTTATCACCCGGCGCTCGACAACGTCGTGTTCGCGAATGGTTACAGCGGGCACGGGCTGCAGCAGGGGCCCGCGACCGGGCGTGGTGTCAGTGAACTGATTCTGGGCGGGCGTTATGAAACGCTCGACCTGTCGTCGCTCGGCTGGGCGCGTGTGCTGGAAAACCGGCCGATCGTCGAAAAGAACGTCGTGTAGCGCGGCGTAACCGCCCGGTATGGGGTGGGCGGGATTCTCCTTGTGTCTCAAACCCATTGGCCCGACTGTGTCGGGCCTTTTTTCGTCTTTTTTCGCCTGTTACGGGGCGCCGTAGATGGCGTCGCGCAGATCGACCGTGTACTGGCCGTTCATGCCTTCGTAGAGCGTGTTTGATAGCGACACGACGGTGAGCCCGCGTGCGCGGTCGACGAACCACGAGTGACCGTAGACGCCGCCCCAGCGCCAGGTGCCCGGGGACTCCGGCGATGCGGCTGCCTGCGGGTCGTGCAGCACCGAAAAGCCGATCCCGAAACCCGCGCCGGGCAGGTCCGGCAGATCGAGGTCGCCGGTTTGTACGCGGCCCATCTCGTCGACCAGCGCGGCAGGCAGCAGTGCGCCGCCGCCCGCCCGCAGCGTGTCCAGCACATTCAGCACGTCGCCGGCCGTGCCGACCATCCCGGCACCGCCCGACGCGAAAGCCTTCGCATTGAGCGCGCGCGACGGCGAGTACGTCACGCCGACCATCCCTTCGAAGATGGGGACCGTCTCGTTCTCGGCGAGCCGGTGCGGATGCGGCGTGTTGTTGACGTAGGGTGTCGCGAGCCGTGCGGGATCAGCCGCGACGAAACTCGTGTCGCGGGCACCGAGGGGGCGCAGCACGAGCGCATCGATGGCGTCCGCGAGCGGCACGCCGCAGACGGCCTCGATCAGCGCGCCGACTACATCGAGCGCGACCGAATAGTTCCAGCTTGTGCCGGGTGCGTACAGCAACGGTGCGCTCGCGATCCGGCGCACGTTTTCGCCGAGCGTGATCGATGCGCCATCGAGCCCGTCGGAGATGCCCGCGCGTGCATACGCGCCATTCGCGTCGGCTTCCGCGAAGCGATAGTCGAGGCCGGCGGTATGCGTGAGCAGCTGGCGCACCGTGATCGCCGGCACGCTGCCGTCGGGCAGGGCCGGACGGAAATCGGGCAGCCAGCGGGTGACGTCGTCGTCGAGCGACAGCTTGTGTTGTGCCACGAGCGCCATCGCGGCCGTCGACACGATCGGCTTCGTCACCGATGCGAGTCTGAACAGGGTGTCTTCGCGCATCGGCGTGCGCGATTCGCGATCCGCGAACCCGGCCGCGCGGCGATAGACGAGTTCGCCGTGCCGTGCGACGAGGACGACCGCGCCGACCAGGCGCTGCGTGTCGAGTTGACGGGACAGTACCGCGTCGACGCGCCCGGCGAGCGCCGGATCGGCAGGAGACTGTTGTGACGATGCTGGGGAGGGGATCATCAAGCGCTCCGTCGTGAGGGGGCTGGTCGACATATTAGGTGGCATTCGCCGGATATGCCACGACGCCCATCCATCGGCCCGAAGCGAAGCCGGCGAGTAACACGCCACGCGGTTACGCGGGCTGACGAACGACGGCGGCCAATGCTTCGTCATATGAGGTAATAGCTGTAATCCGGCATGAAATCTTCTTTTCGGCGACACGGGCTAGACTGGCCTCGCCTTGTCCCCCCAAGGTGTTGTGATACCTCCGCTCGGCCCGCGCGCTCTCGCGCGGGCCCATTTTTCGAGCGGGCGTGACAGGCGATCGAACCGTCGCCGACCGGATGCACATTGGAGAAACGTAGCGTGACAGTACGCCCGACAGGTCGTGATGCCGGTTCGCTCGTGCGCATCGTCGCGTTGAGCGCGGCGACGGCAAGCGCCGCGATGTTCGTCGTGCCGGCCGCGTTCGCGCAGGCCAGTGCGCCCGTCGTCAGCAGCGTGTTCGTGCACCCGCAGTACGACACGGGCAATAGCGCGATCAATGAAAACTTCCAGTACATCGCGCATCCGCCGATGCGGCCGATCGCAGCGAGCGAGCCTGCGGTCGTGCGTGGCTCGCACCGAGGCCGCCGCGGACAATCCGGCACCACGGGCACCCCGAGTGCAACGGGCGGCGGCGCGAACAACACGGCGGCCGTGCCGCTCCCGACAATGCCGGCGGACGGGGCATCCGGCGCGCCCGTTTCGCAATAGCCACTTATCACCGAACTCTTCCCGGCCAAGCATGGTGACCGATGATCGATCGCAGGTTCATGCGCGCCCGGATCTCAATGACATCGTGTAGCGCGGCGTGACCGCTCGATGTGGGGTGAGCGGGATCTCTCCTTGTATCTCGCTCATTGGCCCGACTTTGTCGGGCTTTTTTTATTGGCTGGCGGGAGGGGCTGCTGTCGGCGCCGGCAATCGCTGCCCGAGCCATCCGTGTTTGCGCCTTCCTCCAGCAGCCGAAAGGGCGTTTCGCATTGCGGAATCCACGTCGAATTCCCGCAGTGTCCCTTTTTCGCCGCTTGAAAACTTGTTTTGCATCGCAAAAACGGATGCCTATCTCATTGAAAAATAACGGAAAATTATCTCTTATGTCTTATATAAGACTTCACCGAAGCGCATCGAGGCGGCGTTACTATTGAGTCATGCAGTTCGCTTCGAGAAACGGAGCGGCAGGCTCAACCATTTACTCAAACGCGCTTTGCTCCCAGGAGATTGACATGGCCCAGTATCAAGACGACATCAAGGCAGTTGCCGGTTTGAAAGAAAACCACGGCAGCGCGTGGAATGCCATCAGCCCCGAGTACGCCGCTCGCATGCGTGCACAGAACAAGTTCAAGACGGGCCTGGATATCGCCAAGTACACCGCGAAGATCATGCGCGCCGACATGGCCGCGTACGATGCCGACCCGTCCAAGTACACGCAGTCGCTGGGTTGCTGGCACGGTTTCATCGGGCAGCAGAAGATGATCTCCATCAAGAAGCACTTCAACAGCACCGAGCGCCGCTACCTGTACCTGTCCGGCTGGATGGTGGCTGCGCTGCGCTCCGAGTTCGGCCCGTTGCCGGACCAGTCGATGCACGAAAAAACCTCCGTCAGCGCGCTGATCCGCGAGTTGTACACGTTCCTGCGCCAGGCCGACGCCCGTGAACTGGGCGGCCTGTTCCGCCAGCTGGATGTAGCCGAAGGCGCCGCCAAGGCCGCCATCCAGGACAAGATCGACAACCACGTCACCCACGTCGTGCCGATCATCGCCGACATCGACGCGGGTTTCGGCAACGCGGAAGCCACCTACCTGCTGGCCAAGCAGTTCATCGAAGCGGGCGCATGCTGCATTCAGATCGAGAACCAGGTGTCCGACGAGAAGCAGTGCGGCCACCAGGACGGTAAGGTCACGGTGCCGCACGAGGACTTCCTGGCCAAGATCCGCGCGATCCGCTACGCGTTCCTCGAACTGGGCGTGGACGACGGCATCATCGTGGCGCGTACCGACTCGCTGGGCGCCGGCCTGACCAAGCAGATCGCCGTGACCACCACGCCGGGCGACCTGGGCGACCAATACAACGCGTTCCTCGATTGCGACGAAATCTCGGCCGACGCACTGGGCAACGGCGACGTCGTCATCAAGCGCGACGGCAAGCTGCTGCGTCCGAAGCGCCTGCCGAGCAACCTGTTCCAGTTCCGCGCCGGCTCGGGCGAAGCGCGCTGCGTGCTGGATTGCATCACGTCGCTGCAGAACGGCGCCGACCTGCTGTGGATCGAAACCGAAAAGCCGCATATCGCGCAGATCGGCGGCATGGTCAGCGAGATTCGCAAGGTCATCCCGAACGCGAAGCTGGTGTACAACAACAGCCCGTCGTTCAACTGGACGCTGAACTTCCGTCAACAGGCGTATGACGCGATGAAGGCCGAGGGCAAGGATGTGTCGGCATACGACCGCGCCCAGCTGATGAGCGTGGAATACGATCAGACCGAACTGGCGGCGCTCGCCGACGAAAAGATCCGGACGTTCCAGGCCGACGCGTCGCGCGAAGCGGGTATCTTCCACCACCTGATCACGCTGCCGACGTACCACACGGCCGCACTGTCGACGGACAACCTGGCCAAGGAATACTTCGGCGACCAGGGCATGCTCGGTTATGTGGCCGGCGTGCAGCGCAAGGAAATCCGCGAGGGTATCGCCTGCGTCAAGCACCAGAACATGTCCGGCTCGGACATCGGCGACGACCACAAGGAATACTTCAGCGGCGAAGCGGCGCTGAAGGCGGCGGGTAAGGACAACACGATGAATCAGTTCTGATACCGGTCGTACCTCGGGCAAAACGCCAACCTTCGGGTTGGCGTTTTTTTTGTTCGGAGAGATGGCTCGCGCGGTTCTCGTCAAACATGCTCTTGTGCGCTTCGATGGGCAGCGCCGCCACCGTCCATTCGACAGGCGCGGCCGGATCATCGACAATCCGCGGCAATCAATACATGAGAGAGGGGGCGTGCATGCGCTGGGTCGGTAAGGCGCTCGGGGTGATCTTGAGCATTTCTGTCGTCGGCATCGCCGATGTTCGAGCGGCGGCCGGCGAACCTGCGTTCCCGCGCTTCACCCAGACGGAAGGCAAGCTCGATGCCGACGGGCTCCCGCTGTCCGGCGTGAAACTCTGCATGCTTCCAGACCGTGCCCCGTGCTTCGAGATGCCACCGGCTCCGGTTCCCGGTTCCACAAAGGAGCGGTATCAGTTCGGCCTGAACCCACGGTCCGAACGGCTGCCGATTGCATCGGGCGGGTCGTGGGTGTTCTTCTCGGGGATGTTCTCGGGCGGTGGCAGCGGGATGCTGGAGCGCGTTGCGGTATTGCGTTACGGCGCGAACGGAACGATCGAGAACCTGATGCCGGTCATCACCGAAACGGAGATGGCCGATCGCGCGATGTGGAAGGTGCCGGACATCTCGCCGTATCCGCTGTTTGTTCGGGCCGACTATGTGTGGGCCAAGGACGAGAGTCACTTCGACAAGCATTTTTTCGACGTCGACGCATGGACGTTCGATCCCGCAACCCGTCAGTACAAAAAGCGGTTTTCCTACCGGACAGCCACGCGCTATGACAGGGGCGAGGGCTCGGATCATGTGCTGAGCGCCGAGCGTGGGGAAATACTGCGCCGCCTCGCCGCTGGCCAGTAGCTTGCCGCGGGTGCATCGAGTATCCGTCGGGGCGAATGACCGTTCCCGGCGGGCCCGAAGCGCCGTTCAAGGCCGGCGCCGGAAGCGTTACCGCTGCGCATCCCCGTACGTCGCCTTGCATACCTCGCGCAGCGCGTCGACGAGCAGATCGCGCGCCGGCGAGTGCGAGTCGGCGGCGCGGGTAAACAGCGCGATCGGCGGCAGCGTCCAGACCAGCGAGTAAGGCACGATCGCCACGCCGGCAATCCGCACCAGTTCCTCCGCGATATCGGCCGGCACGATCGATACGGCCTCGTCGCTCGACGCGATCATTTCGCCGATCAGCTTCGACGAGTAGCTTTCGACGACCGGAACCGGTGGTGGAATGCCCGCCGACAGAAACAGGTCGGTCACCTGTTCCCGCATCGGCGTATGCGGCGCGCCGAGAATCCAGTCGAGCGCGTGCAGCTTGTTCCAGTCCAGCGTCGTGCGGGCCAGTTTGGCGGCAAGACGCCGGCTCGCGATCATGCGCGGCTGCTGCTGGTACAGGACTTCAAAGGAAACCTGGCCCAGATCGATCGCCGAGGACGCGCGCCCGATCACGATGTCGACGCTGTGGTCCTTGAGCTGCAGCAGGAGCTGATCGCTGGTGCCTTCGTGAATCGTCACGGTCAGGCGCCGCTCCATGCGCGATTGCAGCCGCTTGAGCGCCGCCGACAGCATCTGGCCGGAAATGAACGGAATCACGCCGATGTGCAGGTGCGCCGCATGCCCGGCGGCGACGGTCTCCATTTCGCGGGCGAGGTGATCGAGATCCTTGATCATCGCCTTCGCCCGTTCGAGCACGACCGCGCCGAGCGCGGTGGGCCGCATGCCGCGCGATGAGCGCTCGAACAGCGGCGTGCCGAACATGCTCTCCAGTTCGGACAGCGCGTTCGTCACGGCGGGCTGGCTGCTGGCCATGTGCTCCGCGACGCGCGTCAGCGACCCGTGCTGCTGGATCTGCAGCAACAGCACCAGATGCCGCATCTTCAGGCGCGCGCTCAGCCGCCTGACCACGTCGTTCGCATCGAATGTCATCGGCCGACCACGCAACCATCATGAAAAAGTGATGGACCGATATTAAAACAGAATCATCCCCTTATGGCGGATCCCTAGAATCACCTTCATGGATCGCGCCGGGACTGGCCTGGCGCCCGTGCCCGGACCGAAAAACATGAAACAGACCGAGACGCAGCAGCAGGCAGCCTTCGACTATCACGAATTTCCGACCCCGGGAAAGATCTCGGTCGTCGCGAGCAAGCCGCTCGTGACCCAGCGCGATCTCGCGCTCGCTTACACCCCGGGTGTCGCGGGGGTGTGCGAGGCGATCGCGGCCGATCCGCTGCAGGCGCACCGCTTCACGAGCCGCGGCAATCTGGTGGGCGTGATCACGAACGGCACCGCGGTGCTCGGTCTGGGCAATATCGGTCCGCTCGCGTCCAAGCCGGTCATGGAAGGCAAGGCCGTGCTCTTCAAGAAGTTCGCGGGGATCGACGTCTTCGACATCGAGATCAACGAAACCGATCCGGACAAGCTGGTCGACATCATCGCCGGCCTCGAACCGACCTTCGGCGGCATCAATCTCGAGGACATCAAGGCGCCGGAATGCTTCACGGTCGAGCAGAAGCTGCGCGAACGCATGAAGATTCCCGTCTTCCATGACGATCAGCACGGCACCGCCATTACCGTTTCCGCCGCGTTCATCAACGGGCTGAAGGTCGTCGGGAAGTCGATCAAGGAAGTGAAGGTCGTGACGTCGGGCGCCGGCGCGGCAGCGCTGGCCTGCCTGGACCTGCTGGTCGACGTCGGGCTTCCGGTCGAAAACATCTGGGTGACCGATATCGAAGGGGTCGTCTATCGCGGCCGGACCACGCTGATGGACCCGGCGAAGTCGCGCTTTGCGCAGGAAACCGATGCACGCAAGCTGGCTGAAGTCATCGGCGGCGCGGATGTGTTCCTGGGCCTGTCGGTCGGCGGGATCCTGAGCGCGGAGATGCTGAAGGCGATGGCGCCGCGTCCGCTGATCCTCGCGCTGGCCAATCCGACGCCGGAGATCTTTCCGGAACTGGCGCATGCGACGCGCGACGATGTCGTCATCGCGACCGGCCGCTCGGACTACCCGAACCAGGTCAACAACGTCCTGTGCTTCCCGTATATCTTCCGCGGCGCGCTGGATGTGGGCGCGACGACGATCACCCGCGAAATGGAGATCGCCGCGGTTCACGCGATCGCCGGGCTGGCCGAGGAAGAGCAGAACGAAGTCGTGGCGGCGGCCTATGGCGCATACGACGTCGCGTTTGGCGCGCAATACCTGATTCCGAAGCCGTTCGACCCGCGCCTGATCGTTCGTATCGCCCCGGCCGTGGCCAAGGCGGCGATGGAAGGCGGCGTGGCGACGCGCCCGCTGACGGATCTGGATGCCTACGTCGAGCAGCTGCAGCAATTCGTCTACCACTCCGGCGCGTTCATGAAGCCGTTGTTCGCGACGGCGCGTCGGCTCGTGCGTGACGGCGGCAAGGCGCGGATCGTCTTTACCGAAGGCGAAGACGAGCGTGTGCTCCGCGCCGTGCAGGTCATCGTCGACGAGAAGCTGGCCCGTCCGATCCTGGTCGGCCGCCCGGAGGTGCTGCTGGCGCGCATCGAGCGATTCGGCCTGCGCCTGCGGCTCGGCCAGGATGTCGAGGTGACCAATCCGGAATATGACGAGCGGTTCCCGCAATACTGGACGACGTACTGGGAGCTGCGGTGCCGCGATGGCATTTCGAAGGAAATGGCGCGGGTCGAGATGCGGCGTCGCCTGACCTTGATCGGCGCGATGATGGTGCGGCTCGGCGATGCGGACGGGATGATCTGCGGGACGGTGGGCGAGTATCACAACCACCTGCGCTTCGTCGACGAAGTGATCGGCAGGAAGCCCGGTGCGTCGACCTACGCGGCGATGAACATCCTGTTGCTCGATCAGCGGACGGTGGCGCTGGTGGATACGCACGTCAACGACAACCCCGATGCCGAGCAGATCGCGGAATTCACGATCGCCGCGGCCCGGCAGATGGAATGGCTGGACCTGACGCCGAAGGTGGCGTTGCTGTCGCGGTCGAATTTCGGTTCGGGGAGTGCGGCTTCGGGCGTGAAGATGCGCCGGGCGCTGGAGATCGTCCGGGAGCAGGCGCCGGATATCGAAGCCGACGGCGAGATGCACGGCGACTGCGCGCTGGATGAAGGGCTGCGGTCGCGGCTGCTGCCGATGTCGCCGCTGAAGGGGGCGGCCAATCTGCTGGTCTGCCCGAACGTGGATGCGGGGAACATCGCGTACAACCTGCTGAAGACCGAGGCGGGCAGCAACGTGGCGGTCGGGCCGTTCCTGCTCGGCGTCAATGCGCCGGTGAATATTCTCACTTCGAGCGCGACGGTGCGGCGGATCGTGAATATGGCGGCGTTGACGGTGATCGAGGCGAATCGGGGTGCTTCTGCCTGATTGATTGGCTTTTGTGGGGGAGGCTACGGCCCCCCACGTTTGCCGGCAATCGGCCAGGAGCGGTCAGTGGCGAATATCCCCGATTACGGACATTCCAGATCGATGCGGTTATGCTCATGATCCGAGTGGCCAATTTTTGCGGAGTTTTAATGGCCGTGATTTCCGAGCTCATCTTCCGCAATGTCGCTCACCGGGGAGGTTCTTCGGCAATATGGCGGGCTGGAGTAACGGCGCACAGCGAGGAGTTAGGGAGCAAGACTGCTTCCGAAAACAAAAATCATGCGTCTTTCAAACTTAGCAGGAAATCGCAAGATGTCCGACCGACCAAAGTTCGTGTACGTTGTGGCACTGCCTCTGGTTACCTACGTTGTGTTGACCGCTGTCGGGCTTGAGTGGGGCAATCTCGAAGGTGCTCAGCTTTTCTCCATGGTCAAGCATCTGGTTGTCGTTCTGCTTCTTGTCGCGTCGCTTTTCTTTTACATCCGTGCGGGATGTTGGGCTACTTTGGCGTGGTGCGTCTTCGTCCCGTTTGAACGCTACCGCACGCTGTTTAGTGAGTTCTCGTCAGTTGTGGCCGGGGGGGGCGTGGTCCGTGGCGGGAGTGGATGTTGTTCGAATCCTTCTGCTATTCATTGCGTGCCTGCTCTCGGCAGCATTGGTGTTCATCGTGCAATTTCGGTCACCGGCTACCGCCCAAGCTTCGGCCGATGCTTAACCCTGCAATCAATCGGACCCACGCGGCAAGCCGCGCAGTCCGGTTATTTCCACGTTGAGCGTCTGCTTTCCTGAGTCTCGATAGTCGGCTTTGGGTCGGCAGCAGTCGTTGTTTCCCGCTCGCTTGGCGCGCAGAGCGCGGCCTTTCCATTATTTGATGCGGAGAAACATCCCCGCTTTTTCAGGTAGTACTGACGGCTGGAAGCCATAGCGCTCATAGAACTTCGGCGTCCCATGATCCGCCATCAGGCTGACATAGGCGGTAGGCGGCGCATTCTCGTGAATGTAGCGCATGAGCGCTCGCATGATCAGATCGCCCACGCCTTTCTTCTGGTGAGCCGGCAATACGGCAATGTCCACGATCTCGAAGAAGCACCCGCCGTCGCCAATCACTCGACCGATGCCGACCGGGACACTCCCCAAGTACGCCACGACGCTAACGAGGCCGTTCTTCAACCCGATCGACGCAGCTTGCTCCGACTTTCTGCTCAACCCGGCAGCGAGGCGAATCTCGATGTAGGTCGATACTGACGGTACTTCCTGATGGATGACGTACTCCATGTGAACCCTTCCAGGTGATCGCGCCGGCCGACAGGGCGTGCCCGTCGAGCAGCGCCAGGTCCGACCAACTCAATTGAAGAATGGCATGCGCGTCCGCATTCAGTCCGCGGTCGTGGGAGGGAAGGATATCTTGCTTTCCCGGCTGTCCACGTTGTTGTCGTGGCAGGTGTCCGAACGTCGATACGCCTTGTGAACATCTTCACTTCGAGCCCGACGGTGCAGCCGATCGTGAACATGGCGGCATTGACTGCGATCGAAGCCGATCGCGACGCATCTACCTGATTGACCGTCCGAAGCAGGGCGACGATCGGTTCGCAATCCATCGCACAGCAGCAGGACCCGGGTGGTGACCGGTTTCACTATTCGGCCGCGTTGCGATCCAATGTTGTTGGAAATTCGTTTAGGGATGCTGGAAATATCTCCCTGCGGCATCGTGTCGCAACTTCCCCTGCGTGATGCGCGGACACCCACGCCTCGGATTCCGGCCTCGCGCCGTTCCGTCGCCATTTCTGTCGATATCGTCCGATAATTAGCTTTTATTTTCGTCTAAAATCGCGCTTCTTCTTACTTTCGGACGGAAGGACGTTTTGAAAAAACTGACGAAAAACATCTCGCGCACGGCCATTGCCGCGTGCATTGCCTATGCAGGGCTCTTGCCCTTGTCCCAGTCGGCCCAAGCCCAGGTCGAACCTCTGAAGAATCCCGTCTACGGCGTCACGCTCGACGACCTGACGAAACTCGATTCCATCATCGCGTCGCTGCAGAACCTGCCGTACCGGCCGACCGTGCGTGTCGTGTTCGATCCGGGTACGTCGGCTGCCGACTACTACGCTCCGTTGTTGCGCCTGCACGCCGTCGCATACGTGATGGGCGAGGTCTACGATTCTTACTATTTCCCGACGGATCTCGCCACGTACAAGGCGAGAACGCAGGAATTGGTGTCGCAACTGAAGAACACCGTCGACGTGTGGGAGATCGCCAACGAAATCAACGGCGAATGGCTGCGTAACGACCCGAGCGGCACGAACTCGGTGGTCAATTCGGAAGAGCAGCAGATCGGCCAGATGGTCGCCGCGGCCAACACGATCGTGAAATCGAACGGCGGCAAGACTGCGATCACGCTGTACTACAACGACGACAGCAAGGGCAACAACTGCTGGGAGAAACCCCTGGATTACTGGAAGACCTGGCCGACGACGTTCCTGTCCTCGACGGTTCGCCAGCAGGCCGACTACGCGCTGTTCAGCTACTACCCGTACCAGGATTGCCCGGGGCTGAACCCGACGTGGAAGAACGATTTCGCGGCGCTGGAAAGCATCTTCCCGAACGCGAAGGTCGGCTTCGGCGAAATCGGTACCTCGGAAACGTCCGCGCCGGCGTCGGTACAGCAGAACCTGATCAAGACGTACTACCCGATGGTCAACACCATGAACGACCCGCGTTTCATCGGCGGTTTCTTCTGGTGGAACTACGTCGAACAGATGCTCCCGTACACGACGAGCTCGTACTTCCAGCTGCTGCGTCAAACCATCATCACCCTTAAGTCCCCCAACTGATCGCGCGTTCCGTACACAAGCGTCAGCGAAGTCGGTTAGAACCACAATGTCGCGCGTACCACGAGACCACGTGCGCGTGCCGCTGACGTCAACGGGAACCTGTATTGCACCGTCACATCGAGATAACTCGCCGGTGCGCTGTACTTGCCTTCGCGAAACCAGTACCGGAACTGGACACCGGGCCCCGCACCGATTGCGGTCTTGTCCAGCTCGCGGTTGTCGTGATCGCCGGCCACCGCGGCATGCGGATAGACGGTCAGCCTGTCGCTGATCGCCGTCAGGCGCCAGGTGTGCCCGTAACGTAACTCCGAATAAATGATGTATCGGCCTGCCTTGATGAAGTACGCACCTTCGACATAGGCCTGCCAGCTGCGCCAGCTCGGTTCGGTGACCTGCAGGTCGGTGCCCGCTTCCGACGAATAGCCCAGGCGCATCAGCCAGTCCGTCATCGACAGGCTGCCCACATGAAAAAGCCGCTCGGCCGTCAACACGACGTTCTGGTCGGGTATCGGCTTGTAACGCACGCCCACCGAACCCTGTACGGTCGGCATGCCCGTCACGTTGCCCGTCCCGTCGTAGGCCGTGCCGTATCCGCGCAGGAAGAACTGGAGAATGCGTCCGTTCTGGTAACCGATCTTCGGCGGCTGCCAGTACGCCTCGATACCCGGCTGCAGCACGCTGATGGTGCCTTGCGGGCCGAACGCGGCCGACTGGTAAGGCGCGCTCAGCACGAAACCCCACGTGCGCTGAAGTTGTTCGACCTCTCGCCGATAGCCGAACTTGTGCTGCGCGTCGAACTTGTGTTCGTCCTCGTCGGCGTCGAGACTATGCTCGAACAGCTGGACGGACTGCTCGTTCAAACCGATACGCTTGGCCGCATACCCTGCGTCCGCGTAGTTCATCGCGTTGCCCGCGCCGCCGTCGAAACCTTCCTGGAACGCGTCGAGCGCCTCGCGATCCTTGTGCTCGCGCAGCAGGTCATAGGCCTGTTGCAGCTTCTGTTGCGCGGTATTGTCCACCGGCGTTTCCGGCGACTGCTCGGGTTGCTGGGCCTGCGTCACGATCGACTCGGCCATCTTCCGCTCGCCGTCCGTCGTCGCGTCGCTGGCGGCGAGATTCGCCACGCGGATCGCGCTGTCGCGATCGCCGGACATCAGGCTCAACTGCGCGATACGCAGTTGAACCACGGCTGATTGTTCATCGGCCAACGGCGCCAGTGCAACGCCGGCTTCATGCGGACGCTTCGCCGCGAGCGCGCTATCCGACCATGCAAGGCGCAGGTTGCGCTGCTGCTCCTTGCTCCATTTGCCCGTCGCGACGGCGGCAGAGAAATCGCTGCACGCCACGTCGTAACGCTGCTGCCGCTGCGCGAGGTAGCCATGCTCGGCCATGACCGCCGCGCTCTTCGGAAAACGAACGCGCAACGATTCCACCATCGCATCCGCTTCGTCGATCCTTCCCTCCCGCTTGTAGACGTCGAGGAGCAGCAGCCCGAGCTGTTCGCTTCCGGGCTGAATCTTGAGGGCGCGTCGCGCATAGTCTTCAGCGCGAGGCAGGTCGCCGGCGCTGATCGCCTTGTATGCGCTATCGGCGAGGCGATAAGCGTTGCGGGTGAGCGGCTGCGTGGCGTAGGCCGGGCCTTGCCAGGCCAGCGACACGGCGAGCGCCAAGGCGCTCAGCCGGATGCAGCGCGAGAGGCCAGCCGGGATCGGGAGTCGGGAACGTTTCACGCCTGTTCTCCCGAGGGTTTTTTCACCAGGGATCCGTGCAACGCTGCATCATCGGCGTCGCGTGCTCGTGCGAGTTCGACGAAGCGCGAGTGTCGGGCGAGTTCGGCTGCAATCTCGGCATCGCAGGCAATGAAATAGGCGACGTTCGCCTTTGCGCCGCGCCGCACGACATCCTGTTCGTCCGGCGTGAGCGGCCGCCCGACCGCGACGTTCAACGTACCGTCGTCCGCGGTCGAAAACGGGACCGCCCGATACGAGTACTGCAGTTCGAACGCCAGCGAGTCCGCGAAGTGGCCGACCGCCACGTTGCCCAGGCTCACGCGGGGGAGTTCCGCTTGTTCCGCGATCGCGTCCGCCAGCGATTCGGTGGAGATCGCGCTGATTTCGATCAATAGTTCGCCGAGCCGCCTGCCGCATGTCAGCTGTTTATCCAGGCTTGCCTGCAGTTGCTCCAGCGAGACCACACCCCAACCGACGAGGATCTCGCCAATCTTGAGGCGCGCTTTCCCGAGCTCTGCGTTCGACAAATAGGTATGGCTGGTCTTGTCCCATGCGATGGGCTTGCCGCTTACCAGGTGGCCGATATAGATGCGCCATGCCCGGCAAACCGCATAGAAATTGATCAGGTTGTTGACGAACATCCTCGGAATCGACAGCAGCCCCTGGACCGGACCGTTCAGCTTGCTGACAAAGTAGTAGCGCTGCCCGGCACGGGCAAACAGCATGACGGTGTTCACCCAGAGCAGCGGGGCGATCCAGTCGCCTACCGTGACGAGAGCGCCGCTGACGGGGACGACATGACCGAATTTCTGAAGCGCCGCAATCGATACGAAATTGATCAGCACACCATAGGCAACCACCGAGAACAGCGACGTCACGATGCCCTTGCGATCATGGAAGAACATGTAGCGGGTGAGGAAATTGCCCTTCCAGCCGAGTTGTTCCCAGCCTTGAAACGAGATGCCGAGAATCCAGCGCGCACGCTGCCGATAGGCGGTACGAAATGTCTTTGGAAAATACTCGCGCGTGGCCAGCAGGTTTCGATTGGCGACTCTGCCGTCCGCACGCGCGGCCCCTGCGTCGTGCGTGATATCCGTCAGCGGAAAGCGGGCAAAGGTTTCTTTCATCCCGAGGTCTCTCAACCGAAAGCTGAAGTCGTAGTCTTCGGTCAGCGAACTGGTGTTGAACGGACAACCGTCGCGCTCTTTCATCGCCGCTTCGATGGCGCGCCTGCTGTAGCAGGACGCAACGCCCGCGCCCGGGACGACGCCGGTCAAGCGGGCTCGTGCCGGCACGTCCTTCTGGTGCGTTTCGCTGAAGTCGTCCATATAGCAGCCGGCCACGAACTCGTTCCATTTCCGCGGCAATGACAGGACGGGAAGCTGGACCAGGTCGCTGTCCGCAACGGCATAACTGAGGTATTTGAGTTCGACCGGATGAATCACATCTTCGCAGTCGTGCATCACGACGCCCGCGAACTGAATATGATGAGTCGCTTCGTAGCGCAGGATGGCTTCGATGATCCAGTTCAGGCAATCGGCCTTGCAGGTCGGCCCGTCGTTCATGACCGTTGCGCGTGTCACGCGGCCCGGATACCGGCGAACCATCCGTTCGACCTCGGCCGTGGTTTCGGCGTCGTTGTGATAGGTGCCGACGAAAATGACATATCGCTCGTATTCGATGGTCGCCAATGTGTTTTCGATCATTTTGGCGATCACGTCATATTCTTTCCACGCCGGCACCATCAGCGCCAAATAACGCTCTTCCTGGGCGCGCAACATACCGATATCAATCGTCTGTGTTTTTTCTCGGCGCAGCATGCGCCCGATCTCGAATGACCAGTAACAGGCGTCAAGCGTGAGGTCATCCAGTGTGCTTACCAAGATGACGATTGCGGTCATAATGGCAATAACGTTAAGTGCATATAAATATGCAATCCATATTGTATTGTCCATCATTTATCCGCGATTTTATCTTGTATGTAATTCGTCTCCCGCATACCAACGCAGGACGAAACCATCCTCGTCCTCGTCGACCCCGTCATACCCACTTCGCGGCTCGCGCCACATTCATTTCCGTCGCTCGCAAAAAGGCTCGATCCGGCGTCGAATTTTTTCGATGCGACCACGTAACATCGCTAAAGATGAAACATGTTCAGTGGGTGACTTTTGAAAGCCGGTTTTGCGCGTGCTTACCTCCGTCCCCGTATTTTTCAACGCTTGCAGCCACGCGCGATTCAGCTCCTCGCAGCACGCCCCGTTTACCGTTTACTCAATACACTGCTCATCAAGCAAGTCGTGCGCCATCGCCGCGCCGCCCTTGACCTTCCGGGCGTCGGGAGATGCCGGACGGGATCGTCCCGCCGAATCCGTGCCAAATGTTTCAGTGCTGAAACACGCGTTCGATTGATCCAATGAAAAGTGATTTTCCGACCCTCTGCCAGGCCCTGACTGCAGCGATCGGGAACTCGTCGCGCGATTGATACGATCATGGGCCGGAACGATTCGCGTTGAACCTGAAAATCCGGCTCTCCAGTCGTCGTTGCACGTGCGAGCCACCGAGTCGATTGCCACGTCGTAATTTACGGAGCGCGCGGAGCAACTGGTTTTCCCTGAATCGTCCGAGCAGGATTCACTCGTTTGTCAGATTAAATTTGCGGCGCCGGCCACGTTGCATGGCTGAAACGTTTTATCGAGACAATATCGGGCCGCCGCGACACGTCAATTCCGGTGTCTCGGCCCTATGCCCATTTGCGACCGTTGGTACGGTTCTAGCTTGAATGGAAAACTATCCGATTCCGGATTTTTATCCGGTATCAGGCACACGGGAAAAATCACGACATAACGCCACGATTATGAATGGCACGCCGCCGTGCTCGTTTCGCCAACGAGATGAACTTATTTTGCATATCAAAGGATGAAAATCATGCTTTCTCATCGCAATCGATATATTCGGCGCGGGTTGAGCACCGTCGGATCACTCGTCACATTAATCTCTGCGCTCGCCTTCACCGTCGCGGTTCAGGATGCGAATGCGCAGGGGAAAAGCGATTCATCTGGCCATAAGATCAAGCCGCCTGAGTTGCCGAACGGTTCCGCGCAAGTCAACGTGAAGCCCGGCATGTCCGAGGAGGATTGGGAGGCCGCGTACAAGGAGACGGGGCGCCCCAAGTTCGACAGGAAGTCCGTCAAGACCAACGCAGGCAACGTCCAACGCGACTAGGGAGACACGGCCATGAAAAAGATCTTGCTCGTCATAGCCCTGCTTGCCGGACTCGCGCAAATGACGTTGCCGGGCACGGCGCACGCGCAGGCCACCACCGCGCATACGCTCGTGCTGTACGACAACCCGGCCAACGACCCGTATTCGAAGCTGGGCCTGATGTACAGCATCATGTTGCGTAACCTGCTTGGCCATTTCAATGCGACGGTCGATCTGGTTCCGATCCAGAACTACACGGCCGGGATGGTCGCGAACCACGACGTCACGTTCTACATCGGCGACTACTACAACAACCCGATTCCGACGGCGTTCATGAGCGACGTGATGACCGCCACGAAGACCGTGGTCTGGTTCAAGTACAACTTGTGGCAGCTGGCATGGAACACGGCCTATACGTTCAACCAGACCTACGGGTTCAGTTTCCAGGGCATTGCCGGGTTGAACACGACGCCATCGTCGAGCAATCCGAATCCCGGCTTCTACGACACGGTCACGTACAAGAACCTGTCGATGGTCAAGTACTACGCGTATAACGCGTCGACCGGCGCGATCAACGCGGACCCGGATGTCGGGCTGACCCAGGTCGTCGATGCCACCAAGGCGCAAGCCCTCGTCACGATCAAGAACAGCACGAGCGGCGCAACCGCGCCATACGTCATGCGCTCGGGCAAGCTCTGGTATTTCGCGGATGTGCCGTTTTCCTATATCGGCCCGACGGATCGATACCTGGTGATATGCGACATCCTGCATGACATCCTGCAGACCAATGCACCGGTGAATCACCGTGCGCTCGTCCGTCTGGAGGACCTCGATGCGTATACGACGACGAGTTCGATGACCTTGCTGACGAACTTCCTGTACTCGAAGAGGATCCCGTTCACGATGGCCACCATTCCCGTGTATACGGATCCGAACGGCTATTACAACGGCGGCGTGCCGGAAACGATCCATCTTGCGCAGGCAACGGGCCTCAAGAGTGCGCTGAACTACGCGGTCGCGCGCGGTGGCTCGATCGTGATGCACGGCTATACGCACCAGTACGACTCGACGCCGAATCTCCAGAATGCGGTCAGTGGCAGCGATTATGAGTTCTGGTTTGCGGTCCAGAACCGTCCTGTCGATGAGGACTCCATCCCATGGGCGGAAGCCAGAATGGCCGCCGGCGCCCTCGAGTTCACGACCAACGGCTACAAGATCGTCGGCTGGGCCGCGCCGCAGTACCAGATGTCGCCGAATGCAGCGGCCGCCACGGCCCTCACGTTCCCGACGACGTTCCAGCGGGCCGTCTACTACACCGCGACCAATCCGCAACTCGGAACGGGTGCGCCCAACCAGGACTTTTCGGCCGGGCAGTTTTTCCCGTACATCATCAACTCCGATTACTACGGTGAGCGGATCGTTCCGGAGAACATGGGCAGTATCCAGTACAACATCTGCAATATCGACCCGTTCTCGTGCATCACGTACACGTGGCAGACACTCATCACCAATGCGCAATACGGTCTGGCGGTGCGGGACGGTTTCGCGTCCTTCTTCTTCCACCCGTACTGGCTTGAACCCGAACTCGGATTGCCGGCCTACAAGGACTTCCAGAGCCTGGTCAACGGCATTGCGAATCTCGGCTACAAGTTCGTGGACGGCACGACGGCCAAGTGACGCGAGCGTGGCGGCAGCCCCGTGCGACCCGCATCGGCCATGCAGGTCGCACGTTTGCGTTGGGTCGGCTACGATGACACGCAAGAATGTTTCCGGGGAGCCAACACGATGACCACGTCCGTCGTCCCGGCCTTGCGCAAGCTTCAACGGCGTATGAGCCGGTTCCGGCTGGCAGGGCGACCGCGCCGGCGCGCTGATGCGCCGCGTTCGCCCCGGTCGGCGACGCTTGCGGCAATCGGCGCATCGCTCGTCGTGGCCGCATGCAGCTGGACTGCGCACGACGTTCACGCCGACGGCATCGTCTGGCAGGTGGACAACACGACGACGAATCCCGTCGGCAACTGGCAGGTGCTCGGCGTGCGCGATCTGCTGGTTCAATGGGTCGTCGTCGACGATACCGCGTACGTTGCCAACACCCGCATCCGACCCGCGGCGCACCTTCCCGACTGGGAACGCATCGGCCGCGAGCCGTGGGCCAGAAACGTGATCCTGGGCCTCGCCGGCTATCAGGACGAAAAACGTGCGCGCACCCATCTGTCGACGCTCGCGGACCAGTCAGTCGAGATCGCACGCGCGCCGATCCCGCTGCATGTCACCGGCTACTATTTCCCGGTCGAAATCGATCCGACCTGGCAGGACGCGCCCAAGCTTGCCGAGATCCTGCAGCGGCTGCCTCGTCCGCTTTGGGTGAGCGTCTACGACCAGACCAATATCGGCGGAAAGGCGCTGACGGACTGGCTCGTATCGTGGCTGCCCGCCGACGTCGGGGTGTTCTTCCAGGACGGCTGCGGCGTTTATGCCCGCGAGTCGTCCGTCGCGCGCACCTACCTCGACGAGCTGACGGCACGCCTGGGCAAACGGCGCGTGCGGGTCATCGCCGAAGCCTTCCGGCCGGCCGAGCATGGTGGCTTCCGGTCGGCCAGCGCCGACGAATTGAGCAAGCAGCTCCTGGCCTATCGGGGCTATCAGGTCTATCTGTTCGATGGCCCCCACTATGTGTCGGACGACCTCACGCGCGCGCTCACGACACGGACGGGCAAGCCGGCTCCGGCCGAGCCTGCGGGGACCGCGCACTGAGTCGGCGCCGCCCCCGGCGCCACAGCCCCATTTGATGATCAAACCGCAAGACCTAGTGCATAGATATCGTTTGCCGCGGCCTTAATGACTATCGACAATCGTGGCTCGAATTCGCCGCCGTGGCGTCAGAAGCGCCGCGGTGGCCGGTACCTGGCGGCTATCCCGGCCGTCCGCGCCATCCAGCTCACGACGACATGTACGCGTTCACTCCCTCATTCCAGAATCCCGCCGGCTCGCCGATCCGCGAGTTGTTCAAGTACCTGTCCGAACCGGGCATGATTTCCTTCGCGGGCGGTTATCCGGCCAGCGACCTGTTCGACGTCGACGGGCTGAACACGGCCGCCGAA
This sequence comes from Burkholderia cepacia, assembly GCF_001039005.1. Classification (GTDB taxonomy): domain Bacteria; phylum Pseudomonadota; class Gammaproteobacteria; order Burkholderiales; family Burkholderiaceae; genus Burkholderia; species Burkholderia theae. The sequence continues at coordinate 58,116 of NZ_LDWR01000089.1, forward strand.
CGCGCGTACGTACTGCCCGTGCGCTGCCTGCAATACGGCCCGACCGACGGCCTCGCCGAACTGAAGCAGCAACTGATCGCGCTGATGGCGCGTCGTGGCGTTGCGTGCACGCCGGCCGAACTGCTCGTCACGACCGGCTCGCAGCAGGGCCTCGACCTGCTGCTGCGCGTGATGGTGTCGCCGGGCGATGTGGTGCTCACTGAACAGCCGGCTTATCCGGCCACGTTGCAGGCGATGCGTCTGCAACAGGCGCGCATCGTGACGATTCCGGTCGACGGGGAAGGGCTCGACGTCGATCGTCTCGCGGCCCAGCTCGCATCGGGCGCGATCGCCCAGCCGAAGCTGCTCTACACGGTCCCGACCTTCGCGAACCCGACGGGCGCGACGCTCACGCGCGAACGCCGGTTGACGCTGCTGCGTCTCGCGGTGCAATACCGTTTCCTGATCATCGAGGACGATCCGTACGGCGACCTGCGTTTCGCGGGCGAAGCCGTGCCGTCGATGCTTGCGCTGGCCGACGAAGTGGACGGCGCGCGCGACTGGATCGTGCATTTCGCGAGCCTGTCGAAGATCGTCGCGCCCGGGCTGCGCGTGGGCTGGACGATCGCGCCGGCCGAGATCGCGCGGCGCTGCGTGATCGCGAAACAGACGGTCGATCTGTGCAGCACGCCGTGGACGCAGGCGGCCGCTGCCGAATATCTGGCCGACGGCGCACTCGAACGCCATCTGCCGCGCATCACGGCGGCCTACCGGCGCAAATGCGATGCGATGTGCGACGCGCTGCGCGACGGCTTCGGCGATGCGATCGAATTCCATCGCCCCGAAGGCGGGATGTTCGTGTGGGCGCGGATCGGCGCGGTGTCGTCGGATGTGCTGCTGCAACAGGCGATCGCGAACAAGATCGTGTTCGTGCCCGGCAAGGCGTTTTTCGCGGACAACGTCGACGCGGCGTCGCTGCGCCTGTCGTTCGCCGCGCCGGACGTCGAGGCGATCCGGGAAGGCGTGGCGCGCCTCGTGCGCGCGTATGAAGCGGCTTTGGCCGCGTGAGGAGACCTGAACATGAAACTCACCGTCATTGACACGGTACCGTCGGGTGCTGGCGAAAACCGGCCGGTCGAACATCGGTCGTCGCAGATCAGCGCGGGGCCGCAGTATGTTGCCGACGTGCTCGGCCGTTTCGGCGCGGAGCCGACGACCGATGCGGGCGATGCCGCGCCGGCGGTGCTCGGCTACAACTGACCTGCGCGGCGGCGGCGGCCGGCGCGCCGCGCGGGTGCCGTCGCCGCAGCAAACGGTTAAGCTTGCGCGATCGAAACCCATGCGATCGCCGTTCTTCCATCATGTCCGACACCGCCTCCGAATCGCTCACGGAAACGTACGACCGCCTGTGGTCCTGCCTCGAATCCGGCGTCAGCGTGCAGCGCTCGCCGTTCACGATGCTGCAGGCCGCGACGCTCGGCGTCGACGGCGCGCCGAAGGTGCGCACGATCGTGTTGCGCCAGGTGAGCCGTGCCGATCGCTTGCTGTCGTTTCATACCGACGCGCGTTCGGAGAAGGTCGCGGAGCTGCGCCGCGATCCGCGCATCGCGCTCGTCGCGAACGATCTCGATGCGCTCGTGCAGATTCGTGCGGAAGGGGTGGCATCGATCTGCGACGACGAAGCGCAACGGCGCGCGATCTGGCAATCGAGCCGTCCGCATACGCTGCTGCTGTATCGCGCACCGTTGCCGCCGGGCACGCCGGTCGCGTCACCTGAAGCTGGTCATGTCGCGGCGAGCGAGGGTGCCGCGCCACCCGACGACGGCTACGAAAACTTCTGCCTGCTGCACGTTACCGTCAAACGCGTCGATTGGCTCGAACTGGCGCGTGCCGGCCATCGTCGCGCGGTGTTCGACCTGAACGAAAGCGGCTACGAAGGCCACTGGATCGCGCCCTGACAAGCGGCGCTCAGGGCCGCCCGTCCGACGCCGCCTGCCCGATCATCCAGCCGCGCATCACGGCGATCGCGTCGTCGTCGCGCCGTTCGGCCGGATACACGAGATAGAACCCCACCGACAGCGGAAACGCGAAATCGAACGGTTTGCACAGCCTGCCGGCAGCGATGTCGCGTTCGACCAGGGGATCGGTCGCGAGCGCGATGCCCTGGCCGGCGACGGCCGCATCGATCGCGAGCGACGTCTGGTTGAAGCGCAGCCCCTTGTGCGGATCGACGTCGACGGGTTCGGGCATCGCCGCAAGGAACTCGGGCCACAGGTCGTGCGCGTCGTGCAGCAGCACATGGCCGGCGAGCGCGCGCGGCGATGCGGGCGCGGCCAGCAGCGCGGGGCTGCAGACGGCGCTCACGTCGAGCGGGAACAGTGCGTGCGTGGCGAGATGCTTGCCGAACGGCGGCTTGCCGAAGCGGATCGCGAGATCGACGCCGTCGTGGCGGAACGTCGCGAGCTGCTGGTCGGCGATCACGCGCACGTCGTAGTCGGGATGCGCGTCGGTGAACTGCGCGAGCCGCGGGATCAGCCACTTCGACGCGAACGACGGCGTCGTGCTGATGGTCAGCGCCGCGCGCCGCTTCACGAGCTTGTCGGTCGCGTCGGCGATCGCATGCAGCGCGCGCTGCACGTCGGAGAAATACGCGGCGCCGTCGTGCGTCAGCGCGAGGCCGCGCGGCAGGCGCTCGAACAGCTTCAGGCCGAGCACGTCCTCGAGGTGGCGCACCTGCTGCGCGACGGCGCCCTGCGTCACGCCGATCTCGTCGGCGGCGGCGCGGAAATTGAGGTGCCGCGCGGAGACTTCGAACGCGCGAAGCGCATTCAGCGGCGGCAGGCGGGAGGGGCGAGGCGGCATCGTCAGGCTGTAGAAAAACTATCGTCTGGAGGCAGAAATACTGGTTCGACAGTCGTTTGTGATGCGCCTACATTACCACTATGGCGCGCCGAATGGCGGCTGCGCGGCGGCAGGATCCGAACGAGGAGCAGATCGTGACTGTAGAAAAAGTGGCGTTGATCACGGCGGCGGGCAAGGGCATGGGCGCGGCGATCGCGCGCGAACTGGCGGCGACCGGCTATCGCGTCGCACTGATGTCGCCGTCGGGCAGCGCGGTGGCGCTCGGCGAGGAACTGGGCGGCTTCGGCATCCAGGGCTCGGTGACGGAAGAAGCCGATATCGACCGGCTCGTGCAGGAGACGGTCGCGCGTTACGGCCGGATCGACGCGGTCGTGAACAACACCGGGCATCCGCCGAAGGGCGAACTGCTGTCGATCGCCGACGAAAGCTGGCACGCGGGGCTCGACCTGATCCTGCTGAACGTGGTGCGCGTGATGCGCCGCGTGACGCCGATCTTCCAGAAGCAGGGCGGCGGCGCGGTGGTCAACATCTCGAGCTTCGCGGCGGACGCGCCCGAGCAGCCGATGCCGGTGTCGTCGGCGCTGCGCGCGGCGTTGAGCGCGTGGACGCGTCTTTACGCGGAACGCTATGCGGCCGAGAACATCCGGATGAACGCGGTGCTGCCGGGCTTCATCGACAGCTGGCCGGAAACGCCGGAAATCGTCGCGCGCATTCCGGCCGGCCGGTTCGGCAAGACGCAGGAGATCGCGAAGACCGTCGCGTTCCTGCTGTCGGATGGTGCGGGTTACATCACCGGGCAGAACATTCGCGTTGACGGCGCGATCGTCAAGGCGCTCTGAGCCACGCCGAGCGTCACACCGGCGAGCGGCCGCGCGGGCCGCTCGCCGCACAGCGGCTACAAACGCGTACAAACCAGACAAATCCCGGATACATCAGACCTTTCAAATGGGCGACGCCGCGTGACCCGGGCGCGCCGGATTGAAAGCCAAGGCGCGATCCCGCGCGCGGCATGTTCACTTTCCACTTCACGAAAGGAGATGCCGAACGATGTCTTCCACACCGTTTTCCCCGATGCGTCGCCACCTGCTGGCCACTTCAGTGGCCGCCGGGGTATCCGCGATGCTGCCCACCGCGCTGCATGCCGCGACCGGCGGCAGCGGCATACGCCCGTTCACCGCGCACATTCCCGATGACGCCGTGGCCGACCTGCGCCGCCGCATCGCCGCGACGCGCTGGCCGGGCCGCGAGACCGTCGCCGACGAATCGCAGGGCGTGCGGCTCGCACGCATGCAGGCGCTGCTGCGCTACTGGGGCACCGACTACGACTGGCGCAAGGGCGAGGCGCGCCTGAACGGTTTCCCGATGTTCATCACGGAAATCGACGGGCTCGACATTCACTTCATCCACGTGCGGTCGCGGCACGAGAACGCGATGCCGATGATCATGACGCACGGCTGGCCCGGTTCGATCTTCGAGCTGCTGAAGGCGATCGGCCCGCTGACCGACCCGACCGCGCACGGCGCGAGCGCGGACGATGCGTTTCATGTCGTCGTGCCGTCGTTGCCGGGCTTCGGCTTCTCGGGCCGGCCGACGCAGACGGGCTGGGGTTCCGACCACATCGCGCGTGCGTGGGGCGAGCTGATGGCGCGCCTCGGCTATACGCGCTTCGTGTCGCAGGGCGGCGACTGCGGCTCGGTGATCTCGCACCGGATGGCGATGCAGCGCGTGCAGGGGCTGGCCGGGATTCACGTGAACATGCCGGCGACGGTGCCGCCGGATATCGCAACGCTGCTCGCCACCGATGCGCCCGCACCGGCTTCGCTGTCGCCGAAGGAGAAGGCCGCGTACGAGAAGCTCGCGACGTTCTATCGCGACAACTGCGGCTACTCGGCGATGATGGTCACGCGCCCGCAGACGGTCGGTTATGCGCTGGCCGATTCGCCGTCGGGGCAGGCCGCGTGGATGTTCGACAAGATCTCGCAGTGGACCTACAGCGGCGGCGTGCCCGAACGCTCGATTCCGCGCGACGAGATTCTCGACGACATTTCGCTGTACTGGCTGACGAACACCGCGACGTCGGCCGCGCAGATCTACTGGGAGGATCACTCGAACAACTTCAACGCGGTGGACATCTCGCTGCCGGCCGCGATCACGGTGTTTCCGGGCGAGATCTACCAGGCGCCGCGCAGCTGGGCCGAGCGCAGTTATCACAACCTGATCTACTTCAACGAAGTCGACAAGGGCGGACATTTCGCGGCATGGGAGGAGCCGGAATTGTTCGCACGTGAGGTGCGCGCCGGGTTCCGGCCGCTGCGTCGCGGGTAAGCGTGGGTTGATTGGCGAACGCGGGCCGGCTGTCGTGCGGCCCGCGTTCGTTTCTACGCAATCGCGTGCAGTGCCTGTGCAAGCTGCAGGATGCGGTGCGCGTTGGCCGTGCTCATATCGGTCGCGGTCGGGCTGTGGCCAGAACGTTCGCGTCGACCGCGCGATCGTCAAGGCGCTCTGAGCATCGACGCCGAACTGCGGCACACTCGTGCGTCACGCGGCGGCACCGCACGCTCAATAGGACTTGCCGGCAACGGTCGCCGACTCCAGTTCGCGGGTGATGATCTGGGTGCTGCCGATATTGGCCACCGACTTGACCAGGCCGACACCCGGCGCCAGCCAGTCGTCCGCGATCGTCGTGTTCGTCAGCGCCGCATTGGAGAGCGTTTCCGTGGTGTGATAGTGGCACGCATTCGCGAAGACCTTGCCGTTCCTGAGGCTGACGGTTTCGCGCGCGACATAAGCGCGCTGGATCGAGACGGAGGTTGGGGCCCCGCCCGACGGAAAGACAGGCGTATCCACGTAATTCACCGTCTCGCTTCCCGCGAGCCCGATCGTCTCGACATAGGGTGGCGAATTCACGTCCTGTAGCGCGAGGGTGCCCGAATTGTAGACATCGGTGCCGTAATTCGTGCGCACGCCGTTGCCGACGAGATAGTAGTGATTGGTCTGGATCGGCGAGCCGGCCGTGGTTTCGGCCTGCTGCGTCAACGCGATGCCCTGGAACTTCGCGGGTGCGAAGGTCCGTGTGTACACGTCGTTGTCGACGGGCTGGCCTTGCGGCGATGCTTGCGTATACATGTGCAACTGCACGGTATCGCCTTGCTGGTAAACCGGATCGCACTCGAGGTTCGAGGTGGTCGTCCCGCCGGTCGGGCCGCCCGAGCCGCTGCCACCGCTGCCGCCGTTGTTGCTCGCGCCCGATCCGGTGCCGGACGCCGCGGGCGAAGGATTGTCGTCGCCGCCGCAGGCGGTCAGGGCCAGACAGGTCAGTGCGATCAGTGCAACGGCTTTCATCGGGATCACCTCGAAATGAAAAAGGACGAACGGAACCGATGCGCGCGGACAGCGCCGCACGCACGGACGGTCATGAACGGGAATCGGCCGGCGGCGCACCGCCGGCCCGTGAGCGTCAGTTGACCTGGAGCTGGCCACCGCGGCCGAGGCCGCCCTTGACGTCCTGCGCCTTGTAGCTGCGCAGTGCGACGACCATCTTGTTGTACGCGTCGATGAACGCGACGACGGTCGCCTTGCCTTCCGGCGTCGTCGAGAAGCCGGCAAGGGCGCCGCCTACACCGCCGCCGAAACCACCGAGCGCCGCGCCGTAGTTGGTCGCCGTCGAACTGCCTTCGGCCGCCGCGATCTGCACGGCCGAGCGCACGTCGAACAGCGTCAGCGTGACGACCGATGCCTTCGTCTGCAGGTGGCCTGCCACCGCCGCCACCGCGCCGTTGCCGATCAGCCCGCCGATCATGCTGCCGATGCCGGCGATCGGCGAATCGTTGATGACGATCTGCGGTTCCATGTAGTAGTCGGCCGCGACACGCTGGCCCTTCTGCTGCTTCGAGCCCGCGCGGTATTCGCCGGAGCTGCGCTGCAGCTGCGTGATGCGCGACAGGCGCGCGTCGCTCTTCTGGTTGCCGATCGACGTGATCACGAAGCAGTTCGATTGCTGCACGGCCAGGCGCAGCAGCGGATCGATGGTCGTCATCTTGGTCGCGCTGCCGAACGGGCCCCACCAGTCGGCGTTACGGCCGTCGTCGACGGCGATCGTGCCGAGCGGCGACGCGCAGCGCTGCAGCCCCGAATCGGCGCCGGCGCTCGTGCCGCCTGCTGCCGCGCCCGTCACGCCGGCGTTCTGGCCGCCGGGCGTCACCACGCCGCCGCAGCCCGCGACGGAGGCGCAAAGCGCTGCGACCAGCGCACCTTGAGTGAGACGATGGGAAAGGATGGTCTTCATGTCGTTATCGATCGATAGAGTCGTTGTTCGGCTTATGTGTCCGTGCGAACTTCGTAAGCCCCCCGGGCTTGGCGCGATGGTGGTCTCCCCGCTGCCGCCCCGTTGCTTCCAGCCAGGTCAGTAGTACCAGTACGTCTGATTCCAGACGCCGTAGTACGGATAGCCCGAGTACCAGTAGCCGTAATAGACGTCACGCCATTGCGTGCGCCATTTCCAGTCTTCTTCGTCTTCCTTCTTGGCCTTGCGCGCGAGCTCGAGCAGCTTCTTCGATTCCTTGTCGCCGCGGCCCGCCGCGATCGACAGCCACTTGTCCGCCTCGCGCGGATCGGAGCCCATTTCCTCGAGACCGAACAGGTAGAAACTGCCGAGCGCCTTCTGCGCCTGCAGGTCGCCGCGCTCGGCTGCGTCGCGCATCCACTTGAGTGCCTGGTAGCTGTCCTGGCGCACGCCGTCGCCGCGGAAATAACGCAGGCCGAG
>NZ_LDWR01000009.1 GCF_001039005.1 Burkholderia cepacia
GTGTCGCTCGACTGGACGCGCGGGGATTATTTGCGGTGGACGGGGGCGGCGGGGCAGATTTGAACGGGGCGGTTCGGAGAATCGATCGACGGAAACGGTGGAAGGATGTCGGTCGGTTGCAATCGGGCGGTGTAGCTTGCCGCTCGAATTAATTCCTGAAATATAAGAACAATGTGTCAGTGGCGATCACACCCGTTATTATTCCTGAAATATCGGAATAATTCGCCATTTCGTGTTTGTGTAAGTATAATTCCGATATTCTCGTAACTATGCTGTTGAGCCTGGCTGACAGCACTTTGTTCCTGATATCCCGGAATTATGGCCCGCACCTTACCGCATCCGATCGCGACCCCTGACCCGCTTGCACTGGATCTGGCAACGCTGGGGGCGCTCGTCCGCAATCGGCGGGCGCAGAGCCGAATGCGCATCGACGACGCGGCCGATATGCTCGGTGTCTCCAAGGACGTGCTGTCTCGGCTGGAAAACGGCCGCGCAGTGAGCCTCGACAAATTGTTCAAGGTGCTCGACGGCTTCGGTCTCAATCTGCTCGTCGTGCCGAAACGCGAAGTGCCGGTGGCCCGCAAGGCGTTGCACGAGCACATGGCGGCGCAGGCCGTGTCGGCGGAGTCGCAGGAGGGCGCCTGATGGTTCATCGCCTGGGCATTTCGACCAACGCCTCGCCTGTCGGTCAGTTGACTTACGATGCCCGCCAGGACGATTACGGCTTTTCGTACGATCCGGCGTGGCAGGCGCGCGCCGACGCGTTTGCATTGTCGCCGTGCATTCCGCTCGACGGTGGCCCGCTACCTGCCGGCGCGGTTCAGCGCTTCATCGGCAACCTGCTGCCCGAGGGCCGCGCGCTCGAAGTGGCCGCGGCGATGTATCAGATATCGAAGGACAATGTGTTCGGTTTGATCCGAATGCTCGGGAAGGAGCCTGTCGGTGCGTTGAGTTTCTTCCCGAACGACGATGCCGATGCGCAGGCGCCGGAGGCCCTCGAATCCGTGCGGCGCGTGATATCCGCGGAAGAGTTGACCGATCGCATTCGCAAGCGTGATGCGATTCCGTTTCCCGTCTGGGACGATCAGGTCCGGCTGTCGATTGCAGGCCACCAGGACAAGCTGCAGGTACTGGTCGAGGGCGAGCAATTCGCGCTCGTCGAGGGGGCGCTCAGCAGCACGCATATTCTCAAGCCCGAGTCCCAAAACCCGCATGCTCCGTTCATGGTTGCGAACGAGCATTTCTGCATGACACTGGCCGCCCGAATGGGATTGCCGGTGGCACATGTCGAGATTCGGCGCATCCCGGAACCCATTTTGCTCATCGAACGATTCGACCGAATCGTGACGACCGAACCGGACGATCCGCAACGCGTCCGCGCGGTGCGGCGTCTCCATATCATCGACGGATGCCAGGCGCTGGATTTGCCGGCGACGCTCAAGTACGAACGCAACCTCGGCAACAATGCGGACGTGCGTAATATTCGCGAAGGCGTGAGCTTCGAGAAGCTGTTTTCGTTGACGACGAGTCTCGAGACTCCAGCGGTTGCCCGCACAGCGATGCTTCGCTGGGCGCTGCTGCAATTGCTGATCGGCAACAGCGACGCGCACGGCAAGAATATTTCGTTTTTCGTCAGCAGCGGCGGTCTGGATCCGGCGCCGCTCTACGATCTCGTTTGCGTCAACGTGTACGGTGACGCGTATGTCCAGGATATGGCGATGGCTTTCGGGGATGTTTTCCGAATGGAGGAGCTGACCGCTTTTGCCCTGGCGGATTTTGCGCATCGTGCGCAAATCCGGCCGTCGTTCGTCGCACGTGAATTGACAAAGATGGCGACGTTGGCGAGGAAGCTGGCTCCCGAGTTGGCGGAGTCCGCGGAGTATGCGGGCGAGGAGCGTGCGTGGGTGCGCAATATTTCGGCGTACGTCTGTGCTCAGGCCGACCGTACGTTGCGCATTGCTCCCATGATTTCCAAGGTAAACGTCGACCTTCTTTGATATCGGGCGATTAACGGGCGACGCTGCGACACCCGATTCAGCGTGTCGCAGCGACCGCCCTATGCGGATGCGTTACGCCGCAGCCGCGCCGCTCAGCACCGGATAGTCGACATACCCGCGCGCATCGCCGCCGAAGTACGTCGCGTGTTGCGCATCATTCATCGGTGCGCCCGTCTTCAGCCGCGTCACGAAATCCGGATTGGCGAGCACCATCTGCCCGTAGGCTTCGAGATCGGCAATACCTGCTGCGACATCCGTCCCGATCGCGTCGCGCGCGCGGCCCGGCCGGTTCAGGATCAACGTGCCGCTCCAGCGCTCGCGCAGGTCGGCCAGCAGCGCATCGTCGCCGTGATGCATCACGTGCACGTAAGCGAGGCCGAGCGGGTCGAGTTGCGTCGCGAGATAGCGGTACAGATCCGGCCCTTCCGCGCCTTCGTCAATGCCCCACATCGTGTTGCCCGGCGACAGGCGAATCGCCGTGCGGTCCGCGCCGATTTCGTCGGCGATCGCGGTTGCGACCTCGATCGCGAAGCTGGCGCGATTCTCGATCGAACCGCCGTAGGCGTCGCTGCGCGTATTGGCGCTCGGCGCGAAGAACTGCTGGATCAGATACCCGTTCGCGCCATGGATCTCGACGCCGTCGGCGCCGGCTTCGATCGCGCGGCGCGCGGCGAAGCGGAAATCATTCACGGTGTCGCGCACTTCGTCCGTCGTCAGCGCGCGCGGCGCGGGAATGTCCTGCATCCCCGTCGCCGTGAACATCGGCACGCCCGGCGCGATCGCCGACGGTGCGACGCCCTGGCGATGATGCGGCGTATTGTCGGGATGCGACATGCGTCCCGCATGCATCAGCTGAATGAACAGACGGCCGCCGTGCGCATGCACGCGATCGCTGACGGCCTTCCAGCCGGCGACGTGCGCATCGGTATAGATGCCGGGCGTCATCAGGTAGCCCTGGCCGTCGTCCGACGGCTGCGTGCCCTCGGTGACGATCAGGCCGAGGCCCGCGCGCTGCGCGTAGTACTCGGCAGCCAGTTCGCCGGGCGTGCCGTCGAATGCCGCGCGGCTGCGCGTCATCGGCGCCATGACGAGGCGGTTTTGCAGCGTGTAACGGCCGACACGGGCCGGGGTGAACAGTGCGTCCATGATGCGTGCTCCTCTAGGGTCGGGTCACGGCACCGGGGCGATGCCGTATCGGGCGCCGGCCGCGCATCGTTGCGCGAGCCTCGCTGCCATGGACACATCATCCATTGCTTCTTTTTCGAGATAAATATGGTAGTTTGGATAACATTGATCCATTGATGGAGCAGTGGGCGTGGAACTGCTGAACGACATGGCGTTGTTCGTGGAGGTCGTGAAGGCGAAGGGCTTTCGCAGTGCGGCCGACGCGTTGGGGATGCCGAATTCGACGCTGTCGCGGCGGATCGGCGCGCTGGAAAAGGCGATCGGATTGCGGCTGCTGCATCGCACGACGCGCCGCATCGAGCTCACGGAGGCCGGGCAGCTGTATTTCGAGCGCTGCAAGCGCATCGTCGACGAGGCGCGGCTCGCGCACGAGCAGCTCGGCGAACTGCTGGCCGAACCCGCGGGCGTGCTGCGCGCGTCGTTTCCGGTCGATTTCGCGGTGATCTACCTGACGCCGCTGATCGTCGAATTCGCGAACCGTCACCCGAAGCTGACCTTTGATTTCGAGTTGACGTCACGGCGCGTCGACCTGGTGAGCGAGCCGTTCGACGTCGCGATCCGCATCGGCGAATCCGCGGATTCGCAGCTCGTCGCGCGGCGGCTCGCGACGTTCCGCAATCAACTGTATGCGTCGCCGCGTTATCTCGAACGCGTGGGCGAGCCGCGCGAACCGGACGATCTGCGGCAGCATCAGTGCCTGAGCGTGCAGCGCGTCGATACGTGGGCGCTGCATGACAGCGCGCGGGAGGTCGAGGTGCCGGTGGGCGGGCGGTTCATCGTGAACAGCGTCGGCATGATCCGGCAACTGGCCGTGCTCGATGCGGGGATCATCCAGATGCCGGAGGAAGTGGTGGCCGACGATGTGGCCGCCGGACGGCTGCGTCGCGTGCTGCCCGCATGGGAAGGCGCGGCCGTTCCTGTCTACGCGATGACGGAAACGCGCTTGTTGCCTGCGAAGACGCAGATTTTCATCGAGTTTCTGCGCGAGCATTTCGCGCACGAATGAAGGGGAGTGCCGCGCGGATTGCGCTTATCGGGTGCTGCGATTCGCGGCTGAGGGCGACGTCGACGATTCGCTGACCGGCACCATCCGCGCCTTCGTGTCGGTCGCGGTTTTCGCATCGTCGGGTTCGAGCACGAACCGGAACGAATCGACTCGCTGCATCACCTTCGCCGCATACGCGTTCGAACCGCCATAACTCTTCAGCCCGGCCTGCACGTTGCCGCCGGCCGCCCTTACGTAGCCCGACAGGATCGCGGACCCGGCTTCGACGTTCGCGTTCGGCTCCGTCAGATCCTTCACGTTGCGCAGCAGGCCGCGGTGCGCGGCCAGCACGACCTGCATCAGCCCCGTCGCGCCATGCTGGCCGCGTGCCTTTTCCTGGAAGCGCGATTCGATCGAGATGATGGCGTAAACGAGTGCCGGCGGCAGCGAATATTTCGTCGCGGTGACGCTCACGATATCGGCGAGCTTCGCGGCCCGTTCCTTCGCGACACCGAATTTCTTCGTCAGGTAGGACGTGATGCGGCGGTTTGCTTCGTTCGGCTGATCGTTGGCGTTGGCGAGCGGCGCGGATGCGACGGCCGGTGCCGATGCAATCGCTTCGGGCGCGGACGCAGGCAGCGCGGGCGCTTGTTGCGCCGATGCCTGTTGCGCGATGCTGAACGAAAGCACGATTAGCGAGAGAAACCGTCGCATGGTGAAGTGCGGGGAAATGGGAGGCGCATAGTATATCGGCCAATGGCCACGGGTTGTCGAGCGCCGGCTCGAATGAAAGCGACATGTAGGCTTGTTTCGGTGCACAACGATTCGATGGGGCGATCGTTGCGCGGACACGCATCGTAGTCCGGATAAACGCCGCGCGATCGCGCGCTGACGTTTTTTAACACACGCTTAAAGTGTGCTGCACCGCAAACCTTACGCGCGCCGCGCGGTCGCCACCCGCGCAATCGCGCCGATCGCATCGCTGACCAGCACCGCGAGCAGCCCGACGATCAGGCCGCCCTGCAGCACGAACGCAGTGTTCGAGGTCTGCAGGCCCGCGATGATCACGTCGCCGAGCCCGCGCGCGGCGACCGTCGAGCCGATCGTCGCGGTGCCGAGATTGATCACGACCGCGAGCCGAATCCCGTTGACGATCACCGGAAACGCGAGCGGCAGCTCGACGGACACCAATTGCTGCCAGCCGCTCATCCCCATTCCGCGCGCGGCGTCGACGACGTCGCGCGGCACGTCTTCGAGCCCGGCGATCGTGCTTTCGAAAACGGGCAGGAGTCCGTACAGCACGAGCGCGATCAGCACGGGCTTCAATCCGAAACCGACGGCCGGCACCGCGAGCGCGAGCACCGCGACCGGCGGGAAGGTCTGGCCGATATCGACGACGCTGCGCGCGACCGGCAGGAAATCCGCGCCGGACGGCCGCGTGACCGCGATGCCGGCCGCGACGGCGACCAGCGTGCCGATCACGCTCGACATCGCGACCGTGCCGAGATGCGCGAGCGTGAGATCGAGCAGGCTCGCGCGATCGTAGATGACCGGTGCGCCGTTGTCCGCGAACGGTGCGAACAGCCCCTGCAGCCATGCGGGGCGCAGCAGCAGCACGAGCAGCAGCGCGAGCGCGGCCGCGCGGGCCGCGTAGGCGGGAAACGCCGAGCGCGTCGGCCGCACGCCGCGCGCCGTCATGCGGGCTTCCGCGCGCGTGCGCGGATCGCATCGAGCGTGATGCGGCGCGCGCCGGGTTCGTTGCGGCCGTCGCCATCGTCGACCGGCAGCGCGTCGACGCCGCGCCACAACAGTTCGGACACCGCATCGCGCAGCGTGCGCGTCGCGGCGATCGGTTCACCGTCGGCGTGGCCGGGTTCGGCGACCGCGTCGATCGGCGTCAGTGCAAGCAGGCGCAGCGGCCGGTCGACGCCCGCGACGAGCTGCTCGACGACGCCGGCCGCCGGCTTGCCGAGAATCTCGGCCGGCGACGCGACCTGCAGCAGCCGTCCGCCGTCCATCACCGCGATCGTGTCGCCGAGCTTCAGCGCTTCCTCGATATCGTGCGTGACGATCACGACCGTGATGCCGAGGCGGCGCTGCAACGCGAACAGGTCGTCCTGCGCCTTGCCGCGAATGATCGGATCGAGCGCGCCGAACGGTTCGTCCATCAGCAGCATCGCGGGCTCGGCCGCGAGCGCGCGCGCGACGCCGACGCGCTGCTGCTGGCCGCCCGACAGTTCGTGCGGCAGCTTGTCCGCGAATTCGGCCGGCGCGAGATGGAACAGTTCGAGCAGCTCGTTCACGCGCGCGCCGATGCGATCCGACGGCCAGCCGAGCAGGCGCGGCACGGTCGCGATGTTGCGCGCGACGCTCCAGTGCGGAAACAGCCCGTGGCCCTGGATCGCATAGCCGATGCCGCGCCGCAGCTGCTCGGGCGCGACGGTCGCCGTATCGACGCCGTCGATGCGGATCGTGCCGCTGGTGGGTGCGATCAGCCGGTTGATCATGCGCAGCAGCGTCGACTTGCCGCTGCCCGATGCGCCGACGAGCGCGGTGATCGTGCCGCGTTTGATCGTCAGCGAGACGTCGTCGACGGCGACGACGTCGCCGAAGCGTTTGCCCGCACGTTCGATCTCGATCATCCTGCACGTCCCTTCGCGAGCGACGTCGCGGCTTCGAATACGACGGCCGCCGCCAGTGCGAGTGCGATCGTCGGGATCGCGCCGAGCAGCACGAGATCGGCGGCCGATTGCCCGATCCCCTGGAAAATGAAGGTGCCGAACCCGCCGCCGCCGATCAGCGCGGCGACCGCGGTCAAACCGATGTTCTGCACGAGCACGATGCGCACGCCGCTCAGGATCACCGGCAGCGCGAGCACGAGATCGACACGCAGCAGCCGCTGCGCGCGCGTCATGCCCATCGCGCGCGCCGCTTCGGTCACGTGCGGCGGCACCTGCTCGAGCCCGACCACGACGCTCGAGGCGATCGGCAGCAGCGAATACAGGAACAGCGCGAGCACGGCCGGCGCGACGCCGATGCCGCGGATGCCGAGCGCGGCCGCGAGCGGCACGTGCGCGGCGAGCACGCCGAGCGGCGCCATCATCAGCCCGTACATCGCGATGCTGGGGATCGTTTGCACGACATTGAGCACGGGCATTGCGACGGTCCGCACCGCCGCGACGCGCGCGCATGCGATGCCGAGCGGCACGCCCGCGACGAGTGCGGCCGCGACGGAGCCGCCCGCGAGCGACACGTGCCGGATTGCCTCGTTCCAGAAATCGTCGCTGCGCACCGCGTATTCGCGCATCACGGAGAGGCCGTCCCACCAGCCGCTCGCAAGCGGTGCGGATATCGCCGCAATCGCGACGACGAGCGCGACGAGCCGCCGCCACGGACCGAACGAGAGCCGCGCGAGCGCGTCGGCGACGAGCACGGCCCAGGCGAACAGCAGCAGCCAGACCCCGGCGGCGGGCGACACGCGCGCAAGCATGTCGTCGGGCGCGACGACGTGCGTCGCGATCGCACCGACCGCATAAGCGAGCGTCGCGAGCCACGTGCAGCCGGCCGCGAGCCGCCACGCGGGGCGGTTTGCCGTCATCGTCCACAGCGCGCCGACGATCCATAGCGCGGCGAGCGCGGCACCCTGCATCGTGGGCAGCGCGGCGAACAGCGACAGGTCGGTGCCGGCCGCGATCCGGTTCGGCCGCAGCACCGCGAACGGCAGGCCGAGCACGGCGACGATCGTCAGGACACCGATCAGGATGCCGACCTTGTCGAGTGTCACGCGCCGCGCGGACGCCGCCGCGCGATCGGTCATTTAACGAAGCCCTTCGATTTCAGATAGCTTTTCGCGACGCCGGCCGCCGGCTCGCCGTTGATCTGGATGCGCGCGTTCAGCGACTGCAGCGTCTTCAGGTCGAGGCTCGCGAACACCGGCTTCAGGTAGTCGGCAATTTGCGGATGCGCTTTCAGCACGGCTTCGCGGATCACGGGCGTCGGCGCATAGACGGGCTGCACGTGCTTGTCGTCGTCGAGCACCGCGAGGCCGCTCGACGCGATGCCGCCGTCGGTGCCGTAGACCATCGCGGCGTTCACGCCGTCGGTCTGGTTCGCGGCGGCCTTGATCGTCGCGGCCGTGTCGCCGCCGGACAGCACGACGAGCTGCTCGGGCTTCAGCTTGAAGCCGTAAGCCTTCTCGAACGACGGCAGCGCGGACGCGCTGTTCACGAATTCGGCCGACGCGGCGAGTTTCACCTTGCCGCCGCCCGCGACCCACTTGCCGAAATCGGAGAAGGTCTTCAGATGCTGCGATTGCGCGACGGGCGCGAGCACGGCGACGCCCCACGTGTTGTTCGCGGGCGCCGGCGCGAGCCAGACGAGATGGTTCGCCGCGTAGTCGAGCTGCTTCGCGGTATCGTAGCTTTTCGCGGCGTCCTTCCACACGGGATCGTCTGCCTTGTTGAAGAAGAACGCGGCGTTGCCCGTGTATTCGGGGTAGATGTCGATCTCGCCGCTCGTGAGCGCCTTGCGCACGATCGGCGTCGCGCCGAGCGCGATCTTTTCGGTGACGGGGATGCCGTGGGCCTTCAGCACCTGCGCGATGATGTTGCCGAGCAGGTTGCCTTCGGTGTCGATCTTCGACGACACCACGACGGGCGTGTCGGCGTGCGCGCCGGGCGCGACGATGGCGGCGGCGAGCGCGAGGCCCAGGATCCGGGCGGGCAGGGCGAGCTTCATTGGCCAATCTCCAGGACGGGGGCGTAGGCCGAAAGTTACTTGACTGAACGGGCTTTGGCAAACCGCGTGCGGCGGCGCGCCCACAGCCCGTGTGGGGATAACCCGCATCCGTCACGCGGGCTTGTTACACTGAAATCCATTCCCGCCTGCGGACACTTGCTGACATGAAGCCCGAGCTGCTGGTCCTCATCGCATTGCGCGGCGACGCGCATCGCGAGATCGCCGCGTCGTTCGACGTGCGTTATGCCCCGACCCCCGAGGAGCGCGAACGCGCGATCGCCGAATCCGGCGGCACGATTCGCGCGGTGCTGACCAACGGCAGCACGGGCCTGGCCGCTGCCGAGATCGATCGGCTCCCGCAACTGACGTTCGTCAGCGCGCTCGGCGCGGGCTACGAGCACATCGACGTCGTGCATGCGAAGGCGCGCGGCATTACCGTGGTCACGGGCGCGGGCACCAACGACGATTGCGTCGCCGATCACGCGTTCGCGCTGCTGCTCGCGGCGGTGCGCGGCGTCGTGCGGCTCGATGCGAAAACCCGCGCGGGCGTGTGGCGTGAGGGGTTGCCGATGCCGCCGAACGTGTCGGGCAAGAAGCTCGGCATCGTCGGGCTCGGCAAGATCGGCGAGAAGTGCGCGCGCCGTGCGGCCGGCTTCGACATCGAGATCGGTTATCACAACCGCTCGGCGAAGCCCGTTCCTTACCGTTATTTCGACCGGATCGATGCGCTCGCGCAGTGGGCCGATTTCCTGATCGTCGCGACGCCGGGCGGCGCGGACACGCGGCACCTGATCGATCGCGCGGTGCTCGATGCGCTTGGCCCCGGCGGTTTTCTCGTCAACGTGTCGCGTGGCAGCGTCGTCGATACCGCAGCTTTGGCGGATGCGCTGCGCGAAGGGCGCATCGCGGGTGCCGGGCTCGACGTGTATGAAGGTGAACCCGAGCCGCCGCGCGCGCTGACGGATCTCGACAACGTCGTGCTGACGCCGCACATGGGCGGCTGGTCGCCCGAGGCACTCGATCGTTCGGTGCAGCAGTTTCTCGACAACGCGGCGCGGCATTTCGCGGGGCAGCCGGTGCTGACGCCCGTTTAAGTATCGTTCGAATCAAGTCTAGTTGCGATCAAGCGATGCGGACGGCAACCGACGTCGAGGAGACGCCGGTCGCCGTCCGCGTTGAGTCACGCGAGCTCGCTCAGGACGAAACCGACGCGAGTGGCACCGTGACCGACGTGCCGGCCGGATCGAGCGTCAGGCCCGTGCCCGGCGTCGGCCGCAGCGTCGCCTCGTTGTCGCTCGAGAGGACGACGAGGCTCAGCCGGTGGCCGGCTTCCACCTTGTAGTCGCGCGGCATGAACGTCAGCTTCAGGTCGTACGGCATCCCGGGCAGCACGGGTTCCGACAGCCAATCGGACAAGCGGTTGCGCGGGTCGGTCCATGCGCGCGTGACGATCGTGGCCGTGCCGTCCGGCGCGCGGTCGACGAGCAACGCCGTCACGTTGGCCACACCTGTGAAGGTCAGCCTGACGCGTGCGGTCGCGGCGCCGGACAGGCGCGTCGCGGCCGTGAGCGGCGCGGTCTCGAAGCGGCTGCGGTTTTCGCCGGTCGGCGCGTTCGCCAGCGTGAGCGCGGTAATGCGCGCATCGTCGGTGAAGCGTGCGAGCGGGCCGCCAGTCGGCATCCGCAGCAGCGTGCCGGTGCCCGTGCCGTCGCCGCCCGCGAAATACGTGACCGGCGTGGCATGACGTGCGGCCCAGTCCGATTCCTTCAGCAGCTTGCCGTCGGCCTGTTCGATCACCGCGCGCGGATCGTGCTCGACGCCGTTGTCAAAACCGATCAGGTAGCGCGTAAACCACCGGTTCACCTCCGCGGTCCACGCGTCGGCCATCGCCGGCACGCGTGACGGATCGGTGTGCTTCAGGCGGTGCAGCCACAGCTGCGTCGGCACGCCCTGGCGCCGCATCGCGAGATACCATGAGGTCGACTGGTCGACGCGCACGTTGTCGTCGGTCAGCCCCTGCGCGACGAGCGCCGGCGCGACTGCGAACGCGGTCGGGATGTCGCGCGCGGCCCAGAACGGCGAATAGTCGCCGGTCTTGCGGTCTTCCTGCTGCAACGCTTCGTCGATCAGGTGCGTGCAGCGCTCCGGGTGCGCGTTCGTCAGCAACGCCTTGATATAGACGTCGACGTCCTCGCCTTGATAGCCTTCCGGCGCACGCACGAGCCCGCCCGAGCGGTAGTAGCCGTACATGTTCGTCAACCCGGCGACCGGCACGATCGCGTCGAGCCCGCGCGTGCGCAGGCTCGCGACCATCTTCGGCAGCGTGCCGTCGTACGACACGCCGTACATGCCGACGTGGCCCGTCGACCAGTTCGCGACGACCGTCTTGCCGCTCGCGTCCTTCGCGGTCGCATCGCGGCCGAGCCAGCGGATCACCGACGCCATCGCGACCGATTCGTCGCGCGTCAGGATCGTCGGGCAGCCATCCGAGCCGGCGGTGCCGAGCGAATCCGCATAGACGATCGTGAAGCCGCGCGGCACGAAGTAGCTTTCGATCCACGAGCGCCCGGCGGCGGCCGCTTCGACCTGTTGCAGCATCCGCACCTGCGGTGCGGCGGCCATGATGCGCGCGGACGCCGATGCGGATACCGACGCGGATGCGTTCGCGGCCGGATGTGGCGTGCCGTCGAGTTCGACATCGACGTTGTGGTCGGGGCTGTCGGCAAGCCCGGCGTAGTACGGGCTCGCGAGCACGATGACGGGCGTGCGTGCGCCGTTCGCGGTTTCGGCCGGACGCACGATGCGCACGTGGATGCGGTCGCGCGTGCCGTCGCCGTCGGAATCGACCGGTGTGTCGACCCACGCGTTTTCCTCGATCGTGCCGCCCGACAGCGACGGCTGCACCTGGCCGTTCGTAATCACGGGCCGGTAGCGCCCGCCGCTGGCCGGGTTGGCGTACGGGACGCCGGACGGCGAAACTCGTGACGCCAGCGACCGCGTGTCGGCCGCCGATGCGGCGGCCCCATCCTGTTGGCCCTGCGCGAGCGCGGAGGCGCCCGCCACGCTGCCGCCGTCGTCGCCGCCGCAGGCGGCGAGCGTTGCGGCCGCAACGAGCGCGGGAAGCCACGCGCGCCGCAATCCGGTTCGATGAATGTTCATTTCGACCTCGTTCTTGTTCGTGATTGTCGTGAACCGGCCGGCTCGCGATATGCCCCCTGCGGCCTGGCCGGGTGCTGCGTCGGATGAAGCGGAACTGCACCTTCGAAAGCGCCGGACGACATGCCCGGGTGTCACGGCCGGTGTCGACGCGCGTCGTGCGGCGCGCAACCCGGCGAGCGTCGGGGCAATCGCATCGCCCCGACCGGAAAGCGTCAGCGCGGCAGCGGGTTCGGGCCGCGCGGTCGAAGCCATGCCGATGGCATGACTCGAATGCAGGAGTGCGAATCAAATGCGGGCATGCCCGACCTTCCTTCAGGTTTCAGATGAAACGGAACGGCACGATGCGATGAGGCGGGGATGTTGCGAACAGCGGTGCTGCAACGGCAGGAAAGCGCGACACATGTCGGCACGGCTGGCCGGATTTCTTTCCGGAAGCTTGCGCAAACTTATCTCAGTGAAATCTTGGTGTCAAACTTTTTTAGTTTGTATCAAACAAAGTTTCTAATCGCGTATCGCACGTCGCAGCCAATCCGGGCGGCATCGGTCTCAATTTCGCCGAAATCGATCCGTAAACAATAAAAAACAGTCTGAAAGGAGAGAGAGGGCAATGACGATTTCGGTCACGGCGGCGGGCGGCCTTTCGCTCGCGCAGATGGCGCAGACGGCGCTCGATGGGCGCCAGCAGGCGGACACGGCGTCCGGGAAACCGGAGGACCCGCCGCTTGTGATCCGAGCACTCGATCAGGAAGCGATGCAGGCGGCGCGCATGAAGCAGATGTCGATCCTGGGCGACCTGACGAGGAAGCTGCGCGGCATCACCAGCCAGCTCGCGACGAGCATGCACGAGATCATCGCGAAGCGTCCGGATCTGGCCGACGCGCAGTTCGATTTCATGACCGACAGCGGCCGGATCAAGGTCGTGTCGAAGACGATGACGGAAAGCGATCGCGCGTGGGTGGAGTCGACGCTGAACGCGAACGCGGGCCTCGTGCTCGCAACACGCGATTTTCACGAGCAGGCCGTCGACTTCGCCGAGCAGGGCGCTGCCGCGGTGGGCGACACGTTCACGGACGACGATCGCAAGGTGGCCAGCCAGCGCGCCGATGCGGACTTCCACTTCATGAGCGAGATCAACGCCTCCGTCGCGCGCAACCAGAAGTTTGAAGAGATCGGCGGGCATTTCACCACGCAGGATGGCACGCGGCTGAAGTTCGAGCAGTCGGCCGGCAGCGCGCGCGGCACGCTCGCGTTGCTGGATACCGATCGTCAGTTGTCGTCGGGCGCGGCGGTTTTCGTCGACGATGCAGGTCGGAAGACGTACGGCAGGCGCGCGAACCTGATCGACGTCGGCCTGGGCGGCGCGTTCGAAGACATCCTGAACGGCAGCAACAGCGTCGGTTTCCACGAGATCGCGTAACGCCGCACCGGCCGTCGCGCCTATTCGTCGCGCAGCGCTTCGGCCGGCCGCAACCGCGCGGCGCGCCAGCTCGGGTAGAGCGTCGCGACGCACGACATCAGGAACGCGGCTGCGGCGATCTCGATCACGTCGATCGCCGCGAGCTTCGATGGCAGCGAGCTGAGGAAATACACGGACGGCGTCAGGAAGCGGATGCCGAGCAACTGCTCGATCGCCGGCAGTACCCACGGGATGCTCACCGCGATCGCGCAGCCGAGCGCGACGCCCGCCAGCGTACCGGCGAAACCGATCGTCATCCCCTGGATCGCGAAGATCTTCGTGATCGACCCGGGCGGCGCGCCGAGCGTGCGCAGGATTGCGATGTCGCCCTGCTTCTGCGTGACGGTCATCACGAGCGACGACACCAGGTTGAACGCGGCGACCGCGACGATCAGCATCAGGATCAGCGACAGCATGCGCTTCTGCAGCCGCTCGGCTTCGAACCACGTGCGGTTCTGCCGCGTCCAGTCGCGGATATAGAGATCGCCCGACAGCGTGCGCGACAGCGCCAGCGCGATGTCCGGCGCGCGCTGGAGATCGTCGAGACGCAGCCGGATGCCGGTCGGCGCGGGCGCGTTGAACAGCGTCTGTGCGTCGCGGATGTGGATGTACGCGAGTGCGCTGTCGTATTGATAGTGGCCCGACTCGAACGTGCCGACCACGTTGAACTGGCGGAACCGCGGCAGCGCGTCGCCGATGCGCGCGCTGTTGCCGGGCGCGAAGAACGTGATGCGGTCGCCGATCTTCACGTGCAGCGCATCGGCCAGCGCCGCGCCGAGCACGATGCCCATCTCGCCCGGCACGAGCGCGTCGAGGCGCCCGGTCTTCAGCTTGCGCGCGATCTCGGACACGCGCGGCTCGAGCACCGGATCGATACCGCGCAGCGCGACGCCCGTCACGCTGCCCGCATTCGTCAGCAGCGCCTGCGCGTCGACATAGGGCGCGACGGCGCGCACGGCGGGGTTCCGCAGCGATTCGTGCGCGGTGAGCCGCCAGTCGGGCATCGCGCCGGACGGCGAGAAGATTTCCACATGCGCGAGCACCGACAGCATCCGGTCGCGTACCTCGGTACGAAAACCGTTCATCACCGACAGCACGACGATCAGCGCGGCGACGCCGAGCGCGATGCCGGCCATCGCGGCGCCGGCGATGAACGACACGAAGCCGTCGCCGGCCGAGCGCCGGCCGCCGCGCGCGTAGCGCAGCCCGATCTGCCATTCGAACGGGAGTTTCAAGCGGTTTCCTTTCATTTCGATTCGAGCCGTGTCGAGCCGCGCATTCTAGCGAACGCGGCGCGGCCGCGTGCGGAGGCCGGGAGGCGGATGAAATGCCGCCCGACCGGCCGGTCATCGGCCGGCGTTGCGCGCCGGCACACCGATATTTCCATCGTTTCGGCGCTGACCCATAATGACGGCCAGCATCCAGTCGAACAAAACATTCCAAGCATTCACGGCGCAACCAGGGCCGCGCCGCCACAGACCAATAAATCTCGGGGTACGTCGCCGCAGCCGGCAGCACGTCCTTGACAAGGAAATAACAAAATGGATTTGCTGCGCTTCCTGCTGCTCCTGCCGATTCGCGCGGCCGGGTTCGTCCGGCGCCTGCTCGGCCGCGTGCTGCGGCCGCTGGTCGGCGACGTGTCGTGGACGGCGCCCGCGTGGCCCGGCGTGACCGCCGCGGCCGTGCGCCGCCGCCCGTGGCATGCCGGCGGCATCGTGCTGCTCGCGGCCGCGCTCGGGTACGGCGCATATTGGTTCAAGCATCGGCCGAAGCCCCCTGAGCCCCAGACTGTCGGCTTCACCGTGAAGGCGCCGGCGATCACGACCTACGAAGCGGACGACAGCGGCAAGCCGAAGATCACCGTGCATCCGCTCGAAGTGGCGTTCGCGCAATCGGCCGCGCCGATCGAACTCGTCGGCAAGCCGGCCGGGCAGGGCATCGAGATGACGCCCGCGCTCAAGGGCGCGTGGGAATGGGCCGACGACAAGACGCTGCGCTTTACGCCGGCGGCCGACTGGCCGGTCGGCGCGCACGTCGAGGTGCGCTTCGCGGTGCATCAGGTGTTCGCGCCGCAGGTGGTGATGCGCGACGACCATTTTGCGTTCGACCTGCCGGCGTTCACCGCGACGTCGGGCGACAACCAGTTCTACCAGAACCCCGACAATCCGGCGGAGAAGCAGGCGCTGCTGCAGCTGCGCTTCAACTATCCGGTCGATCCGGCCGAGCTCGAGAAGCGCATCGGCCTCGTGCTGCTTGCCCGCGACGGCAAGACCGCGACGCCGCTGCGCTACACGGTCAACTACGACAAGATGAAGACGAGCGCGTGGGTCTACTCGCAGCCGCTCGAGATTCCGCGCGATCCGCTGACAGTGCGGCTCGACGTCGACAAGGGCGTGAAGAGCGCGCGCGGCGGCGACGGCACGCCGGCCGTGCTGCATGCGACGGTCGGCGTGCCGGGGCTCTACAGCCTGTCGATCGCCAACGTCGCGCCGACGCTCGTCGACAACGAGCGTTACGAACCCGAACAGGTGCTCGTCGCGGAAACCTCCGACGGCGTGCGCAGCGCCGATCTCGCCGCGCGCGCGAAAGCGTGGGTGCTGCCGAAGCGCAAGCCGGGCGTCGATCAGTCGGATGACGATCCGCCGTACGAATGGAACGTGGCCGACATCAGCGATGCGGTGCTGAAGCAGTCGAAGCCGCTGCCGCTCGAAGCGGTGCCGACCGAGAACGACTTCGCGACGCTGCAGAGCTTCAAGTATCACGCGACGCCGGGCGACCGCATCGTCGTGCGTTTCGAGGGCGACCTGAAGTCGGCGGGCGGTTACCTGCTCGGCGCGCCGGTGACGACCGCGTTCACGGTGCCCGACTATCCGAAGCTGCTGCGTTTCATGGCCGACGGTTCGCTGCTGTCGATGAGCGGCAGCAAGCGGCTGTCGGTCGTGTCGCGCAACCTGCCGGGGATGAAGGTCGAGATCGGCCGCGTGCTGCCCGACCAGCTCCAGCATCTCGTGAGCTTCAACAACGGCACGTACGCGCGGCCCGAGCTGTCGTATTCGTTCAGCGAGGATCACATCGTCGAGCGCTTCGTGCAGACGCGGGCGTTCCCGGCCGGCGACCCCGGCAAGGCGCATTACGAAGGCGTCGATCTCGGCCAGTACCTGAAGGGCGGCAAGCGCGGCGTGTTCCTGCTGCACCTGTCGAAGTACGACCCAGCCGCCGAGAAGAAGAAAGCCGACGATGCGAAGGACAGCGATGCGTCGTCCGGCGACAGCAGCCAGGATCAGTCCGACAACGCCGATGCGGGCGATAGCAACAGCAACGGCAACGGCGACGACAGCGACAACGCGCTCGGCGACACGCGCCTGATCGTCGTGACCGATCTCGGGATGCTGGTCAAGCGCGCGCTGGATGGCAGCCAGGACGTGTTCATCCAGTCGATCCGCAACGGCCGCCCGGTTGCGGGCGCAACCGTGTCGGTGCTCGCGGTGAACGGCCAGGCGCTGTTCACGCAGACCACCGGCGCCGACGGCGTCGTGCATTTCCCCGCGTTCAAGGGGCTCGACCGCGAGAAGCGTCCGCAACTGTATGTCGTGAAGAAGGACACCGACCTGTCGTTCCTGCCGGTGGCCGGCCGCGACCGCCAGCTCGACTTCTCGCGCTTCGACGTCGACGGCGAACGCAACGCGACGGGCCAGGGGCAGCTGTCCGCGTACCTGTTCTCGGACCGCGGCCTGTACCGGCCCGGCGATCCGTTCCACATCGGCCTGATCGTGCGCGCGGCGAGCTGGGCGCGCAGCCCAGCCGGCGTGCCGCTGCAGGCGGAGATCGTCGACCCGCGCGGGATCACCGTCGAGCGCAAGCCGGTATCCGTCGACGCGACGGGCTTCACGGAGATCGGTTATACGACGGCCGAAACGGCGCCGACCGGCACCTGGACGGTCAACCTGTACATCGTCAAGGACGGCCAGCCCGGCGCCGAGCCGATCGGCAGCACGACGGTGCAGGTGAAGGAGTTCCTGCCCGACCGGATGAAGGTCGACGCGAAGCTGTCGCAGCAGGTCGTCGAAGGGTGGGTGAAGCCGAAGGGGCTGAAGGGCATCGTCGATGCGCAGAACCTGTTCGGTACGCCGGCCGAGAAGCGCCGCGTCGCGGCGACGCTGACGCTGCGCCCCGTGTGGCCGTCGTTCCGCAGCTGGCAGGGCTACCATTTCTTCGACGCGCGGCGCGCGAAGGAAGGCTATACGACGACGCTGCAGGACGGCACGACCGACGACAAGGGCCATGCCGAGTTCGACCTCGATCTCGACAAGTACGCGGACGCGACCTACCAGGTCTACTTCCAGGCGAAGGCGTATGAAGCGGAAGGCGGGCGCAACGTCGCCGCGAACGCGCAAGCGCTCGTGTCGAACAACGACTGGCTCGTCGGCTACAAGTCGGCCGACGATCTCGGCTACGTGAAGCGCGGCAGCCCGCGCACGGTGCGGCTCGTCGCGATCGATCCGGGCGCGAAGGCGATCGACGTGAAGGACCTGCGTGCGCAGCTCGTCGAGGAGCGTTACGTGTCGGTGCTGACCAAGCAGGATTCCGGCGCGTACAAATACGACTCGCGGCTGAAGGAAGTGTCGGTCGACGAGAAGCCGCTGACGATTCCGGCGGCCGGGCTCGACTTCACGCTGCGCACCGACAAGCCGGGCAGCTATGCGCTCGTGATCCGCGGAGCGGACGGCACCGCGGTGAACCGGATCGAGTATTCGGTCACGGGCGACGCGAACGTCACGCGCTCGCTCGACCGCAACGCCGAGCTGCAGGTGAGCCTCGCGAAGCACGACTACAAACCGGGCGAGCAGGTCGAGATCGCGATCCGCGCGCCTTACGCGGGCAGCGGCCTGATCACGATCGAGCGCGACAAGGTGTATGCGCACGCATGGTTCCATGCGGACACGACGAGCTCGATCCAGCACATCACGGTGCCGGCCGGCTTCGAAGGCAACGGCTACATCAACGTGCAATACATCCGCGATCCGTCGTCGGACGAGATCTTCATGAGCCCGCTGAGCTACGGCGTCGTACCGTTCTCGGTGAACCTCGACGCACGCCGCAACGCACTGACGGTCGACGCGCCCGCACTCGTGAAGCCGGGCGATACGGCCACCTTCACCGTGCATTCGGCGAAGCCCGCGAAGGTCGTCGTGTTCGCGGTCGACGAAGGCATCCTGCAGGTCGCGCGCTACAAGCTCGGCGATCCGCTGAAGTTCTTCTTCCGCAAGCGGATGCTCGAAGTCGGTACGTCGCAGATCCTCGACCTGATCCTGCCGGACTTCGAGAAGCTGATGGCGATGGCCGCGCCCGGCGGCGACGCCGACGATGCGATCGGCCGCCAGTTGAACCCGTTCAAGCGCAAGCGCGACAAGCCGGTCGTCTACTGGTCGGGGATCGTCGACGTGAACGGCGACACGCGCCTGAGCTACACGGTGCCCGACTACTTCAACGGCAAGCTGCGCGTGATGGCCGTGTCGGTGTCGCCGGACCTGGTCGGCACGTTCGAAGGCGCGACGACGGTGCGCGGCGATTTCGTGCTGTCGCCGAACGTGCCGACGACACTCGCGCCGGGCGACGAGGCCGACGTCAGCGTCGGCGTCGCGAACAACCTGACGGGCGTCGGCAACCAGCCGGTGCCGGTCGCGGTCACGCTGAAGACGGGCCCGCAGTTGCAGGTGATCGGGCCGGCGACGCAGAACGTCGCGCTTGCGCCGCAACACGAGGGCGTCGCGCTGTTCCGCGTGAAGGCGACCGACACGCTCGGCTCGGGCGCGCTGTCGTTCGGCGCGCGCTACGGCACGAAGGGCGCGCAGCAGCGCGTCGACGTGTCGGTGCGGCCGGCCGCCGCGTTCCGCACGCAGCTCGACATCGCGCGGCTCGACCCGGGCAAGAAGGCGAGCGTGCCGAACCTGCGGCCGATGTACGACGCGTACGCGTCGCGCGATGCGAGCATTTCGACCGCGCCGCTCGTGTTGTCGGAGGGGCTGTCGTCGTATCTCGTCAACTTCGACCACTACTGCAGCGAGCAGATGGTGAGCGCGGTCGTGCCGCGCGTGTTCGCGTCGAAGTGGCTGTCGGTGCGCGCGCTGACGAGCGCGATGCATGCGCCCGAAGCCGGCGCCGACGCGGCGAACGCGAGCGCGATCACGCAGTTCCTCGGCGTGCTGCGCGGCCGGCAGAACGCGCAGGGCGGCTTCGGATTGTGGAGCGCGACGCCCGATGCCGATCCGTTCGTGTCCGCGTATGCGATGCACGTGCTGCTCGATGCGCGCGAGCGCGGGATGGCCGTGCCGAAGGACATGCTCGACGCGGGCAACGCGTATCTGCAGAAGCTCGCGGCGAACGATTCGCTCGGCTCGCTCGACCTGCTGCGGCAGCGCGCGTACGCGGTGTACCTGTTGACGCGCCAGGGCAACGTGACGACCAACAGCCTCGCGGCCGTGCAGAAGCGCCTGCAGGATGCGTATCCGAACGACTGGAAGAACGATCTCGCGGCCGCGTGGCTCGCCGCGTCGTACCAGCTGCTGAAGCAGGACAAGGAGGCTGCCACGCTGATCGCCGGGCCGCAGGCGTTGCTCGAACGCAAGCGCGCGTCCGAAGGCGATTACGTGACGGGCTACTACATCGATCCGCTGACGCGCGATGCGAGCGTGCTGTACCTGCTCGCGAAGCACTTCCCCGAGCGCGTGCGCAAGCTGTCGCCGCGCGCGATGGACAACATCGCCGCGCCGTTGGTCGACAACCGCTACAACACGCTGTCGTCGGCGATGACGATCCTCGCGCTCGATGCGTATGCGGCGTCGAACGCGGGGCAGCTCGACCAGCTCGCGATCGACGAGGTGCGCGCGGGTGCTGCGGCTAAGGACGTGTCGTCGATCCAGGCGAACCTCGTGCGCTCGGGCACGTGGACGGCCGGCGCGTCGCGCGTCGACTTCGTGAACGGCAGCGCGCTGCCCGCGTGGTGGGTCGCGAGCCAGTCGGGCTACGACCGCGGCACGTCGACGAAGGCGATCAAGAACGGGCTGGAGATCGTGCGCGACTACACCGACACGAACGGCAAGCCGCTCGACAAGATCACGCTCGGCCAGGAGATCGACGTGCACCTGAAGATCCGTGCGACCGGCTCGGCAAACGTCGGCAACATCGCGATCGTCGACCTGCTGCCCGGCGGCTTCGATCCGGTGATCGCACCGCCTCCCGCGACTGACGCGCAGGAAGGCGACAGCGGGGACGGCGGTGCGTCGGCGCCGGTGGCCGATGCGCCGTGGCGTTCGCCGATCGGCGTGACTGGGTCGACGTGGCAGCCGCAGTTCGCGGACGTGCGTGAGGACCGTGTGGTGATCTACGGCACCGCGACGACCGACGTGCGCGAGTTCGTCTACCGGATCAAGGCGAGCAACGCGGGCCGCTTTGTCGCACCGCCCGCGTACGGCGAGTCGATGTACGACCGCCGCGTGCAGGCGCAGGCGCCGGGCGGCGCGGCGCTGACGGTGGAGCGCGTGCGATGACGGTGCGAAGGCACGGGCCGTACCGGGCAGCCGGAGCACCCGCGCATGGCTGACGTATCCGGGCTCCGGCGCGCACTGCACGGCGCCGGGCGCTGGCTGCATCGCTCGCAGAACTGGATCGCCGGCGCGCTGCTCGTGTTCGGCGTGCTGGCCGCGTGCCGGTTGTGGCCGCATCCACCGCTGCGCGACTGGAAACCGACGTCGGTCGCGGTGGTCGATGCGCAGGGTCGGCTGCTGCGCCTGACGCTCGCGAAGGACGACCGCTACCGGCTGTGGGTGCCGCTCGACCGGATGTCGCCGCAGCTCGTCGAGGCTGTGATGCTGCACGAGGACCGCTGGTTCCGGTGGCATCCGGGCTTCAATCCGTACGGGCTCGCGCGCGGCGCGTGGATCACGTACGTGCGCGGCGGCAATCCGCAGGGCGGCTCGACGCTGACGATGCAGCTCGCGCGTTCGCTGTGGCGGCTGAACACGCGCACGCCGGCCGGCAAGCTCGAGCAGGTCGCACGCGCGGTGCAGCTCGAACTCTTCTACTCGAAGCGGCAGATTCTCGAGGCGTATCTGAACGACGCGCCGTACGGCCGCAACGTCGAAGGCGCGGGCACCGCGAGCGTCGTCTATTTCGACCGGATGCCCGACGCGCTGACGCTGCCCGAGGCGCTTGCGCTCGCGGTGATTCCGCAGGACCCGGCGCGGCGCGTGCGCGGCGGGCAGGATGCGATCAACCGCGCGCTGGCCGCGTCGCGCAACCGGTTGTACGCGCGCTGGCTGACGCAGCATCCGGGGGATGCGTCGCTCAAGCCGTTGTTCGCGTTGCCGCTCGCAATGCGGCCGCTGTCCGCGCTGCCGTTCGACGCGCCGCACGCGGTCGACCAGGCGCTCGCCGCGCGCAGCGCGTGGCGCACGACATCGGGCGCTGCCGATGACGCGAACGACGCCGGCGCGCGGCTCGTGACGACGCTCGATCTCGATCTGCAGCGGACGCTCGAACGGCAGATCGCGCGCTACGTTGCGCGCAACGACACGCGCGGCGTGCGCAACGCGGCCGCGCTGCTCGTCGATACGCGCGACATGGGTGTGAAGGCGCTCGTCGGTTCCGCGAACTTCTTCGATCGCACGATCGACGGGCAGGTGAACGGCACGCTCGCGCGGCGCTCGCCGGGCTCGACGCTCAAGCCGTTCATCTACGCGCTCGGCTTCGACCAGGGCGTGCTGCATCCGCAGACCGTGTTGCGCGACGTACCGACCGCGTTCGGTCCGTATGCGCCGGAGAATTTCGACGGCCATTTCCTCGGGCCGATCACCGCGACCGACGCGCTGAACCGCAGCCGCAACGTGCCGGCCGTGTGGGTCGCGTCGCAGCTCAAGTCCCCCGATCTGTACCGCTTCCTGCAGGAAGCCGGCGTGCGCCGGCTCGCGAGCGCGCAGCACTACGGGCTCGCGCTGGTGCTCGGCGGCGGCGAAGTGACGATGCAGGATCTCGCGGCGCTCTACGCGATGCTCGCGAATCGCGGCGAGTTCAGGCCGCTGCGGCTGCGCGCGGACGAGCCGGCCGCACCCGGCCGGCGCCTGCTGAGCGCGGAGGCGAGCTACATGACGATGGACATGCTGCGCCAGCATCTGCGCCCCGACGAGACGAGCGGCGCGCAGCCGTCGAGCGTGCCCGTCTACTGGAAGACCGGCACGTCATGGTCGTTCCGCGATGCGTGGACGGCCGGCGTGTTCGGCCCGTATGTGCTGGTCGTGTGGGTCGGCAACTTCGACAATTCGACCAATACGGCGTTCGTCGGCGTCGACGCGGCCGCGCCGCTGTTCTTCCAGATCGTCGATGCGCTGAACGCCGAGTGCACGCTCGTCGAGCCGCCGCGCGCGGTGCCGCCACACCTGAAGCGCGTGCGCATCTGCCTCGCGAGCGGCGACCTGCCGAACGAGTGGTGCCCGCAGCAGGGCTGGACGTGGTTCATTCCGGGCACGTCGCCGATTCGCGTGAGCACCGTGCACCGGCCCGTCGTGATCGACGACACGACGGGGAAGGCGGCATGCCCGCCGTACGACGGCAAGCGCACGCATACGGAGATCTTCGAGTTCTGGCCATCGGATTTGCAGCAGGTGTTCGCGCAGGCCGGCATTCCGCGCCGGCGGCCGCCGCAGAACGCGGACTGCCGCGATGCGGGGCAGGTCGACGGCGACCCGCCGCGCATCACGTCGCCGTTGCGCGGCAGCACGTATGCGATGCGCGTGAAAAGCGCGGACGAGACGCGCATCGCGTTCAACGCGACGGTCGACGCGAGCGCGCATGCGCTGTACTGGTTCGTCAACGACGCGTATGTCGGCCGCAGCACGCCGGGTGAAGCGCTGTTCTGGCAGCCGGGGACAGCCGGCAGTTATACGGTGCGGGTGGTCGACGATCATGGCCGCAGCGATCAGCGGCCGCTGGCGGTGGGGCTGGAGCAGTAGGGGCGCGCGACGCGATGCGGCAGCTTCGCCGCGCCGCATCGCGCCGGGGTCTTACTTGGCCGAACTCGCGCTGACCTTCGCGAAGTCCAGGCTGCCGAAGCCCGTATCGTCGTCCCAGCCGGCCTTCGCGGTATAGCCGTGGCTGCTATACCCGTTGTTGCCCGATGTCACGTCGTGGAGCAGCGACGTATTGGTCGGGAAGTTCTGATAGAACGCCGACGTCGGCAGGCCGAGGCTGTTGTTGTTCGCCGATTCGACCCGCGCCCAGCCGCCGACGAAGATCGGCGACGCGAGGCTCGTACCGCCGACGAGCTGATTGGTCTGCCCGTTGATGACGATGTACGCGCCCGTCGACTGCGCGGCGTCGAACGCGACGTCCGGCACCACGCGCTTCGTCACCGTGCTGCCGAGCGCGGCGGTCTGCCAGCTCGGCGCGGCTTCGAACGCACTCACGCCGCCGCCCGTCGCCCAGATCCGCACCGCGTTGTCGACCGGGTTGCCGTTGCTGTCGAGATCCGCATACGCGACGCCTTCGTTCCACACGGTTTCGCCGGCCCACGTCGTGGTGCCGGTGGTCGACAGCGTCGTGCCGCCGACTGCGACGACGTACGGCGAGCTGGCGGGCGACGACACGCTGTACTTGGACAGGTTGATCGTCGTCCTGACCGAGGTGCCGTTGTACGTGCCGATGTAGCCGGGTGCGCCTTGCGGCGACGTCGACCATTGATAGACGCCCGCGTCGCCGGCCGAGACCGAGAAGACCTGGCCCTGCGCGACGGCCTGCTTGAACACCGCGTCGTCGGCGGCGAGCGAGCCGTCGGAATTGGCGGCGGTTTCGTCGAGGCCGAGCGACACGTTGATGACGGTCGCCTTGTTGTCGGTCACAGCCTTGTTGTAGGCATCCGTCAGCGTCGCGTCGGTCAGGCCGCTGTCGCTGCTGTCGCCGTTCACGGCGGAATAGAAGATCAGCTGCTTGACGCCGCCGGAGGTGCCGATGATGTCCTGGCTGTCGAGATCCCATTCGCCCGGATCGCCGTCGTCGGCCAGCGTGCCGGACCCGCCGGCGACCACCGCCGTGTTGACGGTCGCCAGGCCGGCGTTCTGCGTGAAGGTGTTCAGGTCGGCAATGGTCTGGGTCATGTCGCCCCAGGTGATGATGCCCACCGTGGTGTTGGTCGCGGCGGGCAGGCCGCTTGCGTCATAGATCTTCGCGAAATCGGTCGGCTGGTGGCCGACTTGCTGCGAAGCGGCGGTCGCGTTCTTCGAGATCTTGTTCGGTTCGATCGCGGCGGCCGGCGCGAAGCGGTGAAGCAGGCGGTGCGGCACGGCGGCGTTCTGCAGGCCGAGCACCGAATCGACGATCGAGCCGAGCGACGCCGGGATCAGCGCGGCCGAATCGTTCGCGAAGACCGGCTTGCCGCGATAGTTGAAGCGCTTGATGCTGGCCTGGAAGCCGTTTTGTGCATTGCCCGCGTTGCCGTCGGCGGAGACCAGCGTGTTGTTCGCCGACGCCGAGATGTTGCTGAAACCGTTCGCCTTCAGGTGCGCCACCACGGCCGCGACCTGCGCGTCGGTCGGCGCGAAGCGTGCCTTGAACTGGGCCGGCGTGAGGTACTTGTGATAACTCGCGCTGCCCGGCTGGTTGACGTCGTGCAGGAACGCGTCGAGCTGGTCGGTATTGCGGTGCTTCAGCACCACGGTGACATGCAGCGGCTGGCTCAGTTCGAGCGGCGTCACGTGCGTGTCGGCGAGCGCCGGCGTGCCGACGCTGTTGAGCGAGTACGCGGGCTGTGCCTGCGAGGCAGTCGAAGCCGCCGCGGCGGGTGCATTCGACAGCAGGAAAGCGGTGGTGCGGGTCGGGACCCAGTTGGTCGCTGCCTGGGCGGGCAGCGGCGCCAGTGTGGCGGCTACCGCGAGCGGCAGCGCGGCGAGGGCAAAGCGTTGCGAGAGTGTGCGTTTGATGTGCTGAGTTCTCTGCATTGTGAGCTCCGGGATTTCGACGAAGAACCGGTGCAGCGCGCGGCCCGGATCGCGGGTAGCGATGGGGCGGCGGATGCAACCTGACGCAAGACCAGACCGACCAGCAAGATTCATGGCGACATAATTTTTCCTCCCCCTCCCACCATCAAGACCGGAGGCCGGTCGGGGCATCGGACTCGCCCATTGCGAGCGTCGATCCCGCGCACGGCCCTCTATCGTGTCGGCCCGTAACGCATCCACGGCGTCGCGGCTCGACCATCTCGTTCTCTTCAATCTGCTGCGACGGCTGCTTCAATGCCTTATCACTTAATTAGGAATCCAATGTATAAAATCCGGATAAGCGGGTGCTGCATTGTCGTTCGAAAGCGAGGTGCGCGTGTTCCGTGTGAGGTGCCGGGAGCGAGATCGAATATCCCGGTCAGCCGGGGGAGATGTCGATATCGGTCTCTTCCGCCTGCGGCGGAACGGGATGACCGGTGAAGCGGGGACTGTGTGTCGCGAGCAGATGATACGGATTACGAATCAGCTACTGTCCTCGTGCAACGTAATTAAAACGGAAGCTGTTTGTCGGGCCGTTGATTTCTTGATGCGGATTCGATTGCGCGGCGGGTTTTCTTGCGGGGAAAGATAGCAAGAAAGAAAACGGCGCGTCAAACTTTTTTTGATTAGGTCTAAAAAGTTTAGATAATCGCTTCGACGGGTATTTT
This sequence comes from Burkholderia cepacia, assembly GCF_001039005.1. GTDB lineage: Bacteria > Pseudomonadota > Gammaproteobacteria > Burkholderiales > Burkholderiaceae > Burkholderia > Burkholderia theae. Next base: position 26,211 of record NZ_LDWR01000009.1, read on the forward strand.
TAATGAGCGGGAAACGATGATGTAAGTCATTCGTCATCCTTGACGAACGCTGCATGACGGGGCGTTGGCGAAGCGCAGGTGCTGCAAAAAAATGCTGCCGTAACGGTCATTCCGCAGCGACGACGGAAAACCGGTTCTCGATGTTTCCTTGCGTGCGTGTAGCGGGAGAGCATGCATCCGGCGCAACGGCAGATGCTCGCCGATCGAAATCGGGCGGCCCCGGTTGATCGTGTGGATGGGCGCGACTTCTACTTTTATTTCTTGTCGGTCTTCGCGTTTTTGCCGCGGCGGTGCACGGGTCGCACGCCGCGCGTCATGCGTCACTTCCAGGCCGTCACCCGTCGTCCGCTTTCGCCTGCAGATCCTTCAGCCCCTGAATCACGACCAGCAACGCGCGCCCGTGCTCGTCGGAGCCGTCCCATGCGTCGACAATCGCGTCGCGCAGCAGGTCGTTATAACGACGACGCGACGGCTCCGTATCGACACCATAGAAACTGCATAGCTTATTGAATGGAGCGCTGCGGCGCAGCCGATGCCCGTTCGACAGCCGCAGCCGCGACACGGTTGGCTGGCTGACCCCGGAAAGTCGCGCGATTTCGCTGGACGAGCGTGTATCTGCCATCAGGCGGCGCAACAGGTCTTGAACGGGAAAATCTTGGTCCGGGGCTTCCATGCGATGCATTATACCTATACAGTTACAGCTGTTGAATGGACTTGCTGTCACCAGCGAGGCTGTATCCCGAGAAAGTTGATGACACTGAAACACCTCCCACCCACGTTCTGCTGGACCAAGATCGGTACCGAGTCCGGCGAGGAACTGCCGACCGTCGTGCTCCGCAAGGAATGGGAGCGCCGGCTCGGGGGCGGGCGTTTTCTGTGGGGCATCAACCAGCCGCTCGGCAGCAGCGCGCAAGTTGCCGCGCATCGCACGGGCTCGCTGCTCGCGCTGTTCTCGCCGGTCGCGTCGCGCCCGCGCGCGGGCGAGCGCAAGGACGCGCTGTTGTGGAATGCATGGGTCGATGCGAACGGGCAGGTGCGGCCGCTTCCGCCACACACGTTCATCGCGAGCCGCTCGACGCTGCCGTCGGGCCGGCGTCGCGAACAGCACTACGCGCTCGTGTGCGCGTCATCCACCGCGCTGACGGTCGGCACGCAACTGCGCGTGTATCCCGACCACCTGCGCAGCGTGAGCACGGGCAAGCCGCTGGGTGCCGCACAGGGCGCGGCCGTGGTCGATTGCGTCGGGCGGGCGAAGGAGCAGACGGGCAAGAGCTATCCGCTCGCGCTGTCGGTCGAGCTCGAAGCACCGTATTTCGTGCGGCTCGCGCAGCCGTGCGTGCTGAAGGCGCGCGATCTCGCCGAAGTGAACAAGGCGACGCGCGCGGGCGATTTCGATCGTTTTGTCGAACTCGTCGCGCGGTTGCGCGGCCGTTCGCCGACGGACGCCGTGCGCGGCGTCACGCGGGATCTGTTCGACGTGCCGCCGCTCGAAACTGCGGCTGCGTATGTCGCACCCACGCACGTGGCGCGATTGCGCCATCGGCCGGCGGTCGAGCATCCGCGCGATCTCACGGGCGACCTGTTCGACCTGTCGCCGGGCGAGCCCACTGCGTTCGGCGGCCTTGCACACCCGCGCATCGGGCGCGCGTGACGGCAAGCGCGGAGAAGGTCGCGCAAGAATTTGTTGCAATCTCGCCATAGCGGAGCGGCGAGTGCGGAGGGACAATCGGCACGAAGCGCGCTGCGCGGCGGCCGATGCATCGACAATCGATGCGCCGTGGTTCACGCCGCCGACATGCGTACCACGCACACCGAGCGTCGGCTTGCTTCACACTGCAACCCTGTAGGAGAAGTGTCGATGTCGACCCACATCTGTTCGCAGGAAGCCCGGGCCGCGCAACGCTTCGTTGAAGCGACGCGCAACGTCGATCAGGCGTTTCGCGCGGTGCGCGGCGAAAGCGACGACGACGTCTCGTCGGCCGAATACGCACGCGCGATGTCGCGTCTCGATCGCGCGCTCGACGAGCTGGCGCGTGCGCAGGAATGCTTCGATCGCGTGGTCGGCGCCGACGCGGCAAGCGGCAACTGATTCCGCCGCTGCCGTGTTTGCGCGCGTCGGGCGACGCGCGTTCATCTTCATGCCGGGCATGCGACCCGGCATGTCAGTCCTTCATCCCACCCGAACTTCAGACCTTGCGGCCTTCGACCGGATAACCGGGATCGGTATAGCCGTGCGTCGACGCGTGCCCGGGCGGCACGAGCGAATCGACGAACCGTTCGTCGTCGGGGCCGAGTTCGAGCGTCAGCGCATCGATGTAGCTGTCCCAGTGCGCTTCGGTGCGCGGCCCCGCGATCGTCGAACTGACGATGCGATTCTTCATCACCCACGCGAGCGCGAACGCGACCGACGTCGTGCCGCGCGCGGCCGCATGCGCGGCGACCTGCTGCGCGATGTGCAACGATTCGGGCCGCCATTCCGTTTGCTGGATGCGCCGGTCGCCGCGGCCCGCGCGCGAATCGGCGGGCGGCTGCGCATCCACTGCGTATTTGCCGGTCAGCACGCCGCGCGCGAGCGGGCTGTACGGCACGACGCCGATTCCGTAGTGCGCGGCGGCCGGGAGCTGTTCGACCTCGGCCGTGCGATCGACGAGGTTGTACAGCGGTTCGCTTGCGACAGGACGATCGATGCCGAGCTGGTCCGCGAGCCGCACGATCTCGGCAATGCGCCAACCCTTGAAGTTCGACAGCCCGAAGTAGCGCACCTTGCCTTGCCGGATCAGGTCGGCCACTGCACGCATGCCTTCGTCGAGCGGCGCGTCGGTCAGCGCGCGATGGAAATAGAGGATGTCGATGTAATCGGTACCGAGCCGCTTCAGGCTCGCGTCGACCGATTCGAAGATCCATTTGCGCGACTGGCCTTGCCGGTTCGGCCCCGCGTCCGGTCCGGCCGGATAGCCGAACTTCGTCGCGACGACCCAGCTGTCGCGACGCGGCACGATCGCGCGGCCGACGACCGTTTCCGAACGACCGGCGTGATAGACGTCGGCCGTGTCGATGAAATTGACGCCCTGGTCGAACGCCTTGTCGATGATGCGCGCCGACGTTGCTTCGTCGGTCTCGCCGCCGAACATCATTGCACCGAGACACAGCGGCGACACCTTCAGCGCACTGCGCCCGAGATAGCGGTAATCCATGTGTGAGGCTCCATGCGGGCAGGTGCCCGGCGGTTGAATGACAGGTTATACGCCGGCTTCGTCGAAGACGCGTTGCGCGATCGGCAGCGCCGAACTCGCGGTCGGCCAGCCCGAGTAGAACGCGAGGTGCGTGATCGCTTCGATCAGCTCGTCGCGCGTGAGGCCGTTGTCGAGCGCCTTCTTCAGGTGGAACGGCAGCTCGTTCACACGATACAGCGACACGAGGCTCGCGACCGTGATCAGGCTGCGATCGCGCGGCGACAGGCCGGCGCGTTGCCACACGTCGCCGAACAGCACGTTGTCGGTGTAGTCGGCGAGGGCGGGTGCGATGGCGCCGAACGCTTTGCGCGCGGCGGACGTCGGTTCGGACATCGAGGGCTCCGGGGAACGTTGCGGACATCGACGATGGTAGCCACCGAAACGCTTATCGATAAGCCCCGCTCGCGCGCATGCACTTATCGAACGGATTCATGAATCGCGGCGCGCCGGCGGCTCATGCGCGGTAGCGCAGCGCGTCGACGATCACCGCGAGCGCACGCGACGATTGCCGCCGGCTTGCGTAGTACAGGTGATGGCCGGGAAACGTCGGGCACCAGTCGTCGAGCACGCTGTCGAGGCGGCCGGCGGCGACATGCGGCGCGGCGAGTTCGGCCGGCACGTACGCGAGCCCGTAGCCCGCAAGTGCCGCGTCGAGCATTTCATACGTGCCGTTGAACGTGACCTGCCCGTCGACGCGTACCTGCAGCGTGTCGTCGCCGCGCGCCAGTTCCCACGCGTACAGCGCACCGTGCGTCGGCAGGCGCAGGTTGATGCAGTCGTGCGCGACGAGATCCCGCGGCGACGCGGGGCGCGCGCGCTCAGCGAAATACGCGGGCGCGCCGACGATCGCCATTTTCAGGTCGGGTGAAATGCGCACGGCGATCATGTCCTTCGCGACCTGGTCGCCGAGCCGCACGCCGATGTCGAAGCGCTCCGCGACGATGTCGGACAGCCCGTAGTCGGTCACGAACTCGACCTTCAGGTCGCGATAGTCGCGCAGCATCGGGGCGAGCTTCGGCCACAGCAGTGTGCGGATCGCGTAGTCGGTCGCGTTGATGCGCACGGTGCCGGCCGGCTTGTCGCGCAGTTCCGCGAGCGTCGACAGCTCGGCCTCGATTTCGTCGAAGCGCGGCGCGAGGTTGCGCAGCAGGCGCTCGCCGGCTTCGGTCGGCGCGACGCTGCGCGTCGTGCGCGTGAGCAGCCGCACGCCGAGGCGCGTTTCGAGTGAACGGATCGTATGGCTGAGCGCGGATTGCGACACGCCGAGCTGGGCGGCCGCACGCGTGAAGCTGCGCTCGCGCGCGACGGCGATGAAGGCGAGCAGGTCCGCAAAGGTGTCGCGCGGCATGGAGGAAGTCGGGTGGTCGATGCCAGCGCATCGTACCACCGGGGTCGCCGGGCCGCGAGGCGACGCGGTACGTGCGTCAGCCCGCGCGTGTCATGCCCGGTGCGGAGTTCGCCGGATGGTACGCGTAGCCGCGATGCTGGAACGATGCCGCGAAGAAGCGCATCTGGTAGCGAATCGCGTTCGCCCAGTAATCCCAGGTATGGCCGCCCGGCCGCTCCGCGTAGTCGTGCGGCACGCCGAGCGCGACGAGCCGTTCGTGCAGCGTGCGGTTCGAGCCGACGAACGCGTCGTCGCGGCCGCAATCGATCGTCAGGTCGAGATGCGCACGCACGAATGCACGCGCGTTTTCGACGATCACGTTGCGATTCCAGAACGACGGATGGCGGCCGGGGTCGCCGAACACGTGGTCGATGCCCGGCTCGTCCTCGCAGCAGCGCGGATCGACCGCGCCGCTGATGCTGCCGACCGCGCCGAACGTGTCGGGCCGGTCGAGCGCGATGCGCAGTGCGCCGAAACCGCCCATGCTGAGCCCGGTGATCGCGCGGGCGCGCTGTGTCGCGATCGTGCGGAAGTGCGTGTCGACGTAAGACACGACTTCGTCGCCGATGAAGGTTTCGTAGCGGCTGCCCGAATCGAACGGGCTGTCGATGTACCAGCTTTCGTGCCCGCCGTCGGGCATCACGAGAATCACGTGGTAGCGGTCGGCCAGCGCGGCGATATGCGTGTTCGACGTCCAGTCGGTATGGTCGCCGCCCGAGCCGTGCAGCAGATAGACGACCGGATAGCGTTCGCCGTCGCGGTTGCCGCGTGCGTAGTCGTCGGGCAGCACGACGGTCGCCTTGAGCGTCTCGCTCATCGCGGCGCTGGGAATCGCGACGACCCGCGCATGAAACGCGAACGCAGGGCTCGTGATGGCGAGCAGCAGAAGCAGCCAGAAGGCGCGTGCGAGGTGCATCGATCCTTGCATGTGTCGACCCTGTCCGGCGGCCGGGCGCCGGGGAAACCCTGTTCGGACGACTCTAGCAACCGCGCCTTTCAACCATATTTCGACGAACCCTACGCATTGTCAGGCGCGCGTCAGCGCAGGCAGCGCTCGACCGCCGCGCGAAACGCATCGGGCCGTTCGGCCGGCAGCAGGTGCCCGCAGCGCTCGATCGTGTCGGAGCCGGCGCAGCGCGCGAGCGCCCAGTCCGGCACGTGCCAGCCCGCGCGCGAGCGTTCGCCGGCGACCAGCCAGACCGGGTGGTGCTCGAACACCTGCGCGAGCGCCCGCAGGTAGTCGGGAACGCCCGTCGTCGCGACGACCGAGCGGCCCATCGCGCGCAGCGTCGATGCCGGCTGATGCGCGAGCCAGCGGCGTGCGTCGTCGAGCAAACGCGGCGACGGTTCGTCGATCGCGCCGCGCAGCCACGCGAGCGGATCGGCACGCAGGCCGTCGAGCATCGCGTCGGCTTCGGCCGGCGTCATGCGGCCGACCGACGCCGACCAGAACGCGTCGTCGAGCGTGAAGTTGCCTTCGACGTTGACGATCCGCCGCACGCGCTCGGGGTGCGCATGCGCGAACAGCATCGCGATCGCGCCGCCGACCGAGTGACCGACGACATCGACCGGCTGCGCGCCGAAGTGCGTGTCCACGGTGTGCCGGACATGCTCGACCTGCGCGGCGAGCGTGATCGCATCGATCGGCGCCGCGCGATGCGCGCCATAACCGAGCAGGTCGGGGGCGAGATGCGGGCCGTGCCATCCGTGCACGTCGAACGTGCCGATGAAGCCGTGAATGAAGACGACGGGAACGGGTTGGGTCATGCGGCGGGCTCGGAAGGAAGGGGCGGCAAGTCGAGTTCGGCGAGCAGTTCGTCGAGTTCGAGCACGTGCGTGCGGTCGTGGTCGAGCAGTTCGCGCACGAGTTCGTCGAGCGACATGCGGCGGATGCCGTCGCGCAGCCCGCAGCGTTCGAGCTGCGGCGGCTGCAGCGTGGCGGCCGTCGCGCACAGTGTGGCGCGCCCCGTGCGGAAGGCCGCGACCGCGCGGTCCAGCGGCTGCGCGAGATAGTCGCGTTGCGCCGCGAGCGCGGTGCCGTCGACCGACGCGATCACGGGCAGCTCGGCCGTGCGTACGGCATCGATGCGTTCGGCGAACACCGCGTCGAGATCGCGCAGGTGGCACGCATGTTCGACGAGCGAGAAGCCGGTGCCGGCCGGGCGGCGCGTCCACAGCGCGGCCGGCACGTGCGCCGCATACGCGGCGAGCCGGCCTGGTAGGCGCGCGAGCGCGACGACGACGTTGTCGAATGGCAGCCGTTGCGGATACGGGCTGAACACCGTGCCATAGCTGAACAGCGTGCCACTGAGCCGCCCGCGTGCCTGCACGAGCTCATGGCTGTGGCGGCGCATGACTTCCGCGACCATCGCGCCGCAGAACTGGCGGGCCGTCGTGTCGGCCTCGATTTCGGGGAATTTGCGCGCGATCTCGTGCTGGATCGCGCCGATCGCGGCGACGCCCACGCGCGACAGCGCCGCGAACTCGAGATAACGCTCGGGTTGCGCGATCAGCGCCTCGAGCTGGGCGCCGAGCGCGGTGGTGCGGAAACGGTCGAAACGGGAATGCATGACGAACAGGCCCTGTCGAGTAACGTGTCAAAACGATACGTTACTCGACAGGGAGGCGTCAACCGGTCGGCGCGACGCGCCGACGCGATGCTAGCCGGCGAGCGCCGTGAGCAGCTGGTTCCGCACGATCGCGGTGGCCAGCGGCTGACGGCCGAATTCGTACCACCCGATGTGACGCCGCCACGTCGCGCCGGGAATCGGCTTCACGAACAGCAGCGGATCGTCGCTCCATGCGGCATGCCGCAGGCGCGGCACGATCGTGACGCCGATGTTCTGCCTCACGAGATCGGCGATCGCGGCGATCGAGTTCATTTCGAGCACCGGATTCACTTCGACGTGCAGGCGGCGCAGCAGGCTCGTGACGTGACGCCCGGTCGGCGAGGCGGCTTCGAAGCCGATGAACGGAAAGCGCTTGAGCAGCGACGCCACCGACGCATCGGCGGGCGCGATCGCCGGGTTGGCCAGCAGCACGAGCGGCTCGTCGTACAGGTATTCCCACGATTCGGGCAGCGTGGTCGTGCGCGGCTCGCCGATCAGCACCGCCGCATCGATCTCGCCGGCCCGCACCTGGCGTTCCAGTTCCGGGCTGCCGCCGTGCGTGAGCCGCACGTTCAGGCCTGGATACTGCACCTTCAGCCGAATCACGTTGGCCGCGAGAAAACCCATCGACGACACCGTCGCGCCGATCGTGATCGAGCCTTCGATGCTGTGCTGCCCGCTGACGCCGCGCACCAGCGAGTCGTACGCGGCGACCACCGAGCGCGCCTGCTCGAGGATCGAACGGCCGGCGTCGTTCAACTGCACGCTCCGCCCGCTGCGGTCGAACAGTTGCCGCTGGCACACGCGTTCCAGCGTGCGCATCTGCGCGCCGACCGCCGCGTGCGTGAGCGCCATGCGGTCGGCCGCGGCGGCCATCGTGCCGTGTTTCTCGATGGCCAGAAACGTCCGCAGCATTCGAATCTCGCTCATCCCCTTCTCCTGAAAACAGCCCGGCAACGTGCGCGTGCGGCACGTCCCGCCGCTATGGCGATGCGCCGGATGATCGCACGATACTAAAAAAAATCTTTCGTTTATGGAAAGAAAATAACGCTTTTTATTTTGTTTATCGCGCCCGAGAATCGTTTCGTCCGATCCAGCGCAAGGAGTTTTCCGATGTCGTCCATCCAGCCCTTTCCCTTCGTCAGCGTGTCCGGCAAGCCGTACGAGCGCGGCTTGCAGTACGGCCGCGCCGCGGCGGCGCGCGTGCGCCTGAGCGCATCGCGCTACGGGCAGACGCTGCACAATCTCGGCTACGGCGAGGCGGCGCAGGCGGCGTTCATCCGCTCGCTCGAACAGGCGATCGGCGCGTTCCAGCCGGCCTATCTCGACGAGATGCGCGGCATCGCCGCCGGGGCCGATGTGGCGTTCGACGACATCGTGCTCGTCAATGCGCGCACCGAAGTGCTTGCGAAAGCGCGCGCCGAACACGCGTTGCCGGCCGATGCCAACGCTGAGGACGAGGACGGCTGCACCGGCGTGCTCGTGCTCCCGTCGCGCTCGGCGACGGGCAAGCTGATCCACGCGCAGAACTGGGACTGGAAGGCCGACTGCATCGATACCGGCATCGTGCTGCGCGTGCACAACGACGACGGCCCCGACTTCCTGACGTTCGTCGAGGCGGGCGGGCTCGCGCGCAGCGGGCTGAACGCGAGCGGCGTGTCGATCACCGCGAACTACCTCGAATCGGATCGCGATTTCATGCATGCCGGCGTGCCGCTGTCGCTGCTGCGCCGGCGCGTGCTGGAGGAGCCCGTGTTCGCGAACGCGTTGCGCGTGATCGCGACGACGCCGAAGTCGTGCTCGAACAACATCATGCTCGGCATGGCCGACGGCTTCGGCATCGATTTCGAATGCGCGCCGGACGAGGCGTTCCCGATCTATCCCGGCGACGACGACCTGATCGTCCACGCGAACCACTGGGTCAGCCCGATCGCGCGCACCAAGCTGCGCGACACGGGCTGCGAGAACTCGCCCGACAGCTATTACCGCGACTGGCGCGTGCGCCGGCTGCTCGACGCGCTGCCGAAGATCGATCGCAGCGCGGTCAAGGCGGCGCTGTTCGACGACTTCGGCGCGCCGTACTCGGTGTGCCGGCCGCCGCGCCCGGGCACGCGCCACACGCTGTCGGCGACGGTCGCGATGATCGTCATGCAGCCGGGCGACGGCGAAATGGACGTCGCGCCGATGCCCGCGCTCAACCGCGAGTTCACGCGTTACAGCCTGACGCGCGAGCCGTTGCGCGAAGCCGCCTGAACGGCAGCCGCCACGCCTGCGCGACACAAGATACTCATCCAGGAGCGAGACAGATGTTCGATACCACCACGACGCCGGCCGGTCCCGGTGAAGCCAGGGCCGAGGCGCTGTACGACCTCGGCTCGACGACCGTCTACGCGAGCCGGCACGATCCGCGTTTTCCGTACGTGCTGTACGTGCCCGACGAAATCCGCTTGCCGGACAACGACGTCGAGCTGGTCGTCGTGATGCATGGCACGGGGCGCCAGTTCACGCAGTACCGCGACGCGTTCGCGCCATTCGGACGCTGGAACCGCTGCGTCGTGCTGTGTCCGCTGTTTCCGGTCGGCGTGAGCGGCGACGGCGATCGCAACGGCTTCAAGCGTCTTGCCGAAGGCGACATCCGCTACGACCGCGTGCTGCTCGACATGGTGAGCGAAGTCGGCGAGCGCTACGGCAAGCGGTTCGACCGGTTCGCACTATCCGGTTATTCGGGCGGCGGGCAGTTCGCGCATCGGTTCGCGTATGTGCATCCCGAGCGGTTGTGGGCCGTGTCGATCGGCGCGCCGGGCAACGTCACGCTGCTCGACCCGCACAAGGCGTGGTGGCTCGGTATAGGCGGCTTCGAGCGGCAGTTCGGCAAGCCGTTCGACGCGGCGGCGCTGGGGCAGGTGCCGGTCCAGATGGTGGTCGGCCGCGCCGATCTCGAGACGTGGGAAATCACGGTGCGCGAAGACAGCGCGATGTACGTGCCCGGCATCAACGATGCGGGCGCGACGCGGCCCGAGCGGCTTCGTGCGCTCGCGGCATCGTTCGACGCGGCCGGTGTGCGCGTGCGCTTCGACGAACTGCCCAACGTCGCGCACAACGGCATGCAGACCGTCGAGACGGTGCAGGACTTCTTTGTGCAGACGCTGCGCGCGATGCGCGCCGGGGGCTAGATCCATGGAAATCGGCGACGACGCAAGGCAAGCCCGCAAGGTCATCGTGTCGACCGTGATCGGCGGCACGTTCGAGTGGTTCGATTTCATGGTGTACGGCTACTTCTCGAGCCTGATCGCGCGGACGTTCTTTTCCGGCGTCGGGCGCGGCGAATCGATGCTGCTGACGTTCGCGACGTTCGCCGTCGGGTTCCTCGTCAGACCGGTCGGCGGCGTCGTGATGGGGATGTACGCGGATCGCGCGGGGCGCATGAAGGCGCTGTCGTGGATCATGGTCGCGATGTCGGTGGGGTCGCTGCTGCTCGGCCTCACGCCGGGCTTCGCGACCTGGGGCATCGCCGCGCCGGCGCTCGTCGTGGTCGGCCGGCTCGTGCAGGGGTTCGCGGTCGGCGCGCAGTTCGCGCTGTCGTCGGTGTCGATCTACGAGGTCGCGCCGCCGGGCAAGAAGATGTTCTACGGCAGCTTCAACATGCTGTCGCTCGGGCTTGCGGCGATGTTTTCGTCGGGCGGCAGCTACCTGCTGTCGCGGTACCTGTCGCATGCCGCGATGGCCGAGTGGGGCTGGCGCGTGCCGTTCCTGGTCGGCGCGCTGGTCGGTCCGCTCGGTTTCTACATCCGGCATCACGTCGACGAATCGGCGGCGTTCCAGCGGATGCGCGCGCGGCCGGCCGCCCGTGCGCCGGCCGGCACGCGCGCACGGGCGTTCATCCGCGAGAACGGCGATGCGCTCGTCTGCGCGATCGGCGTGATGATCGCCGGCACGTCGCTGAACTACGTATGGAATGCGTACCTGCCGAACTACGCGCAATCGCAGCTCCATCTGCCGCTCAGCTCGTCGCTGCAGGCCGTGTTCGTCACCAGCATCATGTCGTGCGTGCTGTCGCCGGTGTTCGGCAAGCTGGCCGACCGGGTCGGGCCGTACCGGCTGTTCTGCGGTTTCATCGCGGGCTGGCTCGTGTGCGTGTTCCCGCTGTTCTGGTATCTGCTCGATGCGCCGACGGCGAGCCGGCTGATGATCGTGCACCTGATCGGCATGCTGTTCCTGACGCTGCAGGGCGCCGCGCATCCGGGGATGCTCGTGCAGATCTTCACGGTCGAGGGGCGCTCGACCGGCGTGGCGATCGCATACAACTCGTCGGTGACGCTGTTCGGCGGGCTCGCGCCGTTCTACATCTCGGTGGTCGCGCATTTGACCGATGCACGGTTCATCCCGCCGAGTTATCTGTTCGGCACGAGCCTGCTGGCGATCGCGCTGGTGCTCGCCACGCGCACCGGGCGGCGCTCGATACGGAACGACGGCTCGGCGCGCGGGCGGGACAGCGATTTCACGGGTGCCGCGCAGGCCGTTTCCGTCTCCGCGTCCGAGCAGACACAGGCGCGGCCGTGACGTCACCGGGCGCAGGCGACGTTGCCGGCGAGGGCGCGCGCGGGCTTCGCTCGCGCCCGTCGGTCAGGATTTCTGCCGCGCGTCGATTTCCGTGCGCATCCGCGCTTCCTGCTCACGCAACTCGTCCGTGAATGCGGCGCCGAAATCCTCGGCTTCGAACAGCGGGCGGATCTCGATGTCGGAGTCCACAGGCATCGGATTCGGGCAGCGCTTCACCCATTCGATGGCTTCTTCCATCGAGCTCACCTGCCACAGCCAGTAGCCCGCGACGAGCTCCTTCGTTTCGGCGAACGGGCCGTCGATGACGGTGCGGTTCTTGCCGGAAAAGTGCACGCGCTTGCCGCGGCTGCTCGGGTGCAGCCCGTCGGCGGCGAGCAGGATGCCGGCTTTCACCAGTTCTTCGTTGAAGCGACCCATCTCGGCCATGATCCGGGTGTCGGGCATCCGGCCGGACTCGGAATCGGCAGTGGCCTTGACGATTACCATGACGCGCATTGTCGTATCTCCTTGAGTTGGGGGGAGTGTTCGTTGACCGACAGGTCAACGTGGCTTACGACACTACGACGGACGACGATCGGGGAAATCGACGGCGGACACGAAAAAGATTTCGTACGGCGGTGCGGCAACAGCGGCGCGTTGCCGGCGGTCGATCGAAATGCGGTGTTGCGGGGGGCGGGCCGCCGCGCTGCGCGGCCCGGTTCAAGCGTTCGGTCAGTTCCCGGCAGGCGGGGCCTGGTGGCCGTCGCCGAGTTGCGCGCGCAGTTTCGCTTCCTGCTCCTGCAGCTCGGGTGTGAATTCGGCGCCGAAATCCTCGGGCGAGAACACCTGCCGGATCTCGATCTCCGATTCGCCGAGCATCGGGTTCGGGCAGCGCTTCACCCATTCGACGGCTTCGTCCATCGAGCTCACCTGCCACAGCCAGAACCCGGCGATGAGTTCCTTGGTTTCGGCGAACGGGCCGTCGGTCACGGACCGGTCCTTGCCGGCGAAGCGTACGCGCTTGCCGCGGGCGCTCGGGTGCAGCCCTTCGCCGGCGAGCATCACGCCCGCTTTCACGAGCGCTTCGTTGTACTGGCCCATCGCGGCCAGCAGTTCGGTGTCGGGCATCTTGCCGGCTTCGGAATCGGCGGTCGCCTTGACGATGACCATGACGCGCATGATTGTTTCTCCTGGGTTGGGAAAGTGGCAGGGGGCGTCGGCCTTGCGGGACAGCCGACCCGTTCTTGCGATGGTACGACGGGCGGCGCGCGGCGAAATCGACATCGGCACGAAAAAGCGCCGTTGCGCGGGCGGCGGGCGCGCTGGCCGACCGCTTCACCAAAACTGGTATGCTGATCCTCACCACGTTTACGCGGAGGGTGCCATGGCTGCTAAAGAAGTCTCGAAGAAGAAATACCTGAAAATCCTGAACAAACGCTTGCGTGCCGAACCGGCGGCCCCGGACGGCGCGTCGTTCGTATTTTTCCCGCTGGGCGCGAAGGCGAAGCATGCGACGGGCGTCGTGTCCGGCGATGCGCGCAGCAAGCGCGAACTGGCGGTGATGGCCGCGGTCCAGCGCAAGGCGGCCGAAGAGTTCGTCGTCTCCGGCGCCTGACCGGGATCCGTCATACCACGGCTGGTTTCGCCGCCTGCGTGACTTACGCGGCGGCGGCTTCGCAATGCGCGATCGCACCGGCCAGCACGCGCGGGATGTCGTGCGTGATGGCCGGGCCGTGCATCGGCAGGATGATGTCGAGATCGAGCGCCTGGATGCGGCGCAGCGCGCTCGCCATGTGCGCGAGCGACGGCAGGTAGTCCGAGCGGGTGATCGAGTCGATGATCGCCGGCAGCGGGTCGTCGGTGGCGTCGTCGCCGAAGCGCATCAGGATGTCCGACGACAGCAGCGCCTTATAGGCCGGCAGGTACACGACCAGCGCATCCCATTGATGGACGTGCTTTGTGAAGATCGGCACGATATCGATACCGGAGATCGTCGTCGGCACGCCGTCCTTCAGCGGTGTCGCACGCACGCCGAAGATATCGGCCAGCCCGTGCGTGCACATCGGATGGCCGTACGCGACGAGTGCCGGATTGGCCGCGAGGAAGTCGGGCAGCGCGCCCATCTCGTCGACCTCGAAATGCGGAACGATCACGCTACTCACCATCGATGGCGTGATGCCGACGGTCGCGAGGCTCGCGCTCAGTTGCGGGAAGTTGGAGCGGGTGCCCGTTTCGATGCAGACGATTTCGCCGCCCGGCGAACGGACGAAGAACTGGCTGAAGCCGAGTTTCAGCTTGTCGATGTAGGTCGTCGCGCGAAACAGGCCGCTGCGGATTTCTTCGATACGTGAGCTGTCCATCGATTCGATCCTCGCGCGGGGAGTGGGGGCGGGGCCGCACCGTCGCGCGATTGCCGCGACGCATCAACGGCCGCACGACCCGGTGCCTCGACGCAGTCTAGCAGCGTTGCTCCGGACCCGACGCCTGTCGGTTCATGCAGCGGCCGGGAACGGCGCTGAGTACCTTCCCGGCCTGCAAGCACACCCCCTCCGATCCGCGGATCAGGACACCTTGTCCGCCGCTGCCGCCGCATACCGGCCGTTGCCGCCGGCTTCGTCGCCCGCCGCCAGTTGTTCCAGCGCGAGGCCCTTCGTCTCGATCCCGAGCGTCCACACGGCGATCGCGGCCGCGATGAACGACAGCGCGCCGAGCGTGAACACGCCGCCCTGGCCGAACACGGGCAGCACGACGCCGACCACGTAAGGCCCGATCAGCGAGCCGACGCGCCCGATCGCCGACGCGAAGCCCGAGCCCGTCGCGCGCGCGCCGGTGCCGTACAGCTCGGGCGTGTACGTGTACAGCGCGGCCCACATCCCGAACAGGAAGAACTGCATCGCGAGGCCGGTGCCGATCAGCAGCGTCATGCTGCCGCCGTACAGCGCGCTCTGGCCGTACGCGTACGCCATCGCGCCGCCGCCGATCAGCGACGCGATGCAGGTCGGCTTGCGCCCCCAGCGTTCGACGAGCCACGCGGCGCACAGGAAGCCCGGCACGCCGCCGAGCGAGATCAGCACCGTGTAGAACACCGATTTCGTGACCTCGAAGCCGGCCTGCTGCAGCAGCGCGCCGAGCCACGACGTGAGGCCGTAGAAGCCGAGCAGTGCGAAGAACCACAGCAGCCACACCATCACGGTGCGGCGGCGGTACACGCCGCTCCAGATCTCGCGCAGTGCGCTGCCGCCACGCGCGGCCACCGGTTCGGCGAGCCGCGACGGCGGCGGCAGCGTCGTGACGCCGGCCGAGCGCATCACCTTCGCCTCGATCACATGCATCACCGTGTCGGCTTCCGCGTGCCGGCCCGCATGTTCGAGCCAGCGCGGCGATTCGGGCACGATGCGGCGCACGACGAGCACGAACACCGCGGGAATCGCGAGCAGCGCGAACACCGTGCGCCAGCCGAACTGCGGCAGCACGAAGTACGCGACGATGCCGGCCGTGATGAAGCCGAGCGGCCAGAAGCCGTCCATCAGCGCGATCAGGCGGCCGCGTTTCTCGGTCGGCACGAATTCGGACAGCAGCGTCTGCGCGACCGGGAATTCCATGCCCATCCCGATCCCGAGCAGCACGCGGTAGACGATCAGCGCGTCGACGCTCTGCGCGGTCGAACACAGGTACGACGCGGCGCCCCACAGCACCATGCTCCACTGGAACACGGGCCGGCGGCCGAAGCGGTCGGCGAGCAGGCCGGCGACGGCCGCGCCGAGCACCATCCCGAAGAAGCTTGCGCTCGCAACGAGGCCGGCGGCCGCGGTCGACAGCCCGAACTCCTTGCGGATCGAGCCGAGCACGAACGTCATCGTGCCGAGGTCGACCGAATCGAAGAAGAACGCGATTGCGATGATGAAGAAGATCCGCTTGTGATAGCCGGAGAACGGCAGGCGTTCGAGCCGGGCGGCGGCGGAAGCGGGAGCGGTGGCGGCGGGCATGGCGTCCTCTGAAATGAAAAGGGGCCTTGCAGCGCATGCTCCAGGGCCCCGATGCTTCGGTATTCAGTAGACGCGACCACAAAATGCCGCATCAGAGGAAAAGCGCCGCCTGCTTGCTCAAATGCGTCATCGGCGGCGGCGCGTGCCGCGTCAATTCTTCAGCTTGTATCCGGTGCGGAACATCCACGCGACGATCGCGAGCAGGATCACGAGGAACAGCCCGGTGGCGGCGAGGCTGATCCACACGTGCACGTCCGCGATCCCGTAGAACGACCAGCGGAAGCCGCTGATCAGGTAGACGATCGGGTTGAACAGCGTGATGATGCGCCACGCGGGCGGCAGCATGTCGACCGAATAGAAGCTGCCGCCGAGGAACGTGAGCGGCGTGATGATCAGGAGCGGCACGAGCTGCAGCTTCTCGAAGCTGTCGGCCCAGATGCCGATCACGAAGCCGAACAGGCTGAACGTGATCGCCGTCAGCACGAGGAACAGCACCATCCAGAACGGATGCAGGATGTGCAGCGGCACGAACAGGCCGGCCGTGGCGAGGATGATGACGCCGAGCAGCAGCGACTTCGATGCGGCCGCTCCCACGTAGGCGATCACGATCTCCCAGTACGACACGGGCGCGGACAGGATCTCGTAGATCGTGCCCGTGAAGCGCGGGAAGTAGATGCCGAACGACGCGTTCGAGATGCTTTGCGACAGCAACGACAGCATCACGAGGCCCGGCACGATGAACGACCCGTAGCCGATGCCGTTCACGTCGCTGATGCGCGAGCCGATCGCGGAGCCGAACACGACGAAATACAGCGACGTCGAGATCACCGGCGCGATGATGCTCTGCATCAGCGTGCGGCGCGTGCGGGCCATTTCTGCGCGGTAGATCGCGCGGATTCCTTGCAGGTTCATGGGCGTCAGGCTCCTTGTACGCCGTTGCGGCGATTGTCGATCAGGCTGACGAAAATATCCTCGAGCGAACTCTGCGTCGTGTGCAGGTCGCGGAAGCCGATGCCGGCGGAGCCGAGCGCGTTGATCAGTTTCGCGATGCTCGCGTCGTCGCGCTGCGAGTCGTACGTGTAGACGAGCGCGGCGCCGTCGTCCGCGCGTTCGAGCCCGAACGGCGCGAGCGTCGGCGGCACGTCCGTGAGCGGGTGCTCGAGCTGCACGGTCAACTGCTTCTTGCCGAGCTTGCGCATCAGCTCGCGCTTTTCCTCGACGAGCACGAGCTCGCCGCCGAGGATGATGCCGATCCGGTCGGCCATCTCCTCAGCTTCCTCGATGTAGTGCGTGGTCAGCAGGATCGTCACGCCGCTTTCGCGCAGCGAATCGACGAGCTTCCACATGTCGCGGCGCAGCTCGACGTCGACGCCGGCCGTCGGTTCGTCGAGGAACAGGATGCGCGGCTCGTGCGACAGCGCCTTCGCGATCATCACGCGGCGCTTCATGCCGCCCGACAGCGTCATCAGCTTGTTGTCGCGCTTGTCCCACAGCGACAGCGCCTTCAGCGTCTTCTCGATATGCGCGGGATCGGGTGCCTTGCCGAACAGGCCACGGCTGAACGACACGGTCGCCCAGACGGTTTCGAACGCGTCGGTCGTCAGCTCCTGCGGCACGAGGCCGATCATTTCGCGGGCCGCGCGGTATTGATCGCGGATGTCGTGGCCGCCGACCGTCACGCGGCCTGCGGTCGGCGTGACGATGCCGCAGATCGAGCCGATCAGCGTCGTCTTGCCGGCACCGTTCGGCCCGAGCAGCGCGAAGATCTCGCCGGGGCGGATGTCGAGGGTCACGTGCTTCAGCGCCTGGAAGCCGGACGCGTAAGTCTTGGAGAGGTCGGAGACGGAAAGGATCGGTTGCATGCTCACGGATGGCACGGCCGGCCGGCGCGGCGGCGTGCGCCGCGCGTGCCCGGCGTCGCCGCCGCTGCGAAGCGGCCGGGACCGGGGACGGCATGGCGGACGGGCGTCATGTCGAACGGCGCTGTGATGCGGGATCGCGGGACCGCCATATTAGCAATCGATAGATGGAAATGCATTCTGATGGAAAGGCCGCGCATGATCGGCGCCGGATTTGCGTGAAATGCACGTGCGTCGCTCAATAAAGCGCCTGTTTATTTGAAGTGAGCGAACAATGCATGCCGTTTTCCGTGAATCGGGCGGCGAGCGCGTTCCGACGCGGCAGCGCGGCGGCCGGCCGGCCGACTGTGCCGCCCGAACAGCGCCGCGCCGTACCGGGACGGCGTGTGCCGCGCTCGCGATAATGCGTTCCTTTCACGGTTCTCGGAGCGGGGCGAATGTCTTTGATCGATTTCAAATCGGTGGCGGCCGGGCAGGCCGTCGCGTGGAAATCCACGATCGTCGGCGAAGTCGGGCCGGCCAGGATCAAGGTGCTGCGGATGGACGCGCAGCCTTACGAAGCGGAAGTGCACGACTACAACGAGGGGCTGCTGGTGCTCGACGGCAAGCTGATGCTCGAAGTCGACACGGAAACGGTCGTGGTCGAGGCCGGGCAGATGTATCTCGCGCTCGCCGGCACGCGCCATGCGGTGCTGCCCGGCAGCCACGGCACGCTCGCGATCATCGACGTGTAAGGTTGCGCCGCAGCATGCAGGCGGGCCGTCGCGGGCCTGCCCGCTTGGCTGGGCGCGGGTTGGCCGCCTTCGTTCAAACGCGTGTTATACCGCTCCGGTATTTGTCTGAGCAAATAAAATGAAGGCTGTTTGAAAATGTGT
Source organism: Burkholderia cepacia (assembly GCF_001039005.1). GTDB lineage: Bacteria > Pseudomonadota > Gammaproteobacteria > Burkholderiales > Burkholderiaceae > Burkholderia > Burkholderia theae. The sequence goes on from NZ_LDWR01000009.1 coordinate 44,699, forward strand.
CAAATACCGTGTAAACGCTAGGGTCGCGCGGCTTGCATCGTTTGGAACTCTGCATCCATTTACTTGTTTGAATGGTCCGCTCATAGTCTCGACAAACGACGCATCACGATAACCAATCAAGCGTACGTACGGAGACCAATTCATGAAGCGCGTATCCGCGGGGCCAATCGGACTGCCGTTTCCCAGTTTTTCGCTGAATGCAGGCGCGACGCAGGTCGCCTGCCTGCGTTATCGCATCGCCGTGTAGCGGCGAACCACTTTCCGTTTCGATTGTTCCGACGGCGCCGTGCCGGATGACGGCGCCGCGGGAGAACGCTTGTCTGCCGCCGCGGTTTTCATCGCATTTGCGTGAGCCGCGGAGCGGTTGCCTTGCGCGCACCGTCATGCGCCGCGCATTCGTGCGGCGGCGCGATACCAACCGGCGGGCCATGCAGCCCGGCCGGACGAGACTTGTCGTACCTGAAAAGGAGGGGTTGATGCTTTGCATTCCTGAATGGCGGAAGGCGATCCTGTCGTGCGCCGTGCTGGCGCTGCCGTTCGTCGCCGGTTGCGGCGGCGGCGACGATCCGGGGCCGATCAACGTGCCGCAGTGCTCGGGCAGCGCATGCGGGCCGAGCGGCGCCGAAACGACGCCGCCCGTCGTGACGAAGCTGTGTCCGGACGCGCTCGATTACACGACGACCTATACGGGCGGCGCCGGCAGCGGCGAGTACGTGAAGGTGAAGTTCGACACGACGAAGCTCACCTATCAGATGCAGTTCATCGAATCGTCGGTGCCGACGTCGGCAGGGCAGGTCAACAACACGCGTGCGGGCCTGACGATCAGCGGCGCATTCCATCATCCGACCAATCTCCCGACCGCCGAGCAGAACCGCTGTGCGTTCGTGCTCGACAATGGCGCGACGAGCGACGGCGCGTATGCGGTGACGATCAACCGCGTGGATCCGCCGATGCTGTTCGTCGGCAATGGTGTGGTGGGCGGCGGGATTCCCGGGGCGACGATCGCGTTCACCGGGATCGAACCGTTCCCCGGCTTCGTGCTGGGTGTCGTGCCGTCGCGCACGTTCGATTTTTATCCGTTCATCGGCTTTACCCAAACCGAAACCGATTTCACGAAGGTCGCGGGCAACTACAACGAAGTGGGTATCCACCTGTCGCCCGTCGGCGGCAGCGCCCAGAGCAGTGCCGGGGCGGTCGGCTGGGAGCCGGACGTGGTCAACTGGAACCAGACGCTCAATGCGGACGGTTCGTGCACGATCACCCCGAATAGCGACTACTCGTGCCAGACCACCGGATCGCCGTGGGCATTGCGCAAGAACGCCGACGGATCGGCCGACAACGTGTTCGTGAGCAACGCGGTGGCGAACCAGTTCGGTGCGGTCTCGTATCCGGTGGCGGGTCAGGCGCCGGGCATCGTGATCTCGACGCCGAGCCAGGCGAAGGGGATCATGATCGTCGGCAAGCTGAACGGTGTGCGGGTGCCGGTCGTGATTCGAGTCGGTTACACGCATGTCGATTCGAGCAATGCGCTGGCGTCGGTCGCCGATGCCGAAGTGGGGATCTCGATGCTCTCGTCGACCACCGCCATCGCGGCAAACTCGCTGAAGGGCGGCTTCATCGGCGCAACGAGCGCGTCCGCATGCGGTGTCGTGGCGCCCAGCACCGCGACGTTCGCGGTCGCGAATTCGGGCCCGAGCTTCAACAACAACGTGCCGCACCCGGATCTGCCCGGCAGTTTCAACGGCACCTTCTTCCTGGCGCAGGCGGGCAGCTGCAACGACGGCACCGCGGTATCGACGATCGCCGCGAACTATACGTCCACGCTGTTCCAGGGCAAAACCGCGGCGTTCATCGACCCGCAGACGTCGTCGGTGACCTCGCAGTTCGCGCTGGACTACACGCAGGCCACGCCCGGCAAGATCAAGGTCACGGCCACGCAGGACTTCAACGCGAAGGGTGCAAGCGGCAACGTCGCGATCTTCAAGAAGGGCGACACGGGCTGGATCGTGACGGCCGGCAACGTCTACGCGATGGTCGTCAACAACAGCCAGGTCAACCCGTTCTTCACGGTCGGCGCGTTCGTCCAGTAACCCGGCGTACTGAACACGTAACACCGGCGGCGCATGCGTCGCCGCCGGCGAATCGAATTTCAAGAGGATTCCTATGAATTTGAAACATTGGATGGCCGCGGCCTCGCTTGCACCCGTGCTGGCTGCGTGCGGCGGCGACGGCGACCCGCCGCCCGCGCCGGTGGTGCGGCTGTGCCCGCAGACGATCGACTACAACACGGTGTTCATCGGCGGGTCGGGGTCGGGCGAGCTCGTGAAAGTGCAGCTCGACACGACGAAGATGACGTACCGGATGACCTACCTCGCATCGCCGGTGCCGACCACCACGGGCACCGTGCAACCGACCCGCGATACGGCGCCCGCGAACGTGGTCGACGGCACGCTGGCCGACGAAACGGGGCTGCCGACGGTGAAGCTGAACCAGTGCACGTTCCGGATGCAGAACGCGAGCCTCGACCCGAGCCGGCCCGCGCGGCTGTTCCTCGGCGAAGGCGTGCTGGGCGGCGCGATCCCGGGCGCGACGATCCAGTTCAACGGCGTGATCGGCGTCGGCAAGATTCCGCAGACGACGTTCCCGTACTACCCGTTCATCAGCTTCTCGTCGCTGGAAACCGATCTCACGAAGATCGCTGGAACCTACAACCAGCTCGGCTATCACCAGGTGCCGTCGCAGAGCTTCCAGCCGGTGGCGCTCGATCAGAAGGTGACGATCAACGCGGACGGCAGCTACGTCGAGACCGACAACTTCGGCAAGAAGAACGGCGGGCAGCCGCTCGCGTCGAGCGCGACCGTGAACCAGCCGTTCACGCTGCGCCCGGATTCGCCGGCGTTCCAGTCGCTCAACTACCAGCCGCAGATTCCGCCGACGCTCGCCGCGCTCGATCCGGCGAAGGCCGGCAAGGGGATCCTGATCGTCGGCAAGCTGCGCAACCAGCTCGTGCCGATCTTCATTCGCACCGGCGCGGCGAACGCGGATCTCACGCAGGGCCCGCCGAGCGCGGACGACGAATCGGGCATCTCGATCCTGAGCCCGCAGACGGCGATCGCGCTGGGCTCGCAGAACGGCGAGTACACGGGTGTCGACAGCGCGTTCAACTACCGCGCGACCGCGCTCGTCGGCGCGCAGGCCACGCTGCTCGATCCGTTCAACGCGTCGCAGGCCGCACTTACGCGCGCGCTGAACCTCGACTACACGCAGAAAGTGCCGGGCGTCGTGACGACCGTGCACGCGGATGCGGCGTCGGGCCCGGCGACCGGCAAGTTCGTGTTCACGGGCGGTGTGTTCGGGTTCCTCGACATGGCCGATACGAGCAATCCGTACTTCACGGTCGGCGCGTTCGTGCAGTGACCGCACCCGGACGGAGACACGGCGGCGTCGCGCGCGGATGCGCGGCGCCCGGACAGAATGAGGGGGAGACTTGATGAAGAAGCTGATTGTCGCGGGTGTCGTCGCAGGCATGTCGACGCTCGCATCGGCCCAGCAGGCGGGCGACAACGTCGCGACGCTCGGGTGGTTGCACATCATGCCGCAGGATTCGACCAACGGTCTGACGACGAATCTCGCGAGCATGCCGATCAACGGGCCGCTGCGCCTGCCCGGTTCGTTCACGTCGCCGGGCACGAGCCTGACGGTCAACAACGCCGATACGGTCGGCCTCACGCTCACGCACTTCTTCACCGATCACATCGCGGTGACGTCGGTGCTCGGCGTGCCGCCCGAGTTCACGCTGACCGGCCACGGCACGATCAAGCCGCCCGGCCCGGCCGGCGCGCTCGGCAGCGTCAACATGGACGATCCGGCGAACCAGCCGGCCGTGAAGAACGCGCGGCAGTGGAGCCCGACGATCATTCTGCAGTACTACTTCAACTCGTCGACCGCGCGGTTCCGGCCGTTCGTCGGGATCGGCGTGGCCTACAGCTGGTTCAGCAACATCGAACTGAACGGCAACTTCGCGAAGGACATCAACCAGAACCTCGGCAGCGTGCTCGCGGCCGGCGCCGGCAAGCCGGGGCCGACGTCGGTGGAGGGCAAGGCGTCGTCGTCGTTCACGCCGGTCTACAACGTCGGCGCGAGCTATGCGATCGACAAGCACTGGGGGCTCACCGCGACGCTGACGTACATGCCGCTGAAGACCTACTCGTCGCTCGTGATCAAGGCGGCGGACGGTTCGACGCTCGCGACCACGCGCACGCGGCTGAAGGCCGATCCGCTGATCACGTTCGTCGGGATTTCCTACAAGTTCTGAACCGACCGGCGCGCATGACGCGCGCCGGCGGTTTCCTGCGACCGGCTGGCCGGATTCATCCGGCCGGAAGGTTGCGTTCCTGGCGGCGTGCCGCCATTTGTGAAGAGAGGGGGCAGTTCAAATGAGCATTCGCAAAATCGTGTCGCTTGTTGCTGCAGTGGCTTTCACCGCGGTTTCGGCCGCGCCTGCTTTCGCCGTCACCGTTACGCGCGCCGATGGCCAGCCGATGAATCCGAACGGCGAGCCGTTCTCCGTGTCGGGGCTCACGAGCCTCAGCAAGGGGGCGATCAGCGCGACCTGCACGGCGACGTTCAACGGGACGATCACGTCGACCGGTATCGTCAACATCACGTCGACGACGTTCTCGGGCGGTGCCACCTGCGGCCTGATCAGCGGCACGGCGAGCAGCACGTCGCCGTGGACGGGCCAGGCAGACAGCACGACGCAGCTGTCGATCAACAACGTGCAGGTGAACGTCGCGCTGCTCGGCGCGTGCGGCCCGAGCAAGGTGGTCACGGCATGGAGCGATCCGAACTCGTCGCTGACGTTCAATAACTCCGTCCTGACGCCGAATTGCACGGTGTCCGGCACGGTCACGACGTCGCCGAAGTTCCACGTGCAGTAAGCGTCGCGGAACGAACCGGAAGCCCGTCGCGCGCGAGGGCCGTGCGGCAAGCGTGGCGGGTTTCGGTTACCTCGATGCATTCATATCGTCGCGCGTATCGGCGCGACGGCCGGTTGGCCGCACGTGTCGCGATCCGATGCGGGTGGCCTTGGAGGGTCGGCGCGGCATACCGCGCCACCCGTTCGACTGAAACAACATCATTCCGATTGGCCAGAACTATCCCGGACGACCCATGCTCACCGACCCAGCGAAGTATGGTGATGCCCGCGGCGCGACGCCTGACCGGCTGCGCACGGCCGCGTGGTTGCAGTACCTGATCGAACATCTCGACGCGGCCGCCTGCGCGATGGCGGCGGGCGATGCCGGCGACACGACCGTCGTCGCATCGCATGCGATACGTGTGCGGGCCGGCGAGAGCCTGTCTCGCGACGCGACGGCGGCCCTTCAGCGGCTGGTACCGTGGATCGCAACGGACAGCGGCGGTTGCGCATGCGACCCGACCGACCTGCTCGGCGCGTGCTCGCATGTGCCTTCCGCGCAGCAGCTCGCCGAAGCCGAACGCTGTTGCCCCGGCTCGCGCGCCGTGTTCGAGGCGGCGCACGGCGTGATCGATGCGTGCGCATTCGACGATCCCGACGTCGGGTGGGCTGCACTCGAACGGATTGCGGGCGGTGTCGAATGCAACGACGCTAATGTTGGCTGGCGCACCGCACATGAAAACGACGGGCAGGGCGAGATACCCGTTGCGAAGAACCTGAGAGAAAAACTGGCCGTCGTCGCGGCGACGAGTGCGGAAACATCGGCTCGGCCCGGCGCCATCATCGACGCGATCGTGTTGCGCGCATGCGGCCCGCGCGACGATGCATCGCGCATCGACGAGATGGCCGCGCTCGCGATGTTCTCGGCCGAACTCGCCGCCGGCAACGGGGTTTCCGTTGCGGCGTATGGCGGTCAGCACAACCTCGTCGCGCAGGCGATCCGCACGCATCGCGCCGACCTCGCGTCGACGGATGCGTTGCTTGCGGCGCTATCCGTGTGCAGGCTCGATCGACTCGTCGGCGCGGGCAGCTTCTGGGCGCACTACCTGCTGGCCGGCATCGTGATCGCGGCGCCGGACGCGGTGCGGGAAATCGGCCGGCGCTTTCATGGCGACACATGGCAGACATGGCTCGATCACGTGCTCGCGTGGCCGGCGGTCAATCGCTTCGGGCCGACGGAGGATGCCGCGTTCGACCGCTTGCGCAATGCGATGAGCCTGACGTCGCGATGGAATCCGATCGTCCGCGCGAAGCGGATGCGGACGCACGCCGTGGCGGCAGCCCGGTCCGGTGACGACGCGAACAAGGCTGACTGACGCACGGCCTTTGCCGGAACGACACGAAACGACCCGCGCGCGAACACCCCGTTCGCGCCGAAATACGGCGCCCCATTCGCATGCGCGAGTGGGGCGCCAAGCTGCGGCACGCCGTGCCGCCACACCGACCTGACCGATCGCGCGACACCCGCGGATCCGAGCCGCATCGACCGGACGCAGTATGATTCCGCAGACGATGCCGGCGATCGCTCGATCCGCAGTACCCGACCGCCCGCACCGCCGAAGGTCCGTCAAGCCAGTTGAAAGCCGGACGCCAACAGCCGTCGCGCGAGATCGCCGCTGCCGAACCCGCGTCCGGATCACATTCATCGAAACGGTCAGTCAGATGTCAAAGCAACACAAGAAAATCCTTCTCCTGAGCGTCAGCGCCGGCGCCGGTCATACCCGTGCGGCCGAAGCGATCCGCGCCTTTGCGGACCACCATCCCGCAGGCATCGAAGCCACGCACCTGGACGTGATGGACTTCGTTTCCACCGGCTTCCGCAAGCTGTACACCGATCTCTACATCAAGCTCGTCAGCAGCCAGCCGGCGCTGTGGGGCTACCTGTACCAGAAGACCGACGAGGTCGATCCCGCCGCGCCGTCGCAGAAGATCCGGCGCGCGATCGAACGGCTCAATTGCCGGCAGTTGCTCGCGGAGATCGAACGGCAGCGCCCGGACGCGATCATCTGCACACACTTCCTGCCGGCCGAACTGCTGTCGCGCGAGATCCGCAAGGGGCGCGTCGACACGCCGGTATGGGTGCAGGTCACCGATTTCGACCTGCACAGCATGTGGGTCGTGCCGAACATGCGCGGCTACTTCGCGGCCAACGACGAGATCGCGTGGCGCATGCACGCGCGCGGCATGGCGCCCGAAACGGTGCACGTCAGCGGTATTCCGATCATGCCGGCGTTCGGCCAGCCGCTCGATCGCGCAGCGTGCGCGGCCGAGTTCGGCCTCGATCCCGCGCGGCCGACGTTCCTGATGATGTCGGGCGGTGCCGGCCTCGGCGGGCTCGACGTGCTGGCGACGCGGCTGCTGGAGATGGACGCCGATTTCCAGCTGATCGCGCTGGCCGGCAAGAACCAGGCGATGCTGGCGTCGCTGCAGGCGCTCGCCGCGCGGCATCCCGGCCGGCTCTTTCCGCAGGGCTTCACGCAACAGGTCGAACGCCTGATGGCCTGCGCCGACCTCGTCATCACGAAGCCGGGCGGCCTGACGACATCCGAATGTCTCGCGATGAAGCTGCCGATGATCGTCAATTCGCCGATTCCGGGCCAGGAAGAGCGCAACGCCGATTTCCTGCTCGAACAGGGCGTGGCGCTCAAGGCCATCGACGACGATGCGCTCGTCTACCGGATCCGCGCGCTGCTGCAGACGCCTGAGCGCCTGGCCGACATGCGCCGCCGTCTGGCTCCGCTCGGGCGGCCGCTGGCCGGACGCTTCGTGCTCGACCGCGTACTGGGCCTGGAGCCTGCCGCATGAGCGTCGCGCGTTTTGTGCCGACGCGTCATACGCTGTTCGTCGTCGCATGGGTCATGTTGCTCGCGTTCTTTTTCGCGAACGTCGAGATCCAGATCGAGGGCAGCGCGGGCTGGGCCGCCAACCTGCCGACCTGGCGCATCGAGCATCACTGGCTGCTCGACCTCTTCTGGGGCGGGCGCCCGATGACCGGCTACCACGCGTGGGTGTTCCCGTTCGTCGCGCTGTTCTTCCACCTGCCGCCCATCTTCAACGCGCGGTGGTCGTGGCGCATCGAAGCCCGCATCATCGCGTGCATCATGGTGTTCTGGTTGACCGAGGATTTTCTGTGGTTCGTGCTGAATCCGGCCTACGGTCTGGCCCGCTTCAACCCGGCCAACGTGCCGTGGCATATCCACTGGCTGGGCGTCGCGCCAACCGACTACTGGACCATGAGCGCCGCCGCGATCGTGCTGTTCATCCTGTCGCGCGAGCGCAGCAAGCGCGCATTTTATTGAACGCTGAACCGACATGAAAACCGCTTTCCTTGCCGCGCTCGCCGTCACGCTCGCCGCGCTCGTGCAGCCGGCCCATGCGGACCCGGCGTCCGGCGTTGCGGCCCGACCGATCGCGGCCCGACCAATCCAATGGGCGCAAAGCATTGCCGATGCGCGCGTGAACAACCTGCATCGGATCACGCCGACGCTGTACCGCAGCGCGCAGCTGTCGCGGGCGGACGTGCCGGAGCTGCAGAAGCTCGGCATCCGCAAGGTCATCAGCTTCCGCTCGTTTCACGCGGACGACAGCATCCTGGCCGGCACGCAGATCAAGATGCAGCGCATCCGGATCAACACGTGGGACATCCGCGACGACGACATGGTCGCCGCGCTGAAGGCACTGCGAACCGCCGACCAGGACGGTCCGGTGCTGATCCACTGCCAGCACGGCGCCGATCGCACGGGCCTCGTCTCCGCGCTGTACCGGATGGTGTACCAGGGCTGGACGCGCGAACAGGCGCTCGACGAGCTGCAGCACGGCGGTTACGGGTTCCATCCGATCTGGCAGAACATCACGAATTACCTGGAGCACGTCGACGTCGAGCGTTTGCGGCGAGAGGTCAACAACGGTTGAGCCGGGAATGAAAAAACGCCGCTGACGGGAATCGTCAGCGGCGTTTTCGTTGGGTGCGCGGGCAGCGCGCCCGCCGTCGTCAGACCGTTTCCGGCTGTCGCACGGCCTTCGCGACATTGCGCGCCAGCGCGCCGTTCGCGACGAAGTACGGCACGTCGACACGCGCGAGCGGTTTGCGGCCGCGAATCTTGTCGGCGATCTTCTCGGCGATCATGATCGTCGGCGCGTTCAGGTTGCCGGTCGTGATGATCGGCATGATCGACGCATCGACGACACGCAGCCCTTCCAGCCCGTGCACGCGACCCTCTTCGTCGACCACGGCCATGTCGTCGTAACCCATCTTGCACGAGCACGACGGATGGAACGCGGTCTCCGCGCGGGCCCGCACGAACGCGTCGAGCTCCTTGTCGGTCTTGCAGTCGGCGCCCGGGTTCAGCTCGCGGCCGCGATAGCGGTCGAGTGCGGGCTGCCGCATGATCTCGCGCGTTGCGCGGATCGCATCGCGGAACTCGCGCCAGTCGAGCGCTTCGGCCATGTAGTTGAACAGGATGCTCGGATGCTGGTTCGGGTCGCGCGAACGCAGCTTCACGTGGCCGCGGCTCGGCGAGCGCATCGAGCCGACGTGCGCCTGGAAGCCGTGCATCTCGATCGCGTTCGAGCCGTTGTAGTTGATGGCAACCGGCAGGAAGTGATACTGGATGTTCGGCCACGGATCGTCGTCGCGCGTGCGGATGAAACCGCCCGCCTCGAAGTGATTGCTCGCGCCGAGGCCCGTGCCGTTCAGCATCCATTCGAGGCCGATCTTCGGCTGGTTCCACCACTTGAGCGCCGGGTACAGCGATACGGGCTCCTTGCACTCGTACTGGATGTACATCTCCAGGTGGTCCTGCAGGTTCTGGCCGACACCGGGCAGGTCGAGCACGACGGGAATGTCGAATTCCTTCAGCCACGCGCCGGGGCCGACGCCCGAGCGCTGCAGCAGTTGCGGCGATGCGATCGCGCCGCTGCAGACGAGCACTTCGCGGCGCGCATGCGCGGTTGCGCGCTCGCTGCCGCGCAGGTACGTGACGCCCGATGCGCGCTTGCCGTCGAACAGGATGCGGTCGGCGAGCGCGTGCGTGACGATCTCGAGGTTCGGCCGTGCACGCGCCTGGTCGAGGTAGCCGCGCGCGGTGCTCGCGCGGCGGCCGCGCGGCGTGACGGTGCGGTCCATCGGGCCGAAGCCTTCCTGCTGATAACCGTTCAGGTCGTCGGTGCGCGGGTAGCCTGCCTGCACGCCCGCGTCGACCATCGCCTCGAACAGCGGGTTCACGCCCGGCTTGCTGGTCGTGACCGACACGGGGCCGTTGCCGCCGTGGTAATCGTTCGGGCCGACGTCGCGCGTCTCGGCTTTCTTGAAGTACGGCAGGCAGTCGAGATACGTCCAGTTCTCGAGGCCCTTGTGCGTCGACCAGTTGTCGTAGTCGAGCGCGTTGCCGCGGATGTAGCACATCCCGTTGATCAGCGACGAGCCGCCGAGCCCCTTGCCGCGGCCGCATTCCATCCGGCGGTTGTCCATGTGCGGCTCGGGGTCGGTCTCGTACGCCCAGTTGTAGCGGCGGCCTTGCAGCGGATAGGCCAGCGCCGCCGGCATCTGCGTGCGGAAGTCGAAGCGGTAGTCGGGGCCGCCCGCTTCGAGCAGCAGCACCGTCACGTCCGGATCTTCCGTCAGGCGCGTTGCGAGCACGTTGCCCGCGGAACCGGCGCCGCAGATGATGTAGTCGTATTCGCGTGTCGTCATGACGGGTTCTCCTCCCTTAAGACTCAAAACACCGGGTTGTAGCGGCCGAGCTCGACCTGCACCGACTTGATTCGAGTGTAGTGCTCAAGCGTCGTGATGCCGTTCTCGCGTCCGACACCGGATTGCTTGTATCCGCCAACCGGCATCTCGGCCGGCGATTCGCCCCACGTGTTGATCCAGCAGATGCCGGCTTCGAGGCGATGGATCGTGCGGTGCGCGCGCGACAGGTTCTCGGTCACGACGCCGGCCGCGAGCCCGTAGTGTGTGTCGTTCGCGCGGGCAATCACTTCGTCCTCCGATTCGAAATCGAGGATGCTCATCACCGGCCCGAAGATTTCCTCGCGGACGATTTTCATGTCGTCGCGGCAGTTGCCGAACACGGTCGGCGCGACGTACTGGCCGCTGCCGAAGTGACCATCGGTCAGGCGCGTGCCGCCGGCCAGCAGCTTTGCGCCTTCGGCCTTGCCGCTTTCGATGAAGCCGAGCACCTTGTCGAGCTGCGCGGCCGACACGAGCGGGCCGAAGTTGGTATCGGCATCGGTCGGCTTGCCGACGCGGATGCGCTTCACGCGTTCGAGCACGCGCTGCGTGAACGCGTCCTTGATCGAGCGGTGCACGAACACGCGCGTGCCGTTCGTGCAGACCTGGCCCGAGCTGAAGAAGTTGGCGGTCACCGCGATGTCGGCCGCGCGGTCGAGGTCCGCATCGTCGAACACGATCAGCGGCGACTTGCCGCCGAGTTCCATCGTCACTTCCTTCAGCGACGACGCGCCGGCCAGCGACATCACCTTCTTGCCCGTCTCGACGCCGCCCGTAAACGACACCTTCGCGATGTCCGGGTGGCCGGTGAGCAGCGCGCCGACCGAGCCGTCGCCCTGCACGACGTTGAACACGCCGGCCGGCACGCCGGCTTCCGTATAGATTTCCGCGAGTTTCAGCGCGGTCAGCGGCGTGACTTCGCTCGGCTTGAACACCATCGCGTTGCCGGCCGCGAGCGCGGGCGCCGTCTTCCAGCACGCGATCTGGATCGGGTAGTTCCATGCGCCGATGCCCGCGCACACGCCGAGCGGTTCGCGGCGCGTGTAGACGAACGAATCGGCGCGCAGCGGCACCTGCAGCCCTTCGATCGCGGTCGCGAGGCCTGCGTAGTACTCGATCACGTCCGCGCCGGTGACGATGTCGACCGCGAGCGTCTCGCCGATCGGCTTGCCGGTGTCGCGCGTTTCCAGCGCCGCGAGTTCGTCGTTGCGCTCGCGCAGCAGGTCGACCGCGCGGCGCAGGATGCGCGAGCGCTGCATCGCGGTCATCGCGGCCCATTCGCGCTGGCCTTCCCGGGCAGACGCGACCGCGCGGTCGACGTCGGCCGCGCTCGCCTGCTGCACCTGCGCGAGCAGTTCGCCGGTGGCGGGATCGAAGGTGTCGAAAGTCTTGCCGCTCGTGGCGTCGACGTAACCGCCGCCGATGTAGAGGCGCTGCAAACCGAATACGGACATGAGGATCTCCTGGAGGGCGATTGCGTGCCGCGTCAGTCGGACGCGAGCAGCAGGTCGATGTAATCGTGGGCGAGCTTCAGCGCCGCCCGGGTGTCGATCGGGCCGCCGGCGAGCGCACCGCGCAGCCACAGGCCGTCGATCAGCGCGGCGAGGCCGCTGGCGGCTTCCCGCGCTTTCGTGCGCGGCAAGGCCTTCGCGAATTCGGCGCACAGGTTCGAATGGAGGCGCCGCGTGTTGACGTGCTGCAGGCGCTTGAGCATCGGGTCGTGCATGCTCTGCGACCAGAACGCGAGCCACGTCTTCATCACGGGCGCGCTGACCTGCGTGTCGTCGAAGTTCGCGGCGACGATCGCGCGCAGCCGGGCGCGCGGGTCCTTGCGCGCGGCCACGCGACGGGCCGTGGTGGCCGACCACAGGTCGCGCAGCACGTGCCGCATCGTCGCTTCGAGCAGGCCGTCCTTGTCGCCGAAGTAGTGGCTGACGATGCCCGTCGAGATGTTCGCGCGTTGCGCGACCGATGCGAGCGTCGTGCCGGGCAGACCCGCTTCGTCGATCGAGCGCAGCGTGGCGTCGATCAACTGGGCGCGGCGAATCTCCCGCATTCCGACTTTCGGCATCGCGACTCCCTTCGCCCGGGCGGGCATGCATGGAAGTCGAGAGCTTAGCGGTTTTTTATTGATCGTTCAATCAACAAAAAATCGGGGTCCGACGATGAAGAGGGGGGCGGCGGTGTCGCGGATCGACCACGTGCGGCGATGTGCAGGTGCGGAAAAACGAATTGAAAGAATGTTGAATAACGAGAATTATGTTTAAAACGGCTCGTGAAAAGATGGTGCAATGCACTGGAAAATTTCTGGCCTCGTTTCTATTACGAAACGAAAGAGTGTCGAGGTGTGTGATATTCACCGCGATGTGAAATTGTGAATGCGGATGGTGAAGGTCGGTAAACTCCAAAAATCCGTTTCAATCAGTCGATTTAAATGCTGTATATCGTTGAATAAAAAGAAAAATATATGGTCTATGTATGCCGATGAAGGGCGCTCGCAAACGATTGCCATCACCTTCCTGGCGATCCCGCATACCATAGAAAATGATAAAAAAATTTGAATCCGGCCCATTTCCCAACTGAGTAGAGGGGCTCGTTGGAATGACTTGAGTAAGTAATATTGTCCGTATTAGTATGGCGCCGCACTACGAGGAATGAATGGGCGCCGCGGGTATTTGCCGCGGTGCGTCGGTTATGGGCTCGGCGACAGGCCGTGCGCCGGGCCGGCGCCAGCCATTGCGCACCTGCAGCATGCCGCGACGTCGAGACGCCGCATCCACCGGAGAACGACGATGCCGACCGAAAAACACGTGGTCCCGCTGCCGAATGGTCTGAAGGTCTACGTCGAACGGAACGTGTTCGACCCGGCCTTCGACACGGCGATGCTCGTCAACGGCGCGCTCGCGACGACCGCGTCGTTCGGGCAGACCGTCCAGTATCTGGGCGAGCGGATCAACACGATCTGCTTCGACCTGCCGTATGCGGGGCAGTCGCGCCAGCACAACCCGGGCTGCTTCATCCTGACGAAGGACGACGAGGCCGCGATCCTCCAGCATCTGGTCGAGCGCTTCGCGCCCGCGTTCCTGGTGTCGGTGTCGTGGGGCGGCGTCGCGTCGCTGTTCGCACTCGCGCGCGGCTGCCCGAGCGTGCGGCGCGCGGCGATCTGCTCGTTCTCGCCGTTCCTGAACGACGCGATGGTCGACTACGTGACGCGCGCCCGCGATCACATCGCGGCCGGCGAGAACCTGAAGGCCGCGCAGTTGCTGAACGACACCGTCGGCCGCTACCTGCCGCGCATCATGAAGCTGTACAACTACCGGTATCTCACGCGCCTGCCGCGCGACGAGCAGGACCAGGTCGCGTTCCACGTCGACCAGATCCTGTCGCTGCAGCCCGAGCGCTACTTCAGCGAGTTCTCGAACATCGGCTGCGAGCTGCTGTTCCTGAACGGCGAGCGCGACGAATACACGACGCCGGCCGACGTGCGCCAGCTCGGCGCGCACGTGCAGCGCGCGCGGTTCGCGACGGTGCCGGACGCCGGTCATTTCCTCGACATCGAAGGCCGCGCGCAGCGCGAATACACCCGTACCACGCTGCTCGATTTCTTCTGCGACGGGGCGCCCGCGGCCGGCATGGCGCTTGCCGCCGCGCAGGCGTGTGTGTCCGCACCGATGCACGCGCTGTCGTCGTGACGCCGCGCATCGTGCATCCGGCGTATCCGAATTCCCATCCCAACGAGGCAGGCCAGCCGTGAATATCGTTCAGACCATCGCCATCGTCGTTCCGTGGGCCGCATGGCTCGCCTACTGGATCGCCACGTCGCAGGGCGTGAAGACGACCGTGCGCAAGGAAGCGTCACGCTCGCGCACGCTGCAGTCGATTCCGCTGATCGTCGGCGGCGCGCTGATCATCCTGCCCGATCCGTCATGGCAGGCGCTCGTGCCCGACTGGCAGCGCTTCGGCCTGCAGGCGCAGTGCGGGCTCGCGGTGCTGGTCGCCGGCCTGCTGTTCTCGGTGTGGGCGCGGCTGCACCTCGGCACGAACTGGAGCGTGTCGGTCACGCTGAAGGAAGACCATGAACTCGTGCGCACGGGGCCGTACGCGCTCGTGCGCCATCCGATCTACACGGGCTGCCTGATCGCGCTCGTCGGCGCCGCGCTGATCGGCGGCGAATGGCGCGGCGCGATCGGCGTGCTGCTCGTGTTCGCGTCGCTCGCGTACAAGGTGCGCGTCGAGGAGAGCTGGCTCACCGGGTATTTCGGGCCGGCGTACGCGCAGTACCGCCGCGAGGTCGCGGCGCTGATTCCCGGCTTCTACTGAACCCCGCGAGGCGCGCGATGGCGAAGATGATCGTGACCGCGATCGGCTCGGCGGGCGACGTGCATCCGCTGCTCGGCGTCGCGCGCACGCTCGCGGCGCGCGGTCACGACGTCGTGTTCTGCACGCACGCGCCGTTCGAGGCGGCCGTGCGCCGTTGCGGTTTCGCATTCGTGCCGGTCGGCACCGCGGCCGAATACGAGGCCGCGATGGCGAATCCCGCGCTGTGGGACCCGCGCACGTCGTTCCGTACGCTGTGGCAGGTGATCGCGCCGATGCTGCGCCCGCACTACGACGCGCTGCGGGCGCTGACCGATGACGATACGGTCCTCGTCGGCACGCTGTGGGCATTCTCCGCACGCTTCATGCAGGAGCTGCACGGCACGCCGTATGTGTCGGTGCAGGTGTCGCCGTCGACGCTGCTGTCCGCGCATGCGCCGCCGACGCACCCGCGCCTGACGATTCCCGCGCGCTGGCCGCTGTCCGTGAAGTCGGCGCTGATGACGCTGATCGAGCGTCAGGTGCTCGACCGCGTATGCGGCCCCGCGCTGAACGCGGTGCGCCGCGATCTCGGGCTCGCGTCCGCGCGGCGCGTGCTCGGCCGCTGGCTGCACTCGACCGACGGCGTGCTGTGCCTGTTTCCCGGCTGGTTCGCGCCGGCGCAGCCCGACTGGCCGTCGAATCATCTGCAAAGCGGTTTTCCGCTGTTCAACGACATTACGACGCCCGACGAAGATGCGGAACTGGATGCGTTTCTGGCGGCCGGCGAGCGGCCGGTCGTGTTCACGGCCGGCTCGACGCTCGTCGATCATGCGGCGTACGCGCGCGCGGTGGCGGACGCGCTGCGTGCGACCGGCGCGCGCGGCATCCTGCTGACCCCGCACGATGCGGCGCCGGACGGCAACCGGCTGCTGGTGCGCCGCTTCGTGCCGATGCGCACGCTGCTGCCGCGTTGCCGTGCGCTCGTGCATCACGGCGGGATCGGCACCGCGGCGCTCGCGTGCGAGGCCGGGATCGTGCAGGTCGTGACGCCGTTTGCGCACGACCAGTTCGACAACGCACAACGCGTCGCGGCGAGCGGCTGCGGCGTGCGCGTCGACGGCCCCGTCGACGGCGCGCGTCTCGGCGCGGCGCTGGCGCGCGTGCTCGACGAACCCGCGTTTGCGGTGCATGCGGCGCGCACGCGCGCGCTGATCGCTGCCGCGCCGGACGGCTGTCACGCGGCCGCCGATTTCATCGAACGGTTCGCACCGAAGCGCGGGCGGAAGGGCGCGCGAGCCGATGTCGCGGTGGCGGGCGCATGAGCACCGCGTCGCCGCTTCACGATGGGCCCGCCGCGCCGTCCGCGTTCGACGTGCCGGCCCCCGCGCCGGCCGCGCAGCCGGTGCGCGGTATTCGGCTCGCGCTGCTGACGTTCGCGCTGTCGCTCGCGACTTTCATCGAGGTGCTCGACTCGACCGTGACGAACGTCGCGGTGCCGGCGATCTCCGGCAGCCTCGGCGTGTCGAACAGCCAGGGCACGTGGGTGATCAGCTCGTATTCGGTCGCGGCCGCGATCGCGGTGCCGCTGACCGGCTGGCTCGCGCGCCGCGTCGGCGAGTTGCGGCTGTTCGTCGGCGCCGTGCTGCTGTTCACGCTGACGTCGCTGCTGTGCGGGCTCGCGCGCGACCTGCACGTGCTGGTGATCTGCCGCGCGCTGCAGGGGCTGTGCTCGGGTCCGATGGTGCCGCTGTCGCAGACGATCCTGCTGCGCACGTTCCCGCCGGACAAGCGCACGATCGCGCTCGCGCTGTGGGCGATGACGGTGCTGCTCGCGCCGATCTTCGGGCCGGTGGTCGGCGGCTGGATCGTCGACAACTTCTCGTGGCCGTGGATCTTTCTGATCAACCTGCCGATCGGACTGTTCTCGTTCGCGGTCTGCACCGCGATGCTGCGCCCCGATGCGCAGCGCGGCGCGGCCGGCCCGATCGACGTGCCGGGCATCGTGCTGCTCGTGATCGGCGTCGGCTCGCTGCAGGCGATGCTCGATCTCGGCCACGATCGCGGCTGGTTCGATTCGCCGCTGATCGTCACGCTCGCGGTGGTCGCGGGGATCTCGATCGTGTCGCTGCTGATCTGGGAGGCGGGCGAGGCGCACCCCGTCGTCGATCTCAGCCTGTTTCGCGACCGCACGTTCTCGTTTTGCGTGCTGATCATCTCGCTCGGGATGATGAGTTTCTCGGTGGTCGGCGTCGTGTTCCCGCTGTGGATGCAGGCCGTGATGGGCTACAACGCGTTTCATGCAGGGCTCGCGACGGCGTCGCTCGGCGTGCTCGCGCTTGTGTTCTCGATCCTCGTCGGCCTGTACGCGCATCATTTTGACGCGCGCGTGCTCGCGACGGTCGGTTTCCTCGTGTTCGCGGGCGTCCTCGCGTGGGATGCGCATTTCACGCTGAAGATGACGTTCGCGCAGATCGCCGCGCCTGGCCTGATCCAGGGGATCGGGCTGCCGCTCTTCTTCATTCCGCTGACCGCCGCGACGCTGTCGCGCATTCCCGACGACCGGCTTGCCGCCGCGTCGAGCCTGTCGAACTTTCTGCGCACGCTGTCGGCCGCGTTCGGCACCGCGATGAGCGTGACGCTGTGGGACAACCGCGCGACCTATCACTACGACGTCGTGTCGCAATCCGTCACGCATGCGTCCGCGAACACGCAGCGTTTCGTGCATGCGCTGAACGGGATGGGCGTGGACGGCGTGCGCGAGCTGAGCACGCTGCACCAGGTCGTGATGCAGCAGGCCTACATGATGGCGACGAACGACATGTTCTGGATGGCGAGCATGACCTGCCTCGCGCTCGCGGCCATGATGTGGCTGACGCGACCCAAGCGCGGCGCGGCGGCGTCCTTCGGGCATTGAGGAGATGAACATGACGACACTCGGCGCACTCGTGATCCTGTATCACCCGAGCGATGCGCAGCTCGAAGCACTCGGTGCATGGCGGCATGCGTGCGATGCATTGCTCGTCGTCGACAACACGCCGCAGCCCGATGCACGGGCACGCGACCTGTGTGCGCGCGACGGCATCGCGCTGCTGCATCACGGCAATCGCGGCGGGATCGCGGGCGCGTACAACGCGGGGCTCGTGGCGTTGTTTCGCGACCGCATCGATGCGGTCGCGTTGTTCGACCAGGATTCATCGGTGCCGGCCGCGTATTTCCCGGTGATGCGCGATGTTTGTGCCGGGCTCGCGGGGCGTGCGTTCCTGGCCGGCCCGCGCATTTTCGATGAGAACGCGCGCAGCTTCCTGCCCGAACTGTCGACCAACGGCATCGGGCTGCGCCGCCTGCACATCGAGCCGGGCGCGCCGCTGCAGCGTTGCGCGTTCCTGATCTCGTCGGGCTGCGTCGTGTCGCGCGACGCGTTCGACTTGCTTGGCCGGTTCGACGAGACGCTGTTCATCGATCACGTCGACACCGAATACAGCTTCCGTGCGCTGTCGCGCAACGTGCCGCTCTATGTCGTGCCGTCGCTGGTGCTGCCGCACCGGATCGGCGCGAAGCAGCGCCACGCGATCGGCCCTTTCGAAATGACGTCGATGAATCACTCGTGGCAACGCCGCTACTACAGCGCGCGCAATGCGGTGCAGCTCGGGATGCAATACGGGCTGCGCTTTCCGGTGGCGATCGTGCCGAACCTGCTGACCGTGTGGCAGATCGTGCAGATCGCGCTCGTCGAACGCGACAAGCGCGCGAAGCTCGCGGGCATCCTGTTCGGCGTCGCGGACGGCCTGTTCGGCCGGCTCGGCCCGCTCGAACGCACGCGGCCGCGGCTGGCCGCGCGTGCGCAGCGCATTCAGCAGGGATGAGGGGCGCGATGCGGCGTGTGAAGAAAGCGGCGAATCCGGCGCGGGGCGTGCAGGGCAGCGCGATGATCGCGGCGGCGGCCGTGCTGCTGGCGTTGGGCGGATGCGTGCCGTCGGGGTTCCTGCCCTCGCTGTCGCTGCGCGCGCCGGCCGACGATGCGCTCGCGCACACGGCCGGCCCCGGCGCGAACGGCGCGTGGCCGGCGCCCGACTGGGTGAAGCAGCTGCAGGATCCGCAACTCGACGAACTGGTGGCCGACGCGTCGCGCAACAACCCCGATCTCCAGGTCGCACGGGCGCGGTTGCGGATCGCGCAGGCGCAGCTTCAGCAGTTCGATTCGCTGACCGGGCTGACCGGCACGGCCGGCGCGACGGTCAGCCGCGCGCGGATGCCGAAGCCCGGCGACATCGCCGACGTGACGGCCGGCGGCTATCGTGTACCGGTCGAGATCTTCGGCGATCCGAACGTATCGCCGTCGTCGGTGTTCGTCGGGCTGAACTACCAGCTCGATCTGTGGGGTAAAAATCGCGCCGCGACGAAGAGCCTGATGTCGCTGCGCGACGCGGCCGGGGTCGAGGCCGAACAGGTGCGGCTCACGCTCGCGGTCGCGATTGTCACCGTGTACTGCCAGCTCGACCAGGCATACGCGACACAGGATCTGCTGCAGCAGAAGCTGAAGGTCAGCCAGCGCGTAACGACCGTGCTGCGCGAGCGCACCGCGCGCGGCCTCGACAATGCGTACGACGCGAGCGATGCGTCGATCAAGCGCAGCAAGCTGCTCGCGCAGATCGCGCTGAACGACGAGCAGATCAAGCTCGCTCAACTGCAGCTCGGCGTGCTGTCGGGCCGCGGCCCCGAGCGCGGGCTCGCGCTGCAGCGGCCGCGCGTCGGCGCGTTTGCCGGCGGTGCGCTGCCGGCGCGGCTGCCGGCCGACCTGCTCGGCCGTCGGCCCGACATCGTCGCCGCGCGGCTGCGCGTCGAAGCTGCGTTCGCGAATGCCGATTCGACGCGCGCGCAGTTCTATCCGGACGTGAACCTCGTCGCGCTCGGCGGCGTGTTCGCGCTGACGCCCGCGTCGCTGTTCTCGCGCGATTCGCTCGCCGGGTCGGTCGGCCCGGCGATCTCGCTGCCGATCTTCGACCGCGGCCGGCTGAAGGCGAAGCTCGGCGCGGACGTCGCGCAGGCCGACGTCGCGATCGGGCTGTACAACAAGACCGTCGACGACGCGCTCGGGCAGGTCGCGCAGATCGTCACGTCGCTGCAAACGTCGCAGACGCTCGTTACGCAGCAGCAGGACGCGGTGGCGGCCGCGCAGAAGATCGTGCAGATCGCGGCCGATCGCCACCGGCGCGGCGTGCTGATGCAGAAGGATGTCGATGTCGCGGATCTCACGCTGATCGACGAGCGCGCGCAGATGATCGCGCTGCTCGGCCGGCAGCGGACGCTGCGCGTCGGGTTGATCGGTGCGCTTGGCGGCGGGTTCGATGCGGGCGCAACGGTTGCGCAGGCGCCGGCCGTGCATCAGACGCGCAGCGGCGCGGCACGGCGCGGGGCAACGGCGGCTGTGGGTGCTGCGACCGCTGCAACCGCCAGCCGGGCGGCAGCCGGGACGTCGGCCGATGCGCTGCCGGGTAGCGGTGCCGTGGCACCGGCTGCCGGACCCGCACGACGCGACGACGCGGCGCGGCCCTCGACCTCCGCTACGACGCCCCCGGGCGCGACACCTCGCGGCACGCCCGTTCTCGTGCGCGCGGCATCGGCGAGCCCGTCGGTCATGCCGACGATACCCGTCTTCCAGCACGATCGTCTGATCGTTACGCAAAGCGACTGATGCACCACGACAACCTTCATACCGCCGCGCCGCCGGCCGCGCTGAACGACCCGGCACTTGACGCGCGCCGTGCGACGCGCCGCAAGCGCTTCACCGTGTTTTTCGCGATCGTGCTGCTGGCCGCGCTCGCGTGGATCGCGTTCTGGCTGTTGAGCGACCGCTATTACGAAGACACCGATGACGCGTATGTCGCGGGCAGTATCGTGCAGGTCGCCGCGCAGATTCCGGGCGCCGTGACCGACGTGGTGGTCGCCGATACGCAGGCCGTGCGCGCCGGACAGACGCTCGTGCGGCTCGATGACACCGAGGCGTCCGTTGCATTCGCGCAGGCGAAGGCGCAGCTCGCGCAGGCCGTGCGGCAGGTTGCGAACGCGAAGATTTCGAACACGATGTACGTCGAGGCCGTGAATGCGCGGCGTGCCGACCTGTCGCTCGCGCAGCGCGCGCTGGTGGCGCGCTCGGGTGCATCGGTCGAGATCGTCGCGCCCGAGGAACTGGCGCGGGCACGCGCGACGGTCGCCGGCGCGCAGGCGAATCTCGCGGCCGCGCAGGCGCAGCTCGACGCGGCGCGCGCGCTCGGCAGCAAGCTGCCCGTCGACGAGAGCCCGGCCGTCGTGCAGGCGGCCGCGCAGTTCAAGCTCGCGTACCGGAACCTGAAGCGCACGACGATCGTCGCGCCCGTCGACGGCACGATCGGGCAGCGCTCGGTGCAGGTCGGCCAGCAAGTCGGGCCTGGCGTGCCGCTGATGTCGATCGTGCAGTTGAACCGGTTGTGGATCGAGGCGAACTTCAAGGAAGGGCAGATCCGCCACATGCGCGTCGGGCAGCCGGTCGAGATCGTGTCGGACCTCTACGGGTCGCGCATCGCCTATCGCGGCCGCGTGCAGGGCTTCTCGGCGGGCACGGGCAGCGCGTTCTCGATGCTGCCGTCGCAGAACGCGGCCGGCAACTGGATCAAGGTCGTGCAGCGCGTGCCGGTCGTGATCGCGCTCGATCCGCGCGACCTCGCCGCGCATCCGCTGCGCATCGGGCTGTCGATGCGCGCAACGGTCGACACGCACGACCGCAACGGCCATGCGCTCGACAGCGAGCCGCCGACGCCGGCCGTCAGCACGCGCGTGCACGACGGTGTCGCGAGCGAGGCGGAAGCGGCTGCTGCGGTGGTGATTCGGGAGAATCAGGGCGGGTGAGTGATTTGGCGCTCGACTGGTCGCAGGCAATCGGACTCGTGTCAGTCAACAAGCCCCAACGCAGGTATTGCATACGTTGCGAGATGAAACATCACGACGAAGAGGGTGAGTTAAACGAACGCCATTCCCCACCTGGCGTGACAATCGCGCTCAACTTGTTACGCAACGATGGCTTGGTGCGTTTGTGGTGCGATGTTCGTGCCGGAGAAAAATAAAAGCGGCCCGAGTTGTGCGGGCTGCGTGGTTACTTCGAGAAGTAATCGGCGAGGTATAGCGCTCCGGTCACGACAAGAATCGCGATGCCCCAGAGCGCCCACTTTCTGACCGGCCATCGCTTCCAAGCAACCGCGCTAAGTGCGCAGAATGCTATAGCGGGGCCGCAAAGATACGAAATCAATACCGGTGCAACCCACCAAGGCGTCGCGCATTTTCCTAGCGCGTTGCAGCCAGTCGCGATGCGGTCAGGTCTTGCGGACCCGTGGACATGACTGAACGTGTAGAAGAAAGTCCACGTGACGAGCAACCCGAACAGAAAGCCGCATAGCGATACCGAAAGTCGTTTCGCTTGATTTATCAAGGAGGATGACGCTCGCGGGAACGTGTGTGGCATCGCTCAGTTCACTATATGCAGAACCCGGATACTCAGGAATGAAAAGAGCCAATGTACGGCGACGGCGCTAACAAGAAATCCGGTCATGACAAGCGGCGAGCGGCGTCGAGCAAACAGGTAGAAGCCTAGCGCTGCAAACAGAATCGGTGGGGCGAAGATGTATGCGAACAGCTCGACTGTGCTCTGTGCGGTCACAGCGCAGGCATCTACGCCGCCGCCGCACTCCCCCGCGCGCGGGGTGCAGAGTCGAGAGAAGGCGGAACACAGATGGCTGTCAAGCAACGTCCACATAACTACACTCGCTAGTCCGGCGAGCGCGGAACCTGCGGTTCCAAAGAAGCGTCGCATTATTTGATTTCCCAAAAGAGGATCTGTTTCGAATTCCGAAGGTCAGACCATCCGATTGACGTACCTGGCAAAAGCGCTTGCAGGCCAAACACGCGGCCATACGTTGCAAGGACGCCGGGCGCGCTGCTGACTGTGAGTCGCGACCCGTTCCACAGGTCGATATGACCGCCGCTCGCATTCTCCTTTGTCTCGCCGTCTCGTGTCCAATATCGTGAGAATTGAATGATGCCTGTACGGCTATTGACCTTCGATTGCCAATCCGCACCGGTTATGTTCTCGGCTTTCGGGAGACCGGCAAACGGTTGTAGCTGCAACCACGTACCTAGTTCGTCGGCGCGTGTTGCGGTCGACTTGCCATCAAGCATGATGCGTCCGATTGTCTTTGCGCCTGACATCGGCTTGACGGTCTTCGCATTGAACGACTTCATATCGACGCCAACGCGATGCAGCGTGACACTTAGACGGATAGCGCACTGGTTCGTGTATTCTGGGTTGTCGTACGGGTTGCCAGACGGGAAGTTATCCCACAGCTCTTTGAACGTGATTGCGGCGACAGGAATCGATTTCTGCGATTGCGGCGTGTCGTTTGACCGGACCCTTGTTGGTTTGGTATGCGGCATCGTTATTTTTCCCCGTGTTGCTTCGCAAGTGCATCGTCGCCCCAGTAGATGATGTAGTCGTCGGGGTTGTCACCGGTATGGATTCGCGGCAAGACTCCATCCGTACCAAGACGGCCGGAATGCACGCGACCGTCTGCCGTTTCGATGTAGTAGGGTAAGCCTTCCACCTGATGCTCGGTTGCCTTCACTTGCTCGTCGAATGCCCCTTTTTTGACCGACGCGACGCCGCCAGTTGCAGTGAGGCTGGAAACGACCTTCCCGTTGCCCTCTACCCGGTCATCACACCATTTTTCGCCGCCAAGCGATGCGACTATGTGCGGAGGTGTCGGGCATGCGCAGATCACGATGTCCTCGTCTAGCGCCACCTCGCCCATGAATTTTATTCGGTAGGGCCCGCCAGACTTGGCGATGACTCCGGGACGCTTGCATGCGGTACAGAAAGCCTGTCCGCCGATCAGGGCGGCTTGATGACTGCCGATCTTGAACGCCGGCCCGCTATATGTGCTTATCTGACCGCCGCTCGACAGCGTGTCGCCTACTACTGCGATTCGTCGCATCATGCCTTGAGTCTCCCGCGGAAAGCCATAATCCTAGCGCCACGATGCTGGGGCTATCTCAATTTTGTTTGCAGTCCGATTAAATATTGAAGAATTCGCCGCGCATCAGCTGCGCGTTGGGTTGTCGATGCGTGCGACCGTCGACACGCACGACCGCAACGGCCATGCGCTCGACAGTGAACCGCCGACGCCGGCCGTCAGCACGCGCGTGCATGACGGTGTGGCAAGCGAGGCGGACGCGGCGGCCGCGGTGGTCATTCGCGAGAATGCCGGCGGTTGATCGTCTGCCGGAGCGTGATACGTCGAAGGCACCGGCCGGACGGGCGATGTCCGAAAGATTCGAAAAAGGCATGATCCGTGTCAGAAAATATCGTGCCTTGTACCGGCGCAACGACGTGTTGCGCGCGGCTATGCTGTCGCGCTATCTGGACAGCAACTCGAATCGGAGGCACGTGTGTTCGATCTTTCAGGCAAGGTGGCCGTCATCACCGGAGGAGCGAGCGGGATCGGGCTCGGCATTGCGCGCGGCATGATCGCAGCCGGTGCACGCGTCGTTCTCGTCGGTCGCGACCCCGCCAAGGGCGAAGCGGCGCTGGCATCGCTGCCGGGCGGCAGCGAACGGGGCCTGTTCATCCAGGCGGACATCACGCGGCGCGACGCGTGCGTGAAGGCCGTCGAGCAGGCGGAGCAGCACTTCGGCAGGCTGGACATCCTCGTGAACAACGCGGGGATGAATATCCGCAAGCAAGGGCATGAACTGACCGCCGACGAGTGGTATCGCATCATCGATACGAATCTGAGCGGCGCCCATTTTTGCGCGCAGGCGATTCATCCCGCATTCCGGCGTGCCGGTGGCGGAAAGATCGTCAATATCGGCTCGATGCTGTCGCTATTCGGCACGACTTACGGCGCGGCCTACGCGGCCAGCAAGGGCGGGATCGTTCAGCTGGGCAAGGCGTGGGCCGTCGAATGGGCGCCGCACAACATCCAGGTCAACACGCTGCTGCCCGGCTGGATCGAAACCGAGCTGATCGACGAGGCCAAGCGCCTGTTTCCGGATCTCGAACGAAGCGTCCTCGAGCGCACCCCGTTGCGGCGCTGGGGCAAGCCGCAGGACCTGGCCGGCATCGCTGTCGCGCTGTGCGCCGGCGAGTGCGACTTCGTGACGGGCGCGGTGATTCCCGTGGACGGCGGTTATTCGGTTCAGGGGTGACGGCCGGCTGAAGCCCTCCCGTCGTTTCCCGCCCGACTTTCGCATTTCCGCCATCGATGTCGGCGCTGTTCAAACGCACGTCGCGTTTGAGACATCGGCCCCCCCGTCTCCGGGACTACTCTCGAACAGCACGTTGCGTGTGCACCGCATTCGCCGGCGCACCACAGCGCCATCCAACGAGACATGGAGACAATACGATGAGCAGCAATCGAGGTGTCGTCTATCTTGGACCGGGCCAGGTCGAAGTCCAGAGCATCGATTATCCGAAGATGGTCGATCCGAGCGGCCGCGCGATCGGCCACGGCGTGATTCTTAAAGTGGTCAGCACGAATATTTGCGGCTCCGACCAGCACATGGTGCGCGGCCGCACGACCGCACCGGTCGGCCTCGTGCTCGGCCACGAGATCACGGGCGAAGTGGTCGAAGTGGGCCGCGACGTCGAGACGCTGAAGATCGGCGATCTCGTGTCGGTGCCGTTCAACGTCGCATGCGGCCGCTGCGCGATGTGCAAGGACACGCATACGGGCGTGTGCCTGACCGTGAACCCGTCGCGTGCCGGCGGCGCCTACGGCTACGTCGACATGGGCGGCTGGATTGGCGGCCAGGCCGAGTACGTGCTCGTGCCGTACGCGGATTTCAACCTGCTGAAATTCCCCGACCGCGACCAGGCGATGGCGAAGATCCGCGATCTGACCTGCCTGTCCGATATTCTGCCGACGGGTTATCACGGCGCGGTGAGCGCGGGCGTGAAGCCGGGCTCGACGGTCTACATCGCGGGCGCGGGCCCGGTCGGCATGGCGGCGGCCGCTTCGGCACGCCTGCTCGGCGCGGCCGTGACGATCGTCGGCGACATGAACGCGGAGCGCCTCGCGCATGCGAGGGCGATGGGCTTCGAGACGGTCGACCTGTCGAAGGACGCGTCGCTCGGCGAGCAGATCGAGCAGATTCTCGGCGTGCCCGAGATCGATTGCGCGGTCGACTGCGTCGGCTTCGAGGCGCACGGCCACGGTTCGTCGGGCCACTCGGAGGAAGCGCCCGCGACGGTGCTGAACTCGCTGATGGAAATCACGCGGCCGGCCGGCGCAATCGGCATCCCGGGCCTGTACGTGACGGACGATCCGGGCGCGAAGGACAAGGCCGCGCAGCACGGCAGCCTGAGCATCCGCTTCGGTCTCGGCTGGGCGAAGTCGCATTCGTTCTTCACGGGTCAGACGCCGGTGCTGAAGTACAACCGCAACCTGATGCAGGCGATCCTGTTCGACCGGCTGCCGATCGCGAAGATCGTCAACGTCGAAGTGATCTCGCTCGACCAGGCACCGGAAGGCTACAAGAAGTTCGACGGCGGCGCGCCGCGTAAATTCGTCATCGACCCGCACGGGTTGCTGGCGGCCTGATGCGCTGACGTTCGACACGCGCAACGCGAAACGGGCGGCGCCGGAAACGGGCCGCCCGTTGTCGTTGTTGGGGCGAACGGCCGGACCGCGCGCTCAGTGGCCGCGATAGAGCTTCGCGATGTCGGCGTTGCCGGGTGCACCGTGCCGCACATGCCCGGTGTGCAGGCTCACACGGCGGATCGCATGCGCGCGATGTGCGGGATCGCGACTGCCTCGCCAGTCCGTCAGGCGAACCGCAACGCCGTGCGTTCGGTCAGGCGAGCGCATCGACGGCGCGGCCTGCGCGACCGACATCGCGCCAGCGGGTTCGCCGGCACTCGGGCCGCCGTGCGGTTGATCGACCGCCACCTGCGTTCCGTCAGTCGAATGAAACGAATAGAAGGGCACCGGCAAGACCGGCGGCACCGGATCGTTCGACGCGAGCAGGCCGGCATCGAGCGCCGTCGATGTCGGCGTATCGGAACCGCGACAAACCGGATCGGCCTTGCACGTCCGGTCGACCGTCACATAGCCGCCGACCAGCAGCACGAGTGTCAGGATGCTCAGGATCGGTGCGCTCGATGCGCGAGGCCGCCGGAACGCCGCGTTGCGAAGCGTCCGCGCGACGCGTGACGACCACGTATGAAAGGGCTGCGCTGCGTGCGTCGCGTGCGCGTCGTGCTGCGCCTGGCGAATCGGTACGAACGGCCCGTTCCACTGGCCGCAGACGGGGCAGTGCTCGAGTGCGCGGAATGCCACGAAGCCGCATGCCCGGCAGCGACAGCAAGCGGCGCGCCGCGATTCTGCCCGCGCGCTCAGGACGGCGCGCCAGGCATCGCGGGGGTGGACGTTCCGGTTGGGCAGGATTCGCATCGTCGGAAGCGGGCAGGTGTCGTCAGCGGGGCGAACGATCGCCGGTCATCGCGACTCCGGCTCGTCCGTGCCGCTATCGTGCGGCGCTTGCGTCGTCGATCGTCGTTTGCTTGTGGTGCTCATGTGTTTCTCCATGACATCGGACGGGCGGAACGCGTTCGTCCGCGGCCGCTTTCCGCTTCATTCTTTGTCGCTGGCGCGCGAAATACAAGGCGCATATCGGCGGTCGCGATTCGCGTGCGTGCGCCCCGCAAGTTCCGTGCTAACCGTCGTGCCGCTGCCGGGCCGCGAGCGTCCCGATGGTCTGCATCGCGTGCTCGACGGCCGGCGTCCACGGCCGGCCGTAGTTGAGCCGCAGATAACGGCGGAATCCGCCGGTCGCGGAAAACAGCGGCCCCGGCGCGATACTGACGCCGCTTTCCATTGCATCGCCGAACAGGTGCATCGCATCCACGCGCGGCGGCAGTTCGATCCACAGGAAATACCCGCCGAGCGGCGCGAACACTTCGGTGCCGGCCGGAAAATACGCGCGAACCGCCGCGAGCATCTGCGCCTGGTGCGCGGCGAGATTACGCCGCAGTTTCCGCAGGAAGCGGTCGTACCCGCCGTCGCGCAGGTAGCTCGAGATCGCCATCTGCGCGGGCACGTCGGCCGACGGCGCGCTCGCGCCCTTCGCCTGCCGGATCTGCCGCACGTAGCGTCCGGCCGCGACCCAGCCGATCCGGAATCCGGGCGCGAGGCATTTCGAGAACGAACCGCAATGCAGGACGAGCCCGCTGTTGTCATACAGTTTGGCGGGGCGTGTGGGCGCCGTGCCGAAATGCAGTTCGCCATACACGTCGTCCTCGATCAACGGAACGCCGCGCGACGCGAGCAGATCGATCAGCGCGTGCTTGCGCTCGTCGGTCAACGACGCGCCGGTCGGGTTGTGGAACGACGTCATGAACCAGCAGGCGCGCACCGGATGCGTGTCGAGCGCCTCGGCGAGCGCGTCGAGGTCGAGGCCGGTGCGTGGGTCGACCGGAATCTCGACGGCCTTCAGGTGCAGGCGCTGCACGGCCTGCAACACCGCGTGGAACGCGGGTCGCTCGATCGCGACGATGTCGCCCGGGCGTGTCAGCGCCTGCAGGCTCAGCGTCAGCGCTTCGAGTGCGCCGGTCGTGATGACGATCTCGTCCATCGGCAACGCCGCGCCCGCATTCAGGTAGCGCAACGCGATCTGGCGGCGCAGTGCGTCGTGACCCGGCGGCAAGCCGGACAGCAGTTTCGTGCGATCCATGTTGCGGGCCGCCGATGCCATGTAGCGCCACAGGCTGCTCATCGGGAACAGCGAATAGCTGGCGAATGCGGAGCCGAGCGGGACGATGTCCTCGCACTTCAGCGAATCGAGCAGGCGCAACAGCGTATCGTCGCCATCGGTTTGCGCGGAGGCCGGCTTGCGCGGCGGATCGTGACCGAACCGCACGTGTTTGTCTTCGAGGTTCGCAACGAAATAACCGGACCGTGCACGCGCGACGATCAGACCCTCGCTTTCGAGCGCGTAGTACGCGCGAAACACGGTGGACGGGCTCACGCCATACGCGCGGCAGGCCGCGCGCACGGTGGGAATACGCGCACCGGGCGCCAGATCGCCGCGCCGGATCGCGTCGGCGATCGTCTGCGCCAGCGCCGCATATCGCTTCATGCCAGCCCTCCGGCCCTCGGGCCTTGCTGAAAAAAGAGTAGCACGGCACCGGTCGCATGCAATTGCGCCCCAATCGCTGATCCGCATGTTTTTGACGGGCTTTGATCCTTTTCTTTCGTCTGACGCGCGGGCATCCTCTCGCAAGTCTTGTTCCCGACGTCTGACTACGAAGGAGTCCACGCTGCCCGGCGGCTGATCCGTGACCCTTGCGCGTCCCGCGCGCGACCTTGTCTGCGGCGTCCTTACCTTACCGGAATCGTTCAGCGTGAAATCGAAGACCCTCATCGCGGGCCTCGTGGCCGGCCTCGCCCTCAACCTGTTCAGCGGCACCGCCACGGCCGCCTGCGTCAGCAACCCCGCAGCCCAGCCCAACGCGACGTTTCCCGCCGCGCTGACCGGCAAGCTCGTCTATCACAGCTACGTCAACTACGGCGACGGCACGAGCCAGCTGTTCCTCTACGACTTCTCGGCTCATACGCTGACGCAGCTCAGTAAGAGCACGTGGGGCATCACCGATCCGATGAACGGCGTGTTCAGCCCCGACGGCAAGTGGATCGCGTTCATGGGCATCAGCAACGGCGCATGGAACGTGTTCATGCTGCAGCTCGGTGCCGGCACGCCGCCCGTCAACCTGACGAACAGCACGGGCGCCACGCGCAACGAGGATCCGAAGTTCAGCTCGGACGGCAAGACGCTCGTGTTCAAGCAGAACGGCGACGTCAAGCAGGCCACGCTGTCGTACACGAGCGCGGGCCCGGTGTTCACGTCGGTCGTGAGCCTGACGAACGCACCGGCCGGCGCCGAATACTCGATGCCGTATCTTTCGCCGGATTCGAGCGCGGTGTATTACGCGACCGGCACCGGCGCGAACATGGGGCTGATGAAGCGCACGATCGCGACCGGTGTGACGGCAGTGTTCGATCATCCGGCCGGGCTGCAGACGTACTACCCGATCGTGCGCGCGGACGGCATGGTGTTCTACGCGCGCTGGAAAGACAGCGGTGCGGCCGATCAGATCTATTCGAAGACCGCGGACCCGGCGTCGACGCCGAACGCGTTGCCGCTTAACGACTGCATCAGCAACAACTCGGACCCGGCACCGGTGAGCGGCACGAACTACCTGTTCTTCTCGTCGACGACGGCCGGTGGTTATCAGCTCTACGTGGGCGACGTGACGACCGGCCAGCGCTGGAGCCTGTCGCAGTTCGGCGTGAATGCCGACACGACGAAGGCCAAGCTCGGTTCGAGCTACTACGGCGGCCCGGCCGCCGCGCAGCCGACGCTGCTGTCGCAAGGGCATCCGGCTGCCGCGTCGGCGAGCTACAGCGCATCGTTCACGCCCGACAAGGCGTTCGACGGCAACACCACGGGCACGCGCTGGGATTCGCCGGAAGGCGCCGGTGTCGGTTCGCAATGGATCTCCGTGGATCTCGGCGCGGTGAAGCACATCGATCACGTCGATCTGTACTGGGATGCGGGCGCGCTCGTCTATCAGATCCAGACGTCGAACGACAACGCCAACTGGACGACGATCTATTCGACGAGCAACGGTGGTTCATATACCCACGTCACGCTGCCGAATCTCAACGGCAGCGGTCGTTACGTGCGGATGCTCGGCACGCAGCGTGCGACGCAGTGGGGGTACTCGTTGTACGAAATGCAGGTGTGGGGATCGTAAGCGCAAAGAAAAAGCGGCCTTCTAGGCCGCTTTTTTCATGTGTCGGTCGCTGCGTGCTTCACGCATGCAGCACATGCGCCGGAAACGCCGGCCCGGCACTCGCCGCACCCTGCGCAAGCGGCGCGACCTGCTTGCGCCGTTCCCTCGTCGGCGCAACGCCGAACGAGTCGCGATAGCTCTTGCTGAAGTGACACGCGGACTGGAACCCGCACGCCATCGTGATGTGCATGATCGACATGTCGGTCTGCAGCAGCAACTCGCGCGCACGGCGCAGCCGCAGCGTCAGGTAGTAGTGCGTCGGCGTCATCCCGAGATGTTCGCGGAACAGGCGCTGCAATTGCCGCTGCGACATGTTCGCGAGCCGCGCGAGCTCTTCGCGCGACAGCGGCTCCTCGATGTTGTTCTCCATCAGCGAGATCACTTCGAACAGCGACTTGTTCGCCGAGCCGAGGCGTGCGACGAGCGGCATGCGCTGCTGCGCGCTCGTATCGCGCACATGTTCGACGATGAACTGCTCGGCGATCTGCGTGACACGCGCGGTGCCCACGCGCGCGGCGATCAGGTTCAGCATCATGTCGAGCGGCGCGACGCCGCCCGTGCACGTGATGCGGTCGCGGTCGATCACGAACAGTTCCTTCAGGAAGCGCGTATCCGGAAACTCTTCCTTCAGCGCCGACATGTTCTCCCAGTGAATCGCGCATGCGTAACCCGCGAGCAGCCCCGACTTCGCGAGCGCATAGGTGCCCGTGCACAGGCTGCCGAGCGGGATGCCCGAACGCGCGAAGCGGCGCAGTGCCGACAGATGGGAAGGCGTGGTCGCGCGCTGCACGTCGACGCCGCCGCATACGAACACGATGTCGGGCTGCCCGACGCATTCGGCCGGGCCCGTGTCGACCGTGAGGCCGTTGCTCGCCGTGACCGGGCCGCCGTCCGGACTGATCACCGACCAGCGGTAGAGCGGCTGGCCGCTCAGGTAGTTCGCCATCCGAAGCACCTCGATCGCATTCGTGAACGCGATCATCGTGAAGTTCGGTAACGGCATGAACGCGAAGTGGGACAGCGACGCTGTGCGGTCGGGGGACATGGGGAGCTTCCTGGAATCTCTAATAGCTATAGGCCCGAGGCACGAAACGGGCTGCGGTATTGTGTGAGCCAGCGCAACAAGCGTGCCATACGGCTAAACCCTAGCTCCATACGTTGTATGGCTGAAAGCCGCATGCTGCACTGCACCGTATACGGGCCGCGCTGCACTCCGACCGGGCGGCACAGGCACTGCCGGAGTGCGTGTCCATAGGTGAACAGCCGACACCGTTTTTGCAGGTCAACCGGAAAAGCACGACCGGTCACTTGTATAAAACGGACGTGCATGGCGGAAAAGGCAAAGAACGCGTCTAAATTCATCAATCCGCCGAAAATCCGAACGACAAGAATAGAGCCGTCGGCAGCCTTGCACTGGGCAAGCGGGAAACCCAGGCACGGCGGGCCTTGAGCTTCGGTTTCAGCCCTTTATTCTTCGTCACGGACGCACTATGTCGAACAACCAGCCTTTCTTCTCGCAGCCCCTTGCCGAGCGCGACGCGCCGGTGCGCAGCGCCATCCTGAAGGAACTCGAGCGTCAGCAGTCGCAGGTCGAGCTGATCGCGTCGGAAAACATCGTGTCGCGCGCCGTGCTCGAGGCGCAGGGCTCGGTGCTGACCAACAAGTACGCGGAAGGCTATCCCGGCAAGCGTTACTACGGCGGCTGCGAATTCGCGGACGAAGTCGAGGCGCTGGCGATCGAGCGTGTGAAGCAGATCTTCAACGCCGGTTATGCAAACGTGCAGCCGCACTCGGGCGCGCAGGCGAACGGCTCGGTGATGCTCGCGCTGGCCAAGCCGGGCGACACGGTGCTCGGCATGTCGCTCGATGCGGGCGGCCATCTGACGCACGGCGCGAAGCCGGCGCTGTCGGGCAAGTGGTTCAACGCCGTTCAGTACGGCGTGAATCGCGACACGATGCTGATCGACTACGACCAGGTCGAGGCGCTCGCGCACGAGCACAAGCCGAACCTGATCATCGCCGGCTTCTCGGCGTATCCGCGCGCGCTCGACTTCGCACGCTTCCGCGCGATCGCCGACAGCGTCGGCGCGAAGCTGATGGTGGACATGGCGCACATCGCCGGCGTGATCGCCGCGGGCCGCCACGCGAATCCGGTCGAGCACGCGCACGTCGTCACGTCGACCACCCACAAGACGCTGCGCGGCCCGCGCGGCGGCTTCGTGCTGACCAACGACGAGGACATCGCGAAGAAGATCAACTCGGCCGTGTTCCCCGGCCTGCAGGGCGGCCCGCTGATGCACGTGATCGCCGGCAAGGCCGTCGCGTTCGGCGAAGTGCTGCATGCGGACTTCAAGACCTACATCGACAGCGTGCTGGCGAACGCGCAAGCGCTCGGCGAAGTGCTGAAGGCAGGCGGCGTCGACCTCGTCACGGGCGGCACCGACAACCACCTGCTGCTGGTCGACCTGCGCCCGAAGGGCCTGAAGGGTGCGCCGGTCGAACAGGCGCTGGAGCGCGCGGGCATCACCTGCAACAAGAACGGCATTCCGTTCGACACCGAGAAGCCGACCGTCACGTCGGGCATCCGCCTCGGCACGCCGGCCGGCACGACGCGCGGCTTCGGCGTCGCGGAGTTCCGCGAAGTCGGTCGCCTGATCCTCGAGGTGTTCGACGCGCTGCGTGCGAATCCGGAAGGCGATCAAGCCACCGAACAGCGCGTGCGCCGCGAGATCTTCGCGCTCTGCGAGCGCTTTCCGATTTATTGATCGACCCCCACGAGAACAGAGACTGGAGCGAGAGGCTGATATGAGCACGCTGCATCAGGACAGCATCATCATCGACGGACTGAACATCTCGAAGTTCGAGAAGCCGGTGTTCGAGGACATGCGCAAGGGCGGCATCACGGCCGCGAACTGCACGGTGTCGGTGTGGGAGAACTTCACCAAGACCGTCGACAACATCGGCGTGATGAAGAAGAAGATTCGCGACAACAGCGAGCTGCTGACGCTGGTGCGCACGACGGACGACATCTTCCGCGCGAAGAAGGAAGGCAAGACCGGGGTCATCCTCGGCTTCCAGAACGCGCATGCGTTCGAGGACAACCTCGGCTACATCGAGGCGTTCCACGACATGGGCGTGCGCGTCGTGCAGCTTTGCTACAACACGCAGAACCTGGTCGGCACGGGTTGCTACGAACGCGACGGCGGGCTGTCGGATTTCGGCCGTGAAGTGATCACCGAGATGAACCGCGTGGGCATCATGGTCGACCTGTCGCATGTGGGCGGCAACACGTCGTCCGAAGCGATCGCGTTCTCGAAGAAGCCGGTGTGTTATTCGCACTGCCTGCCGTCGGGCCTGAAGGAGCATCCGCGCAACAAGAGCGATGCCCAACTGAAGGAGATCGCCGATGCGGGCGGCTTCGTCGGCGTGACGATGTTCGCGCCGTTCCTGAAGCGCGGGATCGAGGCGACGATCGACGACTACATCGAAGCGATCGATTACGTCGTGAACCTGATCGGCGAAGACGCGGTCGGCATCGGCACGGATTTCACGCAGGATTTCGCGAAGGAATTCTTCGACATGCTGACGCACGACAAGGGTCGTTATCGCCAACTGACGAACTTCGGCAAGGTGATCAACCCGGACGGCATCCGCACGATCGGCGAATTCCCGAACCTGACCGCGGCGATGGAACGCGCCGGCTGGAAGGAGTCGCGCATTCGGAAGCTGATGGGCGAGAACTGGGTGCGCGTGTTCAAGGACGTGTGGGGCGCGTAAGCGCCACGCCGGGCCGGACAGCCACCAACGATCAACACTAGAAAAACCGGGACGTGCCCGCGCAAGCCGCGTGGGCGCGCGGACGATGTCGTGCCTGCGCCCGAGCCGCGCGGCCAATTTTCCTCACGGAGTCACCACGATGCAACCGCAACTGCCGATCAACGTCGATCCCGATACCGGCGTCTGGACCACCGATGCGCTGCCGATGCTGTACGTGCCGCGTCACTTCTTCACGAACAACCACGTCGCCGTCGAGGAAGCGCTCGGCGTCGACGCGTATGCCGAGATCCTCTACAAGGCCGGCTACAAGTCCGCGTATCACTGGTGCGACAAGGAAGCGAAGCTGCACGGCCTGACCGGCATGGCGGTGTTCGAGCACTACCTGAAGCGCCTGTCGCAGCGCGGCT
This sequence comes from Burkholderia cepacia, assembly GCF_001039005.1. Taxonomy (GTDB): domain Bacteria; phylum Pseudomonadota; class Gammaproteobacteria; order Burkholderiales; family Burkholderiaceae; genus Burkholderia; species Burkholderia theae. Next base: position 79,768 of record NZ_LDWR01000009.1, read on the forward strand.
GGGGCCTGTTCTCGATCATCGAAGCCGATCCGGCCAGCGCGCGCGCGAAGATCGAGCTGCGCCACTCGTCGTTCGTGCTCCAGCAGCCGGGCAAGGAAGGCAAGCTCTGCTACATGTTCGCGGGCTGGTTCGCCGGTGCGATGGACTGGGTCAACGACACGACGCCCGAAGGCAAGGGCGCGCCGCGCGCGCAATCGAAGGAAGTGCAGTGCGCGGCCGAGCATCACGACCACTGCGTCTTCGAAGTGTCGCCGATCGCGCACTGAAGCACTGACTCACCGATTCAAAACAACACCCGCAACACGAGACATTCGAACGCCAGAGGTCGCCAGCGATGCGTTATCCCCACCTGTTCAAACCCATGCAGCTGAACCAGCTGACGCTGCGCAACCGGATCGTCAGCACCGCGCACGCGGAGGTGTATGCCGAGCCGGGCGGCCTGCCGGGCGACCGTTATATCCGCTACTACGAAGAAAAGGCGAAGGGTGGCGTCGGCCTGGCCATTTGCGGCGGGTCGAGCCCGGTGTCGATCGACAGCCCGCAGGGCTGGTGGAAATCGGTGAACCTGTCGACCGACAAGATCATCGATCCGCTCACGCGGCTGGCCGACACGATGCACAAGCACGGCGCGAAGATCATGATCCAGGCGACGCACATGGGCCGCCGCTCGTCGTTCCACGGCGAGCACTGGCCGCACCTGATGTCGCCGTCGGGCGTGCGCGAACCGGTGCACCGCGGCAACGCGAAGATCATCGAGATCGAGGAAATCCGCCGCATCATCGGCGATTTCGCGGCGGCCGCGAAGCGCGTGAAGGCGGCCGGCATGGACGGTATCGAAATCTCGGCCGCCCACCAGCACCTGATCGACCAGTTCTGGAGCCAGCGTTCGAATCATCGCACCGACGAATGGGGCGGCAGCCTGGAGAACCGCCTGCGCTTCGGCATCGAGGTGCTGACGGCCGTGCGCGAGGCGGTCGGCAAGGATTTCTGCGTCGGCCTGCGCATGTGCGGCGACGAATTCCACGAGGACGGCCTCGATCACGAAGCGCTGAAGGAAATCGCGCAGGCGATGTCGGAGACGGGCCTGATCGACTACCTGAGCGTGGTCGGGTCGGGCGGCGATACGCACAACACGATCGCGAACTGCATGCCGCCGATGGCGTTGCCGCCGGAACCGTTCGTGCACCTCGCGGCCGGCATCAAGTCGGTGGTGAAGATTCCGGTGATGCACGCGCAGAGCATTCGCGATGCGGGCCAGGCCGAGCGTCTGCTCGCCAACGGCATGATCGACCTGGTCGGCATGACGCGCGCGCAGATCGCCGATCCGCACATGGTGATCAAGATCCGCGACGGCCGCGAGGACGAAATCAAGCAGTGCGTCGGCGCGAACTACTGCATCGACCGCCAGTACAACGGCCTCGACGTGCTGTGCATCCAGAACGCGGCCACGTCGCGCGAAGCGACGATGCCGCACATCATCGAGAAGTCGCGCGGCCCGAAGCGCAAGGTCGTGGTGGTGGGCGCGGGCCCGGCGGGCCTCGAGGCGGCGCGCGTCGCGAAGCTGCGCGGCCACGACGTGGTGCTGTTCGAGAAGAACGCGGAAGTGGGCGGCCAGGTGATGATCGCCGCGAAGGCGCCGCAGCGCGAACAGATGTCGGGGATCATCCGCTGGTTCGACATGGAAACCAAGCGCCTGGGCGTCGACCGTCGTCTCGGCGTGGCTGCCGACGAGAAGATGATCATGGCCGAGAAGCCGGACATCGTCGTGCTCGCGACGGGCGGGTCGAGCTTCACGTGGCAGGTGCCGGGCTGGGGCGTGGCCGACGGCCTGGCCGTCAGCTCGTGGGACATCCTGACCGGCAAGGTCGAGCCGAAGCAGAACGTGCTGCTGTTCGACGGCGTGAGCACCCATGCGGGCGCGGGCGTGGCCGACTTCATGGCGAGCCGCGGCTCGAAGGTCGAGGTCGTCACGCCGGACGTGAAGGTGGCCGACGATTGCGGCGGCACGACGTTCCCGATCTTCTATCGTCGCCTGTACGCGTTCGGCGTGATCCCGACGCCGAACACGATGCTCGACCGCGTCTATGAAGAAGACGGCAAGACGATCGCCGTGCTGCGCAACGAATACACCGAGGAACTGGAAGAGCGCGCCGTCGACCAGGTGGTGATCGAGAACGGCTCGTCGCCGAACGACGAGCTGTACTGGAAGCTCAAGCCGGAATCGCTGAATCGCGGCCAGATCGATCCGCACACGCTGTTCGCGGCCGAGCCGCAGCCGTGCCTGTCGGAAGACCTCGGCAACGGCCGCTTCCTGCTGTTCCGTGTCGGCGACTGCATCTCGATGCACAACGTCCACGGCGCGATCTACGACTCGCTGCGTCTCGTGAAGGATTTCTGAAGATGAATCCGGCCTTCCTCATTACCGCACTGTTGTGGCTGTCGGTGGCGGGGCTCGCGTTCGCGGTCGCGAAGCGCTCGTCCTACTGGCGCCTCGGCCGGGCCACGGCGCCCGGCTCGTTCGGCATCGCGAACCTGTTTGCGATTCCGAAGCGTTACTTCGTCGACCTGCACCATGTGGTCGCCCGCGATCCGTACATCGCGAAGACGCACGTCGCGACCGCTGGCGGTGCGATCGGCGCGCTCGCGCTGGTGTTCGTCAACTATGGCCTCGCGATCTACTCGCCGTGGCTCGACAAGCTGATTTTCCTCGCGGCGCTCGCGATGCTGGTCGGCGCGGTGTTCGTGTGGCGCCGGCGTGCGGCGAAGGATGTTCCCGCTCGCCTGTCGCGCGGTCCGTGGAATACGCTGCCCTGGCTGCTCGGCTCGTTCGCGCTCGGCCTCGTGCTGTTCATGCTGGTGCCCACCGGCGCGATGTCGGGTGCGTTCGCGGTGCTCTGCGCGCTGCTGATCGGCGTTGGCGCGTTCACGATGACGGTCGGCGCCGCGAAGGGCGGCCCGATGAAGCATGCGATCGCCGGCCTGCTGCACCTCGCATTCCACCCGCGCCAGGAGCGTTTCGCGGCGACGCGCGAATCGTTCACCGGCAACGGCACGGCCACGCCGCCGACCGCGCTGAAGCTGCCGGACCTCGAGCAGCAGGACTACGGTGTCGCGAAGCCGGTCGAATTCCGCTGGAACCAGCTGCTGAGCTTCGATGCGTGCGTGCAGTGCGGCAAGTGCGAAGCCGCGTGCCCCGCGTTCGCGTCGGGCCAGCCGCTGAACCCGAAGAAGCTGATCCAGGATCTCGTCGTCGGGATGGCGGGCGGCACCGATGCGGCCTACGCCGGCAGCCCGTCGCCGGGCCTCGCGGTCGGCCAGCATCGCGGCGAGCCGAACGGCCCGATCGTGTCGGGCCTGATCGAAGAACAGACGCTGTGGTCGTGCACGACCTGCCGCGCTTGCGTGCAGGAATGTCCGATGTTGATCGAGCACGTCGACGCGATCGTCGACATGCGCCGCAACCGCACGCTCGTGCACGGCACGGTGCCCGGCAAGGGCCAGGAAGTGCTCGCGAACCTGCGTGAAACCGGCACGATGGGCGGCTACGACACGGCCGCGCGCTACGACTGGTCGGTCGACCTGAGCGCGCCCGTCGCGCAGCCCGGCAAGCCGGTCGACGTGCTGTTCGTCGCGGGCGAAGGCGCGTTCGACATGCGTTACCAGCGCACGCTGCGTGCGTTCGTCAGCGTGCTGAACAAGGCCGGCGTCGACTACGCGGTGCTCGGCTCGACCGAGACCGACACGGGCGACGTCGCGCGCCGGCTCGGCGACGAAGCGACGTTCCAGCAGATGGCGAAGCGCCTGATCGGCACGCTCGGCACGCTGTCTTACAAGCAGATCGTGACGGCCGACCCGCACGTGATGCACAGCTTGCGCAACGAATACCGTGCGCTCGGGCTGCGCGTGACGGTCAAGCACCATACGACCTACCTCGCCGAACTGGCCGAGAGCGGCAAGATCGCGCCGAAGGCCGTCGACGCGCTGCGCGAGAAGCGCACCACGTATCACGACCCGTGCTACCTCGGCCGCTACAACGGCGAGACGGAAGCGCCGCGCAAGCTGCTGAAGACGATCGGCATCCAGGTCGTCGAAATGGAACGCAACGGCATGCGCGGCCGCTGCTGCGGCGGTGGCGGCGGTGCGCCGCTGACCGACATCCCCGGCAAGCAGCGCATTCCCGACATCCGCATCGCCGACGCCCGCACGATCGGCGCGGACGTGGTCGCGGTTGCGTGCCCGAACTGCACGGCGATGCTCGAAGGCGTCGTGGGCCCACGCCCCGACGTGCTCGATGTGGCCGAACTCGTTGCTGCGTCGCTGGAGTGAGTGAATCGATGAACACGATCAAACGAATCGATCCGCGCCGGCCGTTCGTCATCACGGCCGCGGGCCTGAAGCGCATCACGCTCGGCGAGGAAGGCAGCGCCGACGCGAACGCCGCGCACTGGTCCGCGCACGGTCATGCGGCGGCCGCGAAGCCGCGCCGTGCGGTGCAGGACCCGAAGCACGTGATGCTGGTGGTCGCGCACAGCGAACGCGGCGCGCTCGACGACCATTCGCGGCAGGCGATCGCCGCCGCCGCGCTGCTTGCCGATGCGCAAACCGAAGTCGCGCTGCTCGCGTTCGGCGAACTGAAGGACGACGTGGCCGAACTCGGCGTCGACAAGCTGGTTGAACTCGCCGGCTTCGATCGCCGCGCATTCGATCCTGAAAGCGAGCTGCAAGCATTGCAGGCGTGTGTCGCGGCACTCGCGCCGAAGCATGTGTTCGTGCCCGACAACGCGACGGGCGACGGCGATCTCGGCCGGCGCTACGCGGCGGCCGCCGGCGCGAGCGTCGCGACGAACGTCGTCGAGATCGACGCAAAGCATGTCGGCGCGTATGCGCAGGCCGGCCGTGCGTTCGCGACGCGCGGGCTGCCCGACGTGATCCTGCTCGCGCAGAACGCGGTCGATGCGAAGCTGCCGTTCGTCGGCGCGGGCGAGCGCCTCGCCGCCGACTTCATCCGCCCGGCGGGCGACGCCGCGCAGCCGTATCGCGATCTCGGCCTCGACGAAATCGATGCGGCCCAGGTCGCACTCGAGGAAGCCGATTTCATCGTGTCGGCCGGCAACGGCGTGTCCGACATCGGCGCGTTCGAACGGCTGGCCGGCGCATTCGGCGCGGCGATCGGCGCGAGCCGCGTCGCGGTCGACAACGGCCACTTCACGCGCGACAAGCAGGTCGGTGCCACCGGCAAGACGGTCGAGGCGAGCGTGTACATCGCGTTCGGCATCTCGGGCGCGGTGCAGCACTTGCAGGGGATCAAGGACTGCCGTCATGTGATCGCGGTGAACCTCGACGGCAGCGCGCCGATCGCGAAGCGCGCGAACCTGACGGTGGTCGGCGACGCGCAGGCGACGATCACGGCGCTGATCGAACAGGTGCAGGCCGCGCGTGCCGCGCGCGGCGAATCGCCGGCCGCGGTCGGCACCCGTGAACCGGAAGGAGTCGCTGCATGAACGCCCCCCGCCAGTTGCAACGCATCGCGGTGCTCGTGTCCGTCGGCCGGCATCCGGTCAGCGGCATCGCGCGCTACAGCCGCAACGATGCGGCCGCGCTCGAAACCGGCCGCCAGCTCGCCGAACGGCATCGCGCGCGGCTCGACGTGATCCATGCGGGCGACCCCGCGAATGCGGCGCTTGCCGAATATCTCGCGCTCGGTGCGCGGGACGTCGAAGTGTTGGCCTGCCGCGACGACGACGATGCCGTACACGCGCTTGCCGCACGCGTCGAAGGCTATGACCTCGTGCTGACCGGCACGCGCGCCGAGGGCGCGTACGACACCGGGATGCTGCCGTATCGCGTCGCCGCCGCGCTTGGTTATCCGCTCGTCGGCTCGGCGGTCGACGTGACGGTCGAAGGCGGCCGCGCGGCGGTCCGGCAATTTTTGCCGAAAGGCTTGCGGCGGCGCGTCGATGCGGCGCTGCCGGCTGTCGTCGCCGTCCATCCGCTCGCCAATGCCGAGCCGCGCTACGCGTATGCGCGGCTGCGTGCCGGCGCGATCCGGCCGGCGCTCGCGGCGCCCGGTGCGGACGCCGACGCGGCCGCGTGGACGGTCGGCCCGGTCGAGCGTAAACCCGTAAAACTGGTCGCCGCCGAGAAGCGCTCCGGGCATGCCCGGATGCTGTCCGCGACGACGACCGAAAGCCGTGGCGGCAACGTCGTAAATGAAGGGAGTTCGGTCGAAAAAGCACAAGTGATACTCGCGTATTTGCGCGAGCATCAGCTCATCGACTACTGATTTTGATGCCTGTCGGCAAGAACCCAGGGATGCAAGGAATCCGGAGCAAACGATGAAAGTATCGGCAGACATTCGTGCATTGATCGAGCGGCGCAAGGAAGGGCACAGCCTCGACGCGCCGTTCTACACGAGCGAGGACATCTTCGCGCTCGACATGGAGGCGATTTTCCGCCAGCACTGGATCCAGGTGGCGGTCGAGCCGGACATTCCCGAGCCGGGCGACTACGTGACGGTGGAACTGGGGAGCGATTCGATCCTGATCGTGCGTGACGACGACATGGCGATCCGCGCGTTCCACAACGTGTGCCGTCACCGCGGCGCGCGCCTGTGCAACGAGGATAAGGGCTCGGTCGGCAACATCGTGTGTCCGTACCACAGCTGGACGTACAACCTGACGGGCCAGCTGATGTTCGCCGAGCACATGGGCGAGAAGTTCGACCGCTGCAAGCACAGCCTGAAGTCGGTGCACGTCGAGAACCTCGCGGGCCTGATCTTCATCTGCCTCGCGGACGAACCGCCGGTCGATTTCGCGAAGATGCGCGCCGAGATGGAGCCGTACCTGTTGCCGCACGACCTGCCGAGCACGAAGATCGCCGCGCAGATCGACATCATCGAGGAAGGCAACTGGAAGCTCACGATGGAGAACAACCGCGAGTGCTATCACTGCGTCGCGAACCATCCGGAGCTGACGATCTCGCTGTACGAATACGGCTTCGGCTACCAGCGTTCCGACGCCAACGCCGAAGGCATGGATGCGTTCGCCGAGACGTGCGTACGACGCGGCAAGGAGTGGGCCGAGATGGGCCTGCCGTCCGCGGAGATCGAGAAGCTGCTCGACGTGACGGGCTTCCGCACGCAGCGCCTGCCGCTCGATCGCCACGGCGAATCGCAGACGCTCGATGCGAAGGTTGCATCGAAGAAGCTGCTCGGCGGTTTCGACAAGGCCGACCTCGGCGGGCTGTCGTTCTGGACGCAGCCGAACTCGTGGCACCACTTCATGAGCGATCACATCGTGACGTTCTCGGTGATCCCGCTGTCGGCCGGCAAGACGCTCGTGCGCACGAAGTGGCTCGTGCACAAGGATGCGAAGGAAGGCATCGACTACGACGTGAAGAACCTCACGGCCGTGTGGAACGCGACCAACGACCAGGATCGCGCGCTCGTCGAATTCTCGCAGCGCGGCGCGAACAGCAGCGCGTACGAGCCGGGCCCGTATTCGCCGTTCACGGAAGGTCTCGTCGAAAAATTCTCGGCCTGGTACATCGGCCGGCTCGCCGAAAAAACCGGCGAATAGTATCCAGCAGCGTAAAAGCGGAGCAAGACATGATGCGAGATGCGGCCAATTTCGAGCCGACGGACAGCCGGGTGACGCGCCCGGCGTTCTGGAACGCGCTTCCCGAGCGCTGGACGAGCGACGTCGAGGAAACACTGGTGTGCTGCCAGGTGCGGCAGGAAACGCACGACGTGAAGAGTTTCTTCTTCCGTTCGCCGCAGGGCCGCTCGTTCTCGTTCGAACCCGGGCAGTTCCTCACGCTCGAGCTCGACATCGACGGCGAAACGATCAACCGCTGCTACACGATCTCGTCGTCGCCGGCGCGGCCGCACACGGTGTCGATCACCGTCAAGCGCGTGCCGGGCGGCAAGGTGTCGAACTGGCTGCACGACAACCTGCAGCCGGGCGCGCCGGTGCGCGTGCTCGGCCCGGCCGGCGAATTCACGTGCGCGCGGCATCCGGCGCGCAAGTACCTGTTCCTGTCGGCCGGCTCGGGCGTCACGCCGCTGATGTCGATGAGCCGCGCACACCATGATCTCGCCGAGGATCGCGACATCCTGTTCGTGCACAGCGCGCGTACGCCGGACGACATCATCTTCGCGCGCGAGCTGGACCTGATCGCGTCGAATCATACGAATTTCCGCACGTCGTTCGTCGTCGAGCGCCTGGGTGCGCGCACCAACTGGCCGGGCGTCACGGGCTTCCTGACGCTGCCGCTGCTGAAGCTGATCGCGCCGGATTTCATGGAACGCGAGATCTTCACGTGCGGCCCCGCGCCGTACATGAAGGCCGTGCGCGACCTGCTCGACGAAGCCGGTTTCGATCGCAAGCAGTATCACGAGGAGAGCTTCTCGTTCGAGACGCTCGCGCAGACCGCGAGCGACGAATTGCTCGCCGATCTCGCACCGCCGGCCGACGACGGCGACGCCGCGACGAAGCAGTTCACGGTCAGCTTCGCGAAGAGCAACCGCGAGATCGCGTGCGGCTCGGCGCAGCACGTGCTCGACGCGGCACGCCAGTCGGGCGTGCGGCTGCCGGCGTCGTGCACGCAGGGCATGTGCGGCACCTGCAAGGTGAAGCTCGTGTCGGGGCAGGTCGAGATGAAGCACAACGGCGGCATCCGCCAGCGCGAGATCGATCAGGGCATGGTGCTGCTGTGCTGCAGCAAGCCGCTGTCCGATCTCGTGATCGACAAGTAGTCGCAACTCGCCATCGGCTGTCCGGACGCGTCGCGTCCGGACAAGCATCCGTCGGAAAACAACGATACCGCGGATTTGTGGTTGAAGAACCTAGAGAGACAACGCGCGCAGGCGCATATCAAGGAGATCGACCATGAAGCTGTTCGGAAAACTGATTTGGACCGGCGCGCTGTCGGCAATGGTGGCATTGAGTGCGTCGGCGCTCGCCGACACGAAACCGACGCTGAAGATCGGCTACGTCGAAGGCTGGGACGACAGCGTCGCGACGTCGAACGTCGCGGCCCGCGTGATCGAGAAGAAACTCGGCTACCAGGTGCAGCTCGTGCCGGTGGCCGCCGGGATCATGTGGCAGGGCGTGGCGCGCGGCGATCTCGATGCGACGCTGTCCGCGTGGCTGCCGGTGACGCACGGCTCGTACTGGGATGAGTACAAGGCCAAGGTCGTCGACCTCGGCGCGAATTTCCCGGATGCGAAGATCGGCCTGATCGTGCCTGCGTATGTGAAGGCGAAGAGCATCGACGACCTGAACGCGGAGAAGGCCAATTTCGGCGGCCGGATCGTCGGCATCGATGCAGGCGCCGGCGTGATGCGCAAGACCGACGAAGCGATCAAGAGCTACGGGCTGAACTACACGTTGATGCCGAGTTCGGGCAGCGCGATGACGGCCGAGCTGTCGCGTTCGGTCAATGCGAACAAACCCGTCATCGTGACGGGCTGGGCGCCGCACTGGATGTTCGCGAAGTGGAAGCTGCGCTTCCTCGAGGATCCGAAGAAGGTGTTTGGCGGCGCCGAGCACGTCGATAGCGTCGCGAATCCGTCGCTTGAAACGAAGGCCAAGCCGGTCGCCGCGTTCCTGAAGAAATTCCAGTGGAAGCCGGGTGAAATCGACAGCGTGATGCTGGCGATCCAGAACGGTTCGAAGCCGGAAGCGGCCGCCGATGCGTGGATTGCGGCGCATGCCGACCGCGTGAATGCGTGGACGGAAGGCGCGCAGTAAATCGTCACAAGAATCCCTAAAACAAGCAGTCCGGGGATGGTTGGAAGGATTCCTAATGAAATTGGAAACTATCCAACCATATCCCGGAATTTTTTTGATGATTGTGCAAGAATGCGCAAAGGTTGTTACACTGCGCCTCTTGTGCGGAGTCATCACAGGAGGAATTGGATGAGTCAGGCAGGACTGCGTGCGAACCGCACCAGTGATGTTGAGGCAACCATCTCACATGATTCGACGGGCCACACGCTGCATCGTGGCCTGACTTGGAAAGACGCATTCTGGGTAACGAGCGGCGTGCCGGCAGGCGTGCTGTTCACGATCGGCGGCGTATGCGCGACGATCGGCCAGCCCGCGTGGGCGATCTGGATCGCCGCGATCACGATGGGGCTGATTCAAAGCGCGACTTATGCGGAAATATCGGGACTATTTCCCCATAAATCGGGCGGCGCGTCGGTGTATGGCGCGATCGGCTGGGTCCGTTACAGCAAGCTGATTGCCCCGGTGTCCGTGTGGTGCAACTGGCTCGCGTGGTCGCCGATGCTCGCGCTCGGCTGCGGCCTCGCGGCGAGTTATGCGCTCACGAGTCTCTTTCCCGCCAACGCGGCGGTGCTGCACTGGCAGCTCAAGGTTGCGGATCTCGGGTTCATCAAGCCGGGTCTGTCCCTGCGGATCAACGCGACGTTCATCATCGCAACGATCCTGCTTCTCATCACGTTCAAGCTTCAACACAGCGGTGCATCGAAGGCTGCGCGCACGCAGCGTATTCTCGGCATTGCGTCGCTCACGCCGCTGTTGATCGTCGGCATCGTGCCGTTCGTCACCGGCGACGTGCCGATGTCGAACCTGCTTCCGCTGCTGCCGCTCGGTCACGACGCGCACGGCAACCTCACGACCGCGACGTTCGGCTCGTGGAACGGGCAAGGCGTCACGATGGCGCTCGGCGCGATGTTCATGGCCGGCTGGGCGTCGTACGGTTTCGAAACGGCCGTGTGCTACACGCGCGAATTCCGCGATCCGCGCCGTGACACCGCGAAGGCGATCTTCTGGTCGGGCGCATTGTGCCTCGTCGTGATGACGCTCGTGCCGCTGGCGTTCCAGGGCGCGCTCGGCACGCGGGCGATGCTCGATCCGTCGATCGGTGATGGCACCGGCGTGGCGGCCGCGATGGCGAAGATCGTCGGCGGCGGCGCATGGGTCGCGAATGCGGTCGTCGTGATGCTGATGCTGTCGATCCTGCTGATCGTGATGACGTCGATGATGGGCTCGTCGCGCACGCTGTATCAGGCGTCGGTCGACGGCTGGCTGCCGAAGTACCTGTCGCACGTGAACGAGCACGGCTCGCCCACGCGCGCGATGTGGACCGATCTCGGCTTCAACCTCGTGTTGCTGATGATGTCGGACTACATGACGGTGCTGTCGATCTCGAACGTCTGCTACATGTTGTTCGTATTCCTGAATCTTCAGTCGGGCTGGATTCACCGGATGGATCGCGGCAACTGGGATCGGCCGTTCCGCTGCCCGACCTGGCTGCTCGTCGGCGGCGCGATCTGCGGTTATGCGAACCTCGTTTATGTCGGCGCAGGCGCGAACCTGCAGGGTGACGGCACACTGCGCAACGGGCTGATCGCGATGCTGCTGATCGTGCCGGTGTTCCTCTATCGTCACTACTGGCAGGATCGCGGCCGGTTCCCCGCACAGATGCAGCGCGACATGGAGCTCGAAGTGCCGAAGCGCGCGATGTGGCTGAATCTGATGCCTTATGCAGCGCTGATCGGTGCGGGGCTGACGATCTGGTTGTCGTATTACTTCGCGTGGGCGAAGTGACGCGTCTGTCCGTGTAACGGTGCGCAGCGTCCGGAAACCGCACACGGACGCTGCGATCGATCTCGTGGCAGGCAACGAAGCCCGACCGGCTTGCAAGCGGTCGGGCTTTCGTCGTTCAGGGCCGGCAGCGTTGCCGGCATGGGCGGTGTATTCACGCAATCGAGACCGCTTGATTTTGGGAATGATCGGTTCTAATATCCGTTCTCATGAGCCCGATCCCGACTCCTTCCGGCTCCCGCGACAGGGGGCGTCCACGCGAATTCGACACCGACGAGGTGATCGACGCCGCCGCGCGCGTGTTCTGGGAGCAGGGGTATCACGCGACGTCGATCGACGCATTGTGCGACGCGACCGGCGTGTTTCGCGGCAGCCTGTATCGGACGTTCGGCGACAAGCACGGGTTGCTGGTCGCCGCGTTCGACCGTTATGCGGAAGGCGCGGTGGCACGGCTCAAGGAGCGTCTCGCGGCGGATCTCCAGCCGCGGCAGGCGCTCAGAGAGGCGCTCATGCACTATACGAAAGTCGGTGCGCGCCTGTCGGAGCGTCGCGGCTGTTTCATCACGAACGCGGCCATCGAACTGCTGCCCGGCGACGACGAACTGCGCCCGCACATCGAGTCGACGCTGCTGCGCATCGCCACGCAACTGAGCCTCGCCGTGGCGCGCGGCCAGCAGTCGGGCGACTTCGATCGGAACCTCGATCCGGAAGACGTCGGCCGGTTCCTGCTTTGCCTGATCCAGGGCATGCGCGTGCTGGGCAAGTCGAGTGCGTCGGAGGCGGAGCTAACATCGATCGTCGATATCGCGGTGCGGGCACTGACCTGATTTTTTTGATTATTTTGAGAATGATCGGTTTCAAATATTAGGCATTCCCCATGCCTCCATCGAGACCGTGAAGGGCAGGCAAAACCGGCAAGAAAATTAACAAACCGCCGCCGCTGCGCACCGTCGCACCGGCATCATCTTTCGATTAATTTGGGAACGATCGTTCATGAATAATACGCATATCGCAATGCCCGCCGCGAGCGCGTACGGGAAAGGTATCGTCGCATGCGTGACCGCGACGATCCTGATGGGCGTGATGTTCCCGGTGATGACCGATGCGTTGCGGTACATCGATCCCTTCACGTTCACGTCGCTGCGTTACCTGGTCGCCGGTACCGGCTTCATCGTGTTGCTGCGGATCGTCGAAGGGCCGGGTGCGTTCCGGCCTGCCGGCGAGTCCGTGCCGTTCGCGTGGCTGCTCGGTTCGATCGGCTTCTGCGGATTCGGATCGTTCGTGTTCCTGGGCCAGCAACTGGCCGGCGACGAAGGCGCGCTGACCGCGTCGATCATGATGGCGACACAGCCGATGATGGGGCTCCTGCTCAACGCGCTGGTGCGGCGCGTCGCGCCGGCCTTGGTATCGGTGCTGTTCGTCGTGCTGTCCTTTACCGGCGTTGCGCTCGTCATCACGCGCGGCGGCGTGATGGCCGCGCTGCACGCACCGCAGCACTACGCGGCCAATGCGCTGATCATCGTCGGTGCGTTGTGCTGGGTCGTCTATACGTTCGGCGCGGCGCGCTTCACCCGCTGGTCGGCACTGAAATACACGACCGTCACGACGTGGCTCGGACTGACCACGATCGTCGCGGTCAATCTGGTGCTGGTCGCCACGCACCGGATCGCCGCGCCGTCACTGGCCGAGGTGCACGCGGTCCTGCCGCATCTCGCGTACATGGGGCCGGTGGCCGGCTTCGGCGCGATCCTGCTGTGGATGACCGGCAACCGGAACCTGGGGCCGATGAATGGCGTGCTGTTCATGGACATCGTGCCCATCACGGCATTCATCGTGTCTGCCTTCACGGGCGTGGTGCCCAATCGCGCGCAGATCGTGGGCGCCGCGCTGACGGGCGTGGCGCTGATCCTCAACAACCTGTACTTGCGGCGCCGCGCGCGGCGACTCGCGCCAGCGACTGCGCGCATGCCGTCGGCTTCCGCGTGACGGACGGCCCATCCGGCGCGTAGCGTACCCGCTTATGAAAACACCACCGTCCGATCGCCGTTCAAAAACACGCGTCGCTCGATGAATGCCTTCACTGCACGCGCGAGCGTGATCGATTCGACGTCACGCCCCACCGCGAGCAGCTGCTCCGGCCGCAGCGCGTGATCGACGCGCTCGACGACCTGCTCGATGATCGGGCCTTCGTCGAGATCGTCGGTGACGAAGTGCGCGGTCGCGCCGATCAGCTTCACGCCGCGCGCATGCGCCTGGTGATACGGTTTCGCGCCCTTGAAGCCGGGCAGGAACGAGTGATGGATGTTGATCGCGCGGTTCGCGAGTTTCGCGCTCGTTTCCTGCGACAGCACCTGCATGTAGCGCGCGAGGATCACGAGCTCGGCACCGCTCGATTCGAAGAAGTCGAGCCACTGCGCTTCCTGCTGCGCCTTGGTGTCGGCAGTGATCGGGAAATGCCGGAACGGCAGCCCGTGCTGCGCGGCGAGCGGCTCGAAGTCGGGATGGTTCGACACGATGCCGACGATATCCATCTTCAGTTCGCCCATCCGCCAGCGGAACAGCAGGTCCGCGAGGCAGTGCTCGAGCTTCGACACCATGATCATCACTTTCGGCCGCGCGTTCACGTCGTGGATCGCCCATTGCATGTCGCCGTCGTGGCCGCCGAGCGCGGCCGCGATCGGCGCGAACTCCTGGCGCAGCGCGTCGATCTGCAGCGTTTCATCCGTCGGATGAAAGACGCAGCGCACGAAGAAACGGTTGCTGAGATCGTCGTCGAACACGTTCAGCGCATCGACATAACAGCGATGGCGATCGAGAAAGCCGACGACGGCGGCGACCTGGCCGGCCGCGCTCGGGCACGACAGTGTCAGGACGAATTGATCGGGGCGGTGCTCGGCGGTCATGAGACTCCTCGGTTTGCATGGGGCGCACGGCCGTGCGGCGGCGCACGAAAGCGCCGCGCCGCGCGGTTGGCGGGAGGCTCAAGTAAATCAGGACGATTTTGGGGAGGATAGAACCAACGCGCCGTGTGGCTGGTATCGGCGCGCCAGCGCGCGGAGGGGGCAGGCTCGGCGCGTCAGGCGCTCGCGCACGCGTCGAGCAGCCAGCGCCGGAACACGTGGGTCGCGTCCGGCTCGGGCCGTTGCGGCGGCCGCACCAGGAAGTAGCCGCGCGATGTGACGACGGGCGCGTCGACGAGCTTCACGAGCTGGCCGGACGCGACGAGCTCGTCGACGAGCGGCGACCAGCCGAGCGCGACGCCTTCGCCGAGCAGCGCCGCGTGGATCACGAGCGCGTAGCTGTTGAAAGTCACGCCGCGCGCGGCGGCGGCCGTGTCGAGGCCGTGCGCGTCGAACCAGCCGGACCACGACAGCCAGCGCTCGGGGCGCGTCGGCTGCACGTGCAGCAGCGGCAGCGCGAGCAATTGGTCGGCCCGCGCGACGTGCGGGTGCGCATTGCGGAACGCGGGCGAGCACACGGGCGTGACGGATTCGGGGAAGAGCCGCGCAGCCGTGCACGACGGCCAGTGGCCGTCGCCGAACAGGATCGCGATGTCGCCGTGGTCGCGCTGCGCGTCGTAATCCTGTGACGTGACCACGCGCACGTCGACATCCGGCATCACGCGCTTCAGGCCCGCCAGGCGCGGCATCAGCCAGTAGGTCGCGAAGCCGAAGTCGGTGACGATCGTGAGCGCGCCATGCTCGCGGCGCGCGCGCAGCGTCGCGGTGGCGCCGCGCAGCGTGTCGAGGCTCAGCCGCACGGCTTCGTACAGGCACTCGCCGTCGGCCGTCAGCGTGACGCCGCGCGGGCTGCGCTCGAACAGCGGCACGCCGAGCTCGGCCTCGAGCTGGAACACCTGCTGGCTCACCGCCGGCTGCGTCGAGCCGAGCTCGCGCGCGGCGGCCGTGAAGCTCGCGAGCCGGGCAGCCGATTCGAACGCGCGCAGCGCCTGCATCGACGGTAACGGTTCGGATTTCGACATAAGCCCCTCTAATGGCCCCATAAGGGCAGGACGCCTACCCGCCCGAATTCGGGCGGGTGATAGTGCATCGGACGGCACGGCACGCGCGCTTCACGGCCGCAGCACCCGGCCTTCCGCGATTCTAGCCAGTCGCGACGGGCACGCGCGGCACTTTCTGCGGGCCGCGTCCGTCATGCCGGACGTCTCGCTGCCCGAGCGGCGCGCCGTTCCATTCGAACACCGCTTTCCCCACGACCGCCGATGACGAACCCGACACCCAACATCCTGATCCTGATGGCCGACCAGCTCACGCCGTTCGCGCTGCCGGCGTACGGCAACCGCGTCGCGCGCACGCCGACGCTCGACCGGCTCGCCGCGCAAGGCGTGGTGTTCGACGCCGCGTACTGCGCGAGCCCGCTGTGCGCGCCGTCGCGTTTCTCGCTGCTGACCGGCAAGCTGCCATCGGGGATCGGCGCCTACGATAACGCCGCCGAATTGCCGGCGCAAACGCTGACGTTCGCGCACTACCTGCGCGCGGGCGGCTACCGGACGATGCTGTCCGGCAAGATGCATTTTTGCGGGCCCGACCAGCTGCACGGCTTCGAGGAGCGGCTCACGACCGACATCTATCCGGCCGATTTCGGCTGGGTGCCCGACTGGGACAGCCCGGCCGAGCGGCCGAGCTGGTATCACAACATGAGTTCGGTGCTGGAGGCCGGCCCGTGCGTGCGCACCAACCAGCTCGATTTCGACGACGAGGTCACGTTCGCCGCGAAGCAGAAGCTGTACGACGTCGCGCGCGAACGCGCGGCCGGCCACGATGCACGGCCGTTCTGCATGGTCGTGTCGCTGACCCATCCGCACGACCCGTATGCGATCACGCGCGAATACTGGGACCTGTACCGCGACGACGAGATCGACATGCCGGCCGTGCGGCTCGGCGCGGCGGACAGCGACCCGCATTCGCAGCGGCTGCGCTTCGTCTGCGAGAACGACCGCACGCCGCCGACCGACGCGCAGATCCGCGCCGCGCGCCGTGCGTACTACGGCGCGACGTCCTACGTCGACACGCAGTTCGGCAGCGTGCTGGCTGCGCTCGAGCAGTGCGGGTTCGCCGACGACACGATCGTGATCGTCACGTCGGACCACGGCGACATGCTCGGCGAGCGCGGGCTCTGGTACAAGATGACGTTCTTCGAAGGCGGCTGCCGCGTGCCGCTGATCGTCCATGCGCCGGGCCGTTTCAACGCTGCGCGCGTGCACGGCCCCGTGTCGCACGTCGACCTGCTGCCGACCCTCGTCGACCTGGCCGGCGCAGCGCCCGCCGGAGGCTGGCCCGACCCTGTCGACGGTGCGAGCCTCGTGCCGCACCTGCACGGCACGCCTGCGCACGATGTCGCGCTCGGCGAATACCTCGCGGAAGGCGCGGTCGCGCCGGTCGTGATGATTCGCCGCGGCGACTGGAAGTACGTGCATTGCCCGGCCGATCCCGACCAGCTTTACAACGTCGCGGACGACCCGCGCGAGCTGACGAACCTGGCCGGCACACCGGAAGCCGCCAACGTGCTCGCCGCGTTCCGTGCGCAAGCCGCGCAACGCTGGAACCTGCCCGAACTCGACCGGCAGGTGCGCGCGAGCCAGCGGCGCCGGCGCTTCCATTACGCGGCGACGACGCAGGGCCGCATCCACGCGTGGGACTGGCAGCCGTTCACCGACGCGAGCCAGCGTTACATGCGCAATCACATCGAACTCGACACGCTCGAGGCGATGGCGCGTTTTCCGCGTGTCGGGCGCTGAGTGTCCCGCATCGCGAACCTGAACGAACGACGGAGGAAGCGGACGATGGAACGGCAATGCAAAACAGCAATCCGGATCGGCGCGGCGCTTGCCGCGGCCGCCTGCCTGATGACGACGCAGGGCGCGCACGGGGCCGACCCGCAGACGTGCGGCGACGTGAAGATGGCGGCGCCCGGCTGGACCGACATCGACGCGACGAACGCGATGGCGGGCGTCGTGCTGAAGGCGCTTGGCTACCGGCAGGACGTGGCGAACCTGTCGGTGCCGATCACGTACCAGGGGCTCAAGAAAGGGCAGGTCGACGTGTTCCTCGGCAACTGGATGCCCGCGCAGGCGCCGCTCGTGAAGCCGTTCGTCGACGAGAAGTCGATCGACGTGCTGCACGCGAACCTGAGCGGCGCGAAGTTCACGCTCGCCGTGCCCGACTACGTGGCGGCCGCGGGCGTGCATACGTTCGCCGATCTCGCGCGCTACGCCGATCGCTTCGGCGGCAAGATCTACGGGATCGAGCCCGGTGCGCCCGCGAACCAGAACATCAAGCGGATGCTGTCCGACCATGCGCTCGGCCCGGCGAACTGGTCGCTCGTCGAATCGAGCGAGACGGGCATGCTCACGCAGGTCGAGCGCGCGGTGCGCGACAAGCGCTGGATCGTGTTTCTCGGCTGGGAGCCGCACCTGATGAACACGAAGTTCCACCTGACCTACCTGTCCGGCGGCGATACCTATTTCGGCCCGAACTACGGTGGCGCGACGGTCAACACGGTTACGCGTGCCGGGTTTGCCGGCCAGTGCGCGAACCTGGCGCGGCTGTTCCGGCAGATGACGTTCTCCGTCGACGTCGAGAACCGGATGATCGCCGACATGCTCGACCACAAAACCTCGCCCGCACTTGCGGCGCAGCATGCGCTGAAGGCCGACCCGGCGCTGGTCGCCGGCTGGCTGGATGGCGTGACGACCGCCGCCGGCGCACCGGGCCTGCCGGCCGTGCGCGCGGCCCTCGACAGCCATTGACCACCCCTCTGGCGGCCGGTTTTTGCCGCGCCGCCTGTCTACGTGTTTTCCCGACCGGTCGCATCGTGACCATTTGGTGTCGCCTTCAGACGGGTGACCCGAAATATGGGTTTGTATTTTTCGCCAATGGCTGCGTTATTGCGAAAAACGAAATGCCGGAGCCAGCGGGCGCACTGAATTCGAATCCACCGGCGCATCGGGGTACGCGCCGGGACGAGGTTCTTTCCATCGAACGGTTCAGGGAGGGTGGTCGATAATGAAGCACACGAAAGTCGCCGTAGCCGCCGCGCTTGCATGCGCGGCCAGCATTCCCGCCATCGGGCATGCCCAGAGCAGCGTGACGCTGTACGGGATTCTCGACGCGGGCATCACGTATGTGAACAACACCGGCGGCTCGCACGTGGTCAAGTTCGACGACGGCGTCGCGTACGGGAACCGCTTCGGCCTGAAGGGCACGGAAGACCTGGGCGGTGGCCTGAAGGCGGTGTTCACCCTCGAAAGCGGCTTCCGCCTCGGCACCGGGCAACTCGGCTTCGGTGGCTCGGAGTTCGGCCGGCAGGCGTATGTCGGCCTGCAGAACGACTGGGGCACGCTGTCGTTCGGCAACCAGCTCGACATCACGAACGAACTCGTGTCGATCTACAACATCTCGGCGTGGGGCAGCGGTTATGCGATCCACCAGGGCGACTTCGACCGCTTCAACGGCGACCGCCTGCCGAATTCGGTGAAGTTCCTGTCGAACGATCTCAGCGGCTTCAAGTTCGGTGCGATGTACTCGTTCGGCAACGTCGCGGGCAACTTCCATCGCAACAGCGCATGGAGCGCGGGCGCGAGCTTCACGAAGGGCGACTTCTCGATCGGCGCCGCGTACACGCGCCTGAACAACCCGAACGGCATCTATGCGTTTGACCCGTACGCGATGATCGGCACGCACACGTTCCTCGGCCAGCAGACCGTCACCGTCGATCCGGCGACCGGCGCGCGCACCGACCTGTTTGCGAACACGCCGATGGACGTCGACAGCCAGGGCACGTTCGGCATCGGCTCGAGCTACACGATCGACAAGCTGACGCTCGACGCCAACTTCTCGTACACGACGATCAAGGGCTTCGGCCAGTCGTCGCACATGCAGGTGTATGAAGGCGGCGGCTCGTACCAGTTCACGCCGGCGCTGAGCCTGATCGCGGGTTACCAGCACACGCGCTTCGAAGGCCATCACTGGAACCAGGGCACGGCGGGCCTGCACTACATGCTGTCGAAGCGCACGGACGTGTACATCTCCGGCGATTACCTGCGCGCGTCGCAGGGCGTCGATGCGGTGATCGGCTACAGCTTCACGCCGTCGACGACGCAGACGCAGGCCGACGTGCGGATCGGGATGCGGCATTCGTTCTGAGCAGGGTGGTTTGGAGCAGCGACGTCTTCAGCGAGGTCTCTCTTTGGCGCGAACTGTGGTTCGCGCTTTTTTTTGCTTGACGGGTGTGAGCCGGCATGAGATCCGTCCGGTCAAGGCCGGCTGCCTGGCCACCGCACCGGCATCGTCACCGGGATCGGCCGCTCGATGGTATTGACCCGTGCCGTCCATAGGCGCTAGCATCGTCCGCATGCTTAATCGCGCCCATTTCCTCTCCTCGCTGATCCGTGCATGTTGTCAGAACGTGCCAGGGGGAAATTGCGTCTAGCGAACTCGCTAAACTTTCAAGCAATCGCCTTCCGGCCGCCTGTGATGCAAAACAGGCGGCCTTTTTGTTTTTGGGCCGACACTTTCGGGACGGAGAAACTCGATGCCGCTTGCGCTGTATGACACCTGGTCGCGTACCGTGCGCCCGTTCACGCCAATCCGTGCCGGGCAGGTCGGCATGTACTGCTGCGGCCCCACGGTCTACGACGATGCCCACATCGGCAACCTGAGAACCTACGTGTTCGAGGACCTCCTGCGGCGCGTACTGATGCGCAACGGATACGAGGTCCGGCACGTCGTCAATATCACCGATGTCGGCCACCTGACTTCGGATGCGGACGAAGGCGAAGACAAGATGGAAAAGGGGAGCCGTCGGACCGGCGAATCGGCGTGGGCCATCGCCCGGCGCTACACCGACGCTTTCGTCCGGGACTGGCGCATGCTCCACCTGCTCGAGCCGACGGTCTGGTGCCGTGCCACGGATCACATCGCCGAACAGATTGCGTTCATCGATACGCTCGACCGGGCCGGCTACGTCTATCGGACGGACGATGGCCTCTACTTCGACACCAGTCGGCAGGACGACTACGGTTATCTCGCGCGGCTGGATCGCGAAGGGTTGCAGGCGGGCAAGCGGGTAGCGCTGGGCGAGAAGCGGAGCATCACGGATTTTGCGTTGTGGAAGTTCAGCCCGGCCGGCGTCAAGCGGCAAATGGAATGGGATAGCCCGTGGGGGCGCGGCTTTCCGGGCTGGCATATCGAATGCTCGGCGATGTCGGCGAAGTATCTCGGGACGTTGTTCGATATCCATTGCGGCGGCGAGGATCATATCGCCGTGCATCACAGCAACGAGATCGCGCAGACTCGGGCGGCCCACGGCACGCGACTCGCGAATTACTGGATGCACGGGCACTTCCTGACGCTCGACGCCGATACGAAGATGTCGAAGTCGAGCGGCGATTTCGTCCGTCTGCAGGCCTTGCAGAGCCGGAATGTCGATCCGCTCGCGTACCGTTACCTGTGCCTGACCGCCCATTACCGCAGCAAGCTGCATTTCACGTGGGCGTCTCTCGATGCGGCACACACCGCGTTGAACCGGCTTCGGCACCTCTATGCCGGCTGGCCGGACGGAGGGCGCATCGATACGGATTTTTCCGCGCGATTCGACGCGGAAGTGAACGACGACCTGAATCTGCCCAGGGCGCTCGCGGTGCTCTGGGATCTGGCCAGGAGCAACCTGCCACCCGCAACCTTGAAAGCGACCGTGGACAGCTTCGACGACGTGCTCGGCCTCGGTTTGCGCGAATGGAGGCCGGTTGCGTTCGACATGCCGGAACACGTTCGCGTGTTGCTCGGCGATCGTGAGCGCGCGAGGGCGGACAAGGACTGGGCGCAAGCCGACCGGATTCGGGAAGTGTTGAGCGCCCAGGGCTGGAGAGTCGAGGACACCCAGGAAGGTCAACGCCTGTTCGGCATCGGCATCGGCATCGGCTCGACCGATACGGGCATCCCGCCGCGGTGAAGCCTGCGGGCCGCCTGCATCGGAAGATCCGGTGCCCGAGCCCCCTCCGGCGGCGGCGATCAACGCGACCGCCGGAACTGTCATCCCCGATGTCCGGACGATGTTGCCGGGCATGTCCCCGGCCCGTTTTCCGCGGTTGGCATATCATCGCGATTTGGCCGCGTCGGCACCGTTGTCGCGCGCACGCCTCAGCGTGCGCAGTCGCTTTCCCGAACGGTACCGGCGCGTAGCGCCGACTGCCCAGACCTCGATGACCGACTCCGTGCCCGACCCCAGTCCTTTATCCCCGTTACCCGCGAACCTGTTCCGTCACGCACCGTTCCAGCGCTTCTGGGGCACGCGCGTGATGTCGTCCCTGGCATTCCAGATCCTGTCGGTCGCGATCGGCTGGTATGTCTATGCGCTTACGCACAGCGCCTTCGCGCTCGGTCTCGTCGGCCTCGCGCAGTTCGTGCCGATGTTCGCGCTGACGCTCGTCGTCGGGCAGGTAGCCGACCGCTACGACCGCCGGCGTATCGCGACGATCTGCCAGGGCGTCGAGGCGCTGGCCGCCGGCGTGTTCCTGCTCGGTGCCGTGCAAGGATGGCTGGCCGCGCCGGCCGTGTATGCGCTCGCGGCGATCGTCGGCACGGCCCGCGCGTTCGAGTCGCCGTCGGTGTCGTCGCTGCTGCCGGCCGTGGTGCCGCGCACCGACCTGCCGCGCGCAACCGCGCTGTCGACGTCGGCCAACCAGGCTGCGCAGATCCTCGGGCCCGCGTTCGGCGGCTTGCTTTACGGAGTCGGTGCGCCCGCCGCGTTCGGCACGAGCGTCGTGGCGTTCGCGATCGCGGCGATGCTGAGCGGCACGATTCCGCTGCGCAGCGCGCCGCCCGCACGCGAGCCGGTCACGTTGCGTTCGGTGTTCTCCGGGATCGTGTTCATCCGGCGCGAACCGGCGATCCTCGGCGCACTGTCGCTCGACCTGTTCGCGGTGCTGTTCGGCGGCGCGACCGCGCTGCTGCCGATCTACGCGCGCGATATCCTGCAGGTCGGCCCGTGGGGGCTCGGCGCGCTGCGTGCGGCACCCGCGGTCGGTGCGCTCGCGGGCACGCTGTGGCTCACGCGTTTTCCGCTGAAGGGGCGGCCGGGCCGAGCGATGTTCGGTGGCGTGATCGCGTTCGGTATCGCGACGATCGTGTTCGGGGTGTCGCGGCACTTCGCGCTGTCGCTCGTGGCGCTGGCCGCGCTTGGCGCGTCGGACGTGGTCAGCGTCGTCGTGCGCCTGTCGCTCGTGCAGCTTCGCACGCCCGACGACATGCTCGGCCGCGTGAGCGCGGTCAATTCGCTGTTCATCGGCACGTCGAATCAGCTCGGCGAATTCGAATCGGGCGTGACGGCCGCATGGTGGGGCGCGCCGACGGCGATCGTCGTCGGCGGCGCCGCGACGATCGCGGTCGCGCTCGCATGGATGCGGTTGTTTCCGCAGCTCACGAACATGAAATCGCTCGAGCGCGACGTCTGACGCGCATCACGCGTCCTGCGTCACGCGCACGGCCGTGCCGTAGCAGATGACTTCCGTCACGCCCGCGCCGATCTCGGTCGAGTCGTAGCGCATCGCGACGATCGCGTTCGCGCCGAGCTTGCGCGCATCGTCGAGCATCTTGTCGAATGCGTGCTGGCGAGCCTTCTCGCACAGCGACGTATAGAGTGTGATGTTGCCGCCGAAGATCGTCTGCAGCGATGCGCCGAACGAGCCGACGATCGAGCGCGAGCGCACGATGATGCCCTGTGCGACGCCGAGCGAGCGGACGGTCGTATGGCCGGGCAGGTCGAAGGCGGTCGTGACGCGAGCGGGCGACAGGTCGTCGATGGAGCGGGAGGTGTCGATCATGGCGGGAGGCGTGTAGCGGAGTGGTCGAGTGACGATTCTATCCGGATGCGCGCGCGCGTCCGGTTCGATCGAGTCGATCGAGCGGCAGGTGGCTTGCCATGAAGGCTTCCACGAAGGTTGTTAGTGCATGCGTCTCGACGGAATGCTGACCGGAATCGTCGGGAAAGAAGCGTGTGCGAACGATGCGCACACGCTTCCTTCGTTTCCGGACGGACGGATGGACCGACAAACGATCCGTCAGCGCGCCGTCAGGGCTTCACGGCCGTACCGCCATCCCCGCCGAGATCGACCGCATAGGCCAGCGCCAGCTTGCCGAACTTCAGCGCATGGTTCGCCTGGCGATCCGAGTTCTCCAGCGTGTCGTTCACGGTATGGATATACGGGCTGTCGTTCTGGTCGGCTTCGAACGGGAACGACGCCGGATAACCCTGCGCATTCCACGACGCGTGATCCGAGCACGCATACCCGCACTGCGACGTGCCGATCGCGAGTTCCGGCAGGTAGGTCTTCGCCAGATTCGTCAGGTAGGTGTTCTGCGCCGCGTTCGTGTAGTCGGTGATCAGGTAAATGTCCTTCGGATCGCCCTTGTAGTTCGTCATGTCGAGCTGCAGCACGCCGACCACGTTCGCATTCTGCGCGCGGAACTGTTTCGCGATCGCCTTCGAGCCGAGCAGCCCGGCTTCCTCGGCCGCATACCCGATGACCTTGATCGTCCGCTTCGGCCGGTAGTTGTTCGCGAGCAGCACGCGCAGCGCTTCGGTGAGGCTCGCGATACCCGACGCATCGTCGTCCGCGCCGGGCGAGCGCGTGTTTTCCGTCGTGCGGCCGACGGTCGAATCGAGGTGGCCGCCCAGCACGATGGTGCCCGCGGCGGGATCGCTGCCGCGGATCGTCAGGATTACGGATTTCTGCGGGAAGCCCGTGTGCGCGAATTGCTCGACGGTGATGTCGGCACGCGAACCCGCGAGTTGCTTCCACTGCAGCGCGAGCCAGTCCGATGCGGCGACGCCGTGCGATGTCGTGTAGTAGCGGTTCGTGAAGCTGGACAGCGACGTGATCGTGCCGACGATGTTGCTGGCCTGCAGTTGCTGGATCCAGGTGCTGATCTGCGGCGCGTTCGATGCCTTGAACACGGGTGCGGCCGCCTGCTTCGCGAGCGCGGCAGGCAACGGCTGCAGCGCCTGGCGTGCTTCGTCGAACGAATCGTGCACGACGTAACCGGGCCCGTGGCCGCGCGTATGGTGGACTGCGTGAGCCAGTTCGCCGAGCCGCGCGTCGTCGATCTCGACGACGTGAACGGTTTCGCGGCGCGCGGTGCCGTCGGCCGACTTGCCGGCGTCGACGGTCGTGCTGTATTGCGCGGTTGCGCTCGCATCGATGCGTTGAAGCTGGCGGAACGACGCGTCGCCGAGCGTGATCCACACGGGCGTCGCGTGCGCGGCGGCGGTCAGCAGCATGCCGCCCAGCGCGGCGCTCAGGCGGGTCAATTTCAGAGTAGGCATGTTCGATCTCGTGAGGGTAGCGATGTCGAGGAAGAGGGCGTGCCGCAGGTCGTGCGATGCGCCCCCGCCTGCTGCGGGATTACGATTTCTGCGGCACGGTCACGCCGTACGTGCAGCTCTTGTTGTACGCATTGCCGATCGCGGTGAGCTGCGCGTTGCTGTAGCCGAGCGCGGAGGCGGCCGTCAGCACGGCCTGCGCGGCGGCCTTCTGGTTGGTCGAGCTGTTCGTCATCGACAGCCCCTTCAGGAACGCCTTGTCCATCGCCTGCGCGCCGATCGCGTCGCGCGCGACGAGGTTGCACGAGGCCCAGTACTGGCCGGCCGTATGGATCTCCGCGCCGCGCGCCTGCGCATAGGTGCGTCCGACGTTCCAGTTGGTCACGCGGCCGCCCCAGAACTCGTTGTGGCCGTCCCAGTTGTAGACCCAGTGGTACTGCGCATCCGACGGGCTCCACTGGTTGAAGTCGCGGCTGTACGCAGCGGCGAGATAGTCGCCCGTGCCTTCGGACAGCCCTTCCTGCTGCGACAGGCCGCCGTTCGTCACCCAGTCGTGGATGCCGTGGCCGAGCTCGTGAATCACGACGTCCGCATCTTCCGCATCGTCGACGCCGCCTTGCCCGAACGTCAGCCGGCCGCTGCTCGACGAGTACGACGAGTTGTCGTCGCCCGATTCGCCGTGCGGGTCGTACTGCACGCCGCCCGTGTACTGGTACGGCAGTGCCTTGATGCCGAGCGTCTGGTTCACGTAGCGCAGGAACGTGTCGATGTGGTAGTACGCGTTCACGGCCTCGAAATACAGGTTGCCGCGCGTGAACTCGAACGCGGGCGTCGACTGCACGGGGCACGCTTTGTCGAGCGGCGCATCGAAATCGACGCACACCGCGTACGGGCCCGACAGCGAATAGCGCGAGCCCGACTGCGCGAGATCCTTCAGCGTCACGCGCACGCGCGCGGCGGTGAGCTGCGACGAATCGGCGTCGTTGCTGTCCTTGTAGCCCGCGCTGCCGTAGCTGCTCTTCGTCGACGACAGCGGGTCGGGCCGGAACACGAAGCCGGTGCCGTCGGTGGCGTAGAACGCCTTGTCCTCGGCGCGCAGCACTTCGCCGCTGCCCGAGTCGATCAGCAGTTCCCAGTCGCCCTTCGGGCCGTCCTGCGGGCGGCCGCGCACCTTCCACGCGGTGTGCGTGCCGGTCTTGTCGACGAACGCGACGAGTTGCGCGTCCAGATTCGTGAAGCCGCTCACGCCGAGATACGCGCGGGCACGGTCGAGCGCTTGTTGCTGGTCGACGGCCTGCGACTTGCGCGATGTCGCGACCACGCCGTTGATCGTGTTGCTCGCCACATACAGGATGCGGCCGTCCTTCGCGATCGTCACCGCGATGTCGCTGCCGTACACGGGCAGCCCGGCTGCCTGCTGCTGCAGGCGCACGACGGTGAAGTCGGCGTCGTTGCGCTCCGACGTGACGACGAGGCTCGCGAGCGCGGCCGGGTCGAGCCCGAGCTGCGTGGCCTGCGACGCGACGAAGTCGCGCGCGGTGGCGCCGGGCGTCGTGGCGGCCTTCTTCACGCGATACGCGGGGTTGTACAGCGTGACGGCGACGCCGTCCGCACGGAACTGTCCGCCGGCCGTATCGGCTTTCGTGGCCGGCGGCGCGACGCCGCGCGTCAGGCTTTCGCGCAGGCTCGTTGCTTGCGGGTTCGAGACTTTCGTATCGGCCGAGGTGCCGCCGACGATGCCGAAACCGAGCGCGAGACCCAGGGCGAGCGGCAATGCTTTGCGTGATGTCTGCATACGTGATCCTCATCTCAACGGTTGGACACGCCCGCGCGCTCGTGGCGCGCAGGCACGACACGGCCCGCGCGCCGGTTCGATGGAACCGGAGCGACGAAGCGGTGTTGGGGTGTCGACTGACTTAGGAAACCTAAATGTCAGGTCGAAAAGAAATAGGCGGGAAAAGAAGTGGAGAAGCGAACGGCAGGCAGGTGCGGCGACGGCGAATCGAGCATCGTCATGTCATACCCCTCGGATCGGAATCGATATCGGTGGGCAGCCCGCGCGGCTCGATGTGCATCGAACCCAAGCGCGTCTCGTTAGGCTGCCTATCTAATTTCAGGATATGTTACAGAATATTTTCAACGACATTGCAAATTATTTTCGATGATCGCTTCGGTCCGTCGATCAATCGCCGGCATTGTTCAGCGAACGGCGGGAAGCGCTGCTGGAACGCGTAATACCGCGCCGGATTGTGATTAAAAGCCGCGACGATCAGCGCGTCGCGCGTCGGTCGCTGCGTGGGCTCACGCCGAAGCGCGCGCGATACGTTCGCGAGAAATGCGACGGCGATTCGAACCCGCACGCGACGCAGACCGACGTGATGCTCATGTCGGTCTGCTGCAGCAGCTCGCGAGCACGATCGAGGCGCAGGTTCAGGTAGAAGCGCGTCGGTGTGTCGTTCAGCGTCGCGCTGAACAGCCGTTCGAGCTGGCGCCGCGTGATCGATACGTCCTGCGCGAGCGCATCGGAGCCGAGCGGATTTTCCATGTGCCGCTGCATCGTGCCGATCACCTGGATCAGCTTGCGGTTGTGCACGCCGTAGCGCGCGGCGATTTCGAGCCGTTGGCTGTCCGAGCGCTGCCGGATGCGGCTGACGACGAATTGCTCGGAGATCGCCGCCGCGAGATCGGCGCCGTGCCGGCGCCCGATCAGGTCGAGCATCATGTCGATCGATGCGGTGCCGCCCGCGCACGTGATGCGCCGTTCGTCGATCTCGAACAGCTCCTGCGTCGCGTTCAGGCCGGGATAGCGCTCGCGGAACGCGGCAAGCGCTTCCCAGTGCAGCGTGAGCGGCTGCGACGCGTCGAACAGCCCGGCTTCCGCGAGCACGAAGCTGCCCGTGTCGATCCCGCCGAGTGTCGCGCCGTGCCGGTGCTGGCGGCGCAGCCAGTCGCCGAGCGCGCGCGTGTAGCACACGAGCGGATCGAAACCCGCGACGACGAACACCGTATCGACCTGCGCGACGTCCGCGCACGCGGCTTCGGCGGCGACCGGAATGCCGTTGCTCGCGGCGACGGGCGCGCCGTCGGCGCTGATCACGTGCCAGCGATAGAGCTCGGTGCGGAAGCGGTTCGCGACGCGCAGCGGTTCGACCGCGGACATGAAGCCGAGCGCGGAGAAGCCGGGCAGCAACAGGAAGTGGAAATCCTCGGGCATCGGGGCAGGGGATGGAATCCGGTGGTCGTCACGCAGTGCGGGGGCGGCGATCGGACGGGCACACGCCGCGGCCGGTTCGCAGTCGCCGAACGGTCAGCGGGAGATTATCGCGGGTTTTGCGGGGTTCAGCGTGTTTTTGCGGCGCGCACGGACCGGCGCGCGGTGGTCGACGGCAGCTCGCCGAACTGGGCCTTGTACGCGTTCGCGAAATGCCCGAGATGGATGAAGCCCCAGCGCGCGGCCGCGTCGCTGATCGGCAGGTCGGCCTGCCGCGTGTCGAGCAGCATGCGCCGCACCTGCGACAGGCGCAGCGAGCGCACGTAGTTCAGCGGGCTGGTCTGCACGACCGACTGGAAGCTGTTCTGCATCGTGCGCCGGCTCACGCGCAGCTGCGCGCACAGGCTCAGGATGTCGACCGGCGCCTCGGGGTGCTCGATCACATGGTCGTGCACGCGGCGCACGATGTCGGCGCGGCACGCGTGCGTGAGCCGGTTCGGCGGTTCGGGCATCCGGTACGTGAGGAGATCGACGAGCACGTTGCCGATGTCGCCGCGCAGTTCGCACTGCGCGCGCGCGTCGACGAACGCGTCGGGCGCCGCGAGCACGCGTTCGAGCTGCGTCGCGACCTGCAGGCTCGCGCGCATCAGCACGGCGGTCGGCATGTCGACGACGCCGCGCCGCAGCGTGGTTTCGTCGAGCCGCACATCGGCCGCATCCTCGATCTGCTGCGTCAGTGCGGCATCGACGACGACGCCGATCAGCGACATGTCGTCGGGCGAATGCAGTTCGAACGGCGCGCCGCCGCGCGCCATCACCATCGTGCCGCGTTCGATGCGCGCGCCACCGAATGCGAACGCGCCGGAGCCGGTGAGCGG
Organism: Burkholderia cepacia; assembly: GCF_001039005.1. Taxonomy (GTDB): domain Bacteria; phylum Pseudomonadota; class Gammaproteobacteria; order Burkholderiales; family Burkholderiaceae; genus Burkholderia; species Burkholderia theae. The sequence continues at coordinate 108,771 of NZ_LDWR01000009.1, forward strand.
CATGCCGAATACCGTATGGCCGGGCGGGAGCCGGCCGCGCTGGATGATGCGAACGTTCGCGGCTTCCTGAAACAGTTGCATGCCGTCGAGCACGGCGTGCTTGACGGCGCTGCGGTACGAGCCCGAACCGATCTGGTCGTAGCGCTGGTTCCAGCCGCGCAGCGCCTCGGCATGCCGGTCCGCGTCGTCGAACTTCTCGTGGAACACGAACACAGCGCCTCCGGGGATGTCGAGCAGGACCGCGCAAGATTAAACCGACCGCGCGGTCGGCGCAATAAGGAGGAGTGCGATTCGGCGCGCATGGGTCAGAGGGTCGGAAGCCGCGGGCGCAGGCGCCTTTCACGTGCATTTCCAATATCCCGAATCGGCACGCACGCGTTGCCGGTCCGGGTGCTGACGGCATTTATTGTCGAACTACAGTCGCCCCACATCACGTGAATCCCCAACTGGAGGCGACATGAGGACAAGGCGACGAACCGCGGCGCTCGCGGCGACGCTGGCGTTCGCGGCGGCATGGATCGGCAATGCGCAAGCGACGGAAAAGCCGGAGGAGCTGGTCGTGCAGAAGATGCCGCCGTGGCATCCGCACGAGGTCTATATCGTCGACATCTCGATGCCGTCGATGACCGACGGGCGCATCTACGTGTACGACGCCGACGCAAAGAAGCTGCTCGGCCAGATCGACGGCGGCTTCGGCCCCGGCTTCGCGATTTCACCCGACCACAAGACGAGCTTCGTCGCAACGACCTACTTCTCGCGCGGCTCGCACGGCACGCGCACCGACGTCGTCGAGATGACGGACAACACGACGCTCGATCACGCGGGCGAGATCGTGATCCCGCCGAAGCACGGGCAGCATGTGCCGTCGCCGTACAACACCGCGTTCAGCACCGACGGCAAGCGGCTGTACGTCGCGAACATCACGCCGGCCGCATCGGTGACGGTGATCGACGCGGTTTCGAAGAAGGTGCTCTCCGAGATCGACACGGCCGCTTGCGTGCTCGCGTATCCGTCCGGGAATGACCGCTTCACCGCGCTGTGCGAAAGCGGCAAGGCGCTGACCGTCACGCTCGACGCGAACGGCAAGGAAACGAAGCGCGTGATGTCGGATGCGTTCATCGACGTCGACAAGGATCCGGCGTTCGTGAATGCGTCGCGGTACCACGGCGACTATCTGTTCACGACGTACGGCGGCAACGTGCGCAGCGCCGATTTCAGCGGCGACAAGCCGGCGTTCGGCAAGCCGTGGCCGCTGCTGACGGACGCCGAGCGCGCCGAAGGCTGGCGTCCGGGCGGCATGCAGCAGACGGCCGTGCAGGCGAAGCAGAACCGCTACTACGTGCTGATGCACAAGGGTGTCGACGGTTCGCACAAGGATCCAGGCACGCAGGTGTGGGTGGTCGACCTGAAGTCGAAGCAGCGCGTCGCGCGCTGGGATCTCGCGCAGCAGAAGGTCGATCCGCTTGTGTCGATCCAGGTCAGCGAGGACGACAAGCCGCTGTTCTACGGGCTGACGGCGACGTCCGACCTCGTCGTGATGGATGCGCGCACCGGCCGGCTGCAGAACGTCGAGAAGCAGATCGGCAATACGTCGTCGCTGCTCGTCAACCCGTGAGGCCGCGATGACGCTCGATCCCGTACTCGCCACCAGCGCGCAGGCCGGCGCGGCCGTCGTCGTGTTGCTCGGTGCCTTCGCGAAGATGCGCCGGCCCGCGGCGTTTCGCCAGGCGCTCGCCGGCTACCGGCTGCTGCCCGATGCGCTGACCGCGCCCGTCGCGTTCGCGATTCCGCTCGCGGAAACCGTCGGCGCCGCGGCGCTGCTGTTTCCCGATACGCGCACGGCCGGCGCGCTCGGCCTGATCGCGTTGCTCCTGGCGTTCGCCGCCGGCATCGCGATCAACCTGCTGCGCGGCCACACCGACATCGACTGCGGTTGTTCCGGCTTCACGGCAGCACGCACGGATGCGCCGCGCGGCATCGGCTGGCTGCATGTCGGCCGCGTGCTGCTGCTTGTCGCGCTGGCCGCGACCGCGCTCGTCGAACCGGGCACCCGCGCGGTCGTGTGGTTCGACTACCTGACGCTGTTCTTCTCCGTGCTGCTGATCGTCTGCGCACTGCTCACCGTCGATGTGCTGCTCGCCAACGTACCGCGCCTTTCCCACCTGAGGAATTCATGATGCAAACCGCTCTCACCGTTTCCACCGCTTTGCTGTGGATAGCCGTCCTCGCGCTCGGCGCGATCTGTCTCGCGCTCGTGCGCCAGATCGGCATCCTGTACGAACGCATCATGCCGGCCGGCGCGCTGATGATCGACAAGGGGCCGGCGGTCGGTGCGATCGCGCCGACGTTCGAGCTGACCGACATTCGCGGCGCGCAGGTGAAGGTCGGCGGCATCGACGCGTCGGGCAAGGCGACGCTGCTGTTCTTCCTGTCGCCGACGTGCCCCGTCTGCAAGAAGCTGCTGCCGCTGTTGCCGTCGCTGCAGGCGAGCGAATCGACGCCGGTGAACATCGTGCTCGCGAGCGACGGCGATGTCGACGAGCACACGCGCTTCGCGCGGAAGCACAACCTCGGTCGCTTCCCGTACGTGCTGTCGCAGGAGCTTGGCCTCGCCTACCAGATCGGCAAGCTGCCGTATGCCGTGCTGCTCGACGAAACCGGCACGGTGCGCGCGAAGGGGCTCGTCAACACGCGCGAGCATCTCGAGAGCCTGTTCGAGGCGAAGGAGCGCGGCATCGCGTCGCTGCAGCAGTTCGTGCACGGCGATCACAGCCACGACGCCCACGCGCAGCACGCCTGACCGGCCGAACCCCTTTCAACGTCATGGGAGAACAACGACATGGGCCTGTTTGATTCATGGTTCGAGCGATCGGCGCGCGGCGTCGCGCAGCACAGTTCGCGGCGCAGCGCGATGGCGAAGCTCGGCAAGGTGCTGGTGGGATCGGCGATGCTGCCGCTGCTGCCCGTCGATCGCACCGCGTATGCGGCCGATGCGGCGTCCGGCGCGTCGGCGGCGTCCGGCGGCGCGGCCGCAGCGGGTGCAAGCGACGACCCGATGAGCTGCGACTACTGGAAATACTGCGCGATCGACGGCTGGCTCTGCAGCTGCTGCGGCGGCACGTCGAGCAGTTGCCCGCCGGGCACGACGCCTTCGCCGATCACGTGGATCGGCACCTGCCGCAATCCGCACGACGGGTCGGACTACATCGTGTCGTACAACGATTGCTGCGGCAAGACGTCGTGCGGCAAGTGCTTCTGCAATCGCAACGAGCGCGAGAAGCCGCTGTACAAGCTGTCGTTGAACAACGACATCAACTGGTGCATGGCGAACGGTAATTCGAATTACCACTGTTCGGTTTCGGTTCTGCTGGGAGCAGCAAAGCAATGACAGTGAAGCAAGCAGGAAGGCGCGTGGTCGCATGCGTGGCGACCGTCGCGGCCATCGCGTTGCCGGGCATCGCCGGCGCGCAGCAGGCCGCACATTACCCGGCCGGCAAGAACATGTTCGACGCGCAGTGCGCGGTGTGCCATCAGGCGGGCGGCAAGGGGCAGGACGGCCTCGCGCCGCCGCTCACTGAATATCCGGGCAAGTACGCGGCGGCCGACGCCGGACGCGCGCAACTGGTCGCGACGCTGCTGCACGGGATGTTCGGCGAGATCACGGTGCGCGACAAGAGCTACAACTTCAAGATGCCGTCGTTTGCGAGCGCGAGCGACGACGACATCGCGCACGTGCTCAACTACGTCGTGTTCGACCTCAACGCGCAGCACGGTGACGCGAAGCCGTTCACGGCCGCCGAGATCCGCGCGGCGCGTGCGAAGGAGATGGACGGCACAGCGGTTCATGTGCAACGCGACGTGGTGATCAAGGGGCTGGGACTGTGAACGGCGCCCGTGCATCGCGTGTTGGCGAGCCGATGCGGGGCGCACGGCGCACGTCGAAGGCTGCTGCGCGGATCGGTGGCCTGTCGCGTCGCCTGTCGTCGTTGCTGCTGTTTGCCGTCGCAGCGGCATGCGTGGCCGCCGCGCCGGCGCATGCCGACGGGGTGGCCGACGCGGCACTTGCGCGGCAGCACTGGGTGCTCAACTGCATGGGCTGCCACACGGCGACGGGTGGCGGCATTCCCGGCAAGGTGCCGCCGCTCGCGAACTCGCTTGGCTATTTCACGTATCTGCCGGCGGGGCGCGAGTACGTGATGCGGGTGCCCGGCGCGTCGAACTCGGCGCTGTCGGATCAGGATCTGGCCGACGTACTCAACTGGGTGCTCACGACCATGAACCGTGATGCGCTGCCGCGCGACTTCAAGCCCTATACGGCCGCTGAAGTCGCCGCACACCGCCGTCCCGCTTTTTCCGACGTCGCGACCGTGCGCGCCGGTCTCGTCCGCGCGTTGCAGGCGCGCGGGATCGACGGCGTCACGGAGCGCTACTGACCGACTCGTTCAAGGAATCAAGAGCGGACATGGAGACGAACGGCACCTTGCCGTTCGCGATTCATCAACTCATTCCGCGTATCGCAGCCGGCACGGCGTGGGTCAATTGCCATTCGCTGCTCGACGACGCGATGCCGTTCGGCGGGATGAAGCAGTCGGGCTTCGGGCGTGAGTTCGGTCGCGCGGTGATCGCCCCGTACACCGAAAGCGAAACACACCTGATCTCACTGCGATTTAAAGCGCTGGCGTATTAATTAGAAAAACGATAATCGCACCGCTGCCGCGCAAACCGAAAGCACTTGACCTGCAACACGTTTATAAGATTGGCAAACGATAATCGACCGTCCGTTCGGGTTCACGTCATACAAAAACCGGTTTTCATCGGACAATTATCATCCCGTGACAGGACGTTACGGCGTGTCGTTACGGATGTGTTCGTATTGGGACGTTACGTTTCGCGGCCCGGCATAATCGGGTTCAGGAAAATTCGGATATTCGTATGACATTACGATCCGGAAGGGGCGGGTAAACAAGAATGCTTTTTAATGGAATCAGGATCGCAAACGTTTTACGTGAAGAAAATATGTAATGCGGAATAATCGCCTTTCGAGAAAATAACGGCGCCGTCAATAAATTCTCGTCAGGCATGCCTCTTGCTCCTTCAACGACCCATGTGCCGCATCACGCTAGACGCAGTCCGGTGAAAACGAAAGACAGACCGGCGTCATAGTTAGTACAAGTCAACCGGGGGTTGGGGAAAATGATTTCGAGTTCACGCCTGCGAACTGCGGGAGGGGCGCTGTTGTGCCTGTCGCTCTGCGCGACGGCCGGCGCCCAGGACACGATCGACCTGTCGCCGTCGGCAGCGCCCGTCGGACACCCCATCGCACCGCCTTCGACGCTGCTGAACGCCGAACGCGTCATGGAACCGCCGCCGCCGGCCGCGAATCCGGGCGTGGTCGCGGCGAAGCCGGCCACCGGCGCCGCATCGCGCGCCATCACACCCGCACCCCGCAAGCCGCTTCCTGAAGATCGACTCGGGGGCACGGTCACCACTGACGCCGTGACGCTCGCCGGCCGCGACTTCTTTACATACTTCTCGCGCGCATGGACGGAGATTCCGTTGAGCGAGCGTTATGTGGTTGCCATTCACGAACGCCCGTCGGGGCGGTACGGCAGCCTGATCTGGGTCGAGTATCAGCAAAAGCGCGTGTTTCAGACCTTCCTGCCGATCGCGCGCTCCAATGTCCGCGGGGTGGCGGAGAGCGCCGCCAATCTGGCCTTTCAAACCGTCATTCAGGACGACCTGTCGAATCTGCTGTTCCCCGACGTCGACCTCGCGAAGGACGAGATTTAACCAAAAAATGTTGTGAAGGAACGAGGAGAGGACTGATATGAAAACCAAGAAATTAGTTGTACTGATGGCGATGATGTCGGCGTCGACGTTCGCGTCGGCTTCAGCGCTCGTCTATACGCCGAACAATCCGAACTTCGGCGGCAATCCTGCCAATGGCCCGAACCTGCTGAACGAGGCCAACGCGCAGAACAAGCACACCGATCCGTCGCTGTCGTCGTCTCCGTCGACGTCCCAGTCGTCGCTGGATCAGTTCAACGCGCAGTTGCAGCAGGCGATCCTGTCACGCGTCGCCGGCTCGGTGACGAACTCGATCGTCGGGACCAACGGCGAGCTCAAGCCGGGGACCATCAGCACCGGCAACTTCACGATCGTCGTGAGCCAGGCCGGCAACGGCAACCTTCAGGTGACGACGACGGACAAGACGACCGGGGCGACCTCGACGTTCATCGTAAGCAACGGCCAATAAATCGAAAAGCAACCGAGCAGACCATGAAAAAAATGATCGACATCGCGCGCGGCGCGACGGGGATGACGCGCGCCGCATTGGGGGCGACGCTGGTGCTGTCGATGGTCGGATGCGTCACGCGTCCGATGCCGGCCGCGAGCAATGCGACGCTGACGCCGCCGACACGCACCACGCGCGACCTGACTCACCTGCCGCCGCCGAAGGGCAGGATCGTCGCCGCCGTGTACGGCTTTCGCGACCTGACGGGCCAGTACAAGGCGTCGCCCGACAGTTCGTTCTCGTCGCAGGTCACGCAGGGCGGCGCGTCGTTCCTGGTCAAGGCGATGCGCGACTCCGGCTGGTTCACGCCGGTCGAGCGCGAGAACCTTCAGGATCTCCTGACCGAACGCAAGATCATGCGCGCGATCGACGGCGCGGACGTGAAGAAGGCGCAGAACGACGGCATGGCGCCGCTCATGCCCGCGAACATCGTGCTCGAAGGCGGGATCGTCGGCTACGACACGAACGTGCGCACCGGCGGGGCCGGCGTTGCCTATCTCGGGATCAGCGGATCCGCCCAGTATCGGATCGATCAGGTCACGGTCAACCTGCGCGCGATCGATATCCGCACCGGTCAGGTGCTCAACAGCGTATCGACGACCAAGACGGTCTATTCGTATCAGGTCGATACGGGCGTCTATCGCTTCGTCGGTTTCAAGGACCTGCTGCAGGCGGAAGTCGGGATGACCCGCAACGAACCCGCGCAGATCTGCGTGAACGAAGCGATCGAGTCGGCGCTGACCCACCTGATCGTTCAGGGCGTCGAGAACCAGACGTGGGCGCTGAAGAACGACCAGGACTGGTACGACCCGACGATGCAGCGGTACCTGCAGGAGGACCGGCAGTACGCGCAGGACATGGAGGACGTCAATACGGCGTATGACCCGCAGAAGGTCGATCGTCAGGGCGCATCCAGTCATTAACCGGCATCAGGTCTCGGAGAAAACATGATGAATCGACAGCTCGATCGACGCGCACGCGCGGGTTTCGCGTGGCGGGTGCTGGCAGCCGTCTTGCTCGTCGCGGCGGCCCACGCCGCGGCCGGTGCGCCGGTGCCGCTCAGCGACCTGGGGCCGCCGGAGCCCGCGTTCGACTACAGCGGCAACATCCTGACGCTCCAGCAAGTCGGCAGCGGCAATGCCGCGTCGCTCGACCAGGCCGGCCGGAACGGGGCAGCGGTCTGGCAGACCGGCGACGGCAACACGATCACGGCCCGGCAAGTGGGCGCGCAGAACTGGGTGGGCGCGTCGCAGTCCGGCAGCGGCAACACGCTGAATGCCGCGCAACGCGGTAGCGGCAACACGTTGCGGGTGCAACAGAACGGCGCAGGTAATTCGGTCGACGCGACGCAGAACGGCACGTCGCTGTCGGCGCGCGTCACGCAGAACGGCAGCAACAACGCGGTGAACCTGGTGCAGGGCGGATCGAACACCGGGATCCAGGTGATTCAGTCGGGCAACGGGGCGCGCGCCACGGTGCTCACGCATTGATGCAGGTGTGAAGCGTTTTACAAGGTGGGGGCAACCTCAACTGGCGGGGGCGCCGGGAAGGGCCAGTCTTTTCCGGCAAATTTTCTTTCGAATCAGGAGCAAAAAATGACGGTGACCAAGTCTGCAATCGCAATGGCAGTGCTCGCGCTCGCATCGGCCGCAGCCCATGCCGATTCGTCGGGCAATACGGTGAGCGTGAACCAGTTCGGCAGCTTCAATTCGGCGAGCGTCGATCAGAACGCGACGACCGGCGACAACGTGTCGATCACGCAATCGGCGTCATCGACGTCGCAGTATCCGTTCAGCGCCACGGTGACGACCCAGGGCGGGTCGGGTGACACGACCGTGATTTCGCAGTCGTCCAACTGGGCGCAGCCGGCCTCGACCGTATTGGTGAATCAGACGGGCACGTCGAACGAAAGGAACACCATCACGCAGGTCGGCGGCGGCAACTTCTCGGCGAAGGTGCTGGAGACGGTCTCGGCCTTCACGGGCGGCGCGCAATACGATACCAACGTCATCAACCAGTACGCCTGGGCGAACACCGCGTCGATCTCGCAGCAAGGTGGTGGCTCGAACACGGTGACGATCAACCAGGGCTCGCCGAGCCAGTATGCAGCGCTCAACACCGCGACCGTGGCGCAGACCGATACCTACTCGAACAACGTCGGCATCACGCAGACGGGCGTGGGCGGCACGGCATCCGTCCAGACGACCTGGGGCGGCAGCAACACGACGTCCATCACGCAAACCGGCGGCGCGACTAATGCAAGCGTGTCGCAGTTCGCGGAATACGGCGACAGCGTGACGACGAACCAGAACGGCGTCGAGACGGCCAATGTGACGTCGTCGTTCGGCGGCGGCAACGTGACGACGATTACGCAGTCGGGTGGCCTGGCTGGCAATACCGCGGCGGTGAATCAGTTCTTGTCGAACAACGATACGACTGCGATCACGCAAACCGCCGACAACAACAGCGCAACGGTGAACCAGGCGGTGGATTACGCCGATGCCGCGACGATCAACCAGTCGGCCGCGTCGAACACGGCGACGATCACGCAACAGTTCGGCTATGGCAATACCGCGACCATCACGCAAACCGCCGCGAACAACCTCGCCACGATCTGGCAGAGCGGTTCGTCGGGCTCGAAGGCTTCGATCGAGCAGGATTCGGCGAACAATCAGGCGAGCGTGACTCAGTCGGCGCTGAACTCGACGGTATCGGTGACTCAGTCGGGGGATGTCGGCAACCTGGCCAACGCGACGCAGTTCGGCGCGGACGATACGCTGACGCTCGCGCAGGCCGGCGGTTCCAACATCGTCACCGCGTCGCAGATGTCCGGCACGGGCAACCAGGGCTACGTGACGCAGATCGGGTACAACAACAACGCGTCGCTGCTGCAGCAAGGCAACTACAACTACGCGAACATCAGCCAGGCCGGCTTCGGCAACACAGCAACGGTCAAGCAGCACTGAGCATCGCCGTTGTAATCGGAAAGCCGGACGGTCGCCCGTTCGGCTTTTTTTGTTTCATCCGCGAGCGGCGCATCGCGTTTCGCGCCGGTCCCGTCTCGTCCGACAGGAAACGATCATGGTTGGAATTCACGCGCTGAATGCCTATTTCGACATTGCCGCCAGTGCCGGTGGCGTGAACATCGTGCCGCATGTGCGCGCGGCCGCGTCGCTCGATCTGTCCTATAGCCTGCATGTGACGAAAGCCGGCGGCGCGGGTTCGGTCACGCTGACGCGTTCCGGCCAGTCGCGGCTCGCCGATGGTGAAGACAAGTCGCTCGGAACGCTGCAACTGAGCGTCGGTCCTGACGACACCTGCCACGCGACGCTGGTCGTGCGAGTGAACGGTGAACAGGCGGAATACGCGGCGAACTGCAATCCGCATCGCGCATCGGACTGACCGATCGCACGTCACGCGCGCACGAGCACGACGCCGACGATGAGGCAGGCCGCGCCGGCAATCCGGATCAGGCTGGCCGAATGCTGCTGGACGCCGAACAGGCCGAAATGATCGAACGCGAGTGCGCCGACCATCTGCCCGACGACGATCAGCGCGAGCGTCGTGGCCGCGCCGAGGCGCGGCACCATCAGGACCGCGACGCCGACGAACACGGCGCCGAAAAATCCACCTGTCCAGCTGAACCACGAGCCCGGCGCCGGGAACGCCGCGCTCACGCGTGAGGGCGGGGCGAGCATCGCGACGGCGAGCATCACGATCAGGCCGACGAGATAACTCACCGATCCGGCCCACCAGGGCGAACCCAGTTGTGCGCGGAGGTTCGCGTTGAGCACCTGCTGCAACGCGACGCTGATGCCGGCGGCAACGACGAGCAGGTAGGACAGCAGGGGAGTCGCGGACATCGAATGCTCCAGAATGTCCGGGCCTTTGCGGCGCTTGCGGCCCGGAAGGCTTCCATTCTCACGAGCGCCCCGGTATAAGACAAATATCGAATCAGACGCCTACCCATCTCGTTTCGGCATGCCATCCCTGCGGCAAATCCAGTACTTCCTGACCGTGGCCGATCTCGGCGGCTTCACGCCGGCCGCGGCCGCGCTTTATGTCGCGCAGTCGGCCCTCAGCCGGCAGATCGGTCAACTGGAAGACGAACTGGGGTTCCGGCTGTTCGAACGGGAACCGAGGGGCGTCCGGCTCACACCGGCCGGGGCGGTCTACCGCGATCGCGTCGCGTCGGTGCCGACAATGCTGGTCGCGGCCGCTGACGAAGGCGCGCAACTGTCGCGCGGCGAAGCCGGCGTGCTGAGGCTGCTGCATTCCAGCACCATTCCCGTCAACAGCCTGATGGCGGATCTCGACCGCTTCATGCGCGATTGCCCCAACGCGCGCATCGATCTCGACCGGGCGTCATCGGAGGATCAGGTGTCGGAAGTCGCGAACGGCCACGCCGATATCGGCATCGTGCGCTTGCCGGTGTTGCGGCGCGATGCGCGCGTGCGCTTCGTCGAACTCGCTGCCGAGCGGCTGTGCGTCGCGCTGCCGGTCGACCATCGGCTCGCCGCGCGAAGGCGCACGACCGTCGCGCAACTGAAACGGGAGCCGTTCGTATCGGCCGTGCATCGCGAGCGCGGCGGTCTGGCGCGCGTCGTGATCGATCTGTGCCTGAAGCGCGGGTTCGTGCCGACCGCCGCGAGGATCGTTTCGCCGAAGACGTCGATGCTCAATCTCGTCGCGGCCGGGCGGGGCATTGCGATCGTACCGAAGCGGATGGCAAGCCTCGGTGTCGACGGTGTCGCGTTCGTGCGGCTTTCGGACGACGACGCGCAGTCGGTGTGTACGCTGGTGTTGCCGGTCGAGCCGACGGCGCTGGCGGAGGTGTTTGTGCGGGTTGTGATGGCGGGGCGTCGCGAGGGTTGACGGCTCGAGCGTCGGGTGAAAATGGCGGTTCGCGACTGCGGATTCAATCCGCCATGACCTCAACGGCGGAACGTGCAGCCGCGACAATCGAGCGCTTAGCCATCCGAACCAGGTGCCGCAGAAGGAGCGATGTGGCCTTGGCGCAGAAGCTCGCTGGCTCGATCGGCCCCCACCGCTTCGCTGAAACGGAAACCTTGCGCGCTCGTTGCCCGGTTCGTCGCGGCCAGCAGCGCACGTTGTTGCTCGGTCTCCACGCCTTGGGCAATGACCCCGATCCCGAGACTGTGCGCCAGGGTGACGATGGCGCGTATCGTCGCCGCACTCTCCGGGTCGCGGGTAGACCGGTGGATGAGGGATCGCGCGATCTTGAGATGATTCACGCGATAAGCCTTCACATATTCGAATGCCGCGTAACTGCTGCCGAAATCATCAATGGCAATCTTTGCGCCGAGCTCATGCAGCTGCGGGAGGATGTCGCTTTGTGCCCACGACAGTCGGGCAAGCGTCGCCTCGGTCACGTCGAATTCCAGATCCGACGGGGCGAGACGCCACTTCGCGGCTGCTTCGGCGACATCGCGCACGAATGTTTGCGCACCCGTGAGCTCGAACTGAGTCAGATTGATCGCGATCATCAACGGGGCCACCCCCTCGTCGCGCCATGCTCTCATTTGCCGGCACGCCTGATCCAGCACCCAGCGCCCGAGCGCTGCCATGGTGCCGTCCCGCTCGGCGATCGGGATGAACACACCGGGAGCAATGAGGCCCCGCGTCGGATGGTGCCAGCGCGCCAGCGCTTCCATCCCCAGAATGTTTCCGGAGGACAACTCGACCTCGGGTTGGTACCGGAGTTCGAACTCGCCGCGTTCGATCGCGCCGCGCAGTTCGTCGGCGAGTGCAACACGATCGCGCGCCGCCTGGTCGAGTTCGTCGGAATGAAAGTGATACCGGTTGCCGCCCTTGTGCTTCGCACGGCGCAGCGCCAAATCGGTCTGCATCAGCATGGCGTCTGCTCCACGGTCACCCTGGGCGTACGCACGGATGCCGATACTCGCCGAGATACGCACGTCGTTTCCATCGAGCAGATAAGGAGCCGCCAGCGCCGCCTGGAGCTTCGCAGCCAGCGCCGCGGCGTTGGCCGGCTCGATCATCTCACCCTGCAGCACGGCAAACGTATCGCCGCTCAACCGTGCAACCAGGTCGCGCTCGTGAGCGGCATGCCTGAGACGTTCAGCCAGCTCCCGAAGCAACAGGTTGCCGATCGGGTGACCCAGTCTGTCGTTGATCAGCGTGAAGTCGTCGAGCGCGACGAAGAGGATCGCAAACGGCATCGCGCCATGTTGGGCTGCAGCGAAAGCCTGACGCACCTGCGCGACGAAGCGGGCTCGATTCGCCAATCCCGTGAGCGCATCCGTGCCGGCGAGCCGTGCGACCTTTTCCTCCGCTGTCTTGCGCCCGGTGATGTCGATGATGATCCCTTCGACTTCGATCAGCCGCCCATCGTCGTCGCGGACCGGCACATAGCGATTCTCGACCCAACGGTAAGCGCCGTCGCCTGTGCGCAAGCGGAACTCGATCGAGACGCCTTCGGCGCCCTGTTCCAGTATTCGCGCCAGTGCTGCATCGACTTTTTCCTGGTCTTCCGGCGCGACAAGTTCGTTGGCCCAGACTGGCGACGCGAGCAACGCAGCGCGGTCGTGGCCGAACGTGGCTATGTCATGCGAGATGTAGATGAGCGGAAACGACGGCACGCCACGCAGACGGTAAAGGATGACCGGACTGTTCCGGACGATGATGTTGGCTTCAGCCAGCGCATGGATTCTTTCCTCGACGAGCGATTCCGGGTCGTTCGGCTTGACGGCCGCCTCTTTCGTCATCTGCCATTTCGCGGTCAGCACGCTGGCCGCCTGACGGACCTCGATGTTGTTCAATGGCTTCTTGAGAATGAGCAGCCGGTCGTCTGCGCCCAGGTGCCGGGCCAGGGTGCCCCAAGGGGGATCGGAAGGCAGGCTGCACAGGGCAACCTGCAACGTCGGGTCCGCTTGCCAGAGTCGCTCGATGGTCTGAACGCAGTTCCAGCCGTGCAGCATGTGCGTGTCGACAAAGGCTATCGCATAGGGCTTGTTCTCCGCCAGCGCTTGCACGACCCGCTCCAGCGCTTCCCGGCCCTGATAGGCGGAATCGATTTGAAACGCTGCGCGATCGGATGGAGCCTCGTCGAAAAAAGGCGCCTCGGTTGTGGCCGGCGCAGTTTCGCTGTCCAGCGGGCGAGCGAGAATCTTGCGGAAATTCTGGTGAGTCGCAGCCTTGTCGTCGATCACGAGGACGCGACGATTGACCGGATCGCCCTGCGCGTTTTCGCGAGGCTCTTCACTGTGCCAGTGGTGGGGCCAGGGCAACGATCTCGCCCTGGCAGGTGTCGTCGCGCTGTGTTTGCCGGCGCGCACACCCCATGGCAGCCCGTGCGATTTCATGTCGAACCCGGCGTGAGGCCAGGACCGCGCGACCCCTTGTCCGTGGTGAAGCCTGGATTGAAAACGCATGCCAGATTCTCCCCCGCAATCCCGCTAACGGCTGCCGCTGCAACGAACCGATCTCGGGTGCCTCGCCAACAAAAAGTGCACCGAACATGTATAGGGGCGCATCGATCCTGCCCATCGCACGCGTATCGAACCAACCGTCGGTGCGAGGTCGGTCGAATACGCGATGGTGACGGGGCAGGCCGCGAATAGTCGATTGCTTAGGACAGTTTGACGATTCCGTTCGCTCCATGCGTGAAGCGACGTGGTTTCAATGCGTCAATATCGACTCGCCGAAGTACCCCGTATGGCGGGCTGCTCATGTTTTGCGATCAAGCTCCGCCCTGAAGACTGGCCCAATTTCATCAGACGATCGAAGTATAGTCGCGCGCATCGAACTAACAAACCTGGTTGACCGGGAACCTCATTCGGACTTGACGCCGAATCGAGGGTCGGACGCGGCATGGTCGGTTGCGGGGCAGGTTGCGCCCACTCGGATCAGCCGCGAGCCGACATTTGAGACCGTCGATTTCGTAAGCCGCGGGCTAGCCGAATTTGACGAGATCAAGCACCGGCAACGGGCCGCCTGGGACTTGCACCAGCCGCCCCCCGCCTACGAGCAAACCCAGGTCGATGCCGAAGAAGCCGAGCCGCGCGATCAGTTCGCTCACAGCCGATTTCGCCTGCGCGTCGTCTCCCGCGAGGAACAACACGCGGTGTCCGCCCTCGGCCTGCGGATCGTCGGAAAGGAAGTGCGCCGGGAGATGATTGAACGCCTTCACGACGCGTGCGCCCGGCACGAGGTCCGCGAATACTTCGCTCGACGTCCGGCCATGCAATTCGGCGGGTTCGAACGTCGGTCCCTCGATCGGGTTGTTCGCATCGATCACGATGCGTCCGCCGAAGTCCGGCAACCCGGAGAGGGCGGACGGCAGCTTCGCCCATTTCACGGCGACGAGGACGATGTCCTGCGCGGCCGCTTGTTCGCGCGTTCCGGGCGTAATTGAGGGACCGAGTTCGCGTGCGAGATCCGCGAGCGATTCCGGGCCTCGGCTGTTCGAGATGATGGCTTCGACGCCTTTGCGCGCCAGCGCTTTCGCGAACGCGGACCCGATGGCGCCTGCTCCGATGATACCGATGGTGCTCATGACGATGCTCCTGGTGAAGAGGGATGAATCAAGTGGCAGCCGATGCCGGTGTCGGCGAGGAGAGCAACCTGTGATGGTCACTCCCCAAGGCTGGTTGAGCGAATGTTGCCGCCTTTATTGCTTGATGATTAGCGGGTAATTGTTTGAATTATTTTCAATCAATGCTTTAAGATTGACGCATGGAAACACTCGCCAACCTCGAATCGTTCGTGCGCAGCGCTGAAACGGGCAGCTTCTCCGCGGCCGCGCGGCGTCTTGCGCTGACGCCCGCTGCGGTCAGCCGCAACGTTGCGCTGCTGGAACGCAATCTCGGCGTGCGACTGTTCCAGCGCTCGACGCGCAAGCTCACGCTGACCGAGGCGGGTGCGCGCTTTCTCGTGGAAATTGGCGGCAATCTGGACGCGCTCCAGGCCGCGATCGCGTCCGTCTCGACCGATCGCAGCGAGCCGGCTGGCGTGCTGAAAGTCAGCATGGCGCCGACGTTCGGCATGACGTACGTCATGCCGCTGCTGCCGGCGTTCCTCGCTCGCTATCCGATGGTTCGCCCGGACTGGTACTTCGAGAACCGACCGGTCGACCTGATTGCGGAGGGATACGATGCGGCGCTGGGTGGCGGATTCGATCTCGCCCCGGGCGTCGTGTCTCGTCCATTGGCGCCTGCGCACCTCGTGGCGGTTGCGTCGCCGGCCTACATGGCCGGCCGCACGTCCCCGACCGATCCTGGCGATCTTGCGGAACTCGGCGGCATCGTGATGCGCTCGAGCCGCACCGGCCGCGTGCGGCAACGGACGATGCGCGACGCAGCAGGCGGCGAAATGCCTGCACTGCTCGGCGAGACCATCGTCGTCAACGACCCGGCGGCCATGCGTGAAGCAGCCATTCTCGGGCTGGGCGTTGCGCTGCTGTCCGTGTCGGACGTGCTGTCGTCAATCGAACGGGGGGAACTCGTGCGGTTGCTTCCGCACTGGTACGTGGACGCTGGGGCGATCTCGATCTATTACGCGACGCGAGCGCTTCTGCCGGCGAAAACGCGCGTGTTTGTCGACTTCGTTGTCGAAGCGTTCGAGCGGGAGCGGCTGGCCGAAAGGTTTGCAGGAGGCGCCGCATGAGTCGAATGTCGGCAGGTCGATTGAAACGCACCCTCGACACCCGCGTCCCGACAGTCTGAAAGATCCACGACGCACCCGGACAATCGCGCATTCGCCAAAACCTGTCCCAAACCCCCGCCCGCCAAGCCTTTCCCAAACCCTAGTGGTTTCCACGCATAGTCGCAAATAGTCAAGAACAGGTCGCCACGGGTCTTCTCGCGGCGAATATGGCTCGTTACTTTTACTCCCACGATGCAGGCCGGCGCACACCCCGTGCAACGGCCGCGCACCAGTCCAACCGGGAGGAACCATGAAGTCGACGAAGATCGCCGCGCTTGTCGCGGCCGTGCTGGCGACAGGCGCGTTCACGAATGCGGCGCTTGCGGAAACGGAAGCCGCGACCTGCCGCACCGTGCGTTTCGCGGATATCGGCTGGACCGACATCACGTCGACCACGGCGCTCGCGTCGACCGTGTTCGAGGCGCTCGGCTACAAGCCGACGACGACGATCGCGTCGGTGCCGATCTCGTTCGCCGGCCTGAAGAGCAAGCAGCTCGACGTGTCGCTCGGTTACTGGTGGCCCGTGCAGCAGAAACAGCTCCAGCCGTTCCTCGACAGCAAGTCGATCAACGTCGTCGATACCCCGAACCTGTCGGGCGCGAAGGCGACGCTCGCGGTGCCGAGCTACGAATACCAGGCCGGCCTGAAGACCTTCGACGACATCGCGAAACACCGTGCGGAACTCGACGGCAAGATCTACGGGATCGAGCCGGGCAGCAGCGCGAACGCGACGATCCAGAAGATGATCGACACGAACCAGTACGGGCTCGGCGGATTCAAGCTCGTCGAATCGAGCGAAGCCGGGATGCTGGTGACGGTCGAGCGCGCGGTCCGCGAGAAGAGGTGGGTCGTGTTCCTCGGCTGGGAGCCGCACCCGATGAACATCCAGCTCAGCATGAACTACCTGTCCGGCGGCGACGCGTCGTTCGGGCCGAACTACGGCGAAGCGCGCGTGTACACGCTGACCGCGCCCGACTTCATCGCGCGCTGCCCGAATGCGGGCAAGCTCGTCACGAACCTGCGCTTCTCGACGCAGCTCGAGAACCAGCTGATGCAGTCGGTGATGAACAAGACGAAGCCGGCCGACGCCGCGAAGGCCTACCTGAAGAAGAACCCGCAGGTGCTCGATCCGTGGCTCGCGGGCGTGAAGACGTTCGACGGCAAGGACGGTTTGCCGGCGGTCAAGGCGTATCTCGGCCTGTAATGGCTCGCGCGCCGCACGACGCGCGCACTGACGAAACATCAGCAATGCGAAACAACCGGAATCAAGCGAGGCAAACAGCATGAATCACGAAGTCATCATTACCTGCGCCGTCACCGGCGCGGGCGATACGGTCGGCAGGCATCCGGCGATTCCGGTCACGCCGAAGGAGATCGCGGCCGCCGCGATCGAGGCCGCGAAGGCCGGCGCGACCGTCGCGCATTGCCACGTGCGCGATCCGCAGACGGGGCGCGGCAGCCGCGACCCGAACCTGTACCGCGAAGTGGTCGACCGCATCCGCTCGGCCGACGTCGACGTGATCATCAACCTGACGGCCGGCATGGGCGGCGATCTCGAGATCGGCCCGGGCGAAGACCCGATGCGCTTCGGCAAGGGCACCGATCTCGTCGGCGGCCTCACGCGCCTCGCGCACGTCGAGGAATTGCTGCCGGAGATCTGCACGCTCGACTGCGGCACGCTGAATTTCGGTGACGGCGACTACATCTACGTGTCGACGCCCGCGCAATTGCGCGCCGGCGCGAAGCGCATCCAGGAACTCGGCGTGAAGCCGGAACTGGAGATCTTCGACACCGGCCATCTGTGGTTCGCGAAGCAGTTGCTGAAGGAAGGGCTGCTCGACGATCCGCCGCTGTTCCAGCTCTGCCTCGGCATTCCGTGGGGCGCGCCGGCCGATACGGGCACGATGAAGGCGATGGTCGACAACCTGCCGCCGGGCGCGCACTGGGCCGGCTTCGGGATCGGCCGCATGCAGATGCCGATGGTCGCGCAGGCGATGCTGCTCGGCGGCCATGTCCGCGTCGGCCTTGAAGACAACATCTGGCTCGATCGCGGCGTGCATGCGACCAACGGCACGCTCGTCGAGCGCGCCCGCGAGATCATCGAACGGCTCGGCGCCCGCGTGCTGACGCCGGCCGAAGGCCGCCGCAAGCTCGGATTGCCGGCGCGCGGCGAGCGGGCGCTCGAACGTCGCGCGATCGCCGAGTTCGCGTGAGTTTTTTCGCTGACCGATACGACCGGGCGGCGCGCACGGCGCGGCCGCCCACCGATTTCCCCTGATTTGAAGGATGCGTTGACATGGCTGTGAAGACCGACATCAAGACGTTCGCCGCCATCGGCACCGGCGTGATCGGCAGCGGGTGGATCTCCCGCGCGCTCGCGCACGGTCTCGACGTGGTCGTGTGGGACCCCGCGCCGGGCGCGGAAGAGCGGCTGCGCGCGAACGTCGCGAATGCGTGGCCCGCGCTGGAGCGCGTCGGCCTCGCGCCGGGCGCCGATCCCGCGCGGCTGCGTTTCGTGTCGACGATCGAAGCGTGCGTCGCCGATGCCGATTTCATCCAGGAAAGCGCGCCCGAGCGCGAGGCATTGAAGCTCGAACTGCACGAGCAGATCAGCCGTGCGGCGAAGCCCGACGCGATCATCGCGTCGTCGACGTCGGGGCTGCTGCCGACGGATTTCTATGCACGTGCGACGCATCCGGAGCGCTGTGTCGTCGGCCATCCGTTCAATCCGGTCTACCTGCTGCCGCTCGTCGAGGTGCTCGGCGGCGCGCGCACGTCGCCGGAAGCCGTCGAAGCCGCGATGGAGATCTATCGCAAGCTCGGCATGCGGCCGCTGCACGTGCGCAAGGAAGTGCCGGGCTTCATCGCTGACCGGCTGCTCGAAGCGCTGTGGCGCGAGGCGCTGCATCTGGTCAACGAAGGGGTCGCGACGACCGGTGAGATCGACGATGCGATCCGCTTCGGCGCGGGCATCCGCTGGTCGTTCATGGGCACGTTCCTGACCTACACGCTGGCCGGTGGCGACGCGGGCATGCGACACTTCATGCAGCAGTTCGGCCCCGCGCTCGAACTGCCGTGGACGAAGCTGGTCGCGCCGACGCTGACCGACGCGCTGATCGACAGCGTCGTCGACGGCACGACCGAACAGCAGGGCGCGCGCAGCATCAAGGAGCTCGAACGCTATCGCGACGAGTGCATCACCGAGGTGCTGAAGTCGATCGCCGCGGTGAAGGCGCGGCACGGGATGCGATTCGAGGACTAAAGGACAGGCGATGACGGGCGATACCCCGCTGACGATTTACCGCGACGTGGTGCGGCCCGAGTGGGTCGACTACAACGGCCACCTGCGCGATGCGTTCTACCTGCTGATCTTCAGCTTCGCGACCGATGCGTTGCTGGATCGCATCGGGCTCGACGATGCCGCGCGTCGCGAGCGGGGCCGCTCGGTCTACACGCTCGAGGCGCACGTGAACTATCTGCACGAGATCAAGGAGGGCACGCCCGTGCGCGTCGATGCGCGTGTGCTCGCGCACGACGCGAAGCGGCTGCACCTGTATCTCGAACTGTTCGCGGATGGGCATGACGACGCGGTATCGGCGAGCGAGCAGATGCTGCTGCACGTCGATACGCGCGACGGCGCGAAATCGGCGCCGTTTGACGACGACGTTGCCGCGCGCGTGGCCGAGCTTCATGCGCTGCAGCGCGATTGCGCGGCGCCTGCGTATGCGGGCCGCGTGATCGGCCTGCCGCCGCGTCGTTAGCGTCGATCATCAACCACGGAGCGCACACGATGCTCGAACCGGAAATCGCGGCGTTCGTCGCCGCCGTCGACGCGTGGTATCCGGCCGACGCGGCGGCGCGCTCGTCTGACGAGCAGCGCCGTCTCTACGATCGCTTCGCGGCCGCATGGACACCGGCCGCGTTGCCGGCCGGCATCGTGCAGCAGGACGCCGTATGGCACGCGCCCGACGGGCGCGCGATCGCGCTGCGGTGCTATGCGGCCGCGCACGGCACGTCGCGCGGCACGGTGCTGTTTTTTCATGGCGGCGGTTTCGTCGTCGGCTCGCTCGACAGTCATGCGCTGATCACCGCGCAACTGGCGGCCGACACGGGACTCGACGTGATCGCCGTCGACTACCGGCTTGCGCCCGAACACCGCGCGCCGGCCGCGCTCGACGATTGCCTGGCCGTCACGCGTGCCGCACGCGACGCACGCTGGCCGTTCGGGCCGTGCGTGCGTCCGCTGACGCTCGCGGGCGACAGCGCGGGCGGCATGCTCGCGGCGGCCGTTGCCACCGCGCTGCGCGATGCGGGCGAAGGTGGCCTCGACGGCATCGCGCTTGTTTATCCAATGCTCGGGATTGAACCGCAATCGCCCGCGCGTGAAACGGAAGCGCATGCGCCGATGCTGACGCTCGACGACGTCCATCGTTATCGCGCGCTGTATTGGGACGGCCGGTTGGACGGTCAGTTCGACGGCGACCCGCTGTTGCGCGCATCGGTACCGCTCGCGGCATCGCGTTTCGACGGCCTGCCGCCCGTGCTCGCGATCGGCGCGGAACACGATCCGCTGCGCGACGATGCGCGCGTGTACGTCGAACGGATTCGCGCGGCCGGCGGCGCCGCGCAGTACTGGATGGGAGAGGGGCTGGTGCACGGCTGCTGGCGCGCGCTCGGGACGAGTCCGCAGGCGGCGCGGCTGCACCGGATGGTCGGCGGGTTTCTGCTCGCACCACACGCGTAGCGGGCGTATCCAGGAGGCAACGATGCAGGCAGCGCAACACCGTATCGAGGACTGGCGGACGTTTTCCGCCGACGTGGCCATTGTGGAGGCAACGATCGGCGCAGAAGCGGTGGACGTCGAGTGGAGCGACACGCGACGATCGCCGTTTCATTTCGACTGGCTGCGCGACAACTGCGCATGTTCCGCGTGCGTGCATGCGATCACGCGCGAACAGGTGTTCGAGATCGCCGACGCGCGCGAGGATCTGTCGGCGCTCGCGGTGCACGTCGAAACCGACGGCGCGCTGCATGTCGAGTGGAACGACGGGCACCGCAGCGTGTGGTCGCCGGGCTGGTTGCGCGCGCATGCGTATGACGATGCTTCGCGCGCGGAGCGCCTGGCCGCACACGGGCGGCATGTGTGGGCCGGCGACGACGCGACGGCGATCGGCGTGTTCGCTTGGCGCGACGTGATGGAGGACGACGGCGCATTGCTCGCGTGGCTCGACGCGTTGCAGCGCACCGGGTTGACGCTCGTCGAGGGCGTGCCGGCCGAGCGCGGCCGCGTCGACGAGATCGCACGCCGCGTCGGCCTGATTCGCGAAAGCAATTTCGGCGTGCTGTTCGACGTCGAATCGAAGCCGCGCCCCGACAGCAATGCGTATACGTCGCTCAACCTGCCGCCGCACACCGATTTGCCGACGCGCGAGTTGCAGCCGGGCGTGCAGTTCCTGCATTGCCTTGCGAACGACGCGACGGGCGGCAACAGCGTGTTCCTCGACGGTTTCGCGCTCGCGGATGCGCTGCGGCGCGAGCATCCGGCCGATTTCGCGCAACTTGCGTCGACGCCGTTCGAGTTCTGGAACAAGAGCGCGAACAGTGACTACCGCTGCTCGGCGCCAGTGATCGGGCTCGATGCGCGCGGCAACGTGACCGAGGTGCGCGTCGCGAACTTCCTGCGCGGGCCGCTCGATGCGCCGGCCGGATCGGTCGCGGCTGTATATCGCGCGTACCGGCGGTTCCTCGCGCTCGCGCGCGAGCCGCGCTTTCGCGTGCAGCGACGGCTGCGAGCGGGCGACATGTGGGCGTTCGACAACCGGCGCGTGCTGCATGCGCGCACCGAGTTCGATCCGTCGACGGGTCGCCGGCACCTGCAGGGCTGCTACGTCGATCGCGACGAACTGCTGTCGCGGTGGCGGGTGTTGTCGCGTTCGGCGCCTGCTGCAGCCACGGCGCGCTGACCGGCGCGCCCGACCACATCCCCCCACGCTCGCCTCGCAAACGAAAAAGCGCCCGGACGCAAGGCGCCCGGGCGAAGCCACCCGCTGCCGGGCGGCGGAGGTATGCGTTTCATAAAAAAGGACGAGCCCCGCAAGGGGGCTCGTCCTGATACGCCTTCATCGCGCGATGCGCGGCGCCCGCCGGGGGCGTCTCGGCTTACTGGCCGAAGAAGACCGAGTCGCGTGCGTTCGACGACGTTGCAGCCGGGGCGCCCGAGTGGACGGCCGGAGCCGGTTGCGCGCCGTAGCCGCTGGTGTCGGCGCCATGAACGCGTGCTTCGGCGCTCTGGATGTCGTTCGGGTAGTACGGGCTCGACACGCCCGGCTTGTAGCCGGCTTGTTCGAGCTGGACCAGTTCGTTCTTCACTTGAGCGCGGGTCACGGTGCTTTGCGCGAATGCGCCAAACGAAGCGGACAGGGCGGCAGCGGCAACAACTGCGGAAATGAGCGATTTCATGATGACCTCCGGTGTTTTATTGAGTTCGCTCTCGACACCATGTCTTAAGCGATTGATCAAATCTTAGTCATCGGACGGTTGAGGGTAAACGCTGATTTTGACGATAAATTGTTTCCTGTTCGGTAACAGTGGCGCGTCGATCCAGTCTTTCAACCGGCTTTCTTTTCGGTTGGTGTAATAAGTATGAGGAATGTTGCGGATGGCGGCGCGCAGGTCAGCGCACCTCGGCCGCCGTGTCGAACGGCCGGCCCGGCGAGCGCCCGGCCGGCGCACCCGAGCTGAGGAAGCGCACGCCGGTCGCGGCTTCCGATGCCTCCCACAGCAGCGCCCCCGAGGCCACGTCGCGCGCCGAACGCGGCACGCTCGCGGGCGCCGGCAGCCCGCGCGATTCGAACCAGCCGGACGGCCCGATATACGCACCGCCCCCGAGATCGGGCGACGTCGCCGCATGGATCGCGGGCAGTGCGCCCTGGTCGGCCGGCTGCGCGAGATAACGGTTCGCGGCGCGCATCAGCGCCGCGCGGGCAGGCGAGCTGTCCATCGCGGGGCCCGCGAACTGCAGGTTGGTCGCCGCGTAACCGGGGTGCGCGGCCACGCTGATGCCGGCGAACGCCGCACGCTCGAAGCGGCGCTGCAGTTCGATCGCGAACACGAGGTTCGCGAGCTTGCTGTCGCAATAGGCGAGGTAACGGTTGTAGCGGTGCTCGGCGCGCAGGTCGTCGACGCGAATCCGGCCGCCGCGGTTGAAGCCGCTCGACATCGTCACGACGCGCGCCCGCCGCGCGGCGCGCAGCGCGGGCAGCAGATGGCCGGTCAGCGCGAAATGGCCGAGATGGTTGGTGCCGAACTGCATCTCGAAGCCGTCGTGCGTATGCCGCAGCGGCAGGAACATCACGCCGGCGTTGTTGCAGAGGATGTCGACGCGGCCGTGGCGTTCGGCCACGTCGGCCGCGAAGCGTTCGATCGACGCGAGATCGGCAAGGTCGAGTGGGTCGACTTCGACGCGTGCATCGGGATGGAGTTGGCGGATCGCATCGGCCGCCTGCGCGGCGCGCGCGGCGTCGCGGCAGCCCATCACGACCGTCGCGCCTTTCGCGGCCAGCGTTTCCGCGAGCTGCCAGCCGAGACCGCTGTTGGCGCCGGTCACGACCGCGACCTTGCCGCCCTGCGCCGGGACGTGGCGCGCGCTCCATGCATGCATGTCTGCCTCCATCGGCGCGGCCGGTCGGCCGCGACACGTAATCGTTACATTGAGTGGTGTAACGATAGTGCGCGCGGGCGTGGCAGACAAGCGGGGGAATTAGACCGGCGATTCTAGGGCTGGCGCGCCGTGCGGCGCAGCGGGCCCCGGCGCGCGGCCGGCAGGATTTACCTGCCTCCGGCCAGCGCGAGCACTTCGGCGGCGGAGATCATCGCGGCCGCGTTCGCGGGCGCCGGGCGTTCGGCCGGGCGGAAGACTTCGTCGCCGCGGTGGATGACCTGGCGCGACAGCGCGCAGGTGCCGGTGCGTTGCGCGAAGCGGCGGCGCCAGCGTTGTTCACCGTAGTGACAGCGGCCGGGCTCGACCCACCGGACGACGAGCAGCGTATCGGAACGTTCGAGAATTTCGACGTGGACGTCGGCGGGATCGAGCGCAGGCAGGGATTGGGAGGCCTTCATTTGCCGTTTCCTAAAGCTCGTGCGGATCGTCCTTGGCAGTGGATGTCACTACCCGATGGCGAATCCGTAGCGGTTTCCATGAGTGGTGCGCTAAATGTAAGCGTCTGTGACCGGAAAAAACATCCTGTCTGGCTCAAATTACCTTTTGCCGATTTAGAAACAATCCATGCTTACTTTCTTGGAATCCACAGACAAAAACGCCCCGGACCGAAAGCCCGGGGCGCGAAATCGGCCCGCGCGCCGTGTCTGCTCGCCCAGTCACGGAAGTACATCGCCGGGGGACGGAGGTGCCCGCAGGGATCGAACGCGGGCGGGGTGGCGATGCACCGGAAGCGCGGTCCGGTAACGCCATGATGGCGCGCGCTTCCCGTTGAGACCCTGACGCGCACATGACGTTTTTGTCAGTTTGGCGCGGCAGCCGCGCCGGGCGTGTGCGGAAACCCGCTGAGAGGCCCGCCGGCATTGGGTTTGCGCGAATCCGCGGGCGCACTGCCGGGGCCTGCCGAGCGCCGGACGATTGCCTGCCTGACGGATTGAGCTGCCCGGGTAAATACTGAATCGCGAATTCGTGACAAACGCGCGATCACTCCCTATGATTGGTTGGACCTTTAGTCCTTTGTGCCAATCGGCCGGCTGACGGCCTGTTTTTTCGGGAGAAGACCTCATGAGATTGCAGGGCAAGCGCGCGCTGGTCACGGCGGCCGGGCAGGGCATTGGCCGCGCGACCGCGCTGCGGTTCGCGAGCGAGGGCGCCGACGTGCTGGCGACCGACATCAACGAAGCCGCGCTCGTGCGGCTCGAGGCGGACGCCGAACGCGCGGGCGGCCGGCTGACCACGCGGCGGCTCGACGTCACCGATGCGAACGACATCGCGGCGCTCGCCGCGCACGAACGCGCGTTCGACGTGCTGTTCAACTGCGCCGGTTATGTGCACCACGGCTCGATCCTCGATTGCGACGACGACGCATGGGCGTTCTCGCTGAACCTGAACGTCACGTCGATGTACCGGCTGATCCGCGCGCTGCTGCCGGCGATGCTCGAAGCCGGCGGCGCGTCGATCATCAACATGGCGTCGGCCGCGTCGAGCGTGAAGGGCGTGCCGAACCGCTTCGTGTACGGCACGACCAAGGCGGCCGTGATCGGGCTGACCAAGGCGGTTGCAGCCGATTTCGTCGCGCAGCACATCCGCTGCAACGCGATCTGCCCGGGCACGATCGAGTCGCCGTCGCTGGAGCAGCGCATTGCCGACCAGGCGCGCACGCGCCACGTGTCGACCGACGAGGTGCGCCAGGCGTTCGTCGAGCGCCAGCCGATCGGACGTATCGGCAGCGCGGACGAAGTGGCCGCGCTGGCGCTGTACCTGGCCTCCGACGAAGCGTCGTTCACGACCGGCGCGATTCACCTGATCGACGGCGGCTGGTCGAATTGACCGTACTGACCTGACCGCGCGTTCCCCTTCACTTTCCGATTCCGTTCAGACGCTATGAAACTGCTGAGATTTGGCGACAAACACCATGAAAAACCGGGCCTGCTCGATGCGCAGGGCCACCTCCGCGACCTGTCCGGCGTGGTCGACGACATCGCGGGCGAGGTGCTGACGCCGGCATCACTCGCGCGGCTGCGCGACATTCCGCCATCGTCGCTGCCGCTCGTCGAAGGCACGCCGCGGCTCGGCCCGTGCGTCGGCCGGGTCGGCAAGTTCATCTGCATCGGGCTCAACTATTCGGATCACGCGGCCGAATCGGGGATGGAGGTGCCGAAGGAGCCCGTCGTGTTCGGCAAGTGGACGAGCGCGATCTCGGGGCCGAACGACGACGTCGAGATTCCGCGCGGCTCGGAGAAGACCGACTGGGAAGTCGAGCTCGGCGTGGTGATCGGCCAGGGCGGCCGCTACATCGCGGAAGCCGACGCGCTGTCGCACGTCGCGGGCTATTGCGTCGTGAACGACGTGTCGGAACGCGAATACCAGCTCGAACGCGGCGGTACCTGGGACAAGGGCAAGGGCAACGACACGTTCGGGCCGCTCGGCCCGTGGCTCGTGACGGCCGACGAAGTGCCCGATCCGCACGCGCTGCGGCTGTGGCTCGACGTCGACGGCCATCGCTACCAGAACGGCACGACCGCAACGATGGTGTTTCGCGTGCCACACCTGATCAGCTACCTGAGCCGCTTCATGAGCCTGCAGCCGGGCGACGTGATCTCGACCGGCACGCCGCCGGGCGTCGGCCTCGGGCAGAAGCCGCCCGTGTATCTGCGCGCCGGGCAGGTGATTACGCTCGGCATCGACGGGCTCGGCGAGCAGCGCCAGCGCACAGTGCAGGCCTGATTTCCTTTAACGGACGGTTCGCCATGCCTATCATTCGATCGATGCGCGTCCTCGACGTGCGCTTCCCGACTTCGCAGCAGCTCGACGGCTCCGATGCGATGAATCCGGACCCCGATTATTCGGCCGCCTACGTCGTGCTCGAAACCGACCGCGACGGGCTCGAAGGTCACGGGCTCACGTTCACCATCGGGCGCGGCAACGAAATCTGCTGCGCGGCGATCGACGCGATGCGTCACCTCGTCGTCGGCCTCGACCTCGACTGGATCCGCGAGGACATGGGCCGCTTCTGGCGGCACGTGACGTCGGACAGCCAGTTGCGCTGGATCGGCCCTGACAAGGGCGCGATCCACCTGGCGACCGGCGCGGTGGTCAACGCGGTGTGGGATCTGTGGGCGAAGGCGGTGGGCAAGCCGCTGTGGCGGCTCGTTGCCGACATGAGCCCGGAGGAACTGGTGCGTGCGATCGACTTCCGCTACCTGACCGACTGCCTGACGCCGGACGAAGCGCTCGACCTGCTGCGCCGGCAGGCGCCCGGCAAGGCCGAACGGATCGCGATTCTCGAACGCGACGGCTACCCGTGTTACACGACGTCGGCGGGCTGGCTCGGTTACAGCGACGACAAGCTGCGCCGGCTATGCCGCGAGGCGGTGGACGCCGGGTTCGATTACGTGAAACTGAAGGTCGGTGCGAACCTCGAGGACGACATCCGCCGCGTGACGATCGCGCGCGAGGTGATCGGCCCGGACCGCAAGCTGATGATCGATGCGAACCAGGTGTGGGAAGTCGACGAGGCGATCGACTGGGTGCGCGAGCTGGCATTCGCGCGGCCCTGGTTCATCGAGGAGCCGACGAGCCCCGACGACGTCGAAGGGCATCGCAAGATCCGCAAGGCGATCGCGCCGGTGCAGGTCGCGACCGGCGAGATGTGCCAGAACCGCGTGCTGTTCAAGCAGTTCATCGCGCGCGGCGCGATCGACGTCGTGCAGATCGACGCGTGCCGCCTCGGCGGCGTGAACGAGATTCTCGCGGTGATGCTGATGGCCGCGAAATACGGGCTACCGGTGTGCCCGCATGCGGGCGGTGTCGGGCTGTGCGAGTACGTGCAGCACCTGTCGATGATCGACTACGTGTGCATTTCCGGCACGAAGGAAGGGCGCGTGACCGAATACGTCGATCACCTGCACGAGCATTTCGTCGAACCGTGCGTCGTGCGCGGCGCGGCCTACATGCCGCCGACGGCGCCCGGTTTCTCGATCGAGATGAAGCCCGAATCGCTGGAGCAATACCGGTTCCGCGGCTGAAGCACGGCGATGCACGCGGCACACCGCACGACGTGCGCGGCGACAACATGAACGACGGAGACGCGAAGTGGATTTGAATCTGCAAGACAAGGTCGTGATCGTGACCGGCGGCGCGTCGGGCATCGGCGCCGCCATCTCGATGCGGCTCGCCGGTGAAGGCGCGATTCCGGTGGTGTTCGCGCGCCACGCGCCCGACGACGCGTTCTGGCGCGAGCTTGCGCGGAAGCAGCCGCGTGCCGCGTGCGTGTCCGTCGAGCTGCAGGACGACGCGCAGTGCCGCGACGCGGTCGCGCAAACCATCGCGCAGTTCGGCCATATCGACGGCCTCGTCAACAACGCGGGCATCAACGACAGCATCGGGCTCGACGCCGGGCGCGATGCGTTCGTCGCGTCGCTCGAACGCAACCTGATCCACTACTACGTGATGGCGCACTACTGCGTGCCGCACCTGAAGGCGACGCGCGGCGCGATCGTCAACATCTCGTCGAAGACGGCCGTCACCGGGCAGGGCAACACGAGCGGCTATTGCGCATCGAAGGGCGCGCAACTCGCGCTGACGCGCGAATGGGCCGTCGCGTTGCGCGACGACGGCGTGCGCGTGAACGCTGTGATCCCGGCCGAGGTGATGACGCCTTTATATCGGAAATGGCTCGATAGTTTCGACGATCCGGAAACGAAGCTCGCCGGAATCGCCGACAAGGTACCGCTCGGCAGGCGCTTCACGACGGCCGACGAAATTGCCGACACGGCCGTGTTCCTGCTGTCGGAACGCGCATCGCACACGACGGGCCAGTGGCTGTTCGTCGATGGCGGTTATACGCATCTCGATCGCGCGATCGGCTGAGGGCAGCGACTCATGCAATCCGACCTCAACCCGAACGCCGCGCCGCCGCTGATTGCGTTGAGCGGCATCGGCAAGCGCTTTCCGGGCGTGCAGGCGCTCGACGATTGCCGTTTCGACCTGCGTGCCGGCGAAGTGCATGCGCTGATGGGCGAGAACGGCGCCGGCAAGTCGACGCTGATGAAGATCCTCGCGGGCGTGTACCAGCGCGACGACGGCGAGATCCGGATGGACGGCCGCGCGGTGGAGATCGCGGATCCGCGCGCCGCGCAGGCGCTCGGGATCGGCATCATCCATCAGGAACTGAACCTGATGAACCACCTGAGCGTCGCGCAGAACATCTTCATCGGCCGCGAGCCGCGCGGTCGTTTCGGCGTGTTCGTCGACGAAGACAAGCTGAACCGCGACGCGGCCGCGATCTTCGCGCGAATGCGGCTCGATCTCGACCCGCGCACGCCGGTCGGCCGGCTGACGGTCGCGAAGCAGCAGATGGTCGAGATCGCGAAGGCGCTGTCGTTCGACTCGCGCGTGCTGATCATGGACGAGCCGACCGCCGCGCTCAACAACGCGGAGATCGCCGAGCTGTTCCGCATCATCGGCGACTTACGCGCGCACGGCGTCGGCATCGTCTACATCTCGCACAAGATGGACGAGCTGCGCCAGATCGCCGATCGCGTGACCGTGATGCGCGACGGCAAGTACGTCGCAACCGTGCCGATGGTCGACACATCGATGGACGCGATCATCGCGATGATGGTCGGCCGCCAGCTCGATACCGAATACCGTACGCCGCCCGATACATCCGCGAACGACGTCGCGCTTGAAGTGCGCGGGCTGTCGCGCGGCCGTGCGATCCGCGATGTCGGCTTCACGCTGCGGCGCGGCGAGATTCTCGGTTTCGCCGGGCTGATGGGCGCGGGCCGCACCGAAGTCGCGCGCGCGGTGTTCGGCGCGGATCCGGTCGACGCGGGCGAGATCCGCGTGCACGGCAAGACCGTGACGATCCGCACGCCGGCCGACGCGGTCGCGCACGGGATCGGCTACCTGTCCGAGGATCGCAAGCACTTCGGGCTCGCGATCGGGATGGACGTGCAGAACAACATCGCGCTGTCGAGCATGCACCGCTTCGTGCGCCGCGGCGTGTTCCTCGATGCGCGCGCGATGCGCGACACCGCGCAGGCCTACGTGCGGCAGCTCGCGATCCGCACGCCGTCGGTCGCGCAGCCCGCGCGGCTGCTGTCGGGCGGCAACCAGCAGAAGATCGTGATCGCGAAGTGGCTGCTGCGCGACTGCGACATCTTGTTCTTCGACGAGCCGACGCGCGGCATCGACGTCGGCGCGAAAAGCGAGATCTACAAGCTGCTCGACGCACTCGCCGCCGACGGCAAGGCGATCGTGATGATTTCGTCGGAACTGCCCGAGGTGCTGCGCATGAGCCACCGGATTCTCGTGATGTGCGAAGGCCGCGTCACCGGCGAATTGCGCGCGGCCGACGCCACGCAGGAAAAGATCATGCAGCTCGCGACGCAGCGCGAGTCGACCGTATTGTCCTGATTCAGACGCTTACCCGATCATGCCCAACGATACGCATCCCGTCCCGCCCATGACTTCCGGCGATTCGCAGGCCGGCGCACCCGGCTTCCGCGCCCGTTTCTTCAACCCGGCCGCACGCCAGAAGCTGCTCGCGTTCGCGAGCCTCGTGCTGCTGATCGTGTTCTTCAGCATCGCATCGCCGAACTTCCTCGAAGTCGACAACCTCGTCACGATCCTGCAGGCCACCGCCGTGAACGGCGTGCTGGCCGTCGCCTGTACCTACGTGATCATCACGTCGGGCATCGACCTGTCGGTCGGCACGCTGATGACGTTCTGCGCGGTGATGGCCGGCGTCGTGCTCACGAAATGGGGGATGCCGCTGCCGCTCGGGATCCTGGCCGCGTTGTTGTTCGGCGCGCTGTCGGGCAGCGTGTCGGGCTTCGTGATCGCGAAGATGAAGGTGCCGCCGTTCATCGCGACGCTCGGCATGATGATGCTGCTCAAGGGGCTGTCGCTCGTGATCTCGGGCACGCGGCCGATCTACTTCAACGACACGCCGGGCTTCACGTCGATCGCGCAGGATTCGCTGATCGGCAACCTGATTCCCGCGCTGCCGATTCCGAACGCGGTGCTGATCCTGTTCCTCGTCGCGATCGGCGCGTCGATCGTGCTGAACCGGACGATCTTCGGCCGCTACACGTTCGCGCTCGGCAGCAACGAGGAAGCGTTGCGGCTGTCGGGCGTGAACGTCGACGCGTGGAAGATCGCCGTCTACACGTTCAGCGGCGCGGTGTGCGGGATTGCCGGGCTGTTGATCGCGTCGCGGCTGAATTCCGCGCAGCCCGCGCTCGGGCAGGGTTACGAGCTCGATGCGATCGCGGCCGTCGTGATCGGCGGCACGTCGCTGTCGGGCGGCGCGGGCAGCATCGTCGGCACCATCATCGGCGCGTTCATCATGAGCGTGCTGACCAACGGCCTGCGCATCATGTCGGTCGCGCAGGAATGGCAGACGGTCGTGACGGGCGTGATCATCATCCTGGCCGTCTACGTCGACATCCTGCGCCGGCGCCGCCGCTGAACGACGCGACCGATGCAGGAATGCGCTTCACCGCCGGTTTCGGCCGGCGTTCCATTCGATACGAAAAAAGGAGACGCGAAGTGATCAGGAGCAAGGTGTTGAACGCGATCGTCGGGCTGACGTTCGCAGTGGGCGTCACGGCCGGTGCGCACGCGCAGGAAACCTATATCCCGCTGATCTCGAAGGGCTTCCAGCATCAGTTCTGGCAGGCCGTGAAATCGGGCGCGATGCAGGCCGCGAAGGACTACAAGGTGAAGGTGACGTTCGAAGGGCCCGAAACCGAGGCGATGGTCGACAAGCAGATCGACATGCTGTCGGCCGCGATCGCGAAGAAGCCGGCCGCGCTCGGCTTCGCGGCGCTCGACAGCAAGGCCGCGCTGCCGCTGCTGAAGAAGGCGCAGGCCGAGAAGATCCCGGTGATCGCATTCGACTCGGGCGTCGACAGCGACATCCCGGTGACGACCGCCGCGACCAACAACAAGGCCGCCGCATCGCTCGCCGCCGACAAGCTCGCCGCGCTGATCGGCGACGAAGGCGAGGTGGCCGTGGTCGCGCACGACCAGACGAGCCGCACCGGCATCGACCGCCGCGACGGTTTTCTCGAACGGATGAAGTCGGCGCACCCGAAAGTGCAGGTCGTGACCGTGCAGTACGGCGAAGGCGACCAGCTGAAGTCGACCGAGGTGACGAAGTCGATCCTGCAGGCGTATCCGAAGCTCAAGGGGCTGTTCGGCACCAACGAAGGCTCGGCGATCGGCGTGGTCAACGGCGTGCGCGAAATGAAGCGCAAGGTCGTGATCGTCGGCTACGATTCGGGCAAGCAGCAGAAGGATGCGATCCGCAGCGGGCTGATGGCCGGCGCGATCACGCAGAACCCGATCGGGATCGGCTACAAGACGGTCGAGGCGGCCGTGAAGGCGATCAAGGGCGAGAAGCTGCCGAAGGTCATCGATACCGGTTTCTACTGGTATGACAAGACCAATATCGACGATCCGAAGATCGCGGCGGTGCTGTACGACTGAACGTTGCGTCGCGGCGGCGCATGCCGCTGCCGCGACGACCGAACACGAGGACACCATGGGCGCAGTGCGCATCGATTCCCATCAGCACTTCTGGCGTTATCGCGCGGCCGACTATCCATGGATCGGGCCTGGAATGGACGTGCTCGCGCACGACTACCTGCCCGACGCGTTGTGGCCGCTGATGCATACGCAGGCGCTCGGCGCATCGATCGCGGTGCAGGCACGCGCGGGGCGCGACGAGACGGCGTTCCTGCTCGATCTCGCCCGCGACGACGCGCGTATCGCGGCCGTGGTCGGCTGGGAGGATCTCGGTGCGCCGCAACTCGCGGACCGTATTGCCGAATGGGCCAGCCCGAAGCTGCGCGGCTTTCGTCACCAGATACAGGACGAAGCCGACGTCGGTGCGTTCGTCGCGGATCCCGGTTTCAATCGCGGCGTTGCGTGGCTGCAGGCGCACGGCTACGTGTACGACGTGCTCGTGTTCGAGCACCAGTTGCCGGACGTGCATGCGTTCTGCGCACGGCACGACGCACACTGGCTCGTGCTCGACCATGTCGGCAAGCCCGCGCTCGCCGAGTTCGAGCGCGACGAAACGGCGCTCGCGCGCTGGCGTGCCGCGTTGCGCGAGCTGGGTGCGTTGCCGCATGTCGCGTGCAAGTTGTCGGGGCTCGTGACCGAGACCGACTGGCGGCGCGGGTTGCGCGGGCAGGATATCCGGCACATCGAGCAATGCCTCGATGCGGCACTCGACGCGTTCGGGCCGCAGCGGCTGATGTTCGGGTCGGACTGGCCCGTATGCCTGCTCGCCGCGTCGTATGACGAAGTGGCGTCGCTGGTCGAACGCTGGGCCGAATCGCGACTGTCGGCCGCTGAACGCAACGCGCTGTGGGGCGGAACGGCCGCGCGATGCTATGCGGTGCCGGGCGATGTGAAGCGCGGCATATAAAATAGGCGCGAACGGTCTGTGCGATTCGTCAGACCGTACGCAACGAAACCGATCACCAGCATCAACGTATGTCCATCCAGCCGATTCAGAACCGCCGCCTCTACCAGCAGATCGCCGACAAGCTCAGTGCGATGATCGAGTCCGGCGATTTTCCGCCGGGCAGTTATCTGCCGCCCGAGCGCGAACTGGCCGAACAGTTCGGCGTGTCGCGCACGTCGGTGCGCGAAGCACTGATCGCGCTCGAAGTGAGCGGGCTCGTCAGCGTGCGCGTCGGCGACGGCGTGAAGGTGCGCCATCCCGAAACGGCCGCCGCACCCGAGCCCGAACCCGACGCGAAGGCCGCGCCGTTCACGATCGTCGAGATCGATCCCGAACTCGGCATCGCGCTCGACCTCGATACCGAAATCCCGCCGTTCGCGCTGTTGCAGGCGCGCCGGCTGATCGAGCCGGAAGCCGCGTCGCTCGCCGCGAAGCACGGCTCGGACGAGCAGATCGAAGGCATCCACGAAGCGTTCCTGCGCAATCAGGAAGACAACCGCAGCGGCTCGCTCACGCACCCGGGCGACCGGCTGTTCCATATCCGCATCGCGGAAGCGAGCGACAACCCCGCGTATGCGCTGATGATCAAGCAGCTGCTCGCGCACAAGTACGACCTGATGTTCCAGCGGCTGCAATCGCTCTACATGCCGAACGACATGCCGCACCGGTCGGAACTGGAACACCGCGCGATCCTCGACGCGATCCGCGCGCGCGACCCGGAAGCCGCGCGCCGCGCGATGGCCGAGCATCTCGACGAAGTGATCCGCATCTTCGGCCGCGCGCTCGACTGAGCGCGCGTTCTCGCCTCACACGTTCAGAAGCGGTCGGCGCGATACGGCGCCGGATCGGTGAACGGTGTTTCGCCCGTCATCATCTCGGCTAGCAGCCGGCCGCTGACGGGGCCGAGCGTTAGCCCGTGATGGTTGTGCCCGAACGAGAACCACAGCCCGCGATGCGCGGGCGCGGGGCCGATCACCGGGCGCATGTCGGGTGTGCACGGCCGGAAGCCGAGCCACGGTTGCGGGTCGAGCCGTTCGCCGAAACCGAACACGGGGCGCGCGATGCGTTCCGCGCGTTCGAGCTGCACGCCGGTCGGCGGCAACCCGCGCCGCGCGATCTCGACGCCGGTCGTGAGCCGTAGCCCGCGCCGCATCGGCGCGATCACGTAACCGTATTCGCGATCGACGATCGGCGCCGACGGCACGCCCTGCGCGGACGGTGCGTAGTGCATGTGATAACCGCGTTTCTCGCGCAGCGGAATCTTGTAGCCGAACTTGCCGAACACCGTGTCGGACCACGGGCCGAGCGCGACGACGACGTCCGGTGCCGCGGCCGTGCCGTCTTGCGTGTGGACCTGCCAGCCGGGCGACAACGCGTCGAGGCTCGCGGCGTCGCCGGTCAGCAGCGTGCCGCCGTTTTGCACGAAGAGCTGCGCGTACGCTTTGACGAGCGCGGACGGATCGACGACGCTTTTCGGATCGAGCCAGTGCAGCGCGCCGCAGAAGCCGGGCGCGAGGCTCGGTTCGTGCGCGAGCAGCGCTGCGGCATCGAGCGGCGTGATGCCGAGCCCGTG
Organism: Burkholderia cepacia; assembly: GCF_001039005.1. Classification (GTDB taxonomy): domain Bacteria; phylum Pseudomonadota; class Gammaproteobacteria; order Burkholderiales; family Burkholderiaceae; genus Burkholderia; species Burkholderia theae. The sequence goes on from NZ_LDWR01000009.1 coordinate 143,530, forward strand.
GCGGCGCGCGGTGAGGCCGGCTTCGGCCACGCCGCGTTCGAACGCGGCCGGCGTGCGGAACGCTTCCAGCCAGCCGTTCGCACGGATCAGCTCCCCGGCGCCGGCCCGCGCGATCAGCGCGTCGTGCTCGACGAGGCAGCGCTCGATCAGCGGCAGCATGTCGCGCGACGCCGCCGCGTGACGCGGCGGCGCCGATTCCCACCAGAAACGCGCGAGCCACGGCGCGAACGCGGGCAGCGATGCGCTGTGCCAGTAAAGATCGGTCGAGCGGTTCAGCGCATAACGCATCAGCGTGAACGGGCTGCGCGGGAACGGATACGGCTCGACCGACGAGCGCTCGATCAGCCCCGCGTTGCCGAAGCTCGTGCCTTCGCCGGGCGCGCCGCGATCGACGAGGGCGACCTTGCGGCCGCGATCCTGCAGGTGCAGCGCGGCGGAGACGCCGACGATGCCGGCGCCCAGAACGATTACGTCGAAGTCCATGAATGGTAGATGGCGGTTGGCTACGCCAGCGCGAGGTCGCATTCGCTGCGCTGCCGGTGTGGGAAGTCGTTCGAGCTACAAGCATACTCGCGCGCGCATGGCGCACCAAGAATTCGGCGAGATGAGAGCGCCGCCGAGCCAGGGGCGGCGGAATGCCGGGCCGTGAGGAACGCGCGGTTCGACGTAGTCGGCCATCTGTTGTGAATGTGCGACACGACGAAATTCGTACCGATCGTATTCGACCTATTGTGATGACTGTAAATAAATAAAGCTGGAGTCAATGAAATTCAGGTTGGTTTATTGGGATAAATAATTCGCGTAATCATGATTTGTGATGGATTGAGTATCGGTAAAAGAAATTGAGCTTTGGTGGAGATGTGTTCGCGAGGATATCTGTTGCGGATTCCATGGAAATAAAGATTGGAATTGCCATGGCTAGATAGCCGAAGGAGGCCGGGGAGGTGGCGTTCCGGGTAGTCAAGGTGTCGAAAAATATAAACATGCCAGCACCGAAGAAGCTTTCCAATCGTCAACTTCATTGTGCGAGTGACGATGGCTGCGCAAGCGGTTTCCGTAAAAATATAGGACGAGTTTGAAAGGCGAGGCGGAATAACAATCGGACAACGATTATTCGTATTTCAGGCAATCTGCCTGAATATGTTTCATTGAATTACGATGCGTGCGAGACCAATCATTACGCCGCCAACCCATGAAGTATCGAGAAACTTCGGCCGTGTTGATTTCGGTGTTGACGAGTGTTTCCACGTTAGCGCAAGCCGTTCCGCCGTCTGAAATTACGCCTGGCCCGCAAATTCAGCGTTTGCAGCAGCAACAACTGGAAGCCGCCAAGGAACTGAATCCGCGCGCCAATGTGCTGACGCCGACCGGAGAGACGTCGTCGAAGGCCGGTGTCGCGAGCTTGCCGCTCGACACGCCGTGTTTTCCGGTCACGACCATCGCGCTGGAAGGCAACACGTTCGGATGGCTCGCACGCTTTTTGCAGCCGGTCGTCGGGCAATGCGTCGGCAAGACCGCGCTCAAGCAGATTCAGGACGCCGCCAATAACGCACTGATCGGGCGAGGTTATGTCACGGCCCGCGTTCTCGTGCCGACGCAATCGATGCAATCGGGGACGTTGACGCTGCGTGTCGTCCCGGGGCGCATCAGCGACGTCCGAGCAGACCAACCCACCATCGGCTGGTTGCGTGCGGCGCTGCCTGCGTCGACCGGCGCGCTGTTGAACCAGCGCGACATCGATCAAGGGCTGGAGAACCTGCGCCGCCTTCAATCGCAGTCCGATGCCACCGTCGACATTGCGCCGGGTGTGAATCCCGGCGACTCGGAGGTCGTCCTGCATCCCGGATCCGGCAAGCGCTGGCACGCCGTCATCGGGTCGGACAACGCGGGTCTCGACTCGACGGGCAAGTACGAACTGTCGGGCTCGATCACGTTCGATTCGCCGTTCCACCTCTACGACCAGCTGCAAATCGCCGGAACGACCAACGCGAACTTCGGGGCATCCGACCACGGCAACCAGTCGGTGTCAGCCAACTACAGCGTGCCGATCGGTTACGCGATGCTGACGTTGAACGCCAGTCGCTCCCGCTACCAGCAGACCGTCGCGGGGTTTGGCGAACCGATCGAATACAGCGGTGTTCAGTCCCAGCTTCAGGCCGGACTGTCCGGCGTGATCCATCGGAACGCCCACGCGCGGACGGAGCTGCGCGGCAACCTGTTCCGCAAGATCAGCCGCAACGCGATCGATGGCGTGGACGTTCCGGTGCAGCATCGCGACGTCATCGGCTATGAACTGGGTCTGGCGCATCGGCAAACCATCGGCAACGTCGTGCTCGACGGTTCGCTTGCGTGGCGCGCGTCATTGCCGGGCTTGTCCGGCAACGCAGGCACGGTGGTGGGTGCGCCGGACTTCGACGGCAAGACGCAGGTCGAGCTGGCGAGCTTCAGTGCCCAGGTGCCTTTCCAGCTCGGCGGTCAGGCGTTCTCGTACCAGTTCGCGTGGAACATGCAGAACGCACGCACGCCGCTGACCCCTTCCGACTATTTCACGATCGGCACGCGTTATGCCGTACGCGGCTTCGATCAACAACTGACGCTTGCCGCGGAGAGCGGCTGGGCGGTTTCCAACGAACTCGACTGGTATGTGCCGACGCCGGTCGGCACGCAAGCGCTGTATGTCGGCGTCGATGCCGGACGCGTGCGCGGACCGGCCGCGCAGTACCTGATCGGCGAGACGCTCGTGGGTGCCGTCGTCGGCGTGCGCGGCCATCTCGCACCGAAAAACGTGCTCGGTGCAGCGTTGAACTACGACGTCTCGCTCGGCTGGCCGTTGTCGAAACCGCCAGGCTTCAACTCCGATTCGCCGACGTTGTTGTTTCAGGTCAGCGCATTGTTCTGAGCGTAGTTGGGGTGGGCCGATCGAGGTCATGGATCTTGAGTCGGCATTTCGTTGATCGTCAAGTACAACTAAGGAGTAACCATGCAATTCGTGTATCAGAAGCGTCATATCTTGCAAGCCGCGACGGCAACGTTTGCGGTGGTGGCCGCGCTCGGGCTGAGCGGGTGTGGTGGCGGCGACGACGGTGGCAGCGGAAGCGCCGCGGCATCGACCGACGCATCCGCCGGCGGTCATGTGCCGGGCGGTGCTGCGTCGTCGATTCGCGTGGAGGGTCAGTCGCAGGCGCTGTCGAGCAGCCTCGCGACCGTGAGTGTGATGACCCCGCCCGTATCGTGGAAAGCGGACGGGTCGTTCCCGGGTGGGTCGTTCACGCTGTCGAGCAATGGCGTTGACGCATCGCAACTCAAGTCGCAAGCACCGGGCGCGTACACCACGCTGCCGCGAACCAGCGACGTGCTCAGTCTGTCGACCGGCACCGTGACCGACATCGCCGGCAATGGCGACTACGCGATCGGCCGCTGGACAGCGGGTAGCGACTCCGCCGGCCACTCGTATACCGGGAACCAAGGCCAGACCTGGGCAGTTGGCGCCCCGGTGACGGTCAGCGTGACCGATCAGACGCAGTTGAGCTGCGAGCTTGCTGCCGCAACGCGTCCTACCTCGATCGACGGCAATACCGCACCGGGGTCGCTTGTCGGTGCGACCGCGGTCGTGACCAGCAAGAAAGACGCTTTCGGCGATCTCAACGCGAACGCGGCCTTGACGCTGCAGTACTCGATCGGAGCAGACACGAATCAGACGTTCAGCGGCAGCACGCAGGTCGGTTCGATGTCGACATCGGTTACGACACGATCGTCGCTGTTTTCCCGCTTCATGGGACCGAATGAAGCGACGCCGTATCTCGTCGTGTCGTACGGCGTTCATGCACCGACGGTGGGCGGTGTGAACGGTCTGGCGGTGCTGAGCTGCAAGTAACGTGTGAACGCGGCCAGCGGCATCAAGGCGTGAGCGATGTCGCTGGCCCGACGTATTTTCAGGAAGAAATCGATCATGAATTCCGGACTCTTTCGCTTGGTGTTCAATGCCGTGCGCGGCATGCTAGTAGCCGTCGACGAACATGCATCGGCGCGCGGGGGCGGCGAACGCGGTCGTGTGCGGCGAACGGTACGCACTGATTCTGTGGAATCCGGAATCTCGATCTGGTTTGCCGCGCGTTCGATCGCGTTTGCGTCGCTGTGCACGTTCGGCATGCAACCGCTGGTCGCCGAAGCGCAGGCAACGCTGCCGATCACGCCGGATCGCAGCGGGCCGACGCATCCGGTCGTCGGCGTGTCGGCATCAGGCGTGCCGCTCGTCAACATTACCGCACCGAAGAACGGCGTCTCGCTGAACAGCTTCACGCAGTACAACGTCGGGACGAAGGGCGCGGTGCTGGTCAACAGCGGCCGGAACTCACAGACGCAGCTCGCGGGCTGGGTTCAGGGGAATCCGTTTCTCGGCAACAACACGGCGCGCGTGATCGTCAACCAGGTCACATCGGGTAACCCCAGCCGATTGCTCGGCCCGACCGAGATCGCCGGCAATCGTGCGAATCTCGTGATCGCGAATCCGGCTGGCATCACCTGTGCGGGTTGCGGCTTCCTGAATGCTCCGCGTGTCACGCTGACCACCGGCATGCCGACCTTCAATCCCGATGGCACATTGGCCGGGTTCGACGTCAAGCAGGGGCACATCGGCGTCGACGGTGCAGGGCTCGATGCCCACGGCAGTGCGATCGACCTGATCGCACGCGCGATGACGATCAACGGTCAGGTCTGGGCGGATTCGATCAACGCGGTGGCAGGCGCGAACCGCGTCGATTATGCGAGCAACACCGCGCACGCACAGTCCGGTACAGGTGCGGCGCCGGGCGTCGCGATCGACGTGCAGGCGCTGGGCAGCATGTTTGCCAACAGCGTCCGGATGATCGGGACCGAGGCCGGCGTGGGCGTGCGAGATGCCGGTTCCGTCACGTCGCTGACCGGCGATATCCACGTCTCGAACAACGGCGATGTGACGATTGCGCCGACCGCGCGTCTTCAGTCGGCCGCGAACACCCGGATCGAGGGGGCGAACGTCGCGCAGCAAGGCTCGATCGTCAGCGCGCAGGCGACGGATCTGAATGCGTCCGAGGCGCTGTCGAATGCCGGTACGATTGCGTCGGGCGGCAATGCGAACCTGGTGGCGGCAACCTCGTTCACGAATAGCGGGCAGGCGTATGCGGGTGCGGATTCCGCAGGCGATCTCGTCGGCGGCGGCTCGATCACGGCGCGCGCGGCGAATATGACAAGCAGCGGCACGCTGGCCGCAGGCGACAACGTCAATCTGTTCGCGAACGATGTGACGCTCGACCATGGAACCGTCAACGCGGCCAGTGCGATCAACGTGACCACGAACGGCACGCTGTCGAACGTTGGCGGAACAATGACCGGCCAGAATCTGACGCTCGATGCGGGGCAACTGGTCAACGACTCGGGCGCCATCGGTTCGCAGCACCTTGCGAACGTGACGGCGCAAGCGGTTTCGAATCGGGCCGGTACGTTGGTGGCGGATGCGCTTTCGCTGAAATCGGCGGGCGTGATTGACAATTCCCATGGGAAATTGATTGCGCGCACGGCGCAGGTCGCTGCAACCGACTTCACGAATGCCGCAGGCGAGATCGGCACGTCGACGGGTGCGTTGGCACTGACGGCGACCGGCAGCGTATCGAACGACGACGGGAAGATCGCAGCTGGCAATGGTCTCGCGCTGACGGCGAATACGGTTTCCAACGCACAAGGCCAGATCGGCTCCGTGGCGGGTGATACCTCGCTCGACGTCACGTTATCGCTGAACAACGCGAACGGGAAGATTGCGTCCGGTAACGACCTGTCGATTCACACAGCCCATCTCGACAACGCGGCCGGCTCGATCGCCGCAGACGCTGCACGGATCACCGCGAACGATGTCGTGAACACGGGCGGCCGGATCGGCACCACGGGCGCGTTGACCGTGACGGCGACGAACACCGTCTCGAATCGGTCCGGTGAGATGGTCGGCGGCAATGGTCTGTCGGTGACGGCAAGCAGCATTGGCAATGCGTCGGGCACGATCGGATCGGCCGCCGGCGATACGACGTTGCGCGCGACGCAGTCCCTGACGAACACCGGCGGCACGGTGAGTTCGGCCCAGGCGCTCGTCGTTGCAAGCGACACGATCGACAACTCGAACGGGAGTTTGGCCGCCGAGCGCGGCGCGCAAATCCGGACGGGGGATCTCGTCAATGCGGGCGGCCAGATCGGGTCCTCGTCGGATGCGTTGTCGCTGAACGCCACGCGTACGGTATCGAACGACAGCGGCAAGTTGATAGGGGCAACCGGGCTATCGGCAACGGCCGCCGCGCTAGGCAACCGTGCTGGCCAGATCGGCACGTCCACCGGCGACATGACGCTGACCGTCTCACAGGCACTCGACAATACCCAGGGCAAGATTGCCGCTGCTGGCATGCTGAATACGCATGCCGGTACGTTCGACAATTCGCAAGGCACGGTTTCGGCGGATGCGGCGAAGCTCGACCTAGCGGGCGCATTGGCGAACGAAGGCGGCACAATCGCGGCGACCAATGAAACGACCGTGGCGGCGCAGACCGTTACGAACCACGGTGGCACCATCGGTTCCGTCTCGGGTGCATTGTCGGTGACGACATCGGGCACGACGGATAACGCAGGCGGCAAGCTGCTGGCGTCGGGCGATACGAGCCTGACCAACGCGGGGCTGCTGAACGCGGGCGGCACGATCACGGGCGCGAACGTCACGCTCGCGTCGGGGCAACATGCCATCGACAACACGCTCGGCAACGTGGCGGCAGGTCAGTCGTTGTTGAGCCGTTCGGGTGCGTTCGACAACCGGTCCGGGCTGGCGCAGGCGACGGGAGCGCTCGATGTCGATACGCGCGGCCAGGCGTTCGACAACGGCGTACTCGCAGGGCAATCCACGGGTGGTCAGGTTCTCGGCAATGGCGTAACGTTGACAACGGGAGCGCTGAGCAACGCGGGTGGTGCAATCTCGTCGAGCGGTGCGGTGACCGTCAACGCAGCATCCGTGACCAATGATGCGGGTTCGCTCGTCGCGGACGGCGCATTGACCGTACGGAGCGCCGGCACGGTGTCGAATGTGGCGGGCCAGATCGGCGGCAACAGCGATGTGACGGTGTCCGGTACGACGGTCGACAACACGCGCGGCGCGATGCACGCCAGCAGCACGTTGTCGGTGACGGGCGATACGATTCGCAACGCGCAGACCGCCAATTCGACGCTTCCGGCGACGGCAGGCGTGCCGGGTTTGGCCGCAGGGATGGAAGGCGCCAGCGTTGCTCTCAGCGCGAACCACGCAATCGACAATACTGCCGGCGCGATTCGTGCCGACAAGGATGCGCAGCTGGCCGCACCCACCATCGACAATACGTCGGGTAGCATCCAGTCGAAGGGCACAGCAACGCTGTCGGCGGCGAATGCGCTGATCAACAGTCAGGGCGACATCAATGGCAGTCAGCGGCTGACGATCTCGACAGGCACGCTCGACAACGACGGCAAGCTCCAGTCGATGGGCGACGTCACCGTGACGACGCAAGGCGATCTGACCAACACCGGCCAGATCGTAGCGGGTCACGATCTGACGACCACGGCCGGCGGCAGGCTCGACAACAGCGGCGTACTGTCGGCGGGCAATGCCGCCAACGTGGCCGCCCATTCCATCCGGAACCGTGCGACCGGCGAGATCATCGGTGGCAACGCTACCAACGTTCACGCGAACCAGTCGATCACGAACGAAGGCCTGATCGATGGTGGTGCAACGACAGTGACCGCGGGCGACACCGTGACGAACGCGGGTGGTCGAATCTACGGCGATACCGTCGCGGTGCGCGCGAATACGGTCGTCAACGACCGGAATGACCACGGCGTAGGTGGCGTGATCGCATCGCGCGGCGACGTCGACATCGGTGCGCAGACGCTCAAGAACCAGAACGATGCACTGATTTACGCGAGCAACGACATTCGCGTCGGCGGCACGCTGGATGCGAACCATCAGGCAACCGGCAGCGCGCAAACCGTGACGAACGACGGCGCGCAGATCGATGCCGGTCGAGACGTCACGATCGACGCAAACCGGTTCGAGAACCTGAATTCGAACTTCCGGACCTCGACGGTCACGACCGACAGCGGCAACGTGTTGTGGTTCCAGGTGCCGGGTTCGACGGAAAGGATCGATCCTTCGACGGTTTACCTGTACCAGAAGAACAGCCAGGAAATTCGTCCGGGCATCGACTACCGATGGGCACTGGACGACGACCAGAAGTTCATTCTGCTGCCGTCGACGCAGTATCCGTTCGCCGAGTATGCGAAGTACACGATGAACGGTGTCGCGGGCAGGATCGACGACACGGCGTATCCCGCGGCGAACTTCGTCAATGGCGACAAGGCGGCTCAGACCGGCGCGTATCGGACGGTGCCGGCTGACATCTGGGCGCAGTTTGGTGTCGCACCGCCGCCGGACGAGAATCCGGCGTGGACCACGCAGGGGCCGTTCCTCATGTCGATGATCGGCGGGATATTGTCCGGCAGGCGCGGCGTCGGCAACGACTGGTTCACCGTCAAGCCGCCGACGGAAGCCGACGTGACCGGTGTGAAACCTCCTCCGTTCGGTCAGCCGAGCCCATCGTGCCTGACCTCGACACATACTGCCTGTGCTCCGTTCCAGCAGTGGTACAACGCCACCGTTGCCGCGTACCGGAACCTGAACCAGGCGCTTGCCGGGTACAACGCGGACGTGGCGGGCCGCCTCGTGCAGACCTATACCGTCTATACGGTCGACGTGAAATCGACCAAGGACGTCGTCACGGCGTCACAACCCGGCACGATCACGTCCGGCCGGCATATCACGATCAATACCGCGTCCGGTGTCAACGACAAGAGCCGGATCGTGGCCGGCGACGGCAACCACCCGAAGAACGTGCAGAACATCGGCGCGACGGGCACCGAGACATTCACGGGCTCGGGCGACGCGATTTATACGTGGGTCCAGTCGGCCGGCGCGTTCCGTGGTGACGAACGCGCGACCTCGGCAACCAAATACTCGCCGGCCATCCCGTCGCAAACGATCGATCTGCCGGTGGTGCTGACCGATCCGGGCAGGCCGTCCACGCCGGTCAAGAGCGTGGCGGTGGCGACGTCCGCCGCGCAGGGCGCGAGCGGGTCCGGCGTGACGCCGGTAGCGGGCAAGGAGGTGGGCGGCCAAGTACGGGTCGATACCGGCGTGTCGAGCGTGGATGTCGGCGCCGTATCGGCCGTGAAGGCCCAGGTCGGCGATGTAGTCGTGCGCACGGTGACGCCGAACACGCGCTTGCCGAACAATGCGCTGTATCGGGTGACGAGCGATCCGGGCAGCCACTTCCTGATCGAATCGGACCCGCGCTTTACCGATTACCGGAAGTGGTTGTCGAGCGACACGATGCTGGCTGCGCTCAAGGTCGATCCGAACGCGGTGCTCAAGCGCATCGGGGATGGCTTCTATGAGCAGCAACTGATTCAGCAACAGATCATCCATGCGACGGGCCAGCGTTTCATCGGCGACTACACGGACAACCAGCGCGAATACGAAGCGCTGATGGCGAATGGTGTGAACGTGTCGCAGCAGTTCGGGCTGAACGTCGGCACGGCACTGACCGATGCGCAAATGGCCGCGCTGACGAGCGACATTGTCTGGCTCGTGAATCAGACGGTGACCATGACGGACGGCAGCCAGCAGACGGTGTTGGTGCCGCAGGTCTATCTGCGCGCGAACGCGGCCGACGTGACCGGCGAAGGCACGATCGTCGCCGGCAAGAACGTCACCATTGAATCGGACGGCGCGTACAAGAACACCGGCACGGTCGCCAGCCGCAACGTCACGATCATTCACGCCGATTCGATCGACAACAGCGGTACGGTGTCGGGCGGAACCGTGCTCGCGAGTGCGAACCAGGATCTCAACAATCTTGGCGGGTTGATTCAGGGCAACACCGTGGCGCTGTCGGCCGGCCGCGACCTCAACCTGACGAGCACGACCAGTTCGGCGACGGCGGCGAATGGCAGCGCGACCGGTATCGATCGCGTATCGACGGTCAATGCGGGCACGTTGCAGGCCGTCGCCGGTCGGAACCTGAACGCCTACGCGGCCGTCATCGCGACGACCGGCGATGCGGTGCTGGCAGCAGAAAACGACGTCAATCTGAATGCGATTCGCCAGAGCAGCCAGGACGCGGTGAAGTGGGACGCTCGCAATCACGCGGAACACTCGGCGTCGAGCGACACGGGTACGCAGATCGCGACGGGCGGCAACCTGGCGATCGTCGCCGGCCATGACGTGAACACGACGGCTGCGTACGCGAACGCGCAGGGTGCGATCGGTATCAGCGCCGGGCACGACGTCAACCTGAACGCCGGTGAACGGAGCGCGAGCGCGAAAGACGAGCACTATCGCAAGGAAAACGGCTTCCTGTCGTCGAAGTCGACGCACACGATCGATTCGAGCAGTTATACCCAGGCGGTCGGTACGACCTTGTCGGGCAATGCCGTCGTCGTGCAGGCCGGAAACGACCTCACGGCGAAGGCCGCGACGATTGCTGCCACTCACGACGTGAACCTCGTCGCAGGACACGACCTTACCGTCACGACCGCGGACACGGCCTCGAGCGAATATCACTACAAGGACGTGAAGAAGTCCGGTCTCGGTAGTGCGGGCGCCGGGATCTCGTATGGCACGAACCAGACGATCGATAGCAGCCGCGACACGGTGAAGGGTTCGCAGGGCAGCCTGATCGGCAGCACGGACGGCAGTGTCTTCATGCAGGCCGGCAACAAGCTGCATGTCACGGGCTCGGATATCGTCGCGCGCAACGACGTGATCGGCATCGCGAAGGAGGTGGTGATCGATGCGTCGCGGACGGATCGTCATCACGAAGAAACCCACGAAGTGAAGACCTCGGGTTTCACGCTGGCGGTGAAGTCGCCGGTGATCGATGCGGTCCAGAACGTGAACCAGCAGGCGCAGGGCGCGGGCGGCAGCCAGGACGGACGCGCAGCGGCGCTCCACGCGATTGCGGCGGCGGGCGGCATGGCCGATCTGGTCGGCGCGACCGGCAACCTGACGAACGCGCTGAACGATCCGAAGGGCAAGGTCGACGCGAAGGTGGAACTGAGCTTCGGTTCATCGCATAGCAAGTCGACGTTCACCGCGGACAGTACGCGGAGCAACGGCAGCACCGTGAAGGCGGGCGGGACGGCCGCGTTCGTGGCGACCGGTGACAAGAACGCCGGGCAGGGCAATGTGACGATCCAGGGTTCGGACGTTACGGCGAAAAACGTGCTGCTGGAGGCGACCAACAAGGTCAATCTGATCAACAGCACGGACACGGACATCACGCGCAGCACGAACGAGTCGAAGAGCGCGGGCGTGGGTGTTTCGTATGGAACGGGTGGGTTCGGGGTGTCGGCGTCGATGTCGCGTGCGCATGGCGATGCGAACTCGGATGCCGCGACGCAGAACAACACGCATATCAATGCGGCCAATACCGTGACGATCGTCAGCGGCGGCGATACCAATATCGTCGGGGCGAACGTCAATGCGCACAAGGTCATCGCGGACGTCGGCGGGAACCTGAATCTTGCGTCGGTGCAGGATACGAGCCAGAGCGCCGCGCGTCAGAGCAGTTCGGGCGGCGGGTTCAACGCGAGCATGGGCGGCGCGAGCGCCAGCGTCAGCATGCAGAACGGTCGCGCGAGCGGTAACTATGCGGGCGTGCACGAGCAGACGGGCATTCAGGCGGGAGACGGTGGCTTTGACATCACGGTCAAGGGCAATACGGACCTGAAGGGGGCGTATATCGCGAGTACCGCGACGCGGGACAAGAACCAGCTGACGACCGGGACGCTGACGTTCTCGGATATCCAGAATCACTCGGCATACGACGCGAGCAGCTTCGGGGTTAGTGCGGGCGGTGGTGTCGGTAATGGCGGTAACAACTATGCGACGCACGGGCCGACGAGCGGGAAGAACACGGGTGGTGCGTTGCCGCTGTATGTGAGCGAGAGCGACAGCAGTAGCGCAACGACGAAGAGCGCGGTTAGTGCGGGCAGCATCGCGATTACGGATCCCGCGAATCAGAAGCAGGATGTGGCGACGCTGGAGCGTGATACGTCGAACCTGAATGGCACGGTCGGCAAGACGCCGGATTTGCAACAGGTGCTGGGCAATCAGGCGGATCTGATCAATGCGGCGCAGGCGG
>NZ_LDWR01000090.1 GCF_001039005.1 Burkholderia cepacia
ATCGAAATTCTTCGAAAGGCGATGGCGTACTTCGCGAAGGGGTCGCGGTGAGGTACGCCTGGATCGACGCACATCGCGACCAGTACAGCGTGAGCCGGCTTTGCCGGGTTCTGGGTGTGTCGCGCAGCGGCTATTGCCCGTGGCGCGGCCGGGAGCCAAGTCGGCGAGCCCAGGCCAATGCCGCGCTGGACGCCGAGGTTGCCGCCATTCATCGCGCCAGTCGCGGTAGCTACGGCCGCCCCCGCATCGTGCGGCAGCTGCTTGCTCAGGGCCGGCCGGCGAACGCCGAGCGCGTGCGTCGCAGCCTGCAACGTCAAGGGTTGCGCCCGGTCTACAAGCGTCCGTATCGGGTGACCACGGATTCGACGCATCGCCTGCCGGTGGTGGCATCACCTTCGTCAGGACCGGCGAGGGCTGGTTGTATCTGGCCGCGATCCTGGATCTGGCGAGCCGGCGCATCGTCGGCTGGTCGATGTCCGAGCGGATCAACGCGGATCTGGTCTGCCAGGCGTTGCGCAGCGCGTGCTGGCAACGCAAACCGTCACCGGGATTGCTGCTGCACTCCGATCGCGGCAGTCAAGGTGGATTCAACCGGTCGTCGCAACACTAGGTTGTTGAACATATCTGAGATACTCGTCCAGAGCTTCAGCAGGCGT
>NZ_LDWR01000091.1 GCF_001039005.1 Burkholderia cepacia
ATCGAAATTCTTCGAAAGGCGACGGCGTACTTCGCGAAGGGGGCGCGGTGAGGTACGCCTGGATCGACGCACATCGCGACCAGTACAGCGTGAGCCGGCTTTGCCGGGTTCTGGGTGTGTCGCGCAGCGGCTATTGCCCGTGGCGCGGCCGGGAGCCAAGTCGGCGAGCCCAGGCCAATGCCGCGCTGGACGCCGAGGTTGCCGCCATTCATCGCGCTGATCACGGCACCA
>NZ_LDWR01000092.1 GCF_001039005.1 Burkholderia cepacia
CAGGTCGCCGGCCTCGATGCGCTGACCTACGTGCTGCACAACGCGCCGCAAAACCTGCATGTCGTCGTCGCGGCGCGGCGCGGGCTCGATCACACGGCCGGCGACCTGCTGGCCGGCGGGCAATGCACGCTCGCGGGCCCCGACGCGCTGCGTTTCACGCTCGACGAGACGATCGCGCTGGTCGGCGCGCGCTTCGCGCAACGGGTCGACGCCGACGCGTGCGCGCGCTTGTTCGAACGCGTCGACGGCTGGCCGCTCGGGCTGCAGCTGGCGATGGCCGCGATGGCGCGCTCGGCCGATCCGCGCCAGGCGGTCGACGCGCTCGGCGCGCGCGTGGACGGCACGCGCGACCGGCTCGTCGAACTGTTGCTCACGAACCTGTCGGCCGACGACACCGCGTTCCTGACGCGCACGAGCGTCGCCGATCGCCTGCATCCGTCGCTGTGCGCCGCGCTGCTCGACGATGCCGCCGCGCCCGACCGTCTCGCGCGGCTCGCGCGTGATACGCCGCTGTTCATCGCGTCGGACGATTCGGACTGGTGCCGGCTGCATCCGCTCGTGCGCGACACACTGCGCGACCGTCTGGCCACGGGCCCGGACGCCGAACGCAACGCGCTGCACGCGCGCGCGGCGGCGTGGCTCGACGCGCACGGGATGACCGAGGAAGCCGCGCGCCACGCGTACGCGGCCGGCCAGTTCGAGGCTGCCTACGCGCTCGCGCAGCGCTGCCTCGAGGATGCGATCAAGCAGGGCCGCATCAACGACGTGCTCGACTGGCTCGCGCTGCTGCCGGATGCCGAACTCGACAAACGCCCGACGCTGCGGATCGCGGTGGCCTGGGCCCTTGCACTCGGCGAGCGCCATGTCGAGGCGCAGCGCCAGATCGCCGGCATCCTCGCGGCGCCCGATACGCCGCCCGCGATGCGCTACGAGTGCGCGCTGATCCTCAGCGCGGCCGCGTATTACGCCGATGAAATCGACCGCTTCGTCGAGCTGTTCGAACCGTGGGCCGATTTCACGCCGCCGGCGGCGACGTGGCTGGCCCAGATGCACGCGAACCGGCTGTCGGCGCGCGCGATCATCGTCGGCGAACCGGCACAGGCGCGCCGGTTCCAGCAGGCCGCGCCGCGCGGCGACACGGCGGCCGAGTTCGGCTACGTCGCGCGCTGGGGCGAACTGATCACGGGCCTCAGTTATCTGTGGGAGGGGCAGATCCGGCTCGCGGACGACGTGCTGTCGCCGGCGCTGGCCCGCGCGGAAGCCGATCTCGGGCGCCGCCATCCGCTGACCTGCATGCTCGCGGCGATGTGCGCGGCGATCGCCTACGAGGCCGACCGCATCGACCAGGCCGCCGCGCTGCTCGCGAACCGGCTCGACGTGCTCGAACACGCGGGCATCCCCGACACGGTGCTGCTCGGCTACCGCACCGCCGCGCGCATCGCGCTGCTGCGCGGCGTCGAGCATCGCGCGATCGACCTGCTCGAGGCGCTCGATGCGATGGGCGTCGCGCGGCGGCTGCCGCGCCTGTCGGTCGCGAGCCTCGCCGAGCAGGTGCGGATTCACGCGGCGCGATATCGAGAGGCGACCTGCCATGCGCTCGTCGAGCGCATCGACGCGATCGCCGCCGTCGAGTTTCCGTTGCACGGGCCGCTGTGGCGGCGGCCGGTCGTGCTGCTGCAGGCGACCGCGCACGCAGGCGCGGCGCTCGCCGCGCGCCGCTGGGACGACGCGAGTGCGGCCCTCGACGAAGCCGCCGTGCTGGCCCGCGAGATGAACATGGGCCGCGCGCGCATCGAAATCATGGCGCTCGGCGCGTTCGCGTGCGAGCAGTCGGGCGGCGGCGGCCGCGCGCTGCTCGACGAGGCGATGAACCTGGCCGACCTGTTCGGGCTGACGCGCACGCTTGCCGACGCGCATCCGGCCGTTGCCGACTGGGCGCGCCGCGTCGGCGACGAAGCGGCCGGCGACGGCTCTGCGCGCCACGCGCTGCCGCAACCTCGCATCGTGCCGCCTGCGCCGCGCAGCGCGGCCAGCCCGCGCGCGGTGCCGAGCGTCGTGCTGACGCCCAAGGAACGCGCGATCCTCGAGCTGCTCGCGCGCAACCTGTCGAACAAGGAGATCGCGGTGGCGCTCGCCGTCGGCGAGGAAACCGTGAAGTGGCACCTGAAGAACCTGTTCGGCAAGCTCGACGCCAGCTCGCGCAAGCACGCGGTGCGCCGCGCGCTGGTGCTCGGCCTGCTCGAAAGCGCGCCTTGATGGCCGCTTGAGGCTGCCTGCAACGGCCTGACCGGCCTGCGCCGTCCGCCCGCCCGTCGCGGCAGCGTCGCCACAACCCCCTTCGATCCTCCGCAACCCTGCCCCCCGCGCGTGGGGGGGAGCGGCCGCCCGCCGTTGCGTAGTCTTTCCGCACGGCTCGCAGCGGCGTCGCGTGTCACGCCTTCCCGCCTGCCTCGATGCTTCCCCGCTTTACCCGGACGGGCTCGATCCCGTGCGGTCCACTACGATCCTGGAGACTTCGATGAAGACGAAACTGGCCGCGCTCGCGGCGCTCGCGGCGCTTGCCGGCTGTTCGGCGCTCGCGCATGCGCAATCCTCCGTCACGCTCTACGGCGTGATCGACACGGGCCTGCTGTATCAAAGCACGTCGGCCGCGTCGTTCAGCCCGACCGCGCCGAACACCGGCAAGGTGTTCCGCATGAAGGACGGCGGCATCTATTCGAGCTTCTGGGGCATCAAGGGCAGCGAGGACATCGGCGGCGGCTACAAGGTCAACTTCAAGCTGCAGGGCTCGTTCGACAGCGGCACCGGCAAGCTGCAGCTGAGCGACACGCCGGGCGCCGTCGCGATCTTCAACCAGATCGCATCGCTCGGCGTGTCGGGCCCGTTCGGCACGTTCACGGCCGGCCGCCAGATCGTGCCGATGATCTACGCGATGGCCGACACCGACGTGCGCAACGCGCAGTTCTTCGGCAGCGTGCTGACCGCGTGGCTCGGCCTGAACACCGCGGCCGGGTGGCCGGGGACGAGCACCAACGGCGCGATCGGCGCGCTGTACGACAGCAATGCGCTCGTCTACCAGTCGCCGGTGTTCGCGGGCGCGTCGATCGCGCTCGAATACGCGCCGGGCGGCGTCGCCGGGCAGTTCCAGGGCGGCACGCGCGAATCGGTCGTACTCAAGTACGCGAACTACGGGCTGAACCTGTCGGCGCTCTACTACAACGGCCACGACACGAACCCGGCGCCGGGTGTCGCGCCGACCGGCGTCGACAACAACCGCTTCATGTACTTCGGCGCGAAATACACGATCCACGATTTCTCGGTGTCGGCGTCGTACGGCAACGGCAGAAATCCGTCACACGCGGACCGCGTGAACCTCGACATGCTGTCGGCCGGCGTCGGTTATCGCTTCACGCCGGCGCTGCAGGTCGCGTCCGCCGTGTACTACCTGAAGGATCGCAACAACTCGGCGAACAAGTCGACGTCGGTCGTGCTGACCGCCGACTACAGCCTGTCGAAGCGCACGATGGTCTATACGCAGGTCGGCCACGTGACCAACCGCGGCACGATGGACCAGATGCTCGTGTACGGACAGCCGGTCGCGCCGGGCGTCGGCACGACGGCCGCGATGGTCGGGTTGCGGCACAATTTCTGACGACGCGGTGCGCTGACGCGGCAGGCGCGACGCGGCGCCCGGGTGCGACTCCCGGCCGACGCCTGCATCGATTGCGAGGATCGGCTACAGTGGGCGTTTTTCGGCGCGCCCCGCCGATGCCGCCCGCGGCACGCGACTGGTTGGCGGGGCGCGGTTCACCCACCTCGTCGACGAGCGAACTTTCATGCCCGACCTGTCCGCCTTCCCGATCACGCAAAAGTGGCCGGCCCAGCATCCCGACCGTCTCCAGCTCTACTCGCTGCCGACGCCGAACGGCGTCAAGGTGTCGATCATGCTCGAGGAAACCGGCCTGCCGTACGAGCCGCACCTCGTGCGCTTCGACACGGACGACCAGTTGTCGCCCGCGTTCCTGTCGCTGAACCCGAACAACAAGATCCCGGCGATCATCGATCCGAACGGCCCAGACGGCAAGCCGCTGCCGCTGTTCGAATCGGGCGCGATCCTGATCTATCTCGCGGACAAGACGGGCCAGCTGATCCCGAAGGATCTCGCCGGCCGCTACGAGACGATCCAGTGGGTGATGTTCCAGATGGGCGGCATCGGGCCGATGTTCGGCCAGGTCGGTTTCTTCCACAAGTTCGCCGGCCGCGACTACGAGGACAAGCGCCCGCGCGACCGCTACGTCGCCGAATCGAAGCGCCTGCTCGCCGTGCTCGACGCGCATCTCGCGAACCGCAAGTGGGTGATGGGCGATACCTACACGATCGCCGACATCGCGATCTTCCCGTGGGTGCGCAACCTCGTCGGCTTCTACGAAGCGGGCGATCTCGTCGGTTTCAGCGAATTCCGGCACGTCGCGCGGGCGCTCGACGCGTTCGTCGCACGTCCGGCCGTCGCGCGCGGGCTCAACATCCCGGCGCGCGGCTGACCGGCAGCGCGGGCGGGTGGCCCGCGATCTGCCCAGCCCGCCGCATTGCGCGGCGGGCGTGTCTTTCCGCCCGCCTGGCGCGTTCGTATCGCGCCACGCGGCGCTACTTCCGGCCCTGACTTTCCGGCGCCGTTTCCTCCAGCCCCGCCAGCAGCTTTTCCAGCAATCGCGACAACTGCGCCTGTTCCGCGTCCGACAGCGCGGCCAGCATCGTGCGCTGGTTGTCGATGTGCGCGACAACGGCGTCGTCGATCAGCGCGCGGCCGGTTTCGGTCAGCGCGACGAGCGTACCGCGCCCGTCGGCCGGGTTCGGCCGGCGCTCGACCCAGCCGGCCTTCTGCAGCCGGTCGATGCGCGCGGTCATCCCGCCCGACGACATCATCAGCGCGTCGTACAGCGCCGTCGGCGTCAGCGCGAACGGCGCACCGCCGCGCCGTAAGGTCGCGAGCACGTCGAATTCGCCCGGCTGCATCCCGTAGCGCGCAAACAGCGGATTGAGACGGTCGCGCGCGATCACCAGCGCGGCTTCCTGCAGCCGCCCCATCACGACCATCGACGACGCGTCGAGATCCGGACGCTCGGCGCGCCATTGCGCGAGCGCATGCGCGGCTCGATCCATTGATTAACCCTCCTCGGCTCACCAGTTATCTTGACGTCGAGATAAATCGGCGTTTATCTTGACGTCGAGATACTTTACCTGAAAACCCACGGCACCCGGACGGATGCCGTGCACCGATACCGAGGGCCTGTCGATGAATCGCTTCACTTCCCCTGGATGGCGGC
>NZ_LDWR01000093.1 GCF_001039005.1 Burkholderia cepacia
CCCCGTTACTATCTTCACGCCCCGATAATCGGGGCTATGGCCAGCCAGGCCCGGCATGATTCCCGCCCCCAGTCGCAGTCATGATCCGGGGGGGGGGTTGTCACCGGGCCTGGTGGGTGGCTGGTGATCGCTGATAGGGGTTTGGCCGGGATATCCCGACGCCGTCCGTAACGTGGATGCCGAGACTTGCCACCGTTGTTGCAGGCCAATCCGTTCACTCTGCATAAACTTCGATGCAAGACACTCAACAACGTGACGCCGTCGATGTCTTTGTCAGCGTCGATGTCGGTAAAGGCCATCATCACGCCGTGGCACTCGATCGGAACGGTAAGCGCCTGTACAACAGGGCTCTACCCAACGACGAGGCCAAGCTGCGCGCCCTCATCACCGAACTCAAGACTCACGGTCGACTCCTGTTCGTCGTCGATCAGCCTTCTACCATCGGTGCGCTTCCTGTAGCCGTCGCCCGCGCTGAAGGCGTACTCGTCGCCTATCTGCCTGGCCTGGCCATGCGCCGCATCGCTGATTTGCACGCCGGCGAAGCCAAGACCGATGCCCGCGACGCCGCCATCATCGCCGAAGCCGCTCGCTCGATGCCGCATACGCTGCGCTCGCTTCGACTGGCCGACGAGCAGCTCGCCGAACTCACCATGCTCTGCGGCTTCGATGACGACCTCGCCGCTCAGGTCACGCAGACCAGCAACCGCATTCGCGGCCTGCTTACTCAGATCCATCCGGCGCTCGAGCGTGTTCTCGGACCGCGCCTCGACCATCCGGCGGTGCTCGATTTGCTTGAGCGCTACCCGTCCCCAAGCGCACTTGCTGCTGCCAGCGAGAAGACGCTCGCCAATCGCCTGACCAAGCTCGCTCCTCGCATGGGCAAAGGCTTAGCGGCCGAGATCGTTCAGGCACTGAGCAAACAAGCCGTGACCGTGCCTGGCACGCAAGCCGCCACCATCGTCATGCCCCGCTTGGCCCAGCAGCTTGCGGCCTTGCGTCAGCAACGCGACGAGGTCGCTGCCGAAGTTGAACGACTGGTGCTTGCTCACCCTCTTTGGCCGGTCCTGACCAGCATGCCGGGAGTCGGCGTCAGGACCGCCGCCAGACTCCTGACCGAAGTTGCCCACAAAGTCTTCGCTTCGGCTGCCCACTTGGCAGCCTATGCTGGCCTTGCCCCGGTAACCCGGCGCTCAGGCTCGTCGATCCGTGGCGAGCACCCATCCAGACGGGGAAACAAGGTGCTCAAGCGAGCCTTGTTCCTCTCCGCCTTTGCTGCCTTACGAGATCCAGTCTCACGCGCCTATTACTCGCGCAAAATCCAGCAAGGCAAGCGCCACAACCAAGCGCTCATCGCACTGGCACGGCGACGCTGCGACGTCCTGTTCGCCATGCTGCGTGACGGCACCATTTACCAACCCAAGTCAGCCCCTTCTATGAGCGAAACACATAGGCCCCCCCCAAGGGCTGGAAACCGGCCCCAACCCGAAAGATCGGGGTAGACTCCGCCGCAAGCGACACCTCGCCGTAGACGCCGGAGGCGCTCCCTTGGCGATCACACAGTCACGGGGCCTGCCGACACGACTCGATAGCGGTCGAATTGATGCTAAACGCAATATCTGCCGTGCCCGACCTGGATGGCCTATCTCGGAAGCGGCCTAGCAAGCTGCGCGCGGACAAAGGATACGATTGCCATCGATGTCGACGCAATCTTAAGCGACGTGACATCCCAGCGCGGATGACCCGCAAAGGCATTGCGAACAACGAGCGCTTGGTACGGCATCGCCAGCTTCGGCAAGCTGTGTATCCGCTTCGAGCGGCGACTCCAACGCAGTCGACTCATCCAATATCAGATTTTTCCCCGATGCAAACCCGGTTGATACCTGAAATAATCTCCGGAAAATCCGCTAATCAAGCGGCTTACGATCAAATTCGCCGACGTCCTATCATCGATTCCGGCTTTGAAGCGATATCGATTTCCAGTCGCACAGATAGTTCCAACGAATGTCAACGAGAAGTAAGCTATATGACTAGACAATGAAAATTCTGCGCGGTGACATTCCAAGCGCCGAACGTCGCCGATTTCTAGCGCGCACATCGCTCTGCTCCATGGCACGTTGGCGATGTCGATCACGGGCCCCGCCGCCCCCACACGGGGCACGGGTGATTTGCACGAAACACCCTCCGCGATCGATACCTCGATCTCTTCGCCAAATCAGGATCCGCGTGTCCGCACACTTGCCCTTCATTGCACGAGACGAGCGCTTGCGTGCTCCGTAGCAAAATTGACCGCCCTACTGAAACCCGTCAGTGCTCACTTTCTCGTTCCCGATACACCCGACGGCGGCGAGTATTTCAATGTTTATCAGCTCGTGCCGGAATCGAAGCGCGCGTGGAACACGAGCATCAGCTTTTGCCATGATCAGCTTATGGTGAAACTTCCAACCGCAGAAGTGCACCATGCTGAGCGTACACAATGAAATCAGCCCCTCGGAGATCGGTTCACGTGCCCGCATCTCCTATGCCCCAATCGATTATCGCCGCGCAAGTCAAGAAGCGTTTGGGCACCGAACGAGGCGAAATTTCAACAGTACATAATCTATTTTTGAATGCACAAATTTCATGCCAAGTTTATTCTTGACTCACATTTTTTGTCCGATCAATTTAGGAGCTTGTTATGCACTTCGGAATCTTTCGCACACCTTGGACTTGCGGTTCGCGGAGCGTCGACAATCACACACATCGCGCAGATATCAGATAATTTGCAAAAAAATCTTCGTAAAGTTAAAGCCTATCCGAATAACTATTTCAGGCACAATCAAGCAAACAAACAGCCTGATGGCCTGAAAACAAAATTCGAGAAGCTTTCGGCTGCCGTGCGGCGACGGCTCGCGATATCTATCGTGACCGAATCTGCAGTCGGTCTGAACAATGATCACCTCGTTCAACCAACCTAAACGCCTGTACATTGTCATCCACACAGTCCGTCCTGGCGACTCTCATCTATACGCGATAGCTCTTGCTCGACTCATTTAGTCGAACGCAACAGATTCCTGTCATTCTCTCTACAAGGAAATGGGTGTATCGCGTGCAAGCAATCACGACTTGCACTATCGCTAGGCGACACCAAATAGGATCACCACGATGCCTCAATCCGTTTCATATTCTGATGCGAACGCCAAGCGAACCGCATACGAGGTTCCCAAGGTAACATTCTCTAGGGCGTCGACGACGGTTAGCACGCACGCGTCTCCAACACGCGACTTGCAATCGACGCCCGGAACGCCTTCAGTCCATCAACAGGCTACCATCGCCCCCGAAGCAATCTCGCGCGTCGATGCCCGTGGCTTCACGACACCTGCTGACCTACCGACGTGGTCCGGTCCCGAAGACATGCGCTTTGACTTCAACGACGGCTGTCGCATTCTCTTACCGGAGGGCGACTGGACCGTGCGACTGAGCGATGCCTCCACCGACACCCCGCTATTCGCCGCGCAAATCGGCGCCGGCATTGTGTGCAGCACGAGAAAGCACTTCGTACCGTTCCTGATCGAGATTGATGCAGGTGGCAAATGCATTTTCAAGCATCAGTTCGACGCGCATGGCAAACGGGTTCTGATTCAGTTCGAGTCAGGTCAACTCGGCACCGCGCTCGGCTGGTTCAGCTACGCGGTGAAATTTCAGCGGCAGCACCGTTGCAATCTGACCTGCTCGATGCCGGCACCACTTATCGCGCTGCTTCAGTCCGGCTATCCCGAAATCGAATTTGTGACACCCGAGTGCGTCAATCCCGAGTGCTATTACGCGACGTACCGGATCGGCCACTTCTCCGGCGCGGAGGCTGGCCTGTACCAACCAAGCGCCCCACAGCTCGTCGGCCAGCATCGCAGCGCCGCGTACATGCTCGGCGTTGATCCCCGCGAAGCCGCGCCGCGGATCGAATTGGCTGATGACAGCCGGCCGCAAGCGGGCCGTTATGTATGCATCGCAGCGCAAAGCCCTTTGCGCTGCGCGCGCTGGGAAAGGCCGGGCGGCTGGCGGGAGTTGCAGCGGTTTCTAACGGCTAGCGGGTATCGGATCATCTGCATCGATTCGCCTTCAAGCGACGTAGTCGACGAAAGCTGCGCGCTCAAGCAAGCCGCGCAGTATCTGACGCGAGACGCATCTTGGTCCGAGCGCGCGCGCTGGCTGAGGCACTCGGATTTCTTTATCGGCGTGCCCAGCGATTTCGCGTGGCTCGCATGGGCGGTTGGCGTGCCGGTTGTATTGATCAGCGGGTTCACACATCCGGTTAGCGAGTTCGAAACGCCGTATCGGATCGTTAACTACCACACATGCAACGGCTGTTGGAACGATGTGAGCGCCAAGTTCGACGACACCGATTCGTCATCATGTCCGCGCCATGCGGGGACATTGCGACAGTTTGAATGCGCACGCTTGATCAGCTGCGAGCAGATCAAGAGCATGGTTCTTCGAATACTTGAGACAGTGCCCCCTTACCATTTTCCCCCTCAAGTTTATACAGAGATCGACTAAACCTTCACCTCGATACACCGATATGCCTTCCAACACCGATTACACCGATATGCCTTCCAACACCGATT
>NZ_LDWR01000094.1 GCF_001039005.1 Burkholderia cepacia
GCGAGCACCCATCCAGACGGGGCAACAAGGTGCTCAAGCGAGCCTTGTTCCTCTCTGCCTTCGCGGCCTTACGAGACCCAGTCTCGCGGGCTTATTACTCGCGCAAGATCCAGCACGCCAATTTTAGGCGTCAGCTTGTCGAGGCCTTCGCTTCATAGGATCTAACGCTTGACGAAACACATAGGGGCACCCCCCAGCGTCGCGGCGGCAGCACGAAACCCTTCTTCGCCTCGGGCAGTTTGATGACCTGCAACTCGATGCCTTCGTCACGCGCAGCCTGCGCCGCGTCTTCGCCGGTATAGCCCTGGTCGGCAAAGGCGAGTTTCACCGTCTGGCCAGTGGCCTGCTGAACCTGCTGCGCCAATTGCCGCACCTGAGCGCGCTCCTGCTCGTTGGCCGGCGTGATGTGCACCGCCAGCAGATGGCCCAACGTGTCGACGGCCATGTGTACTTTGCTGCCGCGTTTGCGTTTGTAGCCGTCATATCCCGCGCGCGGACCGCTTTCACACGTCGATTGCAATGTCCGCCCATCGAGAATCACCGCGCTGGGTTGACCCTGACGCCCCTGTGCGACACGAATGATCGAGCGCAGGTCGTCGGTCATCGCCTCAAAGCAGCCAGCGCGCAGCCATCGTTGGGTTTGCTGGTACACGGCCTCCCACGGCGGGAAGTTCGTCGGCAACAGCCGCCACGGTGCGCCTGCACGGGCCAACCAGCGCAACGCGTTGTAAAGCTCGCGCAGCTCGTACTGCCGTTGCGGTGCCTCTTCCTTCATCAGCGTCAGATACGGCACAACGAAGCTCCATTCTTCGTCCGTTACGTCACTCGGGTAGGGTCTGCGTTTTTCCATCCTCCTTGAACGGTTGTGCCGAGGAAAAGTGCATAACACGCTCTAATCTGATTCGCATCAAAATGTGATGGGAATCAGATTGCCGTAACCATTCCTCGCGGGAAAGACGGTACTGATCGCGCGCTTACTCTGAAGTTGTGCTGCCATGCGAAGGTGCGTTCGACGACCCGCCGATTACGCCTCAGCCGCTCTCTGCTCTCGATCCCCTCGCTGGCGATTCACGCAGTGATGCCATGCTGTTTCAGATAGCACCGACATCGACGTCAGTCGTAACCCTTGTCGGCATGCAGCTTGTCGGGGCGCTTGCGTGGCTGACCACTCAACCCGTGGACTACGGTAATCGTGTCAAGCGTCGGACTCGATTCCAACTATAGGATACACGCAAATATTTTCCGCATTATTTCGCCCCGTGACTTTTGAAATTTTTCACCAGATCAAGAAAGGGAATCAGTGGTACTTCGGCATGAAAGCGCATATTGGCGTGGGCATTTCCGGGTCGCGCTCGCCCGACG
>NZ_LDWR01000095.1 GCF_001039005.1 Burkholderia cepacia
ACGACAGACCCGTCGAAGTCGAGGTGGACAACGAAGAGATCGAGCTGTTGGCCGACGACAGGCCGGTCGACGTCGAAGTCGACAGTGACGACACCGTGCTATCGGTCGAGCTCAGGCCGGTCGACAGCGAGCTGATACCCGTCGAAGTCGACGTAGACAACGAAGAAATCGAGCTGTTGGCTGATGACAAGCCGGTCGACGTGG
>NZ_LDWR01000096.1 GCF_001039005.1 Burkholderia cepacia
TCGACCGGTTGAATCCGCAGCCAGGAAGGGACATTCGACAGCCCCTATGGTTGCGGCAAAATCATCTGTGGGCCCCGTTCGATAATCGTCAAGGAAAGAATCTCTCAAATGAAGACCTGTGTCCTTTCAAAGCTGCTTTGTATCGCTGCGGCTACTTTCACCATGACCGCAAAGGCGCAGCAGCCTGTTTGCCACAATGACGGATCAGGTGTTGATGCTGCCGCTTGTGCACACGAAGATTTTGTTAGGGCTGACGCGCAGTTGAACGATGCTTACCACGCGGCGCTTAACATGATGGGTGCGGGTAACGAACGAGCTGATGCGAGAGCAGCGTTGATGGCGGCACAACGGGAATGGATCAGGTTCCGTGACGCAGACTGTCAGGTGCAGGATCGCATTTTTCAACATGGAACAATACGTAAAGCGACAGTGCAGTCGTGCCTAAAAGCATTGACAGAACAACGGACCAAAGAGCTGAAACAGCTTTGGTTACCGTAGCCGGATGGACCGCTATCGAAAAACTGGAGGGACCGCTCAGGGGCGATTTGAGCCGGACGCCGGCCGACTACCGACCAGCATCGCACCGATTCTATCGTTGAAAGCTTACAACTCGGGGCGGCGGTTAGACCGCTAAAGCGGTCGTCCGGTTAAAAGGGCCGAAGTGGATCGGTAGCGGTCCATTTCAAAAACTATCGGCGTAGATCTTGGCGTAGCTTTCTGCGTCAGGCTTTGTCAGATAAGGCGCAGGTACTGCTGCATCATTGGAGTGACGGTTGCAGGTACAGAGGTGGGTAGGTGCTTATGAGAGCGGGAAGGTTGCTTTAGCTGCCCGAGTTTGCCAGCGGCCCGAACATGCCTGTGCGAAGTTTGCCGTTCGGCCAGTTGCCGGAGACGACAGGCGGCATCTGCCGGCCAGTCGCGGGCGTTCGATATGCCCTCGGTATTGCCGACAGCGTACCTGCGTAGTGCATCCTTGACCTCGGCAACAAAGCCCAGATGACCAAGACTCTTGGCTAGCATTGGTCCGTTGAATGATTGCGGCTTACCATAAGCACCTTCGAAGAAGCTGTTGAGGAGCTTGAGATCGTAAATTTGAAGATGGCATTGACGGTGTTTGGCATGGTGTTCACGCTGGGTGCATATGGCGTCGAGGCTAACGATGCCGGTCTTACTGTATCGGCGTACGGTCTTTCTTGCAAAATCCCCATTCCTTCGTACCCGGTAACGGCTCACCACAGCGGTCACAAAGGTCGGGTTGTGGTTGGCTTTACCGTAAAGGCAAGCGGTGAGATTGCCGATGCCAGCGTATTTGCATCGAGTGGGTATGAAGATCTGGACAGCGCGTCAGTCAAGTCGATCGAGAATATGACGTGTGAGCCACCCAAGGGAGGCAGGGGCGTACAGGGGAAACAAGTGTTCGATTTCTCGATGTAACCGGGGAATTACATTGAAGAGTGCGCGTTTTGGGGAGCGAGCCTGACTTTGTCAGCGGCCCGAACGTGCCAGCTCGAAGTTCGCCGTTCGGCCAGTTGCCGGTGATCACGACCGCAGGCTGCCGGCCACCAGCGCTAAACCGTAGTGCGCAGGGGGCTTATCGCGGTTCACCAGGATGTTACTCGCGCGGAATTCGCTGCCCAGGAGATGAGATGCACCGCAACTTTGTGATACGGGCTGGCCGCCCTTCGGATGCAGACCAACTGAC
Source organism: Burkholderia cepacia (assembly GCF_001039005.1). Classification (GTDB taxonomy): domain Bacteria; phylum Pseudomonadota; class Gammaproteobacteria; order Burkholderiales; family Burkholderiaceae; genus Burkholderia; species Burkholderia theae. The sequence goes on from NZ_LDWR01000096.1 coordinate 1,703, forward strand.
GAAGCTCGCATTTCTTTCGAAGGCGCACTGGGGCTACCCCACAGAATGGCTGGAACTGTGGGAAGCCGACCTTACCGTTACGCCCGAGATGATCGAAGATTCAATCGCCTACGTTGCCGAAACTGAAGAACGGATCATCGGGTTCTGGGTCAGGGCCTCGATGGATTCCGATGAACCTACTCGCGGCTGGCTATTCGTTCACCCAGATCATATGGGGCAGGGCGTCGCACGTGCGTTATGGTCCGAACTCAGGAAAGAGGCGGCCGCGAGAGGAATCAGGAGCTTCGTGATCGAAGCTGATCCCAATGCCGTGCCATTCTATCTGGCGCTCGGCGCAGAAAAAATCGGCGAGAAAGAATCGACCGTCATTCCGGGAAGGCTCTTTCCAATCCTTCGGGTACCTGTCTGATGGGCGCCGCTTATTGATCGCTTATCGAGGACAACTTATATCGGGAACGGAGCACTATGCAGGATAACGAATGGATTTCGTGCATATCGCACCCGCCCCCGAACCAAGCCTGCGTGTCACGGCAACAGTACAGTGTCGACCACATGAATCACACCATTCGACTGCATGACGTCGCCGATCGTCACATGCGCGACATTGCCCTTGTCGTCGGTGATGGCCCACCCCTTTGCATCGCGGCTGACGATCAGCGGATCGCCCTCGACCGTCTTCAACGCCGCCTTGCCGCCGCCCTGATCGACCGCCTTGGCCAGGTCATGTGCGGTGAGGCGTCCGGGCACGACGTGATACGTGAGCACCTTGACCAGCGTCGCCTTGTTCTCGGGTTTCAGTAACGTCTGCACCGTGCCGGGCGGCAAGGCGGCGAATGCCTCGTTGGTCGGTGCGAAGACCGTGAACGGCCCCTTGCTCGACAAGGTATCGACCAGCCCGCCGGCCTTCACGGCCGCGACCAGCGTCGTGTGATCGTTTGAGTTCACCGCGTTCTCGACGATGTTCTTCGACGGATACATCGCAGCGCCGCCCACCTCCACGGTTTTGTCCATGGACATCGAACCCGCCGTCGCGGCTTGCGTGGTGACGCCCAGCGCGATCGCGAGGGTGAGCACCGTGCCGATCACTTTCAATTTTCTGCAGGATTCCATCTGGGTTCTCCCGAAAGATCGATGCTTCCGGCTGGAAGCTACCGAAGATACGAGACGAACGGGGCAACGGATGCATGCGGGACGGCCGAATTTCAAGCGGCGATGAACGGACCGTAGGTCAAGCTCATGCGCTGCCGACGGCACCCTTCGCCAGCACCGGTCCGGTCGGCTGCCCGGTCGGCGATCCGCCGCGCGGTTCAAGTGACACGGCCAGTATCGCGCTGGCGTTCAGCGAGACGAGCGCCGTGCGCGGTATCGACACGACAGTCGGTCGATCCGCGGCGATCAGGCCGAGGGAAGCGGGTCGTCCGCCCGGCGCGATCAGCCACAGTTGGGTGGAGCGATCGGCCGCGACGGGGGTATCGCTTGCCGGCACAATCACCATGCGCGCGCGCTCCACATCGACGGTCACGGTCCAGCCGGCGGTGCCGCCGTCGCGGACGAGGCTTGCCACCTTGTAGACGTCATGAGTGGGCTCGACGACGGTGGGCGGGCGGAGCGGCAGAACCGACAGGACAGCGAGCGCGATCGCCGCGATGCTCGAACCGATGCCGATCCAGCGCCAGCCTTGCAGGTTGTTCCAGAAGCCGACGCGCGGGCGAGGCCGGTTGGCGGGCGCAAATCCGAGGTCGGCCTGGATGCGTATCCACACGTGCGGCGGCGGCTCGATCCCGACGATGTCGTCGTTCAGCGGCAGCAGGTGGTTTTGCCAACGCGCCACGCTGGCGGCGAGTTGAGGATCGCGCTGCATGGCCTGTTCGATCCGCCTGCGCTCCGACCCATCGAGCACGCCTAATACGTATTCGGCACAACGGATGTCGTTCGGGCTGGAGAGTGGGGTGTTCATCGTTCGAGACACGCTTTGAGTTGGAGCAAACTGCGCCGAATCCAGCTTTTCAACGTACCGAGCGGAACACGAAGGCGCTCCGCCAGCTCCGCATACGTTGCGCCCGCAAAGAATGCCTCTCGCACGACGCTACGCTGTGTGGCGGGCAGTATCTCCAGGCAGTGCTCCAGCCGCCGCCGTTCCTCGCTGTTTTCAGCCGCAGTGGCGGGCGATGGCCGTTCGTCGACCGCTTCTTCCATCGTCGACTCATCGACGTGGACTTCGCGGTGACGTCGAAGGCGGTCGATCGCCCGATTGCGCGCAATGGCCCCAAGCCAGGTGATCGCACTGGCCAGTGTCGGATCGAACGTCGCGGCCCGATGCCATACCGTGACATAGACCTCTTGCAAGACCTCCTCGGCTTCACCGCGATCTCGCAGCATCGTCACGCACACCCCGAACAGTTTCGCGGAGGTGCGCCGGTAGAGGGTGCTGAAAGCGCCTTGATCGCCGGCGCCCGCGTCGAGAAGAAGCTGGTTGAGTTCTTCGCGCCGGCGGTTTTCGGATTCGCCGATCGACCGCTCGCTATCGGAAGCCAGGTTGCTTCTCATGTGCACTGAATTCTCCACCGGGTGGCTTGAAGAATCTGGGGCGGCATCTGACGCGCGATGGAGCGGGACGCGAGAGTGAATGTCGGTAGCTGCCATCGTACCCCCGATCCCGCGATCTCCGAGTCTGCCGATTCAGTTACGTTCCACGCGAGCATCCGGATGCACGTGTGTGGTCGTTTGACCGTATGCGGTCCGTAAGCGACGCCTGTTAGATCGGTATGCGCAGACTCGGAATGAGTCTTCCCCGGATGACGGACGATTCTTTACGGCATGCTTACCGTCAACCGAAGCGTCGCGAGGACCGTTCATACGTTGCAACGCGGCTTTCTCCCGGCGGTCCGTTCATCGTATGCCGGTTCCTATTCGAATCCATGCTGGTTCTTTCTCAGCAAGATCGGCGCAACCATTATCGGAGCCATATGGCGTTTCGTCTGTCCTTGCGAGCAGCAGCCACGATTCCCGTTCTTTGCATCGTGATGCTTGGCGGGTGCATCGCCGCGGCGCAGCAGCATACCGACGTGACCGGTTCATATCAGTCACACACCGACGCACAGCCGAAGCCTGCACCCGGCGCCCGCATGGCCAGCGCACCTTTTGTTCACCCCGGCCTGCTGCATACGGAGAGCGATTTCACGCGCATGCGCGTGAACGTCGCCGCGCGGCGGCAGCCGTGGTTCGACGGTTGGCAACGCCTGGTTGCCAACCGGCATGCGTCGCTCGACTGGAAGCCGAATCCGCAGCCGGCCATCTATCGCGGACGCAACCCCGACCACGCAGAGAATTACGCCACGCTCTTCAACGATGCCGCTGCGGCCTATGCGCTCGCACTTCGGTGGAAGATCACCGGCGACAATGCCTACGCCCAACACGCCATCGACATCCTGAATGCGTGGTCGCGCACGCTCACCATGATCGGCGGCAGTTCCGACAAATTCCTGGCTTCCGGCATTTACGGCTACCAGCTGGCGAACGCCGGCGAAATCCTCCGCACGTCCGCACTGTGGCGCCCCGACGATCTCCAGCACTTCCAGTCGATGATGCTCGGCGTGTTCTATCCGATGAACCACGATTTCCTGACGCGGCACAACGGCGGAAAGATCGACCATTACTGGGCCAACTGGGATCTCGCCAACATGGCATCGATGCTGGCAATCGGTGTCCTGACCGACCGTCGCGACGTCTATGCCGAAGCGGTCGACTACTTCAAGCATGGCGCAGGCAACGGTTCAATCGAACACGTGGTGTGGAAGCTGTATCCGAACGGGCTGGGTCAGGTGCAGGAAAGCGGACGCGACCAAGGGCATACCATGCTCGATATCGCGCTGCTCGGGGCGTTCTGCCAGATGGCCTGGAGCCAGGGGGACGATCTTTACGGATATGACGACAACCGGTTCCTGCGCGGAGCGGAATACGCCGCCCGATACAACCTCGGGAAGGACGTGCCTTACACGCAATACACGAACAGCGACGTCACGCAGCCCGTCATCTCGCCGAATTCGCGCGGTGACGGGCGTCCGATCTGGGCACTCGTCTACAACCACTACGTTGTGCTCAAAGGGCTCTCCGCGCCGGACGTCGAGGCTTTTGCCCGCAAGATCGCGCCGGAAGGCGGCGGTGGCGACTACGGTCCCAATAGCGGCGGCTTCGATCAGCTGGGATATGGGACGTTGACCTATACGATTAAATGACCTTCAGCGACTCAGCAGATTCTCCGGGATGCGACGCCGGCACGAGGCCTTTCTCACGCTCCATCAAATATTTTGAAATCCCTTGCGTCGCAGGTTGGCGTTGATCCCGTGCTCCTGCGCCAGGCGAGCCACCGACACGCCCAGGCGTAACGCAGCCTCGGCCAATGCGCGTTTGCCTTTCTCGTCAACGCGGCGACGGCCGTCGCTGTTTTGACGAACTCGTCTCAACGCGGGGTTTTTGTCAGCCATAGGTGCCCACCTCCCAAATAGGTGGACACCTATGCTCGTCGCTCAGAGCGCCGTTGGGTAGACGCCGATCATGGATCGCTTACGTTCGACTTCAACGGCCAGATTCGGCGCTCACCTCTACCTACGGGGTTTCCCCAATACTTTCGGTCGACGCAACCATTACAGTTGTCAATGTAATCGTCGCATCGGGAACGTGTCCTCGCGGTTTCTTGCCGTGTTCCACGCCAGACCCCCGATATGCCCGGCCACGCGGCCAGTCAGGATAGGTCAAGGATGAACGAATCGTGAGCGCTTCTTATGCTGAAAAGCCGACGTTCTACGTGCCCAAGGCTTTCTTCTACATCCAGGGCGCAATCGTTTCGGTCTTGTTGAACGTCGTTCTTTATTTCTATCTGGCGAACTTTCACGACGGAACATCGATTCCCGCGATGCTGTCGGCTTATACGGCGCATGCCTTTCAGTTCAAAGCGACGACCATCCTGCTCGCGTTCCTGCTGGGGCCGATGATTGTCATATCGGGGATGCTGGCAGGCCGTCTATGGCATGCGGACACCAGTCAATATCATCAGTTGAGCTGGATCGCATTGATCAGTGATATCGCTTTTCTCGGTGCATGGGGCGCTGCCATCGGACTTGGCCTGGCCGCCATGGGCGTGCTGGAGTACGCGCCTCAGACGGTTCCTTATACGCTCGTGGCGGGTTTCGGGTCGGTTGCATCGGTGCTTGGGGTGCTTTGGGCGCCATTCGGGCTTTCGTGCTTTTACATCTCGGTCAAATCCGGTCTGCTACCCGGCTGGCTGAATATCCTCACGCTGGTTGCCGTTTTAATGAACTGCTGCGCTGTATTCGGTATGTTCACCATGACGGGCCCGCTTAACCCGATTAATGGTCAGATCGCCGCGGGATTCCCGTTCTATGGCCCAGTGACATGGTTCAACATGGTCATGGCCTGGTTGCTGTCGCAGATGTTCAGCAGGAAATGAGTTCTACGAATCCGACCGGCCTATCGACCGCCGGCGGGATCGCCAGCCGGCGCTGCGCTCAGGCTTTGATCCAGTCGCGCGCCTGCTCCAGCTCGTTGACGTGGAACGCCTTGACTTCGGCCTTCGTAAAGAACCGCGCCAGATGCATCGCCGCGTGGATCCATCCTGCATCGGCCGCCACGGCGGCGCGCGTGACCTTGCGCGCCAGCGGAACGCCGAGCGTGATATCGGTCCACAGCGCCTTCGGCTCGATGCCGGTGAAATGCTCGATGCGTTCGAGCACGCGGGTCTTGCCGTTCAGTTCGAGATCGCCACGCATGCGCTCGATGGCTTCGCGCAGATCATGGTCGGTGATTTTGCCTTCGACGGAAATTTCGACGACAGGGGAATCGGGCTCGGTGTGATAGAGGATCATGGCAAGACCTCCTGACTAGGGAGACGTCACACAATCAGGCGCGGCGTGGATGCGCCTGGCGTTCGATGATTGCTTCATGCTACCCCTTTCCCTATCGCCCGGTCGGCACCATGCAGGGCAGGCCGACGTGTTCGCGCCATCATCCCAGTTCAAACGACGTCACCCCGAATACGCGATCGATCGCGATCGCGGGTGCGTCTTGCGTATACATCCGCGCGGTTTCGAAGACGCTCGTCATGCCGTGCCGTTCCGCCAGCGCGACGGCCGCGGGGTTCGTTTCCGGCACGTCGAGCACGATGACCTCGCCGGGCATGCGCGCCGCCAGCGCGCGAAACAGCCCGGTGGCGACGCCTGCGTCATCCGCGAAGAGCGGACCGATCTTGCAGCCGGCCTTGCAGCGGCGCACGACACCGTATCCGGCGATGCGGCCAGCGTCGACTGTTGCGAGCGCAACGGCATCCGGCTGCGCGATCCACGCGGAGACGAAACGCTCGCGCGCCGCGGGAAAACACGGGCGATCGTAGGCAAGCAACTGCTCGAACGGCACGTCGGCCGCCGCCGTCACATGCGCGCACCCGATGCCGTCCACGCGCCCCTGGTAGCGGATGTTGCGGTATGCGAGCCGGAACCCGGACTTCCTGTAGTTCGCCTGTTGCGCGACGACGCCGTCGAGACCGATGTTGCGGTCTCCCAGGTAACGCATGCCGTGCTGCCAGATTCGCATACCGAAGCCTTTGCCGCGAAACCCGGATTTCACGATGTAGAGACCGATGAAGCCAAAGCGATCGTCATAGGCGACAGCGGCGAGGCACGCGACCGGTTCGCCGCGCCAGATGCCGACGAAGAAACCGGCCGGGTCCGCTTCCCTGAAACAGTGCGGGTCATGCAAGCCGGGGTTCCACCCTTCGGCCGCCGCCCATTCGACCGACATCGCCACCTCGTCGGCCGACATCGTGCGCACGACAAAGTCTCCGCCTTGATCCATGGTTCGTCCCGGTCGCGGCGCTAAGGATTGCCGCTTCGTGTTACGGAAAATGCAGCGAGCAAGCGCCGGCAAGCGGGCACCTATCAACTGACAGAATAGACCGTGCACGCATGCTCAACGCCGGGACTGCCGGACGAAATTTGCAGGGGCCTCGATGCGCAACCAGGCGGTTCGCGTTTCGGTCGGTTGCCGGCGACTACGACCAACGGATGCTGGCTATAACGGACGTTTTGGAACGATTTTTGAAGGGACGCTCCCGCTTCGTCAACGGACGTTTGCGGTCGATAGCGCGTCCCGCCCGGCGCACTTAGTCCACCAGCGCTTTACCGGAGGCGTCCTTGATTTTCGCCTTCCATTGCTTGCGGATTTCGGACACGACCGGATCGGGAAGCGAGATGTAGTCGAGTTCCGTGGCGGCCTGGTTGCCATTCTTGAACGCCCAGTCGAAGAACTTCAGCGTTTCCTTGCCCTGATCCGGTTTGTCCTGCTTCGCGTACAGCAGCACGAAGGTCGCGCCGACGACGGGCCATGCGTCCTTGCCCGGCTCGTCCGTCAGGATCTGGTAGAACGATTTCGACCAGTTCGCGCCGGCAGCAGCGGCCTTGAACGTTTCGGTCTTCGGTTCGACCACCGTGCCCGTCGAGTTCTTCAGCGCGGTGTAGGCCATGTTGTTCTTCTTCGCGTACGCCCACTCGACGTAACCGATCGCACCCGGCAGACGCTGCACGAAGGCCGCGACGCCGTCGTTGCCCTTGCCGCCGGTGCCCGTCGGCCAGTTGACCGTCGTGCCTTCGCCGATCTTGGATTTCCACTCGCCGTTGACCTTCGACAGGTAGTTCGTCCAGATGAAGCTCGTACCCGAGCCGTCAGCACGACGAACGACCGCGATGTCGGTATCCGGCAGCTTGACCTTCGGGTTCAGCGCGACGATCGCCGGATCGTTCCACTTCTTGATCTTGCCGAGGTAGATGTCGCCGAGCACCGGGCCCGACAGCGTCAGCGTGCCTGCCTTCATGCCCGGCACGTTGACGACCGGCACCACGCCGCCGACCACCGTCGGGAACTGGAACAGGCCTTGCTTCGCGAGTTCGTCATCCTTCAGCGGCGCGTCCGAACCGGCAAAATCGATTGTCTTCGCGTTGATCTGCTTCAGGCCACCGGACGAACCGATGCCTTGATAGTTGACCTTGCCGCCGCCCGACTTCTTGTACGCATCGGCCCATTTCGTGTAAATCGGCGCGGCAAACGTGCTGCCCGCGCCGGTGATATCGGCAGCGTGAGCGGCGATAGCAACAAGGGCCAGGGTGCAGGGAACCAGGATCCGGATGTTCACGTAACACCTCCTGTCTTCTGTCGGCATGCTGTTCTACACGCTACTGCCGGCTTGTGACTACTTCACGACGTGCGGCGATGTCGTTGTAGTCGCTTGCAACCGCTTGCAACGCTGTAGCCGGCAGACAGTTCAGCATGGGCGACCAGGATTGCCGGCTCAGGCAACACGCAAGGATCCATGCGTCGCCCGCATGCGGGTTCTGATCTGGAAGTCTGATGTGTCGAGCTGGATGTGCCGGCCGTCGTTCGGCAATGACTGTCGGTTGACCGCGACAGCGACCTTCGAGCGGTGTCGCATCGAAGGGTGATAGGAGTATTGCATCTCGATGCGAAAACTCAAGGAACGTGCAACGGCCCGAACCGCGCAGGTCAGTTCCCGTCGCTTGCCACGATCGAGGCCAACGCGCGATCGCCGTCACGTTGGGCCGTGTCTTCGGCGGTAAAGATGTGCTCGCTGAATGCGATCAGCTTGAAGCCACTTCCCATTGAGCGAGGAACCGTGATGCCCCAATGCCAGCCGCCATCCTGTTCGAATACGTGGAGGGCGGGGGGCGCCTGGCTCGGTGCTGATGAAGAAGTCTTCACGGCGTGCTCTCCCGTCATGGGGCGACTGCGGGCAACTACATCGAAGGTGCGAACTCAGTCTACGGGCATTTTTGTTGCGTCGCAACATGCGCGTTGCGGTAAAAAAACCGATGCGCCAAGCGTCATAATTTTGAAACACCATAGGCACCGTGAGAGCTTACTGGCATATTGATGTGACGATTGTGATTTTTCGGAGGCATCATGGAAAGCGGTTCGCTTGTGTGGGCAGGAGTGCCGCATAACAGTGATGGTGTGGTGTTTCAGGTTCGCGTGGGGCGCGGGCTTCAGCGCTTTCATATTGCGCGGACGGTGCTCGAGAAGGCGCTCGATCTCGAGCGATTGGCGACCGATGCGCGACAGCTCGAGTGCTTTTATGAGCACTTGACTCCGATCCTGGGCGCCGCCCGGAAGTCGCGTTCGAATGCCAAGGCGGATACTGTCCCCTTGAAGATTTCCGATTTCGTCAGAACGGGCAAGACGTGGGCCGGGCACGATGCCCGGGCGGTGACACGATGAGCGCCGTCGAGCGGTCGACGAGCCTCGAGGCCTGAAGACCGCACGCAGGATGACGGTTCGTTCGCGCGTGACGGCACGATCTTTGTCGGCCCGGATCGGGCCCTTGCTGTCCCGGATTGAGCGTCGATCGTGCGTGCGTTCGCGAACCGTGGGGCGGCGGAAGGGAAGGTCAAGTTGCCGTGCGACGGCGGCGAACCGGACGCATGCGCGTCAGAGACCGAGTTTTCGTTCGCTCATCCACTTCACGATCGCCGGATCGCGATGGGAGAAGAAACGGCTCGTGCCGGTCTCCAGCGTTGCGATGGCCTGCATGTCTTCGTCGGACAGTGCGAAGTCGAAGACGGCCAGGTTTTCCACCATCCGTTCCTTGCGCACGGACTTCGCCAGCGCGACGATTCCACGCTGAACCACCCAACGCAACACGACCTGTCCCACGGTCTTGCCGTGGCGCTGCGCAATCGCCGCGAGCTGCGCGTTCTCGAACAGGTTGTTGCGCCCTTCGGCGAAGGGCGCCCAAGCCTCGGGCTGAATGCCAAGCCCGCGCATGAAATCGACGCTTTCGTCCTGCTGGTGGAAGGGGTTGACTTCGATCTGGTTGACCGCCGGCGTCACCTCGTTGAAACACGCGATATCCATCAGACGATCCGGGTGGAAGTTGCTCACGCCGATCGCGCGCAGCTTGCCGGCACGATGCGCTTCCTCCATCGCTCTCCACGCGCCGTGAACGTCGGAGAACGGTTGATGGATCAGGAACAGATCGAGGTAGTCGAGGCCCAGACGCTTCAGCGACTTGTCGATGGCCACCCGAGCCCGTTCATAACCGGCGTCCTCGACCCACAGCTTGCTGGTGACGAAAAGCTGGTCGCGCGGCACCCCGCACCGTTTGAGGCCGCGCCCGACAGCCTCCTCGTTCTTGTAGGACGCCGCGGTGTCGATCAGGCGATAGCCTGCCTGTACCGCGTCGACGACGCAGCGTTCGCATTCCGCCTCGTCGGCAATCTGAAAGACGCCGTAGCCGAGGATCGGCATCGTCATCCCGTTGTTCAGTGTCACATCCTGCATGGTCGGTCCTTGGTGCGGAAAGTCGATGGCGGCATGAGGCCGGCTCGGGGCGAACCGGATTTCATGGCCCTGAGGCGCTACTTTAGAAGGTGCAGTTTCAAGCGAATAGTCGAATTCCGGTTGCATCAGTATCAAGCTGAGATTGATACTGATGCGATGCGCGCTCGACCATGAGCGCTTCAACGCAAGCATCGACCATGCCCGGCAACGACTTCAAGGCCATCGCAACCTTCGCCAAAGCGGTGGAACTCGGCAGCATCCGAAAGGCTGCGCTGGCCCAAGGCGTCACGCCTCAGGCGGCGAGTCAAACCATTGCGCAGCTGGAGCAGCATCTCGGCGTCCGGCTATTGCATCGAACCACGCGCAGCCTCGCGCTGACCGAGGAAGGGCAGCGGTTTCTGGAGAACACGCAGCCCGCACTGGAGGCGCTGGACAGGGCGCTTGTCCTGGCGCGGGAGTCCAAGGACGAGATCGCGGGGCCGCTGCGTATCGTCGGGCCGAAATCGTCGTTCGCAGCCGTCCTGATGCCGCTGCTCGACGTGTTCTGTCGCGCGCACCCCGGTATTCAACCGGACGTCCAGCTCGATGACGGAATCGGCAACTGGGTGCTGGATCGCGTCGATGTCGGCTTCAGGATCGGTGCATCGGCCAGCGAAGGCGTAATCGGCCGGCAGCTCTTCCCGATCCAGATGATCGTGTGCGCCGCGCCTGACTATCTCGAAGCAAACGGCACGCCATCGACACTGGATGACCTGGCGGCGCACCGCTGCGGCGTGTTCCGGCATCCTGCCACGGGCAAGGTGGCGCCCTGGTACCTGAACGTCGACGGCAAGCTCGAACATCGGCAGATGTCGCCTGCGTTCGCGACGAACGACTCGGAGCTTGAAGTGCACGCGGTGCTCGCCGGGCAGGTGATGGGGCAGCTCGCGGGGTTCTCGGCCGTGCCGCATATCCGGGCGGGACGACTGGTGCCGGTTCTCGTGCAGCATATGAGCACGCACATCGGCCTGCACCTTTACTACGGAAGCCGAACTGCTCTGCCGAAGCGCGTGCGAGCGTTTCTGGATCTCGCGTTCGAGCGTCTGCATGACTGCCACGATTTCATGCTCACCGATAAAGAGCTCGAGCGGTTCAAGTCGCGGTCGAAGCGATCTGTCCGCGCGCGGTAGGTTGGCCGCTTCATCGCGTGTGATTTTCTTTCGAGGCGATTGCCGGCCGGAGATCGACAGCGGCCGCGAAAGCAGGCCACGAAACGCCCGAGCATCCAACGCCTCCATGGCCGTCCATTCGTCGATGTACGCGCTGCAATCGGCGCGGTAACCGCTAGAATTGCGGTTTTAGCCCGGAACACGTCCATGTCTTTTGCCTCGCTCGGCCTGATCGACCCCTTGCTGCGTAATGTGCAGGACCTCAATTACCAGACACCTACGCCGGTGCAGGCCAAGGCGATTCCTGCCGTGCTCGGTGGCAAGGACGTCATGGCCGCGGCACAGACCGGCACCGGCAAAACGGCGGGTTTCGCGCTTCCGCTGTTGCAACGGCTGGTGCAGCACGGCCCGGCGGTGTCCAGCAACCGCGCGCGCGTGCTGGTGCTGGTGCCCACGCGTGAACTGGCCGAACAAGTGCTGCAAAGCTTTGTCGCTTACGGCAAAGGCCTCGACTTGCGATTTCTGGCCGCCTACGGCGGTGTGAGTATCAACCCGCAGATGATGAAGTTGCGCAAAGGCGTCGATGTGCTCGTCGCGACGCCGGGCCGGTTGCTCGATCTGAATCGCCAGAACGCGGTGCAGTTCGATCAAGTCCAGACGCTGGTGCTGGACGAAGCCGACCGCATGCTGGATCTGGGCTTTGCGCGCGAGCTCGACGCCGTCTTTGCCGCGTTGCCTGCTCAGCGCCAGACGCTGCTGTTCTCGGCGACGTTTACCGACGATATCCGCGCGATGGCGGCGGGCATTCTGCGCAACCCGGTCAATATCAGCGTCAGCCCGCCCAATGTCACGGCCAGCAAGATCAAGCAGTGGGTGGTGCCGGTGGACAAAAGGAACAAGCCCGACCTCTTCATGCACCTGGTGGCCGAGAACAAGTGGGAGCACGCGCTGGTGTTCGTCAAAACCCGCAAAGGCGTGGATTACCTGGCGGCCATGCTGGATGAAGCGGGTTATGCGGTCGACACCATCCACGGCGACAAGCCGCAACCCGCGCGCCTGCGTGCGCTGGAGCGCTTCAAGACACGCGAAGTACAGATGCTGGTCGCCACCGACGTGGCTGCGCGCGGGCTGGATATCGACGATCTGCCGCTGGTGATCAACGTCGATCTGCCGATCGTGGCGCAGGACTATGTGCACCGTATTGGCCGTACCGGCCGCGCGGGTGCGAGCGGCGTGGCGGTGTCCCTCGTGTGTGCCGATGAAGCGCCGCAACTGGCCGCGATCGAAGCGCTGATCCGGCAATCGCTGCCCCGTGAAGAAGAGCCGGGTTTTGAAGCCGATCATCGCGTGCCGGAAACCAGTGCAACGGGCGAGATCATCAAGAAACCCAAAAAGCCCAAGAAACCGAAAGTGCCGCAGGCTGTGCCGGGCGCCAAGCAGGCACCCGGCAAGAAGCCGCACTCGCAAGGCGGCGAAAGCAAACGCAAGCCCGCGGCGCAGCGTGCTGTCGCCGCAGGTAAAGGCACGAGTTTGTCCAGTGGGAACCCGTTCAGTGTGCAAAAGCCGCGCAGTAAACCAGCTGGCAAGACAGCGGCGGGTGCACGCAAGCCGGCTGGCAAACCCGCGGGTGGTCGAGGCAAGCGTCAGCCCTGATTCGTGGGGGATGAGTAACGCCATCGCAGTGAGCCGAAGCCTGCGTATTGGGTATCGACGATTCTGAGCTTGACAGGATGGCCGGTAAAGTTCGGCGACCGATCACCTGAGTTCCTACGGTCGACCGGCCGTTCTGCGGCGCGTTCTGTCGCTGGCCGCGGGGCGAGCGTCGATCGGTAGCCGATCGGCGAGGTTCGGCCATTTTCTGCCGGTCGAGAACGGTAGCTTCGGAGCTGCCCATAAACTCGCGGTGGCCCGGTGCTGGCGCAGAATTGAGAAATGACAACGCGTTCTCTTCGAATCTCGAAAAATCTTCACGGGATCTGGCTGGTCGAGTGCGCCAGTGATGCACCCCAAACGTCGTACTGGCGGGAACGCCTGCTGGATTCAGCACGGAATAAAGCAAATGACGATCGAACAATCTAAAACGCAGTTGATCTCGCTCATCGACAACGCCGACCTAAAAGTCTTCGCGCTGATAGGCGCATGGGGTACCGGCAAAACCCACCTCTGGAACGAAATTCGCAAAGAGTCGCAGGACCCGATTGTCGAAGGCGCGCGCTACGTGTCCCTCTTTGGCTTGAAAGACATCAATCAGCTCAAGCTCAAGGTGGTCCAAAGCGCACTCCCAGTAGGCGGAGAAAGCAGCTCGTTGACAGAAGGTCTGGTGAAGACTTGGAAGGCCAGCGTCGACGCCTTGAAGAAAGTCCACGAGGGATTTTCGGCGCTCGACGAGCTTGCGCTGGTAGCAGTTCCTGTCGCCTTGCGCAACCGATTCGTAGTCGTCGACGACATCGAGCGCAAGCACGCATCGTTGTCAGTTGACGAGGTTCTGGGCTTCGTCGACGAATACTCTCAGAATTTTGGTACGCGATTCCTCTTGATTCTCAACTCGGACCAGTTCTCCTCGTCTACCGACAGCGCGCTCTGGGCGGCGTTCCGAGAGAAGGTGGTCGAAGAAGAACTTCGTTTCACGCCGACACCTGGGGAGGCGTTTGACATCGCGGTTCCGAGCTCGAATTGCCCTTACCGCGCGATGGCCAGGACTGCGGTGGACGCGTGCGGGATCACCAATATCCGGGTCATCCGTCAGGCTTATCGTCTTGTGGTTCGGCTCCTCGGTGAGACTGGGGACATGCCTCTCGCCATACAGGCACGAACTGTTCCCTCGATTGTGCTCATTTCTGCTCTTGCAAACAAAGCCATCAAGGACGGGCCGACTCTGGAGTATGTCGCAGGCTACAACCGAGGTTCTAGCGACTTTATAACGCGCTACCTCGCTCAGGAAGGCGATGCGTCAAAGGAGAAAGCCGAGGACGCAACGCCGGCCGCATGGAAAGTTCTGCTGTCAAAGCTCGGGATTAATTCTTCGGACGAATTTGAAGAGCGGGTCGTCGCCTTCGTTTGCGACGGAAGGCACGACGCAAAGGCGATTGAGGCGATCGTCCAAGGCTACCAACACAACGAGAATCGCACCGAATCTAGGAATCTCGCGTATGCATTCTCTGAACGTTTCAATTGGGACGTCACAGCCTGCGACGACGATCTCGTAGCTGATGCGGTCAAGCTCATCACCAGAGTCGCCGACCTTGACGCCTACACTGTCACAGCGCTAGGAAAACAGATGGTCGATCTTCCTGGCGGTGCCAAACTTGAAGAAAATTTGATTGATGGTTGGTTGGCTCACTTCGCGACCATCGCCGACAAAACCGAATTCGGGGAATCACCGTTCCATCAGCCGCTACACCCCAAACTTAAGGCAGCAATCGACAATGCGCGCGATGCTCGAATTCACAGTGCGACCGTCGTCGATGCCATCAAGTACCTTCTTGAGAACAGCGGTTGGGGCCATCGGGAAGTAGCGACGATGAGAGCCGCTACGATCGACGATTTCGAGACTGCGATGCGGACGTTGAAAGGTCGTGATTTCAAGCTTTTTGTACTTAAAGGTTTGGACATTCTCGAACAGAATCAAATGTACGAGAACCACTTCGGCCAAGCTGGGATGAATTTCTTGGAAGCATGTCGGCGCATCGTCAGAGCCGAGAAAGAGAACCGATTCGGACGATTGTTGCGGATGTTGTTCGCAGAGAGCAAAGTTCCAGCGCTTTTGGCCGAGGGCGAAATTGAAACCAAGCCGTAGGTATCGACAGCGGTCGACTTCAATGCAGCGGTACCAGGGCGACTGTCCCCGGATCTCCAAGGGACGCCAACCTCCATCGAGAGCACGGGCATGCGGCGACATCGCCTTCGTTACTGACTGTACGAGCGTCAGCTTCTGGGCACCCAAACCCGTACCGCCGATGTCGCGTATGGGTCGCAAAGAGTCCTTCGCGTGGCTCCACAACGGCCACTCTGTGTCGCGCGTGGCTGTTTTAAGACATCGCCGAACGGCATGATAACGAGATGCCGTCTTATCACGATAGTGTGATTACCCATTCAAACTCGGGTTCCGCGGAACGCGTAACCGCGACTGCCTGCGGTGCGAGGGCGTCCTGGGTGAGTTGACATCTGTCTTCGCAACGCCGGGACCGGTGACGACTTTATTGCGCGACACTCAAGCCCATGAATTTGCGAAAGTATCCCGTTTCCCAGCCGATGCCGACCGGCGAAGTGACACTTTTACTTCGCAAACGGTGGCGATTTTATTTTGGTCTACGAGAGATGGCGATCGAATTCGCCGACCCAGTTGTTCAGTTCATCAGGCAGTTCTGCCTGTGCTAAACGCTTGCCGTTACCTCGTGACCGGGGTACGGACGGCGTCGGAGACGGTGTGTTGTTCATGAGCTTCTCCGGTCGACCGGAATGGCCGATCGGGGAGGCTTGCTCCGATTATGCGAAGACGTTTCGGGTGCCGGCCGGCCCTGACCGGCACGCCACGATCACCGCAGAACTCAACCCGTCGCGAACTGGGCATAACCGGGAACTGTGCCTAATCAAAAATGTGCGAAGCTTCGCATATTTTTGATTCCGGCCAGACCTCAGGCAGGCGCCGAAGGAATCGGCACGATTCGCGCGATTCAATCTCGCCATCGCCTTCGAAAATGACAACGAGCAGCATCCCCATAGTTCGCTGAAATATCGCTCG
Organism: Burkholderia cepacia; assembly: GCF_001039005.1. Lineage (GTDB taxonomy): Bacteria > Pseudomonadota > Gammaproteobacteria > Burkholderiales > Burkholderiaceae > Burkholderia > Burkholderia theae. The sequence goes on from NZ_LDWR01000096.1 coordinate 17,954, forward strand.
CCACGCGAGTTCCGGCGAAGGGTCGAATCAGCGACTCGAGTGTGACGCGGTGTGCGGAGGTATGGGGTAAATCCAGCCGCGCGGGGGCTGGCCTCCCGCAAATTTCAGTGCGTCCGTTCCATGAACGTAAGCGCCGGGCGGGCGATGTTGTAGATGAAGTTGCAATTCAGATAGCGCTCGATTGAATAATTTCAATTTTATTGATTATTGTAATTCCGAATGTACCTGACACCCGGAGCGGATGCGCGCAAGAATCTGGATGAATAACTGACAACTTTATCAGTGTGTCCGCCTCCTCTTCTGTTCTACCATCGATTCTATTGCCCGTCATGTATCGAGCAGCGGACTTGCTGCAACCCGCTGATTCGGGCATCAGCCTATCTCCGAAGATTCTCCACACAACACCGCTCATTAAAGTCATACGCGGCTATAAGCAATGCGTTGGTGCCGCACCAACGGCGGATCGCCGCAGCCGCCGACAACAGGCGGGCGGCAAGAATCGGCAGTTTGCTAAGAATCACAATATTGCTTCGATTTATTAAATTTCGAGGAGACCAACATGACTGTCAGTAGTCGAGCGTCGAAAATTCGCGCTGAGCATCGCGCTACCCGGCAGCGCCGCAAAGAGATGATCGCGGCGCTCTATCCGTCCGCAAGAACCTTGAGCCTGACGCTGGCCGATCCGATCGGCCAGTCGGAAGCCAGCGAAGCCGCGATAGCGCGCCTCCCGCGCACGCTTACATTTGTGACCCCCGATCATGCGGATGTGACGAGAGATCATCTGTTTGTTGGGGCGTTACCGGTTCTGAGCGCAAACAGCAAATGGGACGAGGATTTCGAGGAACTCAACTTCGAAGCGCCCGATGGCGAAACGGTGATCAGGGGCCACTTGCGCCTGACCCGTGAGCGGACACAGGGGTTCGGTGTGGTGGACGTCGAGGGCCATTCGTTCGCCGTCGAATACGCGGTGAAGCCGCAGACCTATCGCCTCAAATTGGCCAAGGGTGCTGCCTACGTCGCCGGCACGAGCATTGCTCCCGATATTCGGTGGGACGTCGAGTCGGAGCGCTGGAGGACGGCTCAATGGCCGAAAGAGTACTCGCTCGAGTTCACATATGGCATCACCAAGGAGGAGATCGTCGAAGGAGAGCCAGTCTTCGAGTTCGTCACCCGCTTCAAGGATCTGACAACGGGCCATACATGGGAGCCGGAGGTCGGCACGTACGCCGGTTTCCTAAACCGTGACCGCTATCTGAACTTCGTTCCGTCCAACGCGTCGGAAGTGCCAAATTCGGGTCACGTCGGCGGAAATCTCTTCCCCTACAAGCTCAAGCTGAAGCTGAGCGAGTTCGCCGACACGATGGTCGGCGGCATACTGACGGAAAAACCTGATCTAAGCGGCACTGTATATGGCGTGGAAGGCGTCTGGACGTCGAGCAACATTGCAGGCCTGTACTGCCTGACCGGCGAGGGCTATGCGCCAAACATGCTGGTCTCCGTGCACGACGGGCGACTGCATGTCGGAACCACGGCCGTTCCTGACGCAGTAATCGACGGTAACGTGCTCCGCTGGCGCAATCTCGCGCCTGAGCTTTGCGCGGCCTCCGGCCTGCCGGAGAGCGGGCACCTCACCTTTTCCTCGGACGGCGACGAAATTGTCGATTCGTCAATGGACATTGCCGGAGCTCGCGTTCACCCGGACATCGTTTCGGTGATGACGCATTCCCTGAAGGTGCCGGACTCGCTGCGTACAGCGCTTGGCAAGGTTGCCGCCGTGAAAGACACCGCGCACACAGTGCAGGATCTCATTCGCATGAGTCAATTCGTGCGTGATTCGAATGGGCAGTACTACGACCTGTTTCAGCAGCAGTCGATGGAGGATTTCTACGAAATACTTCAGTACTACATGGATGACAAGGATTGCAAGCAATTCTTCAATCCGAATCCAAAGCCGCTTCCTCCATCTCTGATCGGCATATCGCAAACGCCGGGAACGCGCGGAGGGAACCCGCCGCAGTTCTATCGCAAGCTTAGCGTCGCCTACACGTGCGGAACCCTGGCGGAATGGAGCACCGATCCGGCGGCCAGAACCCTCAACGGCAGGCGCGCGAACGCCTGGCTGACCAATGAAAGCGGCGTCAGCGACGTCATGCAGGCCCAGGCGCCATTGCTTTACGCGCGTCGCTACCAGGAGAAGTGGACCGACCTCAGCTGGTTCGTCCAGGATCAGATCGACAACGCCGCTACTTATGCACCTCGGATCGATGCGAAGGTCGCCGAATGGCTTACGGAAGCCAGGGATAACTTTGCCGGTACTACGGAGGAGCTGAACAAGCTTCTCGCGCAGATACGCGAGATCGGCGAGAAGGCAAAGGCGACCAAATCGTATTGGGCTTTTGTCATGTATGTGTACACATCGCGTCCGCCCTATTTGAATATGCTGCAGGCGGTCGTGTTCGGTGGAGCGGAAGTCGACGGCTCCGAGTTCACGCAGCGCGTGCAGAGAACAGTGGCGCTCCTGAACGTTCTCGATACCTCGAGCTACTTCGCATCGCAATATTCGTACATGCTGCAGCTTTTCCAGGTCGCGACGCTGCTGCCCCAGTTGATTTCCTACGACGGAGATATAAAGGACTTCAATTTCGCATTGAAACAGATCGTCGACAAGTTCGTCGACGAATACATCAAGAGCCCAGACCCGAAGATGCGGGAGGCGGCCGAGGAGGTGCGCAAGCATGGCGCTCAGGCCACAGTCGACCAACTGCTCGACGCCATGCGGGTAGCCGCTGCAACGTCGGCGGGCCTCTTCCAATGGGCGACCTTTGCAGCGAGATACGAATCGGTGGTCGGCAAAGTGCTGTCCGCGCTCCCAATGCTCGTCGCACGCGTGGTGCTGGTCGGCGCGGCCGGACTGCTGATCAGCCTGTTCGTGCAAGGCACGGTCAATTGGTCCGATCTGACCGCGGCGGAGCAGGCTCAGATCATCGCCGCCAGCGTCGGATTCACCGCGCAGATCGTCCTGATGCTCGCCGTGCGCGGCATTGCACTCGGCCGCGTGTTCGCGGTCGAGCAGGGGCTCTGGGGAAGAATGAGGGCATTCTTCTCCCCGCAACTGCTCACGCACAGCAGCCTGGAATCGGCCTCCGGGTTCAAGGCCTGGCTCTTTAGCAACGGCGCGCTCGAGAGGGAACTCGACGGCCTCGCAATGCGGGCACTCTTCGCGGAGTCCGCTGCCGAGGGCGCTGCGCTTCTCAGCCGCGCGAACAGGATCGCCACGCTTCAGAGGATTTTCGGCCGGAATCTCAACGAGTTCATCGCCACGCGGTTGGGCGCGGTGCTGGCTACGGTCGGCATCGTCATGTCGGCTATCGCGCTCGCCGAAGGCGGCGAGTCACTCGAAGTCGCGGCGAACGCGTTGTTCCTGGCAGCATCGATCCTGGAGTTCATCGCGACCGCCGGGGCGTGGGCCTGCGGGGCCTTCGGCGTGGCGACGCTAGGGGGCGTATCGGTCGGAACGCTCTTCGCCGTGGTGTCGGTCATCGGCGTCATCGCCTTGCTCACCGCCGCGGTGCTGATCGCGATCCAGTTGTTCCGATCAAAACCTTCGCCCGTCGAACAATTCGCCAAGAACAGGGCGGGTGTGTATTACATGCGTTACGAGACGGACATCGATTACTTCCAGGTCTACCAGCCGATTGGCCAAATGCAGCGCTCCGGCGTTGCCCTTAAGCCGAATGGCGACGCAAGCAAGTCGCTCTATATCGGGGGCGATGGAAAGCTCTCGCAGCAGCGGTTCGACGGCACCGGACATTGCGCGTTCTATCTGAGCGTCGATCAGGACGGCCGCGCGCAGTTTGGCGCTCCCGTGGTCGGCAGCGACGGCAAGAAGAATTTTTTCGTGCTCGGGGTCGATAAGGATGGCCGTCTCGCGGCCATCCCAGCGCCTGAGAGCGCCGCAACGGACAAGCATCTTCAATGGCGGGCCGAGATCCTTGGTGACGCGCAGTACGATACGGTCAACGACGCCAAGTATCTGAAGTCGGCGCCATTCAGGTTCTACAGCGAGTCGTTGGCCAGCAACGGACAGGAAAAGTGGTACTTGAGCACGGACAACGCGGGTGGATGGACGCTGACCCGCGATACGGGTACTACGCTGGTGGTCGAGATGGTGTCGATCGCGCCTCAGCTTCTGAGCATGACCGATATCAGTTGGTCTACTTACCAGCACGACCAGCGGCAGAAGCCATCGCTCGGCGTGATCGGCAGCGCGCCGCTCGCCTGGAGTCTCTCGCCAGGGCTTCCGGCGAACGTGCAATTCGACACGAGCACTGGGGTCGTATCGATGGAGACCGGCAAGGACATTCCGATTTTCGCGAAAAAGGTCTTCAAGCTGACTGCCAGCAACATGGTTGGCTCCGCCGAGACGAGCTTCTCGATCGAGGTCCTCCCGAGTGTTGCTGGCACGCTGGTATCCGCTTTCTTCGGACGTGCTACTGAACAGGAAGTGAGCGTCCCGCAAGCAATTGGCTGATTCGCCGCGATTGTCACTACTGGAAGCCGAGGGCCGCAGCCAATTGGCTGGCCTTCGGCTCGCATAACGTTCGAGCTATCAGGAAGTTCGTGTATGACGACACTTGAGGGCAATTGGGCCGATGTCGGCAAGCTATCGGAAGCACTGCCTCCGGAGGGGGCCAATCCGATCGGCTCACGCGCGCGGGCCATCTACGTCAATCGCATCCAAGGCGCCACGCCGGGAAATTATTCGCAGCTGTTCGGAACGGGGCGCTCCTTTCGATCGATTTTCTTTTCGAACTACGCTCCCGATGCCGAAGCTGGAAACCTTGCGAGTCTCGTCGGTTTCTCCGACGATTTCTGGCGGCAATTCTCGGTGGCTGCTTTGTGTCAACAGATGTACGCGGTCACGAGTTCGCTGCGGAGGCAACTGCTGATCGACGATATCGATCGCGACATCGCGGCATGGAATGCGAGCCTGCGGGCGCACGGTGCGCATTGGTATGCCTATGTTGCCGCGGTCACCGACGGTGTGATCAAGAGCGCGCTTGCTCCGTTTTCCCGCACCGCCGTCGACATGGCGGCCGCGAGGACCGACTATATCCGCGGGCTGACCTCCGACGCATGGATCAACATGAAGCGCACCCAGGACGCCACCGGGAATTGGCCGGATCGCGACTGGGAACTCTTCCATCATTGGATCAAACTGGTCGCGCTCGGCGCCCGCGATGCGGAAATTGACTCGACGATTTCCACGGTCGTCAGCAAGGGATTGCCGGTTCCGCAGCAGTTGATGGCCGGAAATTGGCTGGGCTGGAGCAACTGGATGCTGCAAAACCTCGGCGGTGCCGATCTGTCCGACGCCACGGGCGCGATGCTGAAGGAAGTCTGCAACACTTATCCAGGCTCACAGTGGCCCTCCTGTATGAGGGAGGCGAACAGCTATGAATTCACGGCCAACAGTCAACCGGGATCGCGCTACCGGCATGTGCCCGGAGGCAGTTGCTTTGCGCCGGGATCGATGGTCGTCCTCGCCGACGGAACATTGAAGGCGATCGAGTCCATTCGCTCCGGCGACGAAGTCCGCACGCCGCGCGGCAAGCGAAGCGTGGTCCTGCGTGCCGCACCGATGCGTTCGGACCGGCCGCTTTTCCGGTTTGCCGGTGTCGATTTTGCGTTCACTTCGGGTCACCCGTTTCTGATTCATGCATCGAAAGCCGGCTCCAACGGTGAGTACGCGGCCGTCAATCCGGAGCACCTGGCGGCGAGCATTCCGGGCTTCAACCAGTTCGGTATCCGCAGACTGGGGGCGGACGGCGCGCCGGATCTGATTTGTCATGCACCAGAAGGAGAGGCAGCGCTGCGCCCCGTTCAGCCGCGCGACATCGAGCCTGCGCCGCTCGAAGGTGTTGAAACGCTTTACGACCTCGTTCTGGAGCCGGACGGCGATGACCGATCCGAGTACTTCATCGGCGACCGGACGACCCAGCTTCTCGTATCCTCCGAGCTGCCGCGCTTTTTGAGCGCGCCTGCGACAACGGCCGTCATGCTGCACTTGTTGAAGGAATGCGCCGGCCCCGCGCTTTCCATTCTTCACCGCGTTCCCGATACCGCAGTTCACGACTTGCTCAACATCGCACTGGACAGTATCGCTCTCGATCTGCTTCCGGTCGCGGTAGCTTCTTCGCAATCGCTTCATGTCGACAGCCGCTCTGACGTCCCGCTGCTGACGCCGGGCGTGAGCGCGAGCCTGACGAGCGCGGTGAGCGCGTTCGCAGCGCGTTTTTCGACGACGAGTACGTTGGGGTACGACCAAAGGATGGGAGCGTTCCTGGATCTTTTTCTTTCGAAGTTCGCGCATCAATTCCATGATGCGGTTCGTCAAGGTTGGCGCCGCTTCGACTTGGCTCCCGAGGACGAAAGCGCAGTGCTTGCCGTGAGCATTCGCGGATTGGAATTCTTCGAAGCGCTCGACGTTCCACCGCTCTCTGATGCCGAATTGAGTTTGACGCTCCAATACGGGCAGCAAGCGATTGCACACACAGTGCCGGTGGACGTGCTCGCCTCCACTGCCGGTTGCCTCTACGTCGGTGACGGAGCCGCATATATCAGCGGGTGGCGTCAAGCGGCCGACACTGCTTCATCCGCTCGATTGCGGGTCGCGCTCCGGCGTCGCTCCGACAGGAAGGATGCCGAATTCGTCGGCGTCGCGTATTCCCCGTTTCCAGGCTGTTCCGGCTTTCTCTCGACTTGCCATCCTGTCTTGGCCGGCGATGGGCGCATGGTGGGCAGAGTGACGCTCGACGTCCGTTGCCTCGCCGAGCCGGTGCGCACGAGCGAGGAAGCCGCTCGGGCAGCATGGACCAGCGCCGACGAGGCAGCGTTTGCCGCCCGGCTTGCGCAAGCGGCCGCGGCCCGCTTCGTCGAAAGGTTCAAGTTGGCGCTACTGACCTATCAGGGTAAGGCTGTGACCGCTGCCGCACGAGACTTGCGCCTGATGGCGGCCGACTAGCCGCGACGGCCACAGCGAGGCCGTTCCAGCCGAAGCACGGCCTTGAAGTTGATGTTGTGCTGCGCACTGCCGTAGAGCAAATTAATTCTTTCACTCCAGAATTCTTGTCGAACAAGGCATCCGGGCCCTGAGTTGACGATTTTATTGACATTGTTACCACTACGGCACGATTACTCATTCAAACTCGGGTTCCGCAGAACGTGTGACCGCGACCGACGGCGCCGCAACGACGTCGCGAGGGAGTTGACACCGGTTTTCGCGGCGCCGCGCTCGGTGACAACTTTAATTCGCGGCGGATTAATCCTTGAGTTCACAAGGGTTCGCAGCTCTTGGGCGACTGCGAACCGGCGAAGTGACATATTTACTTCGCAAACGGTGACAACTTTATTTTGTTCTACGGTAGTGGACGAAGCGTTCCGGCGGTAACGTCCTGATTTCTAGACCGATTCCCGGCGCACCCTACGGCCGGGCGAAGCACTGAGTTCAGACAGTACGCTTTCTGCCTCAAGCTCAGTCACCTATGCTGGAAAAGCAGTGTCGCGGGACATCCGGGGTCGACTACGTCCGACTGCTCTCGGCCACAATCGGTCAGTCGCGACGCTCACGGAAACGAGCACTATTCCTCAAGGAGATGCAAGATCCTGTTGAGCAAATGAAGCTGCTGCTCATACAACACTGAAGCTGTCCCGCCCCGAGCATGGCCAGATGACTTCAATTCGATTCGACGTATCGACTCCGCTGTTAGGCTGCGTATCGCATCGATACGGTTGTACGCTTTCGCCAGACTGCGATCGGCATTGAGATACCATTCGTAGACCACATCTACTTCCTTACGCAACTCAGTCAGGTTCAAACTGTCGTAGCTCAGCGTAAGAGCAGTCGGGCAATCTGCGCAAGCGTGTCCCCCTTGCGCCACCGCTCCCACATCAGTGCCTTTTGAGTCTCGGTGTAGTAGATCCTGCGCCGCTGTTTCATTTGCAACACCTCCACTGCTTACGCAGCGTCTAGTGTGTTGCATCGACCGGTTGAATCCGCCGTCGGTAACGGACGATCCTGAAATCAGTCACCAATGACGCTCTTCATTTACGTTCACGCGTCACGCGGCATGACGACTGTTCGGCAGTTGCCGGGCAGGCTTGCAGGAAGTCGACGCGCATGCCTCACTGCGCTCGGGTATGCTGCGTCAAAATCGGCCCATCGAACCAATCGCATGCGGCTCCGATAGAGCGGGCAACAGCTCGATCGCATCGCAACCATTCGCCGCACCACGCCGCATTCATGTCCCGGAAAGGAGGCCGCACATGGCAGAACTGGACAACCTGCTTCACGAGCGAATCGCAGCGCTGAGCGAAGCCGGCGATGCATTGGCAGAAGACGAGAACTACGAAGGCGCACTCGCGAAATACTGGGAGGCATTCGACCTGCTTCCCGAACCTAAGACCGTTTGGGAGGCGGGAACCTGGCTGCTCGCAGCGATCGGCGACGCGAATTTCCATCAAGGCGACTACGCGGCCGGCCGCGACAATCTTGGCCATGCGATGCATTTCCCCGACGCGATCGGCAATCCGTTTCTTCACCTGAGGCTCGGGCAGTGCCAACTCGAACTCGGCAATCTCGATCGCGCTGCAGACGAACTGATGCGCGCCTACATGGGCGGCGGCCCGGAGCTATTCGAGGACGAGCACGGCAAGTACCTGCGATTCCTTGCCACGCGTGCGGAAGGAATCAAGACGCCCTGACCCGAATGTATTAGCGTTTCCCCCAATGTGGAAACCACCGCGCCAGCCGATGTTGCAGAGAGAGAAGATGTAAATAATTGATCCGAGGCCAATTATGACGACATCTGAAACAAACGGACCGAACGCGGCATTGCCTGAAACGGCCGAGGCGGCCGAGGCGGCAGCGGCATCCGACGACGCATGCAGCGCACCGTCGATCCTGCTGGTCGACGACGAGCCGAGCGTGCTGTCGGCGCTCAAGCGCGTGTTCCGGCCCGCACGTTACGACATCCTGACGGCCGCCAGCGGCGAGGCCGCGCTGGACATACTGGCGTCGACCGAAGTCGACCTGATCGTGTCCGACATGCGGATGCCGCACATGAGCGGGGCCGAATTTCTGGCTCGCGCACGGGCCATGTACCCGGACACGATGCGCATCCTGCTGACCGGCTATGCGGAGATCGCGTCGGTCGTGCAGGCCGTCAACGAAGGCGGCGTGTATCGCTATCTGAACAAGCCGTGGGACGATCACGATCTGCTGCTGACCATCGAACAGGCGCTGGAGCAGCGGCGCTTGCGCCGCGAAGCCGCCCGGCTGGCCGCGCTGACGGAGGCACAGAACGAAGCGCTGCGCCGTTTCAACACGGAACTCGAAACACAGGTGCGCGCGCGTACCGAGGAACTCGGCCAGACCGTGATGTTCCTCGAAGCGGCGCAACGCGACCTGAAAAGCAGCTTCACGGCGATGGTCCAGGTGTGCGCGAGCATGATCGAAATGCGGTGCGGGACCGCTAGCGGACACGCGATGCGGGTCGGCGAGATCGCGCGCCGGCTCGCGTTGTCGTCGGGGATGAGCAGTCTGCACGCGCAGGACGTCTATTACGCGGGGCTGCTGCACGGCATCGGCAAGTTGTCGTTGCCCGACGAATTGCTGCACAAGCCGACCACGCGGATGACGACGGACGAACACCGCCTGTTCCAGGAGCATCCGCTGCGCGCGCAGATGGTGCTGACGCCTGTCGCGCAATTGCACAAGGTCGCATCGATCGTGCTGCACCAGTACGAGCGCTTCAACGGGCGCGGCACGCCGGACGGGCTGGCCGGCGACGCGATCCCGCTCGGCTCGCGGATCGTTGCGATCGCACGCGATTTCGAAGGGCTGCGCAATGGCGAAATCGGTGCGCCGCATTCGCTCGAGCAGGCTCTCGATGCATTGAAGTCGCAGGCCGGCGTGCGTTACGACCCGCAGATTGTCGAGCGTTGCATCGAGCTGATGCGGGACCCGGCGAGTCTCGGCATCGCGGCGTCCGTCGCGGAGATCAAGTCCGCGCAGCTGCGCGAAGGGATGCAACTGGCCGACGACCTGCGCACGCATCGCGGCGTGCTGCTGATGACGAAGGGCAGCGTGATGTCGGCGCACCAGATCGAGCTCGTGCGCCGCTTCGAGACGCGGGAAGGGGCGCCGTTCGATATCCTCGTTCTGGCCGGCTCGACCGCCTCGAAGCAGGCGCACAACGCGAGCGCGCCGCCCGGCTGACACAGGACGCGCGGCGGGCTGGCCGCGGCACGCTCGACTACGCGCCGCGGCCATGCATCCACATCGATTCGGGCGCTCGATCATGCACGGCACCTACAACCTCCTGCTCGTCCTGCTGTCGCTCGCCATCGCGACGCTGGCGTCCTATACGACGCTCGACCTGGCCGCGTTCATTTCGTTGCTCGACAACCCGAAGCTCAAGCATGCGTGGCTGGGCGGCGGCGCGGCCGCGATGGGCACCGGGATCTGGTCGATGCATTTCGTCGGCATGCTCGCGTTTTCGCTGCCGATCCCGCTGGGTTATGCGTTGCTGGACACGGGCGTATCGCTCGCGATCGCGGTGCTCGTGTCGTATTTCGCGCTGACCGTCGTCACGCGTGCGCGGCTGGGCTGGCGGCGGCTGCTCGCGGGCGGGGCGCTGATGGGCGGCGGGATTGCCGGCATGCACTACACGGGGATGGCCGCGATGCACATGCAGCCCGGCATTCGCTACGATCCCTCGCTGTTTGCCGCATCGATCGGCGTCGCGGTGATCGCGTCGACTGCCGCGCTATGGATTGCGCAGGCGCTGCGCGTGCAGCAGGCGCGCCATGCGACCGCGCAGCGGGTCGGCGCGGCCTTCATCATGGGCATCGCGATTACCGGCATGCACTATACAGGGATGGCGGCCGCGCATTTCGCGCCGGATGCCCGATGCGGCGCCGCGAACGGGATCGACGCGCCGTGGCTCGCGACGACCGTCGCGCTGTTTACGATGGCGACGCTGATCGTCACGCTGCTGCTCAGCCGTTTCGATGCGCGCACAACCTTTTTGCGCGGGATGGCCGACACGCTGGAACGGCTCGTGCGATTGCGCACCGCGGAACTCGAACGCGCATTGCGCCGCTACGAGCAGACGACGGAGATGCTGCAGCGTACGCGCGAGAACATGGCGACCGAGATCGACGAACGCAAGGCCGCGCAGGCACGGCTCGAACAGGAAAAGGAGGAGCAGCGGCGTCTTCTGCATGCGCTCGAGGAAACCCACGTGCAGCTGCTGCAGTCGGAAAAACTCGCGTCGATCGGCCAGCTCGCGGCGGGCGTCGCGCACGAGATCAACAATCCGATCGGCTTCGTCAGCGCGAACCTCAATACCTTGAAGACCTGGGTGCGCACTCTGCTCGACGTGGTCGCGGCGCATGAAGCGGCGCTGCCGCAGCTCGACCCCGCCGCCCGCGACGCGCTGACGGCGATGGGCCGCGCCGCGGATCTGGACTATGTTCGCGACGAGATCGTGACGCTGATCGACGAATCGATCGATGGTGCGGTACGGGTGCGGCGCATCGTGCAGGACCTGCGCGATTTCTCGCGCCCGGGCAGCGACGAATGGAGCGTGGTCGATCTCCATGCAGGGATCGAGAGCACGCTCAACGTCGTCCATAACGAACTCAAGTACAAGGCCGACATCGTGCGCGACTATGGCGACCTGCCGCGGGTCGAATGCCTGCCGTCGCAGTTGAACCAGGTGTTCATGAACCTGCTGGTCAACGCGGCGCAGGCGATTCCCGAGCGTGGCGTGATCACGATCCGCACGTCGAGCGACGGCGAGCAGGTGTCGATCGCGATCAGCGACACCGGGACGGGCATGACGCCCGACGTGGTCCGTCGGATCTTCGATCCGTTCTTCACGACGAAGCCGGTCGGGCAGGGAACCGGGCTCGGCTTGTCGGTATCGCATGGCATCGTCGAGCGCCATCGCGGCGCGATCGACGTGACGAGCGAGCCCGGGTACGGCACGACGTTCTGCATTCGACTGCCGGTCCGGCGGGCCAGCGACAACACGAACGCGGCGGCGCTGGTGCAACGGGTGTGAGGAGGTGACAGCGGATGTCCGCCTCAGGCCTGGCGGGTTTTACGCGTCACCGTGGCGTTCGGGGCGATGTCGCGGCAATCGCTTGTGACGCCGACATTTCCGTAGACGATTGACAGGCCGGAAGCGATGCCCGCCTGCACAACAGTTCAGGCCGGTTCGATTCCGGTTCACGTTCCAGAAAAAGCCCGCTTCGGCGAGGCTTTCCATTTTGGTCGTGTGCAAGGGAGCATGCTGGACGCATGGTTGCCGGCCGTCAGTCGACGGGGGCGGCCCGGTAATGGTTGCGGTAGACATTGAATCATGTAGCAATCTCTACAGTGTTGCAGCACCTATGACGGCAGCCTATGCTGCCGTCATGAATACGATCTCTCGTTCCTGGCTCCTGCTGATCGTCAGTCTGCCGACGGCCGGTGCGACCACGCGCATGCGTATATGGCGTGCCGTCAAGGCGCTGGGCTGCGGCGCCCTGAGGGACGGCGCATACCTGTTGCCGGCCCATGCCGAGCAGGCAGCGCAGTTGCGCGATCTGGCTGACGAGGCGCGTAACGGCGAGGGGCAGGCCTGGTTGTTGCATGTCCGTGCGGAAGATGCCGCCGACGAGGATGCGTACCAGGCACTGTTCGATCGCACCGGCGATTACGCCGACTGGTTGGCCGATCTTTCGGAAGACCGCAAGACCCTGTCCGATCTCGCGGCAGCCGATCTCAGTCGCCTTCAACGTCGCCACGCTCGCACGTACGAAGCGATCCGGAGAGTCGATTTTTTTCCCGGCGAAACCTCGCTACGCGCGAGTGCGCAATGGCGGGATTTCACCGCCGCCCTCGAAGCGTTGCGATCCCCCGGCGAGCCGCATGCCGCTCAAGGCGGTATTTCGCGCCGCGACCCTGCCCAGTATCAAGGGCGGCTGTGGGCGACGCGTCGTCACCTTTGGGTGGACCGGGTCGCCAGCGCGTGGCTGATTCAGCGCTTCATCGATCCGCATGCGCGCTTTGTGTGGCTGGAAAATCTCGCTGAATGTCCGGTTGACGCCCTTGGCTTCGATTTCGATGGCGCCCCGTTCACGCACGTGGGGGACCGCGTTTCATTCGAGGTACTGATCGCCAGCTTTGGGCTGGAAGACAACGAAGCACTCGTGCGGTTGGGCGCAATGGTGCATGCGCTGGACGTGGGCGGTGCGCCCGTGCCCGAAGCCGGCGGGTTCGAGGCCATCCTGGCCGGTGCGCGAAAGCGTCTTGGCGGCGACGACGCTTTGCTGACGGAGATCGGTGCCGTCCTCGACTCGTTGTATGCCCATTTTCGCGCTAACCGAAAGCCATAACCCTGCTGCTCGCACGCACCATGAATACACATCGCGACCGTCCTGCCTATACGCTGTGGCAACTGATCGGATACTTCGCGCGGCTCGGCACCACGGGGTTCGGCGGGCCGGTTGCGCTCGCCGGCTATATGCATCGCGACCTCGTGGATAACCGCAAATGGATCGCCGACGCGGACTACAAGGAAGGTCTCGCGCTCGCGCAGCTCGCTCCCGGTCCGCTGGCGGCGCAATTGGCGATCTATCTCGGCTACGTGCATTACCGTATCGTCGGTGCCACGCTGGTCGGGATCGCTTTCGTGCTGCCGTCGTTTCTGATGGTCGTGCTGCTCGGCTACGCGTACACCCGATTCGGCGGCCTGACCTGGATGCAGTCGGTGTTCTACGGCGTCGGCGCGGCGGTGATCGGCATTATCGCGATCAGCGCGCGCAAGCTGACTGCAAAGAGCATCGGCAGAGACAAGCTGCTATGGGCGATCTATCTGGGTCTGGTTGCCGTGACGGTCGTGACCGAATCCGAAGTGGCGTGGCTGTTTCTTGCGGCGGGCCTGCTCGTCTGGTTCAGGCGCTCGCCACCCAAGTGGGTACGCCAACGGCGTGTCAATGCGATTGTCGCCGTGCCCGTCTCCGCCACGGGCGCATTGCTGGGTACCGTCGATTGGCCGCAGCTTGCACAACTTGCCGTCTTCTTTGCCAAGGCAGGCGCCTTCGTGTTCGGCTCGGGGCTCGCGATCGTGCCGTTCCTCTATGGCGGCGTGGTCACGGAGCACCAGTGGCTCAACGAGAAGCAGTTCGTCGACGCCGTTGCGGTTGCGATGATCACGCCGGGGCCGGTCGTCATCACGGTGGGCTTCATCGGCTATTTGGTGGCCGGCCTGCCCGGTGCGTGCGTGGCGGCAGCCGGCACGTTCCTGCCGTGCTATCTGTTCACGGTGCTGCCGGCCCCGTATTTCAAGAAGTACGGCAAGCTGCCGGCGATTCTGGCGTTTGTCGACGGCGTCACGGCGGCAGCCGTGGGCGCCATTACGGGGTCGGTGATTGTTCTGGCCAAGCGTTCGATCGTCGATGTGCCGACGGCGTTGATGGCGCTCGCGACGATTGTATTGCTGGTCAAGTTCAAGAAACTGTCGGAGCCGGCGATCGTGGCGGGGGCCGCCGTGATTGGCCTGGTGGTGTATCCGCTGTTGCATCACTGACCGTGGAGGCTGTCATGCAATGGATTACGCGCGAACGTCCCAAGATCGACCGGATTGCCTGTCCCTGGCTGATCGTTCGTTTTATCGACGAGGCACCTGACTTTCTCTACGTACCACCGGGTGACGTCCTGCGCATCGCCGGCGAGACCGGCGCGATCCCGTACGACATTCCGGGTGTGGCGTTGACGCATGTCGGCGACAATTGCAGCTTCGACGCGTTTCTCGACAAATACGGTCTGGGCGACGATCCGGCCTTGCAGCAAATGGCCCGCATCGTTCGGGGCGCGGATACGTCGCGGCTCGACTTGACGCCGCAGTCGAGCGGGCTTTACGCGATTTCACTGGGTTTGTCGCATGTGTTTTCCGACGATCACGACATGCTGGAACACGGCCTGGTGATGTACGACGCGCTCTACGCGTGGTGCAGGCATTGTCAGGCGGAAAGCCACACGTGGCCGCCAAGGATGCCGGATTGACCGGCCGTGCGGTTCTTCGCCGGGCATTTGCGGACGACGTCAACGGATCGCTGGACGCGAGCGCGCGGATTTCAGCGCAGGTTCAAACGTGATTTTTCAATTGCGGTCGTGTCATGCGACGCGCAGATTCGGCCGCAACATCAGGGCCTGCCCGCCCGCCACTACCGCCGATCCAGCAGCGTATCGCTTAGTACGCTGAACGCCGCGCCCGGCAGTTCCTGCAAGTGTTCGACCACGCTGCTGACCGGATAGAACGCTTCGACCGCATCGTCGAGAATCCCGACGCCGATCAACTCGACGCGTTGCTCGCGCAGCGCATCGACGCGTGCGCGCAGGTCGGTGCGCAGGATCGCCGGGTTGCCGTCGCCGGTTGCCGGATAGCCGTCCGACAGCACCATCAGGATGCGCCGGCGCGCGCGCGTCGACAGCAGCCGCTCGGCGGCCCAGCTCAACGCCTCGCCGTCGGGATTCTCGTGGCCGCATTCGACGCAGGCCAGGCCGCTGGGGTTGTCGGAATCGAACCGCTTGTAGACGCGCAAGTCGAGCCGTTCGACAAAGCGGTTATAGCCGAATGTTCCGTTACCGCCGTCGATCCAGCGCCGGTAATGCGCGCGCATCGCGGCATCCTCGACGGAGCTGTAGCCGAGCACTTCGCACGCGAAGCCGAGCTGCATCAGCGCGTCGCACAGCGCGGCCGCGCAGAGGGTGGCGAGTTCGATCTTCTTGCCGGCCATCGAGCCGCTGCAGTCGATCAGCAGGCTGACCGCCGCGTCGCGCCCCGGCGCCGCGCGTTTGACGCGAAACGGCGTGCGATAGCCGGGCACGGTCGCCAGGCGCACGAGCGAGGTCCGGTCGAGTTCGCCGCGCTCCTGTTCGCGCTTCCAGCGCGTTTGCTCGTCCACTTTCAACGCGCGTTCGAGTCGTCTCTTGAGCGGCTCCGTCTGCGCGCGCGCCGCGCCGCGGAGGCGATGCCAGCGAGCCGGTTCGCCTTTTCCCGTGAAGTCGGTGATCGTGTCGAACGCGGTGGTCAGCGGGACGGAGAACAGCGGCCGATTGTCCGCGGACAAGCGGATCGAGCCGGGCGCCGCGTCGCCCGGCGTGGGCGCTTCGGTCGACGACTCGGTATCGGCGATCGCGCCGGCGCCGGATTCGGCGCTGACCGGCGCGCGCGCGTCGTCCGATGCGCTCTGTCCGTCCGATTCGAACTCGGCGGCGATGCTCGCGCTGTCGATCGTGCTGCCCGGATCGGCCGTGAACATCATGTTGTTGGCGCCGGCCGACGCGAGCGCGCGCACGCGTTCGACAATTCGGTGCGCGGCTCGGATGCTGTCGGCCGTCGATGTCGCGGCGCGCGCGTCGTCGACGAGATCGTCGGATGCGGCCATCGTGGCGTCGAGCGACGGCACGCGCTCGATGGCGGACGGCTGTTCGTCCCACAGCGCGCGTTCGATGCGCCACAGTAGTTTGTCGCGCCACGCGATCCCGGGCCATCGGCCGAGGGTTTCGGTGGCCGACGCCGCGCGCATCCGGCGCAGGAACGTGTTCGCGCCGGGATAGATCGCGACGAGGCGAGCGGCCGCGCGCCGATCGTCGATCGCCTGCGCGATGGCCCGCACACTGGGCGATGCCAGCGCGGCCACATCGTCGATTACGCCGAAGCGTGTGCGTGCCGCATGGAGGTCGACGAAGCCGGTGATCGCGTCGTCGTCGACATCGCCGGCGAGCAGCGTATCGGGCAGCACCAGCACGTCGCGCTGCACGATCGGCCCATGGCTTGCGAACCGCACTTCGATGCCGTGCCGTTGCGTGAGCGTGCGGGCCAGCCGTGTCAGGTGAAGCGCGCGCGCATCGTCGTCCCGGTCCATCGCGCTAGGCCTCGACGGCGATGTAGTGGCGGATGATGCTGCGAATCAGGTCGGCATCTTCCGCGCTGACCTTCGCATAGATGGTCGGGCCGGCGGCCGATTCGGGGTCGCCGGTGCGCAGCATCAGCTCGGCCCAGTCGAGCAGGCGCCGCGTCGAGAACGCGCTGGTCAGATCCTCGCGGACGAACGCGGCGCGGCAGTCGGCCGCGATCGCCGCGAGCGTGTCGGCCATCGCGTCGGACATGGCCGCGCCGAAGGTCCGCTGCAGCACGTGCGCCTCGTCGGGCGGCGGCAGATAGTCGAGGTGGTACACGCGCCAGCGGTCGAGGAACGCCTCGTTCATCACGTTCGCGCCCTGGTACAGGTGGCGGAACTGGCCCATCGCGCCCACCGCATTGGCGGTTGCGAACAGCCGGAACGACGGATGCGGCACGACGATCTCGTTGCCTTTCTCCTTCAGCAGCAGGCGTCCGGCCGGTTCGAGCACGGCGGTCAGCACCGCGAGGATGGCCGGTTCCGCGAAGTCGATCTCGTCGACGATGAGCCACAGTCCTTCGCGCATCGCGGTCGGCAGCACGCCGTCGACCCAGATCGTCTCGCCGCCCTTGACGGTCCAGAAGCCGACGAAGTCGCCGACCGTCGTCTGCCCGTTCATGTTCGAGCGCAGCACGCCGTGGCCGGCCTGCGCGGCGGCCTGCTCGATGAGGCTCGTCTTGCCCGTTCCGGTGTGCCCGATCAGCAGGATGCGCCGGTTCTCGACGATGTCTTCCAGCACGTTCGTCGCGCGCGCGGTGAACAGGTAGGCCGGGTTCGGCGGTGGCACGAGCGGCCCGCCCGGGCCGCGCGGCATCGGCACGCCGCCCACGTGCGCGGTATGCGCTGCATCGCCGGCGGTCGACCGCCGCGCCGCCCGCGCGCGGCGCAGGTCCTGCATGAACCCGCCGCGATGGGCAGGGGCCGCGCGCTCGCCGGCTTCGCGCCGGACGAAACCTTCCTGAAGCCACTTGTGCAGTTTCGCGTCGAGGTTGTCCGCATCGACGACCGTATCGACCGACGTGCTGCCGTCGGGCCGGTGATGCTGGATGCGGTACATGTGCGCGCGTTCGGAGCGGCTGACGATCCACTGTCCGGCGGACGGATCCGCCCGTTGCCGATAGACGCCGAGTACCGATGGGGCGGAAGGAGAATCGTCAGCGGGTGCGTTCATGGTGGCAAGCGAGAGTGGGCGGCCGGCGTGGCATACCTTCGATGCATCGCGTCGATTGTATATTTTTGCCGCGCAAGACGACATTCGCGCCGATAACGCCTCGCGACGCTTCAGCGCGGAACGGGCGGCCCGCCCGCCAGCCGGATCAGGCGATCACCACCGGTAACGCGCTGCAGCATGATTGTCCGGCACCCGCGCCGCGGCACCGAACAGCTTTTCCCGGAACGACCCCGGCGCATAGGCAGCCGGGTAGCGCTGGCGACGCGTCAGTTCGGGAACGAGCAGGCTGGCGATCTGCCGGTAGGAATCCGGCAGCGTCAGGTACGGGACATTGAGCCCGTCGATGCCGGTCGTGTCGAACCAGTGTTCGAGCGCGTCGGCGACCGTGCGCGGACTACCGGACAGCACCGGGCCGAGACCGCCGAGGCCGGCCCAGTCGATCACGCGATCGACGGTCCAGCCGGACCCGTCGGCCTGCGCGAACTGGGTCGCGAGCGACTGGATCGCGCGGTTGTCGAACGTCGTCAATGGCGCCGCGCCATCGAGTGCCGCGAAGTCGATGCCGAGCCAGCCGGACAGCAGCGCCCGCACGGCGTCGCGATCGACGTGACGGCGGTAATCGGCGAGCGTCGCGGCGGCGAGCGCGTCGGTTTCGGCGACGACGATCGCCGCCTGCGCATAGATGCGGACCGCGTCGCGCGGCCGGCCCGCCTGTTCGGTGCGGTCGCGGATCGCGTCGACGAGCTGCGCGAGTCGTTCCGGTGAATGTGCCACCACGAACGCGCATTCGGCGTGCTGCGCGCAGAAGCGGATGCCGCGCGGCGATGCGCCGGCCTGGAACAGCAGCGGTGTGCGTTGCGGCGACGGTTCGCTCAGGTGAATGCCGGACACGTTGAAGTGCCGGCCCGCATGCGCGACGGCGCGCACGCGGGCGGCATCGGCATAACGACCGGCAGCCGCGTCGCGCAGCACCGCGTCGTCGCGCCAGCTGCCTTCCCATAACTGGTAGCAGACCGACAGGTATTCGTCGGCGTAGTCGTAGCGCAGGTCGTGGTCGGCCAGCTCGGGACGGCCGAGGCTGTCGAGCGCGCCGGGCAGGTAGGACGTGACGATGTTCCAGGCCACGCGGCCGCGCGTCAGGTGGTCTAGCGTCGAGATGCGGCGCGCGAACACGTAAGGGTGTTCGGCGAACACCGACGACGTGAAGCCGAAGCACAGGTTCTCGGTGACGGTGGAGAGGCCGGCGATCACCGGGAGCGGATCGTTGACGGGCAGTTGCGCGGCCGATTCGATCGATCGCGCGAGGCCGTCGCCGTGCGCCGCATGGGGGCCGAGCACGTCGGCGAAGAAAATCGCGTCGAAGCGGGCGGCTTCCAGCAGGCGGCCGAGCGCGAGCCAGTGCGCCATGTCGAGATAGTCGCGCGAACGGTCGTCGCGATGCGTCCACATCCCGGGCGCGAGGTGGGTCGGGCTGTTCAGCAGGAACGCGTTGAAGCGGATCGGCTTGCGCATCCGTGTCGTCCGTTACGCGCAGATCGGCGTGAGTGCGTCGACGCTCGCGCAGAATGCGTCGAGCTCGTCGTCGGTCATGTCCGCGCGGAGCGTGACGCGTACGGCCGGGCTGTCTTGCGGCACTACGGGAAAGAACACCGGCGACGTGAGAAAACCGCGCTCGAGCAGCGTGGCGGCCATCCGGTTCGCGAATTCGGCATCGCCGCAGCGGAGCAGCCGGATCGGCGACGCGCTGCCGTGCTGCGCGGTCGAGAGCGCGGCGTCGAAGCGGCGCAGGTTGTGCTGCAGCCGCGCCTGCAACGCGGGCAGCTCGGGTGACTGATGGATGTCGAGCGACGCGAGGCCGGCGCCGATCGCGGCCGCATTCAGGCTCTGCGACCAGTTGGCGGGGCCGCCGTAACGGTCGATCAGGTTGCGCGTGCCGGCGTCGCGATACAGGAGCACGCCGCCGCTCGCACCGAATGCCTTGGCCAGCGACGCGACGACGAACACGCGTTCGGGCAATTCGCTCAGCACCGCATGGACCAGCCCACGGCCGAGCGGGCCGATCGCACTCAGTGCGTGGGAATCGTCGTAGTACACCAGCATCCCGTACTTCTGCTGCAATGCGATCACGTCGGCGACCGGCGACACGCCGCCCATGCTGTAGAACGAATCGGCAATGTAGGCGACCTGCCGGTGCTGGCGGCACAGCGACTCCAGATGATCGAGGTCGTTGTGCGCGATGGTCAGCACGTCGGTTTCGTCCGCGCAAGCGGGTTTCGCGTGGTTCATCGAGTAATGCGCGAAACGGTCGAAGGCCATCACCGGCCGCACGCCGTCGCTCAGCAGGCCGGCCGCCATCAGCGGCAGCACGCCGGTGCTCGCGGCGCTGCACGACAGCGCGACGCTGGCCGTCGCGCCGAAGTGCGCGCCGAGCGCCTGCTCGTAGCGGTCGAGGATCGCGAGCTTGCAGCGGTTGCGCGAGTTGGCGATCCGCAGCGTGCGCGTCGCGCGCAACGCGTTCATCGCGCCTTCGAGGATGCGCTCGTCGTAGTCGAGGCCCAGATACGACGTCGTGCAGAAATGCGCGAACTGCCGGCCGTGCGCGTCGTGCAGCCGGTTGCGGCCGGACACGGTCGCGTTGATGCCGGCGAGGCCGATGCGCTGCGCATCGTCCCATTCGCCGTGCGAGCGCGCGACGACCTTCTGCAGATTGGTGTGGCGATTCCGCTGTTCCATGCCGGGTCTCCGGTGTGAGGAAGGGGCGCGTGCAGGTCAGCCGAGCAGGCCGGCCCAGTACAGGCCGGCGGCCAGTTCGACCGCGCGCGTTTGCGTCGTATGGGCCAGCCGGAACGCGTCGCCCTCGATGGTTTCGTCGGGAAACTCGGTGATGAGCGTGAACGGCACGGTCGAGCGGTGATCCTCGAGCACATGACACGGAATGCCGTTGATGCGCGGGAACGGCAGGTCGCCCGCATGTGCGTGCCACGCATGGAGTTGCCGTTCGTTGAATGCCACGAGTTCGTCCGATTGCGACAGCGCGTGGGTCAGCGCATCGAGGAACGGCCGCCCATCGTGGCCCGCGTGGTGCCGCAGGATCAGGAAGAAACCCTTCGGAATCGACCAGAGTTCGCTGCCGCGCGGGACGTAGCCTCTGCGCGGCCGCGTCCATTCGTGCGCGGGGTAGCCGTGCAGGCTCAGGTGCAGCCGCGCGCCGGTGCGTTCGATCGCGTCGAGGCGGGCGGCTTTCTCGCCGAACGGCGGTTGCGTGCGGGCTTCGAGGTCGTCGCCGAGCGCGGTGAAGCGCGCCGCATGGGACAGATGCGTCGGATGCGTGGCGCGCAGGTGATGATGCAGCGCGGCGCCGTCCGGATTCTCGAGCGGCACGAGCGCGTAGTGCGCATCCGGGCGTGTGTTGAGCGCGTGGGCGGCCCGCAGCGCACCGACGACACCCGACGTTTCATTCGCATGCTGGCCAGCGGTGACGACGATCCCGGGCAACGCGCCGCGCACGTATATGCCGTTTACGCCGCGGCCCTGGTGAGAAGTGACGGCGAACCGCTCGCCCGGCAGCGCGTCGAGCGCGCGGGCGACGTCGGGCGGCGACAGCGGTCGGTCGACCGCCGCGAGCGCGGCCGGCGACGCGAGCGTGTCGCCCGAGGCGGCGTCGGTTTCCGCCGTATCCGCGCGGACATGCGTTTCAAGCGTGATGCGCAGCGTTGTATCGCCTTGCGTGCGAACGATCTCGGGCACGATCTGGCCGGATTGCAACGTGCGGTCGGATGCGTCGCGGCCCGCATGCGCGTGGAAGAATTCGGCCGCACCGTAATAGGCGTCCTCGGTCCACGCTTCGAGCGTGCTGACGAGTTCCTCGCCATACGGCAGCGTACGTTCGATGCCCGAGGTGGCGATCGCGATCCGCAGGATGTCGAAGAATGGCGCGTTGTCCGGCCATGGATGCGCGCGCAGCGCGTCCAGCGTCGCGGCCGCGGCGGCCTCGAATTCGGTGACGAGCGGCGCGTCCTCGATCAGCGTGTCGCCGTGCCATGCTCGTAACCAGCCGCACGGCGACGCGGTCGCGTCGTTGGGCGCGAAGATGCGATGCGTTACTCCGTCGGCTTCGACGACATAGTGCGCGGGATCGTCGCCGGGCTCGAACGCGAACTCGAGCGGCGCGAGCCAGCCCGCGAGCGGATACGCTTCGAGCCGGAACCGCTGGTGTGCGCCGGCGGGCGTGCGGACCACGATCCGGTCGGTGCGCGGTGGCGCGAATTCCTCGATGAAGAAATGCAGCAGCGGCTTGTACGCGCTGCGCAACACCGCGTCGATGCCGCGTGCGGCGAGCGTGCGTTCGGCATCGCGGCGCGCCGTTTCGTCTTCGAACAGCCAGGCCTCGATGCGGGTCGCGGTGCCGGCCGTGAAGCGGTCGGTCAACGTGCGCAGCGTGCGCGGATACACGGCAGAAAAAAGCGTCGTCATGGTGAAGGAAGGCGGGGACGGGTCGGGAAATCGATCGGCGCGCGCCGGCGCCGGTCGTGTCGAAGGTGGGTCGTGACGTCAGCCGGAAACGGTCGGCCGCGCGACAGGGTCGCCATGGGTCGACGCACCGGGATGCCCGGGCGTCCCGTGCGCACGATGCGCGGCCGGCAGCGCGACACGCACATACAGAAACGCGCGCCGTTCGCGATCGGGCAGCACTTGCGGTCCGTAGCTGATCGTGACCGCGCCATCGTCGATCTCGCCGGCCTGCGCGAAACGCCACGCGCCGGGATCGCTGTCGAGCAGGAATTCGGCGCGGGCATACGCGTGCGGCTCGAACAGCTCGGGGATCGTCACCGCGCGTCCGTCGAGCTTGTCGAGCAACGCGTCGACCACGTTGAAGCCGTATCCGTCGCGCACGATGTCGCAGATGAAGCTGCCCGCGATGCGCGGATTCAGTTCGATTACGTGCGGCACGCCGTCGTGCACGATGCAGTCCAGGTGCACGGGCCCCCACGTGAGCCCGGCGGCCGCGGTCGCACGCGTGCCGACGTCGATCAGCGCGCGCAGCGTGTCGGCATCGAGATCGAGTTCGGACGTATAACCGCGTTCGAGAAAACCGGCGCCATGGCGCTTCAGCTTGCGCAGTGCGCCGACATAACGACCGTCGAAATACTCGACGCAGTATTCGCTGCCGCTCAGGAATTCCTCGATGACGACGCGCTCGGTCGCGAGCGACGGCGTATCGGCTTGCGCGGCGGCGAGCGCGTCGAGCTGCGCGCGGACTTCGGCGATGTCCTCGCAGCGCCGCACGCCATCGCTCGCCGAGCCTTCCGACGGCTTGACGACGACCGGAAAGCGCAACGGGTCGGCCGCGGCCGCGAGCGCCGCCGGCGCGGCCAGCGTGCCCGAGACGAATTGCGCGGCCGGGATGCCGTGCGCGGCGAGCAACGCTTTCTGGTTCGACTTCGACACGGCGTGCGCGACCTGCCGCGCATCGGGGCCGGGCAGGCCGAGTGCGTCGGCGACCCACGCGGCGGTGCGCGCATAGGTGTCGTGCGCGGTCGTCACGCGCAGCGTGTCGAGCTCGCCGGCGAAGCGCGTGCGCAGCCAATTGGCGAGCTGACCGGCGTCGGGCGCGAGGTTGACCGTCTCGACGCCGTCGGGAAACACGCCGTCGAGACGATGGCCGGGCGCGGTGATGACGGTCACGGCCACCTGCCGCGCGAGCGCGGCGCGCACGAGGGCCACGCTGCTGCCGGTGGCGCGGGCGCCGATCACGATGAGTCGCTTCATGCTGGATCCTTGATCGAGGACGGAAGAATGGCGCCGCTTCACGCGCCGGCTAACGCGCACGCCGACGCAGGCGTTGCGCTTCGAGGCGCGGCAGCAGGTGTTGCACCACGCGCGGCAGCGTATAGATCGGCAACTGCGCGCACGTGAACACGAGCGCCATGGTCGGCGTCGCGGCGAGCCCGAGCGCGGCCCACATCAGGCCGACGTTGCGATTGGCGACGATCAGCGCGACATTGAGCCGGGTGCGGACGTCGCCGGGCGTGAGCCCGTACGCGATGATCTGGAAACCCGCGTTGACCGCGAACGCCAGCGCGATCGCGGTCAATGCGCGCTGTGGCGCGTCGATGATCGATTGCTGCATGCCGGCCATCGTGCCGAGCGCGAACACCAGCAGCGCGACGACGACGATCGCGTCGATGGGCGTCGCATAACGATCGAGCCGCGCACCCGCAAACCGCCGCACGAGCAGCGCGACGCCCTCGGCGCTGCCGATCAGCAGCGCGAGCCGCAATGCAAGGCTCACAGGCGAGATCGCCACGGCCGCATCGTGGCTGAACCAGGCCGTCAGTAGCGGCGCGGTGAGCGGGACGAACGCCATCGACGCGAGGGTCGCGACGAGCGCGACGCTCGCGTCGAGCGACAGCATGCGCGCGATCGTCGACGTGCCGCTCGACGGCGGCGCGCAATACGCGATCACCAGCGCGACGACCCAGTCGTACGGCAGGCCGGCGAGCCGTGCGGTAATGCCGAGCGCGACCGGGCACGCGATCATCGTCGCGGCGGGCAGCAGCAGCGACACGGCCGGCCGCCGCGCGACCGCGCGCACGGCGCTGGGCTCGACGCGCAGCAGCGTGCCGAGCACGAACAGGAACACGGTGACGGGCATCAGCGGCCGCGCGAGAGCCGCGAGCGGCGGAACCAGCAGCCCGAGGCCGACGCCGCATGCGAGCACGGTCGGCCCGCGCCGCACCGTCGCGGCGATCAGCGCGCGCACGGGCGAGCCTCGGGCCGGCGGCAAGCGGACATGAAACCGGAGCAGACAGCGGATGACATGCGGATTCCTCGGAATAGGGCCGGCCAGCATCGAATGTTGCCTAGGCTAATCCGGATGATGTGCGAAGTAAAATGATATAAACTGAATCGGTAACAAGAGAAAGTGATATGAACATACCTCTGCTCGAAACCTTCCGGGCCGTCGTGCAGGAAGGCAGCGCGTTGCGCGCGGCCGAACGGCTGGGCTGCACGCAGTCGAACGTGACCGCGCGGCTGCGTCAGCTCGAAGAGTCGCTCGACGCGCCGCTGTTCGACCGGCACGGCAAGCGGCTGGTGCTGAACGATGCCGGGCGCCGGCTGATTCCGTATTGCGACCGCATCCTGCGTCTCGTCGACGAAGCGACGCAGGTGGTGCGCGAGACGCCGGTCGCGCGCAGCTTCCGGCTCGGGTCGATGGAAAGCACGGCGGCCACGCGGCTGCCGGCGCTGGCCGCCGCCTTGAAGGAACGCGATCCGGCGCTCGGTCTCGCGGTGCAGATCGGCAGCGAGCCGGAACTGGCCGACGCGCTGCTGCGCGGCCGGATCGACGCGGCGCTCACCGCGCGCGCGGTCGTCCGGCCCGGGCTGCGCTACGAACCCGCGTTCGCCGAGGACATGGTGCTGGTGAGCGCGGCCACGGTCACGCGCCGGCAACTGCTGGCCGACACCACGGTGCGGCTGCTGGCGTTTCACGACGGCTGCCCGTATCGCGCGGTCGCGGAGCACTGGCTGAAGGCGCGCGGTTTCGCGATCGAATCGGTGGCGTCGTTCGGCACGTTCGGCGCGATCCTCGGATGCGTGGCGGCCGGCATGGGCGTCGCGATCCTGCCGAAGCGGATCACGGCCGAGCACGTGGCGCGCAAGGAGCTGCGCGCGCATGCGTTCGACGATCTCGACAGCGTGACGACCTATCTCGTCACGCCCGAAGAAGCGCCCGCGCTGCCCGAACTCGATGCATTGCGCGCGGTGCTGGGCCGGCAGGCGGGGGCGCTGCTCGCGCGCTAGTCGGCAGCGCCGGCAGCGCCGGCAACGCCCGCTACGCTACGCCGGTGCGATCGCGCGTTCGTCCGCGAAGAAATCGGCCTCGATTTCGCGGATGCGCCGGCAATCCTCGAGCAGCCGCTCGAACGTCGGGCTGTAGAGGCCGACCGTGCCGAGCGCCGTCTTCAGGTCGGTGGTCACGCGCAGCGTGTCGCCCACCTTGATCCATTGCTTGAGCCCGACGAACGACGGCAGCGCCTGGATCGCCTGCCATGTGAAGTCCTGCGCGAGCACGCCGTTGCGCGACGACAGCAGCAGCACGTGCCCGCAGTAGCCGCGGAAATCCGTCGGCGCGGCGGTTTCGCCGAACAGCCGCTCCGGATGCAGCACGGCTTCGACCGCGGCCGACACGTGATTCTCGCCGCTGACCGCGCTGGTCAGCCGCGGATCGAGGCTGCCGTGCAGCCGCGCGTTCAGTTCGACGATCGTCGGGCCGTCGGCGGTATCGAACAGCTCGAGATGGGTCGGCCCGTAGCGCACGTCGAGCGCGTCGAGCACGTCGGCCGCGTAATCGAGCAGCGGCGCGTAGCGCGGGTCGGCGTGGTTCAGCACCAACATCTTGTCGAGGCGCGGCGCGTGCGTGCGGTCGCGGTGCACTTCCCACAGGCTGACCACCCGATGTCGGCCTTCGAACGACACCGAGTCGACGATGTATTCCTGCCCCTCGGAATAACTCTGGATCACGATGTCGTCGTTCGGCTGGTTGTACAGCGAACGGGTGGCCAGCACGTCGCGCGCGGCGTCCTCGACCTGTGCGAGCGTCCGGCAGATCTTCACGCCGGCCACGCCCGCGCTGCGCGCCGGCTTCACGACGAGCGGCAGCGTGCCGTGCGCGCGCGCCCATTCGAGCGCTTCGTCGACCGACGTGCTGTGGAAGTGCGCCGGCGCGCGCAGGCCGGCCTGGCGGATGCGCTCGTTCATCACGAACTTGTCGCGCCGCGCGGCCGACGTCGCGAGGTTGTTGCGGTACGGCACGTCGAGCCGCTCGGCCAGCGTGTCGGCCAGCTCCAGCGCCGCGTCCAGGCCGTGCAGCACAGCGCCGATCCGCAGGTCGCTCAGTTGCGCGAGCGTCGCGTCGATGTCGCCGCGATGCTGGACCTGGCGGATGTAGTCGGACGGGACGAACTGGTTCCAGTAGATGTCCGGCAAATCGGGGTCGCTGATCACGTGCGCGCAACGGATGCCGTACGCGCGAAATGCGGGCGCCAGATAGGCGGCGGTCGACGCGCCGTCGACGATCAGGACGGTATCGATGAAACGATGCTGCATGGATTCCTCGCTCGGCTGTGGGATCGGTTGAAAGAGGGGGCGGGCAGCGCGTGCTCAGGCCCGCGTGCCGGCGTTCGGCGCATCGCCCGGCCAGCGTGCGGCCAACACGATGCAGACGGCGACGAGGACGGCCGCGACGGCGAACGCGCGCGCCGCGCCGGCCACGATCGCCGTGCCCTGGCCCGCGACCAGCGCACCGAGCGCCGCGACGCCGACGGCGGCGCCGACCTGGCGCGCGGTATTGAGGATCGCGGACGCGGTGCCTGAGCGGCCGGCCTCGACGCTGCCGAGCATCGTCGACGTCAGCGCGGGAATCGCGATGCCGCCGCCGATCGCCATCGCCGCGAGCCCCGGCGCCAGCAGCGCATACGGCGTGTGCGCGGCGAGCGTTTGCCACAGCCACACGTAACCCGCGAGCGACACGGCGAGGCCGACGATCACGGTCGTGCGGAACCCGTACCGGACGGCGAGGCGCGCACTCGCGATATTGGCGAGCATGATGATCGTGAGCGGCGCGAGCGCGAGCCCCGATTCGGTCGCGGTGAAGCCGCGCGCGTTCTGGAAATAGAGGCTCAGCGAAAAGATCAGCCCGTAGAACGCGGCATTCGTGACCGCGCCGATCGCGAGCGTGCCCGGCACGCGTGCGATCCGGAAGAACGCAAGCTGCAGCATCGGCGCGGCCACGCGCCGCTCGATCGCGACGAACAGCGCGCCGAGCACGACCGACGCGGCCAGCGCGCCGGCCGCATACGGGTCGCCCAGTCCGTGCGCGCCGGCCCGGATGATCCCGCCCGTCAGCAGCCCGAGCACGAGCACCGCGACGATCTGGCCGGCCGGGTCGAACAGCCGTGTGCGCGCGGCGGCCGAATCCCGCACGTGGCGCAGCGTGAGCCACAGCCCGAGCGCGCAGATCGGCAGGTTGATGAAGAAGATCGCGCGCCAGCCGAGCGAATCGATCAGCAGGCCGCCGAGCGTCGGCCCGGCCGCGCTGATCGCGCCGCCCGTCGCGCTCCACCATGCGATGGCCTTCACGCGCGCGGCGGCATCGTTCGCGCAAGCGTGGGTGATGAGCGCGAGCGACGTGGGCAGGATCATCGCGGCACCGACACCCTGCGCGACGCGCGCGGCGATCAGCGCCGCCAGTGACGGCGCGAGCGCGCAGCCGAGCGACGCGAGCAGGAACAGCGCGAGGCCGTACGCGAACAGCCGGCGGCTGCCGAAGCGGTCGGCCAGCGTGCCGGACGTCAGCAGCAGCGCGGCGAACGACAGCGTGTACGCGTCGACGATCCATTGCAGCCCGTGGACGCTCGATCCGAACGAATGACCGAGGCTCGGAATCGCGACGTTGACGACGGTCACGTCGAGCTGGACGATCGCGAAGCCGAGGCTCGCGGCCGCAACGGTCGGGAAGATCGCGCGCAGCGACGTGCGGTGCGGCGGCGCGGCCGCGGTGAGCGCGCTGTCGAGCGCGGGAACCTGCTCGCTCATCGCGGCTCCCGGGCTGCTTGGTGCGAGTGGAGCGCATGGTACGAGAGGCCGCATGCCGGCAACGGCACGTCGTATCCGAAGGCGCAGCGCAGCAGGCGGTATCGATTCATCTGGCGGGTTTCCGTATGGCGGAGGGAGGGAGCCGGCCGCCCGTCGAGGGCGGGCCGCATCGTCGAATCCGACAGAAAACTAGCATCGACACGCTGGCGAATACAAATAATAAGCAGCGATTTTTTAACAAGTATTCGTGTTAAGGGCCGGCGCGACCGATGCGGCATGACGCCGGTCGTGTTGCTGAACTTATATCGATTATTTTTGTTAGCAATCGATTTAATATCATTTCGCAACGCAACAGAGGTCTCCTAGTCTTGTCGAGCGCTGCGCACCGAGGACGGCAAAGCGCGGCGGTGGTGCCTAACCGCTCTTCGACCCAAGATTCTTTATACGAGAGACCTATGACCTATCTCGCAGATGAACGCATCGTTTTGACGGCAGCGGAATCCGGTCACATCCGGAAGACGCTCGGCGCGCTGGCCTACGACCCGGCCGGCGGCGCCGGCTACATCAGCGCAGTACGCAAGCTCGCCTACAATGCCTTTCCGGACCGGGTCGTCGACGCATTCGACCGCGCGAAGGCACCGACCGCGGACGCGCACGGCTCGATCGAGATCGACAACCTGCCGATCGACGAGGACGTGCAGGGCAGCCCGAGGTTCGAGGAAACCGGCCGCTCGTTCAAGGCCGGCGTGCTGAGCGAGAACGTGCTGGTCGCCCTGAGCACGCTGGCCGGCGAGCCGTATTCGATCGCGCACGAAGGCCGCGAACTCGTGAACAATCTCACGCCGCACAAGGCGACCGCGCGCGACTATACGGGTCTCGGCTCGGAGGTCGAGCTTGATTTCCACATCGAGAACGCCGCGCAGGCCCACATGCCCGAAGGCGACACGTCGCCGTTCGCGTTGCTGCTGCTCGGCGTGCGCAGCGAGGCCGGCGGCGGCCCGTACACGCGGCTCGCCGATGCGCGCCGCGCGCTTCAACTGCTGTCGCCGGACGATATCGCGCTGCTCTACGGCGAGCACTTCATCATCCGCGTGCCGTACCGGTGGCGCGGCGCGGCACCGACGCCGCGCGACAACACCGACCTGAGTGCCGTGCTGTCGGGGCCGCTCGATGCGCCGCGCGTGACGGTCGCGTTCTATCCGGACATGGTGCTGGCGGTCAACACGCGTGCGCAAGAGGCGCTGGCCAACCTGTATCGCGCGGTGCGCGAGGTGTCGTTCGGGGTCCAGGTGTCGCCGGGCAAGCTGGTGCTGATCAACAACCATTTCACGCTGCATTCGCGCGACCGCTTCGATCCGCAATACGACGAGAACGATCGCGCGTTTCGCTGGGTGCAGCGCGTGTTCGTCGCGCGCAGCCTGTGGAATTTCCGCGCGTTCACGCCGTTGCAGGCGCGCGTATTCGATCCGAAAGCGCTGTATGCGGGCGAGTCGCCGGCGCAGCAGCGCCCGATACCCGTCGCGCAACCGGTGCCGCAGCGCGCGGCCGCGGCCGAACTCGAAGCCACGCCCGCATGAGCGGGCCGCGAATGCGGAGGGGGCGGCGACCTGCGCCGACCATCGCCCGGCCCCCGCTCGCGTTCGGCCAATGCATCAACGAACCGGAAGGAATCCCGACAACATGAGAAGAACAGCATTTCCCGTGGCGCGCGTCGTGCGTGTGCTGGCCGCCGTCCTGCTTGGCGGCAGCGTTGTTGCGCAGGCCGCGACGTTCGACCTGAGCCCCGAGCAGCCTGGCCGGCAGCGCGGCACCGTGAACCCGGCGGTCGAACAGGCGTTGCCGGGCGGCTTCAGGTTTGCCGAAGCAAACACGCTGACGATCGGCATCGCACCGAACCTGCCGCCGCTCAGCACTTATGCGACCGATGCGCGCACGGTGGTCGGCTTCGATCCCGATCTCGCGCAGCTCATCGCGGACAGCATCGGCCGCAAGCTGAAGATCGTGCCGCTCGCGTGGGCCGACTGGCCGCTCGCGCTGCAATCCGGCAAGGTCGACGCGGTGATCTCGAACGTGACGGTCACCGAGCAGCGCAAGGAGAAGTTCGACTTCTCGACCTATCGGCGAGATCAGCTCGGTTTCTATGTGAAGAACAACAGCCGGATCGCCGCGATCCGCGAGCCGAAGGACGTCGCGGGGCTGCGCGTAGTAACCGACTCGGGGACGAACCAGGAAAAGATCCTGCTCGAATGGAACCGGCAGAACGTCGCACGCGGCCTCGCGCCGGTCGAGATCCAGTATTACGCCGATGCGGCGGAGCGCTGGGTCGCGCTGCAATCGGGCCGCGTCGACACGATCTTCAGCGTGAATTCGATGCTCGCGTACCAGGCGTCGCTGCGCGGCGACGCGAAGCTGATCGGCACCGTGAGCGGCGGCTGGCCGCGCACCGCGGACATCGCGATCACGACGCGCAAGGGCAGCGGCCTTGCCGATCCACTGACGATCGCGATCAATGCGCTGATCGCGAACGGCAGCTACCGGAAGGTGCTCGGCCGCTGGAGTCTCGACGCCGAGTCGATCGACAAGTCGCAGATCAATCCGCCGGGGCTGCCGCGCACCTGAGTGCAATACGGCGAACGTGCGATCAGGTAATCGGCCACTGCAGGATAACGATACCGTCGTTGAAGTCGCTGTCGGCGCCGTCCTCGGACCCGAGCCAGCCGAGCCAAACCGTGTCGCCCGCGGACAGCGGCGCGAGGCGCGCATCGGTCGCGGATTTCCTGCCGTTGGCCGAGGCATCGATCCGGATCTTGCCGCCTTGCGAATTCAGCGTGAACAGCCTGACGCCGGCGTCGCTGTTGCCGATGAACGAGGCGGCCGGTTCCGGCGCATCGTCGATGAACAGTTTCAGGTCCTGCCGGTCGGCGGCATTCGCGTAGAAGAGCGCCTTGAACGCGGTATTCGGCGGCAGGTTGAAGTTGCCGTTCCGGTCCGACGACGGCTTGAAATCCGCTTGCTTCGTGT
Organism: Burkholderia cepacia; assembly: GCF_001039005.1. Lineage (GTDB taxonomy): Bacteria > Pseudomonadota > Gammaproteobacteria > Burkholderiales > Burkholderiaceae > Burkholderia > Burkholderia theae. Next base: position 49,764 of record NZ_LDWR01000096.1, read on the forward strand.
CCGGCTGGCTGCCGGCGATCTCGATCGACGTTTCCCAGCGGAAATAACCCGACACGGCGCCGTCGCGATCGAGCACGGCGAAATCGGCCGTACACGTGGTGGTGCCGGCGGCCAGTACCTCGCTGCGCCAGACATGGTCTTTCAGCGGCCGGCACGACGGATGAAGCAGGTCGTCGCCATCCGGTACCGGCGTGGTGGCGTCGCGCACTTCCGCTTCGATCGGCGCGACGATGCCCGCATCCTTCAACGCGAACCGGACGAACAACACGCTCAACTCGGCACGCAGCGCCAGCGCGGTTTCGCGCAGGTGCAACTCGTCGCCCGGCGCGAGGCCGGCAAAGAGCCGGTTGTCGTTGTGGCCGAGCTGCACGGCGTCGCCCGGGCTCAACACGTAGATGTGCCGGCCGTCGATCACGGTCGGTGCGGCCGCGTCCCGGCTCGCATCGGGGTAGGCCGACAGCAGCGTGACGGCATCGACGATCGCGAGCACATCGCAACGAAGACCAGACATGAGCACTTCCTCCGCAACAAGGAAACGACGCGGGCGACCGCAGCGCGGCCGCCCGCCTGCCGCGATCAGTTATGGATCGAGATGAACGGATCCCACGAGAAGCAGCCCTGGCTCTGGCAGTTGCGATCGATGATCTGGAATTGGAAGTGATAGGTCACGCGGCCGACCTTCAGGCATTCCGACGACCAGTAGTAGTTCGCGACCTTCTGGCACGTCGGCACTTCCGGCTTGCTGGTGTTCGGCACCGGAATCGACGCTTCCGCGACCCGCGGCGTCGGCGTCGAGATCAGTTCGTTGCCGACGTTGCCGATGAACTTGTAGAACACCACCTGGTTCTCGAAGCCCAGCGACAGGCTCGTTTCACGCCAGCGGATCAGGTCGCCGACCTGCGCCTTCAGGTCGAGTTCGCCGCCCGCCTGCCCGGAGATGACGTTGTCCTGGTTGGTCACCATATAGACATAACGCCAGTCGATCAGCGTCGGCGCGGCCGGATTCTTGCTGGGATTCGGATATTTTTTGAGAATGGTTTCGGTATCGAAAGAAACGAGCACATCGGTGACGCGTGACATAGAAGCTCCCGTTTGAAGGAATGGGACTTATTGTTGCGCGAATTTCTTCGTGCAGCGGCCATCGCCTTGTCCCGCAAGGCTCCACGCTGATTGGGGCTCGTACGGACGCGATGGCGAATGCAGGTTATCCCGTTCGATTAATTCTGGAAGCTGTGAAAGTAAACAGGGTCGTTAAAATAATTTCAGGCGGTAATTTTAATATCGGAATCAATCGAATTGATGCGTGACATAAATATCGCGACATTGAATCTGTTAATTGATTGATCGATTATTTTTCTGAAATGGGAAATGAGGCGGGACGACCGGCGACAGGCCGCTCAACGGTAGGTCCAGAGCCGATGCAGCACGAACGTCGTCGGCGGAATGAGCAGCGCGATCACGACGATGCTCATCCCGCGCGACACATCGAACGCTTCTGCGGCGCGCGCGAGCAGCAGCGTTTCGAGGAAGCCGGCCAGCGTGACCGCGAAAAAGCGCAGCGCGTTGCGCGTGCGCACCGTCGACGAGAAGCTCCACAGCGTATTCGCGAGATACGAGAACGCCGTGGCGCACAGGAACGCGACCGCATTCGCGGTCACCAGCGTCGCATCGCACATCTCGAACATCGCCGATGCGACCAGCGTGTGGATCGCGGTCGAGAACAGCCCCGACAAGCCGAAGCGCACGAGCCTCGTGCGTTCGGCATAGAGCAGGTCGATCATGGCCGTCTGCGCGCGTTCAGCGTGCGTCGATCCGCGCACGGATCGGCTGCACGCGCCGGCGTGCGATCTGGCGGCGCGCGTCGCGCGCGACCGGGAGCTCGATCACCTTGGCGTGCGCCTGGTAGCGGCGGCGGATCAGGTACACGGGCCGTTGCTTCGACTCGTCGTAGATCCGCCCGATATATTCGCCGACCACGCCGATGCCGATCAGCTCGATACCGCCGATGAACAGCGTGATCGAGATCAGCGACGCGTAACCGAGCACCGGATTGCCGAACAGCAGCGTGCGCAAGACGATGAACGAGCCGTACAGGAACGCGAGCGCAGCGATGCCGACGCCGATGTAGGTCCAGCTGCGCAGCGGCACGGTGCTGAAGCTGGTGATCCCTTCCAGCGCGAAATTCCACAGCTTCCAGCCGGAGAACTTCGAGTGTCCGGCGCTGCGCGGATCGCGCTGGTATTCGACGATCACGGTGCGGTAGCCGACCCACGCGAACAGCCCCTTCATGAAGCGGTGCCGCTCGGGCAGGCTGCGCAGCGCGTTCACGACCTTGCGATCCATCAGCCGGAAATCGCCGACGTTCTCCGGCAGCTTCACGTCCGACAGCAGGTTGTGCACGCGGTAGTAGATCGCGGCGGCGGTGCGCTTCGCGAACGAATCGCAGGCGCGGTTGCTGCGCTTCGCCGCGACGACCTCCGCGCCGTCGCGCCAGTGTTCGATCATCACCGGAATCAGGCTCGGCGGGTCCTGCAGGTCGGCGTCGAGCGGGATCACCGCGTCGCCGGCGGCTTCGTCGAGGCCGGCCGTCAGCGCCGCTTCCTTGCCGAAGTTGCGGGTGAGATCGATGACGCGCACGCGCCGCTCGCGGGTGCTGATCCGGATCAGGCGTTCGAGCGTGTCGTCGCGGCTGCCGTCGTTCACGCAGACGATCTCGAAGCGGATCGACGCGATGGCCGTCAGCAACGGAATCACGACGTCGAAGAAATGCTCGACCGCCTCGCCTTCGTTATAGAACGGCACGACCAGCGAAACGAGCGGCGTGAAGTGTGGTTCCCGCATGATGATTCCCCTTTGTGATGTCGCTTCACCGGTCCGCGCCGAAGGTCGGGCGGCCGGCGCGGCGCATTCCGTACGCCGGGCGGTGGTGCGGTCGGACCGGATGCGCGAATCCGGTCTCGGTCGAGTCGTCGCGTGCGTCCGGTATCGACGGCACGTCGTGTCGTTCCTGGGCGATCCGGCTGACGAGCAGCGCGAGCGACGCCAGCGTGACGAGCGGCATGAACTGGAACGACAGATGCGGCACGACCGCCAGGCCCGCGAGCGGCATCGGCCACATCAGCATCAGCCATTCGCGATCGAAGCGCCGCCAGCCGTGCGTCCACGCATAACGCGCGTACCACGCGATCACGATGCCGTACCACGTCAGGTCGTAGTCGTACAGGTAAGGGCTGACGAGCAGGCATGCGCACGCGAGGGTCGCGGCGCGCAGCGCGTACGAACATGCGCCACGCCACGCGTAGACGACGGCGAAGACGGCGGCCGCGGCCGACAGCAGCTGCAGGCTGCGCGCGGCAAGCGCGGGCCAGCCGGCCATCGTCGCGAGCGCGAACACGGTCGGCATGCGCGCGAGCTTGGCGTGACCGGTGCCGACGATCGCATACACGTTGCCGAGCACATGCGCGAATGTGACCCACGGGCCGATCCCGAACGCGAGCGTCGCAAGCGCGGCGCTGCCGGCGATCGTCGCGGCCCACGCGGCCAGCGCGCGCCATTGGCCCGCGCACAGCAGCGCGAGCGGGAACAGCACGGCGAGCTGCGGCTTCATCGTCAGCAGGCCGAAGCAGATCCCGGCGCACACGGGGCGGCGGTTCAGCACGAACAGGCCGATGCCGGCAAGCAGCGCGGTGAAGAGGCTGGTCTGCCCGACGATTACGGTGAGGAACGCGCCGGGGAAGGCGAGCGCGCACAGCCACGCGGCATCGCGCTGCGCGGTCGCGCGGATCGTCGCGGCGAACAGCGCATACGTGACACCGAGCCACAGCACGAGCGCCAGCGTGTACGGCAGCCAGCCGAGCGGCAGCACGAGCAGCAGCATCGTCGGAGGATAGAGCCACGGCAGCGTGCCGTCCGCGAGCGTCATCGTCGGGACCGCGAGCTTCTGGACCGCGAACAGCGCGGGGAAGTGCCATGCGTCGGCACCGTGTCCGTGCGCGGCGAGCCACGCGGCGCTCCAGATCGGCGAGAAATCCTGCGACAGCGGTTCCAGTGCGCCGTGGCGCGACAGGGCCACGCGGATCACGTAGATGCCGATGAACAGCAGCTCGGCCAGCAACACGCCGGCCGCATAGAGACGCACGCGATCGCGATTGAGCCAGTGCGGGTAGCGGCGCGGGCCCGCGATCGGGAGCTCCGGATGCATGTCGACGGCCGGATGCGCGTGGCGGGCGAACGAGGGCGCCTTCATCATGCGCTCCGGGACGCAAGCGCCGTGCGGCGCACGACGACGAACAGCACCGCGAGCAGCACGAGCGGCCCGATCTGCGGCAGCTTCATCAGCCGGTTCAGCATTTCGAAGATCGGCAGCAGCCACGCGAGCAGGAGAATGCCCTGGTCGCCGGGCAACCAGCCTTCGTCCAGACCGTAGGCGAGCAGGCAGAAGATCGCGATGCCGAGCCACGTCAGTTCGTAGTTCCACAGATACGGCGTCGTCAGCAGCGTGGCGACCGCCAGCACCGCGCCGCGCAGGCGCATGTCGCGTGTGCGGCGCCACACGTCGACGGCGGCCGTCAGCGCGAGCACGGCGATCGCCGCTTGCGCGGCCAGCGCGATCGCGACCGGCGCGCCCGCGAGCCGCAACGCGGCGAACGGCGTCGGCGATGCGAGCCAGTACGACGCGAGCATGAAATGCTGGTCGCGTACCGTCGACATCGCATGGCTCAACCCGTGCAGTGCGGCGGGGCCGGCCAGCGCGACGCCGGCCGCCGCGAACAGCATCGCGCTGATGGCCGCCGCCGCGAAGGTGCGCCACGCACGCGCCGCGATCAGCACGAACGGGAACACCACGGCCAGTTGCGGCTTGATCGCGAGTAGTCCGATCAATACGCCGGCCAGGATCGGGCGCTTGCCGAGCAGATGCAGCGCGAGTGCCGCGAGGCCGGCGGTCAGGATGCTGTTCTGGCCGAACAGCGCGGACATGCACACCGCCGAATACCCGAGCACGACGAGCGCCGCCGCGCGCGGCACGGGAAGATGCGCGCGCAATCCCGACAACCGCGAGACGGCGAACGCGTAGCATAAAAGGCTGCCCGCGAAAAAGAGGAAATATGCGGGCAGGAAAGGCACGAGGGCAACCGGAGCGATGAACAGCAACATCGTCGGCGGATAGAGCCAGGGAAGCGGCCGGTGCTGCAGATACGCACCGAAGTGCGCGAACTCGGCCTGCAAGAATGACGAAGGGTCGTAGGCCGATGCCGCATGGCCTTGCAACACGAGATGCGATGCGGTCCAGAAGACCGAGAAGTCGATGCCGGGGCGAGCGGTGGCGTTCGATGTGAAGCCGTCGGTCACGATGCCCCAGACGATCAGCAACGACGCGAAGAGCATCAGCATGATGCAGCTGTACGGAATGATCCGGTCTGCTGTCAGCCATTGAGCCCGGTGTATGGCGCGATCGCGCGTCCCACGATTGGCTGTGTGCATGATGCCCCGTATTTGGTTGAGGCCGCTTGGTCTGTCGCAGCCGTTTCATGTTGTCTTGCGTCCGGATCGAATCGCTCTGAATGGCGTTGTCCGGTGAATGCATTGTTGGAGAAAAAATCGCATGACGCAAACCACGCACGGAAACCCGGAATGTCGATTCGCCGGTGAGTCGCGTGAAAACCGCGTTTTCAGGTATGAGAAATCGACGCGACCGGAATTAATGTATCCGGTGTGAAACATTTGCCGATTTTCACCGGTGCGGCACGCCGCCGATCCCGCGAAACACGACCGCCTTCACGCGTTCGGGAAAGTCCCGAGAAATTTTTTTGGACCCTTTGCGCAGCGCGGCGACGCGTATCCCGGCGTGCCGCGTTCGCCGGAACGCGTATATCAAATCTGAAACATTTTCCGTGTCGCGTCACCGGCCGGGGAGCGCGGCGATCGCCGCAACCCTTGATGGGCCTTGATTTCGCTCGAGATGGTCCGCTCTTTGCGTAAGCGTTGGCACGGCAGTCGACGATGTGATGACCGGGCGGTTCTGAAACAAGACAGACGGAACCGACTCGACAATCACCAGCGGAAAGGAAGGCCGGAGCGCGTCGGGGAAACACGCAGCTCCAGGTCGAAGCACCGCAAGAACCTTCGTCGATAGGCCAATGAGACCCGGTATCGTCAGGGCAATAAAAATCGGCATGGCAGCACACGGGGTATAAAAATGAAAGACCACAGCACATCGCGGCTCGCAGACCGCGACAAAATCGATCTGCAGCATCGCCGGGAGTTTGTCTCCCGTTCAATTGAATTCCGCGCATCGAACGGCAATGACGCCGTTCCGGTCGATCGGCTCGCCGGCTTCATCCGGCTGATCGAACCGGTTGCGCATCTCCTGCGTTTCCTCTCGCTGAAATCCGTTCGCACGGACAGGTGCGCGCATCCCTGTCTTCGCAGCTGAGCGTCGCGCTCCGATTTTCTTGTAGTGCCGGTGGTGCCCCCGTCCCCGACGTCGTGCCAGACGAAGGGAATTTAATAGCAGTCCGAAAGGAGATTACTCATGTCGAGAGTCATCGAAAAGATCGCGTGGTTCATCCAGGATCAGGAAGGTGTGACGGCCATCGAATACGGCCTGATCGCCGCACTGATCGCGATCGGAATCGTCGTCGCGTTGACGACGATCGGTACGGATCTCAAGACCGTGTTCAGCACGGTTGCGGCTGATCTGGACTCAGTAGTAGCAGGCATCTGATGGGCGGCACGACGAGCGACTCATCCGAATCGTTCGTCGCCACCATACGGCATCAACAACACGTCTCGACGTATCGATGCACGGTCAACCGACCAGCCGGCACGCGAGCGCTTTGAGCGTCACCACACAAGGAGATCATCATGTCCAAGTTCATTCAACAAGCCAGCCGTTTCGTCCGCGATGAAGACGGCGTGACCGCCATCGAATACGGCCTGATCGCCGCACTGATCGCAGTCGGCATCATCCTCGCGCTGTCGACCATCGGGAAGGACCTCAAGACCGTGTTCAGCACGATCGCGGCCGACCTGGATTCGGCGGTGGCAGGCATCTGATGGACCGTACCGCGGACGGCTCGGCTGGTGCAGCGCTCGAGCCGTCCCGGTCTTCCGATCAACCGGAACCGGAGATCATCATGCGGACCCGAGTGCGTGTCGTCAGCCGCTGGATCGGCGACGAGCAAGGCGTGACGTCGATCGAGTATGCGTTGCTCGCGGCGATGTTTGCCGTCGCCGTGCTGGGCAGTGTCGTCACGCTGAAAGGCTCGCTTGGCAATGCGTATGAGGCGATCGCGGCGGCCGTGACGCTTGCCGTGACCACCGCGATGGCGCTGGTTTCCTGATTCACCGAATTCGATCCGCGAGGTTCGCCATGTTACCTGTTGCGCCGCCTTACCCGGTTCCGTTGTGCGTGACGCTGCTCGCGGTCGCCGCGGCCAGCACGGACATCGCGACCCGACGCATCCCGAATCGCCTCGTCGCGCTCGGACTCGGCGGCGCGCTGATCGCCCAGTGCATGTTGCACGGCGTCCTGGCTGGCGCACTCGGATGGCTCGCCGGCGCCGCGACCGGCTTCGGCCTGCTGCTGCCGTTCTACCTGTTGCGCGGCATGGCGGCCGGCGACGTGAAGCTGATGCTCGCGATCGGTGCGTGGGTCGGCGCGGAAATGACGTTTTACATCGTGCTGGCGACCTTCATCGCCGGCGGGATCGGCGGCATCGCGTTCGCGCTGTTGCGCGGCCGGATGCGCCAGATGTGGGCGAACGTCCGCGCGCTGATCGCGCGGCGCTCGCAGGGGGCGCGCACGGATGCCGCCGACGGCCCCGTGGAAATCGCCTCGGTCGGCACGCTGCCGTACGGCGTGGCGATCGCGGCCGGCACGCTGGGCATGCTGTTCGCGTCGTGCGCATAACGCGACGAACCCGCATAGAGGACGGAACGACCATGAACACGAACCACACCGAACCGAGACGCGACGCGCAGGTGGCCCACCTGCCCGATCCGCTGCCGTCGCGGGAGGCCAATACGAAGCTGGGCACGCAGCTGCCGGCGGCGCCGCGCACGCTCGCGGAAACCGGGCTGAGCACGACCTTCGTCGCGGGCCTCGTGCTGAAGTCGACGCTGATGCTCGGCCGCCCGTCGTACGGCGACCTGGTCGAGCGGCACTGCCTGCCGCTCGCGGTGCTCGACGACGTCTTCGCTTTCCTGGTGCGCGAGCATCTCGTCGAGCTCACCCATCGCGGCGCGACCGATCTCGACGTGACGTTCCGCCTGACCGATGCGGGCCGCGTGCTCGCGCTCGAGGAACGCGCGCGCAGCGGCTACAGCGGGCCGGCGCCGGTGACGCTCGACGCGTATCTCGCCAGCGTGAGCGCCCATTCGGTGCACAAGCTACACATCGTCCAGGAAGACGTGTGGTCGGCGTTCGAAGGCATCGTGATCGACACGTCGGTGCTCGATGCGGCGGCCGCGGCGCTGAACGCGGGCCGTCCGCTGCTGATCTACGGCCCGGCCGGCAGCGGCAAGACCTTTCTCGCCGAGCGGCTCGGTTCGCTGATGCACGGCCGCGTGCCGGTGCCGCATGCGATCTGCGCGGCCGGCGAAGTGATCCAGATCTACGACCCGCTCGTGCACGTCGACGTGGCGTCGCCACCGGGCAGCCAGTCGGTCGATCGCCGCTGGCGCCTGTGCAAGCGGCCGGTCGTGATGTCCGGCGGCGAACTGACGCTCGACGAGCTCGACCTGCGCCGCGACGAAGCCGCCGGTTTCTACCAGGCGCCGCCGCACATGAAGGCGAACATGGGCATGTACATCGTCGACGATCTCGGCCGCCAGCGCGTCGAGCCGCGCGACCTGCTCAATCGCTGGCTGCGCCCGCTCGATCGCGGCGTCGATTTCCTGACGCTCGAATCCGGCAACCGCTTCGTGCTGCCGTTCGACGTGTGGCCGGTGTTCTCGAGCAACCTCGCGCCGGACCAGTTCTGCGACGACGCGTTCCTGCGCCGCCTCGGCTCGAAGCTGCACGTCGGTGCGCTGTCGATCGACGCCTACCGCGCCGTGTACGACGCGGCCTGCGCATCGCTCGGTCTCGTATCGGCGAACGATGCGTTCGACTACCTGCTGCACCGGCTGCACCTGCCGACCGGCAAGGCATTTCTCGCGTGCTTTCCGGCGGACCTGCTGCGCCTCGTGGCCGCCGGCGCGCGTTACCGCGGCGGTCCGCTCGAGGTGACGCACGACGCGCTGTACGACGCGTGGGCCAGCTATTTCGGCGCGGCGCCCGAACGGGACGTCAGCCATCCGCCGCCCGTCGAGCGAGGCGGACGTACGTTCATCACCGGTTGAGCCGTTTCTTTCACGATTCGTCGAGGAGCATTGCCATGAAAAACAGTCGAGCGCTGATGATGCTGGTCGTCGCGATGGTCGCGGGTCTTGCCGCGGTCGTGTTCGCGTCTCACTGGCTGGTACAGACATCCACGAGTTCGGTCACGCCGGTCGCGGTGGCCACCACCGACCTGAACCTGGGCGAACCGCTCGGGCCGAACCAGATTCACATGGTCAGCTGGCCGTCGAGCAGTGTGCCGACCGGCGCGTTCACCGATACGAAAGGGCTCGAAGGTCGGGTCGTGCGCACCAGCCTGTCGCGCGGCGAGCCGGTGATCGAAGCGAAGCTCGCACCGGTCGGCACGAAGGGCGGGCTGTCCGCGGTAATCGCCGACGGCAGCCGCGCGATCACGGTGCGTGTCAACGACGTGGTCGGCGTCGCGGGTTTCGCGCTGCCGGGCAACTACGTCGACGTGATCGTCAACACGCAGGAACAGCAGGGCAAGACCGACGGGCAGAGCATCTCCAAGATCGTGCTCGAACACATCCTCGTGCTCGCCGTCGCGCAGCAGGTCAGCCGCGACGACACCGCGCCGAAGGTGGTCAACGCGGTGACGCTGGAAGTCACGCCCGACCAGGCCGAACGGCTCGACCTCGCACGCAGCGTCGGCACGCTGTCGCTCGTGCTGCGCAACCAGGTCGACCAGAAGACGCTGAACACCGGCGGTGCGACCAAGGTGACGCTGCTCGGCAAGGAACCCGTGCCCGAAGCGCCGCCGGCTCCCGTACACGTTCGGACGGTGCGCGTGCACGTCGCGTCGCACGCGGCGCCGGAAGCGCGGCGCGACTGCGTCGGCGTGCTGACGGGCGTGAAGGGCAGCGTCGAATGTTTCTGAAGCAGATCAACACATCCAGATAAACAGATTGGCCGTCAGCGAAGCACGGCGGCCTGGGAAGTCGACAACCGGCACGGCGCCGGTCTCTCGGGGGATCAGACGAAATGAAGATCAAACCGCAATGCACAGGTACCGGCCCACTGCGGACGCGCGTCGCACGGGGCACGATGATGGCCGCGATCCTCTGTTCAGGATGGCTGACCGTTTATGGCGCACTGGCCCAGGAAGGCATCGAAACGGGCGTGCTGACGAAGGGCGGCGCCAGCGCGCCGGCCGCGATCGGCAAGGGTCCGGTACAGATGACGATCAGCATGGCGCCGGCAGCGGCCGCCGCACCCGCCGCGTCGTCCGGGCCGCTGCACGGGCCGAACTGCGTCGGCGCGGTGCGCGAATCGACCAGCGTCAGCGTGCCGCTCGGCAAGTCGCTGCTGGTGCCGATGCCGGAGCCGGTCCGCAATCGGACGATCGGCAACCCGGCCGTCGCGCAGGCAACGATGGTGTCGCCGCAGACGCTGTACATCCTCGGGCTGTCGGTCGGCACGACCAACATGATCGTGCAGGGCAGGAGCGGTGCATGCCGCGTGATCGATGTAGCGGTCGGCGCGGATGCCGGCGGGCTGCAGGCATCGCTGCAGCAGCTGATGCCGAGTGAACGCGATATCCGCGTGACGACCGCGGCCGGCACGATCGTGCTGTCGGGCACCGTGTCGAGCTCGCAGGCCGCGCAGCAGGCCGTGCAGATCGCACGTGCCTACGGCGACAGCGCCGGCGACCCCGCCGCGGGCGCCAAGCAGGGCAGCGGCGTGCTGAACATGCTGAGCGTCACGTCGCCGCAGCAGGTGATGCTCGAAGTGAAGGTGGCCGAGGTGTCGAAGACGCTGATCAACCAGATGGGCAGCGCGCTCAACATCCAGGGCGGGTTCGGTTCGTGGAGCGGCGCGCTGGTCAGCAACCTGCTCGCGGGCGTCTCCAGCGCGGTCGCCTTCAGCAAGGCGAACAACAAGCCGTTCAACATCGCGGCCGATGCGCAGAACACCGACAACCTCGTCAAGATCCTCGCGGAGCCGAATCTCGTGACGATCAGCGGCCAGGAAGCCACGTTCCTCGCCGGCGGCAAGATCTTCATTCCGATCCCGCAAAGCAGCGGCAACGGCATCTCGTCGATCACGCTGCAGGAAGAGGAGTTCGGCGTCGCGCTGAAGTTCACGCCGACCGTGCTGGCGAACGGCCGGATCAGCCTGAAGGTCGCACCGGAAGTGTCGGAACTGTCGCAGACGGGCGTCACGCTGAGTGCGTCCAACATCGGCGGCACGTCGATCCTGCCGCTGATCACGACGCGGCGTGCGTCGACGACGGTCCAGATGAGCGACGGCGAATCGTTCGCGATCGGCGGGCTGATCAAGGACAACGGGACCGGCTCGCTGAAGGCGATCCCGGGTGTCGGCGAAGTGCCCGTGCTCGGCGCGCTGTTCCGCAGCACGTCGTTCCAGCAGGACCGCACCGAGCTGATCTTCCTGATCACGCCGCACCTGGTGAAGCCGCTGCAGACCGCGGACGTGCCGCTGCCGACCGACAGCTTCTCGAAGCCGAACGAAGCCGACGTGTATGCGACGGGCAACATGGAAGGCCGCGGCGGGGTCCGCCGGCCGGGCACGCAACCCGCGAACGGCGCAGCAGCAGCACCGCAAGCACCGGCCCAGGCACCGGCCCAGGCACCAGCACCGCAATCGGAAGCGCCCGCTGGGGCGGCTGCCGCGCTGCCCGCACCGCGCGCGCCGCAAGGCACGGACGCACAGCCGCCGGTGCCGGCCGAGCCGCACAAGACGCCCGCGCCGGTGGCGGCCACCGCGCCGCAGCCCGACACGGCCAACGCGGCCCGTATCGCGCACATCGAAGCCGCCGCCGCGCGCCTCGCGGCGGCCGGCCCCGACACGCCGGCCCGGCCGGCGGCGCGACCCACGCACCGGATACCGGCGGCTCCACACGCGCAAATCGCACGTGCGAGCGCGGAACCCGAATCCACCGATCGTTGAACCCATCCAAGGGGACGTTCATGAAATCCGCCTACCTCGTATTCGTGCGCCGCGCGGCGCTCGCCGTACCGCTCGCCTTCGCGCTTGCCGGCTGCATGTCGTCGACGCCGGTGTGGGACACCCGCTTCGGCGAATCGGTCCGCGCCGTGATGCAGGCCCAGATCATCGATCCGCATGCCGCCGAACACGCGACAGCGCCGGCGGTGGTCAACGGCGGCGCCGCCACGGCCGCGCTCGACAACTACGACAAGTCGTTCAAGCAGGTCGATCCGCCCACCAATGCCTTCGTGATCGGCATCGGCAAGGCCAGCCAGTAACGACGGCACGCTCAGGGAGAACGCCATGTCCAGCGCAACTCGCTATCCGAAAGTCACCCGTCGCGGCCTGCATCGCCAGCGCGGCGCCGTCGCGATCATCGTCGGTCTCGCGCTGGCGGTGATGATCGGGTTCGTCGGCCTTGCGCTGGACCTCGGCAAGCTGTACGTCACGCGCAGCGAACTGCAGAACAGCGCCGATGCGTGCGCGCTGTCGGCTGCGCGTGACCTGACCTCGGCGATCAGCCTGTCCGTCGCCGAAGCGGACGGCATCGCCGCGGGGCATCTCAACTTCGTGTTCTTCCAGAACAAGTCGGTGCAGATGCTGACGAATGCGAACGTCACGTTCAGCGATTCGCTGACCGATCCGTTCCTGCCGAAGAATTCCGTCACGACGCCGGCGAACATGAAGTACGTGCAATGCACCGCGACGCTGAGCAACATCGCGCACTGGTTCATCGAGGTGCTGAACGTGCTGCCGGGCACCAAGCTCGCGAACGCGGCGGAAGTGTCGGCGAGTGCGATCGCGACGGTCGGCGGCGGGCAGACGACCTGCGCGATTCCGGTGTTCGTGTGCCGTGCGACGGGCGCGCCGTCCTACAAGGTCGGCGACTGGATTTCGTCGCTGTCCGGCTCGTCGACGACCTACGGGCCCGGCAACTTCGGCTGGGCGGCGCTCGACGGCTCGACGAACGAGCCGACCATCGCGAGCGAGCTGTCGGGCAACACCTGCAATATCACGAGCCCGCCCGATCTCGGCAGCACGGGCCTGAAGTCGGCGTCGCTGCGTGCCTGGAATACACGCTTCGGCATCTACACCAATGGCTCGAACGGCTCGAGCGGCCAGCCCGACTTCACCGGCTATGCGTATGTCGGCCCGAACTACGGGCCGCCCGGAACGGCGGGCATCAAGGGCGACGCGTACACGCAGTTCGTGACCGACCGCACGACCTTCAAGCCTTACCAGGGCGACGGCGCGCCGCCGGCGGGCAGCGGGATCGCCACCAACGGCACCGTGACGGCGAGCAACTACCAGACCTCCGGCGGCGACCGCCGCGTTGCGCTCGCGCCGGAAGGCGACTGCTCGACGCTGAACGGCAACAGCGGCAAGGTGCACGTCACGCAGTGGGACTGCGTGCTGATGCTTGATCCGGTTCCGTTCAGCCCTGGCAAAGGCGGGATCGTCGCACACCTCGAATACCTCGGTTCGTCGACATCCGGCAACAATCCGTGCGCGACGCACGGCTTGCCCGGCGACGGCAGCGCGTCCGGGGTCCAGGTGCCGATGCTCGTTCAATAGGGAGAGGCGATCATGAAAAAGCCCCCGTTTCGTCGTTCGCGCACCCGTGGCGTCGCCGCTGTCGAGTTCGCGCTCGTGCTGATCCCGATGGTCACGCTCGCGACCGGCGTGGCCGAGTTCGGCCGCGCGATCTACCAGTACGAGACGCTGACCAAGGCGACGCGCGACGCGGCGCGCTACCTGTCGATCTGGCTGCCGACCGACAGCGCGTATCCGGTGTCGGCGGCGCAGTGTCTCGTCGTGTACGGCAGCACAACCTGCGGCGCGTCCGGCACCGAGCTGGTGCCGGGGCTCAAGACCTCGATGGTGACCATCTGCGACGCGGCGCATACGACCGGCTGCAGCGACGCGTCCGACCCGTCGCAGTTCTCGAACCTGCCGACCTACGACGCGAACAACAACGCGGCGAGCGGCACGGCGACGGGTGCCATCAACGTCGTCGAAGTGAAGGTCAAGGGCTACAAGTACCAGCCGATTCCCGCGTACCCGGGGCTGTCGTCGATCACCTTCGGCAACATCATCACCGTGATGAGGCAAGTGTCATGAACGCACGCCCCTTCCCCCTGTCGCGCCGGCGCGGTCAACGCGGCTCGACGATCGTCGAGTTCGGGCTGATCGCGTCGGTGCTGATCATGCTGCTGATCGGCATCTTCGAATTCGGCCGCGTGTTGTTCTACTGGAATACCGCGAGCGAGGCCGTGCGCCTCGGCGCGCGCACCGCGGTGGTCTGCGACGTGAATGCCGCCGGCGTCGCGAAGCGCGTGACCGCGCTGCTGCCGCTGCTGTCGAGCGCGAACGTGTCGGTGAGCTACTCGCCGGCGAGCTGCACCGTGAACACGTGCGCGTTCGTGACCGTGAGCGTCACGAACGTCACAGTCAAGACGATGATCCCGTTCGTGAACGTCACGGTGACGATGCCGCCGTTCACGACCACGCTGCCGCGCGAAAGCCTGACTTCCGCGACCGGCGGCAACGCTTGCAACTGATCGAACAGACGAGGCACACGACATGATCAATATCCTCGTAGCTTCCGACGATACCGCGCGACTCACGCAGATCGCGCGCCTCGTGGCCGACAGCGGACGCTATCGCGCGACGCGCGCGACCGGCCGCCCGTCGCAGATCGAACATCGCACCGACGGGCTCGACGCGTTCGACATCCTGCTGGTCGACGGCACGTCGATCGACCCGTCCGAGCTGGCGGCGATCGAGCGGATCTGCCGCGGGCATGCGGGCCTGACCTGCATCCTGGTGACGGCGGACGCGTCGCCGCACGTGCTGCTCGACGCGATGCGCGCCGGCGCGCGCGACGTGCTGCAGTGGCCGCTCGATCCGCAGGCGCTCGGCCGCGCGCTCGAGCGTGCCGCCGCGCAAAGCACGCGGTGCGACACCGACGATACGCGGATCGTGTCGTTCATGTCGTGCAAGGGCGGGGCCGGCACGAGCTTCGCGGCCAGCAACGTCGCGTTCGAGATCGCGGAGGGCTTCAAGCGCCGCGTGCTGCTGATCGACCTGAACCAGCAGTTCGCCGATGCGGCATTCCTGGTCAGCGACGAAACTCCGCCGTCGACGCTGCCGCAGCTTTGCGCGCAGATCGAGCGGCTCGACAGCGCGTTTCTCGACGCGAGCGTCGCGCACGTGACGGAGAACTTCCACGTGCTCGCGGGCGCCGGCGACCCGGTCAGGGCCGCCGAGATGCGTGAGGACGCGCTCGAATGGATCCTCGGCGTCGCCGCGCCGCGCTACGACTTCGTGATCTTCGACGTCGGCGTCGGCATCAATCCGCTGTCGATGGTCGCGCTGGATCGCAGCGACCAGATCCAGATCGTGCTGCAGCCCGCGATGCCGCACGTGCGCGCCGGCCGCCGGCTGCTGGAGATCCTCGTGTCGCTCGGCTACTCGACCGACCAGATGCGGCTCATCGTGAACCGCGCGACGCGCGCGAG
Organism: Burkholderia cepacia; assembly: GCF_001039005.1. Lineage (GTDB taxonomy): Bacteria > Pseudomonadota > Gammaproteobacteria > Burkholderiales > Burkholderiaceae > Burkholderia > Burkholderia theae. The sequence goes on from NZ_LDWR01000096.1 coordinate 65,577, forward strand.
CGACCGGACCCGCACCGCGCTCGAGGAAGTGCTCGGCCTGCAGGCCGCCTGCACGATTCCCGACGACGCGGAGACCGTGCTCGAAGCGATCAACCAGGGGCATCCGGTGTCGCGGCTCGCACGCAGCACGGCGGTCGCGCGCGCGCTGCAGGCTTGCGCGAAACAACTCGTCGACGGGGAAGTGCGCGCCGGGCACAGCGCGGCGCGCAGCGAACCGCTGATGTCCCGGCTGTTCGGCCGCAAGGCCACGCCGAAACTCAAGTCCATGTAACTCTTTCGGGGAAACCATCATGTCATTGCGCGAACAGATGTCGTTGCACCGGACGGCCCCGCTGGCGACGGGCAGTGAACCGGCGGGCCCGGCCCATTCGTCGGTACGCGACGCGTACCAGAAGCTGCGCCGCGAAATTCACCTGGCCGTGCTCGAACGCGTCGAGCTGGAGCGCCTGTCGCGGATGCCGCCGGAACAGGTCCGCCAGGAAATCTCCGCGCTGATCTCGCGGATCCTCGACGACGAGCGGATGCCCGCGAACGACATCGAGCGGCGCCAGCTCGCGATCGACGTGTACGACGAGATGTTCGGTTTCGGCCCGCTCGAAGCGCTGCTGCGCGATCCCGGCATCTCCGACATCCTCGTGAACACGTACCGGCAGGTGTACGTCGAGCGTTGCGGCCAGCTGGAACTGACCGACGTGACGTTCTACGACGACGCGCACCTGATGAAGGTGATCGAGAAGATCGTGTCGCGTGTCGGGCGCCGCATCGACGAATCGAGCCCGATGGTCGATGCGCGGCTGCCGGACGGCTCGCGCGTGAACGCGATCATCCCGCCGTCGGCGATCGACGGGCCGCTGATGTCGATTCGGCGCTTCGCGGTCAACCCGCTGAAGATGGACGACCTGGTTCGCTTCCACAGCCTGACGCCGCCGATGGCGGAGCTGCTCGACGCGCTGTCGCGCGCGAAGGTGAACGTGCTCGTGTCGGGCGGCACCGGCAGCGGCAAGACGACGCTGCTCAACATCCTGTCCGGCTACATTCCGCGCAACGAGCGGATCGTGACGATCGAGGACGCGGCCGAGCTGCAGCTGCAGCAGCCGCACGTGCTGCGGCTCGAAACGCGCCCGCCGAACATCGAAGGCAAGGGCGAGATCACGCAACGCACGCTGGTGCGCAACGCGCTGCGGATGCGGCCGGACCGGATCATCCTCGGCGAAGTGCGCGGTGCCGAAGCGCTCGACATGCTCAACGCGATGAACACCGGCCACGAAGGCTCGCTCGCGACGATCCATGCGAACACGCCGCGCGACGCGCTGACGCGGCTCGAGAACATGATCAGCATCTCCGGGCTGGCGCTGCCGCCGAAGACGATGCGCCAGCAGATCGCGTCGGCGATCTCGGTGGTCGTGCAGGCGGCGCGGCTCACCGACGGCAAGCGCAAGATCGTCAGCATCCAGGAGCTGACCGGGATGGAAGGCGACATCATCAACATGCAGGAGATCTTCACGTTCAAGCGCATGGGCGTGGACCGCGACGGCTCGGTACGCGGCCATTTCTGCGCGACCGGCGTGCGGCCGAAGTTCGTCGAGCGGCTGCAGGCGTTCGGCATCAACCTGCCGGATTCGCTCTACGACCCGTCCCAGCGTTACGAGACGAACTGACGGCCGGTCGCCGCTTGCTCCCGGGGAGGCTTCATGAACACGATCTTTTATGCCTTTGTGATTCTCACCTTCGTCGCGGTCGTGCTCACGATCGAAGGCGTCTATCAATGGTGGAACGCGCGGCACGGCAGCGCCGCGCGCCGGATCGAATCGCGCATTCGCGCGATGTCGGCCGGCGGCAACGTGCAGCAGGAGCGGCTGTCGATCCTGAAGAAGCGGATGCTCGACGACTCGAAGCCGTTCGATCGCTTGCTGCTGCGCGTGCCGCGCGTGCATCGGCTCGATCTGGTGATCCAGCAATCCGGCCTCGACTGGACGCTGCCGAAGCTGATCATGCTCAGCACGGCGTTGCCGGCATGCACGTGGCTCGCGCTGAGCTTCGCCACGCTGCCGCAGATCGCCGTGCTGCCGGTCGTGCTGCTCGTCGCGTGCATGCCGATGATGTATGTGATGCGCCGCCGCGGAAGCCGCATGCGCAAGCTCGAACGGCAGTTGCCGGACATCTGCGACATGATCGCGCGCGCGCTGCGTTCCGGGCATTCGTTCACGGGCACGCTCGGGATGGTCGGCGACGAGTTTCCCGATCCGATGGGCGGCGAATTCCGGATCACGTTCGACGAGGTCAACTACGGCGTGTCGCTGCACGATGCGCTGATGAACCTCGCGACCCGTGTGCCGGTGCAGGACCTGCGCTACTTCGTGATCGCGGTGCTGATCCAGCGCGAGACGGGCGGCAACCTGGCCGAGCTGCTCGACAGCATCGCCGCGCTGATCCGCGAGCGCTTCAAGCTGTTCGACAAGGTGCGCGTGCTGTCCGCGGAAGGGCGGCTGTCGGCGTGGATTCTCGGGCTGCTGCCGTTCGGCACCGCGGCGGTGATGGCGCTGCTGAACCGCGAGTTTTTGTCGGTGCTCTGGGAGGATCCGGCCGGGATCAGGATGGTCGGCGGGATGCTGGTGTCGATGCTGTTCGGCCTGTTCTGGATCCGCCGCATTGTCCGGATTCGCGTCTGACGCGCCAATCGATTAACGAACCGTTGCGAGGCTGTCATGCAAAACCTCAGCGTAGTCCAGGCCGTGATGCTGGGCGGCTTGTTCATCTTCGTGGCCGGCGGCGCGCTGGTCGCGATGCTGCTGTTCGCGCCGCGTAATATCCAGCGCCGGCTCCAGCAGGCCGGCGGGGCCGGGGCGGGTGCCGTCGCGGGCCCGGGCGGCGGCGACGATCTGGCGTCGCGCTGGGTCGCGAAGCTGGTCGATCTGTCCACCCCGATCTCGAAGCTGTCGGTGCCGAAGGAGGGCTGGGAGAATTCGCCGCTGCGCATCCGGCTCATGAATGCCGGCTGGCGCGACCAGAGTGCGGCCGCGCTGTATTTCACCGCGAAGACGCTGCTCGCGCTCGCGTTGCCGTGCACGGCGCTGCTGGCGCTGATCACGACGGAAATCGGCAACGAGCGCGAGCTGCTGTCGGTCATCCTCGTGGCGCTCGCCGGGATCGGCTACTACATCCCGAACGTCGTGCTGTCGCAGCGGGTCAAGGTGCGCCAGCAGAAGATCTTCGAGGATTTTCCGGACGCGCTCGATTTGCTGACGGTGTGCGTCGAGGCGGGGCTGGGGCTCGACGCGGCGCTGATGAAGGTGAGCGAGGAGCTGCGGTTTCGCAGCGAGGTGGTCGCAAGCGAACTCGACCTGCTGCTGCTCGAGATGCGCTCCGGCTTCACGAAGGAAACGGCGCTGCGCAATCTCGCGCTGCGGACCGGTGTCGAGGACATCGAATCGTTCTGCGCGATGCTGATCCAGGCCGATCGCTTCGGCACGAGCATCAGCGAATCGCTGCGCGTGCTGTCGGACATGCTGCGTACGCGGCGGCGGATGCGCGCGGAAGAGCGCGCGGCGAAGATCGCATTGAAGCTGCTGTTCCCGCTGATCTTCTGCATCTTTCCCGCGCTGATGCTCGTGCTGCTCGGGCCGGCGATGATTCACGTGTATCGCGTGCTGCTGCCGACGTTCGTTGGCGTGGCGCCGTGAGCGAGAGGGATCGCCAGTAAAGGATTTGCGTGCCGGCCCTGAAGCACCCGCCGGCCGGCACGGCAACAGGTTTCATGGAGGCTTCCTCCCCAGGCGGTGCCGCGAGACAGGTTGACCATAGCGGTGTCAATGCATCCTGGACCCATGGTCGGCCATGGAACAAGCCGTAGTCCACCGCCTTTTCGGCGGCCCCCTACTGCTAACCTGAATGCCGGCGAAGTTTGCCGGCATCGCGTTTTGAGCGATGAAGCAAAGGTCGCGGATCGCGACCGGTGTTCGCGCGGCGTCACGATCGGCGTGCCGCTCGTCGGCCTCGCACTCGCCGGCCGGCTGCTGCGGATCGACGAGCCCGTTAGCGCCGCTTGAACGAACACGGCGCGCGTGCCGGATGCGATGCCCGGCGATCGATCGCCGGTCTCACTGGAAGTGATGCACATAACGCAGCACCATCCGCGTCCCCTGCGGCCGGTTGCGCGCATGGACCTCGAAGTACGCGTTGAACAGCAGGTGATCCTGCGGCGAGAAGCTGACCATCGCACCCGGGCCGATCGCCAGCACGGCTTCCCGTGTGCCGGGCACGTCCTGCCCGTTTTCCTTCATGTCGGTGGTCTGGCGCAGCCAATAGCCGTTCAGCCCCAGCCGCAGGCCGGGACGCACTTCATACTCGGTCGCGAAGTTGGCATGGATCGCCTGGCCGGCCTGGGTCGACGTCACGTCGGGGCCGAGCGCCGTGGCCGGCTGATGGTTGGTCGCGTTCCACAGATAGTGCAGCCGCCATGACACGGTCCATTTCGGCGTGAGCCACAGCGTCGCGGCCCAGTACGGATCGAACGACCAGAAATGACTGCCCGGGTTGATCGCGCGCGCCGGATCGTACGCGCCGGTCGGCGCGATGAACTGGAATTCCACGCGCTGCGCGAAGCGCGGGCCCTGCGCGCCCATCACCGGGTCGAACTGGATGAACGGGCCGATCAGCAGATCGCCGAAACCGGCCCGCGCATTCAGCGCGACGTTGCCGATGCCGTCGTCCGTATGCGCAGACGCGATCCACGGCAGGATCACGTCGAGGCCCGGATGCATCCCGGCGAACGTCAGCGGCGACTGATAGACGAGCTGGCTCAACCCCGCGAACAGGTCGATGTCCTGCTTCGGCAGGCCGACCTTGTTGCCGGCATTGTCGTTGACGCGGCCGGCCGTGTAGTACTGGAAGTACTGCGTACCGTACCAGCCGGAGCCGGCCGGCGGCATCCCGTCGAGGAAACTGGTCATGCCGAGGTTGACCGACGGCAGGTCGGTCGCATTGGCCGGCGCGTGACCGGCGATGCCGGCGAGCGCGAGGCCTGCGGCGACGAGCAGGCGAGAGCCGAATTTCATGTCCACCACCTCCTGGTTATTTATTGGTATAACTAATCAAATGGCGCGTGAAAGATCGGGATGATCGGCGATCGCGCGATACTGGCCCGCATGGAACACGAGCGGCGCCTTGCCGAACGCGGCGAACTGCTCGATCTGGCCGATGAAGAGCAGGTGATCGCCGCCTTCGTAGTGACCGACGTTGCGGCACACGAAGCGCGCGCTCGCGCCGTCGAGGCACGGCACGCCGCCACTATCCGAATCCACGTGATGCACGCCGTCGAACTTGTCGGCGCTGGGCGTCGCGAAGCGGCGCGACAGGTCGATCTGGTCGTGCGCGAGGATGTTGATCGCGAAGTGGCTGGCCGCGATGAAATCGGGGCGGCTCGGCGCGATCTTCCGGAGGCTCCACAGCACGAGCGGCGGGTCCAGCGACAGCGACGAGAACGAATTGGCCGTGAGGCCCACCTTGCGTCCGTCGGCCGCGCACGTGGTGATCACGGTGACGCCGGTCGGAAACTGCCCGAAGGCGGCGCGCAATTGCAGCGGGTCGATGGCCGGATTGCCGGGAACGGTCGTTTCCATGTCGATTACTCCGAACGCGCACTGTGTTCGCGGATGAACGCCGCGCAGGCCGACGGCTCGAACCACCACGGCGAGAACCGGCGCGGATCGTCGAAGCCGTCGACGAGCGCCGCGGCGAGCGACGGCAACTGACCGGCCGCGCCGAGCAGTTCGAGGATGTGCGGCGGCGGCGGCGTGAGCAGCGAGTTGGTCCAGCGCACGACATGCTGCGCATACGCCCAGTAGCCTTCGAAGGTCTGCTGCATCCAGTCTTCGCCGAACGGCGCGGCATCGCGCGCGACGATCGCATCGAAATACGCGTTCGCGCATTTCGCGGCGTTGTTCGATCCCTGGCCGGTGATCGGATCGTTGACCACCACGGCGTCGGCCATCCCGAAGACCGTGCGACCCGACGGCAGCCGGAAGAACGGCTTGCGCACCGTCGGCGCGAAGCGCCCGGACAGCGTGCCGTTCGGATCGGTGAGCTCGACGTCGCGGCAGCGCTCGAATTCCCACGGCACATACTGCTGCAGGAACGACAGGCTCCTGTCGAGATGCTGCTCGGGCGTCTTCACGTCGGCCCAGCAGTCGAGCGGGCCGCCCGGAATGCCTTCGAACACCATGATTTCGCACGGGCCCGTCGTGGTCAGCGCGGGGAACACGAAGTACTCGCCGATGCCGGGCAGCAGGTTGAAGCGCACGCGCGAATACGGCTGGCTCGGCGTCATCCCTTTCACGTAGGTGAGGGCGAGCGCGCGTTGCGGGCGGTCGAACGCGCTGCGCGCGTCGTCGCGGCCCAGCAGGTTGACGATCTCGCCCTTGCCGGCCGCGAGCAGCACGAGGTCGTGGCTGCGCGCCAGTTCCTCGAGTTCGGGCACGCCGATATCGCCGATGCGCACGTCCGCGCCACGGCGCCGGACGCCATCGAGCCAGTCGGCCATCTTCACGCGCTGGTCGACGGACTGCGCATAGCGGGTCAGCCGCGACGACCAGTCGATCGCCTTGCGGCCGTTTCCGTCCGGATGCGGCACCGCGATGCCGATGCCTTCGACGGAAGGGCACGCTTCCTCCCACGTGTTCAGGCCGAGATCGCGCTCGATCTGCAACGCGGTATGGAACATGCACTGGCTCGACATGACCTTGCCGGTGCGGATCTGCTCCGCGTCGCGGTTGGTCGCGAGCGTGACGTGGTAGCCCTGGTCGAGCAGGGCGAAAGCGAGTTGCAGGCCGGACTGGCCGGCGCCGACGATAGCGATGCGTCTCATGAGAATGTCCTGGTTTGGCCGGGGTCCGGCCGGAATGATGGCGAGGGGTCTGAGCGGTCCGCGGTCATTCCGCCAGACGCGGAATGGCCGGCACCGCCTGTTCGGGGCCCATCGCGGAATAACCGCCGTCCACCGCGTAGTCGGCGCCCGTCACGAAGCTCGCCGCGTCGCTGCACAGGAACGTCACGACCTGCGCGACCTCCGACGGATCGCCGACGCGGCCGAGCAGATGAAACGGCGCGGCGACGCGATCGGTCTTCGCGCGGTCGCCGCGCGTCATCTCGTCCATCACGCGCGACCAGGTCCACCCCGGCGACACCGAGTTGACACGAATGCGATCGGGCGCGAGATCCATCGCCATGCTGCGCGTGAGCTGCCGGATCGCCGCCTTGGAGGTCGGATAGAGCCAGCGGCCGGTCTGTGCGCACTGGGCCGAGATCGAGCTGAAGTTCACGATCGCGCCGCCGCCGCGCCGGACCATGTGCGGATGCACGGCCTTCGCCAGCATCGCCGCCGACACGACGTTGACGTCCATCGCGGCGAGCCAGTCGTTGCGAGTCGCGTGGATGCCGTTGTCGACATAGCTGCAGGCGAGGTTGACGAGCAGGTCGATCGCGCCGAATCGTTCAGCGATGACCGCGACCGCTTGCTCGATCGCGCGGTCGTCGGTGATGTCGAGCGCGACGAACATCGCATGCTCGCCCAGCGAATCGGCGACGCGCGCGCCGTTCTCCGCATCGAGATCGAGGATCGCGACGCACGCGCCGGCGCGGCTCAGGTCCTGCGCGACCGCGGCGCCGATCAGCGTGGCGCCGCCGGTGACGATCGCGACTTTGCCAGCAAGGGCAGTCATGGGGTGTCTCCTGGAATCGATGGGTGAGGGAAGGGCCGCGTCAACGCGCACCCGGCGCTGGCGCGCTGTCCTGCCAGCGGCGCATCAGGCCGTTCGACGGCACGGTTTCGTCGAGCAGCTTGCGGGCCGTTTCGGCGCCCGCGACCGGCAGGCCGGCCGCGTCGAGCAGGCCGATCTGCACGAGCACGCTCGCCTGATCCCAGTAGATGTGTTCGTGATAGAGCTTGTCGCCACGAAACTTCACGATCGCGACCAGCGGAATCTCGACGCGCTTGCCGGTCGGCGCGACGCCGGGCAGCATCCAGTCGATCTCGGTGGTGTGCGTGAAGCAGAACAGCAGCTCGTCGACGATCTGGCTCGCGCCGACCGTGCGCGAGATCGGCGTGATCGTCGTGTCGGGCGGGTTCGCATGCACGAAGTGATGCGTGTAGAAGCGCTTGAGCTCGTCGTGGCCGACGCCGCCCGTCAGCGTCGGAATATGGTTGACGTACGGCTCGGCGACCATCGTGGCCATCGTCGCGTCGACGTCGCGCGTATCGAATTCGTGCCGGATATGCGCTTCCCACAGCGCGGAGAGGTCGTAATGCGGGCCGAGCGCGGCGCGGAACGCGGCGATCGCGCGCTGATGGGCCATGACCGCAGCGGCCTTGTCGAAATGATCGCCGCCGATGCGGGCGAACGCGTGATCGACGCCCGGATACACGTACACTTCGACGCCTGCGCGCCCGGACAGCGTTTCGGCGATGCGCTGCTGCGCGTCGGGCGGGCAGAAGCGGTCCTGTCCGGCAATCTGCAGCACGAGCCGCCCGCGCAGGTGCGACGCCTCGTCCAGCGCATGCTCGATGCCCACGCCGTAGTAGCTGACCGCCGCGGCCACGCCCGGCAGCCGGCAGGCGGCGAGATACGCGAGCTTGCCGCCGAGGCAGAAGCCGAGCACGCCGGTCGCGCCCGTGCATTCCGGCCGTTGCGTGAGCACGCTCAGCGCCGCGCCGACGTCCTCGACGCCCTTGTTTTCGTCGAACCCCTGGTACAGGGCCATCGCGCGTTCGACATCGGCCGCGGTATGGCCGAGCTCGATGCCCGGGGACTGACGCCAGAACAGGTCGGGCACGAGCACCGTGTAGCCTTCCTCCGCGTAATAATCGGCCACCTCCCGCATGGTCGCGTTCGCGCCGAAGATCTCGTGACAGAGCACGATGCCCGGCCCGGTGCCGCCGGCCGGCGTGCTCAGATAGGCGCGAAACGTCCCGCCGTCCGGCGCCGGAATCTCGATGTGGCGTCCTTTCATGTGTTCCTCCATGCTGTTCGTGTCTGTGACGGGCCCAGTATTGGCGGACGAAATGCGCGCTTCTATCCGCTTTCTTCGGCCGGTATCCGCGAATTCCGGAAACCTGACGAACCGGCCGCCGCGCCCGGGCGGATGCGCGGCTGACTGCGGGTATGTGCGGATGGGGGAGCCCCGCACAGTTTTCTACGATGCGCGAACGGTCCGTTTCTTGCGTCGTTTGCGCGGGACTTGCGTGTTCCGATGGGCGGACTGTCCGGATACGCCGGGTGCTGTCCGGATCGTGCGACGGATTCCCCCATTCGGGGAACGCATGCACGGCGCGAGTGCGATCGAGCATGACGGGAGAACTTCGATGGCGCAATTTTCCGAAACCGGCTGGCTGGACGACGCCGCCTGTTTCAATCACGGCAACCTGCTGCTGCAGTCGAACGACGTCGACGAGGTGCGCGCGCGGGTTGCCGACGTCTTCAAGCCGCACCGGCTCACGCCGACCGGCGAATCGCGTGCGCTGCACAGCAGCATGCATCATGCGCGCTGGGGCAACGTGTCGCTGAACCTGCTCGATTATGGCGGCGGCGTCAGCATCGAGCCCGGGCCGCTCGAACACTTCTTCCTGCTGCAGATCCCGCTGCGCGGCGACGCCGAGATCGAATGCGGCTCGACGCGCTTCGTGTCGTCGCCGGGCACCGCGTCGCTGATCTCGCCGACGCTGCCGCTCAAGATGCGGTGGGGCGATGCGTGCCCGCAAGTGATCGTGCGCATCGAGCGCGAGGTGATGGAGCGGCATGCGCAGCGGCATTTCGGCGACGACCGGCGCGCGCCGGTCGAATTCGAACCGGAATTCAGCCTGGCATCGCCGCAGGGGACGTGTCTGGCCCAGTTGCTGCCGATCCTCGCCGGCGCGATCGCGACGGATGCGCATCCGCTGCGTCATCCGCTCGCGTTCGAGCAGCTCGAATCGACGCTGCTCAACCTGCTGCTGCACGGCCACCCGAACAGCGCGCGCAACGGCACGCGGCACCTGCCGGTGGCGCTCGCGCCGTTCTATGTGCGGCGCGTCGAGGAATACATCCGCGCGCATCTCGACGAGCCGCTGACGATCGAGCGGCTCGCCGAACTCGCCGGCGTCAGCCCGAGCACGCTGTTCGCCGGCTTCCGGAGCCGCCACGGGATCACGCCGATGGGCTTCGTGCGGCAGTTGCGGCTGCAACATGTGCGCGAGGAACTGCTGGCCGAAACGACGCCGGGGCTCGCCTCGGTGACGGATATCGCGCTGAAATGGGGCTTCGCGCACCTCGGGCGGTTCGCGATCGAGTACAAGCGGGCGTTCGGGGAGTCGCCGTCGGCGACGCTGAGGATGCGGCGCGTGCGGGGGTGATGGAGGAAGCGGCGGGGTTGCCGGGCCGGTGCAACGCCGGCGGCACACCGCGCGCCGTGTCCGTGTGGAAACGGATATCGAGTGCGTGGCAGTCACGCACTCGCCGGCAGCGCGAAGCCCGCGTGTCGCCTACGGCAGCGACGCGCCCCAGACCGCCGTCACATTGCCGCCGAGCCGCCATTCGTCGAACGGGCGGCGCGGTGCGATGATCGCCGGCAGGCGCGGGTCGTGAAAGCGCGCGTAGTACGGCTCGACCCAGCTCAATTCGTCGCGGAACGTCCACGGAAACAGATCCTGCTTGATCGGCGTGATGGCCGTGAAACTCGCGGGATTTTCCACCGCGTCGATCACGAGATTCGCGAGGCGGCTGATCGCGCCGTTGTTTTCCCGGTAGAGATCGATATGGCGCCGCTGCACGAGTTCCGCCGCGAACACGAGCGGGAGCAGCGCGAAGGTGTGATAGTGCAGCGCGCGGTTGCCGCGCTTGACTTCCCGCGCGAGCGCGCCGTCGGGGCCGATGTCGCGGATGCCTTCGCGAACCCGCAGCAGCCCCGAGTCGATCAGGCTCGCGTTGTTGGTCACGGTGCCGATGGCGATCAGGTCGAGCCCGGCCCAGTACACGAGGTTGTTGTGCAGATGGTTGATCGCTTCCGAATCGCGGGTGGCGATCGCGATGCGTTCGAGCCATGGATCGATCGCGTCGAAGCGCGCGCGATTCGCGTCGCGCACGTCGCGCGGCATGCGCAGGATCACCATCGCGAAGTCGGTGCCGGCCCATGAGCGCTCGTAATAGCCTTGATAGCCCGAGATCCGGCCCATCAGCGCATCGGCCTGCGCCCAGCTTTCCAGCAGGCTCAATGCGCAGGCCCAGTCGCCTTTGTCCGCCGCCGTGTTGAGCCGCGAAATGAAATCGCGCATCGGCTTCACGGCGCGCGCATAACCGGCGGCGTCGTCATAGTAGCCGGGCGGATCGATCGTCGTCACGGCCGCCGGTATGTCGCAGGCGTGGGCGGATGGCACGGCGCAGAAGACTGCGCCCAGGGCAAGCAATGCGGCGAACAGCGGTCGGGTCGACATGCGGCGCATACGGTCCTCGGTAGTGAGGGGATGACGGTGGTGTCGCAAACGCGTAAGCCGATATTGCGGCGCAAAGGCCGCAACCGGCTCCGCCAATCTGGCAGCGGGTAATGCCGCGACGCCGGACGCGCTCGACTACGCGCGATGCGACGCCGGGACCGCGTGGTGCGCGGCCGCTCCCGGGCCGCACGCAGTCTAGCGTGCCCGTCTTTCATCCGCCTTTCCCGGCGGCAATTGGAATTGGCCCGATCGATGCCGCGCATGCACCGTCTCCAGCGCCCGGGACCCGGGCTTCGCCAGCCCGTGCGCGCCTGCGCACTTTTTTAAAGACCGCGCCACGTTCGCCCGGTATGATCGCTGCGCTCGCGAATGACGCCATCGGCCAGTGCATACCGACTCGCGCGCAACCCACATCACCAGAACGACAACACGGGACGGACGCCGGCGGCGCGTCGCGCCACGATCGGGCCGAATCGGCCACCAGCACGACGGAGCATTGAACGATGTTAACGGGGACGAGGGCGGTGCGACGCGCAATGGCGGTCGCGGCCGGGGGAGCACTGTGCGTGGCGGCAGCAGGCGGCGCGCATGCGCAGGCATCGGGCGCGGCAGCGGCGCCGCAGCCCGACGCGGCGGCGGCCGTGCTGCCGCCGATCGACGTGAAAGGGAAGGCCGACGGATCGTCCGTCGGGCTCGTCGGGCTGCGCACCACGGCGGGCACGAAGACCGACACGCCGGTGGCCGAGATCCCGCAGACGATCAACCTCGTGACCGCGCAACAGATCGAGATGACCGGCGCGGCCGACCTGAACCAGGCGCTGCGCTACGTGCCGGGTTTCGCGACGTTCGGCGCCGACAGCCGGACCGACTGGTATGCGGCGCTGCGCGGCTTCACGCCGACGCTGTACGTCGACGGTGTGGCTGCGCCGAATACGGCCGTGATCGCGAACTGGCGTGTCGACCCCTATACGATCGACTCGATCGCGGTGCTGCGCGGGCCGACGTCGGTGCTGTACGGCGCGGGCGAGCCCGGCGCGATCGTCGACGCGCACACGAAGCTCGCCGACGGCGAGCGCGTGCGCGAGGCCGGCGTGCAGATCGGCAACGATGCGCGCAAGCAGTTCATGCTCGACATCGGCGACACGCTCGACCCGGACGGCCGGTACGCGTATCGCTTCGTCGGCGTGGCCCGCGACGGCAATGCGGTGACCGGCCCGAACGGCGACCGGCGCGTCGCGCTGGCGCCGTCGTTCCGATGGCGGCCGAATGCCGACACGTCGCTGACGTTCTCCGCGACCTTCCTGCAGGACAGCGGCGACATTTCGTCGAACTTCCTGCCCGCATCGGGCACGGTGCTGCCGAACCCGAACGGCCGCCTGTCGCAGGACATCTACATGGGCGATCCCGGGTTCAACGACTACCGGAAGAAGCAATGGTCGCTCGGTTATGCGCTGGAGCACCGCGTGAACGCGATCTGGACGCTGCACCAGGACGTGCGCTGGTCGCGCCTGTCGCTCGACGACGCGACGGTGTTCGGCAACGGCCTGGCGCCCCGCAGCACGACCAACATGATGCGTTTCGCGGGGCTGTTCCAGCTCAACTACAGCCGGCTCGATATCGACAACCACGCGCAGGCGCGCTTCGGCACCGGGCCGCTCGAACACACGCTGCTGTTCGGCCTGCAATTCGACCGGCAGACGACGACCAACAGCGTGTGGCTCGCGCTGGCGCCGTCGCTGAACCTGTACCACCCCGTCTATCGGCCCGTCACGGCGGCGATCTTCTCCGGCCCGACGTCGCTCGGCCACGTCGATCAGTACACGGCGATGAACGGATTCGGTGCGTACGCGCAGGACCAGATCCGCTGGCAGCGCTGGACGCTGACGCTCGGCGGCCGCGAGGACTGGGTGAACGCGCGGTTCGACGACCGGACGGCCGGCACGCAGAAGCAGCAGGACGTCAGTGCGTTCTCCGGGCGCGTCGGGCTCACCTATGAGGGTGACGCCGGGTTGTCGCCGTACGTGAGTTATTCGACGTCGTTCGATCCGGTGATCGGCGTGCGCCTATATGGTGGCGGCTTGCCGAAACCGACGCGCGGCACGCAGATGGAGGCCGGGCTGCGCTGGCAGCCGCCCGGCCGGAACCTGATGCTCAACGCGGCCGTTTATCAGATCAACCAGACCAACGTCGTGACGCCGACGCCGGTGAATCTCGACCCGACCGGCACGTCGTCCGTGCAGACCGGCGAGGTGCGCTCGCGCGGCATCGAGCTGAGCGCGGTCGGCAAGCTGACCCGCGAGCTGTCGATCGTCGCGTCGTATGTCTATCAGGACGTCAAGAACGTGAAGGCGAACGACGCGTCGCTGAACCACTGGCCGGTGGCCGTGCCGCTGCCGCGGCAGATGGCGTCGCTGTGGGCCGACTGGACCTGGCGCACGGGTCCGCTGTCGGGCCTCGGGATCGGCGGCGGCGTGCGCTACCAGAGCGCGTCGGCCGGCGCGCCCGACAATGCGCTGACGGTGCCGAGCACGACGCTGTACGACCTGGCGATGCACTACGAGATGCGGCACTGGCGCCTGGCCCTGAACGTCGCGAACCTGTTCGACCGGCGTTACGTCAGCGGCTGCCAGTCGTATGCCGTGTGCGTGTTCGGCAACGAGCGGACCGTGCTGGCCACCGCGAAATACAACTGGTAATCGCGGTCGTCGCGATCACACCGAACCCGGCCTACGCGTCGCGTTGCGGTTCCCGGGTCGCGGCGCGCCCGCCTGCCTGGCGCTGGCGCCGCCACTCGGTCGGCGTGATGCCGAAACGTTCGCGGAACGCGGTCGCGAAATTCGCCGGCGTGGAAAAACCGATTTCCTTCGCGATGCTGGCAATGCTGAGCGACGTCGAATCCAGCAGATCCTGCGCGATCCGCAGCCGCTCGACCCGCAGATACTCGAACACCGTCTGGCCGAGATTGTCGCGAAACGCGCGCGACAGCCGCTTTTCATGCGTGCCGACCGCGCGCGCCAGCTGCTCCACCGTCGGCGGATCGTTCAGCGTGCGCGACAGGTGGCGGATCGCCGCGCGCACGATGATGTCGTCGTCCTTGCCGGCGGCGAACGGGCTTTCCGCATCGGCGGGCCGGTCGCGTTTCGTCCGCGCGAGCTGCACGCGAATCCGTGCAAGCACTTCCGCCGGCTCGAACGGCTTCACCACATAGTCGACGCCGCCGATTTCGAGCCCCTCGAGACGTTCGTGCAGTTCGCCGGCCACGGTCAGGAAGATGACCGGAATCGCGCTCGTCAGCGGATCGGCGGCGAGCAGCCGGCACGCGGTGAATCCGTCCATGCGCGGCATGCGCACATCCATCAGGATCACGTCGGGCATCAGCGCCTGGGCGCGCTGGCACGCCTGCGACCCGTCGAATGCGATGCTGATGCGGCACCCCGTGCTGCGCAGGATGTCGATCAGCAGATGCAGCTGGTCGGGCTGATCGTCGACGATCAGGATATGGGCGTCACTCAATGCGGAGATCGATGGAGGCATCGTGCACCTGTTCTGGAAATAATGCTGGCTGCGTTCCCGCGGGTGGCCGGCCCGGTTCGGGGAAATCCTGGGAAGCTGCTCCATGACGACGCGCACACGCGTCGCACGCTCGCATCGACAATCGGATTGAGCCGGACTGCGCGACGGGCAACCGGTCGGCGCGTTACCTGGCGTTCGTTGTTCTGATCACTGAGCCGGTAAAGACGCGGAGCGTTGCCGTCGTCGCGCCTGGAATGCACGCGGCTGCCGGTATCGATGCGAGCGGAATTGTAGGAGCATATTTCGATTCCCGCCAGATGGGTCGGCTCTATTCACTTCATTCCGTTTCCACGATTATTCGCCATATGCTGCGGATCGCGCCTGAAGTTTCGGCCGTTGATGTTGGTCAATACCCGTGACTTGCGTGTGTGTTTGGTGCGGAATCGCACGGTAGGGCGGTTTTCCGGCAACGATTTGTTTGGTGGTATTTAATTTGAATCCGCTTCGGCAAAGTATTTATCCGCTTCTAAAAACATTTGGATTAATCGCGGTGGGTGTAAAACGTTTGCGAGATATCTATATTTTACGCAACTCATTGAATATATTGAATTTTACAATCTATAAAGAATGTTGCCTTCAATAATTTTAGATCGTGTCTCATAATTCGTCCGACTTGAACGAGGGGTGACGCAAGAAAACGGAAGGCACGGCGAATCGTGACGGACGTTGTGTGACCCAGGTCCGAAGCATCAATTGATGCTGCCGAGATGAATTAAAAGAAACGGGATGGGTCGCGGTCCGCGCGGCATCGAATCAGGGTTGTTTATAACGGCGGGTTGAATCTCCGGATTCAGTCGGGGGATAGCTCGTCCATAAATAACAATCTGCATTGCTAATTGAGTTGTCGAATTAACGGAACGGACCGTCAAACGAACGGCGTGCCCGGGCCTTCGAACGCCCTGTCGATACGGACGGCCGATACGTGCTGCCTTCGACAAGGTCGAACCGGGTATCGGAATCAGGTTCCGCACGGAAGTCGCAATCGAAATCGAAGTCGAAGCTGTCGATAAAAGTAAGTAGTCCAAATTCAAACCAGACGCTACAAAACGGAGCAGAAGACCATGAAGAGGAAGCAGATTTCGGCGCTCGCCGCCGCCATGTTCACGGGTGCCGGTGTCCTGATCGCGGGAGCCGCGCATGCGGACAATTTCGTCGATCGCGGCAACCCGGACAACGCGTTGAACGGCCAGTGCATCGACGGGACGAACCCGCTCTGTGTCGCAACGAAGAGCGCGAGTTTCGTGGCGGTGAGCACCGCGAACGTGACGCAGGGGACGAATGCCAAGGCCGGCACCAGCGGTATCGCGATCGGCGACCAGTCGAACGCGAGCAGCAACGGCGGCACCAGCAGCGGCGGCGCGATCGCAATCGGTGTCGGTTCGCAGGCGCTGGCGAACTCGTCCACCGCGATCGGCACGGTGGCGGTGGCGCAAGGCAATACGGCGCTGGCGGTCGGCCGTCAGTCCGCCGCGATCGGCGATTTCTCGATGGCGATCGGCAACGTCGCCGATGCGCACGGCACCAGCTCGATCGCGCTCGGCCATTCGGCGCTGGCCAGCGGCGATCGTTCGATCGCGATCGGCGGCGCGAATCCGACGTCGAGCGACGGCGTCTCGAGCGGCGCTGCGTATGACGCGGCGACGCAGACGCGCGCCGGCGGCACGCAATCCGTGGCGATCGGGGCGGGCGCGCAGACGAACGACAACAACCAGGTGGCGATCGGCTCGGGCAGCGTCGGCGCGAACAACGGCGGCACGCCGGTGTTCGGCGGCACGGCCGCACCGGTCGGCGGCGCGGTGTCGTTCGGCGCGCTCGGCAAAGAACGCCAGCTCAAGAACGTCGCGGCCGGCGCGGCCGATACGGACGCCGTCAACGTCCAGCAGCTGAAGAACGTGAACAGCACGCTCAGCACCGGCATCGGCAACGTCGATGCGCGTGTGACGTCGGTCGGCAATTCGCTGTCGACCACGATCTCGAACGTCGACCAGCGCGTGACCAATGTGGGCAACAGCCTCAGCACGAGCATCGTGACGGCCACGCAGAACGTCGTGAAGTACACCGACAACTCGCATGCGGCGATCGCGCTCGACGGCAGCAACGGCACCACGATCGGCGGCGTTGCGGCCGGTGTCGCCGATACCGATGCGGTCAACGTCGGCCAGTTGAAGGGCAGTGTCGCGCCGCTGCAAACGTCGATCTCGACGGCGGCCTCGAACATCACGAACCTGCAGGGCAGCGTTACCGGCATCAACGCGTCGCTGAGCACGGCGGCGTCGAACATCGGCAGCCTGCAGGCGGCCGATACGCGCAACGTGAAGTACGACGGCCCGAGCGGGTTCGACTCGGTGACGTTTGCCGGCCCCAACGGCACCACGCTGCACAATGTCGCGGACGGCAAGGACGTGCACGATGCCGTCAACGTCGGGCAACTGAACGGCGGCCTGGCATCGCTCAGCACGAGCGTGACGAACAACCTCAGCACGACGCTCGGCAACCTGAGCACGTCGATCACCAGCCAGATCGGCGCCGCGACGAAGAACGCCGTGCAGTACGACGACGACGAGCACAGCGGCGTCACGCTCGGCGGCACGGGCGCGCAGGCGCCGGTCGGCCTGCACAACGTTGCGGACGGCGTTGCCGCGGGCGACGCCGTGAACGTGGGCCAGCTCGGCAAGGCGACCAGCACGCTCAATCAGTCGATCACGACGCTCGGCAACCAGGTGACGACGAATACGGGCAACATCGCCGCGCTCCAGCAGGATGCGCTCCAGTGGAACCCGAGCCTCGGCGCCTACGATGCGAGCCACGGTGGCAACGGCCCGCAACTCATCAGCAACGTCGCGGCCGGCAAGAAGGGCACGGATGCCGTCAACGTCGACCAGTTGACCGCGGCGGTTCAGAACGGCACGAGCCAGCTCGATGCGCTGGCCGTGAAGTACGACGATGCGAGCAAGCGGCAGGTTTCGCTCGGCGCGGGCAACGGCGGGAACCCGGTGCGCGTGACCAATGTCGCGGAAGGCAACGTGGCGTCCGGCAGCACGGACGCGGTGAACGGCGCGCAATTGCGCCGTGCGATCGACGGCTCCGCGGCCGCGCTGGGCGGTGGCGCGACGGCGAACCAGGACGGCTCGATCAGCGCACCGTCCTACAAGGTTGGCGGCGGCTCGTTCAACAATGTCGGCGACGCGCTGACGAACCTCGACGGCCGGGTCGGCAGCAACACGACGACGCTCGAGAATCACGAAACGCGCCTCGGCAATGCGGAAACGAACATCGCCGGCAACACCGCCGCGATCGCCGGGCTGCAGCAGGACGCGCTGCAGTTCGACCCGAAACTCGGTGCGTACAGCGCGGCGCGCGGCGGTGCTCCGACGAAGCTGACGAACGTGGCCGACGGCAACGTCGCCGCGGGCAGCACGGACGCCGTGAACGGCGGCCAGTTGTCGGGCGTGAAATCCGATCTGCAGCAGCAGATCACGCAGGTGTCGAACCAGACCGGCGAAGCCGTGAAGAACGTCGTCAAGTACGACGTCGACACGAACGGCAACCGGTTGAATTCGGTGTCGCTCGTCGGCGGCGACGCGAACTCGGCCGTCGTGCTCAAGAACGTCGCCGCGGGCACCAGCGATACCGACGCGGTGAACGTGAAGCAGCTGAAGGGCGTGCAGTCGAACCTCAACCAGCTCGGCGCGCTCGCGGTGCAGTACGACGACAGCTCGAAGAGCACAATCACGCTCGGCGGCGCCGGCGGCACGCGCATCACCAACGTGCAGGCAGGCACGCTCAGCGCGACCAGCACGGACGCGGTGAACGGCTCGCAGCTCTACGCGACCAACCAGCAAGTCTCGAAGAACACGACCGACATCTCGAACCTGCAGGGTAATGTGACCAACATCGCGAACGGCAAGGCCGGCCTCGTGCAGCAGCAGGATCCGAACGGCGCGATCACTGTCGGCAAGGGCACCGGCGGCACCAGCGTGAACTTCTCCGGCACGGCGGGCGACCGCACGCTGACCGGCGTCGCGGCGGGCGTGAACGACAACGATGCGGTCAACGTCGGCCAGTTCAACAACGCGTTGAAGAACGTGGCGGCCAACGACCAGATCCGCGCGGCGGTAACCGACGCGAACACGACGTGGATCGCGCGCGCCGATGCGGGCGCGATCGGGTCGACGGCGACGGCAACCGGCAAGAACGCGGTGGCGGTCGGTCAGGGTTCGGTCGCCGATCGCGACAATTCGTTCTCGGTCGGCGCGAAGGGCAGCGAGCGCCAGATCACGAACGTCGCGGCCGGGACGGCGCCGACCGACGCGGTGAACGTGCAGCAGCTGAACGACAACCTTACGTCCGCTTCGACGCAGGCGAAGAACTACACCGACCAGCGCATCGGGCAGGTGTACAACTCGTTCAACGACCTGAAGAAGGACATGTACGGCGGTGTCGCGTCGGCGATGGCGGTGGCCGGTCTGCCGCAACCGACGGGCGCGGGCCGCTCGATGGTGTCGGCGGCGACCTCGAACTATCACGGCCAGCAGGGCTTTGCGGCAGGGTACTCGTACGTGACGGAGAGCAACCGCTGGGTCGTCAAGGCGTCGGTGACGGGCAACACCCGCTCGGACTTCGGCGCGGTGGTCGGCGCGGGTTATCAGTTCTGATGTAGGTCGCGCTGCGTCGAATGGCCAGGGGTGCCGGGCAAGGATCGTGAAGCCCGGTACCTGCGGAAAATTCGTGGCCCGAGGTCAGTGTGTTGACCTCGGGCCATTGACGTTTGACGGGTTGCGAAGCGCGCTTGCGGTTGGGCCGTACGTGCTTCGACGGCCCCGTCGTCAGACCTGATCCGGCCCGGACGGCTCGGTGTCCCGCGGGGCTCGACGCCGTCGCATGGCGCCGCTCAGTGCGTCGGTCGCCGACGACGCAGCCTGATCGAACGCCGTCACGCCCGCGCCGACGACGGCACCTGGCGCGCGCACGACGGTATCGAATGTCGCCGCAGTTGCATTGGCAACCGGTTTGACCACATGACGCCCGGCGCCCGTTGCGACGGTCGCCGCGCCTTTCCCGAGCGGATCGAGCACGGGGCTCGCCATGTCGATGGCCCGCGCAATACCTTGTCCCGCCGGTTTCAATGCGTTCCGGTAGGCGGCCCCTGAGACCGCTTGCACGCCCTGGCCAAGGGGCTTGAGCGCATGCTCGAACGCGTACTGGGCGGTGCCGGACAGCCCGTTTCCCACCGAAGTCAGGACTGGGCTGACATACGGTATGTCGGCAATCGGCGACAGCGCATTGCCCACGCGAGTCAGGCCCGCGCCGGCGTACCGGATGCCGAGATCGGCGCCCTTGTCGACGATGCCCATGGCCGTGCCGAGCGCCTGCGTGACGGCATGGCCGAGCGACGCATTGCGCTCGCCGTCCGGTCTCGCGATGCGGTCGAGATCGTCGAGGGTGGTCGCTTCGTGATCGGAGATCCGCGCCAGCATCGCACTTTGCTTGCCGGCGTCGGTGGTGATGCGGGCGTTCTCCTTGCCGCCGTCGGCACCGACCCACTTCTCGGCCGCCATCGATGCGGTCATGCTGAGGACCTCGGTCGGCGTCGAATACATCAGCGTGATGAGCTGTTCGAACGAACTGGAAATGACGCCTTGGTGTTCCAGGATCGACAGTAGCAGCCCGATCGTCGCGGCAATTTCGCCGCCCGTGGCCATCGACCGAATCGCGGAGCCGGTGCCGCGCGCGGCCCGGATCGTGTTGAGCGTCGATTCGCTGACGTGCGTGCGTACGTCTGCGACGTCCGGCCGCGGAATCACGCCGGTTTCGATGAGGTTCATCTTCGCGTCGACGAGTTCGTTGTGGTCGCCCATCACTTCGAGCGGGATCATCGCGCCGGACATCCACGTCGCCAGCAGGTTGGTGAACTGCTTCGCCACGAGCAGCGCGGCGGCGGTCTCGGTATGGCCGGCCTGGCGCGCCGCGCTGGCCAGTTCGCGCACGTAGTTGTTCGCGATGGAACCGATCGCGGCGATCGCGCCCGAGTAGGCGGCGTCTTTCAGCGTGTCCCACGCTTCGCCGAAATTCTCCGGCAGGAAGTTGCCGCCCTTCATCACTTCGAGCAGTCGCGAGATGACCATCGAGTCGAACGTTTCGGCAAACAGCGGCGTCAGCGAATCCAGCAACGGACCGAATTTCGCCACGGCGGCTTCGCTCATCGAGCGTTTGACGTTGTCCCAGATGCCGTAGTCGAAGGTGGCGCCGATCGTTCCGGTGCCGGTCAGGCTGGCGCCGACGCCGTACGCGAGCTGCTTCGTGAACTGCTTGTTGTTCGCCAGCGACAGCAGCGACATCGCGCCGAAATCATGCCGGAATTGCGCGATACGCGCGTGCTTCGCCGGGTCGTCGTATTGCCGCTCCAGGATGGACTGCAGGCCTGCGCCGGTTCCGTGGTCCGGCGTCACGTGAATGCGGATGCCGAGATGGCGCAGGAAATCGGACGGATGCTGATCGCTGCCCGGCATGCGCGCCTGCGGCGTGAAGGCGGACGCGCCGCTTGCGATCGCGTCGCGCAGCATATCGGTGGCGAGGAGCACATCGCCGCCCGCCAGCCGCATGAACGAGCTCATCTGCTGCGGCAGGTTCTCGTCCCACTCGATGCGGATCGTCGCGCCCGGCGGAAGATCCAGGTTCCTGACGGTGTCCGGATCGAGTTCCGACAGCAGGTTCAGCACGCCCTGCGCGCCTCGATCCTGCTCGCAGCGCAAGCGCCCGTCCTCGTGCCGGGTCAGCGGGCCGCCGCAAGGCGGCGGCATCGTGAAGCTGACTTCGTTGCCGGCCGATGCCGTCGATGCTGTCGATGCGGATGTGACCGATGCGGCTGACGAGGTTGACGTCGTTGATGTCGCCGCGGCGTTTTCGGGCGCGATGTGGTCCATCTCGATGGAAGATGCCGCGCTGGCGCGGCGCGACCGGTGCGCGTCGAGGACCGTGCTGTCCACGCGACGCAGGCTGCCCGTGCCGTCGGCGGGGAGCGACTCCGGCGGCCGCGCGCCTGACGCCGACGCATCGGTCGAACCGCGCGGCTTCAGCGCGGGAAATTCCGTTGACGCACGGTGGGAAGCGGCGCTTGACGGGCTCGCGGCCCGGTTCGGCGGGGTGTTGCCCGGCGCCGCGTCCGGCTGAGGCGGGTGCGTCGACGCGACGGGCGACGTGGAACGAATCGAAGACGACATGGTGTAGGCCCGGCTGACGAAGATGGCGTGACCCAACACTACGTCGCCCGATGTTCGGGCGCGGTTGCGATTGCGAAAGGCACGCGCGGTTTGCGAACCGTCAGGCAAGGTCGCTTCCCGGCAATTCAATGCGCGATATCCGCCGCACGTGCCGGAACCGTTGTAGCGACCAAAGTCTCGTGGATGATTTTTGGCAGCCACGCAAACGCAATCGTCACCAGCATCACGCCGACGATGAGCATCGGAACCACCATTGGCCACGCGCCCAGCTGATAGCGCGGATCGGTGAAAACCGCCGCTGTCTGCCCCACGCTGAAAGCGAAGAACATCATGATGAAGCCGGACCAGGATACCGCGCGGCCTGCAAGGTGGGGCAGACCACCGACCGCTCCTGCTTGCCCGCATGGCTGATGGATTCCGTGGCCGAGGCAATACACGCCATGCCCCACGAGCAGCGGCCAGATGCTTCCGGGAAGCAGCGAACACCCCAATGCCTGAATCACTGCGCCGGACAGGCTCAACGCCGCACCTTGTCGCACCGTTCGCAGCATGCTTTGACGTCGCAGCAACAGGCGGCAGCCATACGTACTCAGGACATAGACGAGCGTACCGCTCGCGGGTATCCAGCCATATCGCTGGGGCGACAGGCCGAGATGCCGGATGTAGATGGCGGGAGAAAGCAATAGAAAGCAGAACATGCCGGTGTACGTCGAGGCGGCCAGCAGCGCCCATACCCTGAACGTGGCATTGCCGAATATTTCGCGCACGTCCCGGGTCGAGCCCCGGCTCGACGCGATTCTGGAGAAACTTTCCTCGAAGCCGTACCAGCACATGACGAGCAGCCCGAACGCATACAGGCTCATCCCTGCGAGCACCCATCGCCATCCGGCCTGCTGCGTGACATACGCACCGAGAATCGGCGCGAGGAACGCCATCATCCCCATTCCCATGAAACCGCGCGCCATCACGTACGGACCGTCGGCCGCCGAATACCGGTCGCGCACCGTCGCGCGTGCGCATACCAGTATCGCGGCCATGGCAAAGCCCTGCATTGCACGAGCGGCCACCAGCATTGCGGCGCTGGAAGCGAGCGCAGCTGCCAGCGCTGCCAGCGCATAGAGCGCAAGGCCGGTCAGCAAGACGGGACGGCGGCCGAATCGATCGGAAAGACTGCCCATCGGCAATTGCCCGATACCGAATATCAATGCAAAAACCGTGAGGCTGATACTGGCGGCCCCCAGCGTTGCGGCGATTTCAGGCAGCGCCGGCAGGTAACTGTCGGTCGCCACCGGCTGGGCCGCCAGCAGAAGCGGCAACATGAGCGCGAAGTTCAGGCGAGCAGGGCGCGTGGTGTCCGGCATGACGGTTTTCGGCACGGTATCGGGCATCGGGTGAAGACAGCGGCAACGCAAGTTCGCTCTGCCAGTGAGGGCGCAGCAGCAAGCTGGAAATGCTCGGCGGAAGGGGCGCCGAACACGACGCCCCGTCGAGTACTGGCTAGCTGCCGACGGATCCTGGCACGTGTTCGCGCACGATGCGATGGCGCGCCATCGCATCGACGCGCAGCCGGTCGTATTCTGCCTTGTCGACCGGTTGCGCGTTCGCTCGCCCCAGGTCGTTCATATGAACACGATGGGTCTCGCGTGCGCTCGCGGCTGCGAGCGACGCAATCACGGTGATGCCGAACGCGATCGCACCGACGATCAGCCAGACGTGGTGTCCTCCGGGCGGCGCGACCGCCGTGAACAGCGCGGGCAGCATCGCCGTGGCCGCGGTACCGAGGTTCTGCGCGATGGCCATCGCCGAGACGCGCGTGCGGGTCGGGAAGAGTTCCGGGTAAAAGGCGGGAAATACGGCGTTGTAGCCCTGGTACACCACCCCCCACATGAGCATCGACATCGCGAATGCGAGCGGCACGTTGCGGATGCTGATCGCATACAGGTAGGCAAACGCGAGCAGGCCGGCCGCCAGCGAGCCGACGATGATCGGCGACCGGCGTCCGACCTTGTCGGACAGGTTGCCGACGAACGGAATCACGATCATCGCAACGATATTGCCCACCACCGTGATCCAGAGATAGATATCTTTCTGGAATCCGATTCCATACGCCGGCTGGACCGCATAGGCTGCGCCGAAGATCGTGGCGACGACCGGAATCACGTTCATCATCGACATGCAGGCAACGCGCACCATATCGGGAAAGTGGTGCCTGAAAGCGTCGGCAACGGGCGAGCCGGCTTGCGACCGGTTGCGTACTGCTTCATCGAAGGCCGGCGACTCGTCGACCTGGCGGCGAATGATCAACCCCGCCACGATGACCAGCGCACTCAGCAGGAACGGAATGCGCCAGCCCCAGCTGTCGAATTGCGCGGACGGCATGGTGTAGGCGAGCGGCAGGAACACGGCGGCGGCCAGCACTTGCCCGGCCTGCACGCCCTGTAGCGTGAAGCTGACGAAGTATCCGCGCCGACCGAACGGCGCGTGCTCCAGGATCATCGAGCTCGCGCCGGTAATCTCGCCGGCCACGGCGAAACCCTGCAGCAGGCGAAGCGCCACCAGCAACGCCGGCGCGAGCAGCCCGGCTTGCTGATAGGTTGGCAGCAGGCCGACGCCGACGGTCGAGATTCCCATCAGGAACATGCAGAAAAGCAGGACGGTTTTCCGTCCGCGCGTGTCGCCGAGATGGCCCAGCACGAACGCGCCGATCGGGCGGGACACATAGCCGACACCGTAAGTGGCCAGCGACGCGATGATGGCTGTCGTGGGGCTGCCGTGCGGAAAGAATATCTGCGGGAAGATCAGCGCCGATGCCGTGGCGTAGATGAAGAAATCGTAGTATTCGAGCACCGAGCCGATCCAGCCGCTGACGGCGGCTTTTCTCGATTGGTGCCTGCCCCGGGGCTCGTCCCGCAAGGTCGTGGTCATCGTGGTCTCCAGATATTGATATGTGTGCCGGGCAACGCGGGTGATGCGGGGAGTCGTCACTGCCCGATGTATCGACTCCGTTGTGTGACCTGACCGAGGCCCATCGATACGATGCACGGCGAACAACCGCGGTGCGCAACGCCGGGCACCCGGGAACGGTTGCGCATGTGCGTCGGCCCCGCATCGGCAGCCGATGCGGGAATCGGCCTATTCGTCGCCGAGCGCCGAGACCGCGGCCCTCAGCGCCAGCAGATAGCTTTGGACACCGAAACCGCAAATCTGCCCGCTGACGATCTCGGCCAGGACGGAGTGATGCCGGAACGGCTCGCGTGCATGAATGTTGGACATGTGCAGTTCGACGATCGGGCACGTGAGGATGGCAAGGGCATCGCGAATGCCGTAGCTGTAATGCGTCCATGCGCCCGCGTTGATCAGCACCGCATCCTGGCGTTCCTCGAAGGCGCGATGAATGCGCTCGCACATCGCGCCTTCGCTGTTCGTCTGGAACGCGTCCACCTGTACACCCAGTTCCTCCGCGAGCCCTTGCAGCCGTGCATCGATCTGCGCGAGCGTGAGCGTCCCGTACTGTGCCGGGTCGCGCTTGCCGAACATGTTGTGATTGATGCCGTGCAGCATCAGGATCTTCTTCATGCGAATCTCCATGGCGTGTTCAATCAAAGGGCACGGCCAGCCGATCGATCACCGAACTGGTCTCGGGGCGCACGCCGCGCCACCACGCGAACGCTTCGGCCGCCTGCTCGACCAGCATGCCGACGCCGTCCGCCATTCCGTGTACGCCTGCGTTTTTCGCGAGCCGGAGAAACGGCGTCAGACGCTTGCCGTATGCCAGTTCGTAGGCCGTGCCGGCCGGACTGAACACGCTCGGCGGGACCGGCGGCAGGTCGCCGGTCAGGCTGGCCGACGTCGCATTGACGACCAGGTCGAAACGCCCCATCCGCGCGAGGTCCGCGTAGCCGCCGGCAACGAGCGGACCGCGTCCGGCAACCTGTGCGACCAATGCGCGCGCCTTGTCGACGTCGCGATTCGCGATGACCAGTTCAGCCGGTCCGGCGTCGAGGAACGGCAAAAGCGCACCGCGTGCCGCGCCGCCTGCACCGAGCACCAGGACACGCTTGCCGGCCATCGGCAGATTGAGGTTCGTCTCGATATCGCGAACCAGGCCGATGCCGTCGAAGTTGTCGGCCAGGATGCGGCCGCCGTCGAACTTGAGCGCGTTGGCCGCGCCCGCGAGCTGCGCCCGCTCGCTGCGTTCGTCCGACATCGCGAACGCGTCGAGCTTGAACGGCGCCGTGACGTTGATGCCCTTGCCGCCGCCCTCGAAAAACGCACGAACCGCGGCAGCGAAAGCGCCTGCCGGCTCGACGGGCCCCTCGATGGCCGCATAGCTGATGTCCTGCCGCGACGCCTGCGCGAAGAGGCCGTGAATCAACGGGGATTTCGTGTGCCCGATCGGATTGCCGATCACCGCATATTGGTCGGTCATCATTGGCTCGCTTTCGAATAGAGGACGCCGTCGGCCTGCATCGCGTCGATTTCGGCCGAATCGAACCCGAGGGAAAGCGCGATTTCCGCGTTGTGCTGCCCGAGATCGGGCGCGACCTCGCGTATCGTCGTATCGCAATCGGAAAACCGGAACGGCAGGTTGGGCAGGCGCAGCGTTCCGTAGCGCGGATGCTGTTGCTCGACGACCATGCCTCTGGCCTGGATCTGCGGATCGTTCAATACCTCGTCGATGCGCTGCACCTTCGCGCACGGAACGTCGATGCCGTCCAGCAGTTCGAGCACCGACGCGACGGAACGCGCGGCCACCCACGGCTCGACCACCGACAGAATCTCCGCGCGGTGCGCGTTGCGGCCGGTGCTGTCATGAAACCGTGTGTCGGCGCCGAAGCCGGCCGGGCCGCCGTGCGTCGCGATCAGTTCGGCGAAGCGTTTCCACGCGTCGTCGACTTGCGCGGCGATCACGAGATCGCCGTCCGCGGCACGGAATACGCCGTAGAGCGTCGAGGTCGGCATGTCGTGCCCGGTCTGCTCAGGCAGCACGCCCTGCAGCGTGTAGCACTGCACCGCATATTCGTGCATCGATACCAGCGTGTCGTACAGCGCCATGTCGATGTGTTGCCCGCGGCCACTCTTCACACGCCCCAGCAGCGCGGCGTTGATGGCCGCGACCGCATGAATGCCGGTGTACATGTCGCCGAGCGAGATGCGCAGCAGCGGCGGCCGCTCGCCCGGCGTGCCCACCATCTGCATGATTCCGCTCTTGGCTTCCGCGATCAGCCCGAAGCCCGCGCGATGCGCATCGGGACCGGTATGCCCGTACGCCGAAATCGAACAGTAGACGAGGCCCGGATTGCGCACCGACAATTCGGCATGGCCGAGCCCGAGCTTGTCCAGTGCGCCCGGCCGATAGTTCTCGATGAACACGTCGGCGGAGTCGCACAGCCGCTGCATGAACGCCTTGCCGCGCGCGTCCTTCATGTTGACGCTCACGCCGCGCTTGCCCATGTTGAGCTGCAGGAAGTAGCCGCTTTGCTGGTCGTCGAGCACGGTCGCGTGCTGGCGTCCGGCGTCGCCTGACCCGGGGCGCTCGACCTTGATGACTTCGGCGCCGAGCGCCGCGAGACAGCGCCCGACATACGGCCCGGCAAGGAAGTGGCTGTAGTCGACGACGCGCATGCCTTCGAGTGGGCGAGCCTGCATTACCGTGCCTCCGGGCGGCGCGGCACCATCAGGCGATGCTCGCCGCGTTGAACGACCTGACCGTCCTGATTGATCAGCTCCGACGGCAGTACGACGATGCCCCAATCCGGGCGACTCTTGCTGGCCCGCATCGAGCCGACGCGGAACTTCACGTGCAGCACGTCGCCGACCTTGATCGGCAGCAGGAAATCCCAGCTCCAGCCGAGCGACATGCCGGGCAGAAAGCGATAGTCGCTCTGCGTCTTCAGGCCGTCGGCGATGGACAAGCCAAACAGCCCGTGCGCGACGAGGCAGCCGAAATGGCTCGCGTTTGCGTATGCCTCGTCCACGTGGACGGGCGTATGGTCGCCGGTGAGGTCGGCGTACGCGAGAATGCGCGCCTTGGTCACGGCGTAGCTCGGGCTCGTGCACGTGTCGCCCTCGCGGGCGTCGTCCCAGTATTTCTCGACGATCGTCATGGTCATGCCTCCGCGCGCGGGTTGATCGCCAGTGCCTGCGCGACGCAGGAAGCCGGCCTGGCCTGGATCAGTTCGACGGCAAGCCCGTCGGGCAGGCGAAGCCAGTTCCGCCCCTGCGGCATCTCCGTCACGCCGAATCGTTGCGCCGCGGCCAGCGCGGCCTCCAGGTCTTCGCACATCACGCCGAGATGGGCGAGCCGGCCTTCCGGACCATCGTGTTCCGGCGCGTGGATGAACTGCAGGCCGCCGAGCGTCCAGTACTGCCGCGGCGCGTCGAGCGTGCCGTCCACTTCGCGCAGGGTCATGCCGAGCACGTCCTCGAAGAAGCGGATGTGCCAGCGGATGTCCTTGACCCAGATCGCAACGTGTTCGAGATAGGCTTTCGTGGCATTCATGCGGTGGCCTCCTGCCGTTGGCGATCGGCCATCGCGCGTTCCAGCCCCTTGATGCAGGCGACGAGCGTGGCATTGACCGGGGTCGGCACGCCGTAGCGCTGCCCCCAGCGCACGACCGAACCGTTGATGAAGTCGATTTCGGTGATCGAGCCCTTCTCCAGGCTTTGCAGCATCGACGTCTTGAAGGTCGCGGGCAGCCCCTCGGCGGCGAGCGTCCAGGCCTGTTCGGGATCGGTCATCGACAGCTTGACGCCGGCTGCCTGCGCCGCCGCGATCGCCTCGGCCACGGCCGCGAGCGACGTTGCCTTCAGCAGCGGCTCATCGTAAAGCTGCCCGTAGGTGAGGCCGGTCAGCCCCGTCAGCGCACCCGTCGCGACATTCACCAGCAGCTTGTCCCACATCGTGCCGACGATGTTGTCGCTGATCGTCGTGGCGAGGCCGGCGGCATCGAACGCGGCGGCGATCGCCTGCACGCGCGGTGTGATGCGGCCGTCGAGTTCGCCGATATAGGTGGCTTTGCCGATCACGCCGGATTCGATATGACCCGCACCGCGCAGCACGCCGCCGACGTAGGTCTTGCCCGCGAGGACGCGCTCGCGGCCGACGACGTCGATCAGGATGTCCTCGTGTCCGAGGCCGTTCTGCAGCGACAGCACGGTGGTGTCGGGCCCCACCAGCGATTGGGCGCCGCGGATGGCCGCGTCGGTGTGGAACGACTTGACCAGCACGACCACCAGGTCGGCCACGCCGACATCGGCAGCCTGAGTCGTCGCGTGGACGCGTACGTGGCGGGTGCCGCCCGCGTCGTCGACGCGCAGGCCGTCACCGCGCATCGCATCGACGTGTGCAGGCGAGCGGTCGATCAGCCAGGTCTCGTGGCCGCCTTGGGTAAGGGTGGCGCCGATCGCGCAGCCCAGTGCGCCGGCACCCAGAATTGCTATTTTCAATGGCTTCTCCTTTGTCGACCAGAGTTGGCGCTTTGGCGCCTTACTCTGGTCCCATGCAAAGCTGACGTATGGCTTCACGATAGGAGTCGCCGCTCATGCCGACAATGCAATGGATACAATGACGTCATTGCCATGGACAATAACGCCACGATGCCCGCCGACCTGCCCGACCTGAAGCTGCTTCAGCTTTTCGATCTCCTGTACGACGTGCGCAGCGTCACGCGCGTAGCCGAGCAACTGGGCCAGAGCCAGCCGACGGTCAGCATCTGGCTCGGGCACTTGAGGGAGCATCTGCACGATCCGCTCTTCATCCGGACACCCGGCGGCATGGCGCCGACACCGCAAGCCGACGCGCTGATCGGGCCATGCCGGGAAATTCTCGAATCCTTGCGGCGCTTCACCGCATGGGAGATCGCGTTCGATCCGGCGACGGCCCAGCGACGCTTTCGTATCTGCATGACCGACGCGAGCCACATAACGCTGCTTCCGAGGCTACTGGCCCATGTCCGGGCGCAGGCGCCCGGTGTCCGGCTGGAAGCCGCACGGATCGACGGCAATACGGAACGCGCGCTCGAATCCGGCGAAGCCGATCTCGCGATCGGCTATGTGCCCTGGCTAGGTGGCGGCATTTATCAGCAGAAGCTGTACGACCAGGACTGGGTCTGTCTGGCCAACCGGCATCATCCGAGGATTCGCGGTCGCCTCGGGGCAAAGCAGTATCGTTCCGAAGGACATGTCGCCATTACGGCGGGAACCGGGGCGCAACTCCTCGAACAGGCGCTGCGGCAGGCGCGCATCGAGCGAGACGTCGTGCTGGAGTTGCCGGGTTTTCTGGGTTTGGGTGCGATCGTCCAGACGACCGACCTGATCACGACGCTACCCCGTCATATCGGCCAGACACTGGCTCAGGCGAGCGATCTGGCGGTTCATGCATGTCCGATCCCGGTCGAAGGCTTCGCGGTACGGCAGCATTGGCATGCGCGCTATCACCATGAGGCGGGCAACCGGTGGCTGCGCGGCGTCGTGATTCGATTGTTCGGTGCATCGCAATGACGGGTCGCTTTGGCATTCGAGGCGAGCCGAGCGTGGCGTGCTTTCCATCGAAAGAACGGCTTCTACTTGCCGCTGCTCAAGTACGCCGATGGACGAAGCGCCGATCAAGCGCCTGTCGGCAGCGCGGCGGCATGGCCCGTTGCAGGCATTCGCCGATCTGCTCGACTGGATGGAGCCCGACGACGCGCGGGCCGGCGATACAGCGTGCATGCCGGCCCGGAGCGGTCAACGGGCCGGGCCGCGCCTCGGCGGCGGAATGTCCGCGAAACTCGGATCCAGCGCGATCCAGAACGCTTTCGTGTCGCCCGCGACGGTCAATGCCGGGTCGGGCCGCCAACCGCGACGGCGCTTGCGCTCCAGCTGCGCCGTATTGCTTTCCCATACGCGGGACAGCTTGTATCGAAAGCCCTTGGCGAGCAGCGCCTCGTCGACTTGTTTCGCGAGGTTTCTTGCGACATCGGTCCCGCGATGTTCCTTCGCAACCAGGATATTGATCTGCGCAACTTGCCCCGGGGCGTGCAGTTCCGTTTCCGAATAGTCCATGAAACCCGCGATGACCTCGTCCTTGACCGCGACGACCATGCCGTCATAGATGCGCGGGTCAAATGCGTCGGGAGGATAGTCAGGCTCGAAACGGGACGCGAGCGCGGCACGATCGTCCCCGCCTATTTCGAACAGGAAACTGATGAGCTCGTTTCGGGTGTCCTCGTCATGCGGGTCAATTTCTCCCATGTGGGTTCCGTCGGCATAGTGTCTGACATTCGTCATCATGACCGGACCGACGAGCTCGGGCGTACCGACGGCATGCCGCGACGCGCCGGCCGCTTGTGCAACCGGCGCACCGAGTCCGCCTGCGATGGCTTCCGGCGTGGTGCCTGACGCGCGAAAGCGTTGTGGTGACGGTGCGTCGCTCGCGGTCTCCAGCGACGCCGTGCTCTGGCGGCGCTTCCCGTGAAAAGACGGCGGGAATTGCGATCGGATCTGCGCTTGCGTGGCCGTGTCCACGGTCGGCGTCGGCGTACGGCGCGTGTTATCGGTAGCGCTTTCGCTGGCCCGCGGGGAGGAATCGGGATTCTCTGTGCGCGTCACTCGCATGGCGTTCGGGGAATGGGTGATGGGATGTGGACGAATGTAGGCGGAGGCGTTGCGAAAACAGCCGCCGCATCGGAACGGCGGTTGCCGAATGCGAAGCGCGCGCGAGCTCCGAAGCGGCTCACCCCGACGTTTCCTTCGCCGCCCCGAGCGGCAAGACACCAGCCCGGATGACGTGCACCCGTGAATCGGGCCACCGTCCGGTGCGGATGGATCGCCACCGTTTCGCATCGCAGCCGTCGCGACGGCACGTTTCTCCTACGATCGCTGTCACGGCCGCACGAGCGCGGCTCAACAGGGGGAACTTCATGCAGGCTGCGCAGCGCTATCAACATGTCCTCACCCAGCATCTCGCGAAACCGCTCGAGCACGCGGTATCGCTCCCCGCGCTGTTCTACACCGACCCCGAGATCTTCGCGTACGAGCTGGCGGTGCTCGACGAACGTCACTGGCGCGTCGCGGCCGCGAGCGGGCAGGTCGGCCGCCCCGGCGACGTGCTGCCCGTCACGCTGTCCGGCATGCCGCTCGTCGTGACGCGCGACCGTGACGGCACGCTCGATTGCTTCCACAACATCTGCAAGCATCGCGGCGTGCCGCTCGTGAGCGAGCAGGCGAGCGACGTCAATTCGATCCGGTGTCCGTATCACGCGTGGCGATACGGGTTGAACGGTTCGCTGGAACGCGCGAGCCACTTCAACGGGATCCACGATCACCGCGTGGACGAATCGCGCCGCGCCTGTCTCGAACTCGATCGCGTGCGTAGCGCGTGCTGGAACGGCCTCGTCTGCGTGAATCCGGGCGGGCGCGCGGCACCGCTCGCCGATACGCTGGCCGCGCTCGACACGCGCTGGCACGACTACGACTTCTCGCAGCTGCACTATGGCGGCGCGCTGCACTATCGCGTGCACGGCAACTGGAAGCTCGTGGTCGAGAACTTTCTCGACAGCTATCACAACCCGTTCGTT
Organism: Burkholderia cepacia; assembly: GCF_001039005.1. Taxonomy (GTDB): domain Bacteria; phylum Pseudomonadota; class Gammaproteobacteria; order Burkholderiales; family Burkholderiaceae; genus Burkholderia; species Burkholderia theae. The sequence continues at coordinate 98,387 of NZ_LDWR01000096.1, forward strand.
CATCCCGCGCTCAACAAGGCGTCGCTGTGGAACGAACACTATCCGGTCGTGGACGATCATTTTTGCGGCGTCGGCACCGACGTCTACGATGCGGCGACCGCGGGCCACGGCGGCTTGCCGACGTTCGCCGGGCTGTCGCCGCAACGCGCGCGCGGCGCCGAATACCTGCTCGCGAGCCCGACGCTGATGCTGGGCCTGCACGCGGACTACCTGTTCGTGCTGACGGTCGACCCGGTCGACGTGCAGACCACCGACGAGCACGTGTACTTCTTCTTCGTCGGCGAGCCGTCCGGCGACGCATCCGATCCGCTGGAGGCGATCCGCATGCGCGTGCGCACGAACTGGGATCGCATCAATCGCGAGGACATTCCGATGATCGAGGGCATGCAGGCATGCCGTCGCTCGCCCGGCTATCGCCCAGGCCCGTTCTCGCCGTTCCACGAAGGGCCGCTGCACGCGTTTCAGCTGTCGCTCGCGCGCCGGATGGCGCCCGAACCCGACGTTCCGGCATCGCGCGCCGTGCGGCACGACGCATTCCGTTTCCACCCGATTTCAGTCGAGGCATGACCATGCAGATTGCATTTCACGGACCGATGCACGGCGATCTGGGCGAACGGTTGCGCGCGCTCATCGGTGCCGACGCGGTACTGACCGACGAGCCGTCGCTCGCGTTTTATTCGAACGACGTGTTCTGGCAACCGGGCGTGGCGCCGCTCGCGATCACGCTGCCGCGCAGCGCCGACGACGTGGTGGCGCTGGCGCGGCTCGCGCAGGACCTCGACGTCGCGCTGATTCCGCGCGGCGGCGGTTTGTCATACGGCAAGGGTTATCTGCCGCCGCACCGCAACTGCATCGTGGTCGACACGCGGCGCATGTCGCGCGTGATCGAGATCGACGAGAAGAGCCGTTTCGTCACCGTGGAAGCGGGCTGCACGTGGGCCGAACTGCACGAGGCGCTGTTGCCGACTGGCTTGCGCACGCCGTACTGGGGGCCGATGTCCGGGATCGGCGGCACGGTCGGCGGCGCGCTGTCGCAGAACAGCGCGTTCTACGGATCGAGCCGCCACGGCACCGCGGCCGACAGCGTGCTCGGCGTCACGGCCGTGCTGGCCGACGGCACCTGCGTGACCACCGGGTCGGGCGGGCGGCGCGGCGCGAAGCCGTTCACCCGGCACGGCGGCGGGCCCGATTTCACCGGGCTCTTTCTCGGCGACAACGGCGCGTTCGGCATCAAGGTCGCCGCCACGCTGCGCCTGATCGAGCGCACGCCGCATGTCGGTTATCTATCCGCCGGCTTCGCGACGATGCAGGCGATGGTCGACGCGCAGGTGCGTCTCGCGCAGACCGGCAAGATCGCCGAGAGCTTCGGCATCGACCGCAACAAGGCGCTGCAGTCGGCCGGCGTGAACCGCTCGGCGGACAGCGTCAAGAGCCTGCTGGCCGTGATCGGCGCCGGCAAGAGCCTCGCGGTCGGCATGAAGGATGCGGTGACGGTGGCGGCGGCCGGTACGCAATTCCTGACCGCTCATCCGTACACGCTGCACCTGATGGTCGAGGACGAATCCGCGCGCCGTCTCGACGAGGCGCTGGCCGAGGTGCGCGGCATCGTGCTGCGCGAAGGCGTGGAGCTGCCCGATTCGGTGCCGCGCGTGATTCGCGCCAAGCCGTTCGGCCCGGTGCGAGGCATGCTCGGGCTGAACGGCGAGCGCTGGGTGCCGTGCCACGCGACGTTCGCCCTCGGCGACGCGCTGTATGTCTGCGACGCAATGGCGCGTCATTTCGAGGGGTTCGACGCGTTGATGGCGCAGCACGGGATCAGCCGCTCGCATTTCCTGATGTGCATCGGCAACGAGTTCTTCTTCGAGACCGCGTTCTACTGGCGCGACGAACTCACGCCGCTGCATGTCGCGATGGTCGGTGCCGACGTCACCGCGCCGTGGGCCGACCGGCCTGCGGCACCCGATGCGCGGGCAGCGGTGCAGGCGATCCGCGATGCAACCTATCTCGCGTATGCGGAACTGGGCGGCGCGAGTTGGCAGGTCTCGCGCGACTATCCGTTCGAGCGCGTGCTCGAGCCGGGGTCGTGGAACCTGATGCGGCGGGTCAAGGCGAGCCTCGATCCGGATCGGCGGGTCAACCCGGGAGCGCTCGGCGATGGCTGCTGACGCGCGCGAAGGGGCGGCCAGCGGCGACGGCCTCACCGGCGCGCAGGTGGCGCTGATGGCGACGCTGTGCGCGTTTTCGGCGGGCAGCCTCTACTACAACCAGGTCATGGCGGCCGCGATCGCGCACAGCTTCGGCGTCGCGCCGGTCACCGCGAGCACGCTGTCGGTGTTCGGCCATGTCGGCTACGTGGCGGGCCTCGTGCTGCTCGTGCCGCTGGGCGACCGCTACGAGAAGCGTGCGCTGGTCGCGCGTCTCGCGTGGCTTGGCGCGCTCGCGCTGGCCGGCGCGGCGCTTGCGCCGTTCTTCGCGCTGGAGGCGCTTGCCGCGCTCGCGAGCGGCGTGTTCGCGACCACCGCGTCGCTGACGGTGCCCTTCGCGGCCACGCTGGCGGCGCCCGCGCGGCGCGGCCGCGTGGTGGGGCGCGTGATGTTCGGGCTGCTGATCGGTATCGTCGCGAGCCGCGTGGTGTCGGGCGCGGTGACCGAGACGCTCGGCTGGCGCGCGATGTTCGCGTTCGCGGCGCTCGCGCAGGCGGCCCTCGCGTGGCTCGTGTCGCGCCGGTTGCCGCGCGCGCCGGCGACGACCGGCGAATCCTATGCGGACCTGCTGCGCTCGTTGCGCGCGCTCTATCGCGACGAGCCGCGCCTGCGGCTGGCGGCATGGCGCGGGGCGCTGCTGTTCGGCGCGTTCAGCGCGCTGTGGGCGAGTTACGCGCTGCATCTGCAGCACGCGCATCCGGCGTGGGGCGCGTCCGTGGACGGGTTGTTCGGGCTGGCGGGCATCGCCGGTGCGCTGATCGCGCCGGCGATCGGCCGCGCGGCCGACGTGCTTGGCCCCGAGCGCGTGTTCGGGCGCGCGCTCGCCTGCCTGTTCGTCGCGCTCGCGCTGTTCGCGGCGTGGCCGGGGCAGGTCGCCGTCGAGGCGCTGGCGATCGTGCTGCTCGACATGGGCATCCAGGCGGCGATGGTCTGCAACCAGACCGTGATCTATGCGTTGCGGCCGGCCGCGCGCACGCGCATCAACGGCGTCTACATGATCGTCTATTTCATCGGCGGCACCTGCGGCACCGCGCTGGCCGTGCCGGCCTGGGCGGCGGCCGGGTGGTCGGGTGTGCTGGGCGTTTGCGCGGCATTCGTCGTGGCGGGCGCGGGGTTGCATGCCGGTGCGCGGTGGCGTGCGCGTGGGTTGCGTCCTTCGTAATCCGGATCGCCCATTCGCTCGCCTGCGCGGGAGCCGCTTGAAGTTTCCGGATCATCACATCGGTTATTCAAAAGCAGGAGAAGACATGACATCGCCATCCGTGTCCAGAAGCGGCACGCCGACGCCGACCGAATATCACGCCACCAACGAAGGCACGACCCCACCCGATGCGCGTGAAGCACGTCCGCGCGCTCCAAGCGGGGTATTGGCGAACATGCCCCAACGGACAGCGGCTTCGTCGCCGCGCAATCTGACCGTATCCGTCAATCGATCGGACTCGACCCAGGATACCGGCCGAGGACCGGCGCTCCGCCCTGACGCACGGGTCGAGCGTACGGCAGTGCAGGAAGCGCATATCGACGCGCTCTCCGATCAGGTCATCGCGAGCATGGTGAAGCAATTCCCGAGCCTCGCGGAAAACGGCCACGCGCCTGCCTCGCTCCGGGCGGAGCTGAAGTCGTTTACGGACGAACCGGTCGTTGCAAGCTACCTGTTCGCCAGGAACGGGACGAATGCGGTGCTGGAGGGTACGCCCAAGGGCGATCTTGCGCCGCACATCGAGTTCCAGAAGACCATCGGCTCGTTCGTCGCGCTCCGGGCATTGATGGCAGGCGTGCCGATCTTCGGTGGCGACGTGAAGGACAGCGCCTCGATGGAGGCGAAGCTGTCGGCCGCCGTCAATGCAGTCAACGCCAGGTTCCACACCGAGACGAACGGCAAGCTTTCCGGATTCGAGCCGCTGCGTTCGATCCTGGGCGCGCACGACATCATGAAGTCCGCGGACAAATGCGAGGTCGTGCAAAAGAAGCTTGGCGATTTTCCCGTCAAGGTCGGCGGCACGATCATTACCGCCGACAATTTCATGGCGCTCGATCACGACACCAAGCTGAGTGTCGCGATGCGCGTGATGAGCGAAGAAGTCCGCCGCGGCCGCGATGTTGCGCCGGGTTCGTTGACACGTCAGTTCTTCTCGCCCGCGAAGATCGATGCCGGCGAACACGCGCCGGTCATCGACATCATGAAAGCGATGTGGGGTCTCGGTGTCAACGGCCTGCAATTGAACCAGGGCGAGTGCCAGCCGGCACAGCTTCACGAACTTGTCCGGCAGGTGAAGGCCGGCTCCGTCGATGACCTCGCGAAGATTCAAGGCCAATTGCAGGCGCTGGCCGTTCACGAATCCACCGACCTGCTCGGTGCGGCGAACCCGTTCCTGCCGGTCCTCCCGGGACACGTCGTCGAAAAGGCATGGTCCGCCATGGCGCGGCTGAGGGATGCACTCCCGGCCGTTCGCGACAACCGGTCGGCAAGCGTCGAGACCGCAGCCAGGGATCTGTACCTGAAGATGCTGCCGCCGCTGAGCCCCGCCGATCAGGCGCTCGTCGCATCGAAGTTCCCTGGCGATGGCCGCGCGCTTGTATTGGCCACGCGGGTCGCGTCCCTTTGCCGGCTCGACCGGCAGAAGAGCGATATGGGGCAGTTGCTGACCGATGGCCTCGTCAGGCTGAGCCAGCGCGATGAAAAGGCCTTCAATGCGCTGCTCGGAACGTACGGTGATCTCGATAACCCGGTCTACATGTACTACGGGCCCGCGTTGATCGATAACGTCAAGGACAAGTTCGTGGGCAAGGACGATTTCAGCCACGCCGACGACCTGAGCGGTGCGCTCAACGTCGTGGGCAAGGTCGCGCAGGCAGCGCAGCAGGTGATCGACAGCCACGGCGGGCCGATGAATTTCCAGAAGAATGCCGGTGCGGATTTTATCAACCTGCGCGACGCGTGCCTCGCCGTGACGAAAATGTCCGCCGACGACCTGCGCGATCCAGCGAAGGTCAAACTCAAAACCGAAGGCAACACGCTGACCTTGGCTTGACGATCGCGAGGGATGGCCGGCCGATGTCGCAAACCCTCCCGTCCAGCCCTTCAGCAGCGCGGTGAGTCAGGACGGTCGCGTGGACACAATCCTGACCCGTGCGCGGGATGCGCTGAATCGGCAGGCATCATCCGCCGCCTAGCGCCTGACGGACGCACTTGCCTCGACCGCCACCGGCACGATCGCGCCAAGCGCGCTGACGCCGAGGCCCGCGAGGTGGTTCCACTGCGCTGTCTCGTCGAGTGCCATCGTGGTGAATGCGAGGCTGAACGCGGCGCGGAATGCTTCCTGCACGTTTCTGATCGTATAGGCCGACGGGATGCCGTGCGCCGGCGCCTCCGGGATCCTGCCGGCTTCCTTGTCGGCCATCTCGGAGAACGTCGTGGACAACTGCAACAGCGGAAACTCGCTGAGCAGGAACCGGACGGAGCGCGCCCAGTTCTTGGCCCACGCGAGGGTCCGGTCGTTCTCCTGGTCCATGCCGATCTTCAGGATGCGCGCGAGACGGCCGTCGCCCGGTTGCGCGCCGCCGAGGAACTGGCCGAGGTTCGCGAACGCCTGCAGCACCGACGACGTCACACCGAAGATCGCCGCCCGGTTGTCGAGGTTCGACAGCCATTCGTCGTGAACGGCGGGGCCGATCGCACCGAGCACCGTGCCCGTGACGCTCAAGGCCCCCATCGCGGCAAAGAACGCGGTGCGTTTCGGCGATCCGTCCTTCGACATCGCGGCGATCCGCGCTTCGGTATCCTGCGCATCCGTGAACGCCGCGTCGATCCGGACGCGCCGCTCGTCGTTCGCAGGCAAGCCGTCGCGGAACCGGCGCGCGGCGGCGCGTACCGCGTCGATGTCGCGCGTGAACCGCTCGACGTGGGCGTCATACGTCAGCGGCGAAACCGGCGCGGGTGATGCCGATGCCGTCGCGTCGTCTGCCGGCTGCGCGTCGACCCGAGGAAAGATCGCATCGTGCAGGCTGGTGATCGATAGGCAAGCCTTCGCGATGTCCGATTGCATGCGATCGAGCGGGTACGCATGCAGCGCGTCGAGCACGCGTTGCAGTGTCGATGCCGGATCGGTGCCGCGCGCAACGGGCCCGAGTCCTTGTTCGAGATCCCGTCCGGCCGGTTCGACCCGATCGGGTTGCGCCGGTCGCGCGTCGTTCATCGCGGCTCGCAGCTCGTTGGTCGCGATCGGCACGAACGCAGGTTCGACGGGGCGGGGCGCATTGCCGCGCAGCAGGGTCGAGACCGGCCGCACGATACGCAGCATCACGTCGTTCAACGCGCCGGTCTGCATCGCCGCGCCCAAGGCGGACAGCACGAAGCCGCTGACCTGAAACGCCGGCGGCGCTGCCTGGCCGGTCGCCTTGCTGACGGCGAACATCGTCGCCAGCGCGGCCATCTGGTCGAACGCCTGCACATAACCCTGGAGCCGGATGAGTTGCCCGCCGGCGTCCTTGTAGCGGCGCTGCCCGTCGGTCGCGAGCGGATATTCGGTCATCGCGGCCAGCGCCATCGCGAGCGCCGAACGCGAGGCCACCAGCGCGGCCATCTTGCCGACGTCATGAAAGGATGTGCCGGTCGCCGGAATGATCCCGGGCGCGGCGTACCACGCGGCGTTCTTGGCGACGATCGCGAGCATGGCTTCCGTCATGCCGATCGCGCGCTGGATCTTGCCGGCGCGGCCGGCGGCTTGCTCCGCGGCCTTTCCTTCGTCCGAGGCCAGCAGCGTGTCGAGGTCGCCCGCCATCCTGTCGAGCGCCTGCTTCACGGGTTGCGCCATCGCGATGTGTTGCTGGAATGCGTCGACGCGCCGCAGATGGGCGTCGGTCAGCGCGTTGACGTCGTGCTTCGCCAGTTCCGTTCGCAACTTCGTGTGCAGCGCGACGGCGTCGTCGACCGACGACGTCAGCGACGCCGCCAGTTCGTGCACGTTCCGTGACAGCGTTCGCATCTCTTCGTAGTCGAGGTGCACGGTTTGCTCGGCCGGTACCGAATGCGGTTCGTCGGTCTGCGCGTCGGTGATTTGGGCGTCGGACAATGCCGCTGATATGCGTTCCGTTTCGGCGCTCTCGCGGCGAGGCAACCGCGCGCGGCTGCCGGCACGCAGCGTCGACAGTTCGACCGTGCTGGCAACCGGCGAGTCGCTCGATCTCCGCCGGTGCTGAAACGAGGTCAGCGATGAAAGGCGTTGATCGGCCGACGCGGCGTTCGCCTCCGAGTGGCCTGCTTCCGGGCTCGGCGTGGCGGGGTTGTCGGGTGCGAGGTCGGTGCGGTGAGGAGAAATGGCGGATCGTGTTCGCATGGCGTGTTCGTCTTTCAAGAATGGGTGGCCGGGGGAGGCGCGGCCCGTGTCAGGCCGCCGATGCATGCGTCAATTCAGGCGCCATCTGTTTTCGCGCAGACTCCGTTCCGCCACCGCCTTCATCGCTTGCGTGTTTCCCGTGCAATTCAAGCCGTCATCGCATGTCATTCCGTATTTCGATGTCAGCTTGTCCAGCAAGTCGGAATTGAGGACACATTCGATGGTCATCTTCGGCATCGCGGTGTGCCTTGCAAGATGCCAGATGGCCAGATCGACGGCCCCCGGGATATCGGAGTCGTTCTCGATGGAGGGAAACGAAATCGTCCGACCTGACTCGGTAGCGGAGACCCAGAAATTCCCGACCGATTCGTGCGTGTGCACGTCGAACAAGTCAAACGGCCCGTATGCGCTGCACGCGATGACATAGATGTTTCCGTTGGTCGCGCATGTGTCAAACGGAAGCGCTTGAAATTCCGATACCGAAGCCGATCCGGCTGCCGAAGACGCGCCCGCGTGCAGGTCTTGCGGCGGCGCCGACTGCCACGCGTCGCCGTGAAAATACTGTGCGTCTGCCGCGGCGGCTTCGTCGTAGTAATACGGCTGCCCGCCTTGCGTGCTGTACCAGCCGGCGCCACCGGCCAACCCAGGCATGAACAGCCTGGAGCCGTCGGATGCGGTCACTTGCGAGAATCGGGTCATGCGCTGCCCTCCGTCGGGAGTCGGCGCATGGGCCATCAACACCGTGCCATGCTGAAGCAGCTTGCCGGTCAGATACTGTGGCGGCATGCCGTTCCGGATAAAGCAGAGTTGCGTCGACGTGGATCCCGTCGGGTTGTCGGCCCGTGCCGGCCCGGGTTTGGCGGAAAACGCGGTATCGGTTCTTTCTTCAGGCGATCGGGCGCGTGCCAATTGCGCCAGTCTCGCGTCGACGCGCGGGCTGGCGCGAGTCGACGCGGCGGGGGCCGGCGATGCATCGACATGGCCATCGGTTTGATGGCTGCCCACGCGCTCGAGCGCGCCGGCAGATCCGTGACCTGAGCTGATTTTCTGCATTTTTTCTGTCCTTTCCTGATCCCGGCGAGGGCACCGGAGCAGGAGTGTGTGCCAAATCGGCGGTTACTTGATTCAGGAATTTTTTGCTTCGGATAACGTGGTATCGAAGCGGAGAATCGACCGCGGAACCGGGCAGATGCGTTCCGCGCGCAGGTCCACGCAAGCGAAGCCGATATCGGCCTCGTGGCAGCGTTCGCCGTCGACGAAAATCGAATACGCGACGGCGAGCCGGGCTTTCCCGACCTCGGTGATCCGGCTGACGATTTCCGCGGTCTGACCGAACCGGAGCGGCTTCAGGAAGCGCTGCCGGACGGCGATCACGGCCATGGCGTGGTCGCCCCGCCGGAAGCCCGCGAGTTCGTCGCCTTCGATTCCGGCGATCCACTCGGTTCGCGCCTCCTCGAGAATGGCCAGGTAACGCGCGTGGTGGACGGTGCCGCCGGCGTCGGTATCCGCGTGATAGATGCGTCGTCGATAGACGGGAATCGCGAGCGCCGGGCAGTCGATCGGTTCATCCGGCATCGGGAATCTCCAGCTTCGCGCGAACGGCCGCGATGAGCGCACGGTCGCGTTCCCGCAGCGTGTCCGGATGGAACGACGGGCGAAAGTAGCCGATGAAATCGGGGATCAGAATCCTCAATACGCCGGGCTTTCCCCACAGGTAACGCAGGGCCTGCAGATAGCAGACCGATCTCGGCCGCGGCAGATCCTGCGCCAGCAGCGCGGACAAATTGGCGGCCAGCCGCGGCAGGAAATTCAACGAGACGCGCAGCGCGCCTGCCACGCGCAGCCAGTACGCACGAGCGCCCGTCCCGACTGCGTGACGATAGACGTCCATGGCCACCGACTGATGTTCCAGCTCCTCGCAAGCGTGCCAGTGCCAGAGTTTCGTCAGGTCGGGATCGCCGTCGACGGTGCCGGCCCGGAGCAGCGAGCGCGACAACGACGCGGTGAAGTGCTCCATTGCGACCGTCATCGCGAGCCGCCACACGGGTTTAACCGACCCAAGCGGGCACGCGAACATCCGGATATCGAGCCGGTCGATGTCGTATCCCTGCTGCACCATGGCCACCAGGTAGCGCCGGTGCTGGTTCGAGTGGCTCGCCTCCTGCGCGATGAAGGTCCTGACCGCCGCCGCGGTGACGGGATCGGTCACCTGGCCGGAAAAGCACTTGACCGAATGAATGAAGAATTTCTCGCCGGCGGGGAAGAACAACGACAGCGCATTGAAGAAGTGCGACGCGACCATGCCGTCGCGATTCCAGTCCGCGAAGCGCACGCCGGAAAAATCGAATGCGGGCCGCGTGTCGTGCGTGCGAGCGCGCAACGCGATCACGTTGCCCGATGCCGGTTTGCCGTGAGTCGTCGCTTGATGCGCGTCGCCATCGAGGTCGGTCGGCATGCTCGCGCCGTGGTGCGTTGCATGGGTGGCTTGCATCGGATCTCCAGTATCGGGTTGCGTGCCGGATTGGCCGCGACGGTCGTCATGCGTATCGGCAGCGGCCGATCGCGCGCGCGGCGGCGGACCGGCGAGGGCGTGAGGTGTTGACCGCATCGGCATCCGCTGCCGCACACACCGCTCGACTTATAGCAAGCAGGTGCCGTGTGGCAGCGGCGGCGTCTGAAGCGTCGTCGTCGAACCCGAAGCTGCGCCGGATCGATCGCGGGCGCGATCGCAACCGGTTGTTGGATTCAGCGCTGCGTCGCCGCATCTTCCGGGCGTTGCTGCACGGTCCCGGGCTCATCCGTTGCGGCCGGCGGTGCGTGTTCCGCCGGCGCGGCTTCCGGATCGAGGGCCGCAACCGTACGGCGCGGCGACATGCTCGTCATGAAGACGTAGGACACGAACATCAGGCCGATCGATAACCCCGCGATCGTGTTCGTCAGATAATCGCTGTCCCTCGGACTCAGATGGGCGGCGGGCCCGGCCCTGCTGAATACATCGAGGAACGGGTACAGGATCACGAATAGCGACTCGAGCGCGAGCGTCGATCCCGTCGCCCGATCCTCGACGTCATTGCGTGTCACGCCGCCGACCACCTCGCGTCCCGCCCAGTTGTTGATGACATCCTTGCCGAACGGAACGTGCACATGGGTCGTGAGCCGGACGTCCTGCACCGCGCGCAGAGCAGGCCTCAGGCCATCGGCCAGGTGGTCGTAAAAGGCCGTGAGCGCCGGGTACACCAGCGCGTTGATTACTTCGCCCGCAGCGTTGGCGGCGGCAAACGCGCTGAAATGGCCGAACGCGCTTTTCGCCGAGCTGGCCAGCGCGGCCTCGCTCGTGCCCGAATAGGCGGCGCCCGTCCCTTGCAGCGTGAAGATCGGGATCTGGCTGACGCCATAGACCACCATGTTGGTGAATACCGCGCGGCCGTTCGCGTGTTGCAGCGACGGGTCGCGATTGTCTGCCGGCCGGATGAACAAGCCGATCGCGCCGAGGCTGGCCGAATACTCGGTCGCCTTGATCAGCAACGCCGTTGCTTTCCCGAGCCCGCCGGTGTTCCCCGCAATCGCCGCCGCGGCCCCGAGCAACGCGATATTGGACGCCTGCGCCGAACGGGTCATCCAGTTGCCCCGCCCGTTGACGCGTTGCTGGACCGCGACGAGCGCGTTGAGCATCCCGACCCCGGCGACGATGCTCGCGGACACGGCGACTTTCACGGGTTCCGACACATGCTCGAGATTTTTCGCGGCGAGTTGCCCGACCACTTCGCGGATGGCCGTCGCCAGATAGTAGATCGTGCCTTCGCGCGCCGTCGCATGCAGCACGTTGGCAGTCCAGCCGATGCCGGTCGTGGTCGCCGTGTTGCTGAGCAACTGCCGGAGCAGGCTGACCTGTTCCGTGATCTGCGCTTCCTGTTGCTCGATGCTGTCGGTGGATGGGGTGGTTTCCGGCGGCGTTGTTGCGCGTGCGCGTGTCGACTGAACTTCGGCACCCGGTGCGGGCGTGTCGATCGGTGTCGGCGGTATGTCGGTCGTTTCGATCGTTTCGGTCGACTCGTCTGGTGTGTCGGCAAGAATGCGTTGCGGCACGATCGGAACCGGCGGCGCGTTGGGGAAATTGCGGTCGATTCGCGAATTCGGAGTGCCCGCTGCATCCCGCTGCGGCTCGGCCGAAGCGGACGACGCGGATCTAGCGTGCGAGACGGCAGGTTGCAACGGCCGTACGCCGGCGGCAAGCTGAGGCGGCACCATCGGGACGGGCGGGGCGTCGGGGAAATTCCGGTCGATTCGCGAAGCCGACGCATCGGTTGCATCCCGCTGCGGCTCGACGACGGCGGACGGCGCAGAGCGGGAACGCGTGACCGCGGGCCGCAACGGCGACACGCTGGCGGCATATTGCGGCGGCACCATCGGAACCGGCGGAGCCGACTTGAAGCGCCTGTCGATACGCGAATCCGATGCGCGCGTTGCTTCGGATTGCTGCGGAAGATCCCGCTGCCGGTTTTCCATCCGGTTCGCCGACGAAGAGCCGTTCGCGTGCCCCGGATCACGCGATGCCGAATCGGCCGGTGGCGATCGCGTGTCGGACCGGTCCGGCAGTCCTGCCAGCTGCGAAGGCCGGCCGGGAGTTGGCCGCGATGCCGATGGGGCGGGCGGCGCGGAAGGGCCTTCATGGGTCGCGGCGTGATACGGATCGGCGCTTTCGCCGGCGGTTATCGGAATGGTCATCGGCACACTCGGATCAGGTCTCGAAACCCAAACAAATCATGGCGACTGCCGGCGTCGGATCGTTATTGCGGTCACACCCGCACGCGCACGGCATCCATGCGTCCGTAAACAGCTAGAAATGCCGGCGCCGGGGCATGCCGTCAGCCCCGGCGCCGGTTGCTGCCGGCATTGGCGCGATCAATGGCGATCGAATCGGCCGTCGCCATATCCACCGGTCAGCGGCGTCTCAGGCGCCGAGTGCTCCGCGTAGCGCGCCCGGCGCGCTTCGCCTCTCGACTGGCTCGCGCTGATGGTGCCGCCGGTATCGCCGGCACGGGTCCATTCGGAGGTAAAGGCGCGCAACGCTTGCCGCACAGTGCGGAAGAGCTGCCTGGCAGAGCCGATTCGCGCGTCGACAGGAGACGTCGCGAATGTCGGTACGGCCGGTCCCGGTGCAACACCGGCGGGAGGGTGAGGTTGCGGCGCATGGGCCGGTCGCGCCGGATAGGACGCTTGCGGCGCCGGCACGGATCCCGGATGCGGCCGAGCGAACTGCGGCTCGGGATACGCGTGCACCGGCCGCGCACTCACGTTTTGCGCCGGGCCGAATCTGCCGCCCGGCTTGTAATCGGCGGGATCGGGCATGGTCAGCGGTCCCCGCGCCGGCCCGGGCATCGAGTAGGCGCGCGGGCGTCCCGGATACGCGTTCGACGACGGCTCGTGCGGATACGGCGGCATCGACATCGGTCGTTGCGGATAGGGCGCGGGAGGCGTCCGCAGCGCGACGCGCGGCGCGGTGCCGGCCGGCACCAGCACGTCCTGCAGGTTCGGCCCCCGGCCGGATACATTGAACGCGCCCCGCGTGCCGGGCCCTGACGCGGGCCGTTGCAGACCGCCCAGCAGTGCGCCGGGCTGCTGCGCCGACGACGAACGCACCGAACCCTTGCCGGGGGGCGCATTGCCGGCCCCGTCGTGTTGCGACGTCGGGTCGAGGGAAGGGCGCGGGCCGTGGATGATACGCGTGACAGTCATGTGACCTCCGGGGTCAACGGGTTCCGGACCTCAGCATAGGAGTGCCGCCACGCGGATCACGGCACCGAAGCGAAGACGGATAAGCGGACGCGAAGTGTCGTCCCGCCACGTGGCGCCATCCGTGGTTCGACACATTGCGCCGAGGCACGCGCTTACGCGCGCAGCCAGATGAATTCGCCGGTCGCGATCCCTTCGAACATGTCGTCGCTCGATTCGATGATGTTTTGCCGCCAGTACCGTCCGTGCTCGGCATAGTGCGACAACAGGTCGGCGACGGTTTCGCCGGTCACGTCGTCGGCGAACGGCACGCGCACGATCAGCACGATGCCGCCCGTGTCGCTGTCCATGCCGAGTTGCGCCTGATCCTGCGCGTAGATCAGCAGGTTGGCCTCCAGCATCAGCCGGAAGATCGTCAACGTGCGGCCGGCGGTGACCGTGCCGTAGTGAAAATTGACGTAGAGCGCGCCCTGATCGTTGTCGAAGTGATCGAGCCGCACGTCGAAACCCTCGACCTCGATCGTGCGCGTCTGCAGCACGTGGTCGACGTCGGGCAAACCGACGGCGGTGCACAGCTCGCCGATCAACGCGGTATAGATATCGATACTCATCGGCAACACAACCGATAGGAAAAGCCGATCGCGCCGCGACGCGGCCCGATCGGCGAAAAGACGGTGCCGGCTGGCCCCGTCCCGATCACGACGGGCTGGCGGCGTCCTTGATGCCCTTCGCGCCGCCCTTCAGCGCCTCACCGGCCGCCTGCTTGAGCTGCGCATCCGATTGTGCCCCTGCGATCGCCAGGGACTGGTTCGCATTGGCCTCGATCTGTCCGATGATCCCGCCGGAGGCGGCGGCACCGTTTGCTCCGCCTGCGAAACTGCTGGCCAAGTTGCTCACACCCATGACTCACTCCTTTCGACGTGTGGAAAAAGCCGTACGAAGGACCTCGCGGTTGCCCGCGAGTGACTTCCCCGGCAGTCGTTGCAAAACGCGACGGACCGGTGATCCGGCGTCGCGGGATTCCGCGCGCAAGCGCGAAAACCGGGCGCTACTTCGCGAGTTCCTGTTCGCGAAGCTGGGCGACAAGGCGGCTGGCCGCCATCAGCCCGAGATAGATCTTCGAGCGATTGCTGCGGTCGAGGTCGTTGCCGCCCTGTGCGTCGCCGACCGCTTGCGCGCTTTGTTGCAACGCGCGCTCGAGCTCGATCAGCCGCGGCCCCGCGGCGGGATCGGCAAGCAGGTTCTGCAGATTGCCGAAATCCTCGGCGTGGCGTTCGATGGCTTCGTACATGCGATGTCCCCTTGGGTTCAGTGAATCGACGCCGCAGCCACCCGGTCGTCCGACGGCAACGGCACGGGGCTGGCCTGTGCGGCAGGCGACGTGGCGGGCGAGCCCGGCGTGACGGATGCCGCGTCCGGCGCCGATGCGGCGGCCGCGTCCGATGCGCCGTCGTCGGCGGCTTCAGGCACCGGATAGATGTGCTTCACGCCGTCCGGCGTCTCGGCGTACCGCACGTCGCCCGACGAAAGCAGCGCGGTGAACGTCCCCTGTTTCGGTGCCGGCGCCGGAACAGCGATATCGCTCAGCGACACGCGAATCTGCGTGACGCTCTTGTCGAAATCGCCGCGGATGCGCGTCAGCGCGTTCTCGACGCGTTGCCGGTCGGCCACCGCGCCGGACACGGTAAACACGCCATGTCCGTCGTAGGCGACCTGCACGCCGTCGACATCGACGGCATCCCGGATTCCGCGCGCGATGTCGTCGGCCACCCGGTAGCGGCGCACGACGACGCCCGGCTTCAGGTGTTCGAACAGTTGCCGCGCGACATGATCGTCGTTGGCCGAGCGGACCATGCCCGTCACCACCGCACGCGCGGCGCCGTCACCATCCCGCGCCGCGTGCAGTTCGTTCAGGTGCGCGTCGGCCAGCGCGCGGTTCACGCGTTGCTCGAACAGCACGTCGGGCGGCGTGAGCGCGGCGCGGCTGACGTTGGTGGTCAGCACGAAGCTGAGGCCGATCACGCCCGCGCCGACGGCTACGCACGCGGCGACGATGCCCGCATAGCGCAGCCGTTTCAGGCGCGCGGCGCCGCGTTGCGTGTCGTCGCTTTCGTGCGATGCGTGGGCGGGGCCGGTCAGCAGCGTCGACAGCAACGCGAGATCGCTCGGCCACGCGTCGTCCGCCCAGCCGATGCACAACGCGATGTCGTCGAACTGCAGCGGCACGAAATCGACCATCCACACCTTGCAGGGGTCCAGCGGCGCGTCCTCTCGCTCGGTACTCGCTTCGTCGTGAGCCTCGCGTTGAGTCGTGCTGGCCGCTACATCGCCGTCGAGCCGCTGGTCGGCCGGCGACGCGGCGAAAGCGGCCTGCGGATCATCCGCATCGGCGTGCTCGAGCCGCTGGCTGCTGACGGCGCCATTCGGCTCGACCACCAGCAGCACGTCGGCACCGCGCCAGTCGGTGAGCTGGATGTCGGCGTCGTCGTCGACGCCGACGCGATACGCGCCGGGCTCCAGATGGACCTGGGCGCCGGCGTGGTGTCCCGTGAGGATGCGCAGCAGTTTCATGATCACTCGGATCCTTGCGGTGAGGCAGGCGACATGCGTCGAAACGCATCGGCGTCGCGTGCTTTCGATGCTTTCACTGTAGCGACCGACGATGCCGGCGCCGGACCGGCGCGCGAACCGGCGTGCGCGGTTGCGAAGCGCTCAATGCGGCGACGCGGGGAGCGGCGGGGCGTCGTCGTCCTGCCGGTCGCGCGCGTCGTCGCGTTCCGCGCTTGCACCCGCCTGCAGCGAGGCCAGGATGCTGTCCGCACGCGTTGCACGCGAGCCGACCGTCGGCCGCTCGAGCGCGAGCAACTGCAGGCCCAGCAGCAGGTTGAAATGCCGGACGCGGCTCACCGGCTCCGTGGCCGGCGCCGGCAGGTCGGCGTGCCGCGCATCCTCGGCGGCCGCGACGGCACCACGCAACCGGGACCGCTCGACGAGGCGCGCGCGAACCGCTTCGAAACCCGTCGCGCCCGATGCGCCGAGCCACGTGCGCGCGAGCGTGACTTCACGGGCAACGCGATACATCCGGGCATCGAGACGCTGTTCGGGGGCCGCGGCGAGTTCGTCGCGCATCGCAAGCAGCGCGTCGCAACACGCGTCGGCAACGGCCTGTTCGCGCGCGCCGTCGGTTTCGTGATCGAGCGCGTCGTTCAACCAGTCGGGCAACGTCGCGTCGTCCGGCAACGCGGCACCGGTGCCGCGATGGGCGACGCGCAATTTGCCCGGCTCGCGCCGCGCATCTTGTTCCTGCCGTTGCTGTTGCCGGCCTTGCTGCTGCTGTTTCCCGTCCTGCTGCGACGACTGCCGCTCGCCGCCGCCGCGCTGCCCGCCGCGCCCGCCGTCACGGCTGACACGCAATCCCGACAGCGATTTCGGCATCGCGCGCCGGGTCGAGCCGGACGCGCCCGATTGCCGCGGCGCCTGGGCCAGCGTCTTGCGCGACATCGCGAAGCTGGCCCGCTTGCCGGCATTTTTTCGCCGGGCCTGCGCGAGGCGCGCCCGCAACTTGCCGGCGCGAAGCT
>NZ_LDWR01000097.1 GCF_001039005.1 Burkholderia cepacia
CCATGCCATGCCATGCCATGCCGCTGCCGAAGCCGAAGCCGAAGCCGAGTTCCTGCCGCAGGTCTTCCCGGAGGATGCCCGTGAGCAGTACAGACAGGAGCCAATCAATGCAGGCCGGCCATCAACGGAGCGTCTGCGACCGCCTTTGGGTGACGGCATGAACGCGGGAATCAACGGCTCCAGCGCTGACTGTTGATTTCGTGTCTTGCCATGACCTCGAGATGTGGGACTTTCGACATGATGTCCAGGTTGTGTTGGCGACTCCAAAAACGCAACATAAGCAAGGACGAGAAGAGTCATTGGGTCCGGAGATACGTGGGATCACTCTAGTTAGGAATTCCCGACATCCTGACGATGAGACGTAGGCACACTGAACAAGCCGGTGGCCTTGACTGGCCGTTGCGCCGTTTCCTCGTAGTCGCGAGTAGCCACTCTAGTATTCGGATTAGCCTGCCGAGCCTTATGGCGACTGTCGGCCTCACGTTGCCGCCTTTCTGTCGAGGAATTGTATTGCGTGACATTTTTCTCTTTGGTAATCACATTTATCAGCTCAATGCCGAGTGAATAAACTTTCTCCTTCTTCGCGTTGCTATGGCTTTGCTGCACGCCGACCGAAAGCTGCGCGAATTTTTTTTTCAGACCATCGAGCTGTTTGTTTGCTTGATCACGCCTGCAGGGGTTATTCAGGGCGGCTTTAACGTCGCGGAGATCATTTGCAAATTTTCTGATATCTGCGCGATGTGTATGATTGTCGTTGTTCCGCGCGCTGCAAGTCCCGGGTATGTGAATGTTCCCGATATGCATAACGAACTCCTAAATTGATCGGCTAAAAAAATATGAGTCAAGTATGAACCCGGCACGAAACATCTGCCTTCAAAAATCGATCATGCACTGCTGCAATTTCCCCTCGTGCGGTGCCCCAGAGCTTTTTGGCTTGGGCGGCGACAAGCGATCGTGGCGTGTGGGAATGCGGGCACAAGAGCCGATCTTCGGGGCGGATTTTTTGTCTGCGCTCAACATGGGTGCACTCCTGCGGGTGGAAGTCCCGCCATAAGCTGATCACGGCAAATGATGTGAAGTGCAACTGTACGACGGCTACGGAGCGCAAGCTGTTTGGCAGGAATGGACTCAGTTCCATGAGCATCGACGGTGCATGCTAAGCGCTGGTAATGAGAGATCAATCAAGGGAATTTATTTTGGTTTGAATGTTTGGGATTGCGTCAAATTTCTACACGGTTCCTGAGAATTCCGATGGTCAAGTAGGAGGCCAGGCATGCAAGGATTGCATTGGTTAAGTCGAATTTTCAGTGACAGAATAGAATTCCGTGAAAGATGCTGGTTTTTGTTGGGTTGGTTCTGGTCGTTGAAATTTGCTTTGTGCTGCGAAAATCGAAATCGAATGTGTGTTCGAGGGGGGTAAAATTTTTAAGGTTTGGGTCGTGTCGTCAGTGTGGGGGGCTATTTAAAGTGAATGACTCTGCGTGTTGATCGCATCGAGCTTGCGTCATGTTGCGTGGGAAATTTCCATGGCAGCCGTTTTCCATCGTCTGGAGTCGCTTGTTGCAAAAAAGTACTTGAAGGATTGTGCTTTATTCCGATTCCTGGATTTTGTGATTGTATTTTAATGGAGAATCAAAGTGAAAACATTGGCAATTGCGGTTGTATTGTTGGCTTCAGGCGCGAGCTTAAGCGCGTATGGTCAAGACGCCTTGGCGAGCGCAGCGCAAGTCGTACTTGAAAGTGCGCCGCCCATTCAAATGAAAGGTCGTATCGTTGCGATTGACGCTGCCGCACGAATGTTGACGCTAAAAGGAAGGCGCGGCAACTACGTGTTCGTTGCGGTTGGCACTGAGGCTACTGGTTTTGATGAGTTGAAAATTGGTGACACCATCGACGTGCTCTATAAAGATGCGCTGCTTGTCACGGCAAACAAGGTTAAGAATGACCCCGGCATTCGGGAAAAGATCGAGACCGTAACCTATGCACCAGGCAGCGCTGGCTACAAGGCATCCCGGCGCATTGAGGTGATTGCCTCTGTTTTGAAGGTCGACCGCATACATCGCCTCGTGACATTGCGTGGTGCTACTGCAACGCAAACGCTGACTGCGGCTCCGGACATTGCGCTGGATGATCTGAAAACTGGGGATACGATTCACGCTGTGTTCCAATCTGCAACGGCTGTAAAGATTACTTCTGCCGCATCGCGGCAACACTAATGCCATTTTTACCCAAGGCAAGCGTTGCATTACCACGGGTGCTTGCCGATCTCCATCTGCCAGTGCACGTATCTGGCAGTTGTGCTTTTTACGTTCACTCTTTAACCAGGAGATTTCCATGGGGGCCCGGTCGTGGATCCATATCCCGCATTTCGTATTTACCTTCGCGATGCTTGCATGCCCGGTTGCCATGACCCTTGGCATTGCACCGGCGACATCGCTCGCACAGGCGCAAGCGCACCTTTCAAACCCGCAACTTGATGCACTGACCGCTCCAGTGGCGCTCTATCCAGATGCGCTACTCGCACAGGTTCTGATGGCCGCAACTTTTCCACAACAAGTCCAGGCGGCTGCGACATGGTCTGCCTCGCATGCAAGCATGACTGGCGATAATGCCGTTAAGGCGGTCGCATCCGAAGTTTGGGATCCGAGTGTTCAGTCGCTCGTCGCTTTCCCGCAGGTGCTTGCGATGATGGCATCGAAGCCAGACTGGGTCACGCAACTGGGCGACGCATTCCTTGCGCAACCCAATGACGTGATGGATTCAGCTCAGCGCTTGCGACGAGCGGCACAACAAGCTGGCTACCTTGCGTCGAATAGCCAGCAGAAGATAATTGTTGAACAAAGCACGATTCAGGTTCAGCCGGCCAATCCGCAGGTGCTGTATGTTCCAACATACAATCCAACGGTGGTCTACGGGGCGTGGCCTTATCCAGCTTATCCCCCGGTTTATGTCCCGCCGCCTCCGGGATTTTCTTTTGCAAACGGCCTTGCGGCGGGTATCGGCTTTGGCGTGGGAATTGCGATAACGAATTCACTCTGGGGCGGGTTCGATTGGAACCATCACAATGTCAACATTAACGTAAGCCACTACAACAGTATCAACGTCAATCACCGAATCAATGTGACGTCCAATACGGCGCACTGGGATCGGAGGGCGACATATACGAGTCGCCACATCGATACGGATCGTAGAGAGCGCGATGCATACCTCAACCGAGACGAATCCAGAACACACGCACGTCAGACGCTCGAGTCGCGTACTGGACAGCCGATGACCGGATCGGCCCACGAGCGTGTCGACGAAATTCATCATGGAGGAAGAGAGCGAAGCGGCTCCGTAGAATCTCGCCAAGATCGGTCTGATACACATCAGCCCGCACGGGAGCTCAACAGTGATGGTCCGCTGCGCGGCGCGGGTGACGGAATGACAAGCAGAGCAGAGATTCAACGTGGGCAGTCAAGCCGACAGACCGCGAGTAGCGCTGGAGTGAGTCGGCCATTCCGGACAGATACGATGTCGCCACATCAACGCCTCGGCGAGACGCGAAGCTTCGGTCGACTGCATTAATCAACAAGAGGAGTTGCCAATGAATTGCGCCCATTTGAATGTTAGCCGATCGGCGGGTCATATCATTTGTGAGTTAGTGCTTCGTGTCATTCACCTGTTCGCCGTCCCGGCAATGCTTCTGATCCCTCCGCAGGTCGCACATGCTCAGGCGATCTACACGACTCCCTCCGCCGCATCAAATGCATTCGTTGACGCACTGGCAAGCAACGATTTGGGAGCGCTTCGGATCATATTCGGTAAAAAGACGCGGACGATCATACCGGCAGAAGGATTCGATCCAAATGATATCGATGAATTTCTTGGCGCATGGGCAAAGCGCCATCAAATCGTATACGATGCGGCGCCCGCGGGAACTGCTGTCAGGGCACATCTGATGGTGGGTGCCACCGACTGGGTGCTGCCGATTCCGCTTGTACACAATGCGGCCGGTTGGAGCTTTGATCTTGATGCAGCTCGTGACGAAATCCTGACGCGCACTATTGGTCGCAACGAGAACGCCGCGATGCTTACATCGCGTGTCTACGTAGATGCCCAGCACGATTACCATGGCTTATTCGGAGTGTACGCACAACGCCTCGTCAGCAAACCTGGGAAGCGCGACGGTCTGTATTGGCCGGCTTCTTCAGGTGAAGCCGTTAGCCCATTCGGTCCGCTCGCAGCAATGATGGAGAGAGGTACGGCAGTGCATGACGCTTATCATGGTTATCACTATCAAATTCTAACGGCGCAGGGCCCGCACGCGCCAGGTGGCGTGCGCGACTACGTTGAGCGAGGTTCAATGACGGCAGGTTTTGCATTAATTGCATGGCCGGCGGTCTACGGTGAGACCGGCCTAACTACATTTATTATTAACCAGGATGGCAGGCTATATCAGAAAAATCTGGGACCGCGAAGTGCGCAAATTGCGCAATCCTTTACCAAGTTCGATCCAGATCCTTCATGGCAGTTGATCAGTCCGTGAATAACCAATCCAATGGCGTATCGGCGTGAGCTCGACACAGGTGGTTATATATCCGAGGGAACTCCGCCGAATCATTGCGACGAGTGCCTGGTTGTGGCGCTTGTCCTGTTGGACCTCGCGAGCGCAATAGTATCCGCGATACTTGTGTTGACGGCTAAGACCCGCTAACACAAGTCATCCACGAAGTGGGAGCAAATGACGGCGGCGGCGAGCTTGAGCAGCGCGGTATGAATATCGAGCCGCCGCTCGAAGCGGATTCGCAATTTGGAAGCGGATTCGCAGTTTGTCAAGGCCAGCAAACCATGCGTGTGTCCGCTCGACCACCTATCTGTGACTGCCAAGGCGGTCTTTGCTCTCAATGCCTTTGCGAGCGATTCGAGCCGTGATGCCGCGTCGGCGTAAATCACTTCGGCATCCACGGCAGTCGTAACCCTTGTCGGCATGCAGTTTGTCCGGACGCTTGCGTGGTCGCCCATTCAGGCCCGGCACGGGCGGAATCGCATCCAACGTCGACTCGAAAGCCTTCGAATCATGCCGGTTTGCACCCGTCACGGTAATCGCCAACGGAATGCCTTGGGCGTCGACAATGACGTGTCGCTTGCTGCTTAGCTTGCCCCGGTCAATCGGGTTCGGGCCGGTTTCCTGGCCATGGGCGACAAGATACGGCCCGCGATGCACCTTGCCCAGTTGTGTTAGCGGCTCTAATTGGGGCCTGTATCGTGTGAGTTGCTGAGATATTTCACATTTTCACTTTCTAGCGTGTGATCGGTTTTTGAAGGTGCGTGGGATTGCTGTGTGTTTAAATGGGGCGTGAAAGTCGAATTGTCATATGTTGGTTGCGAATGGCGAAGCGCGAGGTGTCTATTCGCGCATTTTAAGTAAGCGGAGTGCGAGTAATGTCTGATGATATTGGAGGTGGTTATGTTTGGGGTATCGGATAATTATGCTGCGTATTATAGGGCGACAAGATTTGAGTCTAATTGCGTGTGCCAAAAATATGCGCCTTCTAATGAAGTTTCTGCGCACTTGACTTCTGTGAAAAATTGTAGGGGTGGGGTGAGGAAAGTGGTAAATTTTTCTTCAAACAAATTAATGGAGCGAGTGCGCCGGATGTGGGGTAGATTTAAGGGTGCGATGTGTGGGGTGACTGGCGTTTCAGCTTATTTCAACTCAGAATCCACAAAAGATACGATGGCTTGCACGCCAAAATATGATGAGATGCTTAGATGGGCGATATTTGATCCACTTGAGAAGACTCTTTCGATGGAAAAGAGGCTTGCACTGATCGACTGCATGAATGAGCCTACACCAGAAAACATTCATAAATTTTTTCAATCCGGCGAATTCCTTACCGCGAACAGTAAGAGTCCAGATGATGCGAGTGGTGTGCTCAGAACACTAATGGCATGGCTCGATTTCCCGCAAAAAGTCGACGACGTTGAGTGGCTGGATTCTGATTTTAAGATGCAGGCGTGTGAAATTTACAATGAAAAAGTTGGTGATGCAAAATTTGGAGACTGGTGCAGCAGTGAGCAATTCAAACGGTTTTTGAGTGGGGCGGAGAAGGATTGTGAAAAGCAACGAGAAATTTTCCTTTGTTTGAAGGATTTGATAATGCGAAGCTTCTCGCTTATCGAAAAAATTTGTGAGGGCCGGGAGGTTGAGCGAAACATTGATGGAACTGGTCGATACAAAGTCATGCCTCTTCAGATGCCTGACGTAGTTGGGGTTGAGCGATGTAGAGTTGATGCAGATGCAGAAATCGTAAGCGGAACAAAGGACGGGGAATTGTTAGAAGCTGATATAGCGGCAAACAACACAGATATCCATGGTGTCCGCGATCACGCGCAGCCGACAAGTGTCGATTTTAGTGCCGAGAGTATCGCGGAGTCGCAGATTTATGACTCCAACAACATGTCGTTCCATCAGAAGATATCTATGTTTGAAACCTTGTCGTCGTTTGATAATCAAGATCGGCGGTCAGGCGATAGCAAGTTGTCGTCGCTGTCACGGAATTCGATATCGCCGAAAATTCGAGAGTTGCAGGAAAAATTTCGAGGTCCGTGAGTCACCAATAATGCCATATGTGCGGAAGCCATCGAAGAGAGTGGCGACCCGCTAAGAGACGGTTTCATAAAGACTGGTCGGCCCGCCGAAGGGTATTCCAGCAGATCAGGCGGCAACCGAGTTTGAGGAACGCGCCGTGAATGTCGGCACGGCGCTCGAAACGAATGGGGAGACGACGGAAGTGGTGCAGCCAGGCATACGTGCGTTCAACGACCCAGCGATATTTGCCAAGGCCGCTGCCATGTTCGGTACGGCGCTTGGCGATCACCGGCTCGATACCGCGATCGCGCAACGCATCGTCGATGCCGCTCGGAGTCG
>NZ_LDWR01000098.1 GCF_001039005.1 Burkholderia cepacia
AGCCGCCCCAAGCGCGTCTATGCGGATCGCGGTTACGATCACGACAAATACCGACGCATCATGCACGATCGCGGCATCCCGACCAGTATCGCCAGGCGCGGGGAAGCTCACGGCAGTGGTCTCGGAAAGGTTCGCTGGGTCGTCGAGCGCACACATGCCTAGTTGCACCACTTCCGGCGTCTCCGTATCCGTTTCGAGCGACGCGCCGACATCCATGAAGCGTTCCTCAAACTCGGCTGCTGCTTGATCTGCTGGAACACCTTGCAGCGGACTCAGCAGTCTTTATGACACCGTCTCTTAGCG
>NZ_LDWR01000099.1 GCF_001039005.1 Burkholderia cepacia
TGTGAAGTGAGGCCGTTTCACTTCGATCGCGCTACGTGAGCGCTTCGCATCCGCTGCGATTGGCTGCAAGACGAACGCAGAGGATGTCGCTCCCTGAGCGATGCTCCTTGGCTCCTTGGTATCAGTCGCAATCTGTAGAAAACGCAGGAGAATAACCATGTCAAACAAAACCATTGTCGTGTTCGGCGCAACGGGTCGACAGGGGCAAGGCGTGGTGAACGCGCTGCTCGACCAAGGTGGCTATACCGTCCGGGCGATCAGTCGAGATGCCGGCTCGGACCAGGCCAAAGGGCTCGCCGCCCGAGGAGTCGAGGTGGTTGCCGCAGATCTGAACGTAGTGGACACATTGGCACCGGCGCTCAGCGGAGCCTATGGTGTGTTCCTGGTCACCAATTTCTGGGATCCCGCAACAGGGACAAGCGAATACGATCAGGTAAAGAATGTGGTCGACGCCGCGAAATCCGCCGGTATTTCTCACATCGTCTGGTCGACACTACCCAACGCTCACGAAATTTCAGGCGGCAGGTACGAGGTTTCGCACTTCACCAACAAAGCTCGGGCCAACGCAGTGATCGCAGACGCGGGCTTTCCCAATTTCAGCTTCGTCGAAGCGCCGTTCTTCTTTCAGAATTTCCTTGGTCAGATGGCGCCGCAACCCACCGGGAACGGGAACCAAAAGGCGTGGGCGGTTCCGATGGATATCACCAGCAAGGGCGTCCATGCCGGCGACATCCAGGAACTGGGGAAATTGGTCAAGCAGGTCTTTGACCATCCGGAGATAGCCGGCCAGGGTCAAATTCTGTCGTTGTGCGCCGACGCTTACAGCTGGCAGGAGTTCGCAAATATTCTGAACGCACAGGGCCACAACGTGGTGCTGAACCAAGTGCCGGGAAAGGCCTACGAGATGTTCTATCCCGGCGCGGACGAAGTCTGCGCGATGATGGGTTATTTCGAAGACTACAGCTACTTCGGCCCTGACGCGGACGCCAAGAGGGCGCGTGCAGATGCGCTGGTCCAAGGGCCGCTCACCGGCTTTGCGGAGTGGGCCAAAGTCAACATGCCTGCTTGATCCGTGTGACATGAAATTAGGATTCCGATTCGATATCGTCATCGAACGGGATGGTATGCGAGACCCAAACCGGGTATTGCGTGGCGGGCGGGTTGGTCAGCAGCGCTCCACGAATGGGGTTCTGGTTTGCTCTGCCATCCGGATGAGAAGGGAGGTCTGGGCTCGGACGCTCTGCATCGGGTACAGGGGCCATGGTGGCGGACTCATTCATGAACGCGGCGGAGCGACGCAGCGCTGTTGCTCATGCAGCAGGCCGTTTCGATGGTCGCACCGACCGCGCAAACGTGTTGGAGCTTCCAGTCAAATCGATCACCCCGCCAGGACGGAAGCTCGCCAAGCTGCTCGGTTTTGGGTCGGCATGACGACATCTTCAGCCCATGGCACGAAGAACGAACTGCGACGCGCGACCAGCTTGGCTGCGGTGACGAACTCCATTTAGGTAACTATTCGCTCACTTTTGCACTGGCGGAAAGGTGAAAGAGGACTTGAAAGCAAGGATGAATGCCATGACGACAAGCACGACGGGACGCGAAAACACCCAGTCCCACCTCAGGCATGAGCAGCGTTCACGCGATATCGTTCACCGTGCGCGCGGGATGGGTAACGGGTCGATTACGCGGCTTGTGAGTCCCTCTGACCTGGGTAGGTTGATCAAGCCGTTCGTGTTCCTCGATCTCTTCGAGTCCAACGGTAGTCACGCCCGGCCGCTTGAATTCGGCTGGCACCCACACTCTGGCATCGCCACGGTAACGGTCGTCCTTGACGGCGCGGTCCAATACGCGGAGACGACGGGCAACGCTGGGGTGCTGCCCGCGGGCGGTGTGGAGTGGATGCAGGCGGGCGGCGGTGTTTGGCACACGGGTACCTTTGACGCAGCACCCCTTAGGGGCTTCCAGCTCTGGGTAGCGCTCCCGCCAGATCTCGAGAACGCACCGAACAGGAGCCAATATGTGATGCCGGAGCAGGTCCCGAGCGCTGGCCCCGTGCGCGTGATCCTTGGCACGTACGATGGCATGACGAGCCCCATCGATGCGCCGCCGATGACCTACCTCGTGGTCACGCTGAAGGACGGCGAGCGCTGGATGTTCCTCCCCCCGCCGGGGCACGACGTCGCGTGGGTTTCCGTGATGGATGGCGCACTGCGTGCGTCATCCCGCATCACGCGCGGAGAGGTCGCGATCTTCGAGCGCGCCGAGACGGCCATCGAACTGGTCGCCGAGGGCGACACGCGCTTCGTGCTGGGTTCCGCCACTCAGCACCCTTACGAACTCGTGCTCGGCCACTACTCCGTGCACACCAGTGCCGAGGCGCTTCAGCGGGGAGAGGCCGAGATTCGCCGCATCGGACGTCAACTTCGTGCCGAGGGCAAGCAGAGCTATGCGCTCCAGTCGATCTGATGCCGGGGTTCGAACTCCCGCACCAAGGCGGCTTGAAGGCCGATCGGGATCGACAGACTCGTTCATACCCGGAATCGAGCCAGTGCAGCAGCATGCATGGTCTGATGCCGTCGTGCCAGCCGTCCAAACAATAATCTGCAATCGGAGTCTCCTATGACAACGCTCAACATCAATGGAAAGACGCATATCGTGGCGGCCCCGCCCGACATGCCTTTGCTGTGGGTCTTGCGCGATCTGGTCGGCCTGACCGGTACGAAGTTCGGCTGCGGGATCGCCCAGTGTGGTGCCTGCACCGTGCATCTGGACGGTGCGGCGGTGCGCTCGTGCGTGTTGCCGGTGGCGGCGGTCGGCGACAAGAAAATCACCACGATCGAAGCGGTCGGCGAAACGCCTGCGGGCAAGAAGGTGCAGCAGGCCTGGCGTCAGATCGACGTGGTGCAGTGCGGCTACTGTCAGTCGGGACAGGTGATGTCGGCTGCCTCGCTGCTTGCGCAAAACCCCAATCCCACTGACGCGGACATCGACGCGGCCATGGCCGGCAACATCTGTCGCTGCGGTACCTACAACCGCATCCGCGCGGCAATCAAACAAGCCGCAAAGGAGGTATGACATGTCGCAAGGACTGCTTGATGCGCAAGACGCCGCGAACGGCGCCCCTGATGCCCAGGCTGCTGCCGGGGCTGTGCCGGACGCGAATGGCCCGCATTTTTCGCGCCGCGCCTTTCTGAAGTTCGGTGCGACGGTGGGCGTGGCGGCGGGTGGTGGCCTGCTGCTCGGTTTCAGCGTGTCAGCGTTAAGCCAGGGACAGGGCCAGGCAGGTAAATCGATGATCGGCGGGGACGCAAGTGAACCGGCACCGGCTGGTGTGTTTGCACCGAATGCGTTCATCCAGATCGACACTGCGGGCAGTGTCACGCTGGTGATCCCGAAGGTCGAAATGGGCCAGGGCGTCTATACGTCGATTCCGATGCTGATCGCCGAAGAGCTGGAGGTATCGCTCGAGAGCGTCACGCTCGATCATGCACCGCCTGATGCGACGCGCTTCATGGACCCGCTGCTCGGTGCTCAGGCAACCGGTGGCTCGACATCGATTCGATATGCATGGGATCCGATGCGCAAGGCTGGCGCGACTGCCCGGATGTTGCTCATCAATGCAGCGGCGCAGCAATGGCACGTCGATCCGACCAGCTGTCATGCCCATGCTGGACATGTGATTCATGCCGCCAGCCGGCGCAGCATCGGTTACGGTCAACTGGTCAATGCCGCGGCAAAGCTGCCGGTGCCGCAGAATGTACCGCTTAAAGATCCAAAGGACTTCCGGATCATCGGCACGGCGGTCAAGCGTCTCGACTCGCCGGAGAAGGTGGATGGCACTGCGCTGTTCGGCCTCGACGTACGGGTGCCGGATATGGTCTACGCGGCGATTGCGACGTGTCCGGTGTTCGGCGGCACGCTCGCCAGTGTCGACGACGGCAACGCGAAGAAGATTGCCGGCGTACGTCAGGTCGTCAAGGTGGACAATGCCGTGGCCGTAATCGGTGATCACACATGGGCGGCCAAACGCGGGCTTGCCGCGCTGGATATCCAGTGGAACGAGGGGGCTGGCGCGACGCTCTCGATGACGCAGATCGTCGACGACCTTGCTGGCGCGGCGAACGATGGAGCGGGCGCCGTAGCGCGCAAAGATGGCGACGTGGAAAAGGGTTTCTCGGGGGCGAGGGCACGCGTCGACGCGGTATATCAGCAGCCGTTCCTGGCTCACGCCACGATGGAGCCGGTCAACTGTACGGTACACGTGCGTGCCGACGGCTGCGATATATGGTTGGGCACGCAGGTGCCGACGCGGATCGTCGATGTGGCGGTGCAAATCACCGGTCTGCCGGCCGGGAAAATCACGGTGCACAACCATCTGCTTGGTGGCGGCTTCGGGCGCCGTCTCGAAGTCGATATGGCGATCCAGGCGCTGAAGATCGGCAAGCAGGTGGGCACGCCGGTCAAAGTGGTCTGGACGCGCGAGGAAGACATTCAGCACGACTTGTACCGGCCGTATTACTACGACAAGATTTCAGCGGGACTCGACGCGAACGGCAAGCCGATTGCATGGCAACACCGGATCGTCGGCTCGTCGATCATGGCACGCTATGCGCCGCCGGCATTCCAGCATGGTCTCGATCCCGATGCAGTAGAAGTCTCAGCCAACCTGCCATATGACTTGCCGAACCAGGTTGTCGACTACGTGCGTCAAGAACCACGCGCGGTGCCGACCGCGTTCTGGCGCGGCGTCGGGGCTACCCGCGGCACCTTCGTGGTGGAATGCTTCATCGACGAACTGGCGGCACAGGCCAAGGTGGATCCTGTGAAATATCGGCGCGATCTGCTCGGCAAGTCGCCGCGTGTTCTGAACGTCCTCGATACAGCTGCCCGCGCGGCCGGCTGGGGCAGCACCGGCCTCCCGCAAGGGCGAGGACGCGGTGTGTCGGTCATGCATGCGTTCGGGAGTTTCTTTGCGATGGTCGCAGACGTGAGAGTCGATCACGGAGAAGTAACAGTGAACCGCGTGGTATGCGCGGTCGATTGCGGCATGGTCGTCAATCCGGACACCATTGAAGCGCAGGTGCAGGGCGGCATCATCTTCGGCGTCACGGCGGCGTTGTATAGCGAGATCACGATCAGGGACGGTCGCGTCGAGCAAAGCAACTTCACCGATTACCGCATGCTGCGCATCGACCAGACGCCCAATATCGAAGTGCATATCGTGAAGAGCACCGAGGCGCCCGGCGGGATCGGCGAGCCTGGCACGGCAGCCTTGGCGCCTGCTGTGGTGAACGCCATCTACGCGGCCACGGGCAAGCGGCTGCGGCGCTTGCCGGTCGGCGATCAACTGCGAAGCGCCTGAGCGAGAATCGGTTATGGCCAAGACATTGAAGCTTATCGGCGCAATGAGGATTGTTACGCTGAGCCTGGCGTTGCTGTTGGCGCTGCAGTCGAGTGCGCGCGCTGCGGATGATGCACTGGTGCAGCGCGGCGCTTATCTGGCGAAGCTGGGCGATTGCGTGGCCTGCCATTCGGCGCCTCACGGCAAGCCGTTTGCGGGCGGCCTGCGGATGACGACGCCCATGGGCGAGATATACGCCACCAACATTACGCCCGATCCGGGCACCGGTATCGGACGTTACACCGAGGAAGATTTTGCCCGCGCGTTGCGCGAGGGGGTAGCCCGTGACGGGCACAACCTGTATCCGGCGATGCCGTATCCCTCATATGCGAAGGTCAACGACGACGATGTGAAGGCGCTCTACGCGTTCTTCATGAAAGGTGTGGCACCGGTGCAGCAGGTCAATCGCGAGTCGAACATTCCGTGGCCGCTCAATATGCGCTGGCCATTGAAGCTGTGGAACATGGTGTTCCTCGACAAAGGCGCCTATCAGGACAAGCCCACCAAGGACGTAGCATGGAATCGTGGGGCGTACCTGGTTCAGGGCTTGGGCCATTGCGGTTCATGTCATACGCCGCGAGGCTTTGCGTTCCAGGAGAAGGCGCTGGATGAAAGCGGCGTCGCATATCTGACGGGTGCTGCGCTGGACGGCTGGTTCGCGTCCAACCTGACCGGTGAGCATAACGTCGGACTGGGGCGCTGGTCTGAGGTGGATCTTGTGGCATTCCTGAAGACCGGTGCGAATTCGCACGCATCCGCATTCGGCTCGATGACCGGCGTGATCAACAACAGCACGCAGGCCATGACCGATATCGATATTGCCGCGATGACAACCTACCTGAAGTCGCTGCCTGCCGTGGGCAGTGCAGGTGCACTGCGATATTCATATGATGGACAGGCAACGAGGGCGTTGCTGACGCGTCCGGCAAGCGATGCCGGCGCGCGGATCTACGCCGAGTACTGCATGCATTGTCACGGAGCGGATGGCCGGGGTTTCGCGCCGATGCTGGCACCGTTGGCGGGCAATCCGAATGTCATGGAGCGCGATGCGTCATCACTCATCAATGTGACGTTGAACGGTGCGAGCGACCTTGTGATTGATGGCATTCCGTCGCCGTATCCGATGCCGGAGTACGCGCCGGTGCTCAATGACAGGCAGATAGCCGACGTGCTGACGTTCGTTCGTGCAGGCTGGAATAACCGATCGCCAGCGGTGAGCGCAGATGAGGTCGCGAAGTTGAGAAAGTCGACGCAGGCGATCCAATAACACAATGTAGCGCAGATCAGTGCGATCTATGCCATAGCCGGAACAGGCGCGGAACGCGGAGTAGGTCATCGACGTGTTGATCCTGATCAGCATGGTCGAGCAGATAATCGAGGTCGACGAGGTGCTTTTCATAACTGGCACCAGAAAGCTGAGCATTGGTACCACTGCGATCCTCTCGGCCGGAACTGGGCCGCCGAGCGAATCCATCGCATTACGGACGAGTGTCTTCGATGGGATTGATCGATATCGGAATCATATCGGCGAACTAGGAGTTTTCTTCTCGGAGCAGCTCTAGATTGGTCAGGCCAGTGTGCATCGACCCGAAGCGAATAAGTCTTGTGATTGAATAATAGGTGCGCCGAGTTGGGCGGGTGTGCAAGGTCGCGAATTCGTTGGTCAGATTGATCTACTTTTTCGCATCGCTCGGCTGTATCTCAGCATGTCTATGCATCCATCAATCAGTTTTCTTGCATGTTTCTCTGCATCAATTGTGTCCGGAAGTATTAGCATGTCTCGAACGAAGCCGCAGACAAAAGTGTGAAGCATAAGTGCTGACCGCCATGTGTCAAGCCTTTCTGGTAATTGCTT
Source organism: Burkholderia cepacia (assembly GCF_001039005.1). Taxonomy (GTDB): domain Bacteria; phylum Pseudomonadota; class Gammaproteobacteria; order Burkholderiales; family Burkholderiaceae; genus Burkholderia; species Burkholderia theae. The sequence continues at coordinate 7,257 of NZ_LDWR01000099.1, forward strand.
TTTTTCGATGGCTGAAATTAGTATCTGCTGTAATTGTTCCAATATCTCCGATGTGGAAATTTTGGCACGCAAGAACATGGGGTCAGTTTCTCCCATGTATTCGCATTTAAGAAACAGGATGCTGAAAACTCTATTCAGTTGAGGATCGCGCGTGACACCAAGCAAGCATCCGACCAGAATTTTTCGCAGTCTCAGGATTGGATTGATCTTCGATCGATCCGACATTTTTTTGAGTTCGTCAATTGGTAGCTGGACGCGCTCCAGCATTGCGTCGAACAAGTTGCTTTTATGCTTAAAGTGCCAGTAGATAGCCCCACGCGTGAGTCCCGCACGTTGAGCGATATCCTCGAGAGTAGTGTGCGAAACACCTTTTTCAAAAAAGACAAGTTCAGCAGCATCAAGGAGCTTGTTCCGGGTAATGAGCACGTCTTCTTTAGTACGTCGGACCATAGCGGGTCGCCTGTTCAAATGGTACGGATTCGAAACAAAAGTTTGTTGGCCTGCTATTGACTAATAAATTAGGATGCCTACATCAAATATATATACATCCTTGGATGTATGTGTGGTGAGATGGTACGGTCGAATTTGTCCTATGGCAACCAACTCATGCTTGAACACATGGCGTGGTCTCTGGTAGGGCTTTGTGATGTTGGCGGCAGCGGTCATGGGGTTATCGCATTTGCAGTTTGGCAATTCAGGTTTTCGATCTGCACCACGAGGCAGATCCGTGTTGCGCTCCCGTCGGGTGCTGCACTTATTCCATTGGTTACACACAGAGGTCGCTCCATGCGCGTCGAACGGGTTCCATACCGCTTAATCACTGCCGCAACGGCTGCCGTTTTCCTGGCCGCGTGCGGGAAAACAGAATCGGCGCCGCCGCCGCAAACGCCGGAAGTCGGCGTCGTTACCGTGCAGCCGCAAGCCGTGCCGGCGGTGACCGAACTGCCGGGCCGCACCAGCGCGTTCCTCGTCGCGCAGGTGCGCGCACGCGTCGACGGTATCGTGCTGCGTCGTGAATTTACCGAAGGCGCGGACGTCACGGCCGGCCAGCGTCTCTACAAGATCGATCCGGCGCCGTACGTCGCCGCGTTGAACAGCGCGAAGGCGACGCTGGCGAGGGCGCAGGCAAACCTCGTGACGCAGAACGCGCTGGTCGCACGCTACAAGGTGCTGGTGGCCGCGAACGCGGTCAGCAAGCAGGACTACGACAACTCGGTGGCCGCGCAAGGTCAGGCCGCGGCGGACGTCGCGGCTGGCAAGGCAGCGGTCGACACCGGGCAGATCAACCTCGGCTACACCGATGTGGTCTCGCCGATCACCGGCCGCGTCGGCATCTCGCAGGTGACGCCGGGCGCCTACGTGCAGGCGAGCCAGGCGACGCTGATGTCGACGGTGCAGCAGCTCGACCCCGTGTACGTCGACCTCACGCAGTCGAGCCTCGAAGGGCTGAAGCTGCGTCAGGACGTGCAGAGCGGGCGTCTGAAGACGACCGGCCCGGGGGCCGCGAAGGTGTCGCTGATCCTGGAGGACGGCAAGACTTATTCGGAGCCGGGCAAGCTGCAGTTCTCGGACGTGACGGTTGACCAGACCACCGGCTCGGTGACGGTCCGCGCGCTCTTCCCGAATCCGGGCAAGGTGTTGCTGCCGGGGATGTTCGTGCGCGCACGGATCGAGGAAGGCGTGAACGAGAACGCGTTCCTGGTACCGCAGATCGGCGTCACGCACGACCAGAAGGGCCAGGCGATCGCATTGATCGTGAACGCGGCCAACAAGGTCGAGTCTCGTCCGTTGACGACGATCGGTACGGACGGTCAGGACTGGATCGTCGAAGGTGGTCTGGAGGCGGGCGATCACGTGATCGTGCAGGGTGCCGACAAGGTGCATCCGGGCGTGACCGTGAAGTCGGTGCCGGCGCAGCTCGCACCGGCGGCCGATGCCGCATCGGGCGCCGCGTCGGCGAGTGCTGCCGCTGCTTCGAGCGCGCAATAACAGGGAGCCTGTTTCATGGCAAAGTTTTTTATCGATCGCCCGATCTTCGCGTGGGTGATCGCCATCATCCTGATGCTGGCCGGGGTTGCGGCGATCTTCACGCTACCGATTGCGCAGTATCCGCCGATCGCACCGCCATCGATCCAGGTCACCGCGAACTATCCGGGCGCTTCCGCGAAGACGGTGGAAGACACGGTGACGCAGGTGATCGAGCAGCAGATGAGCGGTCTCGACAACTTCCTGTACATGTCGTCGACGAGTGACGACTCGGGTAACGCGACGATCACACTGACCTTTGCACCTGGAACGAACCCCGACATTGCCCAGGTCCAGGTGCAGAACAAGCTGTCGCTCGCGACGCCGATCCTGCCGCAGGTCGTGCAGCAGCTCGGTCTGTCGGTGACGAAGTCGAGCAGCAGCTTCCTGCTGGTGCTCGCCTTCAACTCCGAAGACGGCAGCATGTCGAGAGACGATCTCGCGAATTACGTGGCATCGCACGTGAGGGATCCGATCAGCCGGTTGAACGGCGTAGGTACCGTCACGCTGTTCGGCTCGCAGTACGCGATGCGGATCTGGCTCGACCCGAACCGCCTGACGAACTACGGCCTGACGCCGGTCGACGTGTCGTCGGCGATCACCGCGCAGAACGTGCAGATCGCGGGCGGCCAGATTGGCGGCACGCCGGCCACGCCGG